>CAWDBV010000005.1:0-470000 GCA_963800705.1 uncultured Solirubrobacterales bacterium
CCGCGCGCAGCGTCTCGTCGGCGAGCCCAAGCGCCGAGATCGTCCAGCGCCCGGCCGGCGGCGGCACCTCGTCGCCCGCGTACTCATACGCCTCGTCGGACGACTCGAGGAACCTGAAGATCCGCTCGTGGCCACCGTCGGTCGGCGGCACGAGGTCCGAGCCGAAGAGGACGCGGTCGCGATGGCGGTCGATGAACCGCTGCGCCGCCCGCGGCTGGCGCCGAGGTCGGAGATCCGGGCCGAGATGTCGACGCAGAGATTCGGCAGACGGTCCAGCAACGACCCGAGCCAGGAAAGGTCCTCGGCGTTGCCCGCCAGGTGGGCACCCACGAACGTCGTTCGCGGGTGGGCCGCGACCAGCGCCTCGAACGACTCCATTAGGCGCTGGTGCGAGGGGAACGCGGGACCGGCGAATGACCATTCGGGGTGGGCCAGCAGCTCCTCGAGCCGCTCGTTGTGGCGGTCGACCGGATCGAAGAACGCGGGTGGGTCGGCAGTGTGTATGAGCACCGGCAGCCCCAGCTCGCCGGCCGCCGCGAACACGGGCGCGGCGCGCTCGTCGTCGGGAAGCAGCAGGTCGCCTGCGGCATCGCGAAAGCCGAGCCCGAGCGTCTTCCAGATCTTCAGCCCACGCGCCCCGGCGGCGGCCGATCGGCGCAGCGACTCGGCCAGCTCGTCGCCGAACCCGTCGCCGGCGGTCGCGCGGGTCCAGTCGAGCTGGCAGAAGGTTGCGAAGCGGCCCGGGTGAGCGCGGTCGAGGCGGTCGAGGTTCGCCTCGAGCTCCGTGTCCCAGCCGCCGTCGAGGTTGATCGAGGTCTCGATCGAGTGGCGGTCACAGAGCTCGAGGTAGGCCTCGGCGTCGACCGCCCAGCGAGCGTGACGGCGGCCGGCCAGATCGCTCGCCATCCAGTCGGCTTTGGGGTCCAGCCAGCGCCCGAGGTGGGTGTGGAAGTCGATCACCGCAAAGCGCGGCCGCTGGACCCGGGTGCGCTCGAGCCGGAGCTTGCTCACCGGCGCGTACTCGGCGAGCGCCAACCAGGCGAGGTCACTGTTATCGTCGGTTCGCACCTACAGACCGCAGTTCTTATACATGAACTCACCGGACACCGCAGGAACCACCGTCGTCGTCGGAGCGGCCCAGGGGATCGGCGAGGGAATCGCCCGCCGGCTCGCCCGCGAGCCCTGGACCGAGCGGCTGGTGCTTGCCGACATCAGGCTCGAGGGCGTTCGGGCGCTGGCCGCCGAGCTCGGCGCCGAGCCCTACGAGGTCGACATCACCGAAGGAGCGGAGGTCGACGGGCTGGCCGAGGCGACCTCTGAGGCCGAGCGGGTGGCGATCGCTGCCGGCATCTTTGCCCCGGCGCCGGCGCTGGAGGTGGAGCGCGAGGAGTTCGGGCGGATCCTCGGCGTGAACACGCAAGGCGTCTTCTTCGTCGCCCAGGCCTACGCGCGGCTGATGGCCGAACGCGGCCGGGGCGCGATCGTTGGGGTGGCCTCGATTGCGGCCCGAATGCCACGCATGCGCCAGGCCTCGTACTGCGGTTCGAAGGCCGGCATGCGCCAGGCGCTGCGTGTGCTCGGGATGGAGGTGGGTCCCCTCGGCGTACGCGTCAACACCGTCTCCCCCGGCCCCACCGACACGCCGATGATGCGCACGCTCGCCGCCGATCACAGCTCGGTCGACGACCTCGCCGAAGGGTCCATCGACGCAATGCGACCGCGCATCCCCCACGGACGCGTCGCGCGGCCCGCGGACGTCGCCGCCGTGGTCAGCTTCCTGCTCGGCCCGGGAAGCGAGCACGTGATGCTGGAAGATGTCGTCGTGGACGGCGGCGAACTGCTCGGAATGTGAACCGGTGAAGCGCGCGGTCCAGGGCACGACGCCGGCGGGCGCCTACTCGCCCGGGGTGATCGCCGAGGGCAGGTTCCTCTACGTCTCCGGGCAGGGGCCGCTCCGCGACGGCGCGGTCGTCGAGGGGACGATCGAGGCGCAGACGCGGCTGGTGATGGAGAACCTCGGCGCCATCCTCGCCGAGGCCGGCGCGACCTACGCGGACGTCGTGCGCTGTGGTGTCTTCCTGGCCGACCTCGACGACTTCGAGGCGATGAACACCGTCTATCGAGTTTCTTCGACGAGCCGCTCCCGGCGCGGACGACGGTCGGGGCTCACCTACCCGGAATCAAGGTCGAGATCGACTGCGTGGCCGTCCTGGACCGACGGCGTGAGCGACGGGCGAACGGTTGCGGAGCTCGAGACCCCGGCGCTGGTCGTCGATCTCGACCGGCTCGATCGCAACCTGACCCGGACCGCCGAGTACACGAGCGCTCACCGGCTGGAGTTCTATCCCCACGCGAAGACCCACAAGACGCGCGAGATCGGGGCGCTGCAACTCGAGCACGGTGCCGCCGGCTTGACGACGGCGAAGTCGCGCGAGGCCGAGATCTTCGCGGCGGCGCTCGGCGCCCCGCTCGTGCTGCATTACCCGGTGGTCGGGGCCGAGAAGGTTGCCCGGCTGGCCGAGGTAGCCGGCGCGGTGCCGCTGACGATCGCGCTCGACTCGGCCGCGGCGGCGGAGCCGATCGCTGCGGCCATGCGGTCGCGCGGGACCGAGGCCCAGGCCCTGATCGAGGTCGACGTCGGACTGCGGCGCACCGGGCTCGATCCCGAGCGCGCGGTCGAGGTCGGGCGGCGGATCGAAGCGCTCGGCGGCGGTCTGCGCGTCGCCGGGCTCTCGTGCTACCCGGGCCACCTGCGTTACGACGAGAACGCATCGCGGCGGGGATGCTCGAGGTCGGCACGACCCTCGAGCGGGCGCGCGACCTGTTCGCGGAGGCCGGCCTCGACAGCGCGCGGATCTCGGGCGGCTCGACCGCGACGCTGTTTCGCTCCCACGGGACCCCGATGACGGAGGTTCGCCCGGGGAACTACGCGTTTCTCGACCGCATGGAGGGCCGGGGGGAGTTCGCTCTCGACGACTGCGCGCTACGGGTCCACGCCACCGTGGTCTCGACCGCGGTCCCCGGGCGGTTCATCGTGGACGCCGGCTCGAAGACGTTGAGCGAGGCCGGGCCGCCCCCCGGGGCGAGCGGGCACGCCGAGGTCGTCGGCCGCGCCGGCCTCGGAATCGAGGCGCTCAGCGAGGAGCACGGGCACGGCAACGTGGCGGCGGGCGCGGAGGCGCCCGCGGTCGGCGAGCGCCTCGAGCTGATCCCAAACCATGCCTGCACCTGCGTCAACCTCCACGACGTCCTCTACGCGGCGCGGGCCGGGACCGTCGAAGCCGAGCTGCCGGTGATCGCGCGGGGCGCCGTCCGGTAGCGGCCGATCGAGGCGCACCCAAACCACCCATACGGTGGTTTCGGTGCGGCTCGGCGCGCCGAAGCGTGAGGGGCCTCACCGACGCCGCAAGGGCCGGTCCGGATCGGCGCGGACCAGGCGCGCGAGCGCCGAGCGGTGACCGGCAACCCAGCGGTAGGCCCGCTCGGTCGCCCGGGGAAAGGTGTCGAACAGAGCCGCAAGCGGACGCCCGCTCGGCAGCAGGCGCGCCAGCGGCGCGGCGGCCGCGCCGCCCGAGCGCACCTCCCCCGACGGCAGGACGAGATGCCACGACGCGAGCCGCTCGGCCTCCGGCATCGGCGCCAGCAGCCGCTCGCCCTCGGTGCTCTGAATCGCCACCGGCCGCAGCCGCCGGGCGCGGTCCCAGGCGAGCAGCTTGTCGAGGCTCCACTTGCAAAAGCCGCAATCGGCGTCGTAGAGCACCGGCCAGGCCGGCTCGCGCGAATCGTTCACCCGGTGCCGCTAGATCACCGAGGCGGGCTCGGCGGCGGCCGCACGGTCGCCGACCGCGACCTCGACCCGGTCGAGCCGAATCGGAATCCCGTTCAGGAACGCCATCCCGGCGAGCCGCTCCAGATCCTCGGGGTCCGAGGAGGCCAGCACGTTGACGTTGACCCCACCCGCGGCGTTGGCCGTCTCCAGCCGCCGCCGCGGTGGCCCCAGCCGTGGGGGACCGCGATCGTGCCCGCTGGTGATCTCGTCGGTGAGGTTGCGCCGGGATCTCGATCGAGCCGTGCGGGGAGCTGATCCGGCACGGCTCGCCGTCCTCGATCCCGGGCCGCGGCGTCGTCGGGGTGGATGCGGGCGGTGTGCTCGCGGCCGCCGCGCATCAGCAGCGCCGCGTTGTGCATCCAGGAGTTGTGCGAGCGCAGCTCGCGCAGGCCGATCAGCCGCAGCGGGAACTCCGGGTCGTGGCCGTTCTGCGCGCCCAGCCGCTCGAGCTCCTCGAGGATCTCGCGGCGGGTCGAGGCGCACCCGGCCGCTGTCGAAGCGGATCTCCTCGGCGAGCACGTCCGGGACGCAGGTACTCGCCGAGCACCTCGCCGTGGGGCTTCTTCGCCAGCTTCTTCAGGCTGGTGCCGCCGCGGCGGAGGCCGAAGCGGTCGCCGTCGGGGCCGGTGCGGAGCAGCAGGTCGAGCAGGCGGCGCGGGCGTCAGCTTCAGCCCGAACTTGCCCAGCCGGCGAGCCGCGGCCGACGCGTCGGGGACGACGCCGATCCGCTTCGAGATCTCCTCGATGATCTCCCACTCCTGCCGCGCCTCGCCCCGCGGCTCGACGACCGCCTCGGTCATCTGCACGAACGGGGTCGTGTGCAGGGTCAGGAAGGGCAGCGGGAAGTCCTCGCGCTCGAGGAAGGTGGTCGCCGGCAGCACGAAGTCGGCGTGCCGTGCCGTGTCGGTGACGTAGAGGTCGATCGCGACGGTGAGCTCGGTCTCCTCCAGCGCCGCCGCCAGCTCGTCGCCGTTCGGCACCGAGAGCACCGGGTTACCGGCCGAGACGAACATGGCCCGGATCTGGGTCTCGCCGGGGGTCGTCATCTCCTTGGCCATCACGGAGGCGGGCATCTGGCCCAGCACCTCGGGCAGGTCGCCGATGCGCGTGCGCGCCGCGTCGTAGGTCCCGACCCCGATCTGGTCGGCGACCCGAGCGAAGTCGATCGGCGCCCTCGCCGAACATCGCGCCGCCCTCGCGGTCGAGGTTGCCGGTGACGACGTTGAGGGCGTCGAGCAGGAAGGAGACGAGCGTCCCGTTGCGCCCCAGGCAGGACCCGGTGCGCCCGTAGACCGCGGCGCCGTCGGCCGCGGCCAGGTCGCGCGCCAGCGTGCGGATGTCCTCGGCGGCGATCCCGGTGCGGGCCTCGGTCGCCTCGGGCGGTGTGCTCGGCGACCATGGACCTCAGCGCGCGCGGCGCCGCTCGCCTGCACCGCCATCGCGCCGCGGTCCTCCAGGCCCTCGGCGAAGATCACGTTCAGCAGCGCCAGCAGCAGCCAGGCGTCGGTGTCCGGGTTGATCGGGACGTGCTCGAACTCGCGCGCGGTCTCCGAGCGGCGCGGGATCGACGACCACCACGCGGCCGCCGCGGTCGGTGATCGCGTTCAGCTGGTCCTTGATCCGCGGCGCGGTCATCAGGCTGCCGTGCGAGACGAGCGGGTTGGCGCCGATCATCAGCAGCAGGTTCGGTCCGCTTCAGGTCCGGGATCGGGATCAGGAAGGGCGAGCCGTAGAGCAGGGCGCTCGCCGCGAAGCGGTTGGAGACGTCCTGGGAGGAGGCCGTGTAGTAGTGGCGGGAGCGGATCGCCGAGAGGAAGCCGAGCACCCAGAGCGGGTGCGAGTAGGAGAAGGCGCCGGGGTTGCCCATGTACCAGCCGACCGAGTCGCCCGCCGTGCTCGGTCGATGATCGCCTTCAGGCGGGAGCCGATCTCGTCCAGCGCGGCTCTCCCAGCTGACCTGCTCGAACTCGCCGTCGGCGCGGCGCCGCAGCGGGTGCAGGACCCGGTCGGGATCGTTCTGAACGTCGGTCATCGCGATCCCCTTCGGGCACGCGAACCCGGCGGACAGCGGGTGGTCGGGATCGGGCCGCAGCTTGGTCACCTCGCCGTCCTCGACGGTGGCGACGAGCCCACAGAGCGGCTCGCAGATGCGGCAGTAGGTGACCTTCTCGGATGCGGTCATGGCGCGGTCCGAAGCCGATTCTTGCATCTGGCACCGGCGCGATGGGACACTCGTCCCATGGCCGGAGGGGTCAGCGGTCGGGCGCCGGAGCTGGAGCGGGTGGAGGCTCTGCTCGCCGGCCTGCCCGAGGGTCCACGGGTGATGGCGATCGAGGGCGAAGCGGGGATCGGCAAGACGACCCTCTGGCGCGAGGGAGCGGCGCGCGCCGCAGGCCGCGGTGGCGCGTCCTGGAGTGCCGTCCGGCGGAGGCCGAGACAGCGTTCTCGTTCGCCGGGCTCGGCGACCTGCTCGGCTCCGTCGACGGCGGCGCTATCGACTCGCTTCCCGAGCCACAGCGACACGCGCTCGAGGTCGCGCTGCTGCGCGAGCGACCGGACGGGTCGGCTCCGGCGCCGCGCGCGATCGGCACGGCGACCCTCTCCGTGTTGCGAACACTGTCCAGGAGAACGCGGTCGTGCTCGCGGTCGACGACGTTCAGTGGCTCGACGTTCCAACCGCGGAGGCGCTCAAGTTCGCGCTTCGCCGCCTCGATGGCTCGCCCGTCGCGCTGCTCGCGACCCTGCGCACGACCGGCGTCCCGCGCCCCAGCCTGCTCGACGTCGTGGAGGTCGCCGGACACCGCGGCTGCGCCTCGGACCACTCGACCGCGACGCGCTGCACGGGATGCTCCGCCAACGGCTCGGCGACGTGCTCACCCCAACCCTGCTCGGTCGGATCGAGCGGGCATCGCGCGGGAACCCCTTCCGAGCGCTCGAGGTCGCCCGGGGCATGGCTTGAAGGCGGGGTGCCCGAGTCGGGCGACGAGTCGCTGCCCGTCCCCGACGACGTCCGCGAGTTGATCAACGTCCGGCTGCGCCGGCTTCCGGTCGCCACACGGGAGGAGCTGCTGGAGGCGAGCGCGCTCACCGATCCGGCCCTGCCGCTGATCGACCCGGAGCCGCTCGGCTCCGGCGGTCGACGCCGAGATCGTCTCGATCCGCCCGGATGATCGGGTCGAGTTCTCCCACCCCCTGTTCCGCGACGCTGTCTACTCGGCGGCCTCCGCTGACCGACGCCGCGATCTCCACCGTGAGCTCGCGGAGAGCGTCGGCGACCTCGAGGAGCGGGCGCGCCACCTGGCGCTCGCCTCCGACGGACCCGACGAGCGCATCGCCGCGGTACTCGAGGAGGCGTCGGAGCTGGCCCACCGGCGCGGTGCCACGATCGCGGCGGCCGAGCTCGCAGAGCGGGCGGCCGAGCTCACGCCGGCCGGCAGCGAGGCCGCGGACGAGCGGCGGCTGACGACTCGCTGCGCGACGTCGCCGACCGGATCAAGGCGAAGCCCGACGACCTCGAGTTGTTCGTCGAGGGCATCGTCACCTACCACATGGTCACCGAGGGAGTGCTGGCGATGCCCGGACAGCGGATCATCATCCAGTACACCGAGGACCACAAGATCTACCCAGGGTTCAACAAGGGCTTCCGGCTCGTCGAGCAGGACGAGCACCGGCACATCGCCTTCGGGGTCCGCTTCCTGAAGGACGTCTGCGAGGAGCGCCCGGAGATGAAGAAGGTCGTGCTCGGGACGCTCGAGAAGCTGCTGCCGAAGGCGGCCGAGGTGTTCATGCCGCCGGAGGTCGATGACCCGACCGACTTCACCTCCTACGGGCACCACTCCTCGCAGGTCTACGGCTTCGCCTACCAGGCGCTGAAGCGCCGCATGGCGATGGTCGGGGTCGAGATCCCGCCCCCCGAGCGGATGATGCCGGGGCCGGTTGTGTTCACCGGTCTCGAGGAGCTGCGGCCGCTCGCCGAGCAGGTGAGCGAGAACGGCGCCGGCAGGGCGCCGATCCCCGCCTAGGTCCGGCGCCTAGACCCCGCTCTCGCGCAGCCAGTCCCCGCTGCGCCGCAGGCCCTCGTCGAGGTCGACCTTCGGCTCCCAGCCGAGCTCCTCGCGGGCGCGGGCGTTCGAGGCCTTGCCGCGGCGGTCGACGAGTGTGATCCCGTGGCGGCCGAGCTCGGGCGTGCGGCCGATCGCCTTTGCGCCGGCCTCGAGGGCTGTCAGCGCCGTCACCGCGATCGCGCGCGGCACCTTGCGCGGCGGCTTCGCCCCGATCTGCGCGGCCAGCGCGGTCAGGTACTGATCGAAAGTGAGATCGGAGCCGTCCCAGACCGTGTAGGCATGGCCGGGCTTCCCGTTGCGCGCGGCGAGGATGATTGACTCGACCAGGTCGTCGATGTAGACGGGGAGCATCTGGCCGTCACCCTGGCCGGGCAGCGCCGCTCGGCCCGAGGCGAGCAGTCCGGCCATCCGCTCGACCCACGGCACCGAACCCGGTCCGTAGACATCGCCGGGGCGGATCACGACCGCGCCGCGGCGGATTGCGATCCGGTCCGAGGCGCTCTTCGTGTCGATGTATGGGATGCCGCAGTTGCGGCGGTGCGCCGACTCGTCCTGCTCGTCCTCGGACTCGTAGCCGTAGACGACCACCGAGCTCAGGTGGACGACTCGCTCGACGCCTGCGGTCTCGGCGGCATCGAGCACGTTCACGGTGCCGCCGACGTTGACCTCGACGAACTCCTCCATCGTGCCCCATTCGCGCACGTAGGCCGCGGTGTGGACGACGAGGTCGGCGCCGTCGAGCGCTTCGTCGAGCGCGGTGCGGTCGGTGATGTCGGCGAGCGCGAACCGCGCCCCGGCCGCCTCGACCTTGCCGGCGAGCGAATCGTCGACCTCGAGCCCGACCACCTCACAGCCCTCTGCGGCGAGCCGCTTGCAGGTCGCCGAGCCGATGAACCCCGCAGCGCCGGTGACGGCGGCCGTCTTTCCCTTCAACTCCACCCGCCGACTTATACTCGCCGCGCCGTGTATCGGGCCACCGACAGGGATGCTCCGCCGCCTCGCTCGACACGGATGCGGACCCTGGTCCGCGCCGGCGCCGTCGCCGCGCTTGGGGCGGCGGTCGTCGCGCCGCTGGTCCGCAAGCGGCTCAAGCTGCCGACCGCCGTGACCACGAGCGCGCTCGTCGGCGGCCCGCTGGCGCTCGCGGTCGTAACTCCTCGGACGAAGGTGCGCGACGCGGCGCTGTTCGCGATGCAGATGTGGGGCTTCCTGCACGCCCACGAGCTCCCCTACGACGACCCCGACAAGCTCCGCGCCCGGGTCCGGATCGACTACCCGATCGCGATCGACCGCGCGATCGGCGGCGGCGAGCTGCCGAACGTGCGCCTGCAGCGAGCGCTGGCCGGAAAGAGCGCCACGCTCGATCAGACTTTGGCCTGGGCGCACTGGCTCTGGTTTCTGGAACCGCACAGCTCGATGGTTTGGATCCTCGCCCGCCACAACGATCGCTTCCCGCGCGCCGCGCGGCAGATGGCGGCCACCTTCGATCTCGGCTGCGCGGTCTACTTCGCGGTCCCGACCGCGCCGCCGTGGTGGGCATCGGAGCAGGGCCGCACCGGGAAAGAGGTCGAGCGGATCATGGTCGAGGTCGGCGAGCGCACCTTCAAGGGCGCCTGGCCGAAGCTCTACGGCGCGCTCGGCGGCAACCCGTGGGCGGCGATGCCCTCGCTCCACTTCGCGACCTCGGTCATGGCCGCGATCCACCTCGCCGAGAGCGGCACCGCCGAGGGGATCGCCGGATGGACCTACGCGGCGACGCTCGGCTTCGCGCTCGTCTACCTGGGCGAGCACTACGTCACCGATTTGCTCGCCGGCGCCGCGCTCGTGGCCGCCGTGCGCTGGGGCGAGCCCTATGTCGAGCCGTTCGTCCAGGCCGTGAACCGGCGGCTGCAGCGATTGGAGCGAATTGCCACTACGTAGCCGCACTTTGCGAGGATGGCTACGTGGGGACTTCACCCACCGCAGCGACTGAGGACAAGAAACGCCGGATTGATCTCGGCGATGAAGCCGAGCCGAGTTTCTTCGAGGACAAGCGGCGCCTGATCCAGACCGGCGTCGTCGTCGTGCTGCTGATCGTCGCGATCTACGTCGTCTTCCCGAAGATCGTCGGCCTCGAGGACGCGATCGCGAAGATCGGCGAGGGCGACCCGCTCTGGATCGGCATCGCGGTGGGCTTCAACGTGCTCGCCTTCGCCGCCTACGTGGCGCTGTTCCGCAGCGTCGTCGGCGAGAACATCGTCGACCTCGAATGGCGCGAGAGCTACCAGATCACGATGGCGGGCCTCGCGGCGACGCGCCTCTTCTCGGCCGGCGGCGCGGGAGGGATCGTGCTCACCTACTGGGCGCTTCGCAAGGCGGGGATGGAGCGCCGCGAATCGGCGAAGCGGATGCTCGCCTTCCTGGTCCTGCTCTATTCGGTCTACATGCTCGCGCTGGTGATCTTCGGCGTGCTGCTCCGCACGGGTGTCCTCAACGGGGGCGGCCCGGTCTCGGTGACGATCATCCCAGCGGCGTTCGCCGGCGGCGTGATCCTGATCGTCGCGCTGGTCTCGCTGATCCCGGGCGACTTCGAGCGCCGGATCTCGAATCAGACCTCAGGGCGGTTCGGCAAGTTCGCCAGCCGCCTCGCTACCGCTCCGGCCACACTCGCAGAGGCGGTCCGGACCGCGATCGGCTTCCTCCGCCACCCGCAGAGCGGCGCGCTGGCGGTCAGCGGCGCGGTCGGCTTCTGGGCCGCCAACATCGCCATCCTCTGGGCGAGCTTCCACGCTTTCGACATCCAGGTCCCGGTCGCGGTTCTGATCCAGGGCTTCTTCGTCGGCATGGTCGCCAACCTGTTCCCGCTCGCACCGGGAGGGGTGGGCGCGGTCGACGCGGGGATGATCGGAGCCTTCGTCGTCTTCGGGCTCGACAGCTCGACCGTGTTCGCCGCCGTGCTCGCCTACCGCGTGATCGCCTTCTGGCTCCCGATCCCGCCCGGGATCGTCGCCTTCTTCGGGCTCCGCAAGACCGTCGCCCGCTGGGAGGCCGAGGGGCGGCCGGCCGAGGAGCAGAAGCCGGGCGTGGGGGAGCCCGCCGCCGCGTCGACTTAGTGCCATCCATTACTTTACTTTTTGAAGTAAGGAGTATGATGTACCTATGAACGAGCAGCAGATCGAAGAGCTGGTGATCGTCGGAGGGGGGCCGGCCGGATACACGGCGGCGCTGTATGCGGCGCGTGCCGAGCTCGAGCCACTCGTCATCGAGGGCTTTCAGTGGGGCGGTCAGCTCCAGAACACCACCGACGTCGAGAACTACCCCGGCTATCCCGAGGGGATCATGGGGCCGGAGATGATGAACGAGTTCCGCGCCCAGTCGGAGCGCTTCGGGACTCGCTTCGTCACCGACGACGCCACCGAGATCGAGCTCACCGACGGCGGCATCCACCGGATCGCCGTCGGCAAGGACGAGTACCTCGCCAAGGCGGTCATCCTCTCGATGGGGGCCGAGCCGAAGCGGCTCGGCATCCCCGGCGAGGAGGAGCTGCAGGGCAAGGGCGTCTCGACCTGCGGTGTCTGCGACGGCGCCTTCTTCAAGGGCGAGGACGTCGCCGTGATCGGCGGCGGGGACTCGGCGATGGAGGACTCGATCTTCGTCGCCAAGTTTGCGAACAAGCTCTACATCGTCCACCGCCGCGACGAGTTCCGCGCTTCGAAGATCATGGAGGACCGCGCCCGGGGCGTCGACAACATCGAGGTCGTCACCCCGTACGTGCCGAAGGAGTTCGCCGCCGGCGAGGACGGCAAGATCGGGACGCTGAAGCTCGAGCACGCCGAGACCGGCGAGCCGAAGGAGCTCGCCCTCGGCGGCGCCTTCGTCGCGATCGGGCACTCGCCGCGATCCGAGCTGGTTGCCGACCAGGTCGACGTCGACGACGAGGGCTACGTCGAGGTCGAGGAGCCCTCGACGAAGACGAAGCTGAAGGGCGTGTTCGCGGTCGGCGATCTCGTCGACCACACCTACCGCCAGGCCGTGACCGCGGCCGCCACCGGCACCAAGGGCGCCCTCGACGCCGAGTGGTACCTGCGCGACCACCCGCCCAGCCCCGAGGCCCACTGGGCCGGGATGGCGGGCGAGGTCGACGAGCAGCCCGAGCCCGCCAAAGCGAGCTAGGCTCGTCGGCGTGGCGACGATCGAGAAGCCCGAGAAGCTAGGGCTGAAGCCCTTCCACGAGTTCGACCAGGCGAACGAGACTTGGCCGCGAGGCGATCGGCCGGCGGCGATCCGCGAGGCGGCGGCCGAGTTCCGGGCTCGGTTCGCAACGCCGGAGAACCGAATCAGCGGCGTCCGCACCGTCGACATCGCCTCGGCCGGCTACCCGGTCAAGTTCGCGTTCGGTGGCGCCGCGAAGGCGGTCAACCCGTTCATCAACATCCTCAACCGCCTCGTCGCCGTCCAGTACGAGGACTTCGACGGCGAGCTGAAGACGCTCGTCTACGAGCCGACCGTGACCGAGGGCCCTGCCGAGGCGCCGTTCTACGACCAGCTCCTGCACCGCTACGGCGAGTTCCTCTCCTACAAGGTGTTCGCGACCTTCTACAACGACGTCCCGGAGGCGATCGCCAAGGCCGGCATCCGCCCCGAGGACGTGGACTTCGTCAGCTTCGACCACCTCCACGTCCAGGACGCGCGCTTCATCCTCGGGACCACCGACCCGCCGCCCGGCCACGACGGGCCGCTGGCGCCGCTGTTCCCGAACGCGAAGCTGATTACCCAGCGCAAGGAGTGGGACACGTTCGCCTCGCTGCACCCGATGCAGTGGGCCTGGTACGTCGAGGACGGGATCAAGGGGATCCCGGAGGAGAACGTGCTGCTGATCGACGGCGACGTCGAGCTCGGCAAGGGCGTCGCACTGGTCTGGACCCCGGGACACACCGACGGTAACCACTCGCTCTGCATCAACACCCCGGAGGGCGTCTGGGTCTCATCCGAGAACGGCGTCGCCGCCGACAACTGGCACCCGCACCTCTCCAAGATCCCGGGCGTGAAGAAGTTCGCCGAGTTCTTCAACCGCGAGGTGGTGCTGAACTCGAACACGCTCGAGGACTCGATCGACCAGTACGACTCGATGCTGAAGGAGAAGGCGCTCGCCGACACCAACGCGCGCGACCCCCGCTACCAGAACGTCTTCCCCTCCTCGGAGATGACCGACTGGCGCCGCCAGTGGCCGGTCGTGCCGAGCTTCAGCTACGGCGGCATGAACTACGGCGAGCTGGCCTCGCCGTCTCGCAACGGTGCCTAAGCCTTAGAAGCTTCGGCTTCGGCGAACCAGCGCCCGAGCCGCTCCTTCGTGAGCAGGTCCGAGCGGGGGCGCGAGAGGCGGGAGAAGGTGTCGCGGAAATGCTGCGCGGCCTCCGGCTCGCGCTCCATCGCGGCGAACATCACCTTGCCCGATTCGCGGGGAAAGCGCGCGAAGGTGAACGACCATTCGTAGAACTCGGCGGCGCGTTTGTCCCGCCACGCCGGGTAGGTGTCGAGGCCCGGTCCCTGCCCCATCAGCGCATTCGCCACGTACAGTCCCTGCTCGATCGCATCCGAGATCCCCTGCGCGGTCGCGGGATGCTTGAAATGGCCGGCGTCGCCGATCAGCGCCCAGCCGGGTCCGGTCGGGCGGTGGTAGAAGCCGCGCAGCATCGTCTCGGGAACGGGCTGGACTTCGCTCACCATCTCGCCGGCGTCGATTGCTTCGGGATCGATCGTCGCCGGGAACCGGCGGATCGCCGCGTGAAATGCCCGCTCGCGCGTCTCGCGATCGCCCCGGGTCACCTCCGGGGGGCAGTTGTAGATCAGCAAATCGATGTCGTCCTCGGCCGGCGCCCAATTGAAGACAGCGTCGCGCTCGCCGTCCAGGTGGGCGTATTCGGTTTCCGGGAGGCCGGTCCAGTAGCTGTAGAGCATGCCCATCTCACCGCTCAGCGGCTCGGTCTTCTCCAGCCCGAGTTGACTGGCGATCGTCGAGACGCGCCCGTCTGCCCCGAGGACCCAGCGGGCCTCAATCGAGCCGCCACCCTCCGTCTCCACGCCGCGCACCGGATCGGCCTCGGTTCCGGTCCCGATCAGCCCCGTCACCTTCTCCCCGAAGCGTGCCTCGGCCCCTGCGGCGATCGCAGTGTCGAGAAGCGCCTGATCCAGAACCCGGCGCCGTGGCCCGGCCGCCTTCGTGAAGCCGGAGACGGGGGTGAAATCGCCGGTCAGCTCGTGGCCGAGGATGCGGATCCGGTGCCCGGAGAGCCTGATCGTGTGGCGATCCAGAAGCAGCTGCCAGGCACCGAGCTCCTCGAGCCGCGCGATCGTGTTCGGCCACAGGCCGTGGGTGGAGATCGTGTCGGAGGGGAACTCGTCCTTGTCAACGAGGAGTACGTCCCAGCCGCCGCGGGCAAGCGCGATCGCCGCGGTCGAGCCCGCGCAGCGGGCTCCGACGATCACCGCGTCGTAGCGCTCCATGGCCCGGCTAGCGGCCGCGCTTGCGGCGTCTCTTCCTGCACTTCTTGCGCTTCTTCTTGCTCTTCAGCCTCTTGCAGCTCTTTCTTTTCTTCTTGGCCTTCTTCGTCGTGCCGCCTGCGGCCCCGGGCGCAGGGCCGTAGTTGGCGTCGCTGCCGGCGGCTCCGCCGCTTCCGCCTCCGCCACCGCCGCCCGAGGGCGGCCGCGGCCGCAGGCGGCCCTGGACCTCGACCGCCTGCTGCCAGGTCGGCCGGTTGATCCAGTGGATGTCGTTGACGCTGACCCCGCCCGTGGTCCGGAACTGGACCGCGTCGGTGCACATCTGCGCGTCGCCGCCGCCGCCGTCGAGGCAGCCGGGGGCGCGGGTGTAGAGCGCCGATGCGGGCACGGTGAGCGCGGCGCGCAGCGAGTCGACGAGCGCGTCGCGGCAGTCGCTGAGGTCGCCGGCGCCGCAGTAGCGGCGCGAGTAGGCGCCCTGGACCGGCTCGCCGAGCAGGCTGCGGAGGTCCTTCTCGAGGAATCCGTACCAGCCCGCCTGGTAGGCGCTGCCCTGCGCGCGGGGGACGTCGTCGAAGCCGATCTGCGCGCGGAGCTTGTTGAACAGGTCGTCGCCGAGCTGCGGCTTGAAGACCGCGTCGAGCGCCCGCGGCCACCACGCGTCCATGACCTGTACCTGGCCGGGCTCGTCGTAGACGCCCGAGTGGTCGCGGTCGCGGCGGTGGGCTCCGCCGTCGGACCAGGCCTGGAGCGAGTTGACCGCGCCGGCGACGTCGCCCGGCACGCCTCCGGGCGCGCGGCGGATCGTCTCCAGCATCCACGGCAGCACCTGGGTGCCGCGAAGATCGACCGTGCCGGCGTCCTCCATCGCGTCGATCAGCTCGGCGAGCGTCGCCTTCGCCGCGCCCTGGATTCGCGACTCGATCCGCTCGTCGAGCGACTGCGAGCGGTAGATCGTCCCGTAGCCGTAGTTGTCCTCGGCGGCGCGGTAGCCGGGCGCCTGCTTGTTGTTCCAGCTCGTGATGTAGGACTGGTTGATCGTCCTCGGGTGCTCGCTGAACGGCGTGTAGCGCGCCTCGTTGGTGCCGCCCGCCAGTCCGTTGCCGTTCTCGGGCAGCACCGGGTCCCAGTCCTTCCAGTCGTACTCGCCGGTGCCCCAGGCCGGGAACTCGGGATCGACGCCGTCGGCGCGTACTGGGTTGTTGCCCGAGTTGTAGTAGCCGATGTCGCGGTCGTCGCTGTAGAACCAGTTGAAGGTGAAGCCGATCTTGTCGGCCGAGCGCTGGAAGGACTCGACGTCCTTGACCGCCGAGGGCGTGTTGAAGTCCGAGAAGCCGCGTGCCGAGTCGGCCTCGTGGAAGTAGGTCGAGCGCAGCTTCGAGAACGCGACCGGCTGGCCGTTGACCATGCCGCGCTTCGCGACCACGCCGTGGACTGTGCGGTGCGCTTCGAGCCGGTAGACCTCGGGCGGGCTCGGGTCGCCGGGGTTCGGCGTGATCACGTTGACCCGCTCGAGCACCTCGATCGGGCGGCACTGGCCGCGGTACATGTAGTGCATCGAGTCGATCGTCGGTGCTCCTCCGCCGGGCTCGCAGAGCTTCTCGGCGAAGGTGTCGATGATGTCCTGGCCCGCCGAGGTCGCCGACCAGGCGAAGTCCTGGCCGCGGCCGAGCAGCACGTAGAGGTTGACGCCGACGAAGGCGACGCCGCGGGCGTCGAAGTCGGGCGCGTGCAGGTCCTCCTCCATCAGGATCTGGGGCGCGAAGTAGGAGACCTGGGGGCCGAAGACCGTCACCGGGTGCCCGGACTCGGACTCGGCGCCCGAGACGAGCAGCGCGTTCGAGCCGCCGAGCAGGCCGCCGAGGCCCTCGAGGATCCCGCCGATGCTCGGCGGAGCGTCGTCGGGGCTGCCGTTGACGAGCGAGCCGGGGTCGGGGACCGCGACCGCGGCCGGGTTGATCCCGGTGCGGTCCTGGTAGGGGAAGCTTCCGCCGTGCACCGTGGTTGGTGCCTCGGGATCGTTGGCGCTGCGGAAGTCCTGCCAGGCCTGGGTTCCGGGGCCCTCGCCGTAGCGCGCCTTGGCGGCGTTGTAGACCTCGGCGTTGCCGAGCTCGCCGCCGCCGCCCTTGCCGAAGATTCCGCCGACCAGCGACGCGGTGGCGATCACGTCGGTGCCCTTCCAGGGCAGAAGCGGCTTCAGGATCGCCGCGTACTCGCCCGGCAGCTTGGTCGGGTCGAGGTAGGCCTCGGAGATGTACTGGTTGATCCCGGCGACGTAATTGTCGAGATCGTTGCGGAGCTGGATCCCCTCGGCGCCGTAGACCTCGTCAGCCAGGTCTATCTGCTTCTGGAGGTCGGCCTCGGTGTAGGGGGCGACGTCCCACTGCTCGGCGTCCATCCCCTTGTTGGCGCCGCCCGCGAACCCCGAGAGCTGGCCGCGGCCGGCGTGGCGGAGGACGTCCATGAAGAAGAGCCGGTCCTCGGCGCCGATGTAGCCGGCGCCGTACATGAGGTTCTCGCGCGAGTCCGCGTAGACGTGGGGGACGTTGAACTGGTCGCGCTGGACCGTGATCCCCGCCTTCGGGCTGTAGGTGCGGACGACGTTGGCGGGCTTGGTGCCGAAGCTACCGTCCTTGAAGTAGTCGCCTATCTGGTTCGCGCCGAGTCCCGGAGTCGCGTAGACGAGGTCCTCGTACATGCCGCGCTGGTCGTCGCAGTTGGCGGGAATCGTCCCCGCGAGCAGGAAGTTGCCGAGCTCGATCGCGTCGACGTTCTGGCACTGCCCCGGGGGGAGGATGTTGTGGAAGCCGCCCGGGTCGTCCTGCTGATAGGGCTCGACGGGTACCTGGGCGGTGGCAGGGGCCGCCGCGGCGAGTGCGCCCAGCGCCGCAACCGCGGCCGTTGCCGCGAGGCGGGTCCCGAGCTTTCCGAGCAGGCGCATCCCTCTCTCTCCGCCGCTCAGACTACTGCCGCTCGCCAAGCGGCGCGCCGGACGAGGCCGCCTCGCGCAACAGCGGCGAGGCGCGGTAGGCCTCGCCGCGCAGCTCGCGGTGGGTGTCGAGGATGCCGACCGCCCGCGCCGGGCCGAGCAGCTCGGCCCACTCGAGCGGACCGAGCGGCCAGTTGAAGCCGAGCCTCATCGCGGTGTTCATGTCTTCGGGGGAGCCGACCCCGTCCTCGAGCGCGAACGCGGCCTCGTTTGCGATCTGGGCGGCGATCCGCGGCAGCGCCGCGGCGGCCTCGGGGCCGGCACGCGCCTCGAGCTCGTCCTCGTTGATGGTGGGTTCCCTCATGCTGGGGTCGCCGACGTGCTCGGGGTCCGGTGGTCGGTGGGCGTCGCCGGAGTAGTCGTACCACCCACGCCCGCTCTTGCGGCCGAGGTTCCCGGCCGCGACCAGCTTCGCCTGCAGCGGGCTCGGGCGCCAGCGCGGCTCGCCGAAGCTCTGCTCGAAGAACGACTTCGCGACCCCGAAGTTGACGTCGATCCCGATCAGGTCCATGAGCTCGAACGGCCCCATCCGAAAGCCGCCGCCGAGCCGGCAGGCGCGGTCGATTTGCTCGTGGGTCGCGATCCCCTCGGCCAACATCCGCAGCGATTCGAGCGTGAACGGCCGCGCGAGTCGGTTGGCGAGAAAGCCCGGGCCGTCGGCGGCGCGGATAGGCGTGCGGCGCATCCGCGTCGCGACGTCGGTGGCGAGCGCGAGCGCCTCCTCGGAGCTCTCGGTTCCGGCGACGATCTCGACCAGCTCCATCAGCGGCGGGCGGGTTGAAGAAGTGCATGCCGACGACGCGGGACGGGTCCGGCGCCGCCGAGGCGATCGCGGTCACCGGCAGCGAGGAGGTGTTGGTGGCGAGCACCGCTTGGTCGCCCAGCAGGGCCCCGAGATCAGCGAACAGAGAATGCTTGAGCGCCAGGTCCTCGGGCGCGGCCTCGATCACGAGATCGCAGTCGGCGAGCTTCTCGAGCTCGGCGGCCCCGGAGACGAGGTCGATGGCGCGGTCAACGTCATCCTCGGACCAGCGGCCGCGCTTCGCGCCCTTGTCGAGCCCGGTGCGGATCCGCGACAGGCCCTCCTCGAGCGCATCGGCGACAGGGTCGTGGATCACGGTGTCCATCCCGCCGAGCCCGCCGAGCTGCGCGATCCCGGCGCCCATCGTCCCCGCGCCGACGACACCGAGCTTCACGTGTTGTTCGTTCACCGGCCCTTGAAGTCCGGCTTGCGCTTCTCGAGGAAGGCGGTGGTGCCCTCGACCCGGTCCTCGGTCGCCATCGCGAGCTCGAACAGCCGCCGCTCGGCGTCGAGGCCGCCCGCGAGCGTGGTCTCGTCGGCGGCGAGCACCGCCTGCTTGGCGAGCTTTACCGCCAGCGGCGGGCGGCGCGCGACGACCTCGGCGAGCTCGACCGCCTGCTCTAACCAGTCCTTCTTTCCGGTCACCCGGTTGACGAGCCCCATCGCCTCCGCCTCGCGGGCGTCGAAGCGGCGCCCCGTGATCACGAGCTCCATCGCCCTCTGCTTGCCGACCGCCCGCGCGAGGCGCTGGGTGCCGCCGGCGCCGGGGATGATCCCGAGCGTGATCTCTGGCTGGCCGAACTCGGCCGTCTCCGAGGCGACGATCATGTCGCAGAGCAGCGCCAGCTCGCAGCCGCCGCCGAGCGCCCATCCCGAGACCGCGGCGATCAGCGGCGTCCGGCAGGTCGCGAGCGCGTTCCAGAAGTCGCTCCCCTGGCCGAGCATCTCGGGCATCGTCGTATCGCGGAGCGCGGCGATGTCGGCGCCGGCCGCGAACGCGTCGTCGTTGCCCGCGATCACGATGCAGCCGACCTTCTCGTCGGCGTCGAACTCGGCGACCGCGTCGGCGAGCTCGACCCGCAGCTCGGGGCTGAGCGCGTTGCGGGCCTCGGGGCGGTTGAGGCGGCAGATCCCGACCTGGCCCTCGGTCGAGGTGACGATCAACGACATCACTCCTTCTCCATCGGCGTCATCGCGTTGATCCCGGTCGCGTCGCGGCCGATGATCAGCTTTTGGATCTGCGAGGTGCCCTCGTAAAGGGTGGTGACGCGCGCGTCGCGCAGGTAGCGCTCGACCGGGTAGTCGTCGACGTAGCCGGAGCCGCCGTGTACCTGGATCGCGGCGTTCGCGCATTCGACCGCGGACTCAGTCGCGTAAAGCTTTGCCACCGAAGTCTCAATGGTGCTGGGCTCGCCGCGGTCCTTGAGCTCCCCCGCGCGGTAGACGAGCATTCGCGCCGCGTCGCGCTTGACGATCATCTCGGCGATCAGCTCCTGGACGAGCTGGAAGCGCGCCAGCGGCACCCCGAACTGCTTGCGCTCCTTTGCGTACTCGACGGAAGCGTCGACGCACCCGTCGCAGATCCCGACGCACCCGGCGGCGACGCTGTAGCGCCCCGAATCGAGCGCCGACATCGCGACCTTGAAGCCATCGCCGACCTCGCCCAGCATCGCTTCGTCGGGGACCTCGATGGCGTCGAGCGAGATCTCCGCGGTGTCGGAGGCGCGCAGGCCGAGCTTGCCGTGGATCTCCTGCGCGGTGTAGCCCTTCGACGAGGTCGGTACGAGGAAGCAGGCCAGCCCGCGATGGCCGGCGTCGGGATCGGTCTGTGCGAAAACCAGCGCCACCTCGGCGAAGTTGCCGAGCGAGATCCACATCTTCTGGCCCGAGATCGTCCAACCGGAGCCGTTCTTCTTCGCGCGGGTGCGGAGGTTGGCGGCGTCTGAGCCGGTGTCGGGCTCGGTGAGCGCGAAGCAGCCGAGCGCCTCGCCGGTGCAGAGCCGTGGCAGCCACTCCTTCTTCTGCTCCTCGGTTCCCCAGCGCTCGATCGAGCCGCAGACGAGCGAGGTCTGGACGCTGACCACGGTCCGCGCCGAGGAATCGCCGCGCCCGACCTGCTCGACGATCAGCGCGTAACTCAGGTAGTCGAGTGAGCGCCCGCCGTAGGCCTCGTCGACCGGCGCGCCGAGGTAGCCGACCTCGCCGAGCTTCGAGGCGAGCTCGCGGTCAAAGCGCGCGGCGCGGTCGTTGTCGCGCGCCCGGGGAATGATCTCGCGGTCGCAGAACTCCCGGGCGGCCTCCGAGATCAGCTTCTGCTCGTCGCTGAGTGTGAAGTCCATTACGGGGCCTCCATCAGGCCTTGAGCTCCCGCCCGAGCACGCGCTCGAAGCCCGCAATCGCCTCCTCGGTGCGCGGGCCCGGCGCCTCGCCGAGCTCCTTGCCGTCCACCTTCGCGACCGGCTGCACCTCGCGCGTGGTCGAGGCGAGAAACGCCTCCTGGGCGCCGCGCAGCTCGTCGATGTCGAAGCTGCCCTCCTCGACGTCGAGCTCGCTGACGATTCTCGCCCGCGTGATCGACTCGAGGATCCCGGCATCGATCTCGGGTGTGCGCAGCTTTCCGGCGGCGTCGGCCCAGAACACGGTCGAGGTCGGAGCCTCGAGCACGATCCCGTCAGGGCGGACGAGGATCGCCTCGTCGGCGCCGTCGCCCTGCGCCATCCGCGTCGCCTCCATGTTGGCGGCGTAAGAGAGAGTCTTCGCGCCGGTCAGGATCACCGACGGCGAGTAGACGACCACGGCGAGGTCGATCGTCGAGCCGCGCTCGGGGAGCTGCTCGATGAACAGCAGCCGCCGCCCGCCGCGGGTGATCACGATCCGCAGCTGGCCGTCGTTCCCCTCGGAGGCGGCGAGCAGCGCGTCGATCTCGGTCGCGACCGCGTCGCGGTCGACCACGAGCTCGATGAAGTCGGCCGAGCGCTCGAGGCGGTCGAGGTGCTCGGTCGAGCGCGAAAGGCTTTCCTTCATAGAGCCGGATCACCTCGAAGACGCCGTCGCCGCGCAGCAGGCCGTCGTCGTAGGCGGGGATTCGCGCTTCGTCGGGGGCGGAGATCTCGCCGTCGACGCTCGCGAGCTCGGGCGTAGGGGAGGCCACGGGAGCGCGGACGCTAGCGGACGGGGGCGGATCGCTAAAGCTCGGTAGGCGACGCGCCGATGGGTAATGCAGTCCCTGTTTCACAGGAGGTCGTTCGCTGCGAGCGACCACTCGATCTGCGAGTATTCGCGCTGCCAAGGATGCGGCGCCAAACTCTCAAGACCCGCAGGACGCGGCGAAGTCGTTTTCGCAGCCACACGGCGATCGCCACTTTTGCCGCGGCTTCGGTGGTGCTGATGCTGGCTCCGGCGCTCGCGAACGCTCAGGTCGTCGACGAGCTGCTCAAGGGCCTCGGGCTCAGCGGCCTCAGCGGCCAGGGCAACACGGGCAGCGGCGGTTCGAGCTCCGGCGCCTCGGGTGCCGGCGGCTCCTCGAACGCCGCGCCCCAGGCCGACACCCGGGCCGGGACGCCGCCCAACTACGTGCCGCCGCTGCACGGCACCAATGCGCACGGCCAGGGCGACGTCGCCGCGGTGGAGATCCCACCGGGAGCGACCAACCCCTACACCGGCACCCCCTCCCAGCCCGAGTCGATCATCGTCGGGCGTTCGAAGGGCGAGCAGAACGCCGACGGCAGCTACCACGGTCACATCACGATCGCGGCGCTGCTCGGCGCCGAGCTGCTCGGCGTCGACTCGACCGAGGGCCAGTCGAACACGACGGCACTCGATCCGCTGAACGACATGATCCTCGACCAGATCTGCACCGGCTCGGGCGGGCAGCTTTGCCTCGGCGTGCTCGAGGCCAATTCGACGACGACCCCGAACGGGTCGACGAACGACTACTCGACGCTGAACACTGCGATCGGGGGGCCGGCCGGAATCAGCGCCGGTGTCGCCGAGTCACAGGGCAACATCTCTGACGACGGCACCTGCCAGACCGCGAGCGGATCCTCGAATGTCGCCAACGCCAACGTGGGCGGGGCGCTCTCGGCCGACGCGGCCCAGGGCAACTCGCAGTCGGTCGCCTGTAACAACGGGTTCAAAGATGTCCAGCAGAACTCGAACGTGGTCAACCTGCAGGAGGGTGGCGTTCCGGTGCCGGCCCCCGGATGCGCGAACGGGACGCCGGACACGAACTTCACCCCGCTGACCCCGCTCGCCAGCGCGGTCTGCAACGCCGATGACGCCAATGCCGGCCAGACCTCGGACCCCTACGGCGTTCGTGAGTCGCTGACCGTGTTCCTGCTTGCGGGAGCGATCAAGCTGACGACGGCGGGCCCCGAGAGCCACGCCGTGGCGCCGCCCCCGACGCCCGGCCCGCCGACCGCGAACCCCCCGACCACCACCGGTGGCGGCGGCGGCGGCGGCGGTGGCGGTGGCGGCGGCCGTGGCGGCGGCGGTAACAACAACGGCGGCGACGGCCCCGGCGATGGTGCTGATGACGGCGGTCCGCTCGCCGGCGAGGCGCAGGCCGGCCGCGACAACCTCGCCTTCACCGGCGCCAACGTCGCGCTGTTCCTGATGCTCGGCCTCGGCCTGCTCGCCGCCGGGCTCATGGTCGTCGCGCTCACTCCGTCGACGCGCCGCCCGCGGCTTCAGTAGCGGTACCCGGCCACAGCCGCAAACGAAGAAGTCGCTCGCTGCTGGCCTAACCTCCGCGGCGTGAGATTTCGCCGCCGCCGCGTTCACGACGTCGAGCCGCTCCCGATTCACCGCCCCGGTGATGCCGGCGCCGCGGGCCCGGAACCCCCGAGCCGCGCCCGGATCTGGCTGCGGCGGTTGGGCGCACTGCTGCTGATCGCGGCGATGATCGCGGTCCCCGTCTACGTCTTTCTCACCCGCGAAGACGACGAGCTCACCGACAGCGAGAAGGCGGCGCTCGACGCCAGCGCCGATCCGGCGCAGACCGACAAGTTCCTCACCCAGATCGGCGGTGACCCGAAGCAGGGGATCGAGGTGCGCCATCCGGATGACTGGACGCTGCAGGTCAAGGGCAAAACGGTGCGGCTGGCGAGCATGGATCGGACCACGACCCTCGGGATAACGGGAGAGGGCAAGCCGCAGGACGCGCCGGCGATCTTCCGCAGTGCGACCGACGGGGCGAAGAAGCAGCTCGGCGCCAAGAAGGCAACCTTCCCGGGAGGGCGGACCAAGGTCTCGGGGCTGCCGACCGCGACCGCTGTCGTGCAGGGGAAGGCCGGCGGAGCGAAGCGGAGCGCGCTGATAGCGGTCGCGCGCGGCAAGAAGCGCTCCTACGTGATCACGGTGCTGGCGCCGACCGGCGGCGGCCAGCTCGGGATCGCGAACCTGATCCTGGTCCGCGGGCTCACACTCAGCGGGTAGTTACGCGGCCTCGACGATCGTCGCCAGGCCCTGGCCGACGCCGATGCAGAGCGTGACCAGGCCGTAGCGGGCGCCGCGGCGGCGCATCTCCCAGACCAGGGTCGTCATAAGCCGGGCCCCCGAGCAACCGAGCGGGTGCCCGAGCGCGATCGCGCCGCCGTTGACGTTGAGGCGCTCCTCGTCGATGCCGAGCTCGCGGACGCAGGCGAGCACCTGCGAGGCGAACGCCTCGTTGATCTCGATCAGGTCGATGTCTTCGAGCTTCAGACCGGTCGCGTCGAGCGCCTTGCGGACCGCCGGGATCGGGCCGACCCCCATGTAGGCGGGGTCGACGCCCGCGACCCCGAAGCCGACGACGCGGGCGAGCGGCTGCGCGTCGAGCTCCTCAGCGCCCTTCTCGGAGGCGAGTACGAGGCAGGCGGCGCCGTCGTTGAGCGTCGAGGCGTTGCCGGCGGTGACGGTGCCGTGCTCGCGGAAGATCGGCTTCAGCTTCGCGAGCTTCGCGAGCGAGGTGTCGGCGCGCGGGCCCTCGTCGGCGCTCAGGGTGCCGACCTCAGAGCCCTTGCGGGGCGGCAGCGCCACCGGCGTCAGCTGCCCGTCGAAGCGGCCCTCGGCCGCAGCTGCCACAGCGCGCTCGTGGCTGCGGAGCGCGAAGGCGTCCTGGTCGTCGCGCGAGATCGAGTGGCGCTCGGCGACGTTCTCGGCGGTCTCGCCCATCTGCTCGGTCGAGTAGCGCTCGGCCATCCGCGGGTTGATCATCCGCCAGCCGAGCGTGGTGTCGTACATCGTCTGCTCGCCGCGCGCCAGGCCCTGCTCGGGCTTCGGCAACACCCACGGGGCGCGGCTCATCGACTCGACTCCGCCGGCGAGGTAGAAGTCGCCCTCGCCGAGCTTCAGCGCCCGGGCGGCGCCGTTCACCGCCTCGAGGCCTGACGCGCAGAGCCGGTTCACGGTCACGCCGGGGGTCTCGACGGGGAGCCCGGCGAGCAGCGCCGCCATCCGCGCCACGTCGCGGTTGTCCTCGCCGGCCTGGTTGGCGGCGCCGAAGTGGACGTCGGCGATCCGCTCGGGATCGACGCCGGCGCGCTCGACGGCGGCGCCGACCACCTGGGCGGCGAGGTCGTCGGGGCGGATCCCCGAGAGCGCGCCCCGATAGGAGCCCATCGGGGTTCTGAGCGCGTCGACGATCAGGGCCTCGGGCACGGGCGGCAGTCTACGAGGACGCGATCGGGGGTACTGTGGCCGGGATGGATCCGTTCATCCCCTTGACGCTCGGGATGCTGGTCGTGCTGGTGCTGGTGATGATCGGCCTGGCGCGCGCGTTCCAGGGCAATCGGGTCGCGGACTTCCTCGACTGGAAGCCGACCCGCTCTTACGAGACCGAGATCGAGCTCGAGCAGGACGACGTCCAGCAGATGATCGAGGCGCAGAACGAGTACCGGCGCAAGCGCGGTGCCCCGGAGATCACCGAGGCGGACGCCGAGCGCCAGGCGGCCGAGGACGAGAAGGTGCGCGCCCGCGGCCGCGGCCCGTTCGGCGGCCCCGAGCAAGAAGACTGACCCGGGGCCTTGGCGCGGGCGCTGATCGTCGGCTGCGGATGCCGTGGCACCGCCCTCGGGCGCAAGCTCGCGGCGCAGGGCTGGGTGATCCGCGGTACGAGCCGCGACGACGCCGGCCTGGGGCGGATCGAGGCGGCGGGCTTCGAGCCGGCTCGAGCCGATCCCGAGCAGCCCGGAACCGTGCTCGAGCTGGTCGCCGATACTGCACTGGTCGTCTGGCTGCTCGGATCAGTGGGCGGGGAGGAAGGCGTCGCCTCGATCCACGGCTCCCGGCTCGAGGCGCTGCTCGAGAAGCTCGTCGACACCCCGGTGCGCGCCTTCGCCTACGAGGCCGCGGGGAGCGCGCCGGACGAGACGCTCTCTGGCGGGGCCGCGATCGTGAAGATGGCGGGCGCGCGGTGGAGCATTCCGGTTGCGCTGCTCGGCGAACAGCCCGGCGGCGACTGGGACCGCTGGGCCGAGGCGAGCGCCTCGGCCGCGCTGGCCGCGCTTGCTACTGAGGCCTGACCGCGGGAGTCTGCGGAGCGTCGGGCGCCGACCACGGCGCCGCGTCGGGGTTCGTATCCGGCGGCTCGTCGGCGCGGTCGGCGAGCATCTTGCCGCCGCCGATCAGGACCACGAGCACCGCCGCCACGATGCCGAAGAACATCAGCTGGCTCTTGCGCGAGGGCCCATAGCTGTGGCCGATCACCTCGCGGCGCTTGTCCCTGCCCATCGCGTCGGTGTCGGAGGGGACCGCGGCCTTCGCCTCCTCGGAGGGCTCCAGCAGCTCGATCGACCGGATGTCGGGGGCGCTCGGCGCCGTTCCGCGGGTCGGGAACGGCTTGTCGCCGAAGCGGTCGCCGGACTTCTGCTCCTCCTGCGAGGTCTGGGCCTCCTCGGCGCCCTCTGAGCCGCTCTCCGGGTTCTGCGGGCCTCTCTCCTCCATTACCCAGAAGCCTACCTGTAGAGTCCGCCGTCTGATGCAGGGGTTCCGACAGGGGTGGTTGGGATTTGCGGCGCCGTGGGCGCTGCTCGCTGTGCTGGCGCCGGCGGCGGCGCATGGGGCTGATGGCACCTTTTCGCTCGCGGGCCCGCCGTTCACCACCCCCGACCAGCCTCGTGGCCTCGCCGTCGGCGACCTCAACAACGACGGCCTCGACGACATCGTCTATGGCAGCAACACCGGGGCGGTCGCCGACGTATCGATTCACCTCGGGACGCCGACCGGCGTGAGCGCAACGGCCGACGCGACGCCGGTCACGGGAATGGGCCCCAGCGCGATCGCGATCGCCGACTTCGACGCCGACGGCAACCAGGACCTCGCGGTCACCAACGAGGGCGACGAAGACATGGCGATCCTGGCCAACGTCAACGGGGACGGGACCAGCTTCGTGCCTTCCATATTTGCGGCGGGTGAGAACCCGCACTCGATCGACGTCGGCGACTTCGACAAGGACGGGGACGACGACGTCGCGATCGCCGATCGCGGCGAGGGCGGTGGGGCGCCGCCGATCAACGGCGGTGTGATCATCGGGGTCAACGACGGCACCGGGACGTTCACGATGCAGGCACCGCTGCCGGTGAGCGGAGACTTTCCCTATTCGATCGCGGTCGCCGACTTCAACGGCGACGGCGACGAGGACTTCGCGACCGGAAACCTCGGTTCGGGCGGGGTCCTGAACGTGAGGAAGGGGGCGGCGGGCGCTACGTTCGCGGCCGAGACCGACGGCTCGCCCTACGACACCGGGTCGGGCCCGCAGTCGATCGCCGCGGGAGACTTCAACGAGGACTCGATCGAGGACCTCGCGACCGCGAACGCGTCCGCCCCGTCGAACCAGGGGGTCACCGTGAGGCTCGGCGACGGCGACGGCAGCTTCAACACGCAGGCGTCGGGCTCTCCGGCCGCGACCGGGCAGACGCCGATCTCGATCGCGGTCGGCGACTTCGACTCGGACGGCAACGAGGACCTCGTTACCGCGGATCGCACCAACAACGGCAGGACAGTCAACTTCGGAAACGGCGCCGGCGGGTTCGTGCCGGTGTCGGGCCCTGCTTACTCGACCCCGACCTCGGTGGCGGTCGCGGAGGTCAACCTCGATCACAATCAGGATCTCGTCTTGGTCAACGATCCGCCTCCCGGCCCGCTTGTCGACTCCGGGCGGATCTTGCTCGGGGGCGGTCCCGACACCGACGCGGGCAACCTGCTCTTCAACGGAAGCGCCGAGTTCACGATCCCGGCGAGCAAGTACGACCAGACGCCGCAGCCGGCCGGTTGGGCGCAGACGCTCGGCGGCCTGGTCACGCACGTCCGGTACGGAACCGACGGCTATCCGGGCGGGGGCGGCTTCCCGGACCGGCTGCTCGCCAACCGCTTCATCGGCGAGCAGGCGTTCTTCTGGGGCGGTGATCCGACCGGCGCCAACTTCGACGGGCAGCTGAACCAGTTCGCCGACATGCCCGCGTCCTCGCTGGCCTCGATCGACGCAGGCCTGGCGAGTGTCCGCCTCTCGGCCTACCTGGGCGGGTTCCGCGACAGCCCCGACCAGATGTCGGTCAGCGCGACGTTCTACGGCCCCGGCGGGCCGCCCCTCGATTCGCGCGGCGAGATCGAGATCGGTCCGGTGACCGCGGCCCAGCGCGGCAACAGGACAGCGCTGCTGCCCCGCGCCGCCGTCGCGGCCGTTCCCCCTGGCACGCGGGAGGTCCTGGTCGCGCTGCACGCCGACTGGGGAGCGGGGGGCTACAACGACTCCTACGCCGATCGCGTCGGCCTCTTCCTCACCGCGCCGCCGCTCCCGGTGTCGGCATCTTCCGCCGGCGCTCCCGCGGCCGCGGGCGTTCCCGCTTCTGCAGCCGCGAAGAAGTGCAAGAAGAAAAGGAAGAAGGGCGGCAAGAAGAAGAAGTGCAAGCGCAAGAAGCGCAAGTAGCGGCGCGCTAGCCCGGCGGGGCCCCGATTCGCTCCAGGAAGATCCCCAGGATCCGCGCCGTCGCTCCCCAGATCAGGTGGTCGCCGACGACGTAGGTGTCGGTCTTGAAAGGCACTCCGCGGCGGACGAGGCGCCGCTGGCCGTGGCCGGCTCGCAGCTGCTCGAGCGTCAAGTAGAGGATCGATTCGACCTCGTCCGGGTTCGGGAGCAGCTCGGCACCGCGGTCGATGAGGCCGACGAACGGGAACACCTTGTAGCCGGTGACGAAGGTGCCGACCGGCGGCAGCGCGCCGGCGAGCTCGACCTCGTCCCGGCTGAGCGCGACTTCCTCTTCGGCCTCGCGGAGCGCGGTCTCGACCAGCTCCTCACCCTCGTCGCGGCGCCCGCCGGGGAAAGAGATCTCCCCCGAATGCCGCCGCAGGTCGGCGCGGCGCTCGGTGAACACGAGCCCGGGCTCGGCCGGCCAGTCGTAGAGCGGCAGCAGGACCGCGGCATCGGTGCTTCCGTGCGCGTCCATCGCCTCGGCTTCGGCGGGCCTCAGCAGGCGCTTTGCGAGCTCAGACTCGTTCAACCCGGTCGGTGATCTCGACCTCACTGGCTAGCGCTCGATGCACCGGGCACTTGCCGGCGATCACCTCGAGCCGCCGGACCTGCTCGTCGTCGAGCGATTCGGGGAGCCTGAGTACGACCTCGAAATGAGGGGGCTTGTCGGTCGTCCCCTCGGCCTCGACCTCGAGCTTGCCGACGTCCCAGCCCTTGCGGTCGGCGTACATCTCCATCGTGATCGCGGTACAGGCGGCCAGGGAACCGGCGAGCAGGTTGGTGGGGGAGGGGCCGGCATCGGTCCCGCCGGCGTCGTCGGGCTCGTCCATGGTGACGGTGTGGCCGTCGACCTCGACCTCGTGCCGGTAGCCCTCGGTGCGCCGCGCGGTCGCCTTCATCCGCGCCCCGCGAACAGCTCCGGGTCGTCGACGTCGGTGGCGCGCGCCATCGCGTAGACGAGGTCGGAAGCCCGGTTGACGTAGGGCTGGACGTGGTCGCCGGTCTGCTCGGCGGCGGCGAGCTCGGAGAGGCGGCGCTCGGCCCGGCGCAGGATCGCGCGCGCGAGGTCGAGCTGGGCGGAGAGCTCGTTGCCGCCGGGGATCACGAACTTCGGCGGCAGATCGACGCCCTCCATGTAGCGGTCGATCTCGCCATCGAGCGCGTCGACCATCTCGGCGGTGATCCGGCTGGTGCCGTCCTCGAGTCGGTCGCTCGCCTCGGGCGCGGTGGCGAGCTCGGCGCCGGCGACGAAGAGCTCGTTCTGGAGCCGTAGGATGTCGGTCGCAAGGTCGGGCTCGGAGCCGCACATCGCCCGCGCGACGCCGAGCGCCGAGCAGGCCTCGTCGAGGGTGCCGTAGGCGTCGGTGCGCGGGTGCGACTTCGGCACACGGCCGCCGTACCAGAGCGAGGTGGTGCCGTCGTCGCCCTTCTTGGTGTAGATCTTGGCCATCTAGCTGAGCGGGTTGAACACTAGACCCGTGCGCAGCTTCGGGAAGAAGAAGGTCGATTTCGGCGGCATCGTCTCGCCCGCCGCGGCCACGTCCCTAACTTGTTCAACGGGCGTAGGGCGCAGGAAGAAGACGGCGTCGGCCTCTTTCGAGTCGAGCTTCGCGATCGCGCCCTCGACGCTCGACTGGTAGCTGATCCCGCGCTTGGCGGCGATGTCGTCCTCGCTCATCCCGAGCGCGCCGCGGAAGATGAGCGCCTCGAGCGCCGCCGCGTCGAGGCGGCGGTAGGCATCCGAGTTGCCCTCGAGCGCGTTGTCGAGGACGGCGGGGTCCTTGAGCCGCATCCGGCGCGGAGCGCGATGGTGGGCGTCCATATAGCCGAACGCGGCCGGGCCGTGCTCGGGCCCCGGGATCAGCTCGTCGTCTGTTACCTCGTCGATCTCGAATAGCTCGAGCGCGGCGTCGCGGAGCGCCTCCTGTTTGGAGCTGTCCAGGTCCGTCAGCAGGCGGTGGGTGGCGAACACGGTCAGCCCGGGGTCCTCGAGCGAGACGATGCCCATCAGCACGTACTGGTGTGGCCCCTCGCCGCCGACCTCGCGCGCGTAGGTCATCGCGGTCTCGTAGCGGTGATGGCCGTCGGCGATCAGCAGCTCGGCGTCCGCGAGCCGCTCGGTGACGGTCGCGTGGATCGCGGGGTCGGCGACGCGCCAGACGCGGTGCACGGTGCCCTGCTCGTCGCTGAGCTCGCCCCAGGGGGTGTCCGCGAGCCCGGGCTCGACCGCGTCCCAGACCTGGCCGGGGTGCAGCGAGAAGATCGGCGAGAGGTTGTGGCGGGTCGCGCGCGTCAGCCGCAGCCGGTCTTCTTTCGGGCCCGGCTGGGTGCGCTCGTGGGCGCGGATCCCCTCGCCGTACTCGGCGAGCCGCACCCGGCAGAGCAGACCGCGGCGGGTCATCGCTTCCCCTTCAGGGGAGGTGTAGTCCTGCTCGAGCGCCCAGAGCGCGGGCTCGCGGTCGGCGGTCAGGACGCCCTCGGTGACCCAGCTCTCCATCGTCTGCGCCGCGTACTCATAGCGGTCGGCGTCGCCGGGGCCTTCGGGGAGGTCGATCTCGACGACGTTGAACGGCGAGCGCCCGAGCAGTTCCTTGCGCATCGCGGGGTCGATGACGTCGTAGGGGGGCGCGGTGACGTCGCCGAGCGACGGCACCGCGGAGAGGTTGTAGTGAACCGCCGTCAGCGGCAGGACTTCGGCCATGGGGCGCGGAACCCTATTCGCCACACTCCCGGCACACTTTCGTCACCTTCTGCGCGCCACGCGCGAATCGCCCGCTGCTCGTATGTAGCTCGTGGCGTATCCGAGATATCTACGAGAGAAGGCCCGAACGCTGCGGGCCGAGAAGCAGCTCACCCTCGACGAGATCGCCGATCGGCTGGCTCTATCCCGCACGACGGTCTACTACTGGATCGAAGACATGCCGCGCCCACTGCGGGCCCTGACTCGCCCCGGGCCGGCCCACCGACTCGGGAGCCGTGCGATGCAGAAGAAGTACAAGCTGATCCGTGACGAGTGGCATGAGCTCGGTAGGTGGGAATTCCCGCGGTTGGCTCAGCAGCCGACGTTCAGGGACTTCGTTTGCCTGTACATAGCCGAGGGCTATAAGCGCAACAGGAACTCGGTCTCAATTGGGAACTCTGACCCGGCTGTGGTCAGGCTCGCCGCTGATTGGATCCGGCAGTTTTCAAGCCGAAGTCTCGATTGCGGCTTGCAGTTCCATGCCGACCAGAATCCGCGGGCACTGAGCGAATTCTGGGCGGCTGAGCTCGGCGTTACTGCTGAGTCCGTCAGGCTCCAGCGCAAGTCAAACAGCAGCCAATTGCGACAGCGGAACTGGCGCTCTGAGTACGGAGTTCTAACCGTGCGAGTCTCGGATACAGCCTTGCGAGCGCGCCTGCAGGGATGGATCGATTCGATGAAGATCGAGTGGCTAGACTCGGCGCGCATCGGGGCGTAGCTCAGCCTGGTAGAGCATCCCGTTTGGGGCGGGAAGGTTCGCTGGTTCGAATCCAGTCGCCCCGACTAACTCGCCTCAGAGGCTCAGACCCCGAGCCCCTCGCGCGCTTCCTTCTCGGTGCCGAAGACCCCCCACCAGACAGCCTTGCCGTCCTCGAGTCGCATCGCCTGGTAGATCTCGGTCGGCATCTCGAGGTTGCTCGACTCCGCCGGCGTGACCGTCATCTTCACGTAGCCGTGGTCCTCGAAGTCTTCGACCTGCGCCAGCTCGAGGCCGAACCCGCCGAGGTTGTTGATGACGTTGCTCCACCACTCACGGACTCCGTCGTGGCCGTGGTACGTCTTGCCCTCGACAATCGAATTGAACTCGACATTCGGATCGGCGAGCGCCACGAACGCGTCGACGTCGTCACCCGAGATCGCCTCATAGGCTTTCCGGCTCAGCTCGGTGAAATCACTCATCGCGACGGCAGTCTATGCCTCTTTTGAGTCACTTTCGCGGCCCTCCTCACTCGTTTGCTCGAGCTCCCGCCGGGCCGTTTCCGGGAAGAACGCGGCGACGATCGCCAGCCCGACCAGCGGGAAGCCGGCGAGGACGGCGATCGAGGGACCGAGACCGAGTGGATCGGAGAGCAGGGCGACGATCCCGAGCCCGAGCGCCGAGCCGACCACTCCGGTCGCGATCGTCAGCGTCTGGGCCTCCGAGCGGATCCGGGTCGGGAACAGCTCCGAGGGATAGGGGGCGAGGGCCGACCCGCCGGCAGATCCGAACATCGCGCCCGCCAGCGCCAGCGGCCAGATCAGCCAACCCGAGGCGAGGTAGAAGCCGGCGTAGGCGAGGGCCGACGCTCCGACCAGCGGGATCCCCACGCCCTTGCGGGAGAAGACGTCGGCGAGCCGGCCGCCCAGCACCAGCATCGGGAAGCTCGGCAGCCCCGTGACGGCGAGGAAGACGACGATTTCGAAGGCGGAGAACCCGTGCTCGCTGTCCAGGTACCGGGTCGTGAACTCGAGCGTCGGCGCCGTGAACATCGCCGCGAGAAAGGTGCTGGCGCCGATAAGCGCCAGCCGGCGACCGTAGATCCCGCGCAGCACCTCGCGGTAGCGGTGCGGCTCGCTTTGATGCCGCAGAAAGCGGGGCGACTCGTCGATGTGGCGCGCGGCGTGCAGGATCAGTGGAATCGCCGCGATTTGGAGCAGGTAGACGGCGGCGAACCCCACCCGCCCCGTCGCAGCGACCGGCAGCGCCATCACCGCGAGCACGATCCCTCCGCCCGCGGCGAGACCGACGAGGCTGAGCGAGATCGCCCGCGATCCGGCGGGCACGATCTCGGCGACGAGCACCGCGATCGCGATCCCGAGCGCCGTGTCGATGCAGCGCAGGACCAGATGGCCGCCGATGTAGAGCTCGAAGTTCGGCGCCAGTCCGAGCAGCCCCGCGAGCCCGCAGTGGACGACGGCGGCAGAAATGACCAGTCTGCGCCGGCCGAAGCTGTCTGCGAGCGGCCCGAGGAAGAGCGCCAGCAGCACCCCCACCCTGACCACGGCGAGGCCGATCGCGAGTCCGCGGTTGTCGACCGAGAAGACGTCGGAGGCATAGGGGAGGGTGAGCGAGAGCAGGCTCAGCGTCCCCCCGCCATAGCTCCACAGCAGCGTGATCAGGCACAGACCGGCGAGCGCGGCGCGCGTCTTCGCGTCGAGCGGAGCCGGCGGCGCCCACCAGGGGACGTCGGAGGGCAGCGGCCGCCCCGAATCGGCCGCTCGCTCGATCTGCCGCGCGCGGCGGGCGATCAGCGGGGCCCAGAACCAGCCGAAGTAGGGGATCGAGAAGTGGTAGGAGACGCGGTGACGACCGTCCTCGACCTTGATCGCCGCTCCGTCGGTGAGCGGCAGCGCCCTTGCCGGAATCGGCTCCGGCGAGCCGCTCAAGCGTTCGCCGGGTCCTTCAGATTGCAGTTGTCGCCACCGTCGGAATCCTCGCGCGGGCAGAGCTGGGCGGCGTCGGCGACCTTGTTGAGCAGCTGCCAGAACTGCTCGCGTTCCTTGGGCTCGAGCGAGTCGGCGAACAGCTGCTCGCCCTCGGCGACAGCGGCGTCCGCCTCGGCAAGAAGCTGTTTGCCGGTCGCACTGAGCTCGACGACATATCGGCGCCGGTCGCTCTCGTGCCGGTAGCGCTCGATCAAGTCCCGCTCGGCGAGATCGCCGGTGATCGTCGCGAGGTTGCTGTAGTCGAGGCCCAACGCCTCGGCCAGCACCGCCTGCGAGGCGGTGCCGATGTCCTGCAGCTGCTTGAGGACGACGTAGTGCTGCGCGTTGAGTCCGAGGGGCTTGAGCGCGCGCCGATAGCGCCCCATCGTCTCGCCGCCGAGCTTCGAGAGCATGATCCCGAACGGGAGCCGGTCGGTCGCGGTCGCGGTGGCCATGCCTACAGAATAGCGGTTAACAACCACGGTGGTAGTGTACTATCCTGGTGCTATACCACAAAGGTTGACTACCACCGAAAGGACGACCAAGATGACCACCGCAACCCAGGTTTTCGAGGGCACATACGAGTCGGACCCCGTGCACTCGAAATACGTGTTCGAGGTGACCCACAACGAGATCTCGACCTACACCGGCACGCTTGACGACGTCAGCGCCAAGCTGACCGAAGCCGAGGGCGAGGTCGCGCTCGAGGGCGCCGCGAAGGTCGAGTCGATATCGATCCGCGAGCCGGAGGAGTTCCGCGCTCACGTGCTCGGCGCCGACTTCTTCGACGCCGAGAGCCACCCCGAGGTCGGATTCCGCTCGACCGACGTCGAGTTGCATGAGGACGGCAGCGCCCGGGTCGAGGGCGAGCTGACGATCAAGGGGATCACCAAGCCGGTGGTCGCCACCGGCAGCTACGAGGAGCCCCGCGACGGCCTCGGCGGCAAGCGCGCGGCGTTCGAGCTCGAGACGAGCTTCGACCGGCGCGACTACGGATTCGACTGGCAGATGGAGCTGCCCAGCGGCGGCAACGCGCTCGGCTGGGACGTCGGCCTGCGGATCCACCTCGAGCTGGTGCAGCCGGAGGCGTAACGATGCGCCTCCTCGGCATATCGGGATCGCTGCGGGCCGAGTCCCACAACACCCGCCTGCTCCGGGCGGCGGCCGAGCTGCTGCCGTCCGGGGTGGAGCTCGAGCTGTTCGGACTCGAGGACATCCCGCCCTATAACGAGGACATGGACGGCGCCGCGACGCCGCACGCCGTCCGCCGGCTGCGCGAGGCGGTTTCCTCAGCCGACGCCGTCCTGGTCAGCACCCCCGAGTACAACGCCTCGATCCCCGGGATGCTCAAGAACGCGATCGACTGGGCTTCGCGGCCTTTCCCCGGCAACTCCTTCAGCGACAAGCCCGTACTCGTGATCGGCGCCAGCACCGGCATGTTCGGAGCCGTCTGGGCCCAGGCCGAGCTCCGCAAGGTCCTCACCCACATCGGCGCCGACGTGATCGAAGCCGAGCTCGGCGTCGGAACGGCCTCCGAGGCCTTCGACGAGGATGGCGGGCTCCGGGAGCCGGCGCTCAGCGACCGCCTCGCCAAGCAGCTCGAATCGCTGGTCGAGGCGGCCGACCTCGAGCCGACGCCGGCCTGATCGGAGTAAAGTCACGGCCATGGAATGGAGGGTCACCGCTGTCCTCGGATTGTTGTTCTGCCTCTGGGTGCCGTCCGCGTTCGCGCACTCGAGCGGCAACAGCCTGCAGGAGTACGGCGAGGTGACGATGGACGGCGCAATCGGGCCGGGTGAGTACGAGCAGGGCTGCGTGGGGCCGATCACCCAGGGAGTCAACGGGACGAGTTACACGTTCAGGGTCTGCGAGCAGAACACTGAGCAGAACGACTTCTACGCGATCGAAATCAGCGACCTCACCAACGATGACCCCGGCTTCGGCCAGATCGGTGACACGCCGATGATCTGGTTCGACAACGACCACAGCGGCACCGTCGTCACTTCAGGTTCCGGATGCCCCTACGGACAGCCGGTCGAGGACAACATCGGCTGGTTCTTCGGCGGCTTCTGGGATGGGTTCTTCTGCAAGGGCCCGGAAGGCTTCACCGGCTCGCTCGACCTCACCCTCAACGGCGCCGGTGTCCACACCTTCACCGCCGGGAAGGGGTCGGTGTTCGAGTTCTCGCACCCGCTCGATTCCGGCGATCCCGACGACTACAGCCTCGTCACCCACGACACCGTCGGTTGGTGCTTCACCTACGACGACAAGCAGAACAGCCCGCCGAACAATCCGGGGTTCGCGTTCGGGGAGCTCCAGTTCCCGTCGGGCTGCTTCGTCGATTTCAGCAACTCGGTTAACGGGCTCGTCCGGGGTGACAGCACGCTGCTCGGCGATGTCTTCAAGCGCAACGCGATGGACGACGCCCTCGATGCGCTGAAGGAGAAGCTGAAGGGCCTCGTCGCGACCTGCAAGCCTTGCCCGCCGGGTCCGCGCCGCAAGCTGCTCGAGAAGGTCAACGAGGCGATCAAGGCGCTCAACGTGCAACAGAAGGCCCAGGCAAAGAAGGCGCTGGCATCGTTCAACAAGCTGACCAAGAACTTCATCAAGGCCGGCGAGCTGCCGAAGGGCAAGGCGAAGCGCTTCCTCAAGGAGGCGAAGGGCCCGACTGGGCTGGTGAAGAAGTTCAAGCAGACGCAGTCGCTCCCGACCACTGTGCTGCCCGGCGGCGCGCACGCGAACCAGATAACGCTCGGCGCCGACGGCGCCGTTCCGCCGACCGCGCTGCCCCCGCGCCGCTAGACGCTAGACGACCGCGGCGGCCGGCTCGGCGGCCGCGCGCTTCTCGGCTTCCTTCGCAGCGCCCGCCAGCAGCCGCCCGATCGAGATCCGCAGGATCGGGACGACCGTGATCCCGCCGAACGGCAGCGTCGGAGTCGTTTCGACCGAGTAGGTGACGTGGCAGCGCTCGCCCTGGGGCTCGATAGTGACCGTGCCGACGTGATCGCGGACCGGCAGGCCGGAGAGCAGCTTGTAGGAGAAGCTGGTCGGACGCTCGTAGCCGATCACCTCCTCGCGCATCGGCGGGCCCACAAGGCTCAGCGAGCGGATCGCGCCGAGGCCGTTCGGCGACGGGGTTCCCTCGCGCTCCATCTCGGCCCTGCGAATCGGGGTCAGCTCGGTGTAGCCGACGTGATCGGTGATCACGTCGAAGAACGCCTCCGCCGGGGCGTTCACAGTCCTCTCGTGCGTGAAGCTCGTCATCGCGGCGCACCCTACTTGGTCGGCCTCTCCGTGCGCCTGATGCGAGGATGCCCGCCCTCATGTGGTTGGGCCGAACCGAAGTCACCCGCCGCGAACTGGCGCTGCTCGTCGCCGGCTCCTGCCTGCTCGCGGTCGCGATGCACTGGCCGCTGGTCTTCAACCTCGGCGACACCATCCCGCGCGACGTCGGCGACCCGCTCGTCCAGTCCTGGCAAATGGCGTGGGGCGGCCACGCGCTCGTAAACCAGCCGCTCGAGTTCTTCCAGTCGAACATGTTCTGGCCGCAGCCCGACTCGCTCGCCTTCTCGGACGCCCTGATCGGATACGCGCCGCTGAGCTTCTTCGGATCCGGGGTCGAGACCGCGATCGTTCGCTACAACCTGCTCTTCCTGTTCGCCTACGCGCTCGCGTTCTTCGGCGCCTACCTGCTCGCCCGCGAGCTCGGACTGAGACCGGCCGGCGCGGTCGTGGCGGGGGCGGCGTTCGCGTTCGCTCCCTACCGCCTCGAGCAGGACGGCCACATGCAGGTGATCTCGAGCGGCGGCCTGCCGCTGGCGCTGGCGGTGGCGCTGCGCGGCTACCGGCTCGAGCGGCCGGGCTGGGTGGTGGCGGGCTGGGCGATCGCCGCCTGGCAGCTGACGATCGGGTTCACGATCGGGCTGCCGATGAGCCACCTGATCGGCCTGCTGGCGCTGATCGCCGCGGTCGTCTGGTGGCGTCGCGGCCGTCCGGCGCTGCCGCGCCGGCTGGTGGTCGCGACCGTCGCCGGTTTCCTGCTCTTCACCACAACGGCGGTCGTGATCGGGCGCCCCTACCTGCGGGTCGCAGACGACCACCCGCAGGCGCACCGTTCCCCTGAGACCGTCGAGGACTTCTCGGGGCCGATCGACGTGTTCGCGGTCGCGCCGGCCGAGAACCAGATCTGGGGGCCGGTCACCGAGCCGCTGCGCGAGGACATCGAGGCGATCCCCGAGAAGACGCTCTTTCCGGGCCTGCTGATCGTCGCCCTGGCGCTGATCGGCCTCGGTTCGGGGGCGCTCGCCCGCCCGGTCCGGATCGGCCTCGCGATCGGCGTGGTCGGGGTCTCGGTGCTCGCGCTCGGCTTCCAGGCCGACGACGGCTGGATCTGGCCCTATCGGGTGCTGTTCGATATCAACCCACTCTGGGAGTCGATCCGCGTCCCGGGCCGCCTCGTGGTCTTCATCTCGCTCGGGCTGGCGCTCTCGGCGGGCGCCGGCGCCCAGTCCGCCGGCCGCTGGCTCAGCCGCCGCATGCCGAGGCGCAGCGCGGCGCGCGAGTACGCGCCGGTCGCGCTGGTCGCGGTGTTGGCGCTCGCGATCGTGGTCGAGGGCCGCGGGGTCCCATTCGATCCATGGGACGTACAGGCCCAGCCCGAGGTGCCGTTCCCGCCGGCGAGCACGGCGGAGACCACCGAGCCGCAGTTCCACCTCCCGGCCGAGCGCGCCGAGGACAATCGCCGCTACCTGCTCTGGTCGACCGACCGATTCCCGCTGATGGTCAACGGGCGGTCGAGCCTCGTGCCCACGTTCACCGGCGACCTGATCGAGGCGATGCGCCCCTTCCCCGACCGCGAAACCGTCGAGCAGCTGCGGACGATCGGGGTGCGGACGGTGATCCTGCACACCGATCGCACCGCCGGCACGGCGTGGGCTGACGCCGCTTCAAAGCCGGTCAAGGGCCTGCCGCTCACCAAGAGCCAGGGGCCCGGCGGTCTGGTGGTCTACGAAATTCTCTCGCCGAGCGCCGGCTCGCCGACCGCGATCCCGCGTGAGATCGGCTCCTTGCGGCGCTCGCGGTAGGCCAGCGCGCACAGCGTCGCGATCGAAACCACCGCCGCCGGGAGGATGAGCCAGAACGCCGAGGTGCCGCCGTCGAGCGGCGTCGAGTCGTTGCCGACCAGGGTCGGGCCGACGATCGCGAGCACGCTCCAGATCGCGACCAGCGCCACCGGCAGGCGGATGTCGCCGAGCGAGGGCCGCGGCGTCGCCTTGGCAGCGAGCGCGATCGCGGCCCCGATCGCGGCGAGCACAGGCGCCGCCGCCAGCCATGCCCACTCAACTCCGAACATGGTCAGCAGCGTGTGCTCGAGGTCGCCGTCGGCGAGCCGGTCCGCCCAGATCGAGATTCCGACGATGTCGCCGAGCAGCGGGAAGGTCAGCGTCCCGGCGACCATCATGATCGCGGAGGGAATCGCGAGCGCGAGCGTCGGCGCCGGCCAGCGCTTCCAGGCCGGGGCGAGCCCGAGCGCGACGAACGGCAGCGTCGGGATCAGGAACCTCGGCCCGAGCGTGCCGCCCCCGAACGGCAGCCAGTAGCCGGCGTTGTAGACGAAGTAGGCGGCGCAGATGGCGAGGATCACATTCGCCTCGGCGCGGTATCCGTTGCCGCGCATCGAAACGGCGCCGGCGACCCCCATCGCCAGCACCGGAGTCAGCGCCAGCAGCCCCCGGTTGGCGAGCAGGAGCTCGAACGCCTTGCCGAACTCGGGCACGGTGATCCCGAACAGGCCGTCGCTGTTCAGCCCGAGCACCGCGTGTCCGGTCACTCCCTGCACGGCGACGGCGTCGGAGTAAGCGAAGTGGAGCGGCGAGCCGAACGCCCACTGGTTGAAGGCGAGCGCGGGCAGCGCGCCGAGCACGGCGCCCGCCGCGTAGGCCGCGGCACGGGGAACCCGCGGGCCGCCGCGCGAGAGCGCATAGAAGAACAGCACAGCGCCGGCCAGCACCAGCGGGTATTCGAAGTTGACGGCGATCCCGGCGATCAGCCCGGCGGCGCCGACGAGCAACAGCCGCGGCGGTCCGCGCCGCTCACGGAACAGGATCGCAAAGGCGGCGAAGCCGAGCGCCGCGGCGATCACATGCGGGAAGTACTCCGAGGCGAAGGTCATCAGGATCGACCCGATCCCGAGCGTGATCGCTGCCGCGGTTCCGTACCCGGGCTCGATCCGCTCCGCGATCCAGCGCACCCCGAACAGCAGCAGCAGGGCGGGGATCACGGCGCCGAGCAGGGTCAGAACCCAGACCAGCGGGGTGTTGTCCTCGATCCGGCTCGAGTTCTCGTAGGCGCGGACGCTGTTGTAGCCGTAGGTCTCATAGGGCGCGAGCGGTCGGGTGTCCCAGTGCGGATAGTCGGTCTTCGCGGCATTCCCGGCCGCGGTCGCTGAGAGCCCGTCGGCGCCGGCGGCATCGAGCCCCATGTAGGCCGGCAGCGTCAACGCCGCAAGCCCGGGCGCTTTGACCGAGTAGAAGTGTCCCTCGGTCCAGGCCTTGTCCTGGGTCTCCCAGTGCCAGCGGTCGATCTCGGGCTCGCCGTCGGCGAGCGCCCGCACCTGGGCGAAGTTGGCGAGCTGCCCCCAGCCCATCGTGTGGATGTGCAGCGCCCACGCGAGGGCGAGGGCGAGGATGGCTGCGGTGCCAACGCTTATCGACCGTAAATTGCGGAGAGAAGGCAAGGCGGGAATCCTACGCAGGTTCCAGTCCCCCGCAAGCGGCAGTGTTAAACCGCCGCAACCAACCCGCTAATCGTCGTCAAGGCCCTCGTCGGGCTGCTGCTCGGGGGAGTCGGGGTCGATATCGAGGCAGACCGAGCAGAAGTCCTGACCGAACGGCGTCAGGTGGACGCTGCGGCGCACTGTGCGCCCGCGCCCGGCCCTTTTCAGCGCCTCGAGCACGTCGGGCTGCGCCTCGAGCACCTGGTAGGCCCGGCGGCTCTTCACCGGCTCGCGCGAGAACCAGATCAACCCGAGGCGGAAGAGGTTGTTGAGGTAGGCGGGGACGCGGTCGCCGTAGCGGGCTCCTGCCTCGGCGCCGATCATCGACAGTCCCGGCGCGATCAGCTCGTCTCCGATGCTGAGCGGCCTCGCGGTTCGCACGTCGACCGACGCCTGCGGGCCGTCGACGGCAAGCAGGCGCAGGATGCGGCCCTCGTCGGGGGCGAGCTCGGCGAGCATCCGCTCGTAGGCGGGGTGTTCGCTCTGCTCGAAGCGGACGTCGGCCGAACGCCGCAGGAGCTCGGCGCCGCGCTCGCGGAGCGGGGAGGAGGACTGCCCGCGGCCCGGCTCGGTCTTCGGCACCCCGACGATTCCGAGCGCACGCCGCACGTACTCGCGGGCATCGGCCTGGGTCGAGCGGAAGAGCTCCGCGGGTGATGTTCCGAGGCTCGCCGCGCGCACCGCCTTCGAGGTCGCACTCGTCGAGGCCCGCACCGTCCACTGCGCGGTCTGCCACCACGCCGCGGCCGCGATCCGCGCCAGCCCCGGCGCGGCGCGGACAATGTCACGGGGCGTGCCGCCGTTGAGCGAGAAGTCGCCGCCGCCCTCGCGCTCCTGGTCAGGGTCGTCTCTGTCGTACTCGTTCATCCGGGCCCGAATATCAGCAGGTGCAGGACGCCGGCGCCGAATCCGAGCACGGCGCCGTGCAGGAGCAGCAGCCACTCGTCCTCGCGCATCCCCGAGCGCAGCATCTCGGAGAAGTCCGCGGAGGACATCGTCCGCATGCGCTCGGCGATCAGCTTGCGCACCGGGGCCGATCTGGCGCTCGCTGAACTCCGAGTCGGCGATCAGCGGGGTCATCGTCGACTCGACCCCCTCGATCGCGACCGAATCGCGAATCGCGTCGTAGGCGTCGGCGCCGACGGCGACCCGGACCGCCGAGCGCGTGATTCCCACCGCACGGTCGATCGCCGGGCGCATCGAGGTCTCGATCATCTGCCGGGTGCGGTCGGCGCGCCGGCCCTCGAGCAGCTCCTCGCCGATGTTGCCGAGCGTGACGATGTCGTCGGCGATGATCTTCGCGTAGACATCGGCGATCTCGCGCTGGCGGCGCAGGAACAAAGCGTGGACCTTGAACGGCCCGATTTTCCTCTCATTCACCGGCTCGAAGATCATCCAGAGGCCGATCCAGTTGGTCACGTAGCCGACGACAACCCCGCAGATCGGCAACACCCACCAAAAGGGAAAGGTGTGGGTGATGAACGCGGTCGGGATCCCAAGCGCGAAGCCGAGGAAGAAGCCGGCGTTGATCATGAATCGCAGCTCCTTCTTGCCGACGTCGAGAAAGACGCGGTTGGCGAGCTCGGGGTTCTCGTCGATGTGGCGTATGACCATCAACTTGACGTCGAGGAGCTGGTCGATGTTCTCGCCGATCTCGTCGGTGACCGTGCGGACGATGTCGGGAAGCTGGCGCTGGACTCGGGCGTGCACCGCCTCGCGCAGCTGCGGCGGGACGTCTCGCCATAGTTGCGGGTGCTCGCGCTCCATGACCCGCTCGACCACCTCGCGGATGTCGCCGCGGGCTGTGTCGAGGATGTGCTCGGCGATCGCGTCGGGCTCGAGCTGCTTGTAGAAGTCGCCGGCGCTGCCGAGCTTCGCGATCCCCTTGTCGACGCAGATCGAGCCCATCTTCGCGGCCCGCGAAGGGATGATTCCCTGCCAGCCGACCCCACCGTGCATGACACCCGGTATCTGCTGGATCTTGCGCGGCATGATGCTCGCGACCGCCGCGAGGCCGGGAACGTGGAAGCCGTAGAAGCGGATCGGGTGAAAGAGCATCCAGACGCCGCTCCAGTTCGTCAGGTAGCCGATCGCCCCTGAGAACAGCGGAATCGTGATCAGGCTGAGGGTCTCGGAGTCCACTGGAGCGGGCCGGTCGAGGAATCCGGCGGCCCGGCATCACAACCTACCCGACGCTCGCCGCGCGGGTGGGCCATCGTTTTGTTCGTGCGCCTAGTGGAGGCGCGGGCGGGGCCTGTAGACACGGCGCGCCGCGGCGGACAGCGCCAGTCCGGAGCCGACCAGGGCGAGGCCGAACAGCGCGATCAGCAGCACATCGGTGCCGGTGAAGGCGAGGTCCGTGCGTCCGGCCTGCGCGGCCTCGGCCACGGCGCCCGGAAGGTCGGCGTCATCCGCCGCGTCGCCGGGGCCGTCGCCGCCGTTGTTTCGGCCGCCACCACCGCCGCCGCCGCCACCACCACCGCCGCCGCCGCCGGCCGGGACGGCCGTCGTCGGGGGAGAGGTCGTGGGCGGGCCCGCGGGCGGAGGTGCGACCGCATGGCTCTCGGGGCCGGCGGTCGTCGCCTTCAGCGTCGGGGGCCCGAGCAGCGGGAGGATGAACGCGGTCAGCGACTCGCGGACGCCGTACGGGGGACTGGTCTGGCCGCTGCTCGTGTCATCGGCGTTGCAGACCGTGGACAGGACCAGCGGCACGATGAAGTTCGTGTTCGGGGTCCCGGCCGCGCAGCCCGGATCGGGAACCGGGACGCCGGCGTTCTGGAGGTTGACGACGTTCGAGTTCTGGGTCGTCGACGGAGGCGTGCCGTTGTTGCAGGCCGTGGAGCTCGAGTTGCCCTGCGCCGCGTCGGCTGAGATCACGCCGATCGCATCGGCATTGGCGACGTTCGAGCTTCCGCTCGCCGTCTGGCAGGTGCCGTCGTCGGAGATCTCACCGTGCGACTCGGCGACGCCGGCAGTGATGCCGGTCGGTCCGCCGATCGAGGTGTTCAGTGTCGAGTAGTGGTTCTCCGAGCCGTTCGGGGTCGTGGTCGACTCCGCTTCGAGCGCCCCGAGGCAGAGCTGGCCGCCGCTCCCGGTGCAGATCTGGTCGAGGATCAGGTCGTTGACCGGATCGAGCTGCGAGGAGTTCGACTGGCCCTCGTTCGAGTCGACGCCGAGCAGCTCGGCACCGAGCAGGGCCGCGATCGTGATGTGGCCGTGATAGCTGCCGTCGGCGTTCTGCTCGCCCTTCGAGCGCCCGACGACGATCGTCTCGGGTCCCGCGGGGTTGGCCGGATACGGGTTGGGAGCCGTCGGCAGGAGCTCGATCGTGGCGACGTCGCCCTGGCCATGCGGGTTGGTGCCGTGGAGCGGGGGGATGTAGTTCGGCGGGGAACCGGCCCTGGTGTCGGCCTGGGGGGTCGCGTTCGAAGCGCCGGTGCTCGCGGCGCCGCCGGACCCACCGCCTGCCTGCTGAGCGGCGCCGCCGGCGCCGCCGAGAAGATTGTTGACCCCGTTGCCGAGCTCGTCGAGATCGACCCCTGCGACCTTGACGCCCGAAGAGGTGAGCGGGAGCGCGAGCAGCGCTGCAACCGCGAGGCTGAAGGAAATAAGTCCGGTGATCCGACGCTTGTTCATATCGGTGTCCCTTCCTGAAAGTTGTGGGTAGGCCGTCCAGAGCCCTCTGGCCAGCAGACTAGTCACGTTTACCCGGAATATCGAACGACAACCCTCATACCCTCGTTGGATTTCGTGCCCGCAGCTAAAGATTTCGCCCCTCCATGCCGATCGGCGCCGGTTAGGCTCATCGGGCGCGCCCCCGTAGCTCAGTGGACAGAGCGGCGGCCTTCTAAGCCGCGGGTCGCAGGTTCGAATCCTGCCGGGGGTACTGAGGGTGAAGCGCAGCGGAAGCCGTAAACCGTGAAGCGAAGCTTGACGCTGAGCATCGCGCCGATAGATTTGAGGAGCGCGGTGAGCGTAGCTCAGTCAGGTAGAGCTCCTGGTTGTGGTCCAGGCGGTCGCGGGTTCGAGTCCCGTCGCTCACCTTCATGAGCGGTTACGTCCATCTCCCGGGCGATAGCGAGGTGCGGTGGATGGGCGAGATCTCGACCCACTTCCTCGCCACCGGCGAGCAGACCGGCGGAGCATTCTGCCTGGTCGACGAGCGGGCGAAGCGCGGCGACAGCGTGCCGCTGCACAGGCACCCCGACGACATGGAGTCCTTCTACGTGCTCGAGGGGGAGATGACGCTGTTCGTCGGCGACGGTCCGGGAGTCCTCGCGCCGGCCGGTTCCTTCGCGCACATACCCGGCGGGACCGTCCACGGTTTCCGGGTCGAGTCCGAGCAGGCGCGCTATCTGATCCTGACGACAGCGCGGCACGGCGAGTTCTACCGGGCGATCACGGTCGCCTCGCGCGAAGGCGGCCTGCCTCCTGACGATCCGTCGGTCGATGGGTCAGTGATCAAGCAGGCGGGCCAGGAATACGGGATCGAGTTCGTCGGGCCCCTGCCGACGCCTCCTACGAGCTAGGTGAAGGCTGCTCGACGTCGCTGGGTGCCGGCGAGCCGCCATCCGAACCCGGCGCGACGAAGCCGCACTGGCGCTTCTCGGACTCGATCTGCAGCGTCAACCGGTCCATGCCGTCCGCGTGGGCGTCGGCGACGGTGCCGGAGTAGATCTTGTTGTCCTTGCTCTCGAGGTTGACCGCCGAAGCGTCCTCACACAGGTGGAACACCTCGCCCTCCTTGGTCCAGAAGACGAGGTTCTTGCCGGTGATCGCGATCACCTCGGCTTCCTCCGCGGCGTACTGCTCGGTCGACGGCGCATTCCAGTCGACGCCGAAGAGCGTGGCGGCGGTCATCACCGCGATCGCGATCGCGCCGGTGATCGCCTTCTGACGGCCGTCCATGTTCTCGTTCGTGAAAATCAGGACGATCAGCGGCAAGAACGCGATCACCGTGATGATCGCGCCCAGCTGGTTCTGCACGAAGAACCGCACGGTCTCCGACCTCGAGGCCGGGTCGAGGCGGTTCGCCTTCTTCCATAGGAATGAGCCGCCCATGGCGAGCGCGCCGACCAGCGCGATCACACCGATCAGCAGCCACGTCTTCACGGGGTCCTGATCCAGCACGTAGAAGATTCCGAACACCTCGCCGCCGATCGCGAGCGCCCAAAGGACAGCGGCGATCAGGCGGAAACGCGTCGCCTTGCCCTTCGCCCCCGGGGTCGGCTTCCAGTCGGAGGCAGGCTCCGTGGCCTCTGAGCCGGAGCGCTTCTTCGCAGCGCGCTCTACGCGCACAACCTCTTTGCCGGATTTGGAACGGTCTGCCATGGCGCGCTTCCTGGTCGTCGGGACTTCGAGCCGACACTATCGATCGCTGTGCCTGGCGGGGTTGGCTCAAGCGAGCCTATTCAGTAGGCATGCGCTCGATGCAGTTGACGAACTTGCCCGTGTCACGCAGTGGCGGCCCGTGGCCGAAGCACACCACCGAAGGCTCGAGCGGCAGAAGTTTCTTGGCCGAGCGCCGGTTGAGCGCCGCGTCGGTGCCGGCCCAGGCCGGGGGCTCGTCAAGGCGCCCGACGTTGGTGAGCACGTCCCCGGCGATCAGGACGCGGTCGCTCTCCCGCCAGTAGACGGCGTGCCCGGGTGAGTGGCCCGGCGTGCCGATGACCCGGAATCCGGCGACCTCGTCGCCCTCGCGAAGAGGCCTGTCGACCGGATGCCCGGGCCCGGCCCAGCGCCGGCCCAGGCGCTTCAGGACCCTGGGGGCATTCGGCTGTCGGCGCAGCATCTCCTCGTAGCCGATCTCGGCGGCTTTCACGTCGCCCTCCGGGCACCAGAACGGGATCCCCAGCGCGGTGCAGATCTGGTGGCTCGAGCCCTGGTGGTCGGCGTGGGCGTGGGTGAGCGCGTGGGCGGCGACGTCGCGGCCGCGGAGGTTCCCAAGGAGGCGGTCTCCCGCACGCCGGTTCGAGGCATCGATCAAGACGTCTCCGACCAGGTAGACGTTGACGGCGTTCGGCAGCCTCACACCGTTGAGCTGCCAGAGATCCGGCGCGACTTCCCTCACGTGGCGATCATATTTCGGGGGTCGGGACCTCACAGCGTGACTTTCCGTGATTTGATGTGTTCCAATCAGCAGGGATGGGTACCGCCCTACCGACTATGCGCAGACTCGCACTGACATCCGCCGTTCTCGCCGCGCTCGCGGCCGTGGCTTTTGCCGCCATGGCGCTCGCCTCGAATGCGCCGAAGCTGGTGCCGAAGATGAAGACCAAGCGCGTGATCGCGACGCAGGACTTCACGATCCAGGGCTCGGACGCCCCGGAGCGCTACGAGGTCTACTGCCCGCGCGGCATGCGCCCGCTCGGCGGCGGCGTGTTCGCCTCCCCGCCGCCGGATGCCACCGGTGCGGGTGCCTTCCCGGTCTCCTACGAGCGCCTCGGCCAGCAGGACGGCTGGCACATCAGCGTCGCCCAGGTCGGCAAGCCAACGGGGACCCCGGTCAAGCTTCAGGTGATGTGCCGCAAGTACAGCGGCAACATCGACCCGGTCGAGCACTTCGTCAAGGACCAGACGACCAAGAACGTCGGCCCGGGCGAAACGAAGCGCTTCACCGAGACCTGCCCCGGCAAGGGCAGGATCATCACCGGCGGCTACCTCTCGAGCCACTTCTTCTCGAACAAGGGCGTCTTCGTGACCGAGTCGATGATGACGCCCGATCAGAAGTCGTGGACGATCCTCGCCCACGGCGTGGCCGGCGGAACCGGCGGCCAGGTGACCTCGATCGCCTATTGCTACAAGTCGAAGAAGCCGCTGCTCGCCGAGACGCGCGGCGCCCCGGCGACGGCAACCGCCACCGCCACCGCAACCTCGACCGCGCCCCCCTGCCCCGGCGGCAAGCAGCTGATCGCGGGCGGATACAGCGCACCCGGAACCGTGCGCGTCTTCGACGGCGGCTTCCGCGACCTCAACACCTGGACCGCCTCGGCCTCGCACTACACGGCCCCGGGCGAAGTCACCGCGATCGGCTACTGCCTCTAGCCCCTACCCGGGGTCCTCGGCGCGCCAGCAGAGAGCGCGCTCGGGGCGCAGGCGCAGCAGCGGGCCACCCGGCTCACCTGCCCGGTAGGCGGGATATCGCTCCGCCAATCGCTTGATCACCGGGACGTGGCCCGCGGCGTCGACGATCTCGGTCTCGCCGAGCAGCTGCACCCAGGCGAGCTCGTCCCAGTTCTCGGAATAGCGGTCGACGGTGAGCGCGCTCCGCGGCCGCGCCTGTAGCCAGCGCAGCCGGGCGAGCTCCGTGGCCGGGACGCGCTTCGGCTTCTCGTCGATCGCGCTCCAGACTGCGTCGTCGATGACCGCGAAGGTGACCGGGAGAACGCGTGGGCTGCCATCGTCGTCGATCAGCCCGAGGCGCCCGACAAGCGTGGTCTCGAGCAACTCCGTTGCCCACTCCGGCAGCTCTTCGAGGCTGGATTGGGCGACAGCTAGGGCTGCTTGACCGGCTTTTTGCCGGCGTCGCCGTCCTCGGGCGTGACCAGGATCGCGCCCTCGCCGCTCGCGTAAGCCTCCTCGCCATGGGCGGCGACGTCGATGCCGAGCGCCTCCTCGCGTTCGTCGCCGCGCAGCGGCAGCACGGCGCCGATTATCCGCAGCAGCAGATAGGTGACGACGAACGCGTAGGCGGGAGCAGCGGCTGCGGCCAGCGCCTGGTCGAGGAGCTGGTCGGCGTTGCCGTAGAGGAGTCCGTCGGAAATGCCGTTCCAGGCCTCCTCGGCGAAGAAGCCGATGAAGAGGATGCCGGTGAAGCCGGCGATGCCGTGCGCGGCGAGCACGTCGAGGGTCTCGTCGACGCGGGTGCGGGGGCGAAGGGCGACGACGGCGTAGCACGGGAGCGTGCCGATGACGCCGAGCAGGATCGCCCAGCCCGGGCTGATGAAGGCTCCCGCGGGGGTGATCAGCACGCAGCCGACGATGATCGCCGTAGCCGCGCCGACGGCGGTTGCCTTGCGGCCGCGGATCGCGTCGAGGATCATCCAGGTCAGGACCGCCACGGCCGGCGTAAGGACCGTGTTCACGAAAGCGAGCACGCTCGCATCGTTGGTCCCGATGCCGCTACCGCCGTTGAAGCCGAACCAACCGAACCACAGCAATCCGGCGCCGAGCAGAACGAAGATGACGTTGTGGGGCAGCAGCGCCTGTCTGCCGTAGTCCTTGCGGGCCCCGACGACGAGCGCCGCCGCCAGCGCGGAGAAGCCGGACGCCATCTCGACCGGGACCCCGCCGGCGAAATCGAGCGTTCCGCGCTCGAACAGCCAGCCGCCGCCGAACGCCCAGTGCGCCATGACCGCGTAGACGAGCACCGACCAGAGGGTCGCGAACACGATCCAGGCGCTGAATCGCATCCGCTCGACCACGGCGCCGGAGATCAGCGCCACAGTGATGATGCAGAAGGTGGCCTGGTAGGCCATGAAGAGCAGGTGCGGGATCGTCTGCGGATCCTCGGTCCCGATCACGTTGCGCGGCTCGAAGGTGACGTCTTTGAGCAGGAAGTTCCCGGTGCCGCCGATCAGATCGCCGGTCCCGTCGAACGCGATCGAGTAGCCGATCACGACCCATGTGATGGCGGCGATCCCCATCGCCGAGATGCACATCATGAAGGCGTTGAGGCTGTTCTTCGAGCGAACCAGTCCGGCGTAGAAGAGGCCCAGCGCGACCGTCATCATCAGGACGAGCGCGGTCGCGGTCAACATCCAGGCGGTGTCGCCGGTGTCCACCTTGGGTGCCTGGGCGATCAGGGCCGGGAGCTCGATCACTTCTTCGCCTTCTTGCGCGGCGTGGTCTTCTTGCCGGCCGCGTCAACCGGCGTCACCGCGTCCGCGTCCTCCTCGCCGGTACGGATCCGGACCGCGCGCTCGATCGGCAGCACGAAGATCTTCCCGTCGCCGACCTCGTCGGTGCGACCGCCCTCGACGAGCGCGTCGATCGTCTTGTCGACGAAATTGTCGGAAACTGCGATCTCGAAGCGGACCTTGTCGGCGAGCCCGACCTGCACGGTGGTGCCGCGGTAGGTCTCGACGCGGTCGAGCTCGCCGCCGTGCCCCTCGATGCGACTGATCGACACCCCACGCACCTCGGCGCGGTAGAGCGCCTCGAGTACGTCGTTCGCCTTCTCGGGACGGACGATGCCGATGACAAGTTTCAAAGCGGCGCGAGCCTATACAAAACCAAGCAGCTACCGATTTGGACTGCTGTACAAAACCGCTCCGTCCGGCCTTTTACTTCTGTACGACGGATCGCCTCAGCAACCGTGCTGGAAGTCCGCCGACTGCACGACCTGGAAGGCCGAGCCCGGGATCTCCTTGAGCTGCTCGAGGTCCTCGTCGTCCCAGCGCGCGTCGGAGGCGCCGGTGATGAACCAGTCGCCGCCGTTGTCGGCGACGATCATCCCGTAGCGCTTCAGCGCCTCGGCGATCACGCGCGACTGGCCGGTCAGCCCGGAGATGTTGTAGCCGCCGCCGAGCCGCAGTCGCATCCCCATCGGGGGCGAGCTCGTTGCGCAGTTCGACGAGGCCTCATGGGTCGCGGGCCTGATCCAGGAGCCTCGGGTGGGGCTGAAGGTGACCCGGATCGCGTGGTTGACGACCCCCGCGGCGACTTCCTCGTATCGGACCAGTCCGGGGAAGATCGGCAGCCCGGCCGCGTCGGCCGAGGTCCAGTCGTCGGGGCGCATCGCGGCCGAATGCAGGTCCCAGCGCGCCGCCGAGCTGGCGGCCCACGAGTTTCTGCGGCCCGCCGAGGAACTCGGCGTTGTAGAGCTCGTAGAGGAGGCAGTTGTCGCCGTCGACGGAGACAACGTGCTCGTCGCCGTCGCCGTACTCCTTCGGCGCGTCGGGCGGGATCGGGTAGGGCCCCGGGTCGCTCTGGTAGTCGTAGTTCTCGCCTTCGTTGCCGAAGGAGATCGGCACCGCGGGCTGCGTGCCCGGCACCACGACGTAGGGGATCCCGTACAGGTAGCCGAGGTCGGGGTCGGTGCCGAAGTCGGGGTGGAGGTCGCTGCCGCCGAAGGCCGTCAGGAACGCCGTCGCCGACGCGCTGGTGTCGGGCGGGGAGCCGGAAACGTCCTGGTTCCACGCCCGCTGGTCGGGAAGCGACTGCCCGCCGGCGGGCGCCGGCGGGAAGACCGGGCAGTTGCCGAGCGAGGCGCCGCCGGTCGGGCCGCTGGTCGGCGGCTGGCCGGAGGTCGCGGTGGCCGGAACCGTCGGCGCAGCCGGCGCGCGCTTCACGCACGCCCTGCGCTTCTTGCCCTTCCTGACCTTCTTGCCCGGGCAGCGCTTGCGCTTCTTCTTGACGGCGGCCGACGCCGGTGCCGATCGGGCCTCCGCGGCGGGCACGAGCGCCAGGCACAGCGCGGCCGCAAGCGCAGCTGCCACTGCTCTCGTCGAAGTTGCCTTCATGGAGGTTGGCCTCATCGAGATTGAATCGGCTCTCCGTCCCATCGCCTGCAGTTGTAGCGCCGCCGCGACCGTGGCGCGGTGATCCCGGTCACACGGCTAGTGGGCAGGAAAGCGGCCGCGGGGGCGGAAAGACGCACCCGGAGCCCTACACCCGGGAGCCCTACATTCGGGAGCCCCACCATGCTCGTCGACTGCGCCCACTACAAGGACGGAAAACGCACCCATGAGGGCAAGCTCGAGCTCGCCCAGGCAGCAGAGGTCGCGCGCGGCGACCCGAGCGAGTTCGTCTGGATCGGGCTGCACGACCCCGCTTCGGGCACGCTCAAGGAGCTGAAGGAGCTCTTCGACCTCCACGAGCTCGCGATCGAGGACGCCGAGCGCATGCACGAACGGCCGAAGATCGAGGACTACGACGAGTCGTGGTTCATCGTCCTGCGCACCGCGCACTATCACGAGCAGGAGGAGGAGGTCCACTTCGGCGAGATCCATCTGTTCGCCGGTCCCGGCTATGTGATCACGATCCGCCACGGCGTCGGCAGCGAGCTCGGGACCGCTCGCCAGCGGGTCGAGGCGCGGCCCGACCTGCTCAAAATGGGGCCGAGCGCGGCGGTCTGGGGAGTGATCGACAAGGTCGTCGACGACTACCTCCCAGTCGTCGACGGGATCGAGGACGATATCGAGGAGGTTGAGGTGGACGTCTTCGACGACGACCGACCGGCGCCGACCCAGCGCATCTACTTCCTGAAGCGCGAGGTGGTCGAGTTCCATCGCGCCGTCTGGCCGCTGCTCGGGCCGCTCGAGGCGCTCGAGCACGGCGCCTACACGGCGATCCCCGAGGAGATGCGCCGCTACTTCCGAGACATCCACGACCACGCCCGCCGCGCCGACGAGCAGGTGAACTCGCAGCGCGAGCTCCTGACAAGCATCCTCGAGGCCAACCTGGCGCTGGTCAGCGTCACCCAGAACGAGGTCGTGAAGAAGATCTCCTCCTACGCGGCGATCATCGCCGTACCGACGTTCATCGCCAGCGTCTACGGAATGAACTTCGAGTACATGCCCGAGCTCGACGAAAGAGCCGGCTACCCGCTGGCGCTCGGCGTCATGCTGATCTCGGTGCTGTGGCTGCGCTGGTACTTCAAGCGCGTCGACTGGATCTAGGGCGCCCGCCGCCCTCTCTCTATTCTGAGCCGCGATGAGCCTCCCGCTCGCCCATCTCGGCAGCGGCAGCTTCGGGGCGCTGCAGATGGCGCCGCCGCTGCTGGTCGCGGTCCTCTACCTCGTCCGCGCCCGCACGCTCGCGAACGACGGCAGGCCGGTGCCGGCATGGCGGCAGGTCTGCTTCGCGGCCGGGATCGTGCTGCTGTTCGTCTCGCTCGCCTCCCCGTTCGCGTACCTGGGCGAGGAGCTGCTCGTCGCCCACATGGCCCAGCACCTGGTCGCCGGGGACATCGCGGCGCTGCTGATCGTGCTCGGGCTCACCGGGCCGCTGCTGCAGCCGCTGCTCGCAATCGGGGCGATCGACCGGCTGCGGATCCTCGCCCACCCGCTCGTCGCGCTGCCGCTCTGGGCCGCAAACCTGCTCGTCTGGCACCTGCCGGTGCTCTACCAGGCGGCGCTGACCAGCGAACCGCTGCACGCCCTCCAGCACGCGATGTTCGTCGGGTTCGGGGTGCTGATGTGGATGCCGCTGCTCGGGCCGCTGCCGGTGCCGAGCTGGTTCGGGCTGCCGGCGAAGCTCGGCTACCTGATCGGCGTGCGGCTGACCGGCACCGCGCTCGGCAACGTGCTGATGTGGTCGGGGACCGAGCTCTACCCGGACTACGCGCGCGGTGAGGCGCACTGGGAGATCTCGCCGCTCGCCGACCAGGGCGCCGCCGGCATCGCGATGATGATCGAGGGCGGGCTGCTGACCCTCGGCGTGCTGGTCTGGCTGTTCCTGCTCTGGTCGAAGCAGGACACCGAGCGCCAGCGGCTGCTCGACCTCGCCGAAGAGCGGGGTGTCCCGCTCGAGGCCGCGCGCGCCGGTCGCGCGGTGGCCGCGGGCGAGGGCCGGCGTCTCGAGGAGCGGTTGAGGAACAGCGGTTGAACGAGGGAGGGACCCGATACCTGACCGCGCTCGTGTTCGTGGTCGGCTCGGCGAGCCTCGGCGCCGAGATCGCCGCCGCGCGCCTCCTGGCTCCCTATTTCGGGGCTTCGACGATCGTCTGGGCGAACACGATCGGGGTCGTGCTGGTGGCGCTCTCGGTGGGGTACTGGCTCGGCGGCCGCTGGGCGGACCGCAACCCCGAGCGGCGCGGGCTCTGCATGCTCGTGCTTGGGGCGGCGGGGCTGATCGCGGTGATTCCGTTCGCCTCGCGGCCGTTCTTCGAGCTCTCTGTCGACGCGCTCGACTCGATCTCCGCCGGCGCCTTCCTCGGCTCGCTGCTCGGGGTGCTGGTGCTGGTCGCCGTCCCGGTGATGCTGCTGGGCGCCTGCACGCCGTGGGCGCTGCGGCTCGCGGTCCCCGACGTCGAGCACGCGGGCACCGTCGCCGGGCGACTCTATGCCGTCTCGACCGCCGGCTCGCTGTTCGGGACGATGATCGCCGCCCTGGTGTTGATCCCGTTCATCGGCACCCAGCGCACCTTCCTCGCCTTTGCGCTCGCGCTGGCGCTGGTCGCCGCCGCCGGGCTTGGCTGGCGCTACTTCGCGGTCCCGGCGCTGGTCGCCGCCGCGGTCGCGATCCCGGCTACGAGCGTCAGCGCCGACGACGGCGAGGAGGTCGTCTTCGAGACCGACACCACCCACCAGCACGTGCGCGTGATCGAGCAGCAGGACGGCGACGTCGTGCTCGAGCTCAACGAAGGGGTCGCGGTCCACTCGATCTACCGGCCCGGGAGATACCTCTTCAACCAGTACTGGGACGGGCTGCTCGTGCTCCCGTTCTTGAACCGCTCGGCGCCGCCGGAGCGGATCGCGATCCTCGGTAACGCAGGCGGGACGACGGCGCGCCAGTACCGCCGCTTCTTTCCGCAGACCGAGATCGACGGGGTCGAGATCGACCCCGAGCTGACCGAGGTCGGGCGCCGCTACTTCGACATGGAGAACCCGCGGCTCACCGTCCACCACGAGGACGCCCGCCCCTGGCTGCGCCAGAGCGAGGGGGGCTACGACGTGATCATCGTCGACGCCTACCGCCAGCCCTACATCCCGTTCTACCTCTCGACGCGGGAGTTCTTCGAGCTCGTCCGCGACCGCCTCGCGCCGGGAGGGATGCTGATCGTCAACGCCGGGCACCCGGAGGGAAACGACGACCTCGAGAAGGTGATCGGCAGGACGATGGCCGAGGTCTTCCCGACCGTGCTCCGCGATCCGATCGGCGATTCGAACACCTACCTCGTCGGCAGCTCGGTCCCGGCCGGAGTCGGCCGCCTGCGTGCGGCGCGGCCCGTGCTGCCGCGCGAGCTCCGCTCGCTGGCGCTGGTCGAGTCCTACCGGGTCGAGCCGCGGCTCGAGGGCGGCGAGGTCTACACCGACGACAAGGCGCCGGTCGAGTGGCTCATCGACCGCAGCATCATCGGCTACGCCTCCGAGGACTGAGCCGGCGCAGCTGGTATCCGAGCGCCGCGACCGCGAAAGCGCCGAAATCGATCCCGAAGGCGACCATCCGCCCGAGCGGGCCGGTGTAGCACCAGGCCGCCATTCGGTCGCGCCTCGATAGCTCTAAGCTCGGCCGCTCCATGCAAGCGACCGTAAACGAGCTCGGCGACTCGCGGGTCAAGATCGACGTCGAGGTCTCGCCCGAAGAGGTCGAGGGCGCGATCAACCACATGGCCGAGCACCTCAAGGACGAGGTCAAGGTCGAGGGCTTCCGCGAGGGCAAGGTGCCGCCGGAGCTGGTGATCCAGAAGCTCGGCCGCGAGACGGTGCTTGCGCAGGCGATCGAGCACACGCTCGCCGACTGGTACGAGCGCTCGCTGCTCGAGACCGGCATCAGCCCGGTCGGCGACCCGAAGGTCGACCTGCCCGACCTGCCCGGCGAGAAGGACCCGCTCAAGTTCTCGATCGAGGTCGGGGTCCGCCCGCCGGCGAAGGTCGACGACTACAAGGGGGTCGAGGTCGGAAAGCCCGAGGTCGAGGTGCCCAAGGACGCGGTCGACGCCGAGCTCGAGCGGCTGCGCGAGGGGTTCGCGAAGCTGAATACGGTCGACCGCGAGGCGAAGGACGGCGACGTTCTGTTGATCGACTTCAACGGCACCATCGACGGCGAGGATTTCGAGGGGGGAGAGGGGCGCGACTATCTGGTCGAGCTCGGCTCGAACCAGGTCCTCGAGGGCTTCGAGGAGGCGCTCAAGGGCGTCAAGGCCGACGACGAGCGCGAGGCGAAGGTGCCGATGCCCGAGGACCACCCCGACGAGAAGATGCGGGGCAAGGAAGCGACTTTCAAGATCACGGTCAAGGAGGTCCGCGAGAAGGAGCTCCGCGACCTCGACGACGAGTTCGCCCAGGAGGCGTCGGAGTTCGAGACCATGGACGAGCTCCGCTCGCACATCGAGGGCCGGATCAAGGAGCTGCTCGAGTCACGTGCCGAGGAGGGCTTCAGGGCGGCGGCGCTCGACGAGGTCGCCAAGAAGGCCGAGATGGACCTCCCCGACGAGCTCGTCAACGCTCGCGCGGCCGAGACCTGGGAGCGGGTCGAGCGCCAGCTGCAGCAGCGCGGGGTCGACCCGGCCGCCTATCTGAGCTCGCAGGGAAAGTCGCGCGAGGAGATCATCGCCGAGGCCAAGCCCGAGGCCGAGATGTCGCTGCGCCGCGAGGGCGCGCTCGAGGCGGTCGCCGACGCCGAGAAGATCGAGATCTCCGACGATGAGCTGAAGGAGGCCCTGGCGCCGGTCGCCGAGCGCGAGGGCGCCGAGCCCGACGAGGTCTTCAAGCGGCTTCAGGAGAGCGGCCGCGACAAGCTCCTGCGCCAGGACCTGCGGATGCGCAAGGCACTCGAGTCGATCGCCGAGCACGCGAAGCCGATCCCGGTCGAGCAGGCGCAGGCCCGCGAGGCGATCTGGACCCCCGGAGAGGAGAAGAAGGAGAAGAAGGAGCTCTGGACCCCGGGCAGCTAGCACGGGCTCCGCGTCAGAGCGCCATCTTCGTCTGGCCGGGGGTCGGGTAGGTGAGCTGATCGCCCTCGATCACCAGCCGCGGGTCGCGCTCGTGCTCTGAGATCGAGGAGTCGGGACCGAGGTGGAGGACGCGCCAGCCGCGGACCGTTAGCGCGTCGGCGATCAGCCGCCGGTGGCACTGCTCCCAGTCGCCCTCCGCGCACATCATCGCGGTGCGGCGCTCGCCCGCCAGCTGCTCGAGCATCTCGAGCCCGGCGGCGAAGTCGGGCTCGGCCATATGGTCGGCGTAGCCGCGGAAGGCGTCGTCCTCCCAGGCGTCGTTGGGTGAGCCCTCGACGGGCTCGCGCCGGCCGCCGAGCTGGTCGCCCAATGACGCGTAGGAGATCCCGGCGGCTTCGAGCGAGGCCGCGAGCGCCGCGGCGTTGAAGTGCGGATTGCGGCGCGATCGCGGCGTCGCCCGGACATCTGCGATCGCGGCCACTCCTCCTTCGCCGAGCAGCTCCAGAAACCGCCCCTCGTCGTGGTTTGAGTGGCCCACTGTCAGCAACTCTCGTTGCGAAGGCATCAAGCCCGAGTATCGCGCTCTATAGACTGCCGCGCCTATGAGCCCAATGGTTCCGATGGTGGTCGAGCAGACCTCGCGCGGCGAGCGCGCCTTCGACATCTACTCGCGGCTGCTCAATGAGCGGATCGTTTTCCTCGGCACGCCGATCACCGAGGACATCGCCAACCTCGTCGTCGCGCAGCTGATCCACCTCGAGTCCGAGGACCCCGAGAAGGACATCTCGATGTACATCAACTCGCCGGGCGGATCGGTGTACGCGGGGCTCGCGGTCTACGACACGATGCAGTACATAAAGCCCGACGTGCAGACGATCTGCGTCGGCGTCGCGATGAGCATGGGGGCGCTGCTGCTCGCCGGCGGGGCCGAGGAGAAGCGGCTCGCGTTGCCGAACGCGAAGATCCTCATCCACCAGGTCTCGGGCGGGTTCTCCGGCCAGGCCTCGGACATCGAAATCCACGCCAAGGAGATCATCGACGTCCGCCAGCGGCTCGACGAGATCATCGCCAAGCACACCAAGCAGGACCTCGACAAGGTCGCCAAGGACACCGAGCGCGACTACTTCATGAGCGCGGAGGAGGCGAAGGAGTACAACATCGTCGACCGGGTGATCGACAGCCACTGACGCGGCGGGTTCGGATCTGGACCGGGGGCCTTCTGGGCCTCTTTGTCTTTTCGGGGGCGGCGTTCGCCCAGACCGAGGCGCCAAAGTACGTGTTCCCGGTCCCCGCGCAGCACACCGAGCGCGGGCGGGTCGGCGACTTCGGCGTGCCGCGCTCGGGCGGCCGCGTCCACGAGGGCTTCGACATCGTCGCCAAGTGCGGCGCGAAGCTGGTCTCGGTCACCGACGGCAACGTGGTCAGGCGTGGGTTCCACGCCGCGCTCTACGGCAACTACGTGCTGATCGCCGACTCGGTCGAGCCGCGCACCTACTTCTACTCGCACCTCGTCCGCCCGGCCCCGGTCAAGGTCGGGCAGCAGGTGACCGCCGGCCAGCTGGTCGGCAACGAGGGCAAGACCGGCAACGCTCAGAGCATCGGCTGCCACCTTCACTTCGAGGTCCGCGAGCAGGGCAGGCCGATCAACCCCGAGCCGCTGCTCCGCAAGTGGGAAGCGGCGGGGCCGGCCGGCTAGCGCCGGCGCTTCGCGCGCTTGCACTTGCGCTTCGCCACACCGCGCAGGCGCTTGCACTTCGGCTTCGCTGAGAAGGGGGCGGCGATCGCCGGGGAGGTGGGCGCCGCGAGCGGCCCGGCGGCCGGCGTCGACGGAGCCGGGAGCACCTTTCCGCATCCGACGCTTGAGTCGAACACGGAACCGCCGCTGATCCGGATCGCGCGCAGGCTCTCGTTGTTGAGCTCGTCGGACTCGACGATCAGGTTGCTCGGATCGGCCTCGACCGCGAGGCAGTAGTCGCCGTCGGGGAGGCCGGTGATGTCGATCTCCTGGCCGGCCAGGCTCGAGTCGTAGATGTCGGCCCAGCCGACGGAGATTCCCTCGGTGTCGTCCTCTTCGCAGGAGACGTAGTGCTGGAGGTCGGGCTGACCGGGGAGCGGCGGGTCTCGCGGCACGGTGTCGACCATGCAGAAGCTGACCTTCTCGTTGATCCCGACCACGTTTCCGAACGGCGTCCGCAGCTCGTAGTTCGCGAAGTCTTCGAAGTGCCAGTGCAAGTGCGCGTCGTGGAAGATCATGCAGCCGGCGAGGTAGCTGCTCGAGGCGGTGTCGAGGGCGCGGTCGAAGACGCCGTCGCCGTCGTCCTGGAAGACGCGCTGGTAGGCGAGCCGGTCGTCGTCGAGCATCGGATCGCCGCCGTCGCAGTTGCCGCCCGCGACCGGGTAGAGCTCGAACGGGCCGCTCCCCTCGTTCGCCATCGTTGTCGTCAGCCGCAGCTCGCGGACCGGCCCCGCGAAGGTGACTTCCAGTTCGGTGCCCTCGAGCGCGCGCAGGTCGGGCAGCAGCTCGTCCTGGGCGGCCGCGGGGGTCGCTGCCGCGGCGGGAAGCAGCACGCCGACCGCGACCAAAATCCCTGCACTAATCCGGCTCCCTATCACGCGTCCAAGGTAGCAGCGTCCCGCCTAGCGACGAGCAGCTCGGTGATCCGGGCGACCGCGACGCCGAAGGCGAAGTAGAGCCCCGGCAGCCAGAGCCCGACCCCGAACAGCGCGTCGTTTGCCTCGGTGTACTCGGAGAGCTCGAGCTCGACGATCGCGATCTCGACCGCGGGGCCGACCAGAGCCGCGAGGAGGCCGCAGACGATTCCCGGCCTGTCGGCGAAAACGCAGGCGGCGATCACCGCGAGCATCGTGACCAGCGCCACCGAGGCGGTGCCGTCGTCGCCGGCGACCGATGTGACTGCGTAGATCCCGACCACCGTCGCGGCCGCGCCGACCGCGAGCCGGATGTCGAAGCCCGGCCGGGTCGGGCCGAGCAGCAGCCGGGTGACTCCGACCGAGACCGTGCCGATCCCGACCAGGGCCGGGAACCAGAGCGGGCTCTTCCAGATGAACGGGGTCGCGTCGTCGAGGTAGACCGTCGCCCCCGTCTGCACGTTGCCGGCGTCGCCGACCAGCCCGCCGGCGGCGCCGATCGCGAACAGGATCAGGATCTCCCTCGGGCGCAGCACTTCGCGGAACTCTCCCACAGAAGCGATGTAGGGTCGCAGCGTGGCCGCGGCCCGAGAGGACATCCGCTTCAGCTCCGGCGACGGGCACTGCGCCGGGTGGCTGTACCCCGCCGCGCGGCGCAGCAAGCTCGCGGCCGACGCGGGCGTCCCCTGCGTCGTCATGGCGCACGGCTTCGCTTGCCAAAAGGAAGCGCGGCTCGACGCATTCGCCGAGCGATTCGCCGCCGCGGGCATGGCGGTGCTGGTCTTCGACTACCGACACTTCGGCGACTCGAGCGGCGAGCCGCGCCGGCTCATCCACACCGGCCGCCAGCACGCCGACTGGCGAGCCGCCGTCGAGCGCGCCCGCTCCCTCGACGGCATCGACCCCGACCGGATCGCGATCTGGGGTTCCTCGAACAGCGGCGGGCACGTGATCTGGGTCGCGGCGCGCGACGAGCGGATCGCCGCGGTCGTCTCCCAGGTCCCGCACACCGACGGGATCGTCACGGTGCGGAACATCGGCCCGAAGCGAGTCGCGTCGCTGACCGTGGCGGGGATACGCGACCAGGCCGGCGCGGCGCTCGGCCGGGTGCACGAGATGAAGATCGTCGGCCCGCCCGGCTCGGGGGCGGCGATGACCGGCGACGACGCAGACACGCTCTATCCGGGCATGTACCCGGCGGACTGGGATTTCGTCAACGGGACCCCGGCGCGGATCATGCTCTCCTACGCCAGGTACAGCCCGGGCCGCGAGGCCGCCAAGGTCCGCTCCCCGATGCTGATCATCGTCGCGACCAGGGACACGATCGCCCCGCCCGAGCCGGCGCTGAAGGCGGCCGAACGCGCCCCGAATTGCACCCTGCTCACCTACGACGGCGGCCACTTCGACATCTACCGAGGGGAGCGCTTCGAGTGGGCCGTTGGGGAGGAAACGCGCTTCCTGGTGGAAGGACTCCAGCCACGAACGGCGTAAGAGAAGGCGTCAGGCCGAGAGTCGCCGTCGCGTAAGCTTGAGCGGTCGCGAGTCGGGGCCGATCCATACCGGCAAGGAGACATTCCTTTGGCACGCCCAACAGACTCAAACGAACAGCTCCTCTGCAGCTTCTGCGGAAAGTCCCAGCGACAGGTCAAGAAGCTGATCGCCGGCCCCGGCGTCTACATCTGCGACGAGTGCATCGACCTCTGCAACGAGATCATCGACGAGGAGCTCACCGCTCCTCCGACATTTGAGCTCGAGAACCTTCCCAAGCCGGCCGAGATCAACGACGTCCTCGACGACTATGTCGTCGGCCAGGACGCCGCCAAGCGCGCCCTCTCGGTCGCGGTCTACAACCACTACAAGCGCGTCCAGATCTCGCAGGAGGAAGAGGGGGAGATCGAGCTGCAGAAGTCGAACATCCTGCTGCTCGGCCCGACCGGCTGTGGCAAGACGCTGCTCGCCCAGACGCTCGCCAAGATCCTCAACGTCCCGTTCGCGATCGCCGACGCCACAGCGCTGACCGAGGCCGGCTACGTGGGCGAGGACGTCGAGAACATCCTCCTGAAGCTGATCCAGGCCGCCGACTTCGACGTCAAGAAGGCCGAGACGGGAATCATCTACATCGACGAGGTCGACAAGATCGCCCGCAAGGCCGACAACCCGTCGATCACCCGCGACGTCAGCGGCGAAGGCGTGCAGCAGGCGCTGCTCAAGATCCTCGAGGGCACGACCGCATCGGTGCCCCCGCAGGGCGGCCGCAAGCACCCCCACCAGGACTTCCTCACCATCGACACCACGAACATCTTGTTCATCTGCGGCGGCTCGTTCGCGCAGCTCGACGACGTGATCGAGAAGCGGATCGGCAACAAGGGGGTCGGCTTCGGAGCCGAGGTGACTTCGAACGTCGATAAGGAGACCAGCGAGCTGTTCATGGACGTGCTCCCCGAGGACCTGATCGAGTACGGCTACATCCCCGAGTTCATCGGCCGCCTGCCGGTTGTCTCGACGATCAACCAGCTCAGCCGCGACGACCTGGTCACGATCCTGACCGAGCCCCGCAACGCGCTCACTCGCCAGTTCATGCGCTTCTTCGAGTTCGACGACATCGAGCTCCACTTCGCCGAGGAGTCGCTGGGCGCGATCGCCGACAAGGCGCTCGAGCGCGAGACCGGCGCCCGCGGGCTGCGTTCGATCCTCGAGGAGACGCTGCTCGACGTCCAGTTCGAGCTCCCCTCGCGCGGCGACGTCTCCAAATGCGTCGTAACCAGGGAGACGATCGAGAAGGGCCAGCGCCCGATGCTGGTCACCGGCACCGGCGAGCACGACATTCCCTCCGACGAAGAGCTGGGTGAGAAGTCCGCGTAGCTCCGCGCGCGACCGACGAGGCCTAGCGCCGGCGCCGCTTCTTGCGCCGCACGCACTTCTTCTTTTTCTTCTTCCCCTTCTTCACCGTGACGAGCTTCTTGCCCGGCGGGCAGTTCGCAGCGGCGACGGGGGTTGCGGCGGCCGGCGTCGAGGCCGGCGGGACGGGCGGGTCGCAGTCGGCGCCGTTCAGCCCGGGGACCTCGTCGGCGCCGATGTCGCGTCGCGGCACGCATGCCCCGTCGAGGAGGCCGTCGAGCGCCCGCAGGTCACCGTCGACGTCGATCGGAAAGGCCGGCGCCGCCGGGTTGCCCATGTCGATCAGCGTCGGGTTGGTGCCAGGGGCGAGGTGATAGCCATCGCTGAACACCGGCGTCGCATTGCTCGTGAACTGGCCGCTGCACTGCTCGCTGACAGCGGGGCCGTTCGAGAATGTCGCCGTGCAGATGAGCGATCCGATGCTGGGCGCCTGCTGCACGCCGTCGCTGCCGACGATGCTCGAGTCCAGGGTCACCAGGCTGCCGGAGATCGCCTCGATCTCGCCGAGCGTGCCGGCGGTGTCGTTGCGGACCACGGTCGCGTTCGTCACCGTGATCGAGGTTGCGACTCCGGTGCTGGCGATCCCGGCGCCGCCGCTGTCGGCGATCACGTCGCCGTTCATGGTCACGGGATCCGTGGCGAAGGCCCCGATCCGCACCCCGTTGTTCGGCAAGTCGAAGACCCGGTTGCGCGCCAGGCGCCGCTCGCCGGGCCCGTCGCTCGACATGAAGATCCCGGTGCCGGTGATGTCGATGCCGGGCCCTGGCGTAATCAGGTTTCCGCTGATGTCGCCACCGGCGCCGTTGCAGAGGTTGATCCCGATCGCGCCCGGGGTGCCGCCCCCGGTCGGACCGTCGGGGCCCGCGGGCTGGAGGACGTTGTTCGCCACCGTGATCCCGGCGGTGCCGCCGCAAATCCCGATCGGGCGCTCGATCCCGGTCACGGTGTTGCCGATCACCTTCGGGGTCGACGCCGAGTCGACGACGATCCCGTTCGCCCACCCGCCGGCGTGATCGGTGCCGGCGATCGTGTTGCCGACGATCGTCGGTGCGCCGCTGAAGTCGATGAAGCTCTGCATCGCAGTGGGATTCTCATTCAGGAGGTTTCCTTCAACCGTGATGTTGTTGCCACCGGGCCCGCTGACCGTCGCGTCCCCGAGATCGCCGCCCTGCAGCGTGAAGCCCTTCACCGCGCGCGGTGCCGAGCCCCCGGCAAAGCTGACCGCGGGGTTGTTGCCCCCGTCGATCTTCGTCGCCGCCGCAGCGGTGCCGGCGAAGTCCCCGCCGCCGAGCAGCGTCATCGGTGAGTCGGGGACCGTTGCGGTGACCGGCGTGTACTCGCCGTTGCTGCGTCCGACGTGGACGGTGTCGGGGACGGTGTCGTTGTCGGCGAGGTCGATGCCCTCGGCGATTTGGTCGCACGGCTGCGCAAATGTGCAGACATTCGGTGCCGCGGGCGCGTCTCGGTCGACGTAGTAGTCCGCGGCGCCCGCCGGGGCCGCGGCAAGCAGCGGCAGCGCCAGACCCGCGAGCAAAGAAAGGGCGCGCGGCACTAGCGCCGCCGCCTCTTCTTCCGCCGCACGCACTTCTTCTTTTTCTTCTTCCCCTTCTTCACCGTGACGAGCTTCTTGCCCGGCGGGCATTTGGCTGCGGACGCGAGGGGTGCGGCCGCCGGTGTGGCGGCGGCCGGGACCGGACAGCTCGACGCCGGAGCGTCGAGCTCGTCGGCCCCGATGTCGCGGCGGTCGAGACAGACCGAGTCGGTGATCCCGTCGACGCTGCGCGGCCCGCCGCTGAGGTCGAGCGTTCCGGGCGCCGGTAGTGCCGGATTGCCCATATCGATCAGGGCCGGGTTGGCTGCGGTGAGCGCGTAGTTGTTGCCGCCCGGGCTGACGAAGTTGGGCGGCGCGCTGGTCGCGAACTGCCCCAGGCACTCGTAGGCCGCCGGCCCGCGCGAGAAGGCGGCGGTACAGCCGACCACCGCCGGGCCCGCCGTCTTTTGGACGCCGTCGTCCCCGACGATGCTCGAGTCGAGCGCGACCTCGGCCCCGGGGCCGAGGCTGATCTCACCGAGCGTCCCGGTTGCGTCGTTGTTGACGACGGTGACGTTGGTGGCGGTCATGCCGGCCGAGATGATGAAGTCGTTGGCGATCCCCGCCTCTCCGTTCCCCGCGATCACGTCGCCGTTGAGACTCACGGGATCCATCGTTCCTATGAAGACGCCCTCGCGGGGAAGCTGGAAGATCTGGTTCCGCGACAGGCGGCGCTCGCCCGGGCTGTTCCCCTCGATGTAGATGCCGTTCGCATTATCGAGTCCGGCGCCGGGGATGATCCCGTTCGCCGTCGCGATGCCGCCGACGCCGTTGAGATAGATGCCCGCCGCGGGAGGGGAATCGTCGCCGGAGGGGATGAGGGTGTTGCGCGCCACATTGATCGCGTCGGTGTTGCCGGTGATGCTGATCGAGCGCTCGACGCCGTTTACGAAGTTGCCGATCACCTGCGGCGCGACGGCGGCACTGATGCGGATGCCGCTCTGGCCGCTCGCCGGATCCTCGGTGCCGAAGATCACGTTGCCGCGAATCGTCGGTGAGCCCTCCGCGTAAATGTGGCTGCTGAGTGTGCCCCCGCCTTCGGTGAGAAGGTTGTCCTGGATCGTGACGTTGTCGGCGCCGGTGTCCAAGCGCACCGTGCTGTCGTCGAGAGGCGCACCGGTCCCGCCCTGGAGGTTGAAGTTTCGGACCGTGCGCGCCGCGGCGCCGGGCTCGACTACGACCGCGGGCACGGCCACTCCGTTGATCAGCGTCGTCGCCCCGACGCCGTCGCCGGCATAGTCGTTTCCGACCAGCGTCATCGGGCTGTCGGTGACGCTGATCCCGGTATAGCCAGGGGCCGCCTTCGGTGCGACGTGGATCAGATCGGGGCTCGCGTCGTCGTCGTCGGCGAGGTCGATCGCCTCGCTGATCAGGTCGCAGGGGTTGGCGAAGCTGCAGTCGTTGGGGTTGGCGTTGTCGCCGTCGACGTAGTAGTCGGCAGCGCGCGCCGGCGCGGCCGCGACCGACCACAGCCCCAGCGCCAGTCCGAAAATCAGGCCCAGCCTCCGCAAGCTCACACCCTCCGCCATGAGGCCAGGATAGCGCCGTTATGCGGACTTGTGCACCGGCTGTGCTGACTAACATCGCCGCCGTGGACGCCGGGATGCGAGAGCGACTCGAGCAGACGACCCGCTGGGACCCGGGCGAGGTCGAGCAGCGCGTTTTCGCGTCGTGGCTCGAGGGCGGCCACTTCCACCCGCCGGCCGAGGGCAGCCCGGAGCAGAACTACTCGATCGCGATCCCGCCGCCGAACGTGACCGGCGCCCTGCACATGGGCCACGCGCTCAACGGCGCGATCCAGGACACGATGGTCCGCATGCGCCGCATGCAGGGCCGCAACACGCTCTGGATCCTCGGCACCGACCACGCCGGGATCGCGACCCAGTCGGTGGTCGAGAAGGAGCTCGCCAAGCAGGGGACATCGCGCCACGACCTCGGCCGCGAGAAGTTCGTCGAGCGGGTCTGGGAGTGGAGGGAGCAGTACGGCTCACAGATCGTGGAACAGCTGAAGCGCCTCGGAGCCTCCTGCGACTACGAGCGCGAGCGGTTCACGCTCGACGAGGGATACGTGCGCGCCGTTTACCGCGTCTTCGTCGCCCTCTACGAGAAGGGCTACATCTACCGCGACAACTACATCGTCAACTGGGACCCGGGGCTGCGCTCGGCGATCTCAGACCTCGAGGTCGAGAACCGCGACGTCGACGACACGATCTACGAGATCGCCTACCCGCTCGCCGAGGGGTCCGGCGAACTCGTCGTAGCCACCGTGCGCCCGGAGACGATGCTCGCCGACACCGCGGTCGCCGTCAACCCCGACGACGAGCGCTACAAGGACATGGTCGGGAAGGCCGCGATCCTGCCGATCGTCGGCCGCGAGCTGCCGGTGATCGCTGACGAGCACGTCGACACCGATTTCGGCACCGGGGCGCTGAAGGTGACCCCGGGACACGACACCAACGACTTCGAGATCGGCCGCCGCCACGGGCTCGAGGAGCTTTCGGTGATCGGCGAGGACGGCCGCATGACCGAGGAAGCTGGGGAGAAGTTCGCCGGGATGACGATCGCCGAGGCTCAAAAGGCGGTTGTCGCGGCGCTCGAGGCCGAGGGGCTGATCCGCGGCTCCGAGCCCTACCGACACTCGGTCCCGTTCTCGCACCGATCCGGCGAGCGAATCGAGCCGCTGATCTCGCTGCAGTGGTTCTGCAACATGGACGAGCTCGCGAAGCCGGCGATCGAGGCGGTCGAGCAGGGGCGGGTCCGGATCACACCCGACGGCGCCCGCCGCCAGTACCTGGCCGGGATGGAGAGCATCCCGCCGTGGTGCATCTCGCGCCAGCTCTGGTGGGGGCACCGGCTGCCGGTCTGGTACCGCGGCGAAGGCTCCGGCCAGGAAACCTACGTAGGAGAGACTGAGCCGGAGGGCGAGGGCTGGGAGCAGGACGAGGACGTCCTCGACACCTGGTTCTCCTCGGCGCTGTGGCCGTTCGCGACGCTGGGCTGGCCCGACACCGAGGCACCCGAGCTGAAGGCGTTCTTCCCGACCGACCTGCTCTCGACCGCGCGCGACATCATCGCGCTCTGGGTGGCGCGGATGATCATGACCTCGCTCGAGTTCACCGAGCAGGTGCCGTTCGAAGACGTCTACGTGCACTCAGTGATCCAGGCGCCCGACGGCCGGCGGATGTCGAAGTCGCTCGGCACCGGCATCGACCCGCTCGACGAGATCTCCGCGCACGGCGCCGATGCGCTCCGCTTCGGGCTGCTGGCGATGTCCTCGACCCAGGACGTGCGCTACTCGGCCGCCCGGGTCGAGCAGGGACGTGATCTCGCCAACAAGATGTGGAACGCCTCGCGCCTCGTCCTGCTCAACCTCCCCGAGGGTGCGCAGGCCTCGGCGAGCACCAAGGCACCCGAGGACCGCTGGATCCTCTCGCGGCTGCAGCGCACCGTCGCCGCTGTGAGCGAAAAGCTCGACGGCTACGACTTCGCCCATGCGGCGCTCGAGCTCTACGAGTTCTTCTGGTCGGAGCTCTGCGACTGGTACCTCGAGATCGTCAAGCCGCGCCTCTACGACGGCGACCCGGACGCTGCCGCCAACCTGCTCCACGTCTTCGAGCAGGTGCTGGCGCTGGCGCACCCGATCACCCCGTTCGTCACCGAGGAGATCTGGTCCTACTTTCCCGGCGCCGCCGAGCCGCTCGTCATCCATCCGTTCCCGGAGGCCGACGAGAAGCTGATCGACGACGCCGCCGAGGCCGAGATCGGCGAGGCGATCGCGCTCACCCGCGCGCTGCGGCGCTGGCGCGACCTCGCCGGCGTCGCGGCCGGAGCGGTGCTCGGCGCGCGCGCCGACGGCGAGGCGCCCCATGAGCTCGTCGCACGGCTCGCCCGGGTTGAGTTCTCGGGGAACGGTGAGGATGACGCGATGGCGAGCGTCGGCGGGGTCGAGCTGCTGGCGACCGAAGGCGTCGATGCCGGCGCGGTCGAAAAGCGGATCGAGGAGCGGCGCGAGAAGCTCCGCGCCGAGGTCAAGCGCGCCGAGGGCAAGCTCGGCAACGAGGGTTTTGTCGCCAAGGCGCCCGCCGACGTCGTCGACGCCGAGCGCGAGAAACTCGAGGCCTACCGGGCCGAGCTCGAGGAGCTCGCCTGAGCGCGGAGGAGATCCTCGGCCGCCGCGAGGTACTCGGCTGGCGGCTCGGGCTCGAACGGATGCAGCGGCTCTGCTCGCTGCTCGGCTTCCCGCAGAATCGGTTCGCCTCGATTCATGTGGTGGGCACGAACGGCAAGACCTCGGTGACGCGGATGATCGCCGCCCTGCTCGAGGCACAGAGCGTCACGGCCGGCGCCTACCTTTCGCCCCACATCAGCTCCTGGCGCGAGCGGATCCTGATTGGCGGCGAGCCGATCACCGACCCTGCCTTCGAGTCGGCGCTCGAGCGGGTCGAGCAGGCCGCCGAAGCCGCGGACCGCGCCGCGGGGGAGGAGGGGCCGGTGACCCAGTTCGAGCTCCTGACCGCGGCGGCGTTCGTCGCCTTCGCCGAGGCGCGGGTTTCCCACGCCGTCGTCGAGGCCGGGCTCGGCGGCCGCCTCGACGCAACCAACGTGATCCCGTCGAAGCTCACCGTGCTGACATCGGTCGGCCTCGACCACACCGAATACCTAGGCGAAACGCTCGACGAGATCGCCGCCGAGAAGCTGGCCGTGCTCCGCGACCACTCGAAGCTGCTCGCCGGACCGCTGCCAGAGCAGCTGAGGCCGTTGGTGGAGCGGTTCGCGGCCGAGCGCCACGCGGAGCTGGCTGTTGTCGAGCCCGTGCAGCGTGAGCAGGGCTCCTACCAGGCGGCGAACCTGCGCCTGGCCGCCGAGGCCGCGGGCGAAATCCTCGGGGTGCCCGCGCAGGAGCTCGCCGCGGCCGCGCGCGAGCGCGGCCTCGAGCGCTTGATTCCCGGCCGCGCCCAGGTCGATGCCGGCGCCGACCCGCCGCAGATCTTTGACGCCGCGCACAACGCCGACGGCGCCCGGGCACTCGCCGCGGCGCTGCCCGAGCTTGCGGGCTCGCGGCCGGTGGTCGCCTGCCTCGCGGTGCTCGCCGGCAAGGACGCCGCGGCGATCTGCACCGCGCTCGCTCCCGCCTGCGCGGCCGCCGTCTGCACCCAGATCCCGCCCGAGATGATCGAGGGCACCGGGAGGCCGGGTGGCGAGGCGATTCCGGCCGCCGAGCTCGCCGGGCTCTGGCGCGCGGCCGGAGGCGAGGCCGAGGCGGAACCGGATCCCGGGGCCGCATGGCGGTTGGCAGGCGAGCTTGCCGCCGAGCGCGGCGGCGTGGCGCTCGCCGCCGGTTCGCACTACCTTCTCAGGAGCCTATGGACAAGTCCGCCCGCGGAGAACTGATCACCATGATGGGACTGGTCGCGATCGTGGTCGCGGTCGTGATCCTGATCTTCTTCGGGATCGGCTACGGGTTCGGGCTGCTCTTTCTCTAGTCCTGTGGGTAGACGCAACGTTCCTCCCGTACGCAGGCAGCGCTCGCGGGGGCGCTGATGCGAGGGGCTACACTGCGGCCCTTCATGCCCCTCGCAATATTTGGAATCTCGGGCGGAGGACTCAGCCTGATCATGAACCTGCTGGTCCTGTTCCTGTTCGTGATCTACATCGCGCTCGTCTACTGGACCTACCAGGACGCGAAGAAGCGGATCGAGGATCCGGTCCTGATCGCCTGCGCGACCGCGGCGTCGCTGTTCCCGTTCGCGGGCACGGTCATCTACACGGTCCTGCGCCCGCCGGAGTTCCTCGAGGACGTCCGCGAGCGCGAGCTCGAGATCCGCGCCTCGGAGCTGAGGCTCCGCGAGCTGATCGAGCGCTCCTGCCCGCACTGCGAGTACCCGATCGAGCGCAACTTCATCAGCTGCCCGAACTGCGGCCGCGGCCTGAAGACGCCGTGCCGGTCGTGCAGCAAGCCGCTCGATCCGAAGTGGAGGGCGTGCCCATACTGCGAGACCGAGGTCCAGCGGCGCAAGCAGCCCGACGAGCAGCAGCAGACGAGGCGCTCGAGCCGCACCCAGCGCCCGCGCCGCCAGCGCAAGGCCGCCACGGCTGCCGCCGCGCCGGCCCCCGCTCAGAAGGCCGCCGCGCAGCCGAAGAAGCGCAAGGCTTCGGACGGATCGAAGACCAGGCGCTCGACCCGCTCCACCGAAGCGGCGCCGAGCCGCAGCCGCACCCAGAGCTAGCCGAGCCTCGTGCCCCAGACCCTGATCCTCGTCAAGCCGGATGCGTTTGAGCGCAACCTCACGGGTGAGGTGATCGCGCGCTTCGAGCGAAAGGGCCTGAAGCTGCAGGCGCTGAAGCTGACCACTGCCGACGAGGAGATCGCCAACAAGCACTACGCCGAGCACACCGAGAAGCCGTTCTTCGGGGAGCTGGTCGAGTTCATCACCGGCGGCCCACTGGTCGCGATGGTGCTCGATGGCCCGCGCGCGGTCGAGGCGGCCCGCCAGGTGATCGGCGCCACCGACCCGGTCGAGGCCGACGCCGGCTCGATCCGCGGCCAGTACGGCACCGAGGTCACCTTCAATCTCGTCCACGGCTCGGATTCCGAGGAGTCGGCCGCGCGCGAGATCGAGATCTGGTTTCCGGAGCTCTGAACACTCACCGGCAGCTGCTCCGCTTCGCGTCCGCGCTGCCGGGGGATAAATGAATCGCTTGGTGTTGGCGTCGGCCTCGCCGCAGCGGCTGATGCTGCTCGAAGCGCTCGGGCTCAAGCCCGAGGTCGCCGAGCCGATGATCGAGGAGCTGACCGAGGGCGACCCGAAGGAGATCGTGCTCGAAAACGCGCGCTGGAAGGCCTCGAACGTCTCCGCGACGCGGAAGGCCGGCGCGCTGATCCTCGCCGGCGACACGGAGGTGGTGCTCGACGGAAAAGCACTCGGCCAGCCCGACGACGAAGCCGAGGCGCGCTCGATGCTCGAGCGCCTCTCCGGACGCGAGCACGAGGTGCTCGGGGCGCTGGCGCTGCTCGGGCCTGACGAGGAGGGTGGGCGCCCCCGAACCCGGGAGGGCGTGGCGAGCTCGGCCGTCGCCTTCCACCGGCTCGACCCCGCGATGCTCGATGCGTATCTCGCCTCCGGAGAGTGGAAGGGGAGGGCGGGCGGCTACGCGGTCCAGGGGCTCGGCTCGATGCTGATCGAGGCGGTCGAGGGCGATCTCTCGAACGTGATCGGGCTGCCGATCCCGCTTCTGGCGCAACTTGCACCGGAGCTTTTCGTTCATGGGTAGGAAGCTGCCAGCCCCGACCCCCTACACAGCTAACTTCTAAGACGTTATGTACCGAAAGCAGGTTCGACGCCGCCGGGCGGTCCTTCTGCTGCTCGTTGCGGCCTCGCTGATGCTGCTCTCGCTCTACTACCGCGAGAGCTCGAGCGGCGGCTTGCACCGCGGCGAGGGAATCGTCTCGACCGTGTTCAGCCCGATCACCGAAGGCGCCGACCGCGCCCTCAAGCCGGTCCGCGACATGATCAACTGGTTCGACGAGACCTTCGAGGCGCGGGGCCAGAACGAGGCATTGCAGTCCGAGGTCTCCGATCTCCGCGAGCGGCTCGCGATCGCCGAGACCCGGCAGCAGCAGGGCGAGGAGCTCTCGAAGCTCGAGAAGCTGAGCTCGGCTGGGCTCGTCCCCGCCGGGCGCGAGGGAGTCACCTCGCGGGTGATCAGCCGCTCGCCGACGGTCTGGTACTCGACGGTGACGGTCGACAAGGGCTCGCGCTCCGGCGTGGCGGTCGATGACCCGGTTGTTACCGGCGACGGGTTGGCGGGAAGGATCAGCGAGGTGAGCCCGGCGACCGCGAAGGTCACTCTGATCACCGACCACACGAGCGCCGTCGCGGCGCGGGTCGAGCCGGTCGGCGCGACCGGGGTCGTCGAGCCCCAGGTCGGCGACCCCCGCGACCTGCTGCTCGACTTCGTCGAGAAGGGCGAGGAGATCCAGGAGACCCAGACCGTCGTCACCGCCGGCTTCTCGACCTCGGACCTGGCCTCGTTGTATCCGCCCGGGATCCCGATCGGCGAGGTGACCGAGTCCTCTCTCGAGGAGCAGCAGGCCTACCAGCGCGTCCACCTGAAGCCGTTCGCCGACCTCCGCGACATGGAGTTCGTCCAGGTGCTCGTCCAGTCCGGAGGCCGAGAGTGATCCTTGCGCCGCAGATCGTGCTTCGCCTCGTGCTGCTCGGCATCTTCGCGGCGATCCTGCAGCTCTCCTTCTTCGGCAAGCTGAGCGTGCTCGGCGCGAGCCCCGACTTCGCGGTCCTGGTCGTGCTGTCGCTGGCGCTGCTCGGCGGCAGCCTCACCGGCGCGGTGGCGGGCTTCTCGATTGGCCTGCTGATCGACTGCCTGCTCCTGCAGACGACCGGCGCTTCCGCGCTGACCCTGCTGATGGTCGGCTACGTCGCCGGCCGCTACCGCGAGAACGTCGGCCTGCCAACCCGCGGCGCCACCGCGCTGCTCGGCGGCGGGATGACGCTGCTCGCGGCGCTCTTCTTCGGCTTCCTGCAGGTGATGATCGGGGTCGAGTCCGCGGTCAGCCCGCTTATCGTCCGTGACATCATCGTCGTCAGCGCAATGGGGATGGCGTTCGCGGTTCCGGTTTTCTGGCTCGTCCGCCGCGTCCTGCGCCCGGCGCTGATCGACGACGTGCCCCGCTCCTCGCGCCCGCTGACCCCCAACCGCGCTGCCCGCCCGGCGCGGAGCCGCACCCCCGTCCACATCCCCTGACCCATGTTCCGGCTCAACGAAGACCGCGAAGTCCCACGCCCGCGCACGCGGCTCTCGGTGAGGATCACGATTCTCGGCGGGTTGGCCGTCGTGCTGGTCGGGATCATCTTCTTCCGGCTCTGGTACCTGCAGGTGCTTTCCGGCGACCAGTACCTCGCCAAGGCGCGCGATAACCAGATCCGCGAGTACCGCGACCAGGGGCCGCGCGGCGAGATTCTCGACCGCGATGGCGACGTGCTTGTCGGCAACCAGCTCGGGATGGCGCTGCGGATCGAGCCCAAGGACCTGTTCAGCGATCCGGTCGAGCGCCGCGACGAGATCAACCGGCTCGGCGCGGCGATGGGACTCGAGCCGAACGCGATCCGCGGCGCGCTCAAGGTCGCCGCCGAGCGCGAGCCGGGCAGCCGGGTGACGCTTACCAGGGAGCTGGCCCCCGAGCAGATCTACTACCTGCGCGAGCACCAGGCCAGCTTTCCCGGCGTGCTGATTCAGCGCGTCTTCGTGCGCCGCTACGAGCAGGAGATGCTCGCCGCGCACCTGTTCGGCAGCACCGGCGAGGTGACCGAGGAGCAGCTCACCGAGCCGCGCTACTCGGGACTCGGGCTCGGCGATGTGGTCGGCCAGTCGGGGATCGAGTACGAGTACGACCGCTTCCTGCGCGGGCGCCCCGGCACGACCAAGGTCCAGGTCGATGCCTTCGGTCGCCCGAAGGCGCCGGCCGAGATCGACCCGGCGGAGCCGGGAGACAACGTCAGGCTGACGATCGACGAGAGCGTGCAGGCGACCGGCGAGGCCGCGCTCGGCTCCTGGGGGCTCCCGGGCGCCTTTGTCGCCATGGACATCCACAACGGCGAGATCATCGCGATGGGCTCGCGGCCGACCTTCGACCCGGCGGTGTTCACGAAGCCGATCACGCCGAAGCAGTACAAGGCGCTCACCGACCGAAAGCAGGGGGCGCCGCTCGAGAACCGCGCCATCCGCGGCGCCTACCCGACCGGATCGGTTTTCAAGCCGATCACCGCGGCGGCGGCGCTCGAGGACGGCCTGATCACCCCCGAGACGACCGTGGTCGACAACGGCGTGCTGAAGCTCGACGTGCTCGAGTTCAAGAACGCCGGCGAAGCGGTCTACGGCCCGCTCAACATGACCAGCGCGCTGAAGCTCTCCTCCGACGTCTTCTTCTACAAGCTCGGGGTGGAGGCGCCGACCAAGGCCGACGGCGGGCTGATCCAGGACTGGGCCGCCGACCTCGGGCTCGGCAGCCCGACAGGCATCGACCTCCCCGACGAGGCGCCGGGGCTGATCCCGACACCGGCGTGGCGCAACCGGCTCTACAGGGACGGGCTCACCGACCGCCCCTGGACGCTCGGCGACAACGTCAACTTCGCCGTCGGCCAGGGCGACCTGCAGGCCGACCCGCTGCAGATGGCGGTCGTCTACGCGGCGATCGCCAACGGCGGCCAGGTGCTGCGCCCGCATCTCGTCGAGCGGGTCGAGGAGGTCAGCGGCCGCGTCCTCCAGGAGGTCAACCCGGAGCCCCGCCGCCAGATCGAGATCTCCGAGTCGACCCGGACGACGATCCTCGAAGGCCTGCGCCAAGCGGCGATGGAGAACCCCGGCACCTCCTACAAGGTGTTCGGCAACTTCCCGGTCCAGATCGCCGGCAAGACCGGCACGGCCGAGCGGGCCCCGCACGCCGACCAGGCCTGGTACGTGGCGCTGGCCCCGGCAGACAACCCGCGGATCGTCGTCGCGGCGACGATCGAGGAGGGCGGCTTCGGCGCCGACACCGCGGCCCCGACCGTGATGCAGATCCTCGCCGACTACCTGAACGTCGAGCCGGGCCTGCCGCCCGCCGACGCGATCGACCTCACCAAGCCGCCGGAGGAGGGCGCATCCGGCACGCCGGCTGGCGTCCCGCCGCCCGAATAGGCGATGGCGACCGCGAGAACAACCGTCCGCACCCGGCCGCGCCCGCCGCGCCCGGGCAGCGCCGTGCTAACCGGGCTCAACATTCCGTACATGGACGGCGTGCTGATGTTGAGCGCGCTCGGGCTGATCGGGTTCAGCATCTTCACGCTCGCCACCGCGACGACCACCGACGTCGAGGGCCAGCCGCTCTACTTCGTAGTCCGCCAGAGCGCCTACGCGATCGTCGGCCTGGTGCTGATGTTCGCCGTCGCCCGGGTCGACTACACGCGCTTCCGCGAGCTCCGGGTCGGGATCTACTCGATGATGGTCTTCGGGATCAGCTTCGTGCTCCTGTTCGGCGCCGCCGCGCGCGGATCGCGTCGCCGGATCGAGCTCCCTTACTTCGGATTCCAGCCCTCTGAGTTCGGCAAGGTGCTGCTGATCGTCGTCCTGGCGGCTTTCGTGATCGAGCGCGTTCGCCGCGGCGAGGATTGGCAAAAGACGATCCGGATCCTCGCCCTCGGCCTGTTCCCCGCGGCGCTCGTCTTCGCCCAGCCCGACCTCGGCACCGCGCTCGTCTTTGCCGCGATCACGCTCGTCTGCCTGTTCATCTCAGGCGTCAATTGGAGGCACTTCGCCGCGATAGGCGGCGTGGCCGCTATCCTGGCTGTACTTGCTTTAGTGGTGGCGCCGGCAGCGGGCGTGCCGCTCCTCCGGGACTACCAGAAGGAGCGCCTCACAAGCTTCCTGCACCCCAGTGATGATCCGAGTGATTCGAGCTATCAGACCAATCAAGCGCTTATCGCCGTCGGCTCCGGTGGCAAGACCGGCCGCGGCGACCAGTCGACCCAGACAGAACTCGATTTCCTGCCTGAGCGACACACCGACTTCATCTTCGCCGTTATCGGCGAGCGCTTCGGATTTCTCGGAGCCGCATTCATTCTGTCCCTCTACGCCCTGCTGATCTGGCGGGCGCTGCGAATCATGACTCTCTCGAAGAACTTGTACGGAACACTGATCGCCGGCGGTATCGCCGCGATGATCACGTTCCAGGTGTTCGTCAATGTTGGCGTCAACATCGGAATCATGCCGGTCACCGGCATCACCCTGCCCCTCGTCTCGTACGGGGGATCCTCGGTGCTTGCCACGTTCATCGCGATCGGACTCTTACAGAGCATTCATGTGCAGTCGCAGCTCAGCCCCCGCAGTCGGGCACGACCGCAATTGAGCTGAGCACCTTGCGCGCGAGACAAGCGGAAATGACCCGCGGAGCTCCGCGCGCTCAGTGCTGCATTGGAAAGGAAAAACATGAAGAAGAACATCCTCGTCAGCGTGGATCCGGGCGAGACCCGGGTCGCTGTGCTGGAGGGAAAAGGGAAGCCCTCGAGGCTCTCGAACGAAAAGTCCGGTGGCAAGGGCCGCGGGACCAAGGAGAAGGACAACGGCTGGAAGGCGGCTGAGCTCTATGTAGAGCGGCGCGGCCGCAAGTCGATTGTCGGAAACATCTACAAGGGCCGGGTCGACAACGTGCTTCCCGGCATGGAGGCCGCATTCGTCGACATTGGTCTGGAGCGCAACGGCTTCCTGCACGTCGACGAGATCGTCCTTCCGGGTGGTGAGGCGGCTCCGAAGCGGGGCCGCGGACGCGGGAGGCGAATCGACGAGCTGATCTCCTCAGGACAGGAGATCCTCGTCCAGGCTGTCAAGGACCCGCTGAAGACGAAGGGAGCGCGGCTCTCGATGCAGCTCTCGATCGCCGGGCGCTACCTCGTCTACATGCCCGAGGGCGACGGGATCGGGGTCTCGAAGAGGCTCCCCGACTCCGAGCGCCAGCGGCTCCGCAAGCTGCTCGACAACATCGACTACGGCGGGGGCGGCGTCATCGTGCGCACCGCCGCGCACGGCGCCAAGAAGACCGATTTCGAGCGCGAGGTCGGTTATCTGCACAAGCTCGCCGAGGTCGTCGAACGCCGGGCCAAGGACGCTCCGGCCGGCGCCACCGTCTTCCAGGAGGCCGACCTCTCGATCCGCGTTCTCCGCGACGTGCTCGCGAGCGAGTTCGAGGGCGCGATCCTCGACGACCAGAAGCAGTACGACCGCCTCACCGGGTTCCTGCAGCGGACGGCCCCCGAGCTCGTCGACAGCGTCGAGCTCTACAAGGAAGACAAGCGGCTGTTCGAAGCCTGGGACCTCGAGAAGGCGTTCGACTCGGTCCTCGATCGAAGGGTCGACCTGCCCTCCGGCGGTTACCTGATGATCGACTACGCGGAAGCACTGACGGTGATCGACGTCAACACCGGCAGCTTTACCGGCCGCGGCAAGGGCCGGCTCGAGGACACAATCACCAGGGTCAACGTCGAGGCCGCCGAGGAGGCGGTGCGCCAGCTGCGCATGCGCGACATCGGCGGCATCATCGTCATCGACTTCATCGACATGGCGCGGGCCAAGAACCGCGACCAGGTGCTGAAGACGCTGCGCAAGTCGCTCGACGAGGACCGCACGAAGAGCTATGTGGTCGAGGTTTCCCCGCTCGGGCTCGTCGAGATGACGCGCCAGAACGTCACCGACGGCGTCCGCGAGATCCTCACCAAGCGCTGCCCGACCTGCGACGGCGAAGGCGTCGTCTCCTCTGAGGAGACGGTCGCGATCCAGATCGTCCGCAAGCTGCGCGACGTGGTTGCCGAACAGCCGAAGCCGGAGGCCTATCTGGTCCGGGTCAACCCGAAGGTGGCCGCGCAGCTGCTGGACCCCGAGCATGGCCTCGACGCGCTCGAGGACGAGACCGGCAAGCAGTTCCACTTCGAGGGAGGGTCGGCGCTGCCGCTCGACACCTTCGACGTGGTCGAGACCGGGACCCGCGAGGAGATCGAGCAGCGCGCACTGCCGTTCCAGGTCGGCGACGAGGTGCTGGTCAAGATCGAGGAACCGCACATGTACAACGTCGACGACGCGGTCGCGCGCATCGACACCTACATCATCAGCGTCACCGGCGGCGGAACCCACATCGGCGAGCAGCGGCTGGTGCGGATCGAGGGCGTCGAACGGTCCACGGCCACGGCCTCGCTGCTCGGCGGCGGCGATGGTGCCGCGGGCGAAGCGGGTGAGGAAGCCGCAGACGAGCAGCTAGAATCCGGCGGCTCTCGCAGGCGTCGCCGCCGTGGCCGCAGAGGTGGCCGCGGCCGTACGGCGGCCGCGAGCAAGGACTGACACCGAGACGAGGAGCGACGTAGGTAACACACATGTACGCCGTAGTCGAAACAGGTGGCAAGCAGTACCGGGTCGAGAAGGGCGATGCCCTGCTCGTTGACCGCCTGCCCGCGAAGGAGGGCGACGCGGTCGACCTGCGCGCGGTCGCGTTCAGCGACAAGGAGATGGTGCTCGACGCCGACAAACTCGCCAAGGTGAGCGTCAAGGCGAAGGTAGCCGAGCACGTCAAGGGCCCGAAGCTGAAGGTGTTCAAGTACAAGGCGAAGAAGGGCTACCGCCGCACCCGCGGCCACCGCTCCGAGCTCACGAAGCTCGAGGTGACCGACATCAAGGCGTCGGGCGGCGGCGGCACGGCGAAGAAGGCGGCACCGAAGAAGGAGGCCGGAGATGGCTCATAAGAAGGGACTCGGATCGAGCCGCAACGGCCGCGATTCGAACCCCAAGTTCCTCGGCGTCAAGGTGTTCAGCGGCCAGAAGGTCAACGGCGGCGAGATCATCGTTCGCCAGCGCGGCACCCGCTTCCGCCCCGGCGCCGGCGTCGACATCGGCCGCGACCACACGATCTTCGCCACCCGCCCCGGCGTAGTCGAGTTCAAGCCCGGCCGCAAGGGCCGGGTCATCTCCGTCGTCGACAGCTAAGCCCGCTTGACGCTCTTCGACCGGGCGCGCATCTACGTCGAAGGCGGGCGTGGCGGCGACGGCTCGGTCAGCTTCCGCCGTGAGGCGCACGTGCCGCGCGGCGGCCCCGACGGCGGCGACGGGGGCCGCGGCGGCGACGTCGTCCTGGTCTGCGATTCCGGGCGCCGCGACCTCGCCGCGCTGGGGCGAAAGCGCCACTTCCGCGGCAAGCGCGGCGGCCACGGCAGGGGCGCCCGCAAGCACGGCGCCCGCGGCGAGGACCTCGAGCTCCAGGTGCCGCCGGGGACGGTGGCCGAGGGCCTCGACGGCGAGGCGATCGAGCTGCTCGCCGAGGGCCAGCGCGCGGTGGTCGCGAGCGGCGGCTCCGGCGGGCACGGCAACAAGCGCTTCGCCGGTCCGACCCGGCAGGCGCCGCACTTCGCCGAGAACGGCCTGAACGGCGAGTCGGGATGGATCGAGCTGCGGCTGAAGCTGCTCGCCGACGCGGGGCTGATCGGGCAGCCGAACGCGGGCAAGTCCTCGCTGCTGGCGCGCCTCACCGCGGCCAAGCCGAAGGTCGGCGACTACCCGTTCACGACGGTCGAGCCGGCGCTCGGCACGATCGAGGCCGACGAGCGCCAGGTCGTGATCGCCGACATCCCGGGGCTGATCGAGGGCGCCGCGGGAGGCGCCGGTCTCGGCCACGACTTCCTCGCCCACATCGAGCGCTGCCGCCTGCTCGTCCACCTTCTCGACGTCGAGCCGCCCGAGGGCGATCCCGTCAGCGCATACGAGCAGGTCCGCTCTGAGCTCGGCTCCTACGGTGCCGGGCTCGACGAGCTGCCCGAGATCGTCGTGCTCTCGAAGATCGACCTGGTGACGGCGCCGCGGGCCGCGAAGCTGCTCGACGAATGGCGCGAGCGGCTCGGCGATCGCGCTGTCGCCGTGCTCGGCGTCTCCTCGGCGACCGGCGCCGGGCTCGACGAGCTGCGCGAGGCGATCGTGCGGCGGCTGCCCGACGCGGGGCCGCCGGAGCCGGCGGCCGCGCCCGATGGCGGGTTCGAGGCCGAGCACCGGGTCTACCGCCCCGGTGAGGAGGAGGGCTTCGAGGTCTCGAAGCAGGGAGAGGGGAGCTACCGGGTGACCGGCCGCGGGATCGAGCTGCTCGTCGCCCGCCACGACCTCACCAACACCGAAGCGCTCGCCTACCTCGAGCAGCGGCTGAAGGAGATCGGCGTGATCGCCGAGCTCGAGAAGGCCGGCTTCGAGCCCGGCGACGAGGTCGAGGTCGGCGAGCTCGCCTTCGAGCTTCGACCCCAGTAGCCGCTACTGGGTAAAGTTGGCGGCGTGAGGAGGGTTCTCGGGAGCATCTCTGGCGCCGCGCTGGTGATCGCCTGCGCGCTCGCCTTCGGCGCCGCCTCGGCGCCCGCCGGCGGGGGAAGCGGACAGGTCCGCGCCGGGGTCGGCGAGGTCGACGGCTCCTGGCACGTCGGCGCCTCGGCGGGGCAGTACGCCGGCGACTCGCTCGACGACCCGGAGGAGTTCGTCAGCCACGAGCTCGAGACCTTCGACCCGACCGGCCACGCGACCCGGCGCTTCCCCTCCTACGGGATGCAGTCGCGGCTCTCGATCCGGGCGATCGTCGTCGAGGGGCCCGACGGCCAGCGGATGGCGATCGTCAAGAACGACCTCTACATCCCCCAGGACCTCGTCTACCGCCGTGCGGCGCAGATCCTCGCCGGCGGCGACTCGGGGATCAACGCCCAGAACCTGGTCATGGCGGCGACCCACAACCACTCTTCGCCGATGTACTCGTCGACCTCGTGGGGGGTGTGGGCGTTCCAGGACGTCTTCGATATCCGCTTCTTCGAGTACCTGGCGCAGCAGATGGCCGCCGCGGTCGACGAGGCCGCCGACGGGCTCGTCCCTGCGCGGGTCGGTGCAGATATTGGACAGTTCGACAAGACCCATCGGCACTCGTTCGGCCCCGCCGTCGCCGACGACGGCACCCCGGCCGGCTATCCGCGCGGCGACACCGACCACGACCTGACCGTGGTCCGCTTCGATGACATCACCAATCCAAGCGACCCGGTGCCGCTCGCCAACCTCGTCAACTTCAGCCTCCATCCCGAGTTCCTCGAGGGCAACGACCTGATCAGCGGCGACTACGTCGCGCCGCTGCAGAGGATGCTCGACCGCGAGACCGGGGCGATGACCCTCTACACGCAGGGGGCGGTCGGGACATCGGAGCCCGAGCGCAGCGAGTGGCACTCGCTGCACGAGCGGCTCGAGTTCTCGCACCGCGACTACGCGCAGGCCGAATTCGGTGCGCGGCTGATGGCCAACGCGGCCAAGGGCACGTTCAACGAGATTGGCGGCGGCTCGCCGCGGATGCCGTTCGACGACAACGTCGACGTCGACTTCGCCGATGCCTGGTACCCGGGGCCGCTCTCGCATCCCTACCCGACCGTCTCCAACTGCCGCGCCGACACCGGGCTCGCCGGTGACCCGCTGCTGCCGATCATCGGCCTGCCCGACTGCGAGGGGCTCGGGCTCGGACTCGACGAGCTCGGCGAGGAGATCACCGGCCCGCTCCAGGACATCGGGCTCCCCGTCGAGGACCCGGGGCTCTCGACCGACAGCTTCCAGGCGCTCGGGATCCCGTTCCCCGAGAACTACGGCGCGCCCTCCTACACCGGGCTGCAGGAGGACATCGACGTCCACCTGCAGGCGTTCCGATTCGGGGACATGTTGTTCACCGTCTGCTCGTGTGAGCAGTGGTTCGACCAGAGCCGCAACATCGAGCTGCGCACGAACCGGACCGCCGGCGACGAGACGCTGCCCGGCAACCTCGGCTACGACTGGGGAGCCGAATGCGAGCCGCGCGGCGACGGCACCTACCTGCCCGACGGCACCGGGACGGGGACCTGGGATTGCCCGAACCCCGGCAACACCGCGGTCAACCTGCCGCCTGTCACAGACCACGAGCTGAAGCGGATGCGGGCTCAGGTCAACAACGACGCGAGCGGCTGGAACAACATCGAGAACGTGCTCTCGGCCGAGTCCGAGCCGGTTGATCCGCGCCAGATCAAGGGCAACTTCACCCACGACGACACGCCCGCGAACGCGGCGCTCGGCTACGGGATGACGACGCCGATCTCGATGGCCAACGACTACAACGGCTACATCGCGAGCTACCGCGAGTACCAGCGCGGCGACCACTACCGCAAGGCGCTGACCGGCTGGGGGCCGCACTCGAGCGACTATCTTGCCACGCGGATGGCGACCCTGGCGCGGCAGATGCAGAACCCGCTCCACATCCCCGCGATCGACCAGGTGACAGAGGGATTGCTGCAGCCGAAGGTGATCGCCGACCTGGCGGTCAACGACCTCCGCGCGACGGCGCTTGGCGCCGGCGGCGGCGCTGCGATCGCCGCCCACGAGGCGCTGCTGCCCGACGACGGCGGCGACGCCGAGGCGGTCGAGCAGCCCGCGGACCTCGAGCGCTTCGGTGCCGCGTTCTTCACCTGGAACGGGGGCTCGAACTTCACCGACAACCCCGAGGTCCGGGTCGAGCGCAAGGTCGGCGAGTCCTGGGAGCCCTATGCCGATCAGAGCGGCGAGATCCCGGTGACGCTCGACTTCCCGGCCGCGACCGACGTGCCCGCCTATCTGGTCGGCGACCAGCGCTGGCACTGGACTGCCCATTTTGAAGCCTTCGTCGCAGGCTCCGAGGACAACCCGCTCAACACCGGCGACCGCGGCGCGGCGACGCCGGCCGGGACCTACCGCTTCGCGGTCGAGGGGCAGCGGCGCGACGGCAGCGCCGTGGTCGACTACGAGCTCACCTCCGGCGAGTTCCAGGTCAAGCCGTGGAGCGGGATCACGGTCGAGGACTTCCGGCTCGAGCCGGGCGGGACGATGAGCTTTGCTGTCGGCCCGCGCAACACCTACGACGCCGGCGGCGGAGTCATGGACGAGATCGGGCCGGTCGACTATCCCGACAGCTACGACTCCCCGGCGCCGTTCATCCGCAACGAGCGCCGCGCGTTCCGCGATCCCGCCGCTCCGAACGACCCCGACCAGGTCGAGTGGTACTGCTGGACCTGCAGCTTCCGGCCCTGGATCGACTTCGGCGATGCGGCGGCGGCGGTCGTCGCCGTGACCAGGGCCGATGGCTGCCTCGAGACCGCGACCGTGACCAGGCAGGGCGGGCGCTGGGTCACATCGAGGGCGCTGGCGCCCGGCGAGACCGCGCAGGTGCTGGCCGGAGGCGTGATCGACGGGTTCGGCAACTTCAACGGCGACGCGTCGCCGGTGCTCTCTGGCGGCGGCGGTTCTCCGGGCACCTGTCCCGACGATCCGGGCCCCGGCCCGGGCGGCCGCGGTGGCGGCGGCGGTGGCTCGGGCACGCCCGGTCTCACGCTGACGGCCCCCGGCACGGGGACCGCGACGCTCGGCGGCGGCTCTGGCCTGCGGGCAGCGAAGGTGTGCAAGAAGAAGCGGACGAAGAAGAAGCGCCGCAAGTGCCGCAAGAAGCGCCGCAAGCGGGCTGCCTGATGGATAGGCTGGAGCCCATGCGCAGGGGAGCCGGAGGGAGTCTGGTTTTGGGCTTGGCGGCAGTCGCGCTGGCGCTGCCGGGCGCGGCGAGCGGCGCCGTGATCGAGCCGAACATCACGACTGACGAGCTCGACAGCCCGACGCCGAATTCGACCTGCTCCTTGCGCGAGGCGGTCGAGAGCGCAAGCAGCGGTACCGCGGTCGGGGGGTGTCCGGCCGGGGATTCCGGTTCGGACACGATCCGCCTTCAGCCGATGGACACCTACACGCTGTCGCTTCCGGGGATCGACGACAACAATGCCGGCGGCGACCTCGATCTCTACAGCGATATCTCGATCGAGGTTGCGGGCGGCGGGGGTACGACGATTCAGGGCAGCCCTCCTGACGGATGGCTGATCCACGCCTTCTCGCCGACGCCGCAGACGATTGCGGTTTCGTTGTCCGGCCTGAGTCTGGTGCCGGGGGGCGGCTCGCGGGCCATGCTCGTCGGCACCTTGATGGACACGTCAACCACGCCGGTGGTCTCGATCGGCAACACCACGATCTCGGGGATAACTGCGGGGAAGGGGGCCGGCATCTTCCAGGCGAGCGGGACGATCAACCTGACCAACTCGACGATCAGCGGCAACGAAACGACCGGCGTGGACGGCGATGGCGGCGCCATCTTCGCGGAAGGCGGCGAGCTGAACATCAGCAATGCCACGATCGTGGACAACCACGCCGGTGGCGGCGGCGGTGACGGAGGCGGGATAGCCAACGCCGGCGGCGGCATCAGGATCAAGAACTCGATCATCGCCATGAACACGGACGATGGCCCGTTTTTCGCACCGGACTGCTACGGCGGATTCTTCTCGGACGGCTACAACCTTGTCGGCGACGCGACGGAGTGCCTCTTCGTGCCGGCACTCGGGGACTTCATGCCGCTCGGGCCTCTCAACCTCGGAACCCTGGCCGACAACGGTGGCCCGAATCGCACTCACGCCCTGCTCCCGGGGAGTCCGGCCATAGACGCCGGCAACCCGGCGGCGCCGGGATCGGGAGGCGGAGCGTGCGTGCTTGAAGATCAGCGCCACCTGATCCGCGGCGCTGTCTCCGGCCGCTGCGACGTCGGCGCCTACGAGCGCGGTGCGCAGCCGCCGCCTACAGCGCCCGGTTCGACGACGCCCTCCGCTCCGGTGTCCGTTGCGGCATCGCCGCCCTCTACAGCTCCGGTCGTGAAGCGATGCAAGAAGGGCCAGAGGCTGAAGAAGGGCCGCTGCGTGAAGAAGAAGCGGAAGAAGTAGGCGCAAGCAGAGTCGCGGCCGCCGGAGGAGCCGCTCCTACACTTGGTCGCGAGATGACGCTCGTGGCCAAACTCGGATCGTCGATCGTCGCCGCCGACGACGGCGAGCTGCGCACCGAAGTGCTCGACCGCGTCTGCGCGCAGGTCGCGGCGCTGCACTCCGGCGGCGAGAACGTCGTCCTCGTCACCTCGGGGGCGATCGCGCGCGGGATGCGGATGATGGAGATGCCGGTGCGCCCACGGGCGATCGACGAGCTCCAGGCGGCCTCGGCGATCGGCCAGGGGAGCCTGTTTCGCGCCTACGAGGAGCGGCTGGTCGGCGCCGGGGTGCACGCCGCCCAGGTGCTGCTGACCGGATTCGACCTCGCGACCCGTATGCACTACCTGAACGCGCGGGTGACGCTGCAGCGGCTGCTCGAGTGGCGCGCGGTCCCGGTCGTGAACGAGAACGACACGACCGCGACCGACGAGATCACCTTCGGCGACAACGACTTCCTCGCCGCCCAGGTGGCGATCATGCTCGAGGCGCGGCTGCTCGTCCTGCTCACCGACATCGCCGGGCTGCACACGGCCGACCCGCGCCAGGACCCGGACGCGAAGCCGATCGCCGAGGTGGCATCGCCCGAGGAGCTCAGCGAGTACGAGATCGGCGACCGCACCTCCCCGTTCGGGCTCGGCGGCATGCGGAGCAAGGTCGCCGCGGCGGAGATGGCGGGCGCGTCCGGAATCCCGGTCGTGATCTGCGACGGCACCGCTGAGGGGACGCTGGCCGCGGCCGCCTCCGGCGAGCCGGCCGGGACGCGCTTCGCTCCCCACGAGGTACGCAGCTCTTCATTCAAGCTCTGGCTCCGTTACGCGAAGCCGAGCCAGGGCTCGCTGCGGATAGACGAGGGCGCGGCGAAGGTGCTCCGCGAGCGCGGCTCCAGCCTGCTCCCGGTCGGGGTGACCGAGGTCGACGGGTCGTTCGAGGCCGGCGACGCGGTCGAGGTGACCTGCAACGGCGACCTGGTCGGCAAGGGGATCGTCAACTACTCGGCCGACGAGCTCCGCGACATCAAGGGCCTGCGCACCGAGGAGGTCCGCGAGCGGCTGCCGCACGCCTCCGAGGAGGCAGTGCACAGGGATCGATTCGTCCTTACTTCGTAGGCGTTCCGCGCCCGCGCCCCCAGCGCTGTAGCGTGGGTGGGGTGCAGGGGGTAGCTAACCACAGGGGACGGGTGAGGTTGGTGGTGTTCGCAGCGGCCGCTTTGGTCGCGCTTGCAGCGCCCGCAACGGGAGTCGCTGCGCCCGAGAACACGTACTCCTCTGGGTCGGGCGTCACCCTGAACATCTCGCCGCACGATCTTCTCCCCCCGTCCTCTCCGCTCACCGTCACCGGCAACGGCTTCAACCTCGGCGCCTCGGGCTCGATCCGCCAGTGCACGACCGCCGATGTCTGCGGCGCTTCGCTCGGCGGCTTCAACGCCAACGGGGACGGTTTCTTCTCCGCGCCCGCCACCGTGACCCGGTTCCTGACGCCTTCTCCTCCCGGCCCGGCAGTCGACTGCGGCACAACGCCTTGCATCGTGCTCGCCGAGGACACCGGCGAGCCCGTTCGCTTCGCGGGCCACCACCTCGACTTCGCCGTCCCGCCCGGGCCGCTTCCGCCTCCCCCGCCGGATTTCACCGAGCGCATCACAGGGCTGAGCGCGAGCGTGTTCCTGGGCACGGGGAGACGGGCCGCGGCGCTCAGAGAGTGCGCCAAGATCAAGGACAAGGTAAAGCGCCGAGGGTGTGAGAAAATTGCCAGGAAGCTGCCGCTCTAGGCCCCGGCTCACGCGAGGCTTAGCCTCCGCATGCTTCTCGTATCGGGGCGCTCGCCGCGTTGGCGGCGCCGGCGGCGGTGGTCGCGACGCCCGAAAACACCTACTCGTCCAGCGACACCGTCTTCCTCGACATCAGCCCGCACGCCAATCTGACGAGCGGCGCGCTGGTCAGCACCGCCGGGACCGGCTTCACTCCGAACGTCCAGGGGGCCTTCCGCGAGTGCACCCTGGTCGGCGAGACCAGGTATTGCTCCGTCGAGCGCGGAAACTTCGTCACCAATGGGGACGGAGCGTTCGGGGCCTTCATCAATGTGTTTCGGGCCTTTACTCCCTTCCCCCCGGCTCCAAATGCGCCGACCACCGTCGACTGCTTGGTCTCGTCGTGCTTCCTCCTCGCCAAGGCCAACATCGGCGAGTCCTACGCGGGCCACCGGCTCCACTTCTTCAACGAGCCCCCGCCGGTCGTCAGCCCGGTCACGGGGCTGAATGCGAGCATTCCGCTCGACACGGGGCAGCGGGCCGCCGCGCTCAGAAGGTGCCTGAAGGTCAAGAACAGGGCGAAGCGCCGGATCTGCCAGAAGAAGGCCCGGCTGCTGCCGGTCTAAGCGGCTCGCGGGACCCAGGCCTTACCCTTTTTGGGGATGGCCACCACAGCTACAAGCGTCGCCGAGATCTGCCGCGCCGCCAAGCAGGCGTCCTACGGGCTCGCCGCGCTGACGACCGACGAGAAGAACGCGGTCCTGCGCGGGATCGCCGACGGGATCGAGGCGCGGGTCGACGAGATCCTCGAGGCGAACATCGCCGATCTCGAGGCGGCGCGCGAGGCCGGGGTCGACGAGGCGCTGATCGATCGGCTCGGGCTCGACCACGAGCGGATCAACGGGATCGTCGCCGGGGTCCGCGACATCGTCGAGCTCGCCGACCCGGTCGGCGAGGTGATCGAGGGCAAGCGGCTCGAGAACGGGCTCGAGATGCTCACCGAGCGGGTGCCGATCGGCGTGATCGCGATCGTCTACGAAGCGCGCCCGAACGTGACCGTGGACGCCGCGGCGCTGTGCCTGAAGAGCGGCAACGCTGTCGTGCTGCGCGGCTCCTCGATGGCGGAGCGCTCGAACGCGGTGCTGGCGGGGATCATCGCCGACGCGCTGCGCGCCGCCGGGCTCCCGGAGGGTGCGGTCGGGCTCGTCGACGGCGGCGAGCGCTCAGAGATGGCCGAGCTCGCGACCCAGGAGGAGACCGTCGATCTGATCATCCCGCGCGGCGGCGAGGGCCTGAAGGCGGCGCTGAAGGAGGTCGCGACGGTGCCGGTGATCTACGCGGCGTCGGGGAACTGCCACGTCTACGTCGACGCCGATGCCGAGGAGAGGATGGCGATCGACGTCGTCCACAACGCCAAGGTGCAGAGGCCGGGTGTCTGCAACGCCGCCGAGACGCTGCTCGTCCACGAATCGAGGGCCGATGACCTGCTGCCGAAGCTGCTCGCCGACCTGAGCGGGGCGGGGGTCGAGCTGGTCGGCGACGAGCGCACCCGCGCGGTTGCCGGCGATGTCGCGGTCGCGGAGGCCAGCGAAGCCGATTGGGACACCGAGTACCACGCGCTGAAGATGAGCGTCGGGGTGGTCGATTCGCTCGAGGCCGCGATCGAGCACGTCAACGCGCACGGCTCCGGGCACTCGGAGGCGATCATCACCGACTCCGAGGAGTCCGCGAAGGCGTTCACCGACACAGTCGACGCAGCGGCGGTGTTCGTCAACGCGTCGACCCGCTTCCACGACGGGGGCGAGTTCGGGATGGGGGCCGAGATCGGCACCTCGACCCAGAAGCTGCACGCGCGCGGGACGATCGGGGTGCGCGAGCTGACCACCACCAAGTTCGTGGTCCACGGCGAGGGCCAGGTCCGGGAGTAAGTGGTCCATCGCGGCTGAGCGGCTCGGAGTTCTGGGCGGGGCTTTCAACCCTCCTCACGAGGGCCATCTGCTGCTGGCCCACGAGGCGATGAAGGAGCTCGACCTCGACCGGGTGCTACTGGTGCCGACCGGCGAGGCGCCGCACAAGCGGATCGAGGACGACCCCGGCCCCGAGACGCGGCTGCGGATGACCGAGCTCGCCGCCGAGGGGGAGGAGGGGATCGAGGCCTCGCCGCTCGAGGTCGAGCGCGACGGGCCGTCCTACACTTACCTGACGCTCGAGCGGCTGCACGCGGATGACCCGGAGCGCGAGCTGTTCTTCTTGATGGGGGCCGATGTCGCGAGCGGGCTCGCGGAGTGGGAGCGGCCCGAACGGGTCGTGGAGCTTGCCCGGCTCGCGATCGCGCGGCGGCCGGGCGTGGAGGAGGGAGAGGTGGAGCGGGCGCTCGAGCGGGTCGGTGCCGCCGACCGTGCTGAGATGATCGACATGCCCGAATGCGAAGCGTCCTCGAGCAAGGTGCGGGACCTGGTGGCGGCCGGCGAGCCGCTGGACGGACTGGTGCCGGCGAAGGTGGCGGAGCTGATCGGCAGCGAGGGGGTGTACGCGTGAGCCCGTCCGATCCGGAGAGCTCGGAGGAGCTGGCGCGCCGGATCGCGGCCGTCGCCGACGACAAGAAGGCGACCGACATCGTCGCGCTCGACGTCAGAGGGCTGGTCGGCTACACCGATTTCCTCGTCATCTGCACCGCGCGCAACGAGCGGATGGCGAAGGCGATCTTCGACGACGTGCGCCAGGAGCTCAAGGATGAGGGGCGGCTGCCGGGGCGCAGCGAGGGCGAGAAGGAGGCGCGCTGGGTGCTGCTCGACTACCTCGACTGCGTGCTGCACGTGTTCACGCCCGAGGCGCGCGAGCACTACAGGCTCGAGGTGCTTTGGGGAGAGGCGAAAAGGCTGGATCTGGGCCCGAGCCGGCCGATCGCGGCCGACGGCTGAAGATTCGTCCGCAACGCCGCTTAGCTTTCCGGGCATAGCTAAGCGTGGGTTCAGACGGAGCCTGCTGGGGTACGACCGGGAATCGGTCGAGGAGGCGATCCAATTTCGCGACGAGCGCCTGGCGCGGCTCGAGCGCGAAGCGAGCAATCTTGCCGCTCGGATCCTCGACCGCGAGCGGCGGCTGCAGGCCGCGCTGGGGCGGCTCGGCGAGGGGGAGGAGGCGCCCGACTCGCCGGGGACGATCATGAGCCTGAGCCAGAAGCTCGAGGACATCCACGCGCAGGCGCGCAAGCAGGCGACGAGGATCCGGCTGCGGGGGCTGCGCGACGCGCTCCAGGTCGCCGACAAGGTGACCGACGTCGCCAAGCTGCGCGACCTGCTCGACGCCGCGGGGCTGCGGCTGCCGGAGCTCGAGGACCTGCTCGATCCGGGCGACGCGCCGGAGCGGGCGCGCTCCGCTGGTGCGGGTGACTCCGGGAACGGCACTGCTTCCGGGAACGGCATGTTCGACGGCCGGGTCGAGGTCGAGGTCGGGCCGCTGCGCGACTTCAAGCAGCTCTCGGACTTCGAGGACGCCGCGAACGAGATCGGGGCGGCGGGGGAGATCAAGGTGAAGCGGTTCTCGGGCGGGCGCGCGACGCTCTCGATGGACCTCGACGGCCCGGTCGAGCTGCTGCGCGAGCTCGAGCAGCGCGCGGCGATGGACTTCCGCGTCCGCTCGCTGAAGGACGACCGCGTCGTGCTCGACATCGACGCGGATGACGAGCAGCAGGCGGCTTAGCCCCGCTTTCACACACTCGGCTCCCTTTCGTCACTGATCTGCGCGGCTTTGACGTGCCTTCTGCGCGCTTTGGACCCGTCCGCATCCGGCCACGGCCCGAGAATTCAGCCATGAATCCAAACCAGCGAGGCGATGTCGCTGAGGCCGCGATCGCTTACGAAGCCCTTCGCAACGGAGTCGAGGTGTTCCAGCCCTTGTCAGGTCACTCTCGCTGTGACCTGATCTTCGGGATCGACTCGAAGCTGCACCGGGTTCAGTGCAAGTCGGCGCATCGCAAGGGTGGGGTCTTGTTCGTCAACCTGGTCAGCAGCTGGCATACGCCGAGGGGGTACGTACGGAACAAGTACTCCGCCGACGAGGTTGACCTCGTCGCTGCCCACTGCCATGAGCTGGAGCAAAGCTACCTGTTGCCGTTTGATCTCATCCCGGGAACGAGCGGGATCCAACTGAGATTGTCACCCCCAAGGAACAGCCAAAGAGCGGCGATACACTTTGCCGCTGATTACGAGTTCTCCGGGGCTGTAGCTCAGCTGGCAAGAGCGTCTGAGTGGCACTCAGAAGGTCGTGGGTTCGAGTCCCACCAGCTCCACTCTTCCGACGACGCGGCGGGCGCCGCACCCGCCCAATCAGCCGTTGGCGCTCACCTCTTTCGCAATCACTTCGGCTACTACATGCAGCGCGCTGCGGCTGGTGAGGAGATCCTGGTGACTCGCCGCGGCCGGCCAACCGTGCGCCTGGTCGGCGTCAATCCCCAGCTGGGCTAGCCCCGCAGCGAATCGAACAGCTTCGCCCACCGCTGCTCGTCCCGGTCGGCAGGCATCGCCAGCTGTATCCGCGTTGCGATGTCGCCGTAGCGCCGCTTGATCTCCGCCACCGCCTCCTCGGGAGTGCCGATGATCGCGAAGGTCTCGAGCACCTCGTCGCTGACCATCTCGCCGAGCTTGTCCCACTCGCCGCGCTTGGTCATCGCCTTGAGCTCGTCCTGGAGCTCGCCCCAGCCGTGAAGGTCGAGCACCGGCCGGTACGCGGGCGTCGAGCCGTAGAAGCCGATCTGGCTGCCTGATGAACTCCCGCCTTCCGCGATCCCCTCCTCCGTGTCGTCCGCCACCACGAACGCCGGCGCCGTGATCTCGAATCCCTCGCGCCTGCGCCCCGCCTTGGAGAATCCCCGCTCCAGCGCGGGCAGCGTCGCCTCGCGCAGGTAGCGCTCGGTGCAGAAGCCGTGGATCAGCACGCCGTCCGCAACCTCTCCCGCCGCCTCGGTCATCAGCGGTCCCACCGCCGCGAGCATCAGCTTGGGGTTCCCGTGCGGGTTGGGGCCCGGGTCAAAGAACGGCGCCATCAAGGTGTGGGTGTAGAAGTCGCCCTGAAAATCGAGCTCGCCGCCCGTTTCCCACGCCTCCCAGATCGCGCGAATCGCGAGGATGAACTCCCGCATCCTCGCCGCCGGTTTCGACCACTCCATCGAATAGCGGCGCGTGATGTGCGGTTTGATCTGCGAGCCCAACCCGAGGACGAACCTCCCGCCTGAGAGAGCCTGCACGTCGTTGGCCTGCAGCGCCACGGTCATCGGATTGCGCGCGAACGCCACCGCGATCCCGGTGCCGATCTCGATCTTCTCGGTGCGCTCCGCCGCCACCACGCACGCCAGGAACGGGTCGATCTGCGTCTCGACCGCGAACCAGCCGTCATAGCCGTCGCGCTCGGCCGCAACCGCCGCCGAAGCCGCGCCGTCGACCGTTGGCGCATAGCCGCCCGCATCGATCTTCATCGGCCAACCCTAGCCGCGTAAGGTCCGCGCTGATGCGCCTCTACGACTACGCCGCCTCGCCAAACTGCTTCAAGGTTCGCCTCCTGCTCGCCCAGCTCGGGATCGATTACGAGCGCGTCCCGGTCGACATCTTCGGCGGCGACACGCTCGACGACGGCTACGCCGCCGTCAACTTCGCCCGCCGCACCCCTGTCCTCGAGACCGACTCGGGCGAATACCTCCCCGAGTCGGGCGCGATCCTCCTCCACCTCGCCGAAGGCTCGCCGCTGCTCCCCGACGACCCCGACGCGCGCTCCCAGGTCCACCGCTGGCTGTTCTTCGAGCAATCCGCCGTCGTGCCGACGGTCGGCGGCCTCCGGTTCCTGATCGGCACCGGACGCATGGACGCCGAGAGCGCCCCCAAGGGACCGGCGGTCCAGGCTCTCAAGGTCCTCGAATTCCACATCTTCGAATCCCACAACGCCGACCGCGACTGGCTGGTCGGCGACGACTACACACTCGCCGACCTCGCCCTGTTCGGCTACGTGCACGTCGCTGACGAGGGCGGCATCGACATGGACCGCTTCCCGGCGATCCAGGGCTGGCTCGAGCGCGTCGCCGCCCAGCCCGGCCACATCAACGACCTCGAGTATTTCCCCGCCAACGCCAAGGTTGGCACCAGCAAATCGATTTACGACTGAGCGCTCGGCCCAGCCAGATGAATAGGCTGCCCGGCTCATGAGCGTCGGCAAAATCGGACTTCTGATCGCCGTCAGCACCGGAATCATCATCGGTGTGGTCTGGTACATCATCGGCGGGGTCCCCCAGGACCACGACGAGTACGGCTCCCTGCGCGTCGGGTTCCTCCAGCAGGGCGACGCGCAGAGCGGCATCCCCGACCTCGAGAACATCGATCCCGCCAACCTCCCCGACGTCTTCAACCAGACGCAGAAGAACCTCGAAGGCAAGACCCGCAGCGAGAGCAAGACCGTCGAGCTCCCCGAGGGCGAGGTCCGCCTCAACTGGGAGGGCGGCGTGCAGAGCGTCGGCAGCTCGCGCACGGCCGACGATGCCCCAGACGATCTGACCGTCGTCGTGCGGCCGGCCGGCGGCGGCAAGCCAATCGAGACCGAGAAATCCGGCGGCTACTCGTCGGTCGTCGGCGACACTGGCTGGAGCTCCTGGCGCAAGGTCGAAATCCCCGAGGCCGGCCCCTATTTCATCGCCGCCGTCACCCCGAGCGGCGAGGCGGGCATCCTGGCGATCGGAAAGAGCTTCTGGAACCCGCTCGGCTCTCGCATCCTCGGCGCCCTGCTCCCCCTGCTTCTCGCCCTCGCCCTCTTCTTCGGCATCAAGGGCGTCGCCGCCGGCCTGCGCAGCAAGGGCTAGGCCCGGCTCATCGCCGACAGCACCACGGTCTCGCTGCCCGGGTTATGCAGCGAGCGCAACGGCAGCCCGTCGAACCACAGCACCGTCCCCGCCTCGAAACACCGTCGCCCGCCGGCATTGCACTCGAGCGCGATCTCTCCGCGCTCGACGACCACCAGCGCGTCGCGCCACTCGCCCTCCTCATAGCGCCGCCGCTCCCCGGGGGGAACGGCGACGACGCGAAGCTCAAACCCCTCCGGAGGCGCGTCCCGTTCGATCAGCGAGAGCCGGTTGTCGTCCGGCTCGGCCATCGTCGCACTCCCCGGCTCGCTCGCCTACGCGGCCTCCCGATAGGCGGGCTCGCCTTCGCCGGCGGAGCCCTCTTCGGCCTCGCCCCCGGCCAGCTCCTCGGGCGGCACCGAGCGGACGACGAACACAGCAGCGACGATCGCGAGCGCGATGCAGGCCGCGCCGATCACGTAGGCGAGGTGATAGCCCGAGTTGAGCGCGGCGTTGACGCTCTCGCCGTCGGCCTCGAGCCCGGAGGTGCGCTCGCTCGCAAGAGTGGCGAGGACAGCGAGCCCGATCGCCCCACCGACCTGCATGGTGGTGTTGACGAAGCCGGAGGCGAGCCCCGAGTCCTCCTGGGTCGCGCCCGACATCGCGAGGGTCATCAGCGCCGGGAAGCAGAGGCCTCCCCCGAAGCCGAACAGAATCATCACTCCGAAGATGTCGGTCCAGTAGTTTGCGTCGACCGGGCTCCGGGTGAACCAGAGCAGCGCGGCAAGCGAGGCAACGAGGCCGGCGATCAGCGCGACCCGCGCGCCGATCCCCATGATCAGCTTCTCGGCGTAGCCAATAGAGAGCCAGCCCATCACCAGGCAGGCGGGCATGAACGCGAGGCCGACCTCGAGCGGGCTGTATCCGAGGATGCCCTGGAGGTAGAGGGCGCCGAGGAAGAACATCCCGAAGAAGCCGGCCACCATCAGCACCGTGACGAGGTTGGCGCCGCTGACGTTGCGGGAACGGAACAGGCGCAGCGGCATCAGCGGCGTCTCGATCCGCGCCTGGCGCCCGACGAACGCGGCGAGCAAAGCGATCGAGACAGCCCCGAGGCTGAGAGTCTCGGTCGAGCCCCAGCCGTTCTCCTCGACGCCGAGCAGGGTGTAGACCCCGAGCATCAGGCCGCCGGTGAGCAGGACAGCGCCGGGAACATCGGCGCCCTTGTCGAGGCCGATCCCGTCGCGATCCTCAACCAGGCGCCGCGCCAGGACGGCGAGCCCGATCCCGATCGGAACGTTGATGAAGAAGATCCAATGCCAGTTGATCAACTCGGTGAGGATGCCGCCCGTGATCAGGCCGATCGACGCGCCGGCCGAGGCCACGAACGCGTAGACACCCATCGCCTTCGCCTGCTCCCGCGGCTCCGGGAACATGGTCACGATCATCCCGAGGATCACCGCCGAGGCGATCGCGCCGCCGGCGCCCTGGATGAAGCGGGCGCCGATCAACATTCCCTGGGTCTGGGCGACCGCGCAGGTGAGCGACGCGACGGTGAACACGGCGAGGCCGGCGAGGAAGATTCGTCGCTGACCGATCAGGTCGCCGATCCGCCCCGCAAGCAAGAGGAGCCCGCCGAAGGCGATCAGGTAGGCGTTGACGACCCAGGCGAGGTTCGACTGCGAGAAGCCGAGGTCGTCCTGGATCGTCGGCAGCGCGACGTTGACGATCGTCACGTCGAGAACGATCATCAGCATGCCGCCGCAGAGCACGTAGAGCGCCAGCCAGCGGCGGCGCTCATCGGAAGCCTTGGGCTCGGCGGCGAGGCGGGCCTGAGCGTTATCGGTGGCTGTACTCACTTGTGCGATCTCCTTATCGATTGCTTGCATCGTTCACCCATAAGACGGTCAAACGACGCCGAACTCATCGGTCCATCGACGGGAAGGCGGAATGTCTAGCAAAGCGGTCAGTTGGGGGATAGGATTTGGTGAACGTGCAGGGTCGAGGAGATAACGGGAGATGAACTACCCGGCCACCGCTACAGCAACGGCAAAGCCGGTCGTTTCGCTGCCGGGCTTTCTCAGTCGCAGAACGCTGTGGCTGATCGTGATCTGCGGCCTCGCGGCCGGCTTCATCGCCTACATGGTGATCAACGTCCAGGTCACCGAGGCTCAGCTTTCGCGCGCCGAGGCCCACCGCTACTGGTGGGCCGCCTTGATCGGAGCCGGGGTCGTTCTCGCCTTCTTCCTGCTGATCGCCGGCGTCACCGCCTACGACCGGCGCCGCGGCCTTCGCGAGGCGGTTGAGATCCCGCCGGCGCAGGAGGGGGAGGGTGTGCCGCGGCCGCTGCGCCTCGAGCTCGTCCCCTGGCAGCTCGCGATCGCGGCGCTCTGCATCTCGCTTGCCGGGGTCGTGACCTGTGTCGTCCTCGGCGCCCCGCTCTGGGTCGGCGGCCTCTCGTTCCTCGTCCCGCTGCTCCCCGTTCTCGCACTAGAAGGCACATGGAAGTACGAGCGCTGGGGACTGCTCGGGGCGTTCGCGCTCATCTGCGTGCTCCAGGTCCTCCACATGGGCGAGCACACGACGCAGGTCAGCCAGCTGCTCTTCCAGGACGGCGACCTCGCCCGCTCGCACGGGGTCTTCGGACAGCTCGACTTCGAGCTCGTCCACTTCGTCACCGACACGTCCCTGTGGCTGACGCTCGGCGGCCTGCTGCTCTTCTTCGCTCCCGGCAATAAGTGGCTCTGGGTGGCGTTCATCGCCGCCGGCCTGCACCAGGTAGAGCACTTCTACCTCTTCTGGCTTTATCACGCCCACAACGACGTCTATCTGTCCGGCGGCTTCGCCGGGATCATGGGCGAGGGCGGGATGATGGGCTCGCCGCTCGACAGGCCCTATCTCCACTTCTCCTACAACTTCATCGTCGTCGTGCCGATGCTGGTCGGGCTCTGGGACGAGGCGCGCCGCAGCGAGCGGCGCAAGCTCTAGTTCGCCCGCGTACGCTGACCGAATGCTGAGCGTCGGTCGCGGGAGAGGAAGCGGATTCGTGGGCTGCCTGGTTGCGCTCGCGGCGATGGCAGTGCTCGCGGCGTTGCTCGCGGCGCCCGCTGCCCACGGCCAAGCCCAGACCCGCTACTCGATCGCCGGCGGCTGCTTCGGCCTCACCTCGGCGACGTCGGGCGCGACCGCGCCCGGGGCCGGCATGCAGCGCTTCCAGGCCACCGACCTCGGCAGCTACCTGCTCTACGGCCCGGCGGGTGACTACCTTGCCGCCACCGGCGGCTCCACGGTCGGCCGCGCCCTCAACCCGAGCCCCGCCACAGACTGGAAGGTCGAGGCGGGCCCCGGCAGCTCGTTCACGCTCTCCCCGCTCTCGGCCCCCAACCAGCTTCTCGCCTTCGACGCCGGCGTGCTCAGCCTCGTCGGCAGCGCCACCGACGCGACCCGGTTCCGGTTCGCGCCCGCCGGCGGTTGCGCCAGCTTCCCCGACGCCGAGCTCAACGTCAGCGGCACCCCGGCCAGGGGCTCGACCCCCTACGGCGAGGTCGAGGGCTTCATGGACGGCCACATGCACTGGACGACCTTTGAGTATTTCGGCAGGAACTTCCACTGCGGCCGCCCCTGGCACCGCTACGGCATCCCCGCGGCGCTCCCCGACTGCTCCTCGATCGAGGGCCCCCTGGGAGCCCTGGCGCCGACCCAGAACTTCCTCAACTACGGCAACCCGGTCGCTCCTCACAGCACCGCCGGCTGGCCGACGCTCGACGAGTGGGGCCGCACCAACCTCACCTACGAGGGCATCTACCACCGCTGGATGCAGCGCGTCTGGATGTCGGGCCTGCGTTTGATTGTGATGCCGCTGAGCGAAAACAGAACGATCTGCACGATCCAGCAAAACCGAGCCTCCAACTGCAACGAGATGGACACCGTCTTCCGGTCCCTCGACAGGATGTACGAGTTCCAGGACTACGTCGATGCTCAGGCCGGCGGGCCCGGCAAGGGCTTCTTCCGGATCGTCCGCGACCCGGTCGAAGCACGGCGCGCCATAAACGAGGGCAAGATGGCGGTCGTCCTCGAAGTCGAGATCTCGGAGCCGTTCGGCTGCTCGGGCGGCCACGGGATCCAACCCGCCAACTGCGACCAGAACGACGTCGACGATGGCCTCGACCAGCTCTATGACCGCGGTGTTCGCTCGATGCTGCTGCTCAACAAGTACGACAACCCGCTCACCGGGGTGCGCTTCGACAGCGGGACGTTAGGGGCATTCCTGAACGCCGGCAACCTTGTCAGCGGCGGCTCCTTCTGGACCCCAGGGGGTTGCTCGGGACCCGAGAAGGACAACGCGATCGACTACGGCCTGCCGTCGGGCAGCAGCTTCCTCGGCCAGGCGATCAGCGACCTCGGCGTTCCGCCGGGCACGCTGCCGCTCTACGGTCCGCCCCCGCACTGCAACACCCGCGGCCTCACCGAGCTCGGTGAGCACACCGTGAAGCTGATGATGGACAAGGGGATGATCGTCAACCCCGACCACATGAGTCAGAAGGCGGTCGACGCGACGCTGTCGATCGCCGAGGATCGCGGCTACTCGGGCCTGATCTCGCCCCACGGCTGGATGGACCCCCGCAACTGGCCGCGGATCTGGAACCTCGGCGGGATGGCGTTCCCGAGCGCGTCCGGCTCCGCGACCAACTTCGTCAACGCCTGGCGCGACCTGCGGCCCGACAGCACGCCGTTCTACTTCGGCTGGGGCTACGGCGCCGACCTCGGCGGGCTCGCGAGGCAGCCCGCGCCGCTGTCGCCGGGCGACCCGAACCAGGTCACCTATCCGTTCGACTCGCTGATGGGCGACACGACCGTCGAGCGCCAGCACACGGGCATGCGGACCTTCGACTACCCGACCGAGGGCGTCGCCCACTACGGCCTCTACGCCGAATACATGGAGGAGGTGCGCAAGATCGGCGGCGAGCAGATCGCCGACGACCTGCTCCGCGGCCCCGAGGCCTACTTGCAGATGTGGGAGCGCGCCTCGGGAATGTTCCCGCCCGGGGGACAGGCGCAGGCGTCCGGCGAGCCGGTTCCCGTGGCCGGCGGTGAACGCAACTACGCCGCAGCGCCCTGCCTGCGGGCACGCCAGCGACTCAACAGGACCGGGCTCGGCAGCCTTCGGCTCGGCCTCGACAGCGCCTCGCTGCTGCAGAGCGCCGGCCAGCCGTTGCAGCGAAACCGCGCCTGGACCTACTGCGTCAACGGGCGCCGCAACGCGCGGGCCGCAGCGACCGCCGTCCTCACCCCGGAGGGCAGCGTGGCGCTGGTGGCGAGCGACGCCGCCGGCCACACAGCGAAACGGATCGGTCCCGGCGCTCCGGCGCGCAAGCTCCGCGGGCACGCCAAGCCGCTCGGCGCCGGAATCTGGCGGGCGAAGCTCGGCCGCGGCACGACAGCGGTCTGGGTCGTCCGCGGCGGCACGGTCCGTACCGTGGCGGGCGCGACCGGCCCGGCCCGCAGCCGCGCCGGCCTCCGCGAGTATCTCGGCCTGGTCCCGCCGCGCACCGGGGCCTCGGCTCGCGCCAGCGCCCCCGACAGCGGACCTCCGCTCACCGACCGCAACGCGGTGCCTCTGAGGATGCGCGACATGGAGTCGTTCCGCTTCGTCTGCGACGCGATGCAGGGCTTCTAGCGCCGGCGCTTGCGAAACAGCCGTATGGCGGCGGCGTGGGTTGCGCGGTTCCCCGAGGGGTCGGTGACCTTGATCTCGAGCTCGGCGGCGAACCCGCGGCGCTTCTTCAGCGCCCGCTTCGCGCCCGGCGAAGAGGCGACCGTGAGCCCGACTCTGTCGCGAACCGCGACCGAGGGCGAGGCGCTGCCGATCGCGGTCGCGGCGCCGCCGTTCGGGCTCGGCGCGCGCAGCGTTGCCTCGACGCCGGCGGGCTCGTCGAGGTCGAGCTCGATCGGAAGGCCGTGGCGCAGGAATCGGTCGATGCGCAGCTTTGGTGGCACGCGGAGCCGGACGCCGGGAGCGATCCGGTCGCCGTCGGCCGGCGTGGCCGCGCCGGCCCCACCACCACCGCCTCCTCCGGGGTTGACGGGCCCTTCGCCCATGCTCCGAAACGGCCCGCTGACCTCGTAGACGACCCCCGGCGGCAACAGGCCGGCGAGCGGGAAGCTGCGCTGGGCACCGAAGTACATCTTGTCGCCGGCTGGGTTGAAGACCACGCCGACGGTTTCGTTGCCGCCGAGCGGTCCGCCGACGCTGCCTGAGTGCATCACGGGGTCGAGCGTCAGGAAGCGCGCCACCTCGAAGCCCGGCGTGATCATGCAGATCTCGTGGTCGCGGCCGTCCTCGCAGACGTAGACGTCGCCAGAGGGCGCGACGGTGATGTTGTCGACCCCGCCGAGCGGCGCGTCCGGCCCGACGGCGGCCTCGTCGTAGAGCACCTCGATCGTCCCCGGCTCGACGTGGTAGGCCCAGACCCGGTTGTCGCCCTTGGTGGTGAAGTAGACGACGCCCTGGTCGTACCAGATGCCCTCGCCGCCCTTGAAACGGGTCGCGCCGGGCACCTGGTTGCGGGTCACGCCGCTGCCGGCGCTCGGATCGGGCACCGCGGTCCAGCTGACGTTGTTGGAGCCGTCGACGGTCGCCACCTCGAGCAGCCCGGCGGACAGGTCCGGGTAGGAGGTGGGGGTGAAGCGGTAGAAGCAGCCGTCGGGCTTGTCCTCGGTCAGATAGAGGCGCTTGCGGAACGGATCGACGGTCGCCGCCTCGTGCTGGAAGACCCCGAGCGCCGGGCGCGGCGTGCCGAGCGGATTGGAGCCGGCCGGGTCGCACTCCCAGACCCTGCCGCCGTCGTGCTCCTCGCAGGAGAGCCATGTGCCCCACGGCGTCGGGCCGCCGGCGCAGTTGACGAACGTCCCGAGTAGCACCCGGTAGGCGCGCTCGATCGTCCCGTCGGCGGCGAACTCGACGCCGGAGACCCCGCCGAGCCCAGGAACCGGCATCTCCGAGTTCGCGACCAGGATCCAGCCGCCGTCAGGCACCGCGCCGGGCCCGAGCGTCGGGAAGGTCGCCTGGCCGTCGGTGGCCGGATGCCAGGGGTACAGCGTTCCGGGAACAAGAGAGGCGCCGCGCGCGATCTCGCGCGAGGTGAACCCCTCCGGCAGCGCGATCCCGTTCGCGTCGAACGGCTTCAGCGCTCCGTAGGGACCGTCCGTGACCGTCAGCGGCCCGGCCGCCAGAGCCCGCTTCAGGAACCCCGGACCGATTGCCAGCGCCGCAGCGCTCCCGAGCCCTGCGCGCAGGAACTGCCTTCGGTTGAGCTGGAAGCTCGTATGCGCCATACCGCGGTCCGGACTCTAACCCGCCGACGGCACCTCGTGAGCTACTTCGTTACTTCGCCCGGAACTTCCAGGTCTTCTTCAGCGTCTGGCCGGTCACGGAAACCGAGACCGCCGCCCTGTAGCTGCCGGGGCTGAGCGGAGTTCGAGGAATCAGCATCCCGCCCGGCGGGATGAACGGCCCGAGCTGCGGATTGGTGCCGTCGATCCTCGTAAGCCTCACCTTCTTGCTGAACTTCTTGCCGCGCTTCTTGTGCAGCGTCCCGCTCGTGATCTGGGCCTGCTGGAGGCCCTGCACGTTGTTGCCGAACACGAAGACGTAGAGGTAGGGGCCCGTCTCGGTGGGTTGCGGGATCCCGACCAGGTCACCGGGGGTGAACGGGCTCTCGTTCGCCTTCAACCTGCCGTAGATGCTCGTCCCGGGGCCGGGATAGGTGAAGATCTGCGGCGCGCCGCCGGTGCGCAGCGGGGGCGCGAGCGTGACCAGGCAGGCGAAGCCCTGCGACTCGTCGAAGCCCGAGACGGCCAGCGCCGGGTCGAGGATCTGCGCGAGGTGGATCGGCGCGGCCTCCCAGGGATTGCTGTCGGGGTTCGACCACGGCGGCGTGCCGCGCGCCAGCACCGAGGTGCGCCCGGCGGTCTGCCCGGCGGTCGTGAAGCCGGGCGAGCCCGCGGGCTCCTCGTGCGAGAGCACGTTGTTGAGCGCCATCCAGCTGTTGTGCTGCTGGCAGCCGCTTGCGAGCAGCGGGTCGTTGAGGATCCCGGCGGGGATCTTGTTGGTGCTCCGCTGCGCGTTCAGGTTCGCGATCGCGACGTCGGAGCCGACCGCGGAGGCCGACGGGGCCGCGGCGAGCGCTGCGAGCAGCGCCAGCGCCGCGGCTATCGCGGTGCGGCGGGCTCTCCGGCGGCTAGCGGTCTTCCCTGGCACTGGCGGCCATTCTAGCCGCGTCGAGCGCCGGCCGCGAGCGCTTCGGCAGCCGGCGCCGCACCCGCCCGACCGCGCCCGAGAAGCCGAAGTTGGCGACGGTCGCGAAGCCCGGCTCGTCCTCGCGCAGCGCCAGCAGCAGGTGGGCGACGCGGTCGCCGCCGGGGAGATCGCCGCCCTCGGCGACCCGCACGCACCAGCAGTCGGCGCGGCGCCCCGCACCCAGCCAGCCATCACGCACCATCACGGCGCCCTTCTCGCCGATCAGCCAGACGCCGAGCCGGCCGCGGTGCATGACGAGGCCGGTCTCGGCGGCGAGCTCGCGCTGCTCGTGGTCGAGCAGGTCGCCGAGCAGGCCGAGCGCAGTGCGCTCGGCTTCATTCACCGGCATCTCCTCGCCTTCGGCTGCGGGGTTGCCGGGCAAAGGGACGACCTGACGGGCGCCCCGCCTCGCCTGTATGTGCGGGACGAACCACGCCCAGGCGAAGCAGAGCGCCGCGAGCGGGAAGCTCCACGGCTCGACCAGCAGCAGCGCGCCGCCGAGCGCGAGCCCCTGGAAGACCACCGCCGAGGTCCAGAGCGTCCAGATCCGCCCGTCGCGGCGCAGGCGCTCGGCCGTGGTCGGCCGCCGCCACGGGATGCCCTCGAGCTCGCTGAGGGTGGCGCTATCCGCCGGCAATCGGGCGCCGCATGACGACCAGCTCGGCGTCGAGCGGCAGCTCGCGAACGACCTCGGAGGTGCCGTCGGCGCTCGGCGCGCTGGCCAGCATGCCGTCGTCGAGCTCGCGGCGAAAGGCCTCGATCGCCGCTTTCTCGGAGGCGGGATCGCCGGACTTCCAGGCCGCCAGCTCGGTGTGACCGGTGCGGTCCAATCTGATCAGTCTCGACATCTTGTCCTTCCTTTCCCTCTCCTCCGTCATCCATCATACGTGGCCGCTGGGGCCGAATTCCGATAAATTGGTCACGCACTTAGGCCAACGACTCGAGGGGATGTCGATGAGCAAGGGAAGCAGGCGCAGGGGTCTTGTCGTTGCAGTTCTGGCCGCGGCGACGGCCCTGGCGGCGACCGCGGGCACTGCTGCGGCCAACACCTATAAGGCGGATCTGCTGACCGACCTCGTCGTCGTGCCCGTCTGTGATCCGGAGCCCGATGACGACCCCTGCCAGCTGCGCGAAGCAATCAAGGCCGCCGCCAACAACCCCGGTGCGGACACCGTCGAGCTCGTGCCCGGCACCTATCAGCAGGGCCCTCTCGCGGGCGAGGACGGGGTCGACGACAACGACGGCGGTGACTGGGACTACGGCGCGTACGGTGTGGGCGGCGCGCTGACGATCATCGGCGCCGGCCAAGGCGTGAGCAACATCGACCGCTCGGGCGGGGGCGACCGCCTATTCGAGTTTGCGGGCACGGATTCGGTCACCCTCAGCCAGTTGACGCTGCTCAACGGCTGGACCTACGTCGCCGCCCTCGACGGAGCGAACGGCGGTGCGATCGAGGCGAAGATCGGCGCCCCCGGGTCGCTCACCCTGAACGACGTCACGATCATCGCCGGCTGGGCGAGCGGAGATGGTGGCGGTATCGCTTCGACCTCCAACCAGCTCGTTCTCAATCGAGTCACGATCCGGGAGAGCATCGCGGGCAGCGGGGACATGGGCGGGGCCACCACTGGCAGCGGCGGCGCCGTCGCGATCGAAGACAGCGTCGCCGGCGTATCCGCGCAGATCAACTCTTCGACGCTGAACGGCAATCGCGCCACCGATGAGACGCCCGGCGTCTTCCCGACGGCCGACGGCGGCGCGATCTTCGCGATCGGCAACGGCATCGCTCCCGACCCGGTGGTGACAGTCACCAACTCGACCCTCGACTCCAACCTCGCCCACGGCTACGGCGGGGGGATTGCCAACGCCGACGGTGCGACCGTCAACCTCGCCAACGCGACGGTGACCCGCAACCGCGCGAACGCGGACAACGATCCCAACACCGACGCGGGCGGAGCGGAGCGTGGTGGGGGCCTGCAGAACGGCGTCTCCCTGATCAACTTGACGAATTCGCTGATCGCGCTCAACACCGTCGGCACCGGCGGGCTCAACCCCGATTGCAACTCGAGCGTCGGTCTCACCTCGGGCGGCGGCAACGTGCTCAGCAACGCGACCGGCTGCGCCGGCTACCCGGCGGGGGTAGGCGACACGGTCGCCCCGAGCCCGCTGCTCGGGATGCTTGCCGCCAACGGCGGCCCCACCCGGACCGTCGCGTTGCTGGCCGGCAGCCCGGCGATCGACCACGCCAGCGGCTGCCCCGGCACCGACCAGCGGGGCGTGTCGCGCCCGCAGGGGCCGGCCTGCGACTCCGGGGCCTTCGAGGTGGAGGTCGCAGCTTCGGTGCCGCCACCGGCGAGCACGGCAGCGCCGCCGGCGACGCCGGCCGCGCCTGCGAAGCGGACTTGCAAGAAGAAGAAAAAGAGAAAGCGCCGCGCACTGGCGGCAAAGAAGAAAAAGAAGAAGTGCAAGAGGTAGCCGCTACCTAGACTCTCGCGCGTGAGCGACTACGACGCACGCGCGATCGAGCGCAAGTGGCAGGCCGTCTGGGCCGAGGAGAAGACCTGGGAGGTCGCCAACCCCGGCCAGCCCGGCTTCGACGGCTCGAAGCCGAAGAGCTACGTGCTCGAGATGCTGCCCTACCCGTCGGGTGAGCCGCACGTCGGCCACCTGAAGACCTACTCGGTCGGCGACGCGATCGCGCACTTCCAGCGCCGCCACGGCCACGAGGTGATCCACCCGATGGGTTATGACGCCTTCGGGCTCCCGGCCGAGAACAACGCGATCCAGACCGGCGAGCCGCCGGCGGTGGCGACCGAGAAGTCGATCGACTCGTTCCGGCGCCAGTTCAAGGAGTGGGGGATCTCGATCGACTGGTCGCGCGAGCTCGGTACCCACGAGCCCACCTACTACCGCTGGACGCAGTGGATCTTCCTGAAGCTGTTCGAGCAGGGGCTCGCCTACCGGCAAGAGGCGCCGGTGCAGTGGTGCCCGAAGGACGCAACCGTGCTCGCCAACGAACAGGTCATCGACGGCCGCTGCGAGCGCTGCGGGACCGTGGTCGAGACCCGCAAGCTCGAGCAGTGGTTCTTCAAGATCACCGACTACGCCGATCGCCTGCTCGCCGACTTCGAGCTGCTCGAGGACTGGCCCGAGCACGTGCTGACGATGCAGCGCAACTGGATCGGCCGGTCGGAGGGCGCCGAGGTGATCTTCAGCTGCGAGGACCCGAAGATCGACTTCCCCGTCTTCACGACTCGGCCCGACACGCTCTTCGGCGCCACCTTCTTCGTCCTCGCCCCCGAGCACCCCGATATCGAGCGTCTGGCCGAGGGGACCGGGAACGAGAAGGCCGTGCGCAGCTACGTGGAGGAGGCGATGCGCGCGTCGGCCGAGGAACGCGGCGACGAGGAGCGCGAGAAGACCGGCGTCCCGATCGGCCGCGAGGTCACCAACCCGGTCAACGGCGAGAAGATCCCGGTGTTCGTCGCCGACTACGTGCTGATGGAGTACGGGACCGGGGCGATCATGGCGGTCCCGGGCCACGATGCCCGCGACTACGAGTTCGCGAAGAAATTCGATCTTCCGATCAAGCGGGTGATCGAAGGGGTGGATGAAGAGGTCGCCCAGGACGACGAGGGCCTCCCGTATCCCGGTGACGGCGAGATGACGGGATCGGGGCGCTTCGACGGCAAGGGCAACCGCGAGGCCTATGACGAGATCGTCGAATGGCTCGCTTCGGAGGGGCGCGGAGAGGCCGCGGTCAACTACCGGCTCCGCGACTGGCTCGTATCTCGGCAGCGCTACTGGGGCGCGCCGATCCCAATCGTCTACTGCGACAAAGACGGCATCGTCCCGGTCCCCGAGGACCAGCTCCCGGTCGAGTTGCCCGAGGTCGACGACTACGCGCCGAAGGGCAAGAGCCCGCTCGCCGCGGCGACCGACTGGGTCGAGACCACCTGCCCGAAGTGCGGCGAGGCCGCCCGCCGCGAGACCGACACGATGGACACCTTCGTCGACTCGAGTTGGTACTTCCTGCGCTACCTCGACGCGCACAACGGCGAGGCCGCCTTCGACCGCGAGGCGGCTGCGCACTGGATGCCGGTCGACCAGTACATCGGCGGGGTCGAGCACGCGATCCTCCACCTGATGTACGCGCGCTTCTTCACCAAGGCGCTCACCGACATCGGCGCGCTCGACGTCCAGGAGCCGTTCGCACGCCTCTTCACCCAGGGGATGATCACCCGCGACGGCGCCAAGATGTCGAAGTCGCGTGGCAACACCGTCGCCCCGTCGGAGTTCGTCGAGCGCTACGGCGCCGACACCGCGCGCGCCTACATCTGCTTCATGGGCCCGCCGGAGAAGGGCGGCGACTGGGCCGACGAGGGAGTGGCCGGCGTCTACCGATTCCTCGGGCGGCTGTGGCGGCTGGCGGAAGAGGTCAACGAGAAGACCGAGCCCGGTGAGCCGGGGGGCGCGTCAGGGGATGCCCGCACGCTGATGGCAAAGGCGCACTGGTCGATCGACAAGGTGACCCGCGACTTCCAGCGCGGCTTCCAGTTCAACACCGCGATCGCCGCAGTGATGGAGCTCGTCAACGAGGCCTACCGGCTCAAGGACGGGCTCTACGGCGATCCCGCCGGCGATGCGGCGCTGCGGTTCGCGACCGCGACCGCCGCGTCACTGCTGTTCCCGTTCGCGCCCCACCTCGGCGCCGAGGTCTACGAGATGATCGAGGGCGAGCGGGTCTGGGAGCAAAAATGGCCGAGCCCCGACCCGGCGCTGCTGGAGCGGGACACGTTCACCCTCGTGCTGCAGGTGAACGGCAAGCTCCGCGACCGGGTCGAGGCTCCAGCCGAAGCGAGCGAGGACGAGTTGATTCAGCTTGCCCGGGAGAGCGAGAAAGTCGCCCAGCACCTCGACGGAAAGCAGGTCGTCAAGGAGATCGTTGTGCCAGGCAAGCTGGTCAATCTCGTCGTTCGCTGAGAGGCGTCAGCTACTCGCCGCCGCCCTCTCCGCCGCCGTCGCCGCCACCCTCGTCGGGCGGTGCGGGATCGCCGGGGGGCGGCGGATCGCCGGGCGTCTCAGGGGCTTCTGCCGTGAGCGTCTCGAACTCCGTCATTAACTCCTCCTTCGTAGTCGTTGCCGGCAATACCGCCGGCCCAACGTCCACAACCTATACCCATAAACCCCGCTTCGCAGTCGTTCGCGATCCGTTAACGATCCGCTCATACCCGCCGGGGCGAGGTCTGCTACAACCCCGGCGCATGCTTGTCAGGCGGCTCGCGGACGCCCCCCTCGAGGAATGGCATCAGCTCCGACCCCGGATCCTCATGGACGCGGGGGAGCTTGGCTCGCGCAATCTCTCGGTCTGCTGGCTCGAGGTTCCGCCCGGCGCCGAGCAGGATCTCCACTCCCACGAGGAGGGCGAGCAGATCTACATCGTCACCCGCGGCAGCGGCCGGATGACGGTCGCCGGTGACAGTGAGGAGCTCGCCGAGGGCGACCTGGTGATGGTGCCGCCGGCGACCGACCACTCGATCGCGGCCGGCTCCGACTCCGAGCTCTGCTGCGTCTCGGTCCAGTCGCCGCCGGTCACCCTCTCGGAGATCTTCGGCCCGCAGCTCGCCGCCGATGTTCCGGGCGGCTACGACGAAGAGGAGTAGTTGGCCGCGAAGCGCGTTGTCGCGCGGGGGCGCGTCCAGGGCGTCTTCTTTCGCGACAGCGTCCGCCGCCGCGCCGAGGCGCTCGGGGTGGGCGGCTGGGTGACGAACCGCGATGACGGTGCCGTCGAGGCGCTCTTCGAGGGCGAGCCCGACGCGGTCGAGCAGCTGGTCGAGTTTTGCCGCCGCGGGCCCGGGAGAGCCGAGGTCTCCGAGCTCGAGGTGAGCGAGGCTGAGCTCGGCGACGCGGCATCCGGGAAACCGGGTTTCCGGATCGTTTGAGTTAGTCCGAGCTTCTTGCGCAGAACGCGCACCCCGCGTGCAGGCGGCGTGGCGAGCATCGCCGCGTGCCGGAGCTCTCCCGCTCGCAGCTGCTCGTCTACGGCGCCGTCGCCGTCGCGCTGCTGCTGCTCGGGGCGCGCTGGATCCGCTCCGACTCCGGTGAGCCCGCGGCCCCGGCGGGCGGGGTCAGCTTCAAGGCCGACAGCTTCGAGGAGGAGGGATCGGGCGATGTAGTCGTCCACGTCGCCGGCGAGGTCGAGCGCCCCGGCGTCTACCGGCTTCCGGGCGGGTCGCGGGTCGCCGACGCGGTCGAGCGCGCCGGCGGGCTGACCGGGAGGGGCGCGGCCGACGCGATCAACCTCGCGGCGCGGCTCAGCGACGGCCAGCAGGTCGTGGTCGCCGGGCGCGCCGCGGCCGGCGCGGCGGCGGGGACCGCGACCGAGGACGGCCCGATCAGCCTCGGCAGCGCCAGCGTCGAGCAGCTCGACACGATCGAGGGCATCGGCCCGGTGACGGCGCAGAAGATCCTCGAGTTCCGCGACGAGCAGGGCGGCTTCTCCTCGGTCGACGAGCTCGACGAGGTGCCGGGGATCGGTCCGGCGACGATGGACGCGCTGCGCTCCCGCCTCCAGCCTTGAGCCGCGACTGGCGGTTCGCGGTGCTCGGGGGCGCGAGCGCCGGGCTCGGCCTGTCGCCGTTCCTCGCAGCTCCGCCCCTTGCCCTGGTCGCGCTCGCATCGGCGGTCCCGCTACTGATCAAGGGACGGAGGAGGCTGGCGGCGATCGCGCTCGCAGCCTGCCTCGGCGGCGCGCTGCTCGGCTCGGCACGGCTGGAGGCGATCGACGGCGGCGCGTTCGAGGGGCCGAGGGGCAAGGCGGCCGAGGCGACCGGGTACGCGGTCGCGGTCCCGCGCCGCGTCCGCGGCGAGGTCCGGGTCGAGGTCGAGACCACCGACGGCAAGCTGCTCGTCGCGGCGCGCGAGCCGGTGCCCGAGTTCGCGGTCGGCGAGCAGCTCCGCGCAACCGGGATGCTCACCGAGCCGGATCCGTTCATCGCGCCGCTGCTGCGCCGCCGCGGCATCACCGCGGTGCTCGCCGCCGAGCGCGTCGAGCCAACGGGCGCGGTGCGCGGCGGCGTCGCCGGATTGCTCGACGGGGTCCGCTCGCGGGCCGAGGCCGCCCTCGAGCGCGGCATGCGGGAGCCCGAGGCGGCCCTCGCGCGCGGCTTCGTGCTCGGCGAGGACGACCGCATCGATCCGCGGACGATCGACGACTTCAAGCGCTCCGGGCTCGCGCACCTGCTCGCGGTCTCCGGCCAGAACGTCGTTCTGCTCGCGCTGCTCGCGATTCCGATCCTGGCTCTCGCCGGGATCTCTCTCCGGGCTCGGCTGATCTGCATCCTGGTGCTGATCGCGGTCTACGTCCCGGTGGCCGGCGGCGGCCCTTCGATCCAGCGCGCCGGGGTGATGGGCGCCGCGGGCCTCGTCGCGGCGCTCGCCGGGCGGCCCCGCTCGCGCGCCTACGCGGTGCTGCTCGCTGCCTTCGCCACCCTGGCGCTCAACCCGCGCGCGAGCGGCGAGATCGGCTGGCAGCTCAGCTTCGCGGCCGTGATCGGGATCTTCCTCTGGTCGGGCCGGCTCGCGGCGCTGATCGGGGCCGGGGATAGACAGGGAATGCGCCGAGCGCTCGCCGAGGGCGCCGCGATGAGCGTCGCGGCGACGCTCGCCACCGCGCCGCTGATGGCCCACCACTTCGAGCAGGTCTCGCTCGCCGCGCTTCCCGCCAACCTGCTCGCGCTGCCGGCGGTTGCGCCGGCGATGTGGCTCGGGATGCTCTCCGGGGCACTGGGGCAGTTCCCGGTCCTCGCCGGGGCGGCGGTGCCGCTCAACGCCGTCAACGAGTTGCTGCTCGCCTACGTCGAGCAGGTCGCGCGCTGGTTCGCGCAGCCCTCGTGGGCCGTCGCAGAGCTGCGGCTGGGAGGCCCGGCCGCGGTGGTCGCTGCTTACGCGGCGTTGCTAGCGGCGGCGTCGCTGGCGCTGCGCACGGCCGAGCGGCGCAGGGAGCTGGGGTTACCCAGACCGCGTGTCGCGCGCCTGGCTCCCGTCGCGGTCGCGGCGGTCGCGCTGGTCTTGCTGCTCGCACCGCGACCGGCGTCGCCGGGCGGCGCCGACAAATCGACGTCGAACCTCAGGGTGAGCGTGCTCGACGTCGGCCAGGGAGACGCGATCCTGATCCGGCCTCCAGGCAGCGGCGCGGTGCTCGTCGACGGCGGGCCGCCGGGCGGGGGCATCGCCGCGCTGCTCGACGAGCGGGTCGACTCGCTTCAGCTCGCGGTCGTCAGCCACGACTCGAGCGACCACTCCGGCGGGGTGCTCGAGCTGCTCGGCCGGACCCGGATCGGGACGCTCGCTGCTGCGACGGCCGGTCCGGAGCTGCTCGGCGCGGCGGCGGCGGCAGGCGTCCCGGTGCGGCGGCTCTCCGAGGGCAGCGTGTTGCGCTCGGGCGAGCTCAGGCTCGAGGTGCTGTGGCCGCCGCGCGAGCTGCTGCCGCCGCCCCCGGGCTCGGACGAGAACGCGACGGCGTTGGTGATCCGCGCCGAGTGGCGGCACTTCTCGATCCTGCTCACCGCCGATGCCGAGGCAGAGCTCGTCCCTGTCGAGCCGGGTCCGGTCGATGTGCTCAAGGTCGCCCACCACGGCAGCGCCGACCAGGGCCTCGACCGCCTTTTGGACCAGGCGCTGCCCGACCTGGCGGTGATCCCGGTCGGCGCGGACAACTCCTACGGCCACCCGGCGCCCGAGACCCTCGCCGAGCTCGACGGCCACCGGGTGCCCGTCCTGCGCACCGACGAGCGCGGCACGATCGAGATCGAGGCCTCGCCCGGGGGCTGGACCGTCAACGGCTCGGGCTAAGGTAGGCGCGTGGCAGAGATGAAGCCCGCATACCTGATCTCGGGCGACCACGAGGCGAAGATCACTGACGCCCGCCGCCGCCTGCGCGACCGCGCCGAGCGCGAGGGCGGTCAGGGTGCGCTCGAGATCTTCGCCGCCGAGGGCCGCTCGGCCCCGGACCCCGACGCGCTGGTCTTCTCGCTCGCGGCGATGTCACTGACCGCCGGCCGCCGCTATCTGCTGGTCGAGAACGCGGGCGCCTGGGGCAAGACCCAGCAGGCCCAGGTCGCCGAGGCGCTCGCCTCGATTCCCAACGAGACCACCGTCGTCTTGTTCGCCGGCGGCAAGCCCCCGGCGGCGCTGAAGAAGGCGGTCGAGGCCGCGGGCGGCGAGGCGATCGCCTACGAGGCTCCGAAGCAGCGCCAGATCCCCGCGCAGCTCGTCAAGGAGGCTCAGCAGCGCGGCTTCTCGCTCGCCCCCGACGCGGCGCGGCTGCTGGTCGAGCGGATCGGCGCCAACCCATTGCGGCTCGCGAACGAGCTCGACCGGCTGGCGCTCTGGGCCGGGGACGGCGGGTCGGTGGGCTTCGACGATCTCGAGGCGATGATCTCCGACACCTCCGAGGAGGCGGCGTGGTCGCTTGCCGACGCCGTCGTCGAGGGGGACACCGGCGGCGCGCTCGAGATCGCCGAGCGGTTGATCGGCCAGGGCGAGAGCGTCACCGGCCTGGTCTACATGCTCTCTTCGCGGCTACGCGCCGCGGCGCAGGCGGCGGCCGAGCTCGACGCCGGAAAGCCGCCGAAGGAGGTCTCCCGCGGCCTCGGGATGCATCCCTACGCGGCGAAGATGCTGATCAAGCGGCTCAGCGGCCGCTCGCCGGAGGAGCTGCGCGCAGCGGTGGGAGCGATCGCCGACCTCGAGCTGTGGTGCCGGGGCGGCTCGGACTACAGCGAGGGCGTGGCGCTCACCCTGGCGCTTCGCAAGGCGACCGGCGCCGACCTTGAGCCAGCTGCTGCGTAGTGGGCTAGGAGAGGGTCGCGCGCAGCCGGGCGGCGCGGGACTTCTTGCGCGCCCCCGTGTTCCTGTGCAGGGCGCCCTTCTGAACCGCCTTGTCGACGCGCGAGACGAGCTGCTTGTGCGCGGTGTCGGCGTCTTCGGCGCTGCCGGACCCGATCGCTTCCTCGAGCGTTTTGAACTGCGTCTTCACGGCGCTGGTGAGGCGCTTGTTCTCGAGCCGCTCGCGGGCGGTGCGGGCGATGCGCTTTGTCTGCGAAGGAGAGTTGGCCATCTGAAGCCGGCGGAGGATAGCGCCTGATGGCCGACCCGCCCGACGATCCGCTCCAGGGTCCGCCGCCGGAGCCGTTCACGACCTTCGACCCGGGCACCGGCGAGTTCAAGATCATCGATGACCCGTTCCCGGAGACCGAGGAGCGCGAGGGCGAGTTCGAGCCGCTCGAGCAGGGCACCCCGGCCGAGCGGCTCTCCTTCGACACAGACACCTTCATGGCGATCCCCGGCCCGGGCGAGGTCGGCCCGTTCGAGCCGCCGGAGTGGGAGCGCCCGCAACGCGCCGGCCGCCTGTCGCGATCGACGGCCTTCTTCTCGCTCGCCACCAGCCTCTCGCGCGTCGCCGGCCTCGTCCGCGAGATCGTCGCGGCAAGCTACTTCGGGATCAGCGGCGCGATGTCGGCGTTCACGATCGCCTTCCAGGTCCCGAACCTCGTCCGCAGCCTGTTCGCCGACGCCGCGATCCAGGCTGCCTTCGTGCCGGTCTTCCTCGAGCAGCTCGAGAAGGGCAACAAGCGCGAGGCGTTCCGGCTCGCCTCGACGCTGATCCTGCTGGTGACGATGGTGCTCGGCGCGATCACGGCGCTCTTCGTTCTCCTCGCGCCCGTGCTGATGCCGATCTTTGCCCCGGGTTTCGAGGGCGAGGTGCTCGACCTCACGATCACGCTCTCGCAGCTCCTGTTCCCGATTCTGATCCTGCTCGGCGCGACCGGGATGGTGGTCGGGATCCTGAACAGCTACGACCGTTTCGCGGCGTTCGCGATCTCGCCCTTCTTCTGGAACGTCGCGATCATCGCCGTGCTGATCGCTCTGGTGCCGGTGTTCTCCGAGGAGGACCAGATCTACGCCTACGCGATCGGCGTCCTGGTCGGCACCGCGGTCCAGCTCGCGATCCCGACCTGGGACCTGCGCAACACACCGTTCAAGTTCGAGCTCAACTTTAAGTGGAACCGCGACGTGCGCCGCGTGCTGCTGCTCATGCTCCCGGTGACGATCAGCCTCGGGCTGATCAACTTCAACCTGCTGATCAACAGCTTCTTCGGCACCCTGGTCTCCGACCAGGCTCCGGCGGCGATCGACAAGGCGTTCCGGATCTACATGCTTCCGCAGGGGATCTTCTCGGTCGCCGTCTCGACCGTCGTCTTCCCGACCCTGGCGCGGTTCGCGGCCCGCGGCGAGTACGACAACCTGCGCTCGGTGATGGCGAACGGGATGCGCCAGATCATGCTGCTGCTCGTCCCGGCCGCCGCGGCGATCCTCGTCCTCTCCGAGCCGATGATCCGGCTCGTCTACGAGCGCGGCGAGTTCACCGCCGGGCAGACCGAGATCGTCGCCGAGGCGCTGTTCTGGTTCGCTTTCTCGCTCCCTTTCAACGGGCTCTTCCTGATCCTCACCCGGACCTTCTTCAGCCTCCAGCGGCCGTGGGTCCCCACGTGGATCGCCGGCGTCAACCTGCTGATCACCGCCGGCGCCTCGTGGGCGCTCTACGGGCCGTTCGGGGTCGGGGGGATCGTCGCCGCGACCGCGATCGCGACCCTGGCGAGCGTCGTCCTGCAGGCGGTGATACTCCGCGAGCAGCTCGGCGGGATCGAGATGACCCGCTTCCTGAGCAGCGTCGGGCGCGTCGTGATCGCCTCGGGGGTGCTCGCGGCGGTGAGCTACTTCACCTGGGACGCGCTCGATGCCGAACTCGGGCGCGCGATCGGCGCCCAGATCATCTCGATGGGCGTTGCGCTGAGTGCCGGGGCGATCGTCTACTTCGCGGTCGCGAAGCTGCTCCGCATCCCCGAGCTCGATCAGCTCATGCGGCTGATCCCGATGCGCCGCTAGAGGCTGAGCCCGTCGATCAGCCACTGCCCGTTCTCGTGGACGAGCTCGATCGTCGCGCCTTCCAGCGGCAGGTTCGGGAACGCCGAGGGCGGCTCGCCGCCATAGGTGGCGGTGGCGCTGTCGCCGTCGACCTCGACCCGCTCAGGCGCGAAGCTGCGCAGCTCCTCGAGCTGGGCCTCGGATAGCACGTCGAGCTGCCCGCTCAGCTCATCGACCGCGTCGGGGCAGTCGCGGGCCTGGAGTGGAACCGAGTCGACGAGCAGCGAGGCGGCGTTCTCGGTCATGTGGGCACAGGCCGCCTCACCATCGCCGTTGATCAAGTCCGCTGTTACGGCCTCGATCGCCGCCTCGGCCTCCTCCGGGCTGCCGCCGGGCTCCTCACCGCCGCCGCAGCCGGCGGCCGCGAGCGAGCCCGCGAGCAGGATCGTTGCGATCGTGCGCACCCGGGCAGTCTCCCAGCCATACTCATCGCTCGCCAATGGCAACGACGCAAATGAACAGCATCAGGAACTTCTCGATCATCGCCCACATCGACCACGGCAAGTCGACGCTCGCCGACCGCATCCTCGAGATCACCGGTGCCGTCGAGGAGTCGAAGATGCGCGCCCAGCTGCTCGACTCGATGGACCTCGAGCGCGAGCGCGGGATCACGATCAAGGCGCAGGCGGTCCGGGTCCCGTATACCGCCAGTGACGGTGCGCTGTACAGCCTCCACCTGATCGACACCCCGGGGCACGTCGACTTCTCCTACGAGGTCTCGCGCAGCCTCGCCGCCTGCGAGGGCGCCCTGCTGGTCGTCGACGCCGCGCAGGGCGTCGAGGCGCAGACGGTCGCCAACGCCTACGCCGCGATCGACGCCGGGCTCGAGCTGATTCCGGTCCTCAACAAGGTCGACCTGCAGAGCGCCGAACCTGAGAGGGTCACGGGTGAGATTTGCGACCTGCTCGGCTGCGATCCGAGAGACGTGCTGCGGATCTCGGCGAAGACCGGGGAGGGGGTGCCCGAGGTCCTGGAGGCGATCGTTGCCCGCATCCCGCCGCCCGTGGGAGAGCTGGATGCGCCGCCGCGGGCGCTGATCTTCGACTCCGAGTTCGATCAGTACCGCGGCGTGGTGGCGTATCTGCGGATGATCGACGGCCAGTTCTCGAAGGGCGAGCCGATCCACGCCATGCAGACGGGGACGGCAGCCGACATCGACGAGATCGGATTCTTCACACCATGAACCGGCTCCAACAGGGGCCATGTCGGCAGGTGAGGTCGGCTACGTGATCACCGGGCTGAAGGATGTCTCGAAGCTGCGAGTTGGCGATACGCTCAGCTCGCGTCGAGCGCCCCGCATCCGAGGCGCTCGCCGGCTACCGCGAGGTGCGGCCGATGGTGTTCTGTGGTTTGTTCCCGATCGACGCGGACCGCTACGAGGACCTCCGCGACGCGCTCGAGCGCTTCTCGCTCAACGACGCCGCCCTCTCCTGGGAGCCGGAGACCAGCCAGGCGCTCGGGTTCGGCTTCCGCTGCGGGTTCCTCGGCCTCCTGCACATGGACATCGTCCGCGAACGGCTCGAGCGCGAGTACGACCTCGACCTGCTCGCGACTACTCCGAACGTCCTCTACGAGGTGGTGCCGAATGATCGAAGCGGCGAGCGGGTCGAGGTCCACAGCCCGACCGAGATGCCCGACCCGGCCTCGATCGAGGCGATCGAGGAGCCTTACATCCGCGCCACGATCATCACCCCGCGCGAGTACGTCGGCGGCGTGATGGAGCTCTGCCAGGGCCGCCGCGGCACCCACGTCGACATGCACTACCTATCGCCCGAGCGCGTCCAGCTCCGCTACGACCTGCCGCTGGCGGAGATCGTGCTCGACTTCTTCGACCTGCTCAAGTCCTCGACCAAGGGCTACGCATCTCTGGACTACGAGCCGATCGGCAACCAGGCATCCGACCTGGTCAAGCTCGACGTGCTGCTCGCCGGTGACAAGGTCGACGCACTCTCGCTCGTCGTCCACCGCGATTCCGCCTACGAGCAGGGTCGGGTCCTCGTAGAGCGCCTGCAGAAGACGATCCCGCGCCAGCTCTTCGACGTCCCGGTGCAGGCCGCGATCGGCTCGAACGTGATCGCGCGCGAGACCGTGAAGGCGCTGCGCAAGGACGTGACCGCGAAGCTCTACGGCGGCGACGTGACCCGCAAGCAGAAGCTGCTCAAGAAGCAGAAGAAGGGCAAAAAGCGTATGAAGCAGGTCGGCGCGGTCGAGGTGCCGCAGGAAGCCTTCCTGGCCGTGCTCCAGGTCGATGAGTGAACCCACCGAGAGACAGCTAGAGAACCTCGCCTTGGCGCGGCTCGCCTACGAGCTCTACAACGCCGACGACCTCAAGCGGCAGATCGAGCTCAGCGCCGAGGAGATCGAAGTCCACATCCCGGAGGACGGGGGCCCGACCGCGGGAACCTACCGGGGCCGCGAGGGCTATCGGCAGTGGTATCGCGACTGGAAGGACAGCTTCGACGAGTACCACGCCGAGCCGCTGCGGATGGAGCCGGTCGGCGATCGTCACGTGGTGGCCCTGGCACGCCAGACCGCGAAGGGCAAGGGAAGCGGCGTGCCGGTGGAGATGGATTCCGGCAACCTGTTCGAGTTCCGCGACGGGAAGATGCTCGCCCTGCACCTCTATGGGTCATGGGAAGAGGCGATGAAGGCGGCAGAGGGGCGCGAGTCCGCGCGGGCCAAGACCAGTGGTTGACCGCAGAGAACAGCAGCAGCATTACCTGAAGGTCGCCGAGCTCGGCTACACGGCCTTTAACGCCGGCAAGATCGAGCCGGTGCTGAAGCTCTGCGACGACGAGGTCGAGCTCGTGATCGCCGAGGGAGTCGATCTCGATACGGGGACCTGGAAAGGGCACGACGGGATCCGCGAGTGGTACTCGGGTGCCGGGGAACTGAGGGCCGCGGTGAGCGAGGTGTTGCCGGTCGGCGTCGCCCACATGGTCGTGCTCACCGACAAGTGCGCCAACTTGATCGACTTCGGCCCCGGCAAGATCGGTGCCATCCACGTCCTCCCGGGGCGCGACGAGGCGGTCGCCGAGGCCAAGAAGCGCGAGGCCGATCGCGGGGATGACTGAGCCGACCGACGAGCAGCGCAAGAACCTGCATCTCACCGGGATGGCGTTCGCATCCTTCCGGCCTGAAGCGGCCGAAGAGATGCTGGCGCTCGCCGACCCCGAGGTCGAGGTCTTCGCCTCCGACGAGCTCGCCAACCCGGGCAGCTTCCACGGCCACGACGGGCTCATGCAGTGGGTCGGCCAGTGGCTGGATGCGTGGGAGAACTACAAGGTCGAGGTCCGCGAGATCGAGCCAGTCGGCGACCGGCATGTGATCGCGAGGATCGACCAGTCGGCGACCGGGAAGGGGAGCGGTGTGCCGGTGAAGATGGAGGTCACGTTCATGACCGAGATCCGCGACGGCAAGTACGTCGCGCTCCACCTCTATCCGACCAAGGAGGAGGCGAAGCGGATCGCGGAGGAGCGCGAAGCGGCCGGCTAGCCGCTCGGCACCCGGGTCAGCGGCAGGGCGAGCTCGTCGCGGAGCGCCTTGACCCGCTGCTCTTCGCCATCCTCGTCGCCCGAGACGACCAGCACCTCGTCGGCCGCGAACGAGCGCAGCTCGTCCTCGACCGCCTGGCGCAGGTCGTGGTCGCCGACCGAGCCGCTCACCCGCAGACCCTGCGCGGTAAGCGCGCCGGCCGAGCGCGCCAGCGAGTCCTGGGCGGCCTCGCGGCCCTTGTCGGTGGCGGAGGTCCAGCGGTCGAGGCGCTGGCTCGCCTCGGGAACAAGAATCCGGACGTCGTCGGCGCCGGCCGCGAGGTCGTGGACCCGCTGCGCGACCGGCCCCGAGATCTCCGCCGGCGCGATCACGAGCACCCGCCGCACCTCGTCGCTCGAGGCGGCGGCCTCGATCTTCGCGAACGGGCGGCTGCGCACCGCCCAGACCACGACCACAAGCGCGATCGCAGCGCCGACAGCGAGCCCGGCCGCGGCCCCGTTGCTCGAGCTCAGAAAGGCGGCAGCGATCGGGACGCAGATCGCGGCGACGATCAGCGGCAGCGCCCAGGGTTTGAGCTGGGTATCCCCGCGCGAGTCCTCGTAGGTCAGCCGAGGAGCCATGCGCTTAGTATTCCGCGCCGATGCCGGTCGAAACCAAAGCCGTGGGCAAGGAGTGGGACGCCGCGACCTTCGACGTCGAGGGCGAGCGCGTGGCCCAGTACGCCGACGCCGTCGGCGAGGAGAACGAGGTCTACCGCGACGCCGAGGCCGCAAAGGCGGCGGGCTTCCGCGACCAGGTAGCGCCGCCGATGTTCGCTGTCGTCTACAGCGCCCCGGCGATGGGCCCGGCGATCCTCGACCCCGAGGTTGCGATCAACTTCCCGGCGATGCTTCACGGCGGCCAGGAGTTCGTCTGGGGCGAGCCCGTCTGCGCCGGCGACACGATCACAACCACCGCCAAGTGCGCCGAGATCTACGAGAAAGACGGCAAGGGCTTCTACGTCTTCGAGACCGTTTCCACGAACCAGGACGGCGCCGAAGTCGTGCGCGCCAAGTGGACCAACATCGTCACAGGAGTGTGAGAGAGGCATGGCCGACCTGAACCAAGGAGACGCGATCCCCGAGCTCAAGGTGACTCCCGATGCCGGACTGACCAAGCGCTACGCGGAGGCCTCCGGCGACCCGAACCCGATTCACGTCGACGAGGACTTCGCCAAGAACGCCGGGCTCCCCGGCTGCATCCTGCACGGCCTCTGGATGATGGCCCAGGTCGCGCGCGCCAACAGCGCCGCGGTCGGCGGCGACCCGCGATCGCTAAAGCGGATGGAGGTCCAGTTCCGCGGCATGGGCTTCCCCGAGCAGGAGTTGACCGTCACCGGGACCGTCAAAGAGGCGAACGGCAAGATCGTCGTCGACACGGTCGCCGAGCAGAACGGCAACCAGATCATCCGCAACGCCGAGGCCGAGCTAGAGCCTCAGTAAGGGAGCGGGCTAGACGCCGTCGCAGGGATTGGTGGGCGTGTAGCCCCCGAAGTCGTACACCTGCACGTCGCCCTGCGCCGTGAACTCATTGCCCGGGTTGGGCCCATACGTCTCGGTGAAGCCGTTCACCCCTGTGAAGGTGAGATCCCAGTCGACCGCAGCGGGAGCGGCGGGAACAGCGAATCCGTAGCAAACCGCCACGGTGACGAAGCGGTTCGAGGCATCGTCGTCCTCAAAGTACTCCTGCTTAGTGGCGCCGATGTCGTCGCCGGAATGCGTCGAAAGGAAGAGCTCGTTCTCGACGGTGCCGGGGAGCGAGGTTGGCGTCACCCCGGCGTGGTTGCCGTCTGAGTCCCAGACGTGCAGGTCGAGGTCGACCGCATCGACCCAGTCCAGGGTCAGCTTCGCGAAATTGGTCGAGGGCGGGCCCGGGTCCACTACCGGCGGTGTCGGCGGCCTGACGACCGGGACCGGCGGAATCGCGATGACCGGCAGCGCGCCGCCGCCCGCCTTCTTGCACTTCTTCTTGTTCTTCTTCTTGCACTTCTTCTTCGCGGCGCTGGCGCCGCCCGGGCCTGCAGCGACGGCGGCCGTCACCGTCGAAGCGGCGAGCATGAGCGCCAACGCGCTTGCAACCACCGCCAGAAGTCTCCGTCCCTGCATACCCAGAAGAGTAGCGGCCTAGAATCAAGCTGTGTTGAGCGAACGCCAGCGGCGCGTGTTGGGCATCGTCATCGATGCCCACCTCGAGACCGGGAGACCGGTCGGCTCGCGCGCGGTCGCGTCGCGACAGGACGTCGAGTGGAGCGCTTCGACGGTGCGCGCCGAGCTCGCCGCGCTCGAAGAGGCGGGGCTGCTCACCCATCCGCACACCTCGGCGGGCCGCGTCCCGACCGACTCCGGCTACCGCCTCTACGTCGACGCGCTGGTCAGCTCTGAGCGCCCGGCGCCGAGTACGAGCGCCACCGGGGAGCTGTCGCGAATGCGGAGCGAGGTCGAGGACGCGATCCGCGACACCACCACCGAGCTGTCGCGAATCAACGACCTGCTCGCGGTCGTCACCGCACCGCCGCTCGAGTCGGCCCGCATACACCGGGTCGAGGTCCTGCTGCCCCAGCCGCGGGTGATCACGGTCGTCGTCATCGCCTCCAACGGCGAGGTCTCGAAGCGGACCCTGACCTTCGCCAAGCCGGTCGACTCCGGCCTCGCCGAATGGGCCTCGAGCTATCTCAGCGAACGCCTCTCCGGGCTCGCGATCGGGGCGCGGATGGTCGCGCAGCGGCTCGCCGACCCGGCCCTCGGCGCGAAGGAGAAGGCCTTTCTCGACGAGCTCACGCCGGGGCTCCTCGACCCCGACGAGTCGGTTGACCACGTTCTCTATCTGGACGGGGCGGCGCGGCTGCTGAGCGAGGACCACGCTTCGGAGATTCCGCGCGCCGAGCAGCTGCTCGAGGCGCTCGAGCGGCGCGTCAATCTGCTCGAGGTGATGCGCTCGGCGCTCGACGAGCACTCGGTGTTCAGCTGGATCGGGACCGAGAACCCGCGCCCCGAGATGCACAGCGTCAGCGTCGTCGGCGCCAACTACGGGCTCGCGCACCGCAACCTCGGTTCGGTCGGGGTGGTCGGCCCGCTGCGGATGGACTACGCGACCGCGATCTCCTCGGTGCGGGAGGCAGCGGGCGAGCTGTCGCGCTTCTTCGAGACGGTTTACGAGGAGTAGGGAACAAGCGTGCCGAGGGCGGTCCCCCGTGACTACTACGAGGTGCTCGGCGTCGAGCGCGGCGCCAGCGAGGTCGAGATCAAGAAGGCGTTCCGCGTCCTCGCGCGCGAGCTCCATCCCGACGTCAACGACCACGACCCCGACGCCGAGGAGCGCTTCAAGGAGGCCGCCGAGGCATACGAGGTGCTCTCCGACGCCGAGCGCCGCCAGACCTACGACCGCTTCGGCCACGAAGGGCTGCGCTCCGGCGGCTGGTCGCCGCACGCGGCCGGCTCGATCCAGGACATCTTCGAGGCCTTCTTCGGACGCGGCAGCTCGTTCGGCGAGGACCTGTTCGGCTTCGGAACCCGTGGCCCGGCGAGCGGCGGCGATGTCGGGGCGTCGATCGAAATCGGGCTCGCCGATGTTCTGAGCGGCGGGGAGCACGAGGTCAGCTTCGAGGCCACCCGTCGCTGCGAGCACTGCTCGGGCAACGGCGCCGAGCCCGGCACGCCGATCAACACCTGCGAGCGCTGCGGCGGCAGCGGGCAGCTGCGCCAGGTCAGCCGCAGCATCCTCGGCCAGGTCGTGCACGCGGCGCCGTGCGACGTCTGCCACGGAGAAGGCAAGGTTCCCGAGACCCCGTGCGATGTCTGCGACGGCCGCGGGGCGGTGAACGCCGGGCGCACCTGGGAGGTCGAGATCCCGGCCGGGATCGAGGACGGCCAGCGGATCCGGATCTCCGGAGCCGGCCACGCCGGTGACGCGGGTGCCGCATCCGGCGACCTCTACGTAGAGGTGCGGATCGCCCCCGACGAGCGCTTCGAGCGCCAGGGGACCCACCTGATCAGCCCGCTCGAGGTGCCGGCCACCTCGGCGATGCTCGGCGCCGAGCTCGAGGTCGAAACGCTCGAGGGCCGGACGAAGGTCAAGGTCCCGGCGGGGACGCAGCCCGGCGACACGGTGAGGCTGCGCGGGGAGGGGCTGCCGCAGCTCGGCGGCGGGCGCCGCGGCGACCAGCACGTCGTTTTTCAGGTCGTGGTGCCGAGAAAACTGAGCCGAAAGCAGCGCGACGCAGCCCAGCAGCTCGACGAGCTGCTCTGAGGGGCCGGCCTTGATCCGGCTCGCGGTCCGCTGCCAACCCGAGCAGGCCGAGGCCGTGCTCGCCGACCTTCTCGTACTCGCTCCCGGCGGGGTCGAGGAGGAGGAGGGCGACGGCTACATCGAGTACGCGATCTACGGGGCCCCGGGCGAGATACCCGATCTGGGCCCGCTCGCGGCGACCAGCGGCGAGGGCCTGATCGAGGTCACCAGCACCAAGATCCCCGACGACTGGGCCGAGCGCTGGGCCGACTTTCACAAGCCGCTGCTGGTCGCCGACCGGGTCTGGGTGCGGCCGTCATGGCATTCCCCGGGTGCGGACGGCCTGATCGACGTCGTCGTCGATCCGGGCCAGGCGTTCGGGACCGGCGCGCATTCGACAACGCGGCTCTGCCTCGAGCTGCTCGTCGAGCTCGCCGAGGCGGGAAAGGCCGAGGGGCCGCTCGCCGACTGGGGGACCGGCTCGGGGGTGCTTGCGATTTCGGCCGCGAAGCTCGGATGGGACCCGGTCCGCGGCTGTGATCACGAGCTCGCCGCGCTCGAGGCGGCGGAGGCGAACGCGGAGGCGAACGGCGTCGCGCTCGAGCTGATGAGGATCAACCTGCGAAAGGAATCGCCGCCGCGCGCGCCGACGGTGGTCGCCAACCTGACCTCCCCGGTGCTGGTCGAGATCGGCGACCGGCTTGCCGCCGACCGCGAGGGCCTCCCGAAGCGGTTGGTCTGCTCGGGGATGCTCGCGGTCGAGGTCGACACGATCGCAATGTCGCTCGGCCAGTGCGGGTTCGTGGAGAAGAAGCGCAGCAGCCACGGCGAGTGGGGTGCGTTGCTTCTCGAGAGTTGAAGAATCCGCCGGCTTGGATATGTTGCCGCCGATGTCAGCCGCAATCCGCTTCTACGACGTCGTCGTCTGGATCCACGTCGCAGCCGTGATCGTCGGCTTCGGCGCGACCTTCGGCTATGCCTTCTTCCAGGCCGCCGCTGAACGCCACAACCCGCGCGCGGTCCCGACCGTGATGCGCGGTCAGGGCAACGTCGACAAGTTCCTCGTCATCCCATCCGTCCTGGTCATCGTGGCGGCCGGGATCTACCTCGTCCTCGACGGTCCCTTCGACTGGGAGGACACCTTTGTAAGCGTTGGGATCATGGCCTGGCTTGTGCTGTTCCTGCTCGGGCCGCTCTTCTTCACCCGTCAGAAGGACAAGATGATCGAGCTCGCCGAGCGCGACATCGCCGCCTCCAAGGGCGGCGAGGTCGAACTCAGTGACGAGTACTGGGCGGCCTCGAAGCGCATCGCCCAGGTAGGCAGCTTCGCGGGGATCCTGATCCTCGCGGCCGCCTTCTTCATGATCGTCAAGCCCTGATCAGCCTTCGTTTCCATGCACAGAGAGGATGTTCCCGGCCGGGTCCTTGAACCAGGCGATGCCTCCGCCCGGCCCACTGCTGTCGATGCCGCGCTCGTCCTGATCGAAGCCGTCGTACTTCTCAAAGTCGACGCCGCGCTCGACCAGCCCGTCGACAGTCTTCTCGACGTCCTCAACCGGGAAGTTGAGGATCGTGTAGGTGGCGGGGACGAAATCGGGCTTCAGATAGACGAGCGTCTGTCCTCCGGCCGTGTCGACCTGCAGGAGGCCGTTCTCGTCGTCGAGCACTTTGGTGTTGAGGCCCAGGGTCTCGCCGTAAAACTCTTTCGCCTCGTCGATATCGGGGACCGCGAAGCCGTTGTATGCCTTGCTGTCGGTGAGCATGCCTGCTCCCTTCGGTTGCTTTCGGGTTCACTTCTACGACTCCGGTAATGCCCCCGACTCATCGCCCCAAACAGCTCCCGATCGCCGTCTTCGACTCCGGGGTCGGCGGGCTCACCGTGCTTCACGAGTGCCTGGTCTCGCTCCCGGCCGAAGACTTCGTCTACCTCGGCGACGATGCCGAGTTCCCCTACGGAGCCAAGTCCGCCGAGGAGCTGCGCCGTTGCGTCGAGCGCAACACCCGCTTCCTCGTCGAGCGCGGCGCGAAGCTGGTGGTCATCGCCTGCAACTCGGCGGCGACCGCGGGGTTCGATGCGGCGCGCGAGATCGCCGGCGAGCGCGATGTCCCGGTCGTCTCGGTGATCGAGCCCGAGGCCGAGATCGCCGCCGCGATCACCGTCAACGGCCGGGTGGGTGTGCTCGCCACGCCCGCTACGGTCGAGGGCGGCGGCTACCACCGGGCGCTTGCGAGACAGCACCGCGAGCTCGAGGTGACCGAGGTCGAGGCCCCTGACCTGGCGGCGATCATCCAGCGCGGCTTTCCCTTCGACGAGAACGTCGTCGCGATGGTGCGCAGCTACTGCGAGCCGCTGAAGCGCGCCGAAGTCGACACACTGATCCTCGGCTGCACCCACTACCCGCTGGTGGCGCCGATGCTGCAGCGAATGCTCGGCCGCGACGTGCGCCTCGTCACCGCCGGTCACGCGGTCGCGGCCAGCGCCCAGCGCGAGCTCGAGGCGCGCGGCGCCCTGACCCAGAGCATCGATGAAGGCGACTACCGCTTCCTCTGCACCGGCGACCCCGAGACCTTCCGCGAGCTGGGCACCCGCTTCCTGCAGCTGCCGCTCGGCGAGGTCGAGCGCGTCGAGATTCCCGAATAGCGGGGATTCGGCAGCTACGCTTCTGCGCGAATGAGCGAAACGATCCTCGAAAAAGTCCAGGCGGACGTCAAGGACGCGATGAAGGCCGGCGACAAGGCCCGGGTCGGGGCGCTGCGGATGATCGCCAACGCGCTACAGAACTCCGCCAAGGAGGGCTCCGACGACGAGGTCGCGGTGCTGCAGGGCGAGCGCAAGCGCCGCCTCGAGGCCGCCGAGCAGCTCCTCGAGGGCGATCGCACCGAGGCGGCGGAAGCCGAGGAGAACGAGGCGAAGCTGATCGAGGACTACCTCCCCGAGCAGCTCTCCGACGACGAGCTCGGCGAGCTCGTCGCCTCGGCGATCACCGAATCGGGCGCCTCGGAGCCGAAGGACATGGGGAACGTGATGAAGGTGCTGATGCCGAAGGTCGGCGGCCGCGCCGACGGCAAGCGCGTCAGCGCGGCCGTCAAGGAAAAGCTTGGCTCGTAGACAGCTCGAGATCGACAACGAGGTGGCGGCCGAGCTCGCCGGATCCGAGGACGCGGTCCTGAAGGCGCTCGAGGGGCACCTCGGCTGCGAACTCTTTCTGCGCGGCAACGTCCTCACCCTCGACGGCCCTGCCGGCGAGGTGCAGACGGCGGAGACCGTGGTCGGCGAGCTCGTCGACCTGATCGAGCAGGGGCACGAGATCGCCCCGGGGACGATCGAGGCGGTGGCCGGCGCCCTCGATGCGAACGAGAGCCCCGCCGAGATCCTCGAGGACGTCGTCTGGCAGCACCGCAACACACGAGTCGCGCCGAAGACGGTCAACCAGAAGCGCTACGTCGACTCGATCCGCGAGCACACGATCACCTTCGGAATCGGCCCGGCCGGCACCGGCAAGACCTTCCTCGCGGTCGCCGCGGCCGCCGCAGCATTGAGCTCGCACCAGGTCAGCCGCGTGATCCTCACCCGCCCCGCGGTCGAGGCCGGCGAGCGGCTCGGTTTCCTGCCCGGCGACATCCAGGCCAAGGTCGACCCATACTTGCGGCCGCTCTTCGATGCGCTCTACGACATGCTCGAGCCCGAGAAGGTCACGACCTATTTCGAGCGCGGCACGATCGAGGTCGCGCCGCTGGCATTCATGAGGGGCCGGACGATTAATGACTCGTTCGTGATCCTCGACGAAGCCCAGAACACGAGCCCCGAGCAGATGAAGATGTTCCTGACCAGGCTCGGCTTCGGCTCGAGGATGGTGGTCACCGGCGACGTCACCCAGATCGATCTGCCGACCAACCAGCGCTCGGGGTTGATCGAGGTCAGCGACATCCTTTCTTCGGTCGACGACCTCAACTTCGTCCGCTTCGGCGGCGAGGACGTGGTCCGCCACAAGCTCGTGCAGCGGATCGTCGCCGCCTACGGCGAGCACGACGAGCGCCGTGATCGATCTGACTGACGTCCCCCCGGAGCTGCACGATGCCGTCGAGGCGACGCTGCGCGCGGCTGAGATCGAGGACGGGCATGTGGCGATTGAATACGTGCGTGAGGGCAAGATGCGGACGCTCAACTTCGCCCACCGGGGCAAGGACGAGGCGACCGACGTGCTCGCCTTCCCGCTCGACGGGCAGACGCTGGCACCAGGGCCGCGCGAGCTCGGCGACGTCTTCATCTGCCCCGACCAGACCGAGAACCTGATCGAGGTCGCGGTCCACGGCACCCTGCACCTCTGCGGCTACGATCACGAGACCGACGACGGAGAGATGCTGGCGCTGCAGGACCAGGTGATGGCGTCGCTGGCGAGGTGACCCGCGCCGGCTTCGTGGGGTTGGCGGGGCGACCGAACGTCGGCAAGTCGACGCTCGTCAACGCGATCGTCGGCAGCAAGGTGGCGATAGTCGCCGAGCGCCCGCAGACGACCCGCCGCGCGGTGCGCGGCGTCGCCACCGGCGACGGCTGGCAGCTCGTGCTCACCGACCTACCCGGCGTGCAGCGCCCGCGCGACGCGCTCACCGAGCGAATGCAGCGCCGGGTCGAGCGCGAGCTCGCCGACACCGACGTCGCCCTGATGGTCGTCAACGGGCTCGAGGGGGTCGGACCCGGCGACCGCTTCATCTCCGAGCGGCTGCTGGGCGCGAACGTGTCGACGCCGCTGATCTGCGCGGTCAACAAGACCGACCGGCTCGGGCCGGGGCAGACGACCGAGGTGCTCGCCGCCGCCGGCGAGCTCGACGCGGTCGACGAGATCTTTCCCGTGAGCGCGAAGACGGGGAAGGGGCTCGAGCCGCTGGTCGCGCGGCTCGCCGAGCTGATCCCCGAGGGCGACCTGCTCTACCCGGCCGAGCAGCGCTCCGACCAGGCGAGCGAGCTGCTGCTCGCCGAGCTGATCCGCGAGCAGGTGCTGCGCCGAACCCGCGAGGAGCTTCCGCACGCGGTCGAGGTCGAGCTCGACACGGTCGAAGAACGCGACGACGGCCTGACCGAGATCAGCGCCAACATCTGGGCCGAGACCGAGTCGCAGAAGAAGATCCTGGTCGGCAAGGGCGGGCAGAAGATCAAGGAGATCGGCACCGCGGCGCGCGGCGAGCTCGAGACCGAGCTCGGGGCGAAGGTTTTCCTGGACCTCAACGTCCGCGTCCGCGCCCACTGGCGCCGCGACGACGCGCTCCTCGACCGGCTCGGGATCGAGTAAAGGCGGACCGGAGGAAAGGCTGCAACACTGAGCCCGATGAGCATTCCAGGGATGAAGACGGTGGGGATGGTGCTGGTGATGTGCGCGGCGCTAGCGGCTTGCTTGATCGTCGCGGGGCCTGCCGCCGCGGCGCCGATCAATCCGAACATCTTCACCGACACGAACGTGAATGACGCGGACTGCTCGCTGCGCGAGGCGGTGACCGCGGCGAACACCGATGGCGAATACAACGGCTGCGGCGCCCCGGCGATGGACGACCCCGGCGACACGATCTCGCTTTCGACTGCGCAGCCGTACACGTTGTCGAACGGCGACGGCGATGAGTCGAACATCGGGGGCGACCTCGACATCGCCAACGAGCCGCTGATCATCGAGTCCGCCGGGCCCGGGCTGGCGACGATTGACGCGAGCCCGCTCCCAGCCGGCAATCGCGCCCTCGAGATCAGCCCGCTGGGATTCGCAGGAATCACGACGGTGACGCTCAGCAAGCTCGACATCACCGGGGGAGACAGTGTCGACGGCGGGAACATCCGCCACGGCGTCGCCGTCGGCTCCACGCTGAACATCGCCGACAGCATCGTCCGGGACGCGCTCGCCGGCGGCGGTATCCAGACCGAAGGCGGCGCCTACCTCGACATCCTGCGGAGCACGATCGACGGCAACACCGGCTCGGGCGGCGCAGGCGGGATCACGCACTACGGCAGCGGCGTGGCGACGATCACGGACAGCACGATCAGCGACAACTTTGCCGACGGCGGGTTCGGGGGCGGGCTCTGGGCGCTCCCCGCCTCTGGCGGCGCCACCCTGAGAAATACGACGATCAGCGGAAACAGGGCGGACGGCTCGGGCGGCGGGCTCGCGGACAGCGATGTGACGATCCTTTTCAACGTCACGATCACCGACAACACCGCGGACTTCGACATGACTGATGCGGCCGTCGACAGCGATGGGGGCGGCGGGATGGTGACTGGCAGCCTCATAAACTTCAGGAACTCGATCATCGCCGGCAACATCGACGCCTCCCCGATGGCCTCCGCCAAGAGCCCGGATTGCAACGGCGGTGGCGTGATCTCCACCCAGGGCTTCAACCTGATCGGGAGCACGACCGGCTGCCCGGTGGTCCCGGTCGGCGGCGACCTGACCAACACCAGCCCGGTCGTTGGGCTGCTCGCCAACAACGGCGGCAGCACCCGGACCCACGCCCTGCTCTCCGGCAGCCCGGCTATCGATGCGGGCAACGACGACAGTTGCGAGCTCAACGATCAGCGCGGAATCCCGCGCCCCCAGGGTCCGCGCTGCGACATCGGCGCCTTCGAGGCCCCGGTCCCGCCCGCACCCGTCGCTGCGATCCCGGCGGCGATTGCCCCCATCACTGCTGCGCCGGCCATCTCCGCGAAGAGGTGCAAGAAGGGGCGGAAGCTGAAGAAGGGCAAGTGCGTGAAGAAGAAGAAAAAGAAGAAGTAGCGCCCGCGCGCAACAACTAGCCCCGGGCAACAGCCGCTCACGCCTAAGCTTCCCTGCATGGCGCGTGCAATCCACTTCGACGACCGCGGCTTCGTGCCGTGCGTGATGCAGGACTGGCGAACCGGCGAGGTGCTCACCCTCGCCTACATGAACGAGGAGGCGCTCAAGCTCACGATGGAGACGGGTGAGGTCCACTTCTACAGCCGCACCCGCAAGCAGATCTGGCACAAGGGCGAGAGCTCTGGAAACGTGCAGCGGGTCCGCCAGCTGCGCTACGACTGCGACGGCGACACGATCGTCGCCCTGGTGGAGCCCGCCGGCCCCTCCTGCCACACGGGCGAGCGCTCCTGCTTCTACCGCGAGGTCGGCGGCACCGCCGATCCGAACGTCGACGCGCCGCCGGCGCCGGGAGAACCGGCGCCCGCGACCCACGAGGCGCTTGCCGCGCTCGAGCGGACGCTGGCCGAGCGCCGCCGCGACCGCCCCGAGGGCAGCTACACGGTCGAGCTGCTCTCCGATTCCGGGCTCGCCGCCGACAAGGTGCGCGAGGAGTGCGGCGAGGTCGTCCAGGCTGCCGCCGATGAGTCGGAGGAGCGGGTCGCCGAGGAGGCCGCGGACGTCCTCTACCACCTCGCGGTGCTGCTGCTCAGCCGCGGCGTCTCGATGGCGGAGGCGATGCACGTCTTGAACGGTCGCCGCGAACCGGCGGATTGAGCCGATGAGCGTCGCCGCCGGCCAGCTTCCCGATCTCGAGCCGGGCCTCGAAGAGGCCCGCGCGCTGGCTCGCGACGCGAACGTGGTCCCGGTCCGGCACACCTTCGTCGATGACACCGAGACCCCGGTCTCGGCCTACCTGAAGCTGCGCGGCGAGGGCCCGAGCTTCCTGCTCGAGTCGGCCGAGCAGGGCCGGCTCGGCCGCTACTCGTTCCTCGGTTTCAGCCCGCGCGCCGAGCTGCGCTGGAGCTCGGGCACCCTCGAGGAGTTCGGTCGGGAGGGCGCCGCCGCCGGCGAGCCCGGTGAGACCCGCGCCGAAGCCGACCCCTATGGGGCGGTATCCGACTACCTCGGTCGCTTCCGGATCGCCGAGCTCGACGGGCTGCCGCCGTTCGCGGGCGGAGCGGTCGGCATCTTCGGCTACGACCTCGTCCGCAGCGTCGAGACCAAGCTCGGCGAGCCGAACCCCGACCCGGTCGGGCTCCCCGATCTCGCACTGCTGATCACCGACGTGCTGCTCTGCTTCGACCACCAGCGCCACGAGCTCACGATCCTCGCCAACGCCTACGCCGAGGAGGACGGCGGAATCGAGGCCGCCTATTCGCGGGCTGCAGACGCGATCGCGGAGACGCGCGAGAGGCTCGGCGGACCGGTCCCGGATGTCGAGGGCACCGTCGTTGAGGCGCCCCGCTTCGAGTCGAACATGAGCCGCGAGCAATTCGAGTCAAACGTCGCCCGGATAGTCGAGTACGTCCACGCCGGCGACGCCTTCCAGGTCGTCCCCTCGCAGCGGTTCAGCGCCGAGACCCCGGTCGAGGCCTTCTCGATCTACAGAGGCCTGCGCACGGTGAACCCCTCGCCCTACATGTACTTCCTCGACTTCGGCGACTTCGAGATCGCCGGTGCCTCGCCCGAGCCGCTGGTCAAGGTAACCGGGGACGTGGTCGAGACGCGGCCGATCGCCGGCACCTACCCGCGCGGCTCCGACGAGGAGGAGGACCGCCGTAACGCCGAGGCGCTGCTCGCCGATCCCAAGGAACGCGCCGAGCACGTGATGCTCGTCGACCTCGGGCGCAACGACCTCGGCCGCGTCTGCGAGTTCGGGACGGTCGAAGTCGACGAGCTGATGGTGGTCGAGACCTACTCGCATGTGCTCCACATCGTCAGCCAGGTCTCGGGGAGGCTGCGCGACGGAATCGGCGCCATGGACGTGCTGCGCTCGGTGCTCCCGGCCGGGACGCTGTCCGGGGCGCCGAAGGTGCGGGCGATGGAGATCATCGACGAGCTCGAGCCCCACAAGCGCGGCTCCTACGGCGGCGCGATCGGCTACCTCTCGTATTCGGGTGACTTCGACGCAGCGATCCACATCCGCACCGTGGTCGTCAAGGACGGGCTCGTCCACGTCCAGGCCGGCGGGGGCACGGTTGCCGACGCGAAGCCCGACTACGAGTACGAGGAGTCGGTCAACAAGGCGAAGGCCGTCTTCCGCGCCGTCGAGATGGCGGCCGAGCAGCCCGACTGGCCCTAGCCTCTGCCGTGATGAACGTATTGGTCATCGACAACTACGACTCGTTCACCTACAACCTGGTCCAGTACCTGGGTGAGCTCGGCGCGTCCCCGGAAGTCGTCCGCAACGACGTCGAGACGGTCGACGAGCTCTTGGCGCGAAAGCCCGACCGGGTCGTGGTCTCGCCGGGACCCTGCACGCCGACGGAGGCCGGGGTCTCGGTCGACGTGATGCGCGCCGCCCCGGAAGCCGGAATCCGCACCCTCGGCGTCTGCCTAGGCCACCAGTCGCTGGTCGAGGCGTTCGGCGGCGAGGTCGTCCGCGCCGAGCCGATCCACGGCAAGGACGCCGCGATCGAGCACGACGGCAAGGCGATCTACGACGGGCTGCCGAGCCCGCTCGTCGCGGGGCGCTACCACTCGCTGGTCGCCGACCCCGCGCTTCCCGACGAGCTCGAGCAGACCGCGAGCTTCGACGGGATCGTGATGGGGGTCCGCCACCGCGAGCTCCCCGTCGAGGGCGTCCAGTTCCACCCCGAGTCGGTGCTCACCCCGGAGGGCAAGGGCCTGCTGGAGAATTTCCTGCGTGACTGATCCCCCCGCCTCGAACCAGCGCCTCGCCGAGGCGACCGAGACCCTGCTCGGCGGGGCCCACCTGACCGCCGACGAGGCCGCCGCGGTGCTCGCCGAGATCATGGAGGGCAAGGCAGGCGAGGCGCAGACTGCGGGCTTTCTTGTCGCGCTCCGCGCCAAGGGCGAGACCGCCGAGGAGCTCACCGGGCTGGCGCGGACGATGCGCGAGATGTCCGACAGGGTCGAGGTCGACCGCGACGATCTGCTCGACACCGCCGGGACCGGGGGCGGGCCCACCACCTTCAACGTCTCGACCACCGCAGCGATCGTCGCCGCCGGCGCCGGCTGCGCGGTCGCCAAGCACGGCAACCGCTCAGCGACCAGCAGGTCCGGCTCGGCGGACGTGCTCGAGGCGCTCGGGGTCGAGATCGGCCAGGACCCCGAGGCGGTCGCGAAGAGCATCGAGGAGATCGGCTTCGGGTTCATGTTCGCCCCCCGCCACCACCAGGCAACGAAGCACGTTGTTCCCGTACGGAAGGCGCTCGGCGTGCGGACGATCTTCAACTTCCTCGGCCCGCTCACCAACCCCGCCGGCGCCACCCGGCAGCTGGTCGGCGTTTCCGATCCGGCGATGCTGGCGACGATGGCCGAGTCGCTCGCCGAGCTCGGTTGCGAGCGCGGCCTGCTGGTCAGCGGCGAGGACGGGGTCGACGAGATCAGCCTCTCGGGGGAGACGCGGATGATCGAGGTTCGCGACGGCGACCGGGCCGAGCGCCGCTTCAAACCCCAGGACGCCGGCGTCGAGCCCGCTTCGCTCGAGGAGATCCGCGGCGGCGAGCCGGAGGAGAACGCGGCCGCGACCCGCGCCGTTCTCGACGGCGAGAAGGGCCCGCGCCGCGACGTCGTGCTGCTCAACGCCGGGGCCGCGATCTGGCTCGCCGACGGCGGTGAGGGGATCGCCGAAGGGGTTGAGAAGGCCGCCGACGCGATTGACTCCGGCGCGGCGAAGGAAGTGCTCGCGAAGCTTTCCGGGGACGGCTCCTGATGGCGGGGATGCTGCCCGAGCTCGTCAGCGCCGCCCGCGAGGCCGTCGAGACCCGCAGGAAGGCGATCCCGCTTCCCGTGCTCGAGGAGCAGCTCGGGGCCAGAAGCGAGCACCGCCCCTTCGACGAGGCCCTGGTGCGCCCCGGCCTGTCGCTGGTCGCCGAGTTCAAGCGCAGGTCGCCGAGCGCCGGGGAGATCCGCCCCGGTGCCGAGGTCGCCGACGTCGTGCAGGCCTACGAGCGCGGCGGCGCGGCGGCGATCTCGGTGCTCACCGAGGAGGGCAGCTTCGGCGGCTCGCTTGAGGACCTGAGCGCCGCGCGTGCGGCGACTGACCTGCCGATTCTTCGCAAGGACTTCACCGTCGATCCGTACCAGCTCTACGAGGCCGCGGCCGCCGGGGCCGACGCGGTGTTGCTGATCGCCGCCGCGCTCGACCCCGAGGAGCTCGCGCACCTCTACGAGGAGGCGACCGGAATCGACCTTGATTGCGTGATCGAGGTCCACGACGCCGACGAGCTCGAGCTCGCGTTCGAGATCGGCGCCGACGTGTTCGGGATCAACAACCGCAACCTCGACGACTTCAGCGTCGATCTCGCCACCACCTTCGAGCTGATGCCCGACGTCCCGGCCGGCAAGACCGTTGTCTCCGAGAGCGGCATCGGCGATCGCGCCCAGCTCGCCGAGCTGGCCCGGGTAGGAGTCGACGCGGTGCTGATCGGCGAGACGCTTATGCGGGCGGAGGATCCCGAGGTGGCCGTTCGCGAGCTGATCGCCGGCGAGGAGCCGACCGCCGAGCACCCGGTCGTCTAGCACTCGGCGCGCTCAGCAACCTCTTACTCCCGGTTTAGCGGCGATTGAGGGCGGGGTCGGATACTCGCCGCCATGCAGGAGCTTCGTCAGCGCGCAAAGGACTTCGCCTCGAAGCCGTTCGGATCGGCGGTGCTCGGTGGAGCCGTTGTCGGGATCTTCGGCTGGTTCGCGATCGCCGCCGGCTGGATCGAGGGCGGGGAGGAGACCGCGCCGCTCACCGCCGCTCCGCTGACCCGCCCGGTCAGCGACAGCAACGGCAAGGCGCTGACCGTTAACGAGATCTACGAGCGCGACTCCGAGGGGGTCGCGTTCATCCAGGCCGAGGTGACCCAGAACGTCCAGTCGCCCTTCGATGTCTTCCCCCAACAGCAGCAGAGCACCGCGAGCGGGTCCGGGTTCGTGATCGACGAAGAGGGGCACATCCTCACCAACAACCACGTCGTCGAAGGCGCGCAGAGCATCCAGGTGAAGATCGGTGACGGGGAGGCCCTTGACGCGACGCTGGTCGGGTCCGACCCCTCATCGGACGTCGCGGTGCTGAAGATCGAGGGGGACGCCGGCGACCTGGAGCCGCTCGAGCTCGCCCCTTCGGAGAGCGCCAAGGTCGGCGACCCGGTGGTCGCGATCGGAAACCCGTTCGGCCTCGACCGCACCGTCACAAGCGGCATCGTCTCGGCGCTGCAGCGCGAGATCAACGCCCCGAACGGCTTCTCGATCAGCGACGTGATCCAGACCGACGCGCCGATCAATCCCGGCAACTCGGGCGGCCCGCTGCTCGACGCGTCCGGGCGCGTAATCGGAATCAACTCCCAGATCGAGACCGGCGGCACCAGCAACGGCTCGGTCGGGATCGGCTTCGCCGTCCCGATCGACACTGCGCGCGACGTCGTCAACCAGCTGCTCACCACCGGCGAGGTGAAGCGCGGATACCTCGGTATCCAGGGCGCCGACGGCGAGGACGGCGGCGCCGAGATCCAGCCGCAGCCCGGCGGCCCGGCCGAGGAAGCGGGGCTCGAGGGTGGCGACGTGATCTTCGAGATAGACGGCGAGCCCGTCGAGGGCATCGAGGATGTGATCGCGACCGTGAACGAGGGCAAGCCCGGCGACGAGCTCACGCTCGAGATCGAGCGCGACGGCGAGCGCCAGGAGGTCAAGGCAAAGCTCGGCGAGCGCCCCGACGAGGTCACGGATGCGGGAGCTCCCACCCCCGTTCCATAAAGCTTCCCACCCCAGGGAAGGTCCCCATCCCCCACACCGACAAAGGCCGCCTGCGGGCGGCCTTTGTCGTTCAGGAACCGCGCCTCTGCCACCCTTATCCGCATGACCAGGATCAAGGTATGCGGAATGACCAACCTCGCCGACGCCGAGCAGGCGGCGGAGCTCGAAGCCTGGGCGATCGGGCTCATCCACCACCGCGAGAGCCCGCGCTACGTGCCGCCCGAGACCGCGGCCGAGATCGGCGCTGCGCTCAAGCGCCGCACCGAGATCGCCGGCGTGTTCGTCAACGCGACCCTCGACGAGATCGCCGAGGCGACCGAGAACGCCGGGCTGACGATCGTGCAGCTGCACGGCGACGAGGGGCCGGAGTTCTGCGAGGAGGTCGCCCGCCGCACCGGCGCCAAGGTGATGAAGGCGCTGCAGGTGCGCGACGCCGGCGACGTCCGAGCCGCCGAGGTCTTCCGGACCGACTTCCACCTCTTTGACGCGCACTCCTCCTCGCTGCGCGGGGGAACCGGGCAGAGCTTCGACTGGGGGCTGGTCGCCGGACGCCGCTCGCAGGTACCGATGGTGCTCGCCGGCGGCTTGACACCCGAGAACGTCGCCGGCGCGATCTCGGTCGTGCACCCTTTCGCGATCGATGTCGTCAGCGGGGTCGAAGCCGAGCCGGGGAAGAAGGATCCGGCGAAGGTCGAAGCGTTGTTCGAAGCCGTGATGCCGGAGGGCGCTTCCGTTGATTGAGCAGCGCTTCGGCGAATACGGCGGCCGCTACGTGCCGGAGACTCTGATCGCCGCTCTCGACGAGCTCAGCGACGCGTGGGAGGAGGCCCGCGACGACGCCGGCTTCCGCGAGCAGCTCGACGGGCTGCTGCGAGACTTCGTCGGCCGCCCGACTTCGCTGTACCTCGCCGAGCGGCTCTCGGAGCGCGTCGGCAGCCGGGTGTACCTGAAGAGGGAGGACCTCGCCCACACCGGGGCGCACAAGATCAACAACGCCGTTGGCCAGGCGCTGCTCGCACGGCGGATGGGCAAGCGGCGCGTGATCGCCGAGACCGGTGCCGGCCAGCACGGCGTCGCCACCGCGACCGCCTGCGCCCTGCTGGGGCTCGAGTGCGAGGTCTACATGGGGAGCGAGGACATCCGCCGTCAGCGCCCCAATGTCGACCGGATGAAGCTGCTCGGCGCCGAGGTGCGGCCTGTCGAGGCCGGGGCGCGGACCTTGAAGGAGGCGGTCAGCGCCGCGATCCGCGACTGGGTCGCGAGCGTCGAGACGACCCACTACGTGATCGGCTCGGTCGTCGGCCCGGCGCCCTACCCGGTGCTGGTCCGCGACCTGCAGCGGGTGATCGGTGACGAGGCCCGGGCTCAGGCGCTCGAGGCCGAGGGCGAGCTGCCGGCGCGCGTGATCGCCTGCGTCGGCGGCGGCTCGAACGCGATCGGGACATTCACCGCCTTCCTCGAGGACGAGGTCGAGCTTGTCGGGGTCGAGGCGGCCGGGGAGGGGCTCGCCTCGCGCCACGGCGCCTCGCTGGTTGCGGGCCGCACCGGAGTCCTGCACGGCGCGATGTCCTCGATCCTCGCCGACGAGAACGGGCAGATCCTCGAGGCGCACTCGGTCTCGGCCGGGCTCGACTACCCGGGCGTCGGCCCCGAGCACGCTCAGCTCCGCGACGAGGGGCGCGCCCGCTACGAGGCAGTGAGCGACGTCGACGCGCTCAAGGCTTTCCGCGAGCTGGCCGAGCTCGAGGGGATCATTCCTGCGCTCGAACCCGCACACGCGATCGCCTGGCTGCTCGCCGACCACGACGCCGCCTCCTCCGCTTCGCGTCCGGGGGCGGCGGCGGGAGGCTACGACCTCGTCTGTTTGTCCGGGCGCGGCGACAAGGACCTCGACGAGGCGGTCGAGGCGCTGGAGAAGCTCGGTGTCTGAAGCCGTGCAACAGCAGGGCGCCGAGGCGATCAGCGCCGCCTTCAAGACCGCCTCCGACGAGAACCGCGCCGCGCTGATGCCCTACCTGATGGGCGGTTTTCCCGACGCCGCGACCGCGACCGCGGTCGCGCGCGCCTATGCAGACGCCGGCGCTGACCTGATCGAGCTCGGGGTGCCTTTCTCCGACCCGCTCGCCGACGGCCCGGTGATCCACGAAGCCGCGACGGCGGCGCTCGAGCGGGGCGCGACGCTCGACGAGGCGCTCGAGACCTGCGCCGCGGTCGCCGGCCAGCTTCCGGTCGTGGTGATGGTCTACGCGAACATGGTCCTCGCGCACGGGCCTGAGGCGTTCGCGGTCCGGCTCGCCGACTCGGGCGCCGCCGGCGCGATCGTGCCTGACCTGCCGCTCGAGGAGTCTGCCGAGATCGCGGCCGCGCTCGCAGACCACGGGCTCGCACTCGTGCCGCTGATCGCGCCGACGACCCCGCCCGAGCGCCGCAAAGCGATCACCGACGACGCCCAGGGGTTTGTCTACGTCGTCTCGACCACCGGCACGACCGGGGAGCGCGACGAGCTCCCGCCCGAGCTCCGCAAGCTGGTCGAGTCGGTCCGCGCCGCCTCCCCGGTCCCGACAGCGGTCGGTTTCGGGATTTCGACCCCCGAGCAGGCCGCCGAAGTGGGGGGGATCGCCGACGGGGTGATCATCGGCAGCCGCCTGGTGCGGATCGTCGCCGAGTCCGCCGATGCTGACGCGGCCGCCGAGGGTGTGGCGGCCTTTCTCGCCGAGACTCGTTCTGCTCTCAGCGGGTAGGTTTCCCGGCATGCAGTTGCTTGCTTTCACGGTTGCCGCGACCTGCGCGATGGTGTTCAGTTACACGATCCTCGGTTTCGGCGGCCCGATCTGCGCACTGATCTTTCTCGCGATCCTGTTCACGGGCGCGACGCTCCGAATCGCGCAGCCGCTGCTCGACCAGCTGAAGCCCTAGACCCCCGACGGAAGGAACCTCCAATGGCAGAAAACGTCAAGGACGTAATGACGGCAGATTGCGAGTGTTGCGGTGAGGACGACTCGATCCAGGATGTGGCCAAGAAGCTCGCCGAGCTCAACGTCGGCGCGATGCCGATCTGCGGCAACGACGACAAGCTCAAGGGGATGATCACCGACCGCGACATCGCGCTCAAGGTCGTCGCCGAGGGCCAGGATCCCTCTCAGGTGAAGGCGAGCGACCTCGCTCAAGGGCCGCCGGTGACCATCGACTCCGAGGCTGCGACCGACGAGGCGCTGAAGACGATGGCCGACAGCCAGATCCGCAGGCTGCCGGTGCTCGACGCGGACAAGCGGCTGGTCGGGATCGTCAGCCAGGCCGACGTGGCGCGCAAGGTCGACGAGACAAAGGTCGGCGGCATGGTCGAATCGATCTCGGCCGAGTAGCGCCCGCGATTTGAAGATCGGCGTTCTCACCGGCGGCGGCGACTGCCCCGGGCTGAACGCCGTCATCCGCGCGATCGTCCGCAAGGGCGTCGCCGAGTACGGGCACGAGTTCGTCGGCTACCGCGACGGCTGGCGCGGGCCGCTCGAGAACGACGCGCGGCCGCTCGGGGTTCCCGAGGTTCGCGGCATCCTGCCTAGGGGCGGCACGATCCTCGGCTCCTCGCGCACGAACCCCCTGACTGAGGAGGCGGGTACCGCGCGGATCGTCGAGAACCTCGAGCGCGACGGCGTCGACGGTCTGATCGCGATCGGCGGCGAGGACACGCTCGGCGTGGCGACGAAGCTCTACTCGGAGGGCGTGAAGGTGGTCGGGGTGCCGAAGACGATCGACAACGACCTCGGCGCCACCGACTACACGTTCGGTTTCGACACCGCGGTCAACATCGCGATGGCCGCGATCGACCGCCTCCATACGACCGCCGAAAGCCACCGGCGGGCGCTGATCGTCGAGGTGATGGGCCGCAGCGCGGGTTGGATCGCGTTTCACGCCGGGCTCGCCGGCGGCGCCAACGTGATCCTGATCCCCGAGCTCGAGTTCGACATCGAACGCGTCTGCGACTACATCGAGCGTCGCTTCGAGAGCCAGTACTCGCCGATCATCGTCGTCGCCGAGGGGGCGAAGCCGAAGGGCGGCGCCTACTCCGAGCAGGACGCGCCCAAGGATGCGTTCGGCCACGTCCGGCTCGGTGGGATCGCGCAGTGGCTCGAGGAGCAGATCGAGGGGCGCACCGGGCACGAGGCGCGGGCGACCGTGCTCGGCCACGTTCAGCGCGGTGGAACCCCGACCGCGTTCGACCGCGTGCTCGCGACCCGCTTCGGGCTTCACGCGATCGACGCCGCCCACGAGGGCGAGTGGGGGAAGATGACCGCGCTGCGCTCGACCGACATCGTGCTGGTCGAGCTCAGCGAGGCGACGACGAAGTTGAAGCTGGTCCCCGAGTCGCTCTACCGCGAGGCCGAGGTGTTCTTTGGCTAGGCGCTCCGCGACAGGGACCGCCGCCGCACTGCTGCTCGCGCTACTCGCCTTCGTCATGCCGGGGTGTGCGGCCACCGAGGAGGGACCGGGTGACGGGCCGCTCGCGGTCTACCTGAGCGTGCCGCTGACCGGCAGCCAGGCCGACGCCGGCAAGGCGGTCGCGGCGGGCGCCCGCGAAGCGCTGGCGGCGGCGGGCGGCAAGGCCGGCGAGCGCGAGATCTCGCTGCAGGTGCTCGACGACACCGGCGGGCAGCAGCGCTGGACCCCGGTGGCCGTCGGCGAGAACGCGCGGCTCGCGGCCGAGGACGCCGACACGATCGCCTACATCGGCGAGCTCGAGCCCGAGGCGACGCGGACCTCGGCGCCGATCACCGACCGCGCCGAGATCGCGCAGCTCGTGCTCGGCACGGTTCCCGAAGGCCTCGACGAGGAAAACCTGGTCTCGATGCAACCCGGGCCGGACCCGAAGGAGCTCGGCTCGGCGGCGATAACGCTGGTGCTGCGGGCGATCGAGGCGGCGGGGGATGAGTCCGGCGACCGCGAGGTCGTGCTCCAGGAGCTCCGTGACGCGGCGGCGAGCTCGGTCGCGGTCTAGTCAGACCCGCCGCTGACGCGCTGTACCCATTCGGCGATCTTTGGAATCACGCGAGGGTCGATCGTGTGCGGCATGCGGCTCTCGTGGTAGGAGACCTCGAGCCCGGCCGCTGTGAGCTGCTCGCGCGCCGAGCGCGCGAAGTCGACCGGGATCACCGGGTCGAGCTCACCGTGGGCGATCAGCACCGGCATTCCCTTCCTCGATTCGAGGTCGGCGCTCCATCCCTCGACTTCGGGGATGAAGCCGCTCATCGCCAGGATCCCGCGCGGCCGCGGGCGGTCGGCGGCGAGCCCGAGCGCGTAGGACATCGCGGTCCCCTGGCTGAAGCCGCCGAGGATCGTGTCGCCGATCGCGATCCCGCGTTCGGCGAGCTCGCCGTCGACGAAGCCGGCCAGCGCCTCGTAGCCCTCCTTGAAGGTCGGCGGGTCCGGATAGCCGACCTGCGCGACGGCGTACCAGTGGCGCCCCCCGGGCGGCATGTCGGTGAACGGCCCACCCGGCGCGAGCCCGAGCAGGCGCTTCTCGGGATCGAACATGTCGATGAGCGGAAAGAGGTCGTGGTGGTCGGTGCCGCGGCCGTGCATCAGGATCAGCGCGCCCTCGGGCTCGCCGACCGGCTCCCTGACCTCGAACGGCAGCTCCGCCGCCGCGTTCACTTCGGCCAGTTGTCGCGTGGGTTGGTGATCGGGGTGAGCAGCGGCTCGACCTTCTCGCGCAGGTGCTCGTAGTCGGGCGGCAGCGAAAGCCGCTCACCGAGCTTGTCCGCCGGCTCATCGACTGCGAAGCCGGGCCCGAGCGTCGCGATCTCGAACAGCACCCCGCTCGGCTCGCGGAAGTAGATCGAGCGGAAGTAGAAGCGGTCGATCACCGGGGTCGGGTTGGCGCCGGCCTCGGCGACACGCTTTCGCCACTCCTCGTGCTCCTCGATCGTCGACGCCCAGGCGACGTGGTGGACGGTGCCGGCCGCCTGCACCCCTGGTTGGTCGGGCGGAGGGTCGAAGGCGTAGAGGCCGCCGCGCTCGCTGCCGCGGGCCTGCCAGCCGTCGCCAAGCGGCTCGAACGCGAGCGCGCCCTCGAACAGGCCGCGGCTCGCCTCGGGGTCGCTCGCGTAGGCGCGGACGCCGTGGAAGCCCTGCAGCGCGATGCTCTTCGGGGATCTCGGGGTGCTTTGCGACCAGAGGCCGGTCGGGGACGTCCTCGACCGCGAGCTCGTGGTCGAGACCCTCTGGATTTGCGAACCGGAGCCGGTCGCCATTGCGCTCGGTCTCGGTGCCCTTCGACCCGAGCCGCTCGGCCCAGAAATCGAGCGCTTCCCCCGAGCCGACCCGCCAGGTGATCAGGTGGACCATGCCGTCGCCGGCGCGCCCCCGCGGAGCGTCGGGGAACTCGAAGAAGGTTATGTCTGAGCCGGCATCGCCCTCTTCGTCGGCGTAGAAGAGGTGGTAGATCGTCGGGCTGTCCTGGTTGACGGTCTTCTTCACCATCCGCAGCCCGAGCGTGTCGGCGTAGAAGTCGACGTTCTGCTGCGCGTCGGCGGTGATCGCGGTGATGTGGTGGATGCCCTCGAGCTTCACTTCAGCGCCGCTTCCATCGCCGGCCCGATCTCGGAATGGCGAAAGCCGTAGCCGAGGTCGGTGGCGCGGCGCGGCATCACTCGTTGGCCGCCCTTGATCACCTCGGCCATCTCGCTGCCGCGCATTAGGTTGAGCGCGAAACCCGGCACCGGGAGCACCGCGGGGCGGTTGACCGCCTCTCCGAGCGCCGAGGCGAGCTGCTTGTTCGTAACCGGGTTCGGCGCGGTCGCGTTGATCGTCCCGCTGACGCTCTCGTTGTCGAGCGCCCAGAGGATGATCCCGGCCTCGTCGTCGATCTCGATCCAGCTCATGTATTGGTCGCCGCCCGCGATCGGGCCGCCGAGCCCGAGCTTGAACGGGACGAGCAGCTGCTTGACGAGCCCGCCGTGGCGGCTGAGCACATGGCCTGTTCGGAAGATCACGGTCCGCATGCCCTGCTCGGAGGCCTCGCGCTCGGCGGCCTCCCAGGCCTGGGTGACCTCGGCGCCGAAGTCCTCTCCGGGCCCGGTCTCCTCGTCGACGAGCGCCTCGCCGCGGTCGCCGTAGTAGCCGATCGCCGACTGGCCGACGAAAGTCTTCGGGGTCGCCTCCGACGCCGCGATTCCGGCGAGCAGGTTGCGGGTCGATACGACGCGACTGTCGAGGATGCGCTGCTTCGCGGCCGTCGTCCAGCGCTGGTTGATCTCCTCGCCGACGAGGTTGACGACCGCGTCGACCTCGTCGAGCGCGTCGGGGGGCGGCCGCTCGGCGGTGGCGTCCCAGGCGTACCAGCGCATCGCCGGGCTGCCCTGCTTCGCCTTGTCGGCGTCGCGGGTCAATCCGACCACCTCGTCGCCGCGCGCCATCAGCGCGTCGCTTACCGCCGACCCGATCAGGCCGGTTGCTCCTGTTACGAGGACCCGCATGAGCGCGGAATCCTAGTTACCCCGCTGTGGCGCGATGAATCGCGCTAGTCGCCGGTGTTCGGAGCCGTCTCCGTCGCCGCCGCGGCTGCCACGGCGTCGCCGTCGACGGTGAAGAAGGTCCCGGTCTCCTCGGAAAAGCGCGCGATGCCGGCTGCCTTCGCCTCCTCGACGACCGCCTTCGCGACCGCGGGCGCGACCGCGCGGTCGAAGGCGCTCGGGATGATGTAGTCGGGGGCGAGGTCCTCTTCGGAGACGACCTCGGCGATTCCGCGCGCCGCCGCCATCTTCATCTCCTCGGTGATCCGCGGGGCGCCCGCGTCGAGCGCGCCCCGGAAGACGCCGGGGAAGCAGAGCACGTTGTTGATCTGGTTCGGGTAATCGGAGCGCCCGGTGGCCATGATCCGCACGTAGGGCTCGGCGTCCTCGGGCATCACTTCAGGGGTCGGGTTCGCCATCGCGAACACGATCGCGTCGTCGTTCATCTTCTCCAGCGACTTCGCGTCGATCAGCCCCGGGCCCGATAGCCCGACGAACAGGTCGCAGCCCTCGATCACCTCGTTCGGCCCGCCGCTGAGCTTCTCGGCGTTGGTGTTCTCCGCGTACCAGCGCTTGATCTCGGTCATCTCGCCCGACTTGTAGTCCTCTCGATCGGTCGAGACCGCGCCCTGGCGGTCGCAGCCGATGATCTCGGTGACTCCGGCGGCCTGCATCATCTTCGTGCACGCCATCCCGGCCGCCCCGAGGCCGAGGAACATCACCTTGAGGCTCTCGATCGGCTTGTTGACGATCTTGAGCGCATTGAAGAGCGCCGCCATGACGACCACCGCGGTGCCGTGCTGGTCGTCGTGGAAGACGGGAATGTCGAGCTCCTCCTTGAGCCGCTCCTCGATCTCGAAGCAGCGCGGAGCCGAGATGTCCTCGAGGTTGATGCCGCCGAAGGTCGGGGCGATCAGCTTCACGGTCTGGATGATCTGCTCGGGATCGTGTGTGGAGAGCGCGATCGGGAACGCGTCCACCTCGGCGAACTCCTTGAACAGCATCGCCTTGCCCTCCATCACCGGCATCGCCGCCTCAGGCCCAATGTCGCCGAGGCCGAGCACGGCGGTGCCGTCGGTGACCACGGCGACGGTGTTGCGCTTGATCGTCAGCTCGAACGCCCTGCTGCGGTCCTCGGCGATCGCGGTGCAAACGCGAGCAACGCCGGGCGTGTAGGCCATGCTGAGGTCGTCGCGCGTCTTCAGCGGGTACTTGTTGTGCTGCTCGATCTTCCCGCCCATATGCATCTCGAAGGTGCGGTCGTTGTAGCCGATCACCTTCGCGCCGCGGGTGGAGCCGATCGCGCGGAGGATCTGCTCCCAGTGCTCGGGGTCGCGGGCGTCGATCGTGAACTCGCGCACGCGCTTGTTCTCGCCGCCGACACCGGGGACCATGTCGACGCTCTGCAGCGCGCCGCCGGCCTCGGCGATCGCCGCGGTCAGCTTGCCCAGGGGCTCCTGGCGCGCGTCGAGCTCGACCCGCACCGTGACGCTGAACTGTGCGCTTACGGACATTGGCGCGGGATCATAGGGCGGTGCGGAGCCTTGCCAGCAAGCTCTATCTCTTCTGCTTCTTCGACGATTTCGTCCTCATCTATCCGCTGTACGCGGTGCTGTTCGCCGAGAACGGGCTCTCGGTCGGGCAGATCTCGGTTCTGTTCGGGGTCTGGAGCATCAGCGGGCTGCTGCTCTCGGTGCCGACCGGCGTTCTCGCCGACCGCACTTCGCGCCGCGGCGTGATCATCGCCGGCCAGCTGATCCGCGCGGTCGGATACCTGCTCTGGATCCTCGAGCCGACCTTCTGGGGCTTCCTCGCCGGGTTCGTGCTCTGGGGGACGAGCGGGGCGCTGGTCGAGGGCGCCTTCGAGGCGCTCGCCTACGACGAGCTCGACGCGCTCGGGCGCCGCTCCGAGTACGTGAAGCTGATCGGGCGCTGTGAGAGCGCCTCGCTGATCGCCGTCGTCGCGGCGTCGCTCGTCGCCGCCGTCGCGATCGAGCTCGGCTACGACTTCGTGCTGGGGGCGAGCGCCGCAGCCGTGCTGCTGGCCGGTGCGTTCGTTGTCCTGCTGCCGGAGTCGCCGCGTCACGCGCGCGTCCATGAAGAGCACTTCCTCGGCACCCTGCGGGACGGGCTGCGGCTCGCGTTCGGCAGCCGTGAGGTGCTCGGGGTCATCCTCTTCGCCGGCTTCATCGGCGCGATCTGGGGCAGCCTCGACGAGTACTGGAGCCTCTACCTCGACCAGCTCGATTTCAGCCGCACCGAGATCAGCATCGGGGTGGCGGCGTTCTCGGCCGCCGGGGCGGCGGGGACGCTGGTCGCGCACCGCTTCGAGCACGTCGGAAACGTCGCCTTCGTCGCGCTGATGGCGGCGCTCGGGGCGCTGCTCGCCGCCGCGGTCGGGATCGACTCCGCGATCTCGACGCTGTTGATCGCCGCGTTCATGTTCGGCTTCTGCCTGATTTACCTCGTGCTCGGCGGCCGGCTCCAGCACGCGATCGAGGAGCGCACCCGGGCAACCGTGACCTCGGTGGCCGGGTTTGCGATGGAGCTGATGGGTCTCGGGATCTTCGCGGTCGTCGGGGTGCTTGCCGGCGCGCACGGCGTAGAGGGCGGCCTGCTCGCGGTCGCGGCGATCATCCTGCTCGTTGCGCTGGTCGGGCTGCTGACGATCTCTAGGAGGGAAGCCGGACGACGAGCAGCACGACGTCGTCGCGAGGATCCTCGCCCGGCCCGTCGTCGAGGACCTTCGAGGCGACGCGGCGGGCGATCGCATCCGCGTCGCCCCCCGCGCACTCGCTGACGATCGCGGCGAGCTCCTCGGGGGCGACAATCCGCGCCGGCGCATGGGCGTCGGTGACCCCGTCCGTATAGAGGACGAGCGCGTCGCCGGGCGCCAGCGTGACGCGGGCGTCGGTGAACGTCGGCTGCTCGGAGATTCCGGGCAGGGTCCCGCGACCGACCTCCTCGACGTGTCCGCCGCCCCGCAGCACGAGCGGCGGGGGATGCCCACCGACGGCGAGCGTGACCCGGGCGCTGCGCTCCTGGTCGAGTTCGATGCGGGCGAAGGCGACGCTGCAGAGCTGGCCCGGGGACTGGCGGATGATCGCCGCGTTCAAAAGCCCGAGGATGCGGCTCGGGTCCTGCTCCCGTATTGCGGCGGCTCGCAGCGTGTAGCGGGCGAGAGCGGTCGTCGCGGCCGCGGGGGCACCCTTGCCGACGACATCGCCGACGACCACTCCCCAGCTGTCGTCCTCGTTCTCGAACCAGTCGTAGAAGTCGCCGCCGACCAGGTGCTGTTCGCCGGCGACGCGGAAGTCGAGCGCGACCTCGAGACCGGGGATATCCGGCAGGTTCTGGGGCAGCAGGCTCTCCTGGAGCGTGGCGGCGATGCTCTGCAGCGAGCTCTCGACGCGCTGGCGCTGGGTGGCGAGCGCCGCCAGCACCAGGGCCGTGAGGCTCGCGATCCCGATGAACGCCTGAGCGAGAAGCAGCCGCTCGTCGGGAGAATCTCCCGCGAACGGGCCGAGATCGTTCTCGGTCATCGGAATCGCGATGCTCGCGATCAGTACGCAGACCGCGATCGCCCCGAGCTGGCCGAACCGCAGGCAGGCCCAGATCAGGGCCGGGAAGACCAGGAAGGTGATCGCGATCGTCTGCGTGAAGATCAGCACCGTCAGTCCGGCGGTGAGCAGCAGCAGGGCCAAACCTTCGAGCAGCCTGCCGCGCAGCTGGCGGAACGGCCAGTTGGTGACGGCGATCATCACCGCGGGGGCGACGAGCAGGTCGCCGCCCATGTCGCCCAGCCACCAGGTCCTCCAGGTGGACCCGAGATCGCTCGCCTCGATCTCGCCCGCTGCGAGCAGGCTGAGCACGCCGCAGCTGGCGCTCAGGGTCGTGCTGACGACAGCGCCGAGGGCAGCGAGCGCGAGCACGTCCCTGACCCGCGCCAGCGAGGGGCGGAAGTCGACGAGCTGGGCGAGCAGGAAGGAACCGACCAGCGCTTCGATCGTGTTGCCGAGGGTGATCCCGAGCACGGCGTAGATAGGAAGCCCGCCGGTGGTCAAGTTGGCGAGGAAGGCGCCGGCGGCGACCCCCGGCCAGAGCCGGCGGCCCCAGAGCACCAGCGCCGCGAGCGCGATCCCGGTTGGCGGCCAGATCGCCGTCACGCTCGCGGTTTCGGCAGCGAGCTCGAGCCCGATCTTGGCGGTGCCGAAGTAAACCGCCGCGAGCGCGGCAATCTTCGCTATGTAGAGCGCCCGGGTCTCCATGCCCGCTCATATCATCGTGGTATGGCGACCAAGACCGCAACCACAACCGGGGAGCTGTTCCTGATCGACGGCAACAGCCTCGCCTACCGCGCCTTCTACGCGCTCCCCGAGTCGATCGCGACCCACGACGGGCGGCCGACGAACGCGATCTACGGGCTCGCCTCGATGTTCGCGAAGCTGCTCATCGACCACGATCCCGCCGCGGTGGTCGTCGCCTGGGACGCGGGGATGTCCGGCCGCGAGGTCACCTACGCGCCCTACAAGGAGCAGCGCAAGCCGCGGCCGGACCTGCTCAAGGAGCAGTGGCAGCACTTCATGCCGCTCGCCGAGGCGTTCGGGTTCACGAACGTGAAGGTGGAGGGCTATGAGGCAGACGACGTGCTCGGCTCGATGGTGAAGCGTGCCCGCGAGCATGGGATCGACGTGATGGTCGTCTCCGGCGACCGTGACGTGTACCAGGTGGTCGAGGACGGAGTTCGGGTGATGACGACCTCGCGAGGAGTCACCGACACGAAGATCTACGACCGCGACGGGGTGATCGAGCGCTACGGCGTCCCGCCGGAGCTGGTCACCGACCTGATCGGGCTCAAGGGCGACACCTCAGACAACATCCCCGGCGTACCCGGGATCGGCGACAAGACCGCCGCGACGCTCCTGCAGGAGTACGGCTCGCTCGAGGCCGTGCTCGACAACGTCGACAAGATCTCGGGCAAGAAGCGCAAGGAGAACCTCACCGAGTTCGCAGAGGACGCGCGGGTCTCGAAGCAGCTCGCGACGCTCGTCTACGACATCGACTTCGAGCTCGACCTCGAGCAGCTGATGTCGAAAAGAATGGACCGCGGCGGGCTACGCGCGGTCGCGCGCGAGCACGAGCTCCGGGTGATTCTCGAGCGGCTCGAGGACGAGATGGGCGGCGACTTCGTCCCCGAGGCCGACGTCGACGAGGAGATCGACGTCAGCGCGGCGCAGGGCTCGGTCTCCGAGCTCGCCGACGGAGAGATCGCGCTCGCGATCGCGGAGGGGCAGTGGGCGGCGACCGACGGGAAGCGGATCGTGACCGGGGAGACCGGCGAGGGCTTCGCCGAGCTGATCAAGGAGATCGGCGACCGGCCGCTGATCGGCCACGACCTGAAGAGCCTCGGCGGCGGCGCCCGGCACGGGTTGCTCGCCGCGGCCGGGGCCGGAAACCTCGAGCTGCGCCACGACACGATGGTCGCCGGATACCTGCTCGACCCGGCGCGGCGCACATACGACCTCGCCGACCTCGCCGCCCAGCGCGGGCTTGCGGCCGCGCCCAGCGAGAGCGACGGCGACGACGCGCAGCTCGAGCTGGGAGAGGAGCCACCGCCCGACCCCGCCGCCGAGGCGCGGCTCGCCTGGGAGATCGCGGCGCGGCAGCGCGAGTCGATGAAGGAGAACAACCTCGAGAAGCTCATGGACGAGGTCGAGATGCCGCTCGTCGAGGTGCTCGCCGAGATCGAGGCGACCGGGGTCAAGATCGACGCCGAGCGCCTCGCCGAAATCGGCTCCGGCTTCGCGGAGCGGATCGAGAAGCTGCAGTCCGAGATCTTCGAGCTCGCCGGTCGCGAGTTCACGATCGGCTCTCCGCAGCAGCTCGCCGAGGTGCTGTTCGACGAGCTCGACCTGACCAAGAAGCGGCGCGGCAAGACCGGCTTCTCGACCGACGCCCGGGTCCTCTCCCAGATCCGCGAGGAGCACGAGATCGTCCCCAAGATCGAGACCTGGCGCGAGCTGACGAAGCTGAAGAGCACCTACCTAGACGCGCTCCCGGAGCTGATCGATCCCGAGAGCGGGCGAATCCACACCACCTTCAATCAGACCGCGACCGCCACCGGCCGGCTCTCGAGCACCAATCCCAACCTGCAGAACATCCCGATCCGAAGCGACGAGGGTCGCCCGATTCGCTCGACCTTCGTGGCACCGCGCGGCGAGCGGCTGCTATCTGCCGACTACAACCAGATCGAGCTCCGGATCCTCGCCCAGATCGCCGGAGAGGACGCGCTGCGCGAGATCTTCGCCCGCGGCGAGGACATCCACACCGCGACCGCCGCCGAGGTGCTCGGCGCCGACCCCGACAAGGTCAGCCCCGGCGATCGCTCGAAGGCGAAGATGGTCAACTACGGGATCGCCTACGGGCTCTCGGCCTTCGGTCTCGCCGACCGGCTCAACATCGAGGAGGATGAAGCGGGCGCCTACATCGATCGCTACTTCGAGCGCTTCCCGGCGGTGAAGCGCTACATCGACGAGACGATCGAGTCGGCCCGCGCGAAGGGATACGTGGCGACCCTGCTCGGCCGCCGCCGCCCAATCCCCGAGCTCCGCTCAGGGCGGGTGCAGACCCGCAACCAGGGCGAGCGGCTCGCCGTCAACATGCCGATCCAGGGGACCTCGGCCGACATCATCAAGCTCGCGATGGTCCGCGCCCACAGGGAGCTCGGCGGGGCGGGGCTGAAGACGCGGCTCGTCCTCCAGATCCACGACGAGCTCCTCTTCGAGGGCCCGACCGACGAGATGGAGAAGGCCGCCGAGATCGTCGAACGCGAGATGTGCGCCGCCTTCGATCTCGACCCGCCGCTCGCGGTCGAAGTCGGGATCGGGAAGGACTGGCTGGCGGCGAAATAGCTCGTCCTAAGAAAAGTGCTCGTTACGGTCGAAGAAGGAGTAGCCTCGACCCATGGGATTTCTTTGGGGCCCCGTGACAAGGGCTGGAAGCTTCCGCTCCGTGATCGCGTTTGCTCTCGTCCTCGCGTTCCTGGTCTCGGGCTCCGCCATGGCCGGTGCGCCCGGTAACGGCGGCGACCAGCTCGCCTCAGCCGCCAAGAAGAAGAAGTGCAAGAAGGGCAAGAAGTGCAAGAAGAAGACGCCGGCTGCTGCGCCAGCCGCACCGGTCGCGGTTGCGCCGGTTGTTGCAGCGCCCCCGGCCCCGCCGCCCGCAGAAGAGCAGTTCTTCCCCACCGTCGACGACGTGCTCTACGACCTAACCGCGCTCAATGGGAGCTTCGACGCCACCGTGACCCCACCAGCCTCGGCGGGGTGCACCCTTACCAAGGACGCGCATTGGACGACAACCCTCCCCCTGGGAGCCCATCCCCCGGCCGTGCTGTCGAACATCTACACCGACACCCAGGGCCCCGTTTACATCTTCGACGACGGCCACCCCGGCGGAATACCTGTGACGGTGACCGGAAGCGGCGTCGCTACCGAGACCTGCACCAATCCGCTCCCCGGTTTGAACGGCACGGCTTCGTGCACCTTCAACAGAACGGACCCGATGGACGTCACCATCTCGAGCGACCCCGAGGGATCACGGGATCCGATCAACCTCGAGTGGTTCTTCGGATACAACGTCTTTTATTACGCCAACCCCGCCAACGGCGGTGTCTGCGCATCCAGCGGCGCGAACCCCCCGTCAATCTCCTTGGTGGAGGACAGCCCCGGCCTCTTCGTGAGCTCCCTCAACGACGGGAGCAACCTGCTCGAGCCGCCGGGGATGTCCACTGCTCCCCTCTCGCAGTTCAGCGGGGACCCCACGCTGAATTTCTCGGGGTCCGCCAACAACGGCGTCCTCAACGCGAGCTGGACGCTGACAGCCAGCTTCACGCACCAGTAAGCCCAACCCGGCTGGCGGTCGAACAGAAATGAACGCGACCGCCCCGGTCTAAGGGCGGCCGCGCTCACTGATCGAGGATCACTCAGCTACGGAGTGGCGGGAGGCGGCGGGGGACCCTGGGGGCCCTGGCTACCGGTGCTGCCGCTGGGCGGGGTCGTGTCCTCGCCCTCACCCTGATGGCCGTTGCACTCGGGCTTGTCGCCGAGGCCGTCACCATCGCTGTCGGGGTCGCGCGGGTCGGTGCCCTCGCGGTACTCGCGCATGTTGCGGAGCTCGTCCCCGTCCTGATCCCGATTCGCCTGGTTGACGTTCAGCGGCAGCTCGTGCCGCTTCTCCCACCGATCGGGGATGCGATCGTTGTTGACATCCGCGGGCGCCGATGCGAGCGCCGGGATCGCGAACAGCAGAGCTGCGAGCGAACCGACGGCCGTGGCGACCAGCTTCTTCGACTTCAACATTCGATTCCTCCTGATTGATTGACACCCCTAAGACACAACCCGCGGGGTGACAATCACGGGCTCTTATGAGCCTCTTAGATATGAGCCTCGTAAAAGCCGGGCTCAGGGAGTGGGTGCCGGGGCTGTGGGCGCCGGCTGAGACGGATCGACCGTCGGCTGGGCGGTCTGGTCGCCGCTCGGGGGCGGCTGCGAGGCCTGGGTTCCGGTCGCGCCGGAGTACTGCTGGTCTCCGCCTCCGGGATGGTGCCCGCCCCCGGCGCCCGGCTGCGTCGCGTCGCCGGCGCCGTGGTGGCCGTCGCCCGGGCCGCGATCGCCGCCGCCATGATGACCGTCGCCGCCGTGATCGGGCGGCGGGCGGTGGCGTGGGTCGGAGCGGTGGTCGCGCTCGGGCGTGGGTCGGCGGCGATCGGCGCGGGAGCCCGAATCGCGGCGGGCATCCGACTGCGTCTCCTTGTTCGCCTTGCCCGACGCCGCCTTCGAGGCCGGCGCGGCGGCTGCGACCGCGGGCGAATCGACCGCCGGCTCGAGCACGGGCTCGATCTCGGTGCCGCCGACGACCGCTCCGGTCGCCAGCACCGCGCCGACGCCGATCTTCGCCGCGGTGGCGCCGATCCCGGCTCCGGCGGCTCCACCGGCAAGCGGCTCGGCGTTGCCCGAGATCGCGAGCATTCGCAGGGCGTGGATCGGGATCAGCGCACCGGCCGCGGTGCGAAGCGTGTCGCGGGCGCGGTAGATGAGCTGGCGCACGGCGCCCTCGGTGAGGCCGAGCTTCGTCGCGATCTCGCGGTGCCCGCGGCCCTCGAGCTCGCGCTGCACGATCGCGGTCCGCTGCGCGTCGGGGAGCTCGCCGAGCGCGGAGACCATCGAGGCGAGCTGGCGGCGGCGCTCGGCGGCCTCGGGCGGCTGCTCGACGCCGTCGTAGTTCTCGTCGAGGTGCTCGAAGGAGCGGTGGCCGCGGATTTCGTTCAGCGCGGTGTTGCGGACTATCTGGAACAACCACGAGCGAGGCGAATCGACGCTGTCGCCGCGGGCGAGCGCAAAGTATGCCTTCAGCACCGCGTCCTGGACTACGTCATCGGCCCGGTCGGGGGAGGTAAACCGGGCCGCGAATCCGACCAGCGCGGAGCGATGCCGGCGGACGAGCTCCTCGAAGGCGGGCTTGCTCCCTTCCCCGGCGAGCTTCGCGAGGCGCACGTCCGGCTGGGTTCGGAGGACGAAGCTCATCTCGGCCTCATCGAACCATCCGAACCTGAACCTTTAATGAGAACTCCTCATACCCGCTCGACACCGATAGGCGCCGAAGATCACGGAACCGACATATGGATAAGGGCCTCGCCGTCCTCTTCATGGTCGTCGTGGGCGGCTTCATCGCTCTGCAGGCGCCGATCAACGCCGGACTGGGGAAGGAGACAGGCAATTTCGCGGCCGCCCTGATCTCGTTCGCGGTCGGGACAGTGATTCTCGCGGCGATCGTGATCGTGGCCGGCAAGGCCGGCGGGCTCGAGGGCGCTACGAGCGTGAAGTGGTACTACCTGGCGGGCGGGGCCCTCGGAGCGGCCTACGTGTTCACGGCGCTGGCCACCGTGAACACGATCGGCGCCGGGGGAGTCGCAGCCGCGACCGTGACCGGGCAGCTGACCGCGTCGGTGGTCCTCGACCGGCTAGGCGTGCTCGGGCTCGAGGAAGTCCCGCTCAGCGCCGAGCGGGTGATCGGCGTCTCGCTCCTGCTTGCGGGGACCTTTCTGGTCGTCCGCTGAGGGCGGGCCGGGCGGGTTCTCGCGGGCGTAGGACGGCGGCGCGATCCGCAGGTAGTGCCCGAACGACCAGTCGACGAACCGCTTGCGGCCGCAGGCCCAGACCACCGCGCGCTGAGCGCGCGCCGGCAGCCGCGGCACGAGCCGCTGGGCACGGAGCATCCAACGGAACTTCCACTCGTGCTCGGCGCAGAACTCGCTGTAGCCGCGAAGCGCTGCCTCTCGGTCCTGGCGCCCGGAGATCACCGCGCCGAGCTGCTCGCCGAGCTCGATCCCGAAGTAGAAGGCGGTGCGGATCCCCTCGGCGCTTAGCGGCAGGCAGTGGCCGGCTGAGTCGCCGCAGAAGAAGACCGTGTCTTCGGTCCCGTCGCGGAGCTTGTGCGGGATCCAGTTGCCCTGGTAACGGACCGGGGGCCTCTCGAGGTCCTCGGAGAGCAGCACGGTCGTGTCCTTGACGTGGAAGCGCGGGTCGAAGGAGCCGACGCCGATCCGCTGCTCGCCCGACGCCGGAAAGCTCCAGCCGTACCCGGCGGGGACGTAGCGCCGGTCGATCCAGATCTCGAGGTCGTCGCTGCCCCCCTCGGGATGGACCTCGAGCCCGCGCGAGAGCGGCGCGTCGGGCGGCTGGTAGCCGCCGTCGGAGGAGAGGATCCGCCGCCAGCCGAGCGCGTCGACGATCAGCGGCGCGCTCAGATCGCCCCGGTCGGTGTGGATGGTGTCGCCGGAGCGTCCGTTGACCGTCGCGGTCTCGAACGCGGCGTCGTTCTGGTCGTCGAGCAGCCGGCAGAGCTCGGGGTAGTGGAAGGTGGAGAAGCTCCAAGGAAGTTCATATGTCGAGGTTCCGTGCGGCGTGTGGACGACCAGCTCGGTGAAGGTCTGCCGGATCGAGTCCGAGACCCCCATCGCGTCGAGCCAGTCGGTCGGCGCCGCGCAGGCGGAGGTCTGGCGCTCGCCGATCTCGTAGCGGTCGAGCATCATCACCCGGGCGCCCGAACCGGAGAGCTGCCTGGCGATGGCGAGGCCGGCGAAGCTGGCGCCGCAGATCAGCACGTCGTAGTCTCCGCCGAGCGGCACCCGCTCAGCGCCCCGCTTTGTGCGTCTGGTCGGCACGAGCCTCAGGGTACGCGAAACCCTGTCTATAATCCATCGGTCATGCCGACGGCAGAACCGACAATGGACCCCGCAGCGACGCCTGCTCCGCCGCCGGCGGCTCCGCCGAGCTCGAACGACTTCATGATCGAGGTCGACGGCAAGATGGTGCCGAACTACGACGCGACGATCGTCTCCTTCGACGAGGGCGACGTCGTCAGTGGCAAGGTCGTCCGCATCGACAAGGACGAGGTGCTCGTCGACATCGGCTACAAGTCCGAGGGCGTCATTCCCTCGAACGAGCTCTCGATCCGCAAGTCGGTCGATCCCTCCGAGGAGGTTTCGCTCGACGACGAGGTCGACGCGCTCGTGCTCACCAAGGAGGACCAGGAAGGCCGTCTGATCCTCTCCAAGAAGCGGGCCCGCTTCGAGAAGGCCTGGCGCCGGATCGAGACCGCCGCCGAGTCCGGCGAGCCGGTTGAGGGCAACGTGATCGAGGTCGTCAAGGGCGGCCTGATCCTCGACCTCGGGGTGCGCGGCTTCCTGCCCGCCTCGCTGGTCGACATCCGCCGCGTCCAGAACCTCGACGAGTTCATGAGCCAGACGCTCGAGTGCAAGGTGATCGAGCTCAACCGCTCGCGCAACAACGTCGTCCTCTCGCGCCGCGCGGTGCTCGAGGAGGAGCGCAAGGAGGTCCGCGAGCAGATCCTCGGCCGTCTCGCAGCCCGGCCAGGTCGTTGAGGGCAAGATCTCCAACATCGTCGACTTCGGCGCCTTCGTTGACCTAGACGGGATCGACGGCCTGATCCACATCTCAGAGCTTTCCTGGAGCCACGTCAACCACCCTTCCGAGGTGCTCGACATCGGCGACAGCGTCCGGGTCAAGGTGCTCGACATCGACCGCGACCGCCAGCGGATCTCGCTCGGCCTCAAGCAGACCCAGGAAGACCCCTGGCAGCGGGTGCTGAGCGAATACGGCGAGGGAGACTCGCTCGACGGCACCGTCACCAAGGTGGTCCAGTTCGGCGCCTTCGTGCAGATTCTCCCCGGCGTCGAGGGCCTCGTGCACATCTCCGAGCTCGCCCAGCACCACGTCGAGAGCCCGTCGGAGGTCGTCGCCCCTGGCGACGAGGTGCGGGTCAAGATCCTCGAGATCGACGAATCGCGCCGCCGCCTGTCGCTGAGCGTGAAGCGGGTCGAGGGCCAGGAGCTGCCGATCAAGACCGCGATGGAAGCCGCCCAGGCGCAGGTCGCCGACGGTGAGGCCGCCGAGGCAGCGGAGGTGCCCACCGCGGAGGCCGCGGAGGCGCCCGCGGCTGAGACGGCCGAGGCGCCGGCGGCTGAGCCCGCCGAGGCGCCTGAGGCACCTGAGGCCGAAGCCCCGCCGATCCCCGATCCCCCCGAGGAGCCGCCGGCTCCGGAAGCTCCACCCGCCGCCGAAGCACCACCCGAGCCGGCACCGGAGCCTGACGCGCCGACCGAGCCCGCCGAGCAAACCGAGCAGCCCGAGCCCGAGGCGGCTGAGGGCTCCTAGAGAGAAGCGCGCCCCGTGACGCGCTTCATCGGTCTCACCGGCGGCATCGGGTCGGGCAAGTCCGAGGCGCTTGCCGCGCTCGAGCGGCTCGGCGCCGCGACGCTCTCGACCGACGCCGTCACCCACGAGCTGCTCGCCGGCGAGGAGCTCCGCGACCTGTTGGTCGAACGCTGGGGCCCCGACATGGCGCCCGGCGGCGAGGTCGACCGGGCGAAGATCGCCGAAAAGGTCTTCGGGCAGCCCGACGAGCTCGCATGGCTCGAGTCGCAGCTGCACCCGCGCGTCGGCGGCCGGGTCGCGGAGTGGAGGGAATCACTCGACCCGGCGACCGAGGTCGCGGTGGTCGAGGTCCCGCTGCTGTTCGAGACCGGGATGGAGGAGCTCTTCGACTCGGTTATCGCCGTGACCGCCGCCGACGAGATCCGCGAGCGGCGCCTCGAGGCGCGCGGCGACCCGGGCCTCGAGGGTCGCGAGCAGCGCCAGCTCGACCAGGATGAAAAGGCGGCGCGCGCCGACCACGTCGTCGTCAACGACGGCACGATCGAGGACCTCGAGCGCGAGCTCGCAGACCTGTTCGAAAAGCTCGCCGAGGAGCCGGTGGCCGGATGAGGAGACAGCCGAACTCCCAGGTCCGTGCCCGTGCCGCGGCGTCGTCGCGGCGAAGCACGCAACGGCGGACGGCGCCACGCAAGCCGAAGCGACCGAAGCGCCGCTTTTGGAGCCGCCTGCGCCCGCGCCGCCCCCGCAAGCGGACCTGGTTCGCCGCCACGGTCGCGGTGCTGCTCGGCCTCGGGGCGGGCTACCTGCTCACGCAGACCGAGCAGGTCGAGGAAACCCTGCTCGAGCTCACCCTGCCGCTTCGACACGACGACATCATCCGCCAGCAAGCCAACGACAAGGGCGTCGAGGCGCCGCTGATCGCCGCGATCATCCAGGTCGAGTCGAAGTTCCAGGACCAGACCTCGTCGGCCGGCGCCCGCGGGCTGATGCAGATCACGCCGCAGACCGCCGAGGAGATCGAGAAGCTGAGCGGCGGCAGCACCTTCAGCTACGAGGACCTCGCCGACCCCGACCTCAACATCCGTTACGGGACCTTCTACGTCCGCCACCTCATCGACCAGTTCGACGGCAACGAGACCGCGGCGATCGCCGCCTACAACGCGGGCCCGTCTCACGTCCACGAATGGGGCGGGACCGACCTCGAGGAGGGGGACATCGAGTTCCAGGAAACGCGCGACTACGTCGACAAGGTGCTCGACAAGCGCGATGACTACCGCGACAGCTACCCGGAGGAGTTGGCTCCCTAGCGCTGTCTAGGGTGCGGCCGGCGGGCCGCCCGCCGGAGGCGTGGGCATCGTCGGCGGGCCGCCGGTGGGTGTGGGCGCCCTGGAGGTGCCGCGATAGCAGCCGACCGTGTACGGGAACTCGAAGTTGGCGTGGTAGTGGAAGAGCTTCTTCGTCTCGCCGTTGTACCTGAGCTCATGGGTGTGGCCGTGGCACTCGTCGAGCTTCGCGTTGCTCATGTAGGCGCCCTTGTCGCCAAGCGGGCCATAGATCGGGAATCCGTCGTAGATCCAGCCGATCTGCTTCGAGTGGGAATTGCCGGAAGTGCTGGCGAGGCAGGCCGGCAGCCCGTGGTAGTGGTAGACGCCCGATCCCTGCGGGTGGCCGGAGCAGCTGTCCTGGACTTCGTGCGCGACCGCGTCGCGGCCCTCGGCGTCGACGGCGTTGAAGATCGCGACCCCGTTGGTGGCGATCCCGACCTCGCCGCCCGTGCACTGCGGGGTCTTCAGCTTCTTCGGCTTCGCTGCGAGCGTGACCGCGATCGTCTGCGCCCGGATCGTGTTGGGGTTGCGATCGACCTGTGCGGCGTCATCGTTGGCGCCGACCGGGAAGGTCCCGGTGGGGTGGTTGGTCGGCAGCCCGTTGCCGCTCAGCTGCAGCGTCTTCTTGATCTTGTTCTTGAACGAGCCGGGCCAGTTGACGCTGCCGTCGACGACGAACTTGCCGGGCAGGCTGTAGGTCGAGCCCTGGATCCAGGGGCCGTTGACCGTTGCCCCGCCGCCTCCGGTCTGGGTCCGGCAGAGGTAGAGCGTGTCCCTTCCGGGCCCGGCCGTAGTCGACTTGCCGTCGCCGAGCGGGAGCCTGGTCAGGTCGGGGAGCCCGGTCGCCGCCTTGGAAGCCGCGCCCGACACCAGAGCCGGGCCGGTGCCGAACGCGAACAGGCACCCGACCCCCGATAGGGCGGTGATCGCGAGCAGCGGAAGGGTTTTCTTGATCCGATTCATCGCCAGCTTGGACACGCGGGAGTATCGAGGATCACGAACCAGTCGCGCGCCACACCCAAAGCATCATCAGCGGCTGCAGCGGAAGCCGCGCCCACAGCGCCCAGCGCGGGATCCGGTTGAGGTCGAGACCCCGGATGTCCTCGGGGTTTGTGGCCATGTAGATGTTGGCGGGGAAGACCGCAGCCAGCAGCCCGAGCAGCCACCAGCGAGCCAACGGCCGCGTCGCCGCGCTCGCGACCGCGAGCCCGCCGGCGATCTCGGCGACTCCGCTCCACTGCACGGCCTCCTTCGGCGGAACCGGGCTCTGCGGGGGCACCGTCGCTTCGTATTCCTTCGGCCGCGCGAAGTGCATGACGCCGGTGAAGACGAAGAACGCAGCGAGCAGGCGCTGGGAGAGGGTCATCGGCACAGTCTTTCACGCGGCTCCTCCAGAGAACTTAGTAGTCTGGGGGTGGTGCGACCGGAGTTGACAGGGGGACTTGGGGCGGCGATCTGCGCTGTCGTACTGGCCGTGCTCGCGACGCCGGCGGCCGCCGTCCCGGTCGCCCACGTCAACAGCTCCGCGGACACGGGTCCCGGCACCCTGCGCCAGGCGGTTGTCGACGTCGACGACGGCGGCACGATCGTCTTTGACTTCGCGTTCGCCGATCCCGGCCTCAGCTCACAGATCTTCATCGACAGGAACGTGACCATTGCCGGGCTCGGTGCGGGCGTCACCAAGATCAGCGGCAGCGGGGCCGGCAGGCTGTTCGAGATCGACACCAGCACGGATGTCGATTTCCGCGATCTCGAGATCACCGGAGGCAGGGCTCCGGCCGGCTCCGACGCCGCTCCGAACACAGGCGATCCTGGTGGTGCCGGCGGCAGCGGCGGCGGGATCTTGAACCTGTTTGCCAGTTCCTCAATCACGCTCGAGCGTGTTCTCATGCACGACAATACGGCGGGGAAGGGGGGTCTCGGCGCCGAGGGCGCCGGCGGCGGCGGACGGGGGGGCGACGGCGGTTTCGGCGGCGCGATCCTGAGCGCCGGGCCCTTGACGATCGAGGACTCCGAGATCTACGAGAACTACGCCGGCTGGGGCGGGGAAGGGGGCCACTCGGTGGGGAGCGGCCCCGGCGGACTTGGCGGCGGCGGCGGCGGCGGCGGCGGAATCGCCGCGGGCGATTCACTCACCATCTCGAACTCGCTGATCCAGAACAACATCAGCGGCCACGGCCGAATGGCCGGGGGGAGCACGAGCAGCACCTCGCAGCCGGGCGGTACCGGCGGCTACGGCGGAGGAATCTACGTCTTCGGTGGGGAGATGACCCTCGTCAACGTGACGGTCACCGGCAACAGCGCCGGCCATGGCGGCGTTTTTGGCGGCGGGTTCTATCCGACACCGCCGTCGGCCGGGGGCAACGGCGGAGGGGTCTACACGGACAGCCCAGCGACTGTCATCAATGCGACGATCGCCGCCAATGGCGCCAACGAGGGTGTCGACGGCGAAATAAGCTTCGGGGTACCTAATCCGGGCGACGACGGCGAGGGCGGCGGCGTATACGGGCCGGTGACGCTCAACAACACAATCCTCGACTCGAACACCGCTCCGGACGGCGAGCACAACTGCGGCCCGGGCGCGCTCGACAGCGACCTCAACCTCAGCTTTCCGGGCGCCGGCGATGGCTGCCCCGCCGGCTTCTTGCGCGCCGATCCGCTGCTCGAGCCGCTGGAGGCGAACGGCGGGCCGACGCGAACGATGGCGATCACCTCCGCGAGCCCGGCGTTCGATTACGCGCCGGCGCCCGGCGCCGGCTGCCCGGGCACCGACCAGCGCGGCGTAAGCAGGCCGCAGTTCTCGGCCTGCGACTCGGGCGCCTTCGAGGTCGAGGACCCGACTCCCCCGGCGCGAACGCTCGACCCGACCTTCACGCCGCCGGCCGTGGCGGCGATCCCGCTGGCATCGCCGAAGAAGTGCAAGAAGGGCCGGAAGCTGAAGAAGGGCAAGTGCGTGAAGAAAAGGAAGCGGTGATGGAGAAGATCGACGGCTGCGACGACTGAACGCGGCAGTCAAGAAGGCCAGCGGGTAGACTCGCCGCAGGCGACCGACCGGGAGGAGCGAATGGTCCGAAGTGCACGGGGATTGGGACTGGCGGGGATTCTCGCCGCTTTGCTGATCGCCGCGACGGCGGGAACCGCCACGGCAGGGGAGGTGACGAGCGCGCTCGACAACGGTGGAATCGGAACGCTGCGCTACGAGCTCACCGCCAGTGCGACCGCGGGCGAGACGATCACCTTCAGCGGCGCGATCGATCCTGTGGTCGAAGACACCCCGATCCAGATCACGGTGCCGGGACTGAAGCTGGTCGGCAACGGGGCCTCCACCAACACGATCTCCGCAACCGGAATGCCGCACCGGTTGATCATCAACGACGTCACCGCGCTCGGCACCGAGATCCGCGGCGTCACCCTGACCGGAGGGCACGGCCCCGACGGCGCCATGTTCGGCGCGGCGGGCGGCAACGGCGGCGCGATCCAGGATCTGGGCTCGATGACGCTCGACTCAGTCAGGGTGGTCACCAACAGCGCCGGCGACGGGGCGAATGGCTCGTTCGGGCTGCCCGGCGTGCCGAACGGCGGCGGGGGCGGCGGAGGCGGCGACGGCGGCTGGGGCGGCGGGGTGGTGCACGAGAACGCGGGCACGACCCTGACGGTCAGGAACTCGTACTTCAGCGACAACGCCGCAGGAGACGCCGGAGACGGCGGCGCCGGGGGCCTCGGCACGGTCATGGGGGGAGCCGGCGGTTCGCCCGGGCTCGGGGGCAGCGGCGGCGGGATCGCGCTTTTCGACGGCACGCTCGAGGTCGTCAACACCACCGTCGAGAGCAACTTCGCCGGCGACTCCGGCACCTGCGGGGCGCCTGGAATGCCGGGCGGAGTCGCTGCGGCCCCGAAGAACGGCGGCGCCGGCGGCGGAATCCACAGCAACGGCAGCGGGATGCTCGACAGCGTCACGGTCGCCGACAACATCGCCGGTGCCCCCAGCGTCGCCGCCAACTGCACCGGGACCGGGAACCCGGGGCTCGGCGGGGGAATCGGCGGCGCTGCGTTCGTCGCCCGCTCGATCGTCTCGAGCAACACCGGCGGCACCAACAGCAACTGTGATGGCACCGCCGACAGCGGCAACAACATCGTCTTCCCGGGGGGAACCGGATGCACCGACTTCGAGGTCGCCGACCCGCTGCTCGCCGGGCCAGCGCTGAACGGCGCCCAGACCGAGACCCTTGCGATCGGGATCGCGAGCCCGGCCTTCGGCCGCTACTCGGTCAACTGCCCGGCCCGCGACCAGCGCGGCCTGCCGCGGCCGAGCTTCGCGCTCTGCGACATCGGGGCCTTCGAGATCGCCTGCACCGAGCCGATCGGCCTGCCCGGCTGCCCAGTGCCGGTCGTACCGGGCGTTCCCGCCGCGACGACGACCCCGCCTCCGCTAACGACGGTCTCCACCGCGCCGAAGAAGTGCAAGAAGGGCCGCAAGCTGAAGAAGGGCAAGTGCGTGAAGAAGAAGAGGAAGAAGTGATAGCCGCCCCGGGGCTAAGCGGACGGGGATTGGCATTGGCTGGGACCCTCGTCGCACTGCTGAGCGCCGCCTGGGCGCCCTCCGCGGCGGCTGATCCGACCGAGACCGTCAATCAGTCCGGCGATTCCGGCGACCTGAACTGCGATGCGACCTGCACACTTCGGGACGCGATCGACGACGTTGATCCGGGCGGCGCCGTTCTCTTCGCCGCCGGCGTGAACCCGATCGTCGACAGCCCGCTCGGCGTCGACACCGACATGACGATCACCGGCAACGGGGCGGGGGCGACAACGATCAGCGGCGCGTATGGCATCGGCACCGCTACCCGGGTCTTCCGGATCTCCGAGGTGATGGCGGCGACGGTCACGATTCGCGGGGTCACGATCACCGGCGGTGAGGCGGCCGACGGCAGCGCCGGCGGCGACGGCTCCGACGGCGGCGCGATCCGCAACCTCGGCACGCTCACCCTCGACTCGGTGATCATGACCGGCAACGAAGCCGGCACCGGAGGGACCGGAACCGCGGGGGTCAACGGCGGCCCGGGAGGCGATGGAGGCAACGGCGGCGCGATCGCCAACGCCGGCGGCGGCACGCTCAACGTCCTCAACTCGACCTTCTTCGAAAATCACGCCGGCCCAGCCGGGTCCGGCGGCACCGCCAGCGGAGGAACCGGCGGCGACGGCGGCGAGGGGGGATCCGGCGGCGCGATCTTCAACGAGGACAACGCGTCGATCGCCACGGTCACCAACTCGACGATTCGCAACAACCTCGCTGGGTCGGCCCAGGCCGGTGGATATGGGCCAACCGGCGGCGGTCTCGGCGGAGTCGCCGGCCGCGGCGGCGGGATCGCAAACGTCGACGGAACCGTGGAGGTGATCGGATCGACGGTCACCGCGAACAGCGCCGGTACCGGCTCGATCGGCGGACCCAGCCCTGCGCTCAATGCGTCCGGTACCGCCGGCGGCAACGGCGGCGGGATCAACAACGACAGCGGCGTGGTGGGAGTCACCAACTCGACTCTGACCGCAAACAGCGCGGGCTCCGGCGGGTCCGGCATCGGGCTGGGTGCCGGGGGCGCCGGCGGCTCGGGCGGGGGTCTGAATCAGGCTGGTATCCCCGGGAACGTCGAAATCATCAGCTCCACGATCGCGGACAACCACGCCGGGATCGGCGGACTCAACGGCATGGCGACTTCGGCGGTCCACGGCAGAGGGGGCGGCGTGAACAGGGCTGCCGCCGGCTTCCTGATCTTGCGAAGCACGCTGCTCGCCGCCAATACGTCCCTGGGCGTAAGCCCGAACTGCGCCGGTGTGACCGACGAGGGTTTCAACCTCGACTTCCCGCACGACCCGGTCTGCGTCGGCTTCGCGAGCGGCGATCCTCAGCTCGGCGGATTGGCCTCGAACGGCGGTCCGACCCAGACGATGGCGCTCGGCGCCGGCAGCGCGGCGCTCAACCAGGTCCCGCCCGGCGGCCCGGCCTGTCCCGCGACCGACCAGCGCGGCATCCCGCGCCCTCAGGGCGCGACCTGCGACATCGGCGCCTTCGAGCTAGTCGTCCCGCCGGCGGCTGGCGGTGGAGGGGCGGCGGCAGCCGCCCCGGTCACGACCCCGCCCCCCGTCACGGCCAAGAAGTGCAAGAAGGGCCGCAAGCTCAAGAAGGGCAAGTGCGTGAGGAAGAAGAGGAAGAGGAAGTAGCGAACGCGGGTAGGCTCGCGGCATGGAAGTCGTCGTCGTCGGTGGCCACGGGCAGATCGCCCTGCAACTGCTGGGCCTGCTCGCCGAGCGCGGCGACACGGCACGAGGGTTGATTCGGAACCCGGATCACGCAGCCGACCTGCAAGAAGTCGGCGCCGAGGCGGTTGTCTGCGACCTCGAGGCCGCCGGCGACATCTCCGCCGCGGTCGGCGAGGCCGACGCGATCGTGTTCGCTGCCGGCGCCGGGCCCGGCAGCGGTCCCGAGCGCAAGACGACGGTCGACCTCGAAGGAGCGCTGAAGTCGATCGAGGCGTCGAAGAAGAACGGGATCGGCCGCTTCCTGATCGTGAGCTCGATCGGAGCGCATGCGCCGCCCGACGGCGACGAGACCTTCTCCGTCTACCTGCGCGCCAAGGCCGCCGCCGACGAGGCGGTTGCCGCGAGCGGCCTCGACTACACGATCGTCCGCCCCGGCAGCCTCACCGACGACCCGGGTACCGGGAAGATCGACGCCACCACCGAGCTCGGCGGCCGCGGCCCGATTCCGCGCGACGACGTCGCCGCGACGCTGCTCGGCTGCCTCGACGAGCCGGCGACGATCGGCAAGACCTTCGAGGTCTTCGGCGGCGACGACGAGATCGCCGAAGCGCTGAAAAAGCTCGGCTAGCCGGGCCGACCGCCCCGCTAGGCTGGCTCGGTGCCGAAGTTCAAGCTCAATCCGGCCTACACGCCGACCGCCGACCAACCGAAGGCGATCGAGGGGCTCGCCGAGGGAATCGAGGACGACGAGTCGTTCCTGACCCTGCTCGGCGCGACCGGGACAGGGAAGACGTTCACGATGGCGGCGACGATCGAGGAGCTGCAGCGGCCGGCGCTGGTTATCGCCCACAACAAGACGCTCGCCGCGCAGCTCTGCAACGAGTTCCGCGAGTTCTTCCCCGACAACTCGGTCGAGTACTTCGTCAGCTATTACGACTACTACCAGCCCGAGGCGTACGTCCCGGCGCAGGACCTCTACATCGAGAAGGACTCGTCGATCAACGACGAGATCGACCGCCTTCGCCACGCCGCAACCGCGTCGCTGTTCGCGCGCAAGGACGTGCTGATCGTCGCCTCGGTCTCGTGCATCTACGGGATCGGCTCGCCGAAGCTCTACCGCGAGCAGATGCAGATGTTCAAGGTCGGCGAGGAGATCGACCGCGACACCGTCTTCAGGCAGCTGGTCGGGATGCAGTACTCGCGCAATGACACCGCGCTCGCCCGGGGCACCTTCCGCGCCCGCGGCGAGGTGCTCGAGATCTATCCCGCATATGCCGAGTCCGCGTACCGGATCGGCCTGTTCGGTGACGAGATCGAGGGGATCCAGCACTTCGACCCGCTCACCGGCGAGGTCCTCGACGAGATCGACCACGTCTCGATCTGGCCTGCGACCCACTATGTGACCGCCGATGACGAGATGGACCGCACCGTTGAGTCGATCGGGCACGAGCTCGACCAGCAGGTGGCGCTGTTCGAGGAGCAGGGCAAGCAGCTCGAGGCGCACCGCCTCCAGCAGCGGACCAAGTACGACATCGAGATGCTGCGCGAGGTCGGCTTCTGCTCGGGGATCGAGAACTACTCGCGGATCCTCGACGACCGCCCCGCCGGCAGCGCCCCGCACACGCTGATCGACTACTTCCCCGACGACTTCGTCGTCTTCGTCGACGAGTCGCACCAGACGATTCCGCAGCTCGGCGGCATGTACGAGGGCGACCACTCGCGCAAGAACACCCTCGTCGAGCACGGCTTCCGGCTCCCCTCGGCAATCGACAACCGGCCGCTCAAGTTCGACGAGTTCCTCGAGCGGGTCCCGCGGCTGGTCATGGTCTCGGCGACCCCGGGGCCGTTCGAGCGCGAGAAGTCGTCGCGGGTCGTCGAGCAGATCGTTCGCCCGACCGGCATCGTCGACCCCGAGGTCGAGGTGCGCGAGACCCGCAACCAGATCGACGACCTCATGAACGAGGTCCGCGAGCGGGCCGACCGCGACGAGCGCGTCCTGGTCACGACGCTGACCAAGAAGATGGCCGAGGACCTGACCGAGTACCTGCTCGAGTACGGGTTCCGTGTCCGCTACCTGCACTCGGAGATCGACACCCTGGAGCGGATCCAGATCATCCGCCAGCTGCGGCTCGGCGAGTACGACGTCCTGGTCGGCGTCAACCTGCTCCGCGAGGGGCTCGACCTGCCCGAGGTGTCGCTGGTCGCGATCCTCGACGCAGACAAGGAGGGCTTCCTGCGCGGTGAGACGAGCCTGATCCAAACGATCGGGCGGGCGGCGCGGAACGTCCAGGGCCGGGTGCTGATGTACGCCGACAAGGAGACCGAGGCGATGCGCACGGCGATCAGCGAGACCGATCGCCGCCGCAAGATCCAGGTCGCCTACAACGAGGCGCACGGGATCACCCCGGAGACGGTCCGAAAGGGGATCTCAGACATGAGCGAGTTCCTGGCGATGGAGTCGACTGCGCCGGCGCGCCGGCGGACCCGGGTCGACGACGGCGAGACCCGCACCCCGGAGGAGCTCGAGCGGATCTGCCGCGAGCTCGAGGAGGAGATGCTCGCCGCCGCCGAGGAGCTGCGCTTCGAGGAAGCGGCGAGGATCCGCGACGAGCTCAAGGAGCTGCGCAGGGACCTGGAAGCGATCCGGGCGTAGGATCCGCGGCGTGGCAAACCCCCTGCAGCGCGCCGCCCGCCGGGCGGCGAAGAGGATGAACTCGCTCGCGATGCGGCCGGTCGGCATCCCGCCGCGCTCCGGCTCGCTCGACAGGGTGGTCGAGGACAAGATCGTGCTGGTCACCGGCGCCTCGTCGGGGATCGGCGAGGCGGCCGCGCGCCAGGTCGGTGCCGCCCGCGGCACGGTGCTGCTCGTGGCGCGCAGCCGCGAGAAGCTCGAGACGCTGGTCGGCGAGATCGAGGCCGATGGCGGAACCGCGCACGCCTACCCCTGCGATCTGACCGATTACGAGGCGATCGACGAGATGACCGCCAAGGTGCTCGCCGAGCACGGGCGCGTCGACATCCTGATCAACAACGCCGGGCGCTCGATCCGCCGCGCGATCGAGGACTCCTACGACCGTTTCCACGACTTCGAGCGCACGATGCAGCTCAACTACTTCGCCGCGGTCCGCCTGATGCTCGCCTTCCTGCCCGGGATGCGGGAGCGAAAGAGCGGCCAGATCGTCAACGTCTCGACGATGGGGGTGCAGACGCGGGTGCCGCGGTTCGGTGCCTACATCGCCTCGAAGGCGGCCCTCGACACCCTCTCGGACTCGATCCAGGCCGAGGTCTCGAACCAGGGCGTGCGACTGACCACGATCCACATGCCGCTAGTCCGCACGCCGATGATCGCCCCGACCGGGATCTACAAGAACTTCCCCGCGCTCACCCCCGAGCAGGCGGCCGAGATGATCACCGACGCGATCGTGCGGCGGCCGCGGCGTGTCGTACCGCCGTTCGGCCAGGCCGCGGCATTCGCCGACGCCGTCACCCCGCGGATGATGGACACGGTCCGCAACCGCGGCTTCCGGATGTTCCGCGACTCGAAGAGCCGGAAGCCGAAGGAGGGGGAGGCGGCGCCGACGGGCGAGGGCGAGGAGGGCGTGAGCGCGGCCGAGCAGGCCTTCGCGCGCGCTACCCGCGGCACGTACTGGTAGCCCGCGCCTAGAATCCCCTCTATGGAGCGAGAGCAGATCGAAACGAAGCTCGAGGAGATTGGCGCCGGCGCCGCGCAGGCGCGCTCCGAGCTCGACCGCCTGATCGACCAGGTCGAGGCGCTGCGCTCGAGCTTCGAAACCGCCGCCGAAACCCCGGAGCCCGGGCCGGCGCCCGACCCGAGCCCGCCGACCCCGATGCCGGACCCGAAGCCGGGGCCGCCGATGCCCGAGCCGGCCCCGACGCCCCCCGAAGAGCCAGATCCGGTGCCGCCGCCCCAGATCTCGGCGAACGACAGCGGCAGCGGCGATTCCGGCGCCCGCCTGGTCGCGATGAAGATGGCCGTCGACGGCGGTTCGCGGGAGGAGATCGCAGCCGAGCTCGAGGCCAAGTTTCCAGCCGCCGACCGCGACGCAGTGCTCGAAGACGTCCTGGCGCGCGCGGGCCGCTAGCCGCCCGGCGGCTTCAACGTCCCCGGGCCGCCGCCCGCCCTGGCGCCGGCCGTGTACTCGGCCATGTCCTGGCTCCAGAACTCGACCACGTTGCCGTCGGGGTCGGTGACGTAGATCGCCCGCCCGGGGCCGAGCTGGATCGGGCCCTCGACCTCGACGCCCGTGGCCCGTATCCGCTCCGCCAGTCGGTCGATCTCCGGCTCGGCGACGTGGAAGGCGAAGTGGACGTGGGCGCCGCCGCGCCCGCCGGCGAGCCCGACCTGTTCGGTCCAGAGCCCGAGGCGCGCGCTGTCGCCGACCAGGTACCAGTAGCGCCCCTCGGCGCCCTCTCCGTAGAGCGTCTCCTCGAAGCCGAGCGCGTCGCGATAGAAGCGGCGGGCCGCTTCGAGATCGGCGACCTCGAGCACCAATTCCGAGATCGCTGTCGCCGCTGGACGGTCGGTCGAGGCCACGACGCGAAGCTACAGGAGGCTGCCGACTTCCTGGTATCTTCAGCCGCGACTAGCCTGATTAGCCAGGTACAACAGAAAGGGTGCAGGACTGCTTATGCGCAAGCTCATGATTCTCGCAACAGCGGGTGCTCTCCTCGTCGGCACGGTCGCCGCGACCGAGACTGCCGCGGCCGGGAGCGGCACCGACGCCGTTGCCGCAAAGAAGAAGAAGTGCAAGGCGAAGGGAGCGTCTGCCAGCAAGAAGAAGAAGTGCAAAGCGGCCGCCGATCCGCGAACGCTGATCAGCGGCAAGGTGTTCGCGCGCCTGTTCGCGAACTTCGTCAACAAGACAACGCTCTACGAGACCTACTCGTTCTGCAGCACCGGGGGGATGAAGTACGTCGGCACGCTCATGGATGTCGATCCGGAGTCGAGCACGGTCGGCCAGTCGGTGACCACGACCTACACCGGGATCTGGAACATCATCAGCGCGACCACCGACATCCAGACCAGCATCCAGCTGGGCCTGGTCTACGGCGGAATCAGCGCAGTCGACAGCAGCGGCCAGCCGGCTCGGCCGTCCTCGCTGCCGGCGACGCTGCGAGCGATCACGTTCCCGCAAGGCAGCTCCGCCGCGTTCATCGACAGTGACCAGTTCACCGTCGGCCTCGGCGCGATCTGCTGATCGCACCCAGGAATTAGCGAGGCAACCGGCGCGGCCCCAGGCCGCGCCGGTTCTCGTTCTGGGCCCGAATGACGAGAAACCAGGGGGGAACAACCGTTCGCTTGCGTAGAATCGACGTGAGTGGCTGAGTCGGACAAGATCGCGATCCGCGGCGCCCGCGAGCACAACCTCAAGGGCGTCGATCTCGAGCTGCCCAGAAACTCGCTGGTCGTGATCACCGGTCTCTCGGGATCGGGCAAATCGAGCCTCGCCTTCGACACGATCTACGCCGAGGGCCAACGCCGCTATGTCGAGTCGCTGTCGGCGTACGCGCGCCAGTTCCTCGGCCAGATGGAGAAGCCCGACGTCGACTCGATCGAGGGGCTCTCGCCGGCGATCTCGATCGACCAGAAAACCACCTCCAGGAACCCGCGCTCGACCGTCGGAACGGTGACCGAGATCTACGACTACCTGCGGCTGCTCTGGTCGCGGATCGGCCAGCCGCACTGCCACAAGTGCGGCGCCCCGATCAGCGGCCAGTCGATCGAGCAGATCGCCGACCGGGTGATGACGCTCGAGGAGGGCTCGCGCTTCATGGTGCTGGCGCCGGTAGTCAGGGGCCGCAAGGGCGAGTACGGAAAGCTGCTCGAGGGGATCCAGTCCCAGGGCTACGCGCGGGCGCGGATCGACGGCGAGGTACTGCGGCTCGATGAAGACATCGAGCTCGACAAGAAGTACAAGCACGACATCTCGGTTGTCGTCGACCGGCTGGTGATGAAGCCCGACCTTCGCAAGCGGCTCACCGAGTCGGTCGAGGCGGCGGCAGCGCTCGCCGAAGGTCTGGTCGAGGTCGATGTGCTCAGGCAGCAGCTGACGCGAAGCGGAGCAGCTGCCGAGGATGGCGAAGCCGAGCCCCGGGCTGAGGGCGTGAAGGGCGCTCTCGGTGCTGGAGAGTTGCCGCCCGACGTCGCCGACCGGATGACGTTCAGCGAGCAGTTCGCCTGCCTCGAGTGCGGAACCTCGATCCCCGAGCTCGAGCCGCGGATCTTCTCCTTCAACTCACCTCACGGCGCCTGCGAGCGCTGCCACGGGCTCGGCTTCCAGCGCGTCGTCGATCCCGAGCTCGTCGTCCCCGACCCGACCCTGTCGCTGTCGGAGGGCGCGCTGCAGCCGTGGCGGATCGGCCACTCGCGCTATTGGAAGCGGCTCGTCGAGTCGGTCGCGGAGTCGGAGGGCGTCGAGCCTCGAGAAGCCGTGGCAGGAGCTCTCCGAGAAAGAGCGCAAGATCTTCCTCTACGGGACCGGGTCCGAGCGCCACAAAGTCAGCTACCGCAACCGCTTCAACCGCCGCCGCTCCTACAGCGTCCGCTTCGAGGGAATCGTCAACAACCTCGAGCGCCGCCACGAGGAGACCGACTCGGAAGCAGTGCGGGAGCGGATCGAGAGCTACATGGCCGAGCAGCCGTGCCCGGCCTGCGACGGAGCACGGCTGCGGCCGGAGAGCCTCGCCGTCAAGGTCGGCGGGCTCAGCATCCACGAATACACGCGGATGTCGGCGCACGCCGCGCTCGAGTGGATCTCCGAGCTCGAGCTGACCGAGACCGAGCAGGCGATCGCGAGGCTGATCGTGCGCGAGATCGAGGAGCGGCTCGCGTTCCTTGACAACGTCGGCATCGGCTACCTGTCGATGGAGCGCGCAGCGCGGACGCTGTCCGGCGGAGAGGCGCAGCGGATCAGGCTCGCTACCCAGATCGGCTCGAGCCTGGTCGGGGTGCTCTACATCCTCGACGAGCCCTCGATCGGCCTCCACCAGCGCGACAACGCGCGGCTGCTCGACACCCTGGGCCGGCTCCGCGACCTCGGCAACACGGTGATCGTGGTCGAGCACGACGAGGGGACGATGCGCGCCGCCGAGCACATCGTCGACCTCGGGCCCGGGGCGGGCGAACACGGCGGCTACGTGGTCGCCGAGGGCCCGCCAGAGGCGATCATCGCCGACCCCGCCTCGCTCACCGGCCAGTACCTGTCCGGGAAGCGCGAGATGCCAGTGCCGGAAGAGCGCCGCGAGCCGACCGGCGAGCTGCTCGTCCGCGGCGCCGAGGAGCACAACCTGCGCAAGATCGACGTCGGCTTCCCGCTCGGCGTCTTCTGCTGCGTGACCGGGGTCTCCGGCTCCGGCAAGTCGACGCTCGTCAACGAGACGCTCTACCCGGCGGTCGCCAATCGCCTCCAGCAGGCGAAGCTGCGCTCGGGCGCCCACAAGCGGATCGACGGCATCGATGCGATCGACAAGATCATCAACATCGACCAGTCGCCGATCGGGCGCACGCCGCGCTCGAACCCGGCCACCTACACCGGGATCTTCGACCACATCCGCCAGCTCTACTCGCAGACCAAGGAGGCGCGGGCGCGCGGCTACAAGCAGGGGCGGTTCAGCTTCAACGTCAAGGGCGGGCGCTGCGAGGTCTGCAAGGGCGACGGCCAGATCAAGATCGAGATGCACTTCCTGCCCGACGTCTACGTCCCATGCGAGCAGTGCGGCGGACGCCGCTACAACCGCGAGACGCTCGAGGTCCGCTTCAAGGGAAAGACGATCGCCGACGTGCTCGAGATGCCGGTCGCCGAGGCGGTCGACTTCTTCAGCGAGATCCCGAAGATCCACCGGCGCCTGCAGACCCTTCACGACGTCGGGCTCGACTACATCCGACTCGGCCAGCCGGCGACGACGCTCTCCGGCGGCGAGGCGCAGCGGGTCAAGCTCGCGACCGAGCTATCGAAGGTGGCGACGGGGGACACGCTCTACTTCCTCGACGAGCCGACCACCGGCCTGCATTTCGCCGACGTGCAGCGGCTGCTCGACGTCCTCAACCGGCTCGTCGAGGCCGGCAACACGGTGGTCGTGATCGAGCACAACCTCGACGTGATCAAGACCGCCGACCGGATCGTCGACCTCGGCCCCGAGGGCGGCGACGAGGGGGGAGCGGTGGTCGCCACCGGCACCCCCGAGCAGGTCGCCGCGGTGCCCGAGTCCTACACCGGGCAGTTCCTCGCAGAGCTCGTCGAGCCCAAGGTCAAGGTGCGGCGGACCAAGAAGCGCAAGCCGCGGCAGAAGGTCGCCGCTTAGCTCTTATTCGGTTGTAGTTGCGGCTAAGCCTCGGTGCTGAACTCCCGGCTCGGGCCCGGGCTGGGGCGGGAGCGCATGCTCGAGGGCGCGTCCGTGGTCAGTGCCAGCGAGATGCTTGCTCGGCTGAGCACCCCGGCGACGAACAGCCCGGCGGTGCCGGCGAGCGCCAGCCAGGCGCCGGTGGTCGGGTCGGGCGTCACCGTGCCGGCTGGCACGATCGCGGACTCGACATTGGGCGGCGGGTCGATGATCTGAGAGCCGACGATCAGCAGCGCGAGGGCGCTCAGCGGCAGCAGCCATGCGGCGAACCGGTCGCGGCCGGTGAGCTGCTCGTAGGCGACGTACAGCGCTGCCGCCGCAATCGCGGCGAGCACGATGTCGAGCGTCTCGAACACGCCCCAGGCGTTGCCGATCGGGATGTCGGCGTTCGGGGGCGTACCTGGTGTGACGTACCAGTCGAGCGAGAGGCTGATCAGCAGCAGGACGCTGCCGATCAGCACAAGGATCGGACGGGCGTCGATTCGTGCGGGCATTCCCTTACCTCCTGGATCTCCGTGTTTGTCGCAGCGCCGTCCCGGCGCCTGCGCGGGCTCGCCTCGGTACGAGGCAATTTGCCGGACCGTACCCCCGTGTCTGGACCGCAAACTCGAGTCGGCCCGGGAGCGCGCTAGTTGCGGCAGCCGCACGTATGCTGCGAGCGATCTAGTTCCTGACACGAAAGGAAACAAATTGGCAACTGCTGACAACCTGACCGAGGATTACGGAGTCACTCGGCCCTGGGTTTACATCGTCCTGGGCCTGTTCTCGGTCGCGGTCGGTGTCGTAGCGCTGACGCATCCGAAGGACTCGCTGCTCGTCCTCGGGCTGCTTTTCGGCGTGCTGGTGCTTGTGTGGGGGTCGGCATACCTCGTCACGGCGTTCGAGAAGGGCCTGTCCGCCGGACAATCGGCCCTGCTCGTGTTCGTCGGCCTGTTCGGCCTCGTAGCGGGGCTGTTCGCCGTCGTCCATCCTGGCGAGAGCGTCATCGTGCTGCTGCTCGCGATCGGCTTCTGGTTCATCATCACCGGAGCCGCCGAAGTTGCGCACGGCTTCTCGCACAGCGAGCATCGGCTGCTCTACATCCTGATCGGGCTGGTGAGCATCGCGGCCGGCGTGATCGTGATCTCCGACCCGGACATCGGGCTTCGCACCCTGGCCCTGCTGTTCGGCCTCGGGTTCATCGTCCGAGGGGTCATCTCGATCGCGCTCGGATTCGCGGTCAAGCGCGCCTAGGAGCGCTCCTGTCGCAGCTCAATCGCTGGTGGCGAAAGCGGCGCTGGTACGAACGTAACCAGCGGCCGCTTCGCCGCCTGCGCCTCAACCGCCACGCCATCCGCGGCGGCTTCTACATCCGCTATCCGGTCGAGGGCGAGGTGCTCGGCGGCCTCGATTCGGGGCGCCTCGAGATCGGCGAGGACACGCTGCTCGAGCCCGGCTGCTGGATCACGATGGCGCCCGAGGCCCGGATCTCGATCGGCAAGGGCTGCTTCCTGAACCGCGAGACGATGCTCGCCGCGCAGGAGCGGATCGAGATCGGCGACCACGTCATGTTCGCCAACCACTGCTTCGTCGGCGACGCCGACCACCGCTACGACGATCCCGACGTACCGATCACCTGGCAGGGATTCGAGGCCCGCGGGCCGGTCAAGATCGGCTCCAACGTCTGGTTCGGGGTCGGCTGCGTGGTCACCGGCGGGGTCGAGATCGGCGACCGCTGCGTGATCGGCGCCAACTCGGTGGTCACCAAAAGCATCCCGGCGGGCTCGATCGCCGCCGGCGCGCCGGCCAAGGTCCTGCGCGAGATCGAGTTCAAGCAGAAGGGCTAGCTAGCAGCCCAAGCTCTTGAGCTGCTTGCGAAGCTTGGCCTTCGCCTTGCCCTTCTTGCGCTTCAGTTTCTTGCGCAGCGCGTCGCATGCCGGGTTCGGCTGCGTCGTTGCGCCCGGAAGTGCAGTGATCGGAGCGGCGCTCGGAAGCGGAGGTGAGACAGGAGCAGCGGGGCCTTCGGTCGTCGCCTCCCACAGCTCGCGGTCGGTGTCGTCAGATGCGGCGAGGAAGAGGGTGCCGTTGACGTTGGTCAGATCGAGGGGGGTGGAGCTCCCTGCGGAGTTGATGTCGAACTCCGTATTCGTGGTCCCGTCGCTCTTGTAGAGCTCGCCGTCGGTGCCATCGAAGGCCGCGAAAAAGAGGGTGCCGTTGACGTTCGTGAGCTCGGAGGGGGCGGAGTTCCCGGCGGGGTTGATGTCGCCGACCTGCGCGTTCGTGGTTCCGTCGCTCTTCCAGAGCTCGGCATCGGTGCCGTCGAAGGCGGTGAAGAAGAGGGTGCCGTTGACGTTGGTGAGCTCGATGGGGCTTGAGTCATCCCCCCTGGAGCACCGGGCGGGTTGATGTCGTCGACCTGCGTCGCGGACGTGTAGGGCGACTCGCTCTTGAAGAGCTCGGTGTCGGTGCCGTCGAAGGCCGCGAAGAAGAGGGTGCCGTTGACGTTCGTGAGGGCGTACGGGGCGGAGCTGTTGGCCGCGCCGGGGTTGATGTCGCCCACCTGGGTCGCCGTCATCCCGTCGCTCTTCCACAACTCGATGTCGGAGCCGTCGAAGGCCTGGAAGAAGAGGGTTCCGTTGACGTTCGTGAGCTCGATGGGGTTGGAGTCTGTGGCACCCGCGCCGGGGTTGACATCGATCTCGGTATTCGTCATCCCGTCGCTCGCCCAGAGCTCGGTGTCGGTGCCGTCGAAGGCGGTGAAGAAGAGGGTGCCGTTGACGTCGGCCAGCATGCCGGGGAAGGACTCATCCCCTCCCGGGGCGCCGGGAGGGTTGATGTCGCCGACCTGGGCGTTCGTCAGCCCGTTGCTCTTCCACAACTCGGTGTCGGTGCCGTCGCTTGCGCTGAAGAAGGCGGTGCCGTTGACGTCGGTGAGCCCTTCGATACTCGAGCTCCCGGCGCCGGGGTTGATGTCGCCGACCTGCGCGGCCACGGCCCCGTTGCTCTTGTAGAGCTCTGCGTCGGTGCCGTCGAATGCGCTGAAGAAGAGGGTTCCGTTGACGTCGGTGAGCTCGGTGGGGCTGGAGCTCCCGGGACCGAAGTTGATGTCCTCGACCTGCGCGTTCGTCGTCCCGTCGCTCTTCCAGAGCTCGGTGTCGGTGCCGTCGTAGGCCTGGAAGAAGACGGTGCCGTTGACGTCGGTGAGCTCGGACGGGATGGAGCTCCCGGCGATGTTGATGTCGCCGACCTGCGCCACGGTCACGTCACCCGGCGCTCCCGCGGCGCTGCCGGCGAGCAGCGCGGCGAGCAGGGCGCCGAGTGCAAGTGCGCAGACCCCCGAACGTTTTGTGGTGCGCGATCCCTCTGCCCGTTCCATCAGCGCTACTCCCGTCGTTGGATTAACTCGGAGCCACACTAGCGCGAATTCAGTACAGGAAAATCTGGCTATGCCGCGATCCGGACGATCACGGTCCGCTCGCGCGGGCGGTCGTCGAAGTCGATCAGCACCAGCTGCTGCCAGGTGCCGAGCTCGAGCGCCCCGTTGGTGACCGGGACGCTCTCGGAAGGGCCCGATCAGCGTCGCGCGCTGGTGGGCGTGCGAGTTCGTGTCGCGGTTGAGCCGGTTGTGCTCGTAGTCGCCCTCGGCCGGGACGAGGCGGTCGAGCAGCGCCTGCAGGTCGTGGACACCGCCGGGCTCGAACTCCATCGTCGTCAGCGCCGCGGTCGAGCCGCGGACGAACGCGGTCGCGATCCCGGTCTCGACCTCGGACGCGGTGACGATCCGGTCGATGCCGGCGGTGATGTCGACGATCTCGGTGTTGCCGTCGGTCGAGATCCGAAGCTCGCCGCCCTGGATACCCATGGGCCCGGTCTACCAGTCCCAGGGGGTGTGCGCCGCCAGGCTCTCCTCGTCGAGGTAGTCGCGGAACTCGGCCAGCTGGTCGGGCTCGATCGAGTAGTTGTGCTCCTCGGCCGGGAAAGCGCCGGAGCGGACCTCATCGGTGTAGGAGGCGACCCCGTTCACCATCTGCTCGCGGAGGTTCGCGTAGCGCTTCACGAACTTGGGCTGATGGCCGTCGTAGATCCCGAGCAGGTCGTGCCAGACCAGCACCTGGCCGTCGCAGGAGGGGCCGGCGCCGATCCCGATCACCGGGATCTCGAGCTTCGGCATCAGCACCTCGGTGACGGCTGCGGGGATCGCCTCGAAGACGATCGCGAAGCAGCCGACTGACTGCAGCGCCAGTGCCTCCTCGGCGATCTGCTCGGCCTGGCCGGCCGTCTTTCCCTGTGCCTTGAAGCCGCCGAGCGCTGTAGCGGTCTGCGGGGTGAGGCCGACGTGGCCCATGACCGGGATGCCGGCGCGGATGATCGCCCGCGCGCGCTCGACGGAAGCGCCGCCGCGCTCAAGCTTGACGGCGTCGACGCCGGCCTCCTTGACGAATTGCTGCGCGTTCTCGATCGCAAGCTCGTTCGAAGCTTCATAGGAGCCGAACGGCATGTCGCCGACCAGCAGCGGCGTCTCGACCCCGCGCCGCACCGCACTCGTCAGGACGAGCATCTCGTCCATCCCGACAGGGGTGGTGGCTTCGTGGCCGAGCACGACCATCGCCGCGGTGTCGCCGACCAGGACGACGTCGACGCCGGCCTCCTCGACCACCTTCGCCGAGGGATAGTCGTAGGCGGTCACCATGACGATCTTGTCGCCGGCGCGCTTCATCTCGGCGAGCTTCGGCAGCGTGATGGGGGCGCGCTCCTCGCTCAAAGCAGTGCCTCCTGCTCAGGATGTTCGCTGAGCAGAACGGTCGGGTCGCTGTCGACCCGGACGACGGCGTTGTCGTCGTCGACGTGGACGACCACGGGCGAGTAGGCCTCGAGGTCGGAGTCGTCGTAGGCCCCGAACGAGGCGACGATCACCTTGTCGCCGTTGCGCACCAGGCGCGCCGCGGCCCCGTTCACCTGCACGGTCCCCGAGCCCGGCTCGCCCTCGATCGCGTAGGTGACGAAGCGGGCGCCGTTGTCGATGTCCCAGACATGGACCTGCTCGTTGACGAGCAGGTCGGCTTGCCCCATCAGCTCCGGGTCGAGGGTGATGCTGCCGACGTAGTCGACGTCGCAATCGGTGATCGTCGCCCGGTGGATCTTCGACTTCAACATCTGCCGCTGCATCGAACGAGGCTCCTCTCAGTTGACGGTTGTGTTGTCGATCAGGCGCGCCTTGCCGACCCTCGCCGCCACCGCGACGAGCACGGGGCGCCCGTTCAGCTCCGCGACCTCGGAGAGATCCTCCGCGTCGCGTGCCTCCACGTACTCCGGCTCGATGCCGGCGTTACGAAGCTCGTCTCGGACCGCTTCGAGCAGCGCCGCGGCCGAGCGCTCGCCGCTCGCGGCGCGTTGCTCCGCGGCCTTCAGCCCACGCGAAAGAGCCGCGGCCCGCTCGCGCTCGGCGTCGTCAAGGTAGGCGTTGCGTGAGCTCATCGCGAGCCCGTCGGGCTCGCGGACGGTCGGGCGGATCTCGATCTCGACCGGGAAGTCGAGGTCGAGAACCATCCGTTCGATCACGACCGCCTGCTGGGCGTCCTTCTGGCCGAAGTAGGCGACATCGGGCTGCACGACGTTGAACAGCTTGGCCACAACGGTGGTCACCCCATTGAAGTGCGAGCTGCCGCGCCGCGCCGGGTCGCCGTCGAGGACGCCGGTGAGGCGATCGTCGACCTCGACCGCGGTCGCGAAGCCGTCGGGGTAGACCTCCTCGACCGGCGGGGCCCAGAGCAGGTCGGCGCCCTCGGCCTCCGCCAGCGCGGCGTCGCGCTGCTCGTCGCGCGGGTAGGCGTCGAGGTCCTCGCCCTCCCCGAACTGGGCCGGGTTGACGAACAGGCTGACGACGACGACGTCGGCGTCCTCGCGCGCGGCACGGATCAGCGAAAGGTGCCCCTCGTGGAGGGCGCCCATCGTCGGCACGAGCGCGATGCGCTTGCCCTCGCGCCTTGCCGGCGCAAGCGCTGCTCGCAGATCAACCCTGGTCCGCAGTGTCTTCATTTTGGGAGTGGTCCACGCCGCGGGAAGCGGTCACGGCCAGATTTGAATTCTACTGCCCCTTGAACTCGGCCGGGCGTTTTTGGACGAAGGCCATGACGCCCTCGATGAAGTCCTTGCTTTGGCCCTGCTCGCGCTGGGCGTCGGCCTCGGCCTCGAGCTGCTCGGCGAGATCGGGGTAGACGCTGCGGTTGAGCAGCTTCTTCGCGTTCGCGTAGGAGACGGTCGGGCCCACGGCGAGCTTGCCGAGCAGCTCCTTTGCCTCGGGGGCGAGCTGGTCGTCGGCGACGACGCGGTTGATCAGGCCCCATTCGCGCGCCTGCTCGGCGGGGATCTTCTCGCCCAGCATCGCCATCTCCATCGCCCGCGTGAATCCGGCCTTGGCGGGAACGAACGCGGTCGAGCCCCCGTCGGGAATCAGGCCGATGTTGACGAAGGCGAGCAGCATGTAGGAGGACTCGGCGGCGAGGATCAGGTCGCAGGCGAGCGCAAGCGAGCAGCCGATCCCGACCGCGGGGCCGTTGACCGCGGCGACCACCGGCTTTGGCATCTCCCGGATGCCGGTCAGGATCGGGTGGTAGAGCTCTTTGAGGCGCTTGCTTAGGTCGGGGAGGTCGTCGTCGCCGACCGCGTCGTCGTTCGCGCCCCGGTCCTCCTTCAGGTCGGCGCCGGAGGAGAAGGCGCGTCCGGCGCCGGTGATCAGCACCGCGCGCACCGTCTCGTCGCCGGCGACCTGCTCGATCACGGCCTTCAGGTCGACGCCGAGCTGGCGGTTCCAGGCGTTGAGCGCGTCGGGCCGGTTGAGCTCGATCGTCGCCGCGCCGCCGTCTATCTCCAGGTTCACCGTCTCGAAGCTCACGCAGAGAGCCTATTCGCAGCTTTGCTTCGGCCGCATGCCGATCTACGATGAAGCGGTGAGTGCGGAGGAGCGCCGAGAGCAGCTGGTCGAGGTCTACAAGCAGGCCTCGGTGTGCGTCAAGTGCCCGCTCTCGGAGACGCGGAACACGGTCGTCTTCGGGGCGGGCAACGCCGACGCCGACCTGATGTTCGTCGGCGAGGCGCCGGGGGCGGAGGAGGACCGCCAGGGGCTGCCGTTCGTCGGCCGCGCCGGGCAGCTGCTCAACGAGCTGCTCGACGAGATCGGCATGAAGAGGGAGGACGTTTTCATCGGCAACGTGTTGCTCTGCCGGCCGCCGGGCAACCGCGATCCGCAGCCCGACGAGATCTCGACTTGTCGCCCCTGGCTCGATCGCAAGCTCGAGTTGATCGAACCGCGCGTGCTCTGCACACTCGGCAACTTCGCCACCAAGCTTCTGACCGGCAACCAGACCGGGATCACCAAGGTCCGCGGCACCGCCCAGCAGCACCTGATCGGCGGCCGCGCGGTGCACCTGATGCCGCTCCTGCACCCGGCGGCAGCGCTGCGCACGCCGGCTATGAAAGACACACTGCGCGAGGACATCGCGAAGCTGCCGGGGCTGCTCGCCGAACCGCTCCCCGACCTGGCGCCGCCCGAGCCGCTCGTCGCTCAGGAGGACAGGCCGCGGGCCGATCAGATGGGTCTGTTCAGCGGGTGAGGGTTGAGACGACCGCGAGCGCCGAGCAGACCGAGGAGCTCGGCGCCGCGATCGCCGAGCGGCTCGGCCCCGGCGACGTCGTTCTCGTCCGCGGCGATCTCGGCAGCGGCAAGACGACGCTGATCCGCGGCGCCGCCGAGGCGCTCGGAGTCACCGAGCCGGTGACCTCGCCGACGTTCACGATCGCGCAGCGCTACGCCGGGCCGGTGCCCGTGGCGCACCTCGACCTCTACCGGCTCGGCGAGGCGGGCCTGGCCGCCGAGGACCCGGCGCTGCTCGCCGACTACTTGACCGATGAGAGCGTCGCCTTTGTCGAGTGGCCCGACGCGGCCGAGCCGCAGCTCGGCCACGTCGCGCTCTCGATCGAGATCCGTCACGCCGGCGGCGACCGGCGCGAGGTGAGGATCAGCGAGCTCCCCGACCCGGGGAGGGCCTAGGGGCTGTAGGCGCCGCCGCTGCCGGGCTTGCCGCCGCCCTGGGTTCCACCGCTCGGGCTGGTCGCGGCGTCCTCGATGTCCTCGCCCTTCTGCTGAATCGAGTCGGTCTTGTTCTCGACCGAGTCGAGCTGCTTCTCGGCCTCGTCCTGAACCGAGTTGACCTGGTCCTGGATCGAGTTGACCTGGTCCTGGGCGTCCTCGACGTCGTCCGAGCCGCATCCCGCGGCTGCACCGGAGAGCGCGCCGATCGCGGCCACTCCGGCAACCGCCATTACGTTGCGAACCTTCATCCGTTCCTCCTGTCCAGACATTTACGGCGACTCCTCTGCGTCGCGTCCGGGGTCGCCTGTGGTGAATCGGCACCGTATCGCCGTCGGCTCGACACTGTGTGAATGACCACCGTGCTAGGGATCGACACCTCGACCGCCGACGCCGCGGTCGCCGTGGCCCGCGGCGGCAAGCTCGTCGCCGAGCGGCGCGAGGGACCCGGCGGCGGCGGCGGGCGCCCGCGGCACTCGGCGGTGCTGCTCGACGCAATCGAGTCCGCTGTCGACGAAGCGGGCGGGTGGGAGCGGGTCGAGCTGATCGGCGTCGGCGTCGGACCGGGCTCGTTCACCGGCCTGCGCATCGGGATCGCCACCGTCCGGGGGCTGGCGCAGTCCCGCGGGCTGCCGGTCGCTGCGGTCTCCTCGCTCGCGGCGCTGGCGCGCGGGGTCGGCGGGCTCGACGAGGCGGCGGGCCGGCCGCGCCTGGCCGCCATCGACGCCCGCCGCGGCGAGCTGTTCGCGGCGCTCTACGACGCCGGCGGCGAGGAGCAATGGCCCCCGCTCGCCGCGGCGCCGGAGGAGCTCGGGAAGCGCGTTGCGGAGCTGCCCGAATCGCCATTGGCAGCCGGGGATGGAGCGCTACGCTTTCGGGACCAATTGGAAGCCGCGGGTGCGACCGTGCCGCCTGACAACGAGCCGGTCCATCGCATCGCCGCCCGCCACATCTGCTCGATGGCGGAGGCGCAGGCGCCCAGCCGACCGGACGAGATCGAACCCATGTACCTACGAGAGCCCGATGCCGAGATTTGGCTTGACAGAGACAGCCGATAAGGGCGTCGTCACCGACCGCGGCGTCAGGATCCGCAAGCTCGGCTACAGCGACCTGCCCGCGGTGATCTCGATCGAGCGGCGCTCGTTCGGGACCCCGTGGTCGCTGGCGATGTTCGTGCTCGAGCTCTCGAAGCCGTCGGGGATCTGCCTGGCGATGCTCGACAGCGAGGACCGGCTGATCGGCTACCTCGTCTGCTCGCGCTACGACGACGTCTGGCACCTGATGAACGTCGCGATCGAGCCCGAGCGGCGGCGCGAGGGTCTCGCCACCGAGTTGATCGAGCAGCTCCTCGATACGGCCGGCGCCGAAGCCCGCTACACGCTCGAGGTCCGGGTCTCGAACACCTCCGCGATCGCGATGTACCGGCGCTTCGGGTTCCGCTCCGCCGGAGTCCGTCGCCGCTACTACCACGACAACGGCGAGGACGCGCTGATCATGTGGTTCGAGGCGGCGGGCCGGCGCGCGCTCAGCGTCGGTTGAAGCTGCTCGCCCTCGAGACCTCGTGCGACGACACCTGCGCGGCTGTCGTCGACGGGAAGCGGGTGCTGTCGAGCGTCGTCTCCTCGCAGGCGGCGCTGCACGAGCGCTTCGGCGGGGTCGTCCCCGAGGTCGCCTCGCGCCACCATCTCGAGCTCGTCAACGCGACGATCGATGCGGCGCTCGAGGACGCGGACGAGGAGCTCGACGGGATCGACGCGGTCGCGGTCACCCGCGGGCCGGGGCTGATCGGCGCGCTGCTTGTCGGGCTCAGCACCGCGAAGGCGATCGCCGCCTCGCGGCGGCTGCCGCTCTTTCCGGTCGATCACCTGCACGGCCACGTCGCCGCGAACGCGCTCGAGCCCGACCCGCTCGAGCCGCCGTTCCTGTGCCTTATCGCAAGCGGCGGCCACACCCTGCTTGCTTCGGTCACCGGGCCGGGCGGCTTCAAAACCTTGGGCAGCACCAAGGACGATGCGGCGGGGGAGGCGCTCGACAAGGCGGCGCGGCTGCTCGGGCTCGGCTTCCCCGGCGGGCCGGCGATCGAGCGCGCGGCGGCCGGCGGCGACCCGCGCGCCTTCGAGTTCCCGGTCGCGATGAGCGAGGACCCGGGCCTCGACTTCAGCTTCAGCGGCTTGAAGACCGCGCTCGTCTACAAGGTCCGCGAGCTCGACGGTGACCTCGATCCGCGTGTTCCTGACCTCGCCGCCTCGTTCCAGGAAGCGGTCGTCGCACAGCTGACCGCGAAGCTCGCCCGGGCCGTCGAGCGGGAGGAGTTCATGGCGGTGGCGCTCGGCGGCGGGGTGGCGGCGAACTCGCTGCTTCGCGAGCGCGTCGCCGAGCTCTGCGATCAGCGCGGCGTCCGGCTCAAGCTGGTCGGGCCTGAGCTCTGCACCGACAACGCGGCGATGATCGCCGCCGCCGCAAGTCAGCTCGAGCCGATTCCCTATCCCGACTACCTCGGCTATGACGCCTTCGCGAGCTGAGATCACGCTCTACGCCAGGCCGGATTGCCACCTCTGCGACGAGGCGCGGTCCGGGCTCGAGCGCCTCCGCGCCGAGGGCCTCGAGTTCGAGTTCCGCGAAATCGACATCGACACCGAGGAGAAACTGCTGCGGACGCACCTCGAGCGGATCCCCGTAATCGAGGTCAATGGCACCGAGGTATGCGAGCTCGGACTCGACGCAAACGCGATCCGCTCCCGGCTCGGTACCGTTTCAGCATGATTGAGGAAGGCGTCGCCCCGCCCGTCCCGGGACAGGACGAGCCCTCTTCGGGCGCACTCGGCGACGGCGAGCGCCTCTCGCTCGGGGTCGCGGCCCGGCTTTCGCGCTACCTCCAGGTGCTGACCCAGGCCAAGAAGATGGGCAAGGACACGATCTCCTCGCAGGAGCTGTCCGAGTACACCCACATCAACTCGACCCAGATCCGGCGCGACCTGTCGGGGTTCGGCAAGTTCGGCAAGCGCGGCGTCGGCTACAACGTCGATTCGCTGGTCCAGGAGATCCGCAAGATCCTCCGTACAGCGGGCCAGCACAACATCGCGCTGTTCGGCGCCGGCAATCTCGGCCAGGCGATCGCCAGCTCCGACATCTTCGCCGACCACGGCTTCCGCGTCGTGGCGATGTTCGACGTCGACCCGGGCGTGGTCGGCAAGCAGGTCGGCCAGCTCACCGTGCGCGACTTCTCCGAGCTCGAGCGGGTCGTCTCCGAGCAGGAGATCGTCGTCGGGGTGCTCGCGGTTCCGGCGGCCGCCGCCCAGGACGTCGCCGACCGCCTCGTCGAGGCCGGCGTGACGATCATCTTCAACTACTCCGAGCAGCTGCTCCAGGTCCCGCCCGAGGTCACCGTCCACACGTCGAGCCCCGCGGTCGACCTGCTCTACGCCCTCTACTTCTACCTCACCTAACTCGGACGGTGGCTGAGCGCGAGACAGGCCTGGACATGGACCAGGCTCGCGAGATCTTCGAGGCTTCGCAGGACTTCACGGTCGGGATCGAGGAGGAGTTCGCGATCGTCGACCCCGAGAGCCTCGAGCTCGCGCACCGCTACGAGGACATGTTTCAGGCCGCGCAGAAGGACGAGGTGCTCTCTAGTTCGGTGGCCGGCGAGCTGATCGACACCGAGATCGAGATCCGCTCCGGGCGCGGCGAGACCTTCGCCGAGTCCGCGGCCCGCCAGAGCGAGCACCGGGCGCGGCTGTTCGCGCTCGCCGAGAAGATGGGGCTGGCGCTGGGCGCGACCGGGACCCATCCCTGGGCCGACTACCTCGAGCAGCGGATAATCGAGACGCCCCACTACCAGCGGCTGCGCGCCGACCTCGGCTACGTTGCGCAGCGCAACAACACCTGGAGCCTCCACGTCCACGTCGGCGTCCGCGGCGCCGACCGCGCGATCGCCGTCAGCGATGCGATGCGCGAGCTGCTGCCGGCGCTGCTCGCCGCCTCGGCCAACTCACCGTTCCTCGACCGCACCGACACCGGGCTGCACTCGGTCCGCACCCAGATCTTCACCCGCAGCTTCCCGCGCTGCGGGATCCACGAGCCGTTCGGAAGCTGGTCCGCGTACGCCAACTTCGTCGAGCTGCTGCAGCGCACCAACTCGATCGTCGAGGCGACGCAGCTGTGGTGGAGCGTGCGGCCCCACCACCGCTTCGGCACCGTCGAGGTCCGGATCTGCGATGCGCAGACGCGCGGCGATGAGTCGTTCGGCGTCCTCGAGCTGCTCACCGCCTGCGTCGCGCAGCTGGCCCTCGACTACGACGATGGCAGGCTCGGCGAGCCGCGCCCCGGCAAGCTGATCGAGGAGAACCTCTGGCGCGCGATCCGCCACGGAATGGACGGCAAGATGATCGACTTCGAGGCCCGCAGCGAGATCGAGACCCCGGCGGCGCTCGAGCGGATCGTCGAGTGGTGTTCGCCGGCCCGCGAGGCGCTCGGGCTCGAGGCGCGGGTGCCGAGCCCGAACGGCGCCCAGCGCGCTCGCGCGGCGCTCGCGGAGGGGGACTCGATCGAGAAGATCTACGCTGACGCGGTGGCCGAGACCCGGAAGACCTATGTGGCGGAGGGAGCAGTGAGGTGAACGAGGAGGAAAAAAAGGAGGATCAGCCCCAGGAGGCGGCTCAGCCCTCCGAGGAGGAGCTGAGGGAGCAGCTCGAGGAGGAAATCCGCAAGGTCAGGGTCGAGGACGTCGTCCTGCAGAGCGTGGTCAGCATCCTCAACCTGACCGCGCGCCGGATCGGCAAGGACGACGAGCGCGATCTCGAGCAGGCGAAAGTGGGCATCGACGCCTGCAACGCGCTCGTCGATCTGCTCCCCGAGGAGCCGCAAAAACAGGTCCGCGAGGCGCTCTCGGAGCTGCAAGTCCTGTACGCGAAGCACGCGACAGGCGCGCCGGATCAGAAAGCGTCTGACCCGAACGATGAGACCTAGATAGACTGCCGCGCCGCTTGACCGACTTTCTCACCGATCACGGGGTACTCGTTGCCGTCCTCTGCGCCGGCGCCGCCGTTCTCTATGGCGCCATCGTCACTGTCCTGCTGCTGCGCAAGCCGCCGGGCAACAAGAAGATGCAGAGCATCTCGGCGGCGATCCAGGAGGGCGCGCGCGCCTACCTGACCCGCCAGTACATGATCATCGCTGCGGTCGCCGTGGTGCTCGCGGGAGTGCTGGTCGCGCTCCAGAACGTCGAGACCGCCATCGGCTTCGTGATCGGCGGAGCGCTCTCGGGCGCCGCCGGGTTCATCGGCATGAGCCTTTCGGTGCGCGCCAACGCCCGCGTCGCCCAGGCGGCACGCGGTGGCGTGCCGCCGGCGCTCGACGTCGCCTTCAAGGGCGGCTCGGTGACCGGCCTGCTCGTCGTCGGGCTCGCGCTCGCCGGCGTTGCCGGCTACTTCGGCGCCCTGACGGGTTGGTTCGACCTCACCGACAAGGAGGCCGTCGACGCGCTGATCGGCCTCGGCTTCGGCGGCTCGCTGATCTCGGTCTTCGCCCGACTCGGCGGCGGCATCTTCACCAAGGCTGCCGACGTCGGCGCCGACCTGGTCGGCAAGATCGAGGCCGGAATCCCCGAGGACGATCCCCGCAACCCCGCCGTGATCGCCGACAACGTCGGCGACAACGTCGGCGACTGCGCCGGGATGGCCGCCGACCTGTTCGAGACCTACGCGGTCACCGCGGTCGCCGTGATGCTGCTCGGCGTCCTCTATTTCACCCCCGACTTCGCGCGCGAGGTCGCGCTCTACCCGCTGGTTATCGGCGGCGCGGCGATCCTCGCTTCGATAGTCGGTGCGCTCGTTGTCCGGACGCGCTCCGACCGCGTCGAGGGCGCGCTCTACCAGGGCGTGATCACCGCGGGAGTCCTCTCCGCCGCCGCCTTCTACCCGATCACGCTGTGGCTGATGGAGGATCCGCTCGATCTCGGGGTCGCCGCCGGCGGTGCCGCCCTCGCAGGCGCCTCGGTCACCGACCTCTGGTTCTGCGCCTTGATCGGGATCGCCGTGACCGGGTTGCTGTTCGTGATCACCGACTTCTACACCTCGACCCGCTTCCGGCCCGTGCGGACGATCTCCGAGGCGTCGGAGACCGGCCACGCGACAAACATCATCCAGGGGCTCGCGCAAGGCTTCCAGTCGACCGCCGCTCCGGTGCTCGTCCTCGTCGCGGCCATCTTCGGTGCCAACGAGCTCGCCGGGATCTACGGGATCGCCGTTGCGGTGATGGCGCAGCTCTCGCTCACCGGACTGATCGTCGCCCTCGACGCCTTCGGGCCGATCACCGACAACGCCGGAGGAATCGCCGAGATGGCGAAGCTGCCCGAGAAGGTCCGCAACATCACCGACCCGCTCGACGCGGTCGGCAACACGACCAAGGCGGTGACGAAGGGGTACGCGATCGGCTCGGCCGCGCTCGCTGCTCTCGTCTTGTTCAACGCCTTCCTCGAAGAGCTCAAACAGGAGGCCGACCCCGGCCAGGTATTCGACTTCAGCATCGCGCAGCCCGAGGTGCTGATCGGGCTTCTGGTCGGCGGCATGATGGTCTACCTGTTCGCGGCTCTCTCGATCGAGTCGGTCGGCCGTGCCGGCGGCCAGGTGGTCGAGGAGGTGCGGCGCCAGTTCAAGGAGAAGCCCGGAATCCTGAAGGGGAGGGCGAAGCCTGACTACGGGCATGCGGTGAGCATCGTCACCAAGACCGCGCAGCGCGAGATGATCCTCCCGTCGCTGATCCCGATCGTCGTCACCCTCGTCGTCGGCCTGCTCTCCTACCAGGCGCTCGGCGGCCTGCTGATCGGGGTGATCGTGGTCGGAATATTCATGGCGATCTCGATGACCGCCGGCGGCGGCGCCTGGGACAACGCCAAGAAGCTGATCGAGGACGGCGAGTTCGGCGGCAAGGGCGGGACGGCGCACGAGGCGTCGATCACCGGCGACACGGTCGGCGATCCCTACAAGGACACCGCCGGGCCGGCGATCAACCCGATGATCAAGGTCGCCAACATCGTCGCGATCCTGATCATCCCCATAGTCGCCCTGTAGCCGACCTGGCTAAAGAGGAAAATCCGCTCTAGATGGCGAGGCGGATTCCACGCGACGAATCGCTGGCGCGGGTGCACGGCACCGGGGCGCTGTTCGCTGCCGCATACGGCAACGTCGGCTCCTCGATCTACTACGCGCTCGGCGTCGTCGCCCTGTACGCGCTCGGGCTGACCCCGGTCACATTCGTGATCGCGGGAATCATCTTCTGTTTCACCGCGGCGAGCTACACCGAGGCGACGGTGATGTACCCGGAGGCCGGCGGCTCCTCGAGCTTCGCGCGTCACGCGTTCAACGAGCTCGTCAGCTTCTTCGCCGCCTGGGGTCAGATGCTCACCTACATCATCACGATCGCGATCTCCGCGTTCTTCGTGCCGCACTACCTCGCGGTCTTCTGGGAGCCGCTCGGCCACGGCCCCGGCGACGTGATCGGCGCGATCATCCTGATCGGGGCCCTCGCCGCGCTGAACATCAAGGGGACCGAGGAGTCGGCCCGACTCAACCTCGTGCTCGCGATCGCCGACCTGCTCACCCAGATCGTCCTCGTCGTGATCGGCCTCGCGCTCGTGCTCGATCCCGATCTGCTGGTCCAGCAGGTCGACCTCGGCGTCGCACCGACCTGGGGCGACTTCGCGCTCGGGATTGCGGTCGGGATGATCGCCTACACGGGGATAGAGACGATCTCGAACATGGCCGAGGAGGCCCGCGACGCGCCGAAGACGATTCCGCGCGGTGTCGGGCTCGTCGTCCTCGCCGTGATCGGGCTTTACGCGCTGCTGCCGATCATCGCGCTATCGGCGATGCCGGTCACCGAGAGCGGCGGCGAGTTCACGACTGAGCTCGGCACCACCTACGCCGACGACCCGGTGCTCGGGATCGTCGAGAACATCGGGCTCGGGGCGGGGCTCACCGACGTGCTCCGTGTCTACGTCGGCGCGCTCGCCGCGGTGATCCTGCTGATCGCGACCAACGCTGCCCTGATCGGGGTCTCGCGGCTCACCTACTCGATGGGCCAGCACCGCCAGCTCCCCGAGCGGCTGCGCAAGGTCCACCCGACCCTGCGCACGCCCTACATCGCGATCCTCGTCTTCTCGGCGGTCGCGATCCTGACCGTGGTCCCGGGCGAGACCGCCTTCCTGGCGACGATGTACTCGTTCGGGGCGATGCTCTCGTTCACGATCGCCCACGTCTCGGTGATCCGCCTGCGCCAGATCAAGCCGGACGCCGAGCGCGGCTGGAAGGCGCCCTGGAACGTGAGGATGCGCGGCATCGAGGTGCCGCTGATGTCGGTGCTCGGCGGGCTCGGTACCTTCGGGGCCTGGGTCGTGGTGATGGCGCTCGACCCGGTGACGCTCGCGGTCGGCGGCGGCTGGATGCTGTTCGGGCTGGCGGTCTACGTCGTCTACCGCCGCTACCTCGGACTGTCGGCGACCGACACGGTCAAGGTCGATCTGCTCGATCCGCTCGGGGTCGAGGTCGAGTACGAGAGCGTGCTGGTCGCCTTCGAGGACGACGCACCGTTCTCGAAGGAGACGGTGGCGACGGCGGCGAAGCTGGCCGGAAAGCGCCGGCGCGGAATCCACATCGTCTCGGTGGTGACCGTGCCCACCAACCTGCCCCTCGACGCGCCGCTCCGCGATCAGGTCTCCGAGGCGCAGTCGAAGATCGAGCAGGGGAAGCTGATCGGCGGGCTGCGGGTCAGCGGCCACGTCCACCGGGTGCGGCCCAACCAGGCCGGCCACTCGATCGCCGAGGAGGCGCGCCAGACCGATGCGACCGCGCTCGTGATCGGGCTCCGCTACCGGAACGGAACGCCGCTCTACGGCAAGACGCTGCAGGCGCTGCTCGCCGAGCGGCCATGCCGGGTGATCGTGGTCGGGGAGCCGGGCGCCGCGAGGGCCGCGACGTGAAGCGCGACGGGATCAACGAGATGTACACGGGCGCGGTGCGCGTCTTCGCGAGCCTTATCGTCCTGTTCGGCGCCGTGATCCTGATCGTGACCCTGGCGCGGGGCGGCGGCCCGCTCTCGGTCGGGGTCCTGATGGGGCTCGGCTTCATCGCGCTCGGCGCCGGCCGCCTCTACCTCGCCTACCGCTCGTGAGGCGGCTGCTCGGCGTCCCGCTGCTGTTCGCGCTCGCCTACTCGGCGGTCGGGTTCTCGATCTATTTCGCGCTCGGCGTGGTCGCCGAGCGCGGCCTCGGCCTGACGCCGCTGATCTTCCTCGCCGCGGGGCTGATGTTCGCGATCACGACCCTGAGCTACGTCGAGGCGGGTGCGATGTTCCTCGAGCGCGGCGGCTCGGCGACCTTCGCCCGCCACGCGTTCAACGAGCTGGTCAGCTTCATCGCCGGCTGGGCGATCCTGATCGACTACCTGATCGTGATCGCGCTCGCCGCGGTCACGGTCCCGCACTACCTCGGCCCGGTCTCGGCCTCGCTTGCCGAGGGCACGGGGGAGGTGCTCGTGGCCGGGGCTGTGATCGCGGTCGTCGCGGCGCTCAACATCGCCGGCTTCGTCGGCACCGGCCGGCAGCGGCTCGTCGTCGCGATCGCGCTCGCCGACCTGCTCCTGCAGCTGATCGTGATCGCGGTCGGCCTCGTCGTCGTCTTCGAGCCCGAGCTGCTGACCCGCGAGCTCGACCTCTTCGCCGCGCCCTCGGCCAGCGACGTCATCTACGCCGCGGTGATCGCGACGATCGCCTTCGCCGGCATCGAGGCCGCGTCCGATCTCGCCCCCGACATCGAGTGGGAGCCGCGCGACCTCTCGCGGGTGATCACGACGGGCGCGATCGTCGTGCCGCTGCTCTACGCGGGGATGGCCGCCGTGGCGCTGATGGCGGTTCCGGTGGTCGCCGGCCCGGACGGCCCGGAGACCGCTCTCGCCGGAGAGTTGATCGAGGAACCGGTGCTGGGCGTGGTCGACGCGTTCGACCCCGTCTGGCTCTCGGACGCCCTCCGCTGGGTGGTGGTCGCGGTAGCGGTCCCCGTGCTCGTTCTCGCCGCCAACACCGCGATGCTGGGGCTCTCGCGCCACACGTACGTCCTCGCCACCAACCGCCAGATCCCGAGCTGGCTCGGCAAGCTCTCCGGCGCCCAGGCGACGCCCGCGGTGGCGATCGTTCTCGCCGCGGCCCTCGCCTTCGGCCTCGCCGCGACCGGCGACATCCGCTTCCTCGCCGGGATCTACGCGTTCGGGGCGACGCTTGCGATCGCGATCGCGCACCTGTCGGTGATCAGGCTGCGGATGACCGAGCCCGAACGCGAGCGCCCGTTCCGGATGCCGTTCAACATCCCGGTTGGCCGCGGCCGCGAGCTGCCGGTGCCCGCGGTCTTCGGCGCGCTGGTCGCGGTGCTCGCCTGGTTGAGCGTCTTCGCGCTCCACGAAGAGGCCGTCTACGTGAGCGGCGGCTGGATGCTGTTCGGGGTGCTCGCCTACGTCTTCTACCGCCGCGTGGTCGAGGGGACCTCGCTCACCGAGCGGGTCACCGTCCCCGCCGAGGCGCTCGCCAAGCAAGCGCCCGACGTCGAGTACGGGAACATGCTCGTGCCGATCTTCGGGACCAAGCTCGACGACGACATCGTCGCCACCGCGGGGCGGCTCGCCGACGCCGCGGTCGAGGAACACGAGCAGGCGCCGCGGATCGAGGTGATCTACGTCGCCGAGCAGCCGCTCACCGTGCCGCTCGAGTCGCCGTTGCCGGCCGAGCGCCGCCAGCAGGCCGAGAAGGCGTTGCAGCGGGCGCGCGAGATCGGCGAGGAGTACGAGCGCGTCGAGGTGGTGACCGGCGTTGTGCCGGCGAGGTCGGTCGGCGCCGGCATCGTCGAGGAGGCCCGGCGCATCGGGGCCGAGGTGATCGTGATGGGGGCCGAGCCCCCGACCAGGGTCCGCGGCGGGGCGATTCTGGGCGGGATCGGCGCCGCGCGCCCGGAGGAGATCGGGCGGGTTACCGAGTACGTGCTGCAGAAGGCGCCTTGCAGGGTGCTGCTCACGGCTCCGCCGGAGGACTAGCACTCGTACACTTCGCAGCGTGTTCGTCCTCATCGTGGGGTGCGGGCGCGTCGGGTCGACCGTCGCGCAGACAATGCTCAAAGAGGGTCACGAGGTCTCGTGCCTCGACGAGGACCCCGAGGCGCACGCGCGCCTCGAGGTCGACATGGAGCAATCCTGGGAGGACTCCGGCGGCAGCTTCACCGTCGGCGCCGGGCTCGAGGTCGACGCACTGGTAGCGGCGGGAATCGAGCGCGCCGACGTCTTCATCGCCTCGACCGACGGCGACAACACCAACATCGTCATCGCCCAGATCGCGGATCAGCGCTTCAAGGTGCCGAAGGTGATCGCCCGGATCCTCGACCCGCGGCGCGCCAAGTGGTACGCGGAGCAGGGGATGGACACGATCTGCCCGACCAAGGTCGCGATCGAGATGCTCGAGGACCGGGTCCGCGAGGCCGCCGGGGCGGCCGCGGGAGCGAAGGGCTAGATGCCCGAGGGCAAGGGCATGTACATCATCGTCGCGGGCGCCGGCAAGGTGGGATGGAACCTGACCCGCGAGCTGCTCGAGAAGGACCACGAGGTGACCCTGATCGAGGCCAACCGCGAGCGCTTCCTGACCGTCGAGCAAGAGCTCGAGCACAACGTCCAGTACGGGGACGCGTCCGAGCTCTGGGTGCTCGAGCGCGCCGGGATCTCGCGCGCCGGCATGGTGATCGCGGTGACCGGCGACGACGAGGACAACCTGCTGATCTGCCAGGTGGCGAAGGCGAAGTACCTCGTCGACCGGATCATCGCCCGCGTCAACAACCCACGCAACCGGGAGTGGTTCGAGCTGCTCGAGGTGAGCCCGTTCGTCTCCGCCACCGACCTGATCCTGCGCCTGCTCGAGCACGAGGTCCCCGAGTACGGGCTCGTGCACCTTCTCGACCTGAAGGAGGAGCGGCTCGAGATCATCGAGCTCGCGCTCGGCGAGAAGTCGAAGGTGACCGGCAAGCAGGTCGGAGAGCTGAAGCTCCCGGAGGGCAGCCTGCTGATCTCGGTGCTGCGCGAGGGCGAAGGCGGCTTTGTCCCGAAGCCCGACACGGTGCTCGAGCCGGGTGACGAGATCCTCGCCGTGCTCGACCCGGGTCTCGAAGAGGACCTGAAGGCCTTCTTCGGGCCCAACGGCAAGGACTAGTTGGCCGCCCCGCGAGAGGTCGAGTTCCTGATCGTCGGCGGAGGGATGGCCGGAGCTCACTGCGCGGCGAAGCTCCGCGATCAGGGAGCCGACGGCTCGATCCTGCTCGCCGCGCGCGAGCCCCATCCGCCCTACGAGCGCCCGCCGCTCTCGAAGGAATACCTGCGCGGCGAGGCGGCGGTCGATGACACCTACGTGAATCCTGCCTCGTGGTACGAGGAGAACGACGTCGAGCTGCTGACGGGGAGGAACGTGATGGGGCTCGATCCCGGCGAGCGGGTGGCAAAGCTGCAGGGCGGTGACGAGGTCAAGTTCGACAAAGCGATGCTCGGGACGGGCGCGATGGTCAACATCCTCCGACTCGACGGCGCCCAGCTCGACGGGATCCACTACCTGCGCGCGCTCGGCAACTCCGACTCGATCCGCGACGCTGCCGAGGGCGCCGAGCACGTGGTGCTGATCGGCGGCAGCTTCATCGGCACCGAGGTCGCCGCTTCGCTGACGGCGAAGGGGACGAAGTGCTCGATCGTGATGATGGAAGACGTCGCGTTTGAAAACGTCTTCGGGCCCGAGGCGGGGCAGTTCTTCGACGAAAAGTTGACCTCGAACGGGGTCGAGATCTTCCGCGGCGCCGAGCTCGAGGCGTTCGAGGGGGAGGGGTCGGTCTCGGCGGTACGGACCAAGGGCGGCGAAACGATCGACTGCGACGCAGTCGTGGTCGGCGCCGGCGTCCGCCCCGACACGATGCTGGCCCAGAAGGCCGGGCTCGAGATCGGCGACGGGATCGTCTGCGACGAGAAGCTCGAGACCTCCGCCGAGGGCATTTACGCGGCCGGCGACGCCTGCTCGTACGAGAGCGTCATCCACGGCCGGCGGCTGCGGGTAGAGCACTGGGACGTGGCGCTCAACCAGGGCGAGCACGCGGCCAAGAACATGCTCGGAGCCGACAAGCCCTACGAGGTGATCCCGTACTTCTTCAGCGATCTTGCCGACTGGGTGAGCCTCGAGTACGTGGGCCCCGCGCACGAGTGGGACGAGCTCGTCTGGCGCGGGGACCGCGACGCCGGCGAGTTCAGCGCCTGGTACCTGCACGGCGGCAAGGTCGCCGCCGCGCTCTCGGTCGAGCGCTCCGACGACCTCGAACAGGCGCGGCGGCTGATCGCCTCCGGAGCCGACATCTCGGGCTCGCACGACGCGCTCGCGGACCCCGGCAGCGACCTTGAGCAGCTCGGCGGCTGACGCTATCTTTTCGGGTCCCCCTGGGGGATCGTCTAGTGGCAAGACGCCGGGTTCTGGTCCCGGAAACTGGGGTTCGAATCCCTGTCCCCCAGCTCAGGGCCCGTATCGCCCGCCAAGCGGGCTGTAAGCGGTTCTTTGCTAGTTTCCGCGCCCGATGCGGCGCTTTCTCGTCACTGCGGGCGTGCTCGCCACCGGGCTGCTCGCCAGCTTCGGCCTCTCCGCCTGCGCGGGCGGAGACGACTCGCCCGAGACCCCGATCGTGGTCACCGACACGACCGAGGAGCTGAGCAAGGAGGAGTTCATCGCCCAGGCTGACGCGATCTGCGCCGAGGTCAACACCGAGATCGCCGACATCGCCGCGGCCGGCGAGGGAATCACCCGCGCCGCCGACGTCGCCGACCTGCGTCAGGGAATGCTGACCGACATCCGCGACCTCGGCACGCCGAGCGACACGGGCTCGACTCGGCTCCACTGACACCGACACCGAGTCGAGCTCGACCACCGACACCAGCGACACCGGCGACACCGGCAGCTCGACGACCGAGGACCTGAGCACCTTCCCCGAGGACGAGCCGAGCTCGACCGGCACCGACTCGAGCTCGACCGACACCGGGTCGAGCTCGGGGACCGAGACCGACGCCGGGGGCACCGGTACCGGGTCCGACGTCACCGCCGCACCGGGCGACGAGCTCGAGGCCTTCCTGGCGGCGCTCGAGGCGCAGGTGAAGGCCGGCCAGAAGATCGACCTCGCGGGCCAGCGCGGCGAGTCCACGGTCGAGGCCGAGGCCGAGCTCGAGGACGCGAAGTCGGCAGCCGCCGACGCGGCGACCTCCTACGGCTTCGAGGAGTGCGGCACCAGCGGCACACCCTCGGGCGACTCGACCACATCCGACTCCTCGAGCAGCAGCTCCGACTCGGTCGCTCCCAGCGCCCCGGCCACCCCGGCGCCCTCCGAGCCCAGCGCGCCCTCCGATGGCGGCACTGCCGACCCCGGCAGCACCGGCGGCGGCGTTTCGCCGGGCGGCGGCGCAGCGCACCTGAGTAAACGCGGCTTACGCGGCGGCTGATTCGGACCAGGTGCCGTAGAGCTTTGCGTAGGCGCCCCCGGCAGCTATCAGCTCGTCGTGGGTCCCCGACTCGACCACGCGGCCGTTCTCGAGCACCGCGATCCTGCCGGCGCGGCGGATCGTCGAGAGTCGGTGCGCGATCACGATCGCGGTGCGCCGCGCGAGCAGCCGCTCGAGGCCGCGCTCGATGGCGCGCTCGCTGCGCACGTCCACATTCGAGGTCGCCTCGTCGAGGATCAGGATCCGCGGCTCGGCCAGCAGTGCCCGCGCGAAGGCGACCAGCTGGCGCTGGCCGGCCGACAGGTTGACGCCCCGCTCGCCGACCTCGGTCTCGTAGCCCTCGGGCAGCGAGGTGATGAACTCGTCGGCCGCCGACCGCCGCGGCCGCCGCCTCGACGTCCTCCTTGGAGGCGTCGGGGCGCCCGAAGGCAAATGTTCTCGCGGATCGTGCCCGAGAACAGGAAGCCCTCCTGGGGGACGATGCCGAGCTGGCTGCGCAGCGCGGTCGAGTCGAGGTCGCGGAGGTCGTGGCCGTCGATCAGGACGCGGCCGCGCTGGGGGTCGTAGAAACGCGCCACCAGCTTCGCCAGCGTCGACTTGCCGGCTCCGGTCTCGCCGACCAGCGCCAGCGTCTGCCCGGCCGGGACCTCGATGTCGACGTCGTCGAGCGCCCAGCGGATGTCGTCCACATCGACATCGTCGTCGTAGCTGAACGAGACGTGCTCGAGCCGGATCTCGCCGCTTTAGCGACCCCGGGTCGACGGCGTCGGGTTTGTCGGCCATGTCCGGCCGGGTGTCGAGCAGGTCGAAGATCTTGTCGAGCGCCGCCATCCCCTGCTGGTAGGTGGTGTAGAGCTGCGAGAGCTGCTGGATCGGGTCGAAGAACTGCTGCAGGTAGGCGACGAAGGAGACCACGACGCCGATCTGCGCCGCCCGCGCGATCGGGTCCGAGATGTCGAGCGCCTGGTAGCCACCGTAGAGAAGGATCGCCCCGGTCCCGACCGCCGAGAGCAGCTCGACCGCCGGGAAGTAGGAGGCGTTCAGGTAGACGGTCTTCATGTTCGCGGCGCGGTTGGCCTCGTTGAGCTCGGCCATCTGGTCGATGTGGCGCCCTTCCTGGCCGAAGCTCCGCACCACCCGGATCCCGCTCAGGCTCTCCTGCAGGTAGGCGGTCACGTCGGCGATCCGCTCGCGGGTGATTCGGTAGGCGCTGCCGGCGACGATCCGGAAGACGACGCTTGCGATCAGCAGCAGCGGGAAGGTGAGGAACGTGACCAGCGCCAGCTGCACGTCGAGCGCGAGCAGGATCACGATCACGCCGAGCAGGGTCAGGGTGCTCTGGAACAGCGTCACGATCCCGTCGGTGACGAGCTGGTCGAGGGCCTGGACGTCGTTGGTCATCCGCGAGATCAGCACCCCGGGGCGGTTGCGGGTGAAGAAGCCGATCGACATCGCCTGGATGTGCGAGAAGACCCGCTGGCGCAGGTCCTGGAGCGCCCGCTGGCCGACCCAGCCGACGAGGTAGGTCTGGGCGTAGGTCGCGCCCCAATTGAGAAGACCGGCGGCGATGAACACGACCAGAATCAGGTTCAGGGTCCCGAGGTCCTGGGAGCCCGTCAGGGTGTCGACGGCCTCGCCGAGCGAGCAGCGGTGGAGCCAGCGCCGCGGCGGTGGCGACGATCAGCGCCCCGAACATCGCCAGCACCTGCGTCCGGTAAGGGCGCAACAGCGCCGAGTAGCCAGCGCACCTTGCGTCCGCGTCCGTCTTCGCCGCGGATCAGCCGCCAGAGCTCGCCGAACAGGAGCAGCACGGCGCGGAGCCGGTTCTCGCCGGGGTTGTAGCTGCGCTCCTCCTCGGCCTCCTCGCGCTCTGCTTCCTCGATCTCGCGCTCGAGCCGGAGCTTGCGGTCGGTGTCGTCGCTCACAGCCTCGCCGCCTCCTCCCGGTCCTCGAGGTCGCGCTGCAGGTAGACCGCGTCCTGGAGGCCGTACTCGGCGATCTCGGCGTAGAGCGGGCAGCGCTCGAGCAGCTCCTCGTGGGTGCCGCGGTCGACGATCCGCCCCGCCTCCATGACAACGATCTCGTCGGCGAGCGAGATCGTCGAGAGCCGGTGGGCGACGATGAAGGTCGTTCGGCCCTCCATCACCTCGCGCAGCCCGCGCTTGATCTCGGATTCGGTGGTCGCGTCGACCGACGAGGTCGCGTCGTCGAGGATCAGGATCCGCGGCGCGGCGAGCAGGGCGCGCGCGATCGCGATCCGCTGCCGCTGGCCGCCCGAGAGCGTCAGCCCGCGCTCGCCGATCACGGTGTCGTAGCCGTCGGGGAGCCCGGCGATGAAGCCGTGCGCCTGGGCGCGCCGCGCGGCGGCCTCGATGTCCTCGCGGGTCGCGTCAGGGTGCGCGTAGGCGATGTTGGCGGCGACCGTGTCCGAGAACAAGAAGCTGTCGTCGGTGACGAATGCGATCTGGCTGCGCAGCGAGGCGAGCTCGACCGAGCGTACGTCGGCGCCGTCGATCAGCACCTCGCCCTCGCTCGGGTCATAGAGCCGCGCCAGCAGCGCGACGAGGCTGGTCTTCCCCGAGGCGGTCGGGCCCGACGATGGCGACCGTGCGCCCGGCGGCGACCTGGAGGCTGACCCCGGTCAGCGCCGCGTCGCGGGCGACGCCGGCCTCCGGGGCGGCGGCCCCGACCGCTGCCAGCTTCGCCGTCTCGGGGTAGCGCAGGGTGACGTCGCGGAGCTCGACGTGGCCGCCGCCGGCGGGCAGCGGCGGCGCCCCGGGCGGGCTCTCGAGCCGCGGCTCGCGGTCGAGGACCTGGAAGAGCCGGTTGCCTGAGGCGATCGCCCGCTGCCACATCCCGAGCGCGACGCCGAGCATCCGCACCGGCCCGGTGAGCATCGTCAGGTAGAAGAAAAAGGCGGTGAAGTCGCCGGCGCTCATGCTTCCGTTGATCACCTCGCGGCCGCCGAGGAACAAGACCAGCCCGATGCCGATGTTGGGGAGAAAGCCCATCAGCGGGCTGTAGAAGGACTGCAGCCGCGTCGTGCGCATCGTCTGGGTGAAGACCCGCGAGACCGCGTCCCTGAAACGAGACTCCATGTGCCGCTCGCGCGCGAACGCCTTCACGATCCGGATCCCGGAGACGCTCTCCTCGGCCTCGGAGGTGAGCTCGGCGATCCGCTGCTGGACCTCTTGCAGCGCGGGGCGGTTGCGGCGGTTGTAGCGCGCCGCGACCGCGACCAGGAACGGGACCGGCGCCAGCGCCAGCAGCGCCAGCGGCGGGTTGATCGCGATCATCACCGCCGCGGCGAGGAAGATCGTCAGCGCGGTCTGGGTGACGAAGATCAGCCCGTAGCCGAGGAAAAAGCGGATCGCCTGCAGGTCGACCGTCGCCCGCGACATCAGCTGCCCGGTCTGCTGGCCGTCGAAGAAGCCGAGCTCGAGCTCCTGCAGGTGGGTGTAGAAGCGCTGGCGCAGGTCGTACTCGACCCCGAGCGAGACCTCGCCGGCGACGAGCCGGCGGCTGAAGGTGAGGCCGAGCCGCAGCAGCCCGGCGCCGCCGATCGCGGCCGCGAGCGGGAGCAGGGCGTCGCGATCGCCCTCCTCGATCGCGTTCACGCTCTGGCCGATCAGCCACGGGATCGCGACCGTCATCCCCATCGCCATCCAGGCGAGGACGAGCGAGATGATCAGCTTGCGCCGGTACGGCCGCAGGAAGCCGAGCAGGCGCCGAAAGGTCTGCATCCACTCACTATACAAAGTGAAGTAAGGCGGACGCTCGGGCTCGGGCCGCTCCGCCCGCTGGCGCATACTTCGGCTGTGCCTTCAGCGGGGCTCTGCGACAGCTGCATTCACCAGCGCCTGATCCGCAACACGCGCGGCTCGAGCTTCTCGCTCTGCGAGCGCTCGAAGACCGATCCCGCCTATCCGCGCTATCCGCGGCTCCCGGTTGTCGAATGTCCGGGCCACGAGCCCAGGGCTGAGGCGGAACGGTGAGAGGCCGGATCGCAATCGCGGCGCTGGTTGCGCTCGGATGCGCCGCCGGGATCGTCGCGCTCGTCAACGGGGGCTCGGCGAACGGCGACGGTGCGAAGACCTCGGCGAGCAAGCGGTGGCAGCCGCTTGCATCCAGCCCCCTGCAGCGCACCGAGATCGGCTCGGCGCGGGTCGGTGACTCGATCTACGCCGTCGGTGGCTATATCGCCGACCCGAGCCCGACCGGCAAGACCACCAACCGCGTGCTCCGCTACGAGATCGGCACCAACCGCTGGACCGAGCTCGGGCCGATGCCGCTCGGCGTCAACCACCCCGCGGTCGCGTCGTTCGGCGGCAGCGTCTACGTGCACGGCGGCTACGCCGACGACGGTGCCGCCACCGACCGCCTATTCCGCTTCTCGCCGGAATCCGGCGCCTGGACCGAGCTGCGCCCGTCGGGCGAGGCGCGCGCCGCGCACTCGCTGGTGCCGATCCGCGGCAGGCTCTATGCGGCGGGCGGGGCGCGCGCCGGCAACGCGCTCAACTTGCTCCAGGTCTACGACCCCGCCGGCGACAGCTGGCGCACCGGCCCCTCGATGCCGACCCCGCGCGAGCACATCGGCGCGGCCGCGGTCGACGACAAGCTCTACGTGATCGCCGGCCGCGCCGGTGCCGGCAACCTCGACGTCGTCGAGCGGTTCGACCCGAAGCGCAACCGCTGGTCGAAGTCGGTGCCGGTCGAGACGGCCCGGAGTGGCTTCCAGGCCACCACCGTGGACGGGCGGATCGTGATCGCCGGCGGCGAGGGCGATGCGACGATCGCGCCGGTAGAGCTCCTCGACCCGAAGCGAAAGCCGCTGCGCTGGCGCGGGCTGCCAGGCATGCGGACGCCGCGTCACGGTCTCGGGGTCGTCTCGGATGGCAATCGGGTCTACACGGTCGAGGGCGGCCCGCAGCCGGGCCTGTTCTTCTCCGACACGCTCGAGTTCCTCGACGTGCCAAAGCCTCGCCGCCCGCGCGAGTAGCCGTCAATAGGCTGCCCCGAAGCATTCGACGAAAGGAGAGGGCATGGGGTTGTTCAACCGAGGCAGCGAGAAGGACGCAGAGAAGCTGAGGAAGTCCGGGACCCGCGTCCCGGCCGAGCTCGTCAAGCGCAAGGAGAGCAAATGGGAGAGCAAGGGCGGCGGCGTCAACATCTCGGTCGGCGGGGTGGGCTCGAGCGGCGACGAGTACAAGGGCCGCAAGACGAAGATGGTGTGGGAGGCCCACGCCCCGGAGGGGAAGAAGATCGAGTTCGAGGTCGAGGCGCTCTGGGGGCCGGAGAAGGGCCAGTGGCTGGAGGCGGCCTGCGACGACGAGCGTGAGAACGCGGCATTGATCCTGGATCTGCCGAGCATGAACTGGCTCAACGACGACCAGGAGGAGATCCGCCAGAAGCTGAGGGTCTCGGCGAAGAAGGCGCAGGCTCTCCGCGACGGGGAGGCCGCGCCGAGCGAGAAGGAGCTCGACGAGATCGACGGCAAGCCGCCGGAAGGGACCAAGAGCCTCAAGGACATGATGGGCTAGGTGGCCGAGTCTTCCGAGCCCAACGGGCCGAGGGGCATCGACGGGATCAGCGGCTGGGTCGGCCTCGAGTGGGAGGACTACAACCGCGTCCGGCTCACGATCCGCGACGAGCTCATCAACGCCGCCGGCCTGCTCTCCGGGGCTGTCACCTACACGATGGTCGACTACTGCATGGGCTCGACCCTGTGGGAGAAGCGCGAGAAGGGAGAGCGGATCGCGACGATCTCGATCTCGATCAACTACGTGCAGACGGCGCGCGAGGGCGACGTGATCTGCACGAGCACCGTCGACCGCCGCAACGACCGCGTCGCTGTCCTCAGCAGCGAGGTCCGCGCCGAGGACGACCGCCTGATCGCGACCGCGATCGGCTCCTACGCGATCTTCCCGAAGGACCGGCTCGGCGGCCACGAGCGGTTCGAGGCGGCGCCCGGCTAGAGGTCGAAAGCCTGATACGGTGGGTCGCGTGAAGGGGAGTCACAGGGCCTTGCGGCTCGCGTTGATCGCCAGTTGTCTGGTCGCGCTACTGCCGACCGCCCAGGCGGCCGCTTCGATCGACGAAGGGACCTACACGGTGGTCAACCCCGAGGTCTCGGTCCCTGCGCCCGGGACCGAGGGTGGCTTCGTCTCCTGCCCCGCGGGCCAGCGGATCGTCGCCCAGGGAATGTTCTGGCACCTGCCGGCGATGGGTCCCGACCCCGCCAACGCGCTTTCCGGAAATGCCCGGATGGGGAGCGACACGCCGACCAGCGACGGGCTCGGCATGTTCAGCAGCGGCGAGAACGGCGTCACGGCGAGGTTCCGTCAGTCGGTCCTGCTCTGCCTGCCCGACGCAACGATCGGAACCCCCTACACGACCGTCATAACGAATTCGCCCCCGGTCATGAACACCAATGCCGGCGGCTATACGCCGTGCCCGGCGGGCCAGCGCGTCGTCTCCGGAGGCGCTTTCTGGCACGCGGACATGGCCAATCCCGTTGGGACGGACGCCGACACCTCTTGGATCGGAAGCTCGAGCCCGACGACCGACGGCCTCGGCTGGTACGCCGACGGCAATAACGCCAGCGCAACGGCAAGGGTCTTTACCACGATCATCCACTGCCTTCCGACCGCTTCGTTCGGCCCCTACACGATCGTGCAACCGGACTCGGCCGAGATCCCCGACGCTGCGACCACGGGCGGCTTCCAGAGCTGCCCCGCAGGCCAGCGGATCGTCACCGGCGGCGCCTTCTGGCACGTGACGGCGATGGGGCCGACGCCGCCAAACGCCGCGGGTGTCCAGCTTTCCAGTTCGACGCCGACCACCGACGGCCTCGGCTGGTACGCCGACGGCCTCAATGGGTCGGGCGTCGGCAACTACCGGCTCACGACCGTGCTGCTCTGCGTCACTCCCAAGCTTCCGGCTCCGCCCGTCACGCCGACGCCCATTACCCCCACCCCTGCGGTCGTCGCCAGGGCAACCGGCCAACGCGCCGCGGCGCTCGCGAAGTGCAAGAAGAAGAAGTCCAAGAAGGCGCGCAAGAAGTGCAAGAAGCGCGCCAACAAGCTTCCCGCCTGACCAGCTGCCGGAGCTGAATCTCGCGCTGGGCGGTAAGGACGGCAACGTCAGAGCTCGATGATGCCGGGGGAGGGACTCGAACCCCCGACACGCGGATTATGATGACGGCGAGGAGGGGTCATTTGAGGGTCCGTAGGCAGGGCTCAGGTTCTGTGAGGTGCTCTCAGTTCTGCTCGAAGTCGCGAGTTCGACGCAAAGTTGGACGCAAAGTTCTGGCCGGACACCGGACGACTGGCGCGCCGGTCGCGGGGATGGCCGCCGCTACGATGTTGGCGTGAACGCCTCAGTTGACTTCACGATTGCCTTCGACGAGCCCGACGAAGATGGCTGGATCGTCGCCCGCGTGCTGGAGGTGCCTGGTGCGATGAGCCAGGGGCGCACACGCGAGGACGCGCGGGTGAACGTATTGGACGCCCTCCGCACCGTGCTCACGCCTGACGAGGAGCTCGCCGGCGAGCGAACCGAGGCGGACCTGGAGCACCTGCGCTTCGTCGCTGCGTGAAGCGGCGGGAGCTCGAGCGACATCTGCGAGCGCACGGCTGCCGAGAGGTTGGTGGATCAAAGCACGCTAAGTGGCGCGGACCTGCTGGGCAAGTATCAGCGCTACCGCGGCACAAGGAGATCGGCCCGAACCTGGCGAGGTCGATATGCAAGCAGCTTGGGGTACCGCCGCCGACGGGATCCCGCTGAAGCTGAGCAACTCGGCTTCGTGCGATGTCGTGACTGGATTTCGCGCAATGCGGATGCGCGGCTACTCCGACAGCCCGGCTGCTTTGAGGGCCTCGTTCTCGGTGCGAACGGCCCGGTACCAGGTCATGAGGCCGCCTCGGAACTCTGCGACCTGCCAGAAATCCTCGTCGATCCCAACTCCGCTCGCTGCCCCTCTCCCGCTCCCTCGTCCGTGAACTACGACCCGATCACCGAAGGCTCGGATCCCGGCAATCGACGGGATCCAGTCGGGGAAGGTGGTGCGTATGCCACTCCACCACTCTCGAACCCCCTCGTGCCCGTGAAAGACGCCCTCAATCTCGAGGATTAGAGAGTGGAACTCGACGTCCGGATCGACGTGGGCCAAAAAAGCCTCGATGTCGTCGCGTTCCAAGGCTTCGTACATTCGCTTCGCCGTCTTCACGTTCTCCTGCGACATCGCCGCGCAGTATCCGCGATCAGCCACCTTAAGCGGAGGAGTCGCGCCGCCGGGCGCTCCACGCATGATCGGTTTCGCGTGGGAGGGGGCGCGCGCCGCCGGCGGGGCCCGATGGCATCCGCTTACTGGATTCGGTTCGACGCAAAGTTGACGCAAAGTCCACCGATTGGGCCGACTACCCGAACTGAGCGCGCCTACGGTGACCCGAGAGAAGATCAGGTGGCCTCAGGTTGTCCCGACACGCGGATTCTTGACGCGGACTCGAGAATCCGCGTGTTGCCGCCCCAAAAAGGTGCCAATTTGCAGCAACTCCATGCCGGGGGAGGGACTCGAACCCCCGACACGCGGATTATGATTCCGCTGCTCTAACCAGCTGAGCTACCCCGGCGGGGCGGTAAATCGTAATGGGGCGCCTGCTTCGAAACAGTCTCTTGATCGCGATCGCGATCGCACCGGTCCAGGTGGCCGTCGCCGACGAGGTCGAGAAGGGCAACTGGAAGCCGCGCGTCAAGGCGGCTCAGCGCTATGCGAAGCAGCGCGCCGGCGACGTCCGCTTCGCGGTCATCGGCCCCAGAGGCGGCGTCAAGGGCCTGGACGCCAAGCGGACCGCTCCCACCGCCAGCCTGCTGAAGGCGATGCTGCTCGTCGCCTATCTGCGCCAGGATTCGGTCAGGCACCGGTCGCTCGGGCCGGACGACCGCGGCCTGTTGCGGCCGATGATCCGGAGCTCGGACAACGCGGCCGCGAGCGCGGTCAACGCGATCATCGGCTCGCGCATCTACCGCGTCGCCGGCGCCGCCCACATGCGCGACTTCCATTGGCAGCCCGACCCCTGGGGCACGAGCCGCAGCAGCCCCCGGGACCAGGCCCGCTTCTTCTACCGCCTCCGGAGGCTGGTCCCGCGCCGCCACCGCAATTTCGCGCTGCGCCAGCTCGGCCACATCGTCCCGGGGCAGCGCTGGGGCGTCGGCCGCGTGCCCCACAGGGGCTGGCGGCTCTACTTCAAGGGCGGCTGGGGAAGCGGCACCGGATGGGTCGACCACCAGGCTGCGCTGCTGCGGCGCGGGAAGCGCAGGATCGGCCTCGCGATCTTCACCGAATCGAATCCGAGCCACGCCTACGGAAAGCAGACTCTGCGCGGCGTCGCACGCAGGCTGCTGCGTGGATTGCCGCGTTGAGAGTCATCGGACGGCGCTCACGGTTAGAGTTCCCGCCATGAAAACGCGCAGAGACCTCCTCGCCTGGTCCGTCTCGGCCGCCCTCGCCGCGGGGCTGCTCGCCGGCTGCGGCGGCGACGACGAGGGTGACGAGACGACGCCTTCGCCCTCGGTGACCCAGGAGAGCACGGCCGGCTCAGGCGAGCAGTCCGGAAGTGGGACGACGACGACTCCAGCCGGGACGGGCGGCGAGGGCGGCACGAAGACGACCAGCGATGTCGATGCCGCGACGGCGGTGGTCGCCGGGGTGGTCGACCGCGACCTCACCGACGACAAGTACGGGGCCTTCGACTACAAGAACGACAACTCGATTACGCAAGGGATGAAGGACAAGATCGCGGAGCTGGGCAAGCAAGGTCAGAACTTCGACCCGTTCATCTGCTCGCAGGAGCTGCCGAAGGGCGAGCCGAGCTATCAGCCCGGCAAGCAGGCCGGCAACGAGATGACGATCATCGGCAACTTCAAGTACGGGGGCGGCGCCAAGGTCGGGGTCACCTACGCGATGAAGAAGGAAGGCGAGCAGTGGAAGCTCGACACCACCGACTGCATCGAGCGCTCGATACCGCAGTGAGCCGGGAGCGAAGCGCAGCATTCCGGCGCAGCTAGTCGGGGTCCCCAACTTCTCGGAGGGCCGCGAGGAGAGGGTGATCCGAGCGATCGAGGCGACGCTGGCCGGCAGCGCCGAGGTCCTCGACGTCCACTGCGACCCTGAGCACCACCGCAGCGTCTACACGCTCTCGGCGCAAGCGAAGCCGCTCGCCGAGTCGCTCGTCAACGGCGCGGCCCACGCGGTCGAGCTGATCGACATCCGCGCCCACCAGGGGCTCCACCCGAGGATCGGGTCGCTCGACGTCTGTCCCGCCGTCTATCTGGGCCACGAGCTTCGCGAGTCCGCCGACGAGACCGCGCTCGAGGTGGGGGAGCGGCTCGGCTCCGAGCTCGAGCTGCCGGTATTCCTCTACGGCGAGCTGGCGACGAGCGAGCAGCGCCGCGAGCGCGCCTACTTCCGCCGCGGCGGGCCCGCCGAGCTCGCGCGCCGGATGGAATCCGGGGAGCTCGCCCCCGACTTCGGGCCTTCGCGCGCCCACCCGACCGCCGGGGCGACGCTGGTCACCGCCCGCCCGCCGCTGGTCGCCTTCAACGTCACCCTCGACACGCCGAATCCCGAGATCGCGCGCGAGGTGGCCGCCGAGATCCGCGAGCAGGGAGGCGGCCTGCCGGGGGTGCGGGCGATCGGGATGCCGCGCGAGGGCGAGCGGAGCGAGGTCTCGGTCAACGTCCACGACCCCGAGCGGGTTCCGCTCGCAAAGCTCGTCGAGGCGATCGAGACCGCTGCCGCCAAGCACGAGGCGGCCCCGGTCGAGGCCGAGCTCGTCGGGCTGGCGCCCGAGGCCGCGCTCGCCGGCTATCCCGACCACCTGCCGATCAAGGGCTTCGAGCCCGACCGGCACCTGCTCGAGCGCCGGGCCTAGGCCGGGCCCGGTTCCTCGCTAGATTTCGCCCATGGCGAAGACGAAGCGCAAGCGCACCCGAAAGCACCGCGGCACCCAGAGCGGCAGCATCTCCGCCAAGCCCAGGGGCAAGCCCCGCAACCGCGCCGAGGCGCGGGCGCGCGCAGGCCAGCGCAGCGCCAAGCCGAAGGGTCCGCAGCCGCCGACCTGGGGCGGAGCGGTTCTCAAGGGCTTGCTCGCCGCCGGCCTCTTCTTCGCGCTCTTCGCCGGCATCTTCGGGCGCCCGCTCGGCGCCTCGGCTCTCACCTCGCTGTTCATGCTCGTCTTCTACATCCCGCTCAGCTACTACGTCGACGGCTTCTTTTACCGGCGCCGGCTCAGCCAGGAGCAGAAGCAGCGCCAGGCCGGGAAATGAGCGAGCTCCCATGAGCGACCCCGCTCTCGAAGTCCGCTCGTTCACGGTCGGACCGGCGGCCGAGAACTGCTTCCTGATCAGCAAGCGGGGGTCCGACAGCGCGGTGATCGTCGACCCCGGCGACGAGGCGGAGCGGCTGCTGAAGGCCGCCGACGAGCTCGGGGTGAAGATCGAGGCGATCCTGCTCACCCACACCCACCCCGACCACATCGGAGCCGTCGCGCCGGTGGCGAAGGCCACCGGCGCCCCGGTCTGGTGCCCGGAGATCGAGGTCCCGGTGCTCGCCGACATCAACGCGTTCGTCCCCTTCCCCGGTTGGGGGCCGTTCGAGAGCTACGACGCCGACCACACGGTCGCGGGCGGAGAAAAGCTCGAGCTCGCCGGGCTCGAGATCGACGTCATCTTCACCCCGGGGCATTCGCCCGGGCACGTCACCTACTCGATCGCGGACGCGGAAGCGCTGTTCTCCGGCGACGTCCTCTTCCAGGGCTCGGTCGGGAGGGTCGACCTGCCGGGCGGCGACGGACCGACCCTGATGGAGAGCATCCGCGGCCTGGTCGAGGGCCATCCTCCTGAAACCACCGTTTATCCGGGCCATATGGGAATCACGACGCTGGGCGCCGAGCGGGCCTCGAATCCCTTCCTCGCCGAGCTGGCTCGCTAGCCGCGCCTGAAAGTACGCTCAGGCACGATGGCGGCCAAGTTTCAGGCCCCGAAGGGGACCTTCGACGTCCTTCCCGAGCAGGCCGCGCTTCGCGGCCGGATCGAGCGCGCCGCGGCCGAGATCTTCGCCCGCGCCGGGTACGGCCGGATCGAGACCCCGGCCTTCGAGGACTCGGAGCTGTTCGCGCGCGGGGTCGGGGAGGCGACCGACATCGTCCGGAAGGAGATGTTCACGTTCGAGGACCGCGGCGGGCGCAGCGTCACGCTGCGGCCGGAGGGCACGGCGCCGATCTGCCGCGCCTACGCCGAGCACGGCATGCACAAGCTGCCCCAGCCGGTGCGGCTCTGGTACTCGGGCCCGTTCTTCCGCTACGAGGCCCCCCAGGCGGGCCGCTTCCGCCAGTTCCAGCAGGTCGGGGCTGAGGCGATCGGTACCGATTCGCCGCTCGCCGACGCTGAATCGATCATGTTGCTCGACGAGCTGCTGCGCGCGCTCGGGGTGCCCGCCGTGCGGCTGCGGCTGGCGAGCCTCGGCTCGGCCGCTTCGCGCGCGGCCTACCTCGAGGAGCTGCGCAAGCACCTGCGCGCCAACGAGGACGAGCTCTCAAAAGAGGTCAAGGGCCGGATCGACGTCAACCCGCTGCGCGCCTTCGATGCCGACGATGACGGGACGCGCGCGGTGATGGAGAAAGCGCCGACGATGCTCGACCGCCTCGACGGCGAGGACGCCGACCATTTCGGGCAGGTCCGGGAGCTGCTCGATGCCGCCGGCGTCGCCTACGACCTCGATGGCACCCTGGTCCGCGGCCTCGACTACTACACGCGCACCGTGTTCGAGTTCGAGTGCGACCGGCTCGGCGCCCAGTCGGGAATCGGCGGCGGCGGCCGCTACGACGGGCTCGTCGAGGAGCTCGGCGGGCCGCCGACCGCTGCGGTCGGCTGGGCGGCGGGGGTGGAGCGGATCGCGCTCGCGCTCGGCGACCAGGAAGAGGAGCCGGTGAGCGACGTCTTCGTCGCCGCCGAGGACGGTTCGAGGGCGGCGGCGCTGACCCTGGTGACCGAGCTGCGCCGCGCCGGCTACACGGCCGAGTCCGATCTCGCCGGTCGCAGCCTCAAGGGACAGATGAAGCAGGCCGATCGGGTTGGGGCGAAGCTGGCGGTGATCCTCGAGGCGGAGGGGGCACCGCAGCTCCGCAATATGGAGCGTGGGGAGCAGCGCGACGTCGACCTCGACCGGGTCGTCGACGAAGTCGAGGCCGAGCTGTGAGCGAGCTCCCGCCTCCGCCGAAGGCGAATGAGTACCGCGACGCCTGGTGCGGCTCGGTGCTTGCCGACCGTGTCGACTCGGAGGTCCGCGTCGCCGGCTGGGTGCACCGCCGCCGCGACCACGGCGGCCTGATCTTCATCGACCTCCGCGACCGCACCGGGCTCGTGCAGCTCGTCTTCGATCCCGACCAGGCGGGAGACGCCTTCGGGCTCGGTCACGAGCTCCGCCCCGAGCACGTGCTCAGTGCCCACGGCACGGTGGTGCGGCGCTCCGAGGAGACGGTCAATCCGTCGATCCCGACCGGCGAGGTCGAAATCAAGGTCACCGACGCGACGCTGCTCGCGGCTGCCGAGACGCCGCCGTTCGAGATCGAGGGCTTCTCGGGGGAGGTGAGCGAGGAGGCGCGGCTCCGCCACCGCTATCTCGACTTGCGTCGCGAGCGGATGCGCGAGGGGCTCGAGCTCCGGGACCGCGCGGTCCGCGAGATGCGCGCCTTCCTCGCCGCGGAAGGGTTTCTCGAGGTCGAGACGCCGATCCTGACCCGCTCGACGCCCGAGGGCGCGCGCGACTTCCTGGTCCCGAGCCGCCTCCAGCAGGGCAGCCTCTACGCGCTGCCGCAGTCGCCGCAGCTGTTCAAGCAACTTCTGATGGTCGGCGGGCTCGAGCGCTATTTCCAGATCGCGCGCTGCTTTCGCGACGAGGACCAGCGCGCCGACCGCCAGCTCGACTTCACCCAGCTCGACATCGAGATGTCGTTCGTGACCGTCGACGACGTGATCGAGCTCAACGAGCGGCTGCTCGAACGGGTCCTGGGCGCCGCCGGGGTCGAGGTCTCGGCTCCGTTCAAGCGCCTTCCCTACGACGAGGCGATCGCGCGCTATGGCACCGACCGCCCCGACACCCGTTTCGGGCTCGAGATCTCCGAGCTCACCGAGCATCTGCGCGGCACCGAGTTCAACGCGTTCGGCGGGGTGATCGAGGACGGCGGCGTCGTCCGCGGCTTCAACGCGGGCGCCCGCGACCTCTCCCGCGGCGAGCTCGACGGCCTCGTCGACGAGGCGCAGGAGATCGGCGCCAAGGGGCTCGTCTGGGCGATCGTCGAGGGCGAGGGATGGAAATCGCCGATCGCCAAATTCCTCTCCGCCGAGGAGATCGCCGCGATAAACGGCACGCTCGGCGCAAAGGAAGGCGATCTGCTGCTGATCGTCGCCGACAAGGCGCCGCTGGCCGCGGCGGTGCTCGGCGAGCTCCGCGAGCGGCTCGGGAACCGTTGGGAGCTCGCCGATCAAGGGGCCCAGGAACTGCTCTGGATCGTCGACTGGCCTCTGTTCTCCTACAACGAGGAGGAGGGGCGCTGGGATCCGCTCCACCATCCGTTCACGCGGCCCGACGGCGATCTCGATCCCGCCGCCCCGGGCGACGCGCGGGCGCTCGCCTACGACGTGGTCTGGAACGGGGTCGAGATCGGGGGCGGCTCGATCCGTATCAACGACCCCGAGCTGCAGGGCCGTGCCTTCGAGGTGCTCGGGATCGGGGCCGAGGAGGCCGAACAGCGCTTCGGGTTCCTGCTCGAGGCGCTCCGCTACGGTGCCCCCCCGCACGGTGGAATCGCCTACGGCGTTGATCGGATAGCGGCGATACTTCACGGTGCCGAGTCAATTCGAGAGGTGATCGCCTTCCCGAAGACAGCCTCAGGAGCGGATCCGCTCACCGGCGCGCCCGCGCCGGTCGAAGACGAGCAGCTGCGCGAGCTCGGCCTCGCGCTGCGTAAGCCGGCGTCCCGGACGCGAAGCGGAGGAGACGCCGATACGGGAGAAAAGAGCTGATGGAGGGCAGGCCGCCGCCGCCTCCCCCCGAGGACGAGTTCGGCGACATAGATCCGCGCTACAGGGAAGACCCGGCCTACCAGCCGCGCGAGCGCGATCCGACCACCGGCGAGCGGATCCTGCCGCAGCGGCCCTCGACGGTCGGCGACACCGATACCGGCGAGCGACCGGCGACCGGCGAGCGACCGGCGACCGGCGAGCGACCGGCGACCGGCGAGCGACCGGCGACCGGCGAGCGACCGACCACCCGCGAGCGCCCGCTCCCCGGAGGGGTGCCCCCGGGCGAGGGCCCGCCGCCGGGCGGCCGCCGCCACCGCCGCCACCGTGAGCTGCCGGCGAAGGTGCGCCGCCGGCAGGCGATCGGCGCCGGGCTGGTCGTTGTCGGCGTCCTGGTTGCCGGTGCGCTGCTGCTCACCGGCGGCGACGGAGACGATAAGCCGGCGCCGCCCGAGGTCTCCGAGCTGCCGGTCAGCAAGCTGATCGGCCAGACCGTGGTTGGCCGGCTGCCCGGCTCAGGCCCCAGCAAGGAGATGCTGAAGCGGGTCCGCAAGGGCCAGCTCGGCGGGGTGATCGTCTTCCCGCGCAACGAGGAGTCACTGCGCGCCGACGTCCGCAAGCTGCAAAAGGTCGCCGCCAAGGGCGGCAACCCGCCGCTGATCATCGCCATCGACCAGGAGGGCGGCAAGGTGAAGCGGCTGCCGGGGCCGCCGACGCAGTCGCCGGCCATGCTCGGCCAGGGTGGCAGCACCGACGCGGCGCGCATGCAGGGCGAGCAAACCGGGCGCTACCTCTCCGGGGCCGGCGTGAACGTCAACCTCGCCCCCGACGCCGACATCTCCCATCCGGAGGCCCCGGACACGATTCGCGAGCGGAGCTTCGGCGAGGACCCGGCGCGGGTCAGCGAGCTGACGATCGCGTTCGCCGAAGGAATGGAGTCGAACGGGGTCGCGGCCACCTTCAAGCACTTCCCCGGCCTCGGGCTCACGACTCAGAACACCGACACCAAGGCGGCGACGATCCCGGCCCCGCGCCCGGATCTCGAGGGCGAGATGGTGCCGTTCGCCGACGCGATCGAGGCCGGTGCGGCCCCGCTGGTGATGCTCTCGACCGCCATCTATCCGGCACTCGGCTCTGGCGACCCGGCGGCCTGGGCGCCCCCGATCGTGACCGACGAGCTCCGCGAGCGGCTCGGCTTCGACGGGGTCGCGATCACCGACGACCTCGAGGGCCAGGCGGTGAAAAGCGAGCTGTCGCCCGACCGTGCGGCGGCACGGGCGCTCGCGGCGGGGGTCGACATCGTCCTGTTCGCGAAGGGCGTCGGCACCTCGGCGGATGCGTACGAGAGCCTCGTCAGGCAGGCCGGCAAGGGCGGGGTTCCGCGCCCCGCGCTCGAGAGCGCCTACGAGCGCATCCTCGAGCTCAAAGAGAGCTTCCCGAGCCGGGCGGGATAGGGTGCCCGCCATGCGAGAGGCGCTGAAGCCCGAGGACACCCGCGACGGGCTCCGCATGCTGGGCGGCCTGGTGTTCGGGATCGGCGTCCTGATGCTGGTGCTCCGCAAGGGCGAGGACTGGGGCGACTTCCCGTCGTTCGTCCTCTACGTGATTCCCGCCGTCGTCCTCTACGGCGGCGCGCTCGCAACCGTCGACGACACCGGCGGCCTGCGCCCATGGCAGGCCGTTTGGAGCGTCTTCGGGCTCGTCTTCGTGCCGCTCGCCTTGCTTCAGCTGGTCGAGCTGGTCGGCGGCAACCCGGACGCCTCCCTGAACACGTTCTGGGTGTTCGCGATCACCGCGGGGCTGGCTTTCTACGCCGGGATCGTGATCGGGGTCCGCTTCCAGATCCTCGCCGGCGCGATCGCTTCACTGATCGCCTGGTCGGCGCTCTGGGACGAGCTGCTCGGCGACGGGGGCATCGGCGAGCACATCACCGCCTACAGGATTGTGCTCGGCGTGCTCGCTGGGGCGCTGATCTACTTCGGGATACGGCTCTGGCGGGAGGATCGCGACAAGGGGCTGGAGCGGTTCGAGGAGCTGCTCACCGGGGGAGGGATCGCCGCGGTTTTCGCCGGCGGGCTCGGGATCAGCGCGGCGGTCAACCTGGCGCCGATCCCGATCCCGGGTTTCGACGGCGCCGACACGAACGTCTTCTGGGATCTGCTGCTGCTCGCCGTCTCGCTGGTTCTGATCGGCGCGGGGACCCTGCTCGGGATTCGCGGGCCGACCTACGTCGGCGCGGTCGGGCTCGCCTTCTTCCTCTTCATCGTCGGCTTCGACCTCGATTCGGACAGCCCCGAGCCGACCAACCTCGGCATCTGGCCGCTGGCGCTGATTTTGGTCGGCGGCGGCGCCGTCTATCTCAGCCTCACCGACTACACCCTCGGCGACCGGCCCCGCCAATGGGTGAAATCGTTGCGCGGCCGGTAGTAGACTGGCCGTAGGCCCGAGCCTGTACGCCAGTCGTCCTCATTTGACCCAACACATTTGGCTACGGGAGTCGATTTCCGGTCCGCCCCTTGGGGTTTTCCGGTAGACACCCACCTGTTCCGACGGGTTCTCAGCCAGGGCGACAGCGGCCGGTTGGGGCCACCTACTTCCAATCGCCTTCACCTGCACCTATGGCCTCCGAGGCCCTGAGACGCTTCCACGAAGATCGCTCCCGCCGCGGGCCGGCGCCCGAGGGCGCGCAGGTCGGCGCCGCGGGCGGCGCGCCGTGTGGCGACCTGATCCGGATCGCGCTGCTCGTCCGCGACGGCGCTGTCGAGCGGGCGCGCTTCGATGCCGAGGGCTGCGCCGCGGCGCTCGCCGCGGGGGCCGCGACCTGCGAGCTCGCCGAGGGCTCGGCCGTCCTCGACTGCGCGCTGATCGATTCAGGCGCGATCAGCGATGCGCTCGGCGGGCTCTCCGCGGCCCACGCCCACGCCGCCGGGCTGGCAGCCGACGCGCTCCACCGTGCGCTTGCGGCGCTCGCGTCATCGGGTGAGGGCATCGCCGCGGCCGGCGACCGCCCGCGCGTCCTCGTCGCGCTCAGCGGCGGCGTCGACTCGGCTGTCGCCGGGCTGCTCGAGCGCCGCCGCGGCGCCGAGGTCGTCGCTGTGACGCTGAAGCTGTGGGCCGACCGCGCCACCGACGGCACCCGCAGCTGCTGCTCGCCAGAGGCGGTGCTCGGGGCGCGGCGGCTCGCGCACTCGCTCGGCATGCCCCACCTGACGCTCGATCTCGAGCCCGGGTTCAGGGAGACCGTGGTCGAGGACTTCCTCGCCGGCTACGCGGCGGGGCGGACGCCGAACCCGTGTGTGCGCTGCAACGGCGAGCTGCGGATCGACGCGATGATCGAGCTCGCCGATCGCCTCGGCGCCGATGCGCTGGTCACCGGGCACTACGCGCGGCTCGTCGACGACGGCGAGGGGCCGCTGCTCGCCGCGGCCGCCGACCCGGGCAAGGACCAGACGCACATGCTCTCGGCGCTGCGCCCGGACTCGCTGGCGCGGCTCCGCTTCCCGCTCGCCGAGCTCCGCAAGCCGGAGGTGCGCTCGATCGCCGCCGACGCCGGGCTGGCGGTTGCGCGCCAGCCCGAGAGCCAGGACCTCTGCTTCCTCGCCGGGACCGGCAAGCGCGAGTTCCTGCGCCGCCACGCGCGGCTCGAGGACCGAAGCGGCGAGATCGTCGATGAGGACGGGCGCGTGCTCGGGACCCACCGCGGCCACCACCACTTCACGGTCGGGCAGCGGCGCGGGATCGGGGTCGCGGCCGGCGAGCCCCTCTACGTGCTCGGCAAGGACGCGGGCTCGAACCGGGTCGTGGTCGGCAGGCGCGAGAGGCTTGCGGCGCGCTCGGTCCGGCTTCGCGGCACGACGCTGCACCGGTCCGCGGGCCGGGTCAACCGCGTCCGGATCCGCCATCACTCGGCCCCGCTGCCGTGCAGCGTCGAGCGGCCGAGCGGCGAGCCCGGCGACGAGCTGCTCGCTTCGCTCGAAACCCCGGCTTACGGGGTCGCCCCGGGCCAGACCGCGTCGCTTCTCGACGGCGATCTGGTCGTCGGGCACGGCACGATTGCGTGAGCGGATCTAGACAAAGGTGGGGCGCCGAAGTCCCTGCTTTCGGCTAGGCTCGCCGCTCCAAATCGACGCTGAAAGTGTTCAGGTCGAGGAAGGGCGTTGCCTGCATCCGCAGGACACGGAACGACACAGGAGGGAAGTAATGAAGCGAACTTTCAAGGTGCTGGTGGCGACGGCCCTCACCGGGCTCGTCACGCTGGCGATGGTTGCGCCGAGTGCGCAGTCGGCCAATGTGCCGGGCTGCACGCCGGCGACGAACATCGAGGCGATCATCGACGACTCGAGCTCGATGCTCAGTACCGATCCCCAGGATCTCACCACGGGGCTGAACCTGCGCTCGCAGCTCGTCAGCATCATCGCCGGCAACGCACTCAACGCCGGCAAGACGATGGGCGCGGTCGAGTTCGGCTCGAAGGCAACCACGACCGGGCCTGCGGCCGCAATTCTCGTCGGGCCCGTTCCGATCGGCACGGTAAGTGCTCAGGCCACGTTCACCTCGGCGCTCGCCAACGTGAAGGGCAACGGTCCGCTGGGCGGCGACTCCGGGACCGACTACGACGGTGGATTTGCGCTCTCGAACCTGGCCAACCCGGCCGCCAACGCGAGGATCTTCCTCAGCGATGGTGAGCCCAACCCGGGTACCTACAACCCGGCCGGTCCGTCGGTGACACCGCCGACCAAGACCTATGTGGTCGGACTCGGCAGCGGCGTATCCGTTTCCACGGGTTCACCGCTGCAGCAGATCCAATCGCTGACCGGTGGACCGCCGGTGTTCGTCGCCAACATGGCCTCCGATCTGGGGCCGGTTTCGGGCGACCTCACCGCGGCCCTGAATTGCAAGACGGCGCCGCAGAGGTTCACTGACAACCTCACGCGTCCGAATCAGACCAAGGTGCACTCGTTCAAGGCAACCGGCAAGACCGCCGACATCCTGACCACGTGGGGGTCAACGAGCACCACGATCGCGACCGCCCCGCAGCTCAGGGCTCAGGGCGTCACGGCCACGGTGTCCAAGGTCAAGTCCAAGGTCAAGTCCCGGGCCCAGAAGGGCGCTACGTTCAGCGCCGTACACCTCACGGGTCTGAGGAAGAAGCAGAAGATCAAGTTCACGGTGAAGGCCAGCAAGCTGGTCACGCCGACCGTGGCTATCAGCCAGGTCATTCAGTAGCGACCTGAGCGAATCCGCATGACGAACGGCCGGCGCCCTCGTGGCGCCGGCCGTTTGCATTTGCAGGCCATACGGACTCCTAGACTCTGCGTCGATGAACTCGGAAGAGATTCGCGAGACATTTCTGCGCTTCTTCGAGCAGCAGGGCCACAAGCGTGTGCCCTCGGCCTCGCTGGTGCCCTCGGCGCACGACCCCTCGGTGCTGCTGACGACGGCCGGGATGCAGCCGTTCAAGCCCTACTTCCTGGGCCAGGAGCAGCCGCCGGCCAAGCGCGTCTGCGACGTCCAGCGCTGTTTCCGCACCACCGACATCGAGCAGGTCGGTAACACCGCCCGCCACCTGACCTTCTTCGAGATGCTCGGCAACTGGAGCTTCGGCGACTACTTCAAGCCCGAGTCGATCGCCTGGGGCTGGGAGCTTTCGACGAACGGCTTCGGCTTCGACCCCGAGCTGATCTGGGTGACGGTGTTCGAGGGCGACGAGGCCCTCGGCCTCGGCCCCGACACCGAGGCGATCGAGATCTGGAAGTCGGTCGGCGTGCCCGAGGAGCGGATCGTGCAGCTACCGCGTTCGGAGAACTTCTGGCAGGCGGGGCCGACCGGGCCCTGCGGCCCCTGCTCGGAGATGTACCTCGACCGCGGTGAGGAATTCGGCGCTGCCGACGACACGCCAGGCGGCGACAACGACCGCTTCGTCGAGTACTGGAACCACGTCTTCATGACCTATGAGCTCGCCGATGACGAGACGCTCACCGAGCTGCCGATGAAGAACATCGACACCGGGATGGGGCTCGAGCGGATGGCGGCGATTCTGCAGGGCGTCGACTCGGTGTTCGAAACCGACGCGATCCGCCCGCTCGTCGACCTCGCCGAGGAGCTCTCGGGCCGTTCCTACGGGGACGGTGGCGCAACCACCCGCGCGATGCGGATCCTCGCCGACCATTCGCGCGGGACCGCGGCTCTGATCGCCGACGGCGTCGTGCCCTCGAACGAGGACCGCGGCTACGTTCTGCGCCGGATCATGCGGCGCGCGATCCAGCAGGGGCGGACGATCGGGCTCGAGGCACCGTTCATGGAGAGGTTCACCGACCGGGCGCTCGAGCTGCTCGGGCCCGCCTACCCCGAGCTCGCTGCCGAGCGAGAGACGGTGACCCGCTGGGTCCGCGACGAGGAGCAGAGCTTCGGCCGCACTCTCGACCGCGGCTCCGAGATGCTCGGCGAGCTGGTCTCGAGCGCGAAGGCGGAGGGCACCTCGTCGGTCGATGCAGCCGACGCCTTCAAGCTCCACGACACCTACGGCTTCCCGTTCGACCTCACCAAGGAGCTGCTCGCCGAGCAGGGCCTCTCGGTCGACGACCAGGGCTTCGAGCAGCTGATGGAGGAGCAGCGCGAGCGAGCCCGGGTCGGGACGGCGGCCGCGCACGGCTCCGAGGACCGCCACGTCACCGTGCTCGACTTCGCCTCGGCGACGCCGGAATCGCGCTTCGTCGGCTACGAGAAGCTGCGCGCCGAAACCAGCGTGCTCGCCGCCGAGCAGGCGGAGGACGCGTTCTTCGCAAAGCTCGAGGAGAGCCCCTTCTACGCGGAGGGGGGCGGCCAGGTCGCCGACTCCGGCGTCGTGCGCGCGAACGGTTCCGAGGCGCGGGTGCTCGACGTCTATCGGGTCGGCGACGACCAGGCCCTGAAGCTGGAGAGCGCCGTCGATCCCGGAGCGCGGGTCGAGGCCGAGGTCGACCACGACGCCCGCCACGCGACGATGCGAAATCACACCGCGACCCACCTGCTGCACGCGGCGCTCCGCGAATCGCTCGGCAACCACGTCCGCCAGGCCGGCTCGGCGGTGCGTCCCGACAAGCTCCGCTTCGACTTCACCCACGGCTCCTCGCTCTCGGCCGAGGAGGTGCGCGCGGTCGAGGACCGCGTAAACGAGTGGGTGAAGGCGAGTCGCCCGGTGCGGGCGATGCAGATGAGCCGTGAGGAGGCCGAGGCGATGGGGGCGATGGCGTTGTTCGGCGAGAAGTACGGCGAGTGGGTCCGGGTGATCGAGGTCGACGGGGTCTCGCGCGAGCTCTGCGGCGGCACCCACGTCGCCAACACCGCCGAGATCGGGATCTTCGCGCTCACCTCCGAGGGCTCGAGCGCCGCCAACGTGCGCCGCATCGAGGCGCTCACTGGCCCGGCGGCGATCGACTACTACCGCGAGCGATCGGCGGCGCTCGACGAGGCCGGCGCGCTACTCGGCTCGACGCAGGACCCGCTCGCGGGAGCGCGGCGCGCCAGCGAGCGGCTCGCCGAGCTCGAAGCAAAGGACCGCGAGGCCGGTGCCGCCGGGACGAACGAGAAGGTCGGTGCGCTCGCCGAGCAGGCGAGCGAGGTCGGCGGGGTCAAGGTCGTCGCGGCCGAGATCGAGGGCATCGATCCGAAGTCGCTCCAGGAGCTGGTCGAGCGGGTCAAGTCTTCGCTCGGCGGCGAGGGCGCGATCGTGCTCGGAACCTCGGGCGACGGCAGCGTTTCGATGATCGCGAGCTTCGGGAAGGACGCTGTGGCCCGCGGGTTGCGAGCCGGCGATGTGATCCGCGCTGCCGCCCAGATCGTCGGCGGCGGCGGGGGAGGCCGCGACGACTTCGCCCGCGCCGGGGGCCGGCAGCCGGAGCGGCTCGGGGAGGCGCTCGAAGCCGCCCGCGGCGAAATCGAACGCACCCTCAGCAACTCATAGACGGCCATTGTGTTTAGCTGATGCGCTTGCTTGCCCTCGACTACGGAGCCGCGCGCTGCGGATGCGCGCTTTCTGACCCGACCGCGACCCTGGCGCGGCCGATCGACGTGCTCGAGCCGCCCGAGGCGGCCGCCGTCTCGGCGCTCGTCGACGAACACGGGGTCGAGAAGGTGATCGTCGGACTGCCGGTGACGATGGGAGGGGAGGAGGGCGCTCAGGCCGAGGCCTCGCGCAGCTTCGCCGCCGAGCTCGAGGAGCTCCTCGCTGTCCCGGTGGAGACCTACGACGAGCGCCTGACCACCAAACTCGCCGAGCGCAGCGCGCGCGAGGGAGCGGCCGCGGCCGAGGACTCGCTCGCCGCCGCGCACCTGCTCGAGTCCTACATCGCCGCTCATGCCTGAGCCCGGCCCGCCCACCGACGAGTTCGGGCGCGACGACCCGGACGCGATCGAGCGCGAGCGGCGCCGCCGGGAGCGCCAGCAGCAGCGCGGCGGCGGCGAGGCGAGGCCCGCGAAGCCCGCGAAGCAGGCGAAACAGCCGAGGGCAGCCAAGCAGTCGAGGGCTCCGAAGCAGGCAAAGGCCCGCAAACCCGCGAGGGCCGCGTCCGGCGCCGACACGAGGGTCTACCGCTCCAGGGCGAGCAGGCTGTCGGGCGCCCGCGATGCGGTCGGCGGCTGGTTCGGCAGCCGAGGGCGAGGCGGACGCGGAGGCGGCGAAAAGCCGCCCGACCCGGGCAGCTACCGCCGCCGGCGGTTCATCGCCCTCGGCGGCGTGCTCGTCGGGCTGCTCGCGCTCTGGTTCCTGTTCGCGTTCTTCCAGCCGTTCGCGGGCGACGGCGGCGAGCCGGTCGCGGTCGAGATTCCCGAGGGCGCCGACGCCGGCGCGATCGCCGACATCCTCGACGAGAAGGGCGTCGTCGACAACGGCACGATGTTCCAGTGGCGGCTGAAGCTGGCCGGAAAATCTACTGACGTTGAGGCCGACACCTACAGCCTCGCCGAGGGGATGAGCTACGGCGCCGCGATCGACCGCCTTACCGGGGAGGTCAGCGCCCAGGAGACGCTCCTGATCCCCGAGGGCCTGAGCCGCCCGCAGGTCGCCGACCTCGTCACCGAGGCGGGGATCGACGGCGACTACGAGGCCGCGACGGTGAGCTCGCCGGGGTTCAAGCCGCAGAAGTACGGGGCCAAGGACCCCGAGAGCCTCGAGGGCTTCCTGTTCCCGGCCACCTACGACCTGCCGCCGGGCTCGACGGTCGAGGAGCTGGTTCCGATGCAGCTCAACGCCTTCGACGAGAACATCTCCCGGGTCGACATGACCTACGCGCAGAAGAAGAACCTGACTCCCTACGACGTGGTCATCATCGCCTCGATGATCGATCGCGAGGTGATGGTCGCGAAGGAGCGCTCGCTGGTCGCGGCGGTGATCTACAACCGCCTCAGTCGCGGAATGCCGCTCGGGATCGATGCGACGACGCGCTTCGAGACGGGCAACTTCGACCAGCCGCTCACCAACGAGGCGCTGTCGGCCGACACGCCCTACAACACCCGTACCCGCGCCGGGCTGCCGCCGGGGCCGATCGGCAACCCTGGCCTCGACGCGCTCGAGGCGGCCGCGAAGCCGGCGCGCAACGGGTTCCTGTTCTACGTCGTCAAGCCCGGGACATGCGGCGAGCACGAGTTCGTCACCACCGAGGCCGAGTTCGAAGAGGCCGTGGCGCGCTACAACTCCGCCCGCGAAGAGGCGGGCGGCAACTCTCCCACGGAGTGTTGAAGCTCGCCGTCCTTGGGCACCCGGTAGCCCACTCGCGTTCCCCCGCGATGCAGAACGCGGCGCTCGAAGCTCTCGGCCTGGCGCCGGAGTGGAGCTATGGGGCGATTGACGTCGAGCCCGAGCGCTTCGCGGCGCGCGTCGAGGCGATGCCCGGCGAGGGGTTCGCGGGCGCCAACGTCACGGTCCCCCACAAGCCGGCGGCGCTCGCGGTCGCGAAGGTGGCGAGCGACCGAGCCCGCGAGATCGGCTCGGCGAACACGCTCAGCTTTGCGGCCGGCGGCATCGAGGCCGATAACACGGACGCTCCGGGGCTGATCGCGGCGCTGCCGCGCCCGCCGAAGGGGATGCGGGCGCTGGTGCTCGGCGCCGGCGGCTCTGCACGGGCCGTGGTTTGGGCCCTGCTGGGCGAGGGCGCGAAGGTCGAGCTCTGGAACCGGACCGCCGAGCGGGCCGAGAAGCTCGCCGGCGAGCTCGGGGCCGAGGCGGTGGCGGCCGGGGACGTTGAGGCCGGCGACTACGGGCTGATCGTCAACACGACCACGGTCGGAATGAAGGGGGAGGGGCTCGACGAGCTGCCGCTCGAGGCCGGCATGCTCGGGCCGGGCCGGGTCGTCGTCGACCTGCCGTACTCGGGCTCGGAGACCGAGCTCGTTGCCGCTGCCCGCGATGCCGGCGCCGAGGTCGTCGACGGGCTCGAGATCCTCGTCCGCCAGGGCGCCGAGTCGCTGCGGATCTGGACCCGCGAGGACCCGCCGCTCGACGTGATGCGCGAAGCGGCACGGGGCGATTGACGCTATTGCTAACTTTGTATTAGTGCCTTCCCTCCGCCTCATACAGTCGACCGAACCGCTCCAGGACGGCTCCCGCGCCGAGCTTCCCGACGCCGAGGCGTTCGACGCCTACTCGCGGACCGTCTCCGGGGTTGCCGAGCGGCTCCGTCCCTCTGTCGCCCACCTCCAGGTCGAGCAGCGCACCCGCCGCGGCCGCCGCGAGGGCGGCGGCAGCGCCGTCGCGATCTCCCCGGACGGCTTCCTGCTCACCTCCGCCCACGTCGTCGCCGGCGGCCGCAAAGTGCGCGCCTCGTTCGCCGACGGCCGCGAGCTCGAGACCGAGGTGACCGGCAGCGACCCGCTCTCCGACCTCGCCGTCGTCCGCGCCGAGGGCGGCGATCTCTCCCCGGCGGCGCTCGGCGACGCCGAGGAGCTGCTCGTCGGCCAGCTCGTCGTCGCGATCGGCAGCCCAATGGGATTCCAGGGAACGGTGACCGCCGGCGTCGTCTCGGCGCTCGGACGCTCGCTCCCGACCCGCTCCGGCTCGGCCGGGCGGCTGGTCGAGAACGTGATCCAGACCGACGCGGCGCTCAACCCCGGCAACTCCGGCGGCGCGCTCGCCGACGGCTTCGGCCGCGTTGTGGGCGTCAACACCGCCGTCGCCGGAGTCGGCCTCGGGCTCGCGGTGCCAATCAACGACGCGACCCGGAAGATCATCGGATCCCTGATCGCCGACGGCCGCGTCCGCCGCGCCTACATCGGGATCGTCGGCGGGTCGAGGCCGCTGCCTCCGAAGATCGCCGCCAGGGTCGGGCGCGAACAGGGCATCGAGGTGGTCGAGGTCGTATCGGGCAGCCCGGCCGAGAAGTCCGGGCTCCGCCCCGAGGACCTGATCGTCGCGATCGACGGCGACCCGATTTCCGACGTCAGCGAGCTTCAGCGGCTGATGGTGGCCGAGCGGATCGGGGAGGGGATCGAGGTCACCGCGGTGCGCGGCGACCGATTCCTGGAGCTCTCGCTCACTCCTGCCGAGCTAGACGGGTGATCGGAATCAGTCAGCTCGAGGGCTGACCTCGAGCCGGCCCGCGAGCCGGTCGGCTTCGACCAGGACGACCTCGTAGTCGCCCGGATCTTCGAGCAGAAGGTCGAAGAGCGCCGGCGCGTCCCTCGATACCGGTTCGACCAGCCCGAGCGCGGGAATCTCGACCTGGTCGGGGCGCTTTGAGCGCACCTGCAGCTCGAGCTCGTCTCCGGTGCTCAGCGGGACGACCTCAGTCTGCGGGTCGCCGGCGTCGATCGTCGCCCGCAGCAGCTTGCCTCCGCTCCCGGGCTGGGCCGTGGTGGCCGCCTTGGTGCTGGTCGTGCCGGTGTCGGAGCCCTCGTTCTCCTCGGGCCGCGGCGGCGCCAGGATTGCGGCCACGGTCGAGATGCCGAGCAGGATCATGAGGATGATCAGCAGCCGCCGCGCCGCCATCAGTTAGTGGGTGTAGGGGGGCGAATTCTTCTCACCGGGCGCTCTAGAAGATATGGGCAGCGCCCTCGTCCTCGCGGCGGTGCTCGCGGTCTGCACGCTCAGCGACCTGCGGACGCGGACGGTTCCCGACCGCGCCATGCTCGCCGGCGCCGCGGCTGCGATCGCGATCATCGCGGTCACCGAGCCGGCGCTGCTCGGCCCGAGGCTGCTCGCGGCGCTCGGGGCCGGTGGATTCCTGCTCGCACCGGCCCTGGTTGTTCCGGGATCAATCGGCCTCGGCGACGTCAAGCTCGCCGCGCTGCTCGGGCTGTTCCTCGGCGGCGCGGTGGTCACTGCGCTGCTCGCGGCCTTCCTCGCCGGAACCCTGGCCGGCGTCGTGCTCATGCTCCGCTTTGGCTGGGAGGCACGGAAGATGACGATGCCCTTCGTCCCCTTCCTTGCACTTGGGGCTGTCGTCGCCCTCTAGCCTTGCTGCATGTTTCGCTTCGTAACAGCAGGCGAATCGCACGGGCCGGGCCTGGTCGCGGTAGTCGAGGGGCTGCCCGCGGGGCTCGAGCTCGACCGCGAGCAGCTCGACCGCGACATGGCGCGCCGTCAGCTCGGCCACGGCCGCGGCGGGCGGATGAAGATCGAGTCCGACGCGGTCGAGATCCGCTCCGGCGTCCGCCACGGGCGGACGCTCGGCAGCCCGATCGCGATCCTGGTCGCCAACCGCGACTACTCCAACTGGGAGGAGCGCATGAGCCCGTGGCCGGTCGACGCGGAGGTGGAAGAAGTCCACCTGCCGCGTCCCGGCCACGCGGACCTCGCCGGGATGCAGAAGTTCGGCCACAGCGACCTCCGCAACGTGCTCGAGCGCGCCAGTGCCCGCGAGACCGCGGCACGGGTCGCCGCCGGAACGGTCGCCAAGGGCTTCCTGAGCGTGCTCGGGGTGGAGATCCGCTCCCACGTCCTGCAGATGGGCTCGGTGCGCACACCGGCCACCGACCCGGCGCTCGAGGAGTTCGAGGGGGTGGACGATTCCCCGGTCCGCTGCCTCGACCCGAAGGCAAGCGAAGAGATGGTCGCCGAGGTCGACCGGCTGCGGAAGGAGAACGAGAGCCTCGGCGGCAGCTTCGAGGTGCGGACGTTCGGGCTCCTCCCCGGCCTCGGATCGCACGTCGCCTGGAACGAGAAGCTCGACGGGAGACTCGCGCAGGCGATCGTCTCGATCCAGGCGATCAAGGGCGCCTCGATCGGCCCTGCCTGGGACGTCGCCGGGCGCCCCGGCTCCGAGGCCCACGACGAGATCTTTCACGACGAAGAGCGCGGCTTTTACCGCGAGACCAACAGCGCCGGCGGTCTCGAAGGCGGGATGACGAACGGCGAACCGCTGGTCGTGCAGGCGGCGATCAAGCCGATCTCGACCCTGACCAAGCCGCTGCGCTCGGTCGACACCGAGACGCTCGAGGCCGAGTCGGCGCACAAGGAGCGCACCGACTCGGCGGTCGTCCCGGCCGCCGCGGTGGTCGGCGAGGCGATGGTCGCGCTGACGCTCGCGGGCGCCTATCGCGACAAGTTCGGCGGCGACCACATCGATGACGTCCTCGGCGCGATCCAGGCCTACAAGGAGCGGATCGGGTGGCGGAGGTAGACAAGAATGCCGGCGCTATCGTCTTCACGGGCTTCATGGCCGCCGGCAAGAGCGAAGCGGCGCGCGCCGCAGCCGAGCGCCTCGGGATCGAGGCGCTCGATGCCGACCGGCTGATCGAGGCCGAGCTCGGCGAGCCGATCGCGTCGTTCTTCGAGCGCGAGGGCGAGGCCGCGTTCCGCAGCCGCGAGGAGGAGCTCGTGCTCGGGCTGCTCGACCGCGGCCGCAGCGAGCAGGTCGCGATCGCGCTCGGCGGCGGGGCGGTCGAAAGCGAGAGAGTTCGCAACGCGTTGTCAGGGCATGTGGTCGTGTTCTGCGAGGTCGACGAGCAGACGGCCTGGGATCGAGCCCAGTCCGCGCGCGGCGAGAGGCCGCTGGCCACGGACCGCGAGGAGTTCGCGCGCCGCCACCGCGAGCGCGGGCCGCTGTATGAGCAGGTCTCGCGCGCGGTGCTGCCGACCGGTGGCGCCGAGCTCGGCGCCGCCACGGCGCCGTGGCTGGCTGCGATGCGCGGCGCGCCGGCGGTGCGGCTCACGTGGGCGCAATCGAGCAGCGGCTCTTACCCCGCGGCGGTCGGCGAGGGCGCGATCGGGCTGCTCGCCGAGGCCGACCCCGGCAGGAGGCTGTTCTGCATCGCCGACCGCGAGGCGCTCGTCGCGCACGAGGGACTGCTCCCGGCGCGCGAAGCGACGATCCAGATCGAGGGCGGCGAGAGCCGCAAGACACTGACCGAGGCCGAGGTGCTGCTCGAGTCGCTGGCGCAAATGGAGGCACGCCGCGACGACCTGGTCGTGGCGCTCGGCGGCGGGGTGACTGGCGATCTCGCCGGCTTCGTCGCCGCGACCTACCAGCGCGGCACCCCGGTCGCGCAGCTCCCGACCACCGTCGTCGCCCAGGTCGACTCGGCTTACGGCGGCAAGACCGGAGTCGACCTACCCGAAGCGAAGAACTACGTCGGCGCCTACCACCAGCCGGTCGCCGTGCTCGCCGACCCGGCGACGCTCGCGACGCTGCCGAACGAGGAGATCGCGGCCGGCTACGTCGAGGTCCTGAAGACGGCGCTGATCGCCGGCGGCGAGCTCTGGGAGCGAGCCCGCGGCCTCGATCTCCTCGCCCTCGTCCGCGAGGGAGACCGCGACGATCTCACCGGGCTGGTCTTCGCCTGCGCGCGGACCAAGATCGAGATCGTCGCCTCCGACGAGCGCGACTCCGGCCGCCGCGCGGTGCTCAACCTCGGGCACACGGTCGGGCACGCGATCGAGGCCGCGACCGGCTACAAGCGCTACCGCCACGGCGAAGCGGTCGGCCTCGGGCTGCTCGCGGCGCTGCGGCTCTCGGGAGCCGCGGAGCTGCGCGCCGAGGTCGCCGAGGCGCTCGGGCGCCACGGGCTGCCGGTCGGCCTCGACCCCGAGGTCGACATCGACGCCGTCCTCGACGCGGCCGGCCGCGACAAGAAGCGGACCAGCGAGGGGCTCGGCTTCGTCCTGCTCGAGCGCCCCGGCGAGCCCACCTGGGGCAACCGGGTCGAGCCGGATAGGGTCCGCGCGGCAGTGGAAGAGCTCCGAGATGCCAAGCCGTAACCGGGTCGCCGTTCTGAACGGCGTCAACCTCGATCAGCTCGGGGGCCGCGATCCCGAGCACTACGGGGACCTCGACCTCTCCGGCCTCGAGCGCCAGGTGAGCGCCTGGGCGAAGGAGCTCGGTATCGAGACGATCTTCTTCCAGACCAACCACGAGGGCGAGATGGTCGAGTACCTGCACCGGCTGCCCGAGACCGCCGACGCGGCGATCATCAACGCGGCGGCTTGGACGCACTACAGCTGGGCGATCCGCGACGCGCTCGAGTTCTCGGGGGTTCCCGCGGTCGAGGTCCACCTCTCCGACATCTCGAAGCGCGAGGAGTGGCGCCGCTTCTCGGTCTTCGACGGGCTCGTGATCGAAGCGATCTCGGGCAAGCAGGCCGAGGGCTACCGCGAGGCGCTCGAGATCCTCGCCGAGAAAATCCAGAAGCCATGAGCGAGACAGCAGCCTCCAGCGGGCGGGCCGACCGGCTCGAGGCCCTGCTGGACGAGCCCGGGTTGGACGCGCTGCTCGTCACCGAGCTCACCAACGTCCGCTACCTGTGCGGGTTCACCGGCACGAACGGGCTCTGCCTGGTCGGCAAGGGACTGCGGGCATTCCTGACCGACTTTCGCTACGTCGAGCGCGCCGAGCAGGAGGTGGGCGAGGGGTGGGAGCGGGTCACGATCGAGCGCGAGATGCTGCCGCCGGTGTTCGATCGGTTCTCCGACGGCAAGCTCGGGTTCGAGGACGCCCACGTCAGCGTCCGGCAGCTGAGCAAGGTCGAAGAGGCTTCGCCCGAGGAGGTCGAGCTCGCCCCGGCGGGCGATCTGGTCGAGCAGCTGCGCCGCGTCAAGGACGACGGCGAGGTCGAGGCGATCGCCGCCGCGGCGAAGCTCGCCGACGAGGTCTACGCCTGGGCGATAGAGCGCGGGCTCGCCGGCCGCACCGAGCGAGACGTCGCTCGCGCCGCCGAGGCGCGTATCCGCGAGCTTGGAGCCGAGCCGAGCTTCCCGGCGATCGTCGCCGCCGGCCCGACCGGCGCCCAGCCGCACGCCGAGCCCGGCGAGCGCGAGATCGGCAAGGGCGAGCTCGTCGTCTTCGACATGGGCGCGCAGCTCGACGGCTACTGCTCGGACTGCACCCGGACCTTCGCCACCGGGGAGCCGGGGGAGAAGGCGCGCGAGGTCTACGAGCTCGTCAAGCACGCGCAGGCCGCGGCGCTCGAGGCCGTTCGTCCCGGGGCGCCCGGAGTCGAGGTCGATGCCGTCGCCCGCGAGATGATCACCGAGGCCGGCCACGGCGACGACTTCGGGCACGGGCTCGGCCACGGGGTCGGGATCGAGGTCCACGAGGGCCCGACGCTGTCGGTCAAATCCGAGGACACGCTCGAAGCCGGAAACGTCGTCACGGTCGAGCCCGGCGTCTACGTCCCGGGCGAGTTCGGGGTCCGGATCGAGGACCTGGTCGTCGTCACCGACGAGGGCACCAACTGCCTCAGCGGACGGCCGAAAGAGCTAGAAATGGTGGACTGATGAAGCGGATCTGCATGGGGATACTCGCCGCGACCGCTCTCGCGGCCCCCGCGGCACACGGCGCGGTGCCCGCGAGCTGCGGCGGCGCCGCGGACGCCTCGTTCTCGCCGCTCTCGACGATCACCGGCGAGCTCCCGTCCTCGGCCGAGGGCAGCTACGTCTACGTCCCTTTCGACGTGCCCGCCGGCTCGACCGCGATCCGGGTCCGCTACTGCCACGATCAGCCCGAGGTCCCGCTCGGCGGGCTGCCGCTTCCGAACATCCCCAGGCACACGCTCGACCTCGGCGTCTACGAGCCGAAGCCGGCCGGCTCGCAGGTCTGGGGCATGGACGAGTTCCGAGGCTCGGGCGGGTCGAGCATCCGCGACGTGACGATCTCCCCGAACGGCTACTCCGACGAGGCGACCTATGAGGCGAACCCCGACCGCCACGTGCACGGGCGAACGACGCGCGCCTTCGTCCCCGGGCCGATCCCGGCCGGCGGTTGGGCGGTCGAGCTCGGCGTCGCCGCGGTCGCCAACCTGCTCGAGGGCGACCTCGACAGCAAGGTCGCGTTCAGGGTCCAGATCGACGTCACCACCGACCCCGACTTCTCCAACCAGCCGTATGCGCCGACTCCCTACGACAGCTCGCCCAAGAACCCCAGCCCGGGCTGGTACACGGGCGACTTCCACGCGCACGGCGAGCACGAGCCCGGAAACGCGCTCATGCGCGAGACCTTCGACTACGCATTCGCGCCCAAGGGCCCGAACGGCGCCGGGCTCGACTTCGTGACCCTCGTCGACCACAACAACGTCAACGCCTACGACGAGATCGGCCGCTTCCAGCCCGACTACCCGGGCAAGGAGATCGTCCGCAGCACCGAGGTCACGACCTACAACGGCCACCTCAACAACCACGGCAGCGGCAAGCTCGTCGACTACCGGACCGGACCGCTGTATGAGCGGGCCGGCGACGGCTCGCTGATCGATCGAGGCGACGGGACGCTGCCGAGCGCGATCTTCGGCGATATCCAGGCCGCCGGCGGCGTGACCCAGATCAACCACCCGACGATCTTCCCGCCGCAGGTCCCGACCTTCGACGACTTCTGCCGCGGATGCGCGTGGAGCTACTCCGCCGGGGAGTCCGACTATTCGAAGGTCGACGCGATCGAGATCTCGACCGGTCCCGCCGGGCTGCGGCTGCCGCCGCTCGACCCGGGGCCGAATCCGTTCACGCCGCTGGCGCTCTTCTTCTGGGACAGCATCGTCGCCGGCGGGAACCAGATCGCCGCGACCGGCTCGAGCGATTCCCACCAGGCCGGTGAGGTGGGAAGCGGCACCGGCGCGCTGACCTCCTCGCCGATCGGGATCGGGGCGACGGTCGTCTACGCCGACGAGCTCTCCGAGGAGGGGATCGAGGACGCGGTCCGCGCCGGGCACACCTACGTGCAGCCGCCCGGCGCCGACGCCCCCGACCTCCGCTTCGAGGCCACCGCCCCCGGCCAGAGCGGTCCGCCGGCGATCATGGGCGACACCGTCGCCGCCTCGAGCGCCGACTTCACCGCCCGGGTGCTCGGCGCCGGCGCAAGCGCGACCCGGCCCGGGCCCTACCTGCTGATCGTCTTCAAGGACGGGTTGCCGATGCTCGCGGCGCCGGTGCTCTCCGACGACTTCTCGCTGCCGTTCTCGAGCCTCTTGGGGCCGGGCTCCTACCGCCTCCAGCTGATGCGGCTCAGCGGCGCCGGCGCGATCGACGCGATCTCGAGCCCGATCTACGTCGACCCTGACGCTCCCGGCCCCGATCCCGACCCCGACCCCGACCCCGACCCCGACCCCGACCCGGATCCGACGCCCGGCGGCGGCGGCTCTGGCAGCGCGCCCGGTCAGTCCGGCGGCCAGGCCACCATCGCAGCGCTCTCCTGCGCCAACCCGCTCGCCGGCACCCGGCGCGGCGACCGCATGACGGGCACCGATGGCGGCGACACCCTGATCGGGCTCGCCGGTCCCGACACGATCAGCGGCCGGGGCGGCGTGGATTGCCTCTACGGGATGCGCGGTCGAGACAGGATCCTCGCCAGAGATGGCGAGGCCGACATGGTCTTCTGCGGCGGCGGGCGCCGCGACCGCGCCGCCGTCGATGCCGCCGACAAGGTCCGCGGCTGCGAGCGCGTCAAGCGGGCTTAGGCGAGCCCTTCTCGCCGGCTTCGGCGCTCTGCCGCAGCCGCAGCCCGATCAGCGGGAAGACGAGCGCCGAGACGATCGCGGCGCCGACCAGCCCGGCCGCGGTCGAGCTCCGCATGTGGCCGCCCTCGACGGCGAGGGTCGTGATCGCGACGACCAGCGGCAGCTCGGTGGCCGAGAAGAACGCGAGCGCGAAGCGGTCGCGGGTGCCGAGCACGCCCCGGTAGAGAAGCAGCGCCGGCGCGCCGCGCACGACCAGGAACAGCCCCAGGAACAGCACCAGCTTCAACATCCCCGAGACGCTGTCGAAGAGCGCCGCGATGTCGAACTCCATGCCGCTGATCACGAAGAAGAACGGGATCAGCAGGCCGTAGCCGACCGCGTTCAGCTTCGACTCGAACACCTCCACCTCGCGGCCCTTGAGCGCGACCCTCGTGATCAGGCCGGCGAGGAACCCGCCGAGCAGCAGGTCGAGTCCGAGCTCGGTGGCGAGTGCGACGAGCCCGAAGATCAGCACCACCGCGAGCCTGACCGCGAGCTGGCTGCTGGCCTCGTGGCTGCGCGTGATCAGCGGCCAGCCGCGCCAGGCCGAGCGGACCGCTATGACGCCGGTGAACACCGCGAGCGCGACGAAGAAGATGAGGATCAGCGCCTCGTGAAGCGGCTGCGCGGTCGAGAGGATCAGCGTCACGAGCAGGATCGGCCCGAACTCGCCCATCGCCCCGGCCCCGAGCAGGTGGGCCCCGAACCTGGTCTTGATCTGGTCGGCGTCGCGGAGGATCGGGATCAGCGTCCCGATCGCGGTCGTCGCCATCGCCGAGCCGGTGTAGAGGTAGGAGACCACGACCCCGGCGGCCGCGAGCGCGCCGCCGATCCCGTAGGCGAGTGCCAGCGACAGCAGCCATCCCAGTGCCCCGAGCGTCAGCGGCTTGCCGCGGATGCGCTCGAAGTCGATCTCGTAGCCGGCGAAGAAGAACAGCATCCCGAGGCCGAGGTCGGCGAGAAAGTCGGTTGTCGTGTCGACCTCGGCGAGGCCGAGGGCCTCCGGCCCGATCGCGATCCCGAGCACGAGCTCGAGGACGACGACCGGGATCGCGAACCGCGCCGGGAGCAGGGTCGTGACCAGGCCGGCGATCGCCGCGACCCCGACGATCACGAGCGCAGATGATGCGTCGATTCCGTTCACGGCCGCGACTCTATGCGGCCTCTAAGATGCGGCGCCGTGATTTCGACCAACCAGTTCAAGAACGGGACCCATATCGAGATCGACAGCAAGATCTTCAAGGTCGTGGAGTTCCAGCACGTGAAGCCCGGCAAGGGCGGCGCTTTCGTGCGCACGAAGCTGAAGCGGGTCGACGACGGCGCGGTGATCGACAAGACCTTCAAGGCGGGGGAGAAGTTCCGCCCCGTGCGCACTGAGACCAAGCGGATGCAGTTCCTCTACGAGTCCGGCGACAACGTCGTCTTCATGGACAACACGAACTACGAGCAGCTCGAGATCCCGAGGGACTCCGCCGGCGAGGCGATGCAGTGGGTGATCCCGAACTCCGACGTCGAGCTGCTGCTCGTCGACGAGCGCCCGGTCGGCGTCCAGGTCGCGAGCGCGGTCGAGATGGCCGTCACCAACACCGATCCCGGGGTGAAGGGCGACACCGCCTCGGGCGGCGGCTCGAAGCCGGCGACGCTCGAGTCGGGCGTCATCGTCCAGGTCCCGCTGTTCGTCGAGGAGGGCGACCGGATCCGGGTCGACACCCGCTCGGGCGAATACGTCGCGCGAGCCTAAGCTTCGGGCCATGCGCCGTTCGGACCAGAGACGCGATGCGGTCTTCGCGGGCTACCAGCACGAGATCACCGGGCGCCCGCTCGACGAGCTGCTCGCCGACGCGAAGCCGTTCACGCGCGATCTCGCCGAAGCGATCGAGGAGCGCAAGGCCGAGCTCGATGAGGTGATCGCCCGCCACAGTCAGGGCTGGTCGATCGACCGGATCGCGCCGCTGGAGCGCAACATCATGCGCGTGGCGCTCTACGAGGCCCTCGAGGACGACGAGGTCCCGATGGAGGTGGCCCTCGACGAGGCGATAGAGCTCACCAAGGAGTACTGCGGCGCCGAGGCCCCCAAGTTCGTCAACGGCATCCTCGGTGCGGCCGTGGCGGGCGCCGAGCGCACGTAAGCTGGCGCCGATGAGCGAGCAGACCGAATCCCTGGGCCGGATCACCGAGCGCCTCGAGCAGCTCGCTGCCGAGCTCGCGGCCGAAAAGGACGAGGCCCGCGCCGCCGAGCTCGTCTCCGAGGCTTCGAAGCTCGCCGCCGAGGCGGGTGAGGAGGCCGACCGGGTCCTGCGCCAGGCCTCGGGGGCGGTCGAAGAGCCGGAACAGGGGTGAGCTACCCCGAGGATCTGCGCGAGCTCGTCGACTCCTACCTCGGCGAGCTCAGCTTCGCGGCCGGCGCCGAGACCGAGGGCCTCGACGAGGCGATGCGTTACTCGCTGCTCGCGGGCGGGAAGCGGATCAGGCCGGTGCTGGCGCTGGCGGCCGCGCGCGCGATCGGCACCGAGCCGGAGCAGGTGCTGCCGGCGGCTGCGGCGATCGAGCTCATCCACACCTACTCGCTGATCCACGACGACCTTCCGGCGATGGACGACGATGAGCTGCGGCGCGGGATCCCGACATCGCACGTCAAATACGGCGAGAACGTCGCCATCCTCGCCGGCGACGGGCTGTTCGCCGAGGCGATCCGCCTGTTCACGACCCGCCAGGAGGGCGATCCCGAGCGGGTGCTCGCCGCGCTCGGCGAGCTCGTCGGCGCGACCGGGGTCGACGGCATGGTCGGGGGCCAGTACGTGGACGTCGCCGAGAGCGGCGGCAGCGACGCCGAGGGCCTGCGGCGCATGCACGGCCTGAAGACGGGACGGCTGATCCGCGCAAGCGTCGGCGTCGTACTCGAACTCGGTGGACTTGAAGAAACTGAGACAATTCCGTATCGCCGCTTCGCGGATGAGCTCGGAGTCCTGTTTCAGATCGTCGACGACATTCTCGACGTGACCGGATCGGACGAGGAGCTCGGAAAGCCGAGCGGCAGCGATGAGCGCCACGGCAAACTCACTTACGTCAGCGCCTTCGGGCTCGAGAAAGCGCGCGAGCTCGCCACAGAGTCCCACCGGGCGGCGCTCGCGGCGCTCGAAGAAGCCAACCCCCGCACCGACGACCTGAAGCGAATCACCGACTTCATCCACACGAGGCAGACGTGAAAAACCCCGATCAAGACGAGCGCCGCAAGCTCCTCGACGCGGTCGACGGCCCGGCCGACCTGAAAGGGCTCGACGATGCGCAGCTCCAGGACCTGGCGCAGGAGGTCCGCGAGCAGATCATCGACACGATCGGCGAGATCGGCGGCCACTTCGGCGCCAACCTCGGCACCTGCGAGCTCGCCGTCGCGCTTCACAGCCTGCTCGAATCGCCGCGCGACAAGATCCTCTGGGACGTCGGCCACCAGGCCTACCCGCACAAGGTGCTGACCGGGCGCGGCGACCGGCTCGACACGATTCGCAAGTACAAGGGGCTGGCGCCGTTCTGTTCGATCGAGGAGTCCGAGCACGACATCATGGGTGCCGGGCACGCCTCGACCTCGGTCGGTTACGGCGTCGGGCTCAAGGAGGCGATGCGGCACGGGATCGGCGAGGACGGCAAGGTCGTCGCGGTGATCGGCGACGGGGCGCTCACCGGCGGGGTCGCCTACGAGGCGCTCCACCACGCCGGCGGCCTCCAGACCCCGATGGTGATCGTCCTCAACGACAACGGGATGTCGATCTCGCCGAACGTCGGCGCGCTCTCCCGCTACTTCAACCACTGGCGGCTCAACCCGCGCTGGCACCATGCCCGCGAGGACGTCGAGACGCGGCTCACCAAGCTCCCGCTCGGGCTCGGCAAGCGGATCGAGCGACTCGGCCCCGAGATCAAGTCGGCGATCAAGGCCTACTGGGCGCCCGGGCTCTGGTTCGAGGAGCTCGACCTCGCCTACGTCGGCGTGATCGACGGCCACGACGTCGGGGCGCTGCGTCGCGCGCTATCCGAGGCGCTCGAGGCCGATCGCCCGGTCGTCGTCCACATCCACACCGTGAAGGGGAAGGGCTTCGCTCCCGCCGAGGAGGGCGGCCTCGAGGGAATGGAGAAGTGGCACGCCGCCAAGCCGGGCTCGATCGTCAACGGCCAGCCGGCGCCGAAGGAGAAGCCCGTCCCGGTCTCCGAATCCGACTCCCCCGAGCAGATCGAGAAGCTCGAGGCGCCGAAGCCGGCGGCGCCGCCGCAGTACACCGCGGTCTTCGCCGAGGCGCTGGTGGATGAGGCAAAGCGCGACCAGCGCGTGATCGGGATCACCGCCGCGATGGCGGGCGGCACCGGGCTCAACGAGCTCGCGGCCGAGGTCCCCGATCAGTACTTCGACGTCGGCATCGCCGAGCAGGACGCGGTCCTGTTCGCCTCAGGGCTCGCGCTCCAGGGCGCGAAGCCGGTCTGCGCGATCTACTCGACCTTCCTGCAGCGCGCCTACGACCAGATCGTCCACGACGTCTGCCTGCAGAAATTGAACGTCGTCTTCGCGATGGACCGCGCCGGGCTGGTCGGCGACGACGGCCCCACCCACCACGGCGCCTTCGACGTCTCGTATTTGCGCTGCCTGCCGAACATCGTCGTGATGGCGCCGCGCGACGAGGCGATGCTGGTCCACATGCTGCGCACCGCGATCGCCCACGACGACGGCCCGATCGCGCTCCGCTATCCGCGCGGCGCAGCCGAGGGCGCGCCGATGCCCGATGCGCCGCAAGAGATCGACATCGGGAAGGGAGAGTTGCTGCTTCCTGGCGAGAAAGTTGCGCTGCTCGGTTACGGCTACGGCGTCCAGGTCGCGCTGCGCGCTGCGGAGCTGCTCCGCGAGCAGGGGCTCGAGCCGACCGTCGCCGACGCGCGCTTTGCGAAGCCGCTCGACTCGGGGCTGATCTCCAAGCTCGCCGTCGATCACGAGCTGTTGGTGACGGTCGAGGAGAACGTCCTCGACGGCGGCTTCGGTTCCGCCGTGCTCGAGCAGCTCGAGGAATCAGCGCCGCGGGACCGTGCCCGGGTGATGCGGGTCGGGCTCCCCGACCGCTACGTCACCCACGGCAAGCCGGCGCTGCTCCGCGAGGAGGTCGGTTTCACCGGCGAGGACGTCGCTGAGCGCGTGCTCAGCTCGCTGCGCTCGCCGGAGAAGGTAGCCGGCTAGCGACCGCAGTCGCGGGGGCCTCGTCGGGCCTCCTGGAGATCGGGCGCGAGAGCAGCGCCTGGAAGACCGAGGTGTCGCCGAGCTCGAAGCCGTTGCGCGCCGCGCGCAGGTACAGCCGCCAGACGCGGACCCGCTCGGGGCCGGCGAGCTCCTCGGCTTTCTCGAGGTTCTGGTCGAGGCGCTCGGCCCAATGGCTGAGCGTCTCGATGTAGTCGGCGTGCAGGTTCTCGACGTGGAGCGGCTCGAGCCCGGCACGCTCGAAGGCGACCAGCACGCGCGACAGCGGAGGGATCTCGGCGTCGGGAAAGACGTAGCGCTGCGAGAAGTCGGCGGGAAGGTGAGTCTCGGGCCCGGTCGCGGTGATGCCGTGGTTCAGCACCCGCCCCCCGTCGCCGAGCGCCCGCGCGATCACGCTTGCGTACTCGTCGATGTTGGGCTCGCCGACGTGCTCGATCATCCCGATCGAGCTCACCGCGTCGAATTCGCCGTCGACGTCGCGATAGTCGCGGACCTCGATCTCGACCTTGTCGTCGAGCCCGGCCTCGGCGACGCGCTCGCGCGCGAGCTCGGCCTGGGGCGGGGAGAGGGTGATGCCGAGCACGTCGGCGCCGTGCTCGCGGGCGGCGTGGATCGCGAAGCTTCCCCAGCCGCAGCCGATGTCGAGCACGCGCTTGCCGGGCTCGAGCCCGAGCTTGCGGCAGACGAGGTCGAGCTTCGCGAGCTGTGCGTCCTCGAGCGAGTCGGTGCCGTCGGCGAAGTAGCCGCATGAGTACGTCATCGACTCGTCGAGGAAAAGCGCGAAGAACTCGTTCGAGACGTCGTAGTGGTGCCGCACCGCTTCCGAGTCGCGTTCCTTGGAGTGCTTCTCGTCGCCCGGTTCGAGCTCGGATGCCGGCGGGTCTGGGGCGCGCTTGGTGCCGCCCGCCTGCAGCGCCGCCTTCAAGATCCGCGCCTTGTCGAGCTTGCCCATCGGTGGCGGCTTCCAGCGCCCGAGCAGCCGGATCATCTTGTCGATCTCGTCGACCTCGATCTCGCCGGTCACGTAGGCGCGGCCGACGCCGAGCTCGCCGGGCGCTCCGACGATGTGGCTGATCGCCTGCGGCGAGCGGACGGTGATCGTCGCCGCGTCGGGCTCGGTCGCTTCGACCGCCGACCCGTCCCAGAACCGAAGCGCGAACGGGCGCTCGGTGAGCGCCCGTTCGATCGCCTCGCTGAGCGGTTGTGGGTTGTCCGACGCCATGCCGCGAATTATTCCGAAGCTACGGCTTGACGCCGCCGCCACCTTCGCCGCCGCCGGATCCACCGGGGCCGCTGTTGCCGCCCTGGCCGCCCTTGTCGTCTCCGGACTCGGTGGTGGCGGTCGGGTTGCTGGTGTCGGTGTCGGTACCGGTGTCCTCGGCGGTGTCGGTCGGGACGACCTCGGTCGTCACCGTGTCGGTGACGGTCGCCTCGTCCTCCTCGTCGTCGCCGCAGGCGGCGACTCCGCCGGCCAGCGCAAGCGCTGCCACCGGGATCAGGATTCGCCTCTTGAGCTTGTTCACGATTGCCTCCTTGCTTTCGACCATTCCGATCCGTATTCCCGAATCAGCGGTGCGAAAACCTAAGCGGTGGTGAAATAGAAACGACCCGCCGAAGCGGGCCGTTTCTGGGGTACTACAGGGAGGAGAGATACTTATGTATGTGTTCTGTGGGAGGTAGCCAGCGCTAGACACCAAGCGGGCGGGTGAACCGCGTAACCGCGGTCAGAGCCGTATGCAGGGCGCCGAAGCCGGCCATGAAGATCGTTACTGCGGGGTTCCCGGTCACCAGTCCGAGGACGATGCCGGAGATGATCGTCACGGTCGCGATCGTGTAGTCGAGCTCGGCGTGGGTGCGGAGCGGGATCTGGCTCTGATCGTTCTGGATCGAGAGCGCCAGACCGACAAGCACCGCGCCGATCCCGATGCTGACCGCTCCGGCGATCGTGCCGAAGCCGAACAGGAAGGGCGCCACGATGAGCGTGGGCGCGGCCAGCACCTCGAGGGCGCCGTGGACGTGGAGTGGGATACCTCTGTTGATAGCCATAACGATGTTCAGAGTACGAACGTATGTGCGATTTGTGTGTGACTGCGGTCACACAGCGGGCACGTCGCCGCCCAAGTTCGCGGATTTGTTAGCGCCCGCGGGTCCACCACGGCTACCTTCTCCCTGCATATGACGAAGACCCGGGTCGACAGCCTGCTCGCCGAGCGCGGACTCGCCGCCTCGCGCACCGCCGCCGCGGAGTCGGTGCGCGCCGGGAGGGTGCGGATCGGCCCCGACGGGCCGGCGGTCTCGAAGCCGAGCGAGATGGTGCCCGAGGACGCCGACCTCCGGATCGCCGAGCTGCCGAGGTTCGCCTCCAGGGGAGGGGTGAAGCTAGACAACGCGCTCACCGAGCTCGGGATCGAGGTAGGGGGCCGCGAGGTGCTCGACGTCGGCGCCTCGACCGGCGGCTTCACCGACTGCCTGCTGCAGCGCGGCGCGGCTCGCGTGATCGCGCTCGACGTCGGCTACGGCCAGCTCGATTGGAAGCTGCGCGAGGATGCGCGCGTGACGGTCCTCGAGCGGGTCAACGCCCGCAACCTCGAGCCCGGCGACCTGCCTTTCGCGCCGGACCTCGCCGTCGTCGACGCGTCGTTCATCTCGCTCACGAAATTGCTGCCTGCGATCGCCGCCTCAATGGCCGAGCAGGCCGACCTGCTCGCGCTCGTCAAGCCGCAGTTCGAGCTCGCCCGGGACCGGGTCGGGAAGGGCGGCGTGGTCCGCTCGCGCCCCGAGCGCCGCGTCGCGCTCGCGTCGGTCGCCGAGGCCGCCGCGGGGCTGGGGCTGGCGCTGCGCGGTTTCGCATCCTCCGGCCTCCCCGGCCCGAAGGGCAACCGCGAGACCTTCATCTGGTGCGATCGCGGCGGGCCCGCGGCGGATGTCGACGAGGCGCTCGAGGAGGTGGAGATTTGAAGACCGCGGCCCTGATCACGCTCATGCACCCCGACGGCGCCGCCGAGGCCGTGCGCGGTGCCGTCAAGGTGGCGAGGGAGGCTTCGGTCGAGCTGGTGGCAACCGCCGACGAGATCGAGAAGCACGGCGATGCCGCCGAGGGCGTGACGCGGGTCGATGAGCTCCCCGAGAAGCCCGACCTCTGCCTCGTCGCCGGCGGCGACGGCTCGATCCTCTACGCCCTTCGCCGCTTCGCGGGCACCGGGGTGCCGGTGTTCGGGATCAACTTCGGCACTGTGGGATTCCTGGCCGCCGCCGAGCGCGGCGAGCTCGACGACGCGCTGCGGCGCGCCTTCGCCGGCGAGTTCGAGGTCATGAACCTGCCCGGGCTCGAGGTCCCGTCGCTCTCGGGCCGCGAGGGAGGGAATCTCGCCCTCAACGACGTCAGCTTCGCCCGCCAGCCGCACGGCAGGGTCGCCGAGCTCTCGTGCTCGATCGCCGGCGAGGAGGTCGGCCACGTCCGCTGCGACGGCCTCGTGGTCGCGACCCCGGCCGGGTCGACCGGGTACAACCTCGCCAACCAGGGCCCGATCCTCGCGTGGGGAGTCGAGGGCTACGTGGTCAGCTTCATCGCCGCCCACACGCTCACCGCTCGCGCGCTGGTGGTCGCGCCCGGCGACACGATCGAGGTCGGCAACGGCGCCGGGCGCGAGCCGGTCGATCTTGCACTCGACGGAGAGCCCGCGGCGCAGCTCGCTCCCGGCGAGAGCGTCGAGATCAAGTTCCGCAACGGGGTCGGTTCCCTCGCCCAGCCGGCCGGCGCCAACTTCTACCGCCGCATCCGCGAGAAGTTCGGGATGCTCGCCCACTGACGCCCTGAACAACGACGGCCCCGCCGAAGCGGGGCCGTCGCGGACGAATCTCTTCCTTCGGACCGGATCAGTACTGGTAGAAGGAGAGGAAGCTGCTCGTCGGCGTGCGCGTCGTGTCGCCGGCGAAATCGGCCGCGAAGCCGTTGTTGAATCCGTCGTCGGCGTTGAGCGTGTACGTCTTCGTGAAGTTCCCGGCTGCATCGACGGGAATCGTCTCGACGATCGTCGGCGTGATCCCGACCATGTAGCGGATCGTCACCGACCCGGCACCCGGAGGGCTCAGGACGCCGTTGATCGTGATGTTCGAGCTGTCGGCGTGCGCGACCGGGAAAACCGGCGGCGCGTTGTAGGGCGCGCAGTCGGCGCAGGTCAGCGTGATCGCCGACCTGGCCGGCGTGGCCGGCGTGGTCGGCGTGACCGGAGTCGTCGGCTTCACCCCCTGCAACTGCCTGCGAACCCGCGCGATGCACTTCGCCTTCGCCTTGCCCTTGAACTTCTTGCACTTAGCGAACGGGCCCTTCGCGACCGCGCTCGGCCCGGCGACGAGGCCAGCGCTCAGCGAGAGCGCGACAACCGCGATCGCGGCCACCTTCATCTTCCCGTTCATTCACATACCTCCGTGTAGCTGGGGCGGGCGTGTCCCGCTCCAAGTTGATTCAACCTAGCCCGGGGGAGAGTACTCAATTGTGAGCGGGGTCACGTAGGTACCGTGCTTAATCACTGCTTCACAACGCCCATAAACGTCAGGCTCCCCAGACGTAGAACTGGAGTGCGGCGAACGCCGCGGTTCGGTTCGCATCGCCGGCGAAAGATGCCGTGACCAGGTTGGTGTAGGTGTCGTTGTTGTTGAGCGTGAACGTCTTCGAGAAGCTGCCGGTTGCGTCGACGGGGATCGTCTCCTGGATGCGGGGCGTTGCCCTGCCGACCGCATATTCGAAGACGACTGTCCCGGGCCCCGCGGGCGATATCGAGCCCGCGAAGGTGATGTTCGAGTTCTCCATGCGGGCAACCGGGTTCCCCATGTAGGGCGCGCAGTCGACGCACCGCAGCGCGATCGAGGCCTGGGCCGGAGCGGGGGTCGCCGCCGGCGTTACCGGCGGAGGAACGAGCGTGTTCGTCACGTCCTTCTTCTTGCACTTCCTGGGGATCAGGCTCTTTTTCAGCTTCTTCTTGCACTTCTTCTTGGCGGCGTCCGCGGTCGGAGCCGCCGTTGGGCCGCCCACCGAGGCGGCCGGCGACACCGCGAGCCCCGCAGTCACTGCCAACGCCACAACCGCGATCCCTAGCCGCTTCATGTTTCGAGGGTACTCCTCTCGCTCGACCAGGGCGTAATCCGTCCTCGCGCCGCTCTATATACAGAGACGTGCTGCGCGAGCTGCGGATCGAGAACCTGCTCCTGATCGAGCGCGCCGAGCTGCGGCTCGGCGACGGCCTCAACGTGATCACCGGGGAGACCGGGGCCGGGAAGACGATCCTCGCCCACTCGCTCGACCTGCTGATGGGGGGCAAGGCGCGGCCGCAGATCGTCCGCCCCGGGGCCGATGAGGCCTACGTCGAGGGCGTGTTCGAGCTTCCGGAGGGATTTCTGACCGACCCCGAGCTGGCTGAGATCGCAGAGCGGCTCCCCGAGGACGCCGCCGAGCTCGTGCTCGCGCGGCGCGTCTCGTCGAAGGGGCGCACGAGCGCCTTCGTCCAGGGGCGGGTCGCATCGGCCCCCGAGCTCCAGCAGCTCGGCGGCAGGCTGCTGGCCTTCTACGGCCAGCACGAGCACCGCAAGCTCACGCTTGCCTCGGCCCAGCTCCAGACCCTCGATGGGTTCGCCGGGCCCGAGCACCTCGAGCGCCGGGACGACTACCGCGGCGCGCACGCCGAGGTGCTGCGGCTGAGCCGCGAGCTCGAGGAGCTGCGCCAGCGCGAGGGGGCCCGCGAACGCGACCTCGACCTGCTCCGCTTCGAGCTCGAGGAGATCGAGGCCGCGAAGCCCGACCCCGGCGAGGAGCAGGAGCTCGCCGCCGAGCGCGAGCGGCTCCGCCACGCCGAGAACCTGCGAGTCGCCGCGGCCGACGCGCTCGCCGCTGCGAGCGGGGCGGACCAGGACGGAGGGGGAGCCTCGGCAGCGCTCGCCACAGGGGAGGCCGCGCTCGCCGCGGTCGACGGAGTCGACAAGGGCCTCGACGCGCTCGCCGAGCGCTACCGCGCCCTGACCGTCGAGCTCTCCGATCTCGCCGGCGAGCTGCGCTCCTACGCTGAGTCCGCCGACGCCGAGCCCGGGCGGTTGCAGGAGGTCGAGGAGCGGCTCGAGGTCTTCGACCGGCTGAAGCGAAAGCACGGAGGGTCGATCGAGCTCGTGCTCGCCTATGCCGAGAAGGGCCGCGAGGAAATCGACCGGATCGAGAACGCCGAGGAGCGCGGCGCCGATCTCGAGGCCGAGCTCGAGCGCGCCTCGGCGCGACGCGAGGAGCTCGCCGCGAAGTTGAGCGAGGCCCGCGCCGACGCGGCCGGGAAGCTCGAGCAGAGCGTCGCGAGCGAGCTGGGGACGCTGGCGATGTCCGGCGCGACGCTCGAGGTGCTGCTCGAGCCGCACCCGGAGGGCTTCGGCGCCGCCGGGCGGGAGACCGCGGAGATGCGGATCGCGACCAACCCGGGAATGCCCGTGTCGCCGCTTCGCAACGCCGCCTCGGGCGGCGAGCTCTCGCGCGTGATGCTGGCGCTCGCCGGACACGGCGGCGGGGCCGACCCCGGTTCGAGCTTCGTTTTCGACGAGATCGACGCCGGGATCGGCGGCAAGGCCGCCCGCGCCGTCGGCGAGCGGCTGCGCGCGCTCGGCGAAGCAGGGCAGGTGCTCTGCATCACCCACCTGCCCCAGGTCGCCTCGATGGCGTCGACCCACTTCCGGATCTCGAAGCGGGTCGCGAAGGGCGAAACCGTGGCGAGCGTGAAGGCGGTGAGCGGCGAGGACAAGGTCGCCGAGATCACCCGGATGCTCGGGGCCGAGCGCTCCGACGAGGCGGCCAGCGAGCACGCCCGGCAGCTTCTTGCCGCCGCCTGAGTAACCTCCCGTCGCATGGCGACGACGTCACCGCGCTCGATCGCGCGAGCGCTCCGCAACTCGCGCACCGGGCGTCGAACCGATGCGCCGTTTCACGCCACCGCCCGCCTCGGGCGTAAGACCAAGGACCTCGTCAAGCGGCTGCAGCCCGAGGAGATCGCGGTTATCGACCACCGCAACCTCGACCGGATCGCCGCCGAGGAGCTCGCTGCGACCGGCGTCCGCGCGGTGATCAACGCCTCGCCCTCCTCGGACGGCTCCTATCCGAACGCGGGGCCGCTCACCCTCGTCCGCGCCGGCGTGAAGCTGATCGACGCCCCCGGCACCGCCCTGTTCGAGAGCCTCTCCGATGGCGAGGAGGTGATGCTCGACGGCACCTCGCTGTACGCGAACGGCAGGCTCGTCGCCGAGGGCAGGCTGCTGGCGGCCGACGAGCTCGCCGCCGAGCTCGATGCGCAGCGGCGCCGGATCGACGGCGCGCTGCATGACTTCACCGAGAACACGATGGCCCACATCCGCGAGGAGGGCGAGCTGCTCTCGGGGACGGTCGACTTCCCCGAGACGCGGACCAACTTCCGCGACCGCCATGTGCTGATCGTCGTCCGCGGCACCGACCACGTCCGCGACCTGCGCGCGCTGCGCGCCTACATCAACGACGTCAAGCCGGTCCTGATCGGGGTCGACGGCGGGGTGCACGCGATCCTCGCCGAGGGTCTGACGCCCGACATCGTGCTCGGCGACATGGACTCGGCCGGCAGCGAGGCGCTGCGCTGCGGCGCCGAGCTGATCGTTCACGGATACCCCGACGGCAGCGCGCCCGGCAGCGAGCGGCTGCAGAAGCTCGGGCTCGAGCACACGATCGTCCCGGCGGCGGGCACAAGCCAAGACGTCGCGATGCTGCTCGCCTTCGAGAAGGGCGCCGGGCTGATCGTCTCGGTCGGCGCCCACTTCAACCTTGTCGAGTTCCTCGACAAGCAGCGGCAGGGAATGTCCTCGACCTTCCTCACCCGGCTGCGGATCGGCGAGATCTTGGTCGACGCCAAGGGCGTGAGCCGGCTCTACAACCCGGGGCTCGGGCTCTCCCAGATGGGGATCTTCTTCGCGGCCTTCGCGGTGCTGACCGTGATCGTCGTGGTGACCACGCCGGCGCTCGGCGACTTCTTTGACCTTCTCTGGCTGAAGCTCAAGATCCTCCTTGGGCTATAGCGCGCGCTACCACGCGGCCTCGCTGGCCGCCGTCTTCCTCGCCCTGGCCGTGGGGATCCTGATCGGCGCAGGGATTGGCGACACCGTCCTCAACGACACCGAGGAGAGCCTGCGCGACAGCCTCGAGAATGACCTCGAGGAAGCGCGTTCGGAGTCCGACGACCTGAACGCCGACCTCGCCAAGCAGCGCGAGTTCGGGAACAGCGTCTATCCGATCCTGGTCGCCGACCGGCTCCCCGGCGTACAGGTGGGGGTGATCGCGCTCGGCGACCTCCCCGGTCCGGTCTCCGAAGACCTCGACCGCGCGCTCGAGCCGACCGGGGCGAAGCTGCGCCGGGTCTCGGTCGTCCGCACACCTCCTGACGCAGAGGGTCTAGCGGAGGAGCTCGGCGCCCGCCGTTTCGGCGCGATCACGAGCGACCCCGAGCGCCTCGAGGCTCTCGGCCGCCGGCTCGGCGCCCAGCTCGCGCGCGGCGGAGGCGGGCTTGTCGAGCGGACCGGCGACGTGCTGCTCTCGCGCTCGAGCGGCGAGGGGGGAGGGCTCGACCGCGTCATTTTGGTCCGGCCGTTGCCCGGAGAGCTGGATCCCGCCGAGGCCGAGCAGTCGAAGGCTTTCGAGTCGGGGATCGTCGAGGGCGCGAGGCGCTCCGGGCTCACCGTGGTCGCGGTCGAGCGCAGCGACTCGGACGGTTCGAGCGTTCCGTTCTTCAAGGACCGCGACGTCGCGACGGTCGACGCGATCGACCTCGACGCCGGCCGGGTGGCGATGGTGTTCGCGCTGCTCGGCGCGAGCGGTGACTTCGGCGTCAAGGACACCGCCGACCGCCTGCTGCCGGAGCTGCTGACGCCCTCGGGGCAATAGACGATGGGTGTGGATGCCGGGCACTGGGCCGCGCTCGCTGTCTCCTTCGCCTGCGCGCTCGCGATCGTCCCGGCCGGGATCCGCGCCCTGATCGACGCCGGGATGACGCGCGCCAACTACCGCAGCGTCAAGGTCGCGTTCCCGCTCGGAGCGGTGCTGATCGCGGCTTCGCTGGTCGCGCTGGCGCCGCTCGCCGTGCTCGACGACCGCGCCGACCTCGATTTGCTCGACCCCGATCTGCGGCGCTGGGTCGCCTATGTGCTCGGGGTCGCCTTCCTCGGCCTCTTCGACGACACGATCGGCCGCGGCGCCTCCGAGGACTCGGCGCGCGGCTGGCGCGGGCACGCGCGCGCGGTGATGCGCGGCGAGCTCTCGAGCGGGGCGCTGAAGGCGATCGGGGCCCTGGCCCTGGCGGCGTACGCGACCTCGGGACGGGGTGCTGAGTCGCTCGACTACATCGCCGACCTGGCCCTGCTCGTGCTCGCCACCAACATGTTCAACCTCCTCGACCTGCGCCCCGGGCGCGCCGAGAAGGTCCTCGGGCTGCTCGGGGCCGGGCTCTGCCTCGGCTACTGGACGCTCGAGCCGGTCGAGCTGCTCGGCCTCTTCATCGGGCCCGTTGCGGTCGGGGCCGCCTACACGCTCCGCGAGCGGGCGATGCTCGGCGACACCGGCTCGAACCTGATCGGGGCGCTGGCCGGGGTCTGGATGCTGGAGACGCTCTCGGATCCGGCGCGCCTGGTCGCGCTCGCGATCCTCGCCGCATTGACCATCTACGGGGAATTTCGTTCAATCTCCGCCGCGATCGAGCGAGTTCCGCTGCTTCGTCATCTAGACTCGCTCGGCAGGGCCAACTAACCACTTGATGAGCGAAAAACCAGGCGAAACCAGATTCCTCTTCGTGACCGGCGGAGTGGTTTCGGCTCTCGGCAAGGGGATCGCCTCCGCATCGATTGGCCGGCTGCTCGTCAGCCGCGGCTTCCGGGTCCAGCTGCAGAAGTTTGATCCCTACATCAACGTCGACCCGGGGACGATGAGCCCGTTCCAGCACGGCGAGGTGTTCGTCACCGAGGACGGCGCCGAGACCGACCTCGACCTCGGGCACTACGAGCGCTTCACCGACGAGAACACCTCGCGGGCCTCGAACGTGACCGCCGGCGCCGTCTACAACTCGGTCATCCGCCGCGAGCGCCGCGGCGACTACCTCGGCGGGACGGTGCAGGTGATTCCGCACATCACCGACGAGATCAAGCAGCGGATCAGGATCGTCGCCGAATCGCAGTCAGTCGACTTCGTGATCACCGAGATCGGCGGGACCGTCGGCGACATCGAGTCGCTTCCGTTCCTCGAGGCGATCCGCCAGCTCTACACCGAGCTCGGGCCGAGCCGGGCGATGTTCATGCACCTGACGCTCGTTCCCTGGGTCGGGCACGCCGGCGAGATGAAGACCAAGCCCACCCAGCACTCGGTCAACGAGCTGCGCCGGATCGGCATCCAGCCGCACGCGCTGCTCTGCCGCGCCGAGCAGGGCCTCGATCGCGAGATCCGCAGCAAGATCGCGCTCTTCGCAAGCCTTCCCGAAGACGCGGTGATCTCGGCCCGCGACGTCGACAACACCTACAAGGTGCCGCTCGTCTTCCGCGCCGAGGGGCTCGACGACCTGATCCTCGACCACTTCGGGATCGAGGCCGATCCACCCGACCTCTCGGAGTGGGAGGAGCTCTGCAGGACCGCCGACGAGGCCGACCGCAAGGTGAAGATCGCGCTGGTCGGCAAGTACGTCGATCTCGAGGACGCCTACAAGTCGGTGATCGAAGCGCTCACCCACGGCGGCTGGGCTCACGGCGCCGACGTCGAGGTCGAGCTCGTCTCCTCCGAGGATCTCGACGAAGAAAAGCTCGAGAGCGCCGACGGCGTGCTGATCCCGGGCGGCTTCGGCGAGCGCGGCATCGAGGGCAAGATCCAGGCCTCGCGGATAGCGCGCGAGAGGGGGATCCCGTTCCTGGGCATCTGCCTCGGGATGCAGATCGCGGTCGTCGACTACGCGCGCCACGTCGCGGGCATGGACGGGGCCAATTCGGCCGAGTTCGACCCGGAGACGCCGTTCCCCGTCGTCGACCTGCTCCCCGAGCAGAAGGAGGTCTCCGACCTCGGCGGCACGATGCGGCTCGGCGCCGACCCGGTCAAGCTCCACGAGGGCACCCGGGCGCGCGAGATCTTCGGTGAGGCCGTGATCTACAAGCGCCACCGCCACCGCTATGAGGTCAACAACCAACTCCGGCGCCGGCTCGAGGACGAGGGGCTCGTGATCGGTGGCACCTCGCCCGACGATCGGCTGGTCGAGATCGTCGAGCTTCCCGCCGAGCGCCATCCGTTCTTCGTCGCCTCGCAGTTCCACCCCGAGTTCAACTCGCGGCCGAACCGGCCCGAGCCGCTGTTTCGCGACTTCGTCGGCGCCGCCGCCGAGCGCGCCGGCGAGCGGAGGCCCGAGATCGAGGAAGTCGAAGACGCCGGCGCCGAGGACGCGTCGGTCGAGGAGGCAAGGCCGAAAGGTCGGTAGCGGGCCTAGACTTGGCGGTGTGGATCGCGAGGATTACCGCCAGGCGAGCTACGACGTATGGGAGGCGATGGCGGCCGGCTGGGAGCGCCGCCACGACTACATTTGGGATGCGTCGAGGCAGATCGGCGAGTGCATGGTCGAGGCGCTCGACCCCAAGCCCGGCGAGAGCGTGCTCGAGCTCGCAGCCGGGACCGGCGAGACGGGATTTGCCGCCGCGGCCGGAGTCGGCGAGGAGGGCAGGCTGATCTCGACCGATTTCGCGCCGGGGATGGTCGAGGCGGCGCGCCGCAGGGGTGAGGAGCTCGGGCTCACCAACGTCGAGTACAGGGTCATGGATGCGGAGAAGATGGACCTCGACGACGACTGCGTAGACGGCGTGCTGTGCCGCTGGGGCTACATGCTGATGGCGGACCCCGCCGCCGCGCTGTCCGAGACTCGCCGCGTGCTGCGAGAACGGGGCCGGGTCTCGTTCGCGGTCGTGGGAGCGCCAGAGCGCAATCCCTGGGCGGCCATTCCGGGCAAAATCCTCGTCGAGCAAGGCCACATGCCGCCACCCGAGCAGGGCGCGCCCGGGATCTTCTCGATGGCCGACCAGGGCCGGATTCGAGAGCTCGTGGCCGGGGCCGGCTTCGGCGAGCTCAGCATCGAGGAGGTCGAGATGATCTGGGAGTTCGACGACGCGGCTGACTACTGGCGCTTCATCACCGAGATCGCCGGCGGTGTCGCGATGGTCATCGAAGGGCTCTCCGAGCAGGACCAGACGCACGTGCGAACGGATGTCGAGCAGCGAATCGAGACGCTGCGCTCGAGCGGCGGATACGAGATAGAGGGGCTCACGTTCAACGTGCTCGCTTCCTGATCACACCGCTGGCGCTGATCGGCTAGAAGACGAAAACGACGAGCAGCGGAACGATGACCTCGAGGGCGATCGCCGCGCCGAGGACCGAGAAGACGATGCGCCGCTGCTTGGGAGTGAGCTTTCCCGGGCGCTTGGACTCGGCCTCGAGCTGCTCGTGCTCGGAGGTCCGCTGGGCGCGGACCTCGCGCTGGTAGAGGCGCCGGGGAGGCGCGGCCTCCTGAAGCACCGCCTTCGCGCGGGAGGCTTCCTTGAACTCGTAGAGCGCCTCGACGAACGGGAGCGGCGAGCGGCCCATGTCCTCGAGCGCGCGGTTGATGCGCTCGCGGAGCGCGACCGCCTTCGAGCGGTCGATCGCGAACTCCCAGACCATCGGGCGGCGGTCGCGGCGCAGTGCGACGCGGGTGGTGCCGCGGGCGCTCGGCTTGAAGCCCGGGCAGCGCGCGGTGGCGCCGCTTACCGTCATCCCGTAGAGCTCGGCGAGCTCGATCCGGAACCCGGCGCGGCCGGGGCTGTGGAAGAGCAGGGTGCCGGAGTCGAGGTCGAGCCTCCCGTCGGGGATCGGCCCCGGCTCGGCAGGATCGCCCTCGATGTAGTCGGCCTTTGCTCCGCTGCGAGGCGTGAGTTGCTTTTGCGGCACTCTCGATCATTGGCACGGGCGACCCCGAAATCCTGCCCCTGGTCGGCGGATTGCACGCCGCGCGCCGTCACTTAGGCTCCCGCGCGTGAGCGAGGAAGCCCTGCACGAGCGCTTCAAGCGGCTCTGCGAGATCCCGAGCCCGACCGGCTCCGAACGCGCGGTGGCCGACGCTGTCGCCGCCGAGCTGCGCGAGATAGGGGCCGAGGTGAGCGAGGACGACTCGGCCGCTGCGGCTGAGGCCGGTGCCGGCAACCTCGTCGCGCGGATTCCTGGCGCCGGCGAGGACTGGGTGATGTTCTCGGGTCACCTCGACACGGTTCCCGAGGATGGGACGATCGAGGTCGAGCTCGCCGACGGCGTCTTTCGCAGCAAGGGCGAGACGATCCTCGGCGCCGACAACAAGGCGGCGGTCGCGGTCCTGCTCGAGCTCGCCGCGCGACACGCCGCTGAGCCGCCCCCGGTGGGGATCGAGCTCCTGCTCACCGTCGCCGAGGAGGACGGCCTGCGGGGCGCGAAGGCGTTTGACGTCTCGGGGCTTCGCTCGAGCTTCGGCTTCGTGCTCGACCACGCGACGCCGATCGGCGAGGTGATCGTCGCGGCGCCGACCTACAAGCGGCTGATCGCGACCTTCGAGGGGACCGAGGCGCACTCGGGGATCAACCCCGAGGATGGCCACAGCGCGATCGAGGCCGCGGGGGCGGCGATCGCGGAGATGAAGCTCGGCCGCCTCGACACCGAAACGACCGCGAACGTAGGCGTGATCGACGGCGGCACCGCGTCGAACGTGGTCGCGGGCCGCTGCGTGATCGAGGCCGAGGCGCGCAGCATCGACGGCGAGCGCGCCGCGGAGACGGCCGGCTCGATCATCGACGCCTGCACCTGGGCGGCCGGCGAGCACGACTGCGACGTCGACCTCGAGGTGATCGAGATGTTCCACGGCTACCGGATGGACGAAGGCTCGCCGCCGGTCGAGATCGCCTCCGCCGCGCTCGAGCGCTCTGGGTTCGAACCGAAGCGCGTTGCGACCGGCGGCGGCAGCGACGCGAACGCCTTGCTCGCGGCGGGATTCGAGGCGGTGCTGCTCGCCAACGGGACCGAGGCCAACCACACGCCGAACGAGAGCGTCCCGGCCGCGAACCTGACCGCGATGCTCGAGGTCTGCGAGGCGATCCTCGTTGAAGCGGCGGCGCGCTAGTGCTGAAGCTTCGGCGAGGCACCGTGATCTCCGAGGACCCGCTCGTGGTCCGGGTTGGCGAGCAGGAGCGGCCGGCGTGGGCGGACGAGCGGCTGGTGGGCCAGGTACTAGAGGGCGACGAGGTGATCGTCAACACCGAGGCGGTCGACCTCGATCTCGGCTCGGGCGGCTTCGACGTCGTGCACGCGAACCTGAGCCGCGGGCTCGAGGGCGGCGGATCGGCCGGCGACCACGTCATGAAGCTCAACTACACCTCGCTCCAGCACCCGGTCGACCCCGTCGACGAGCCCCACGACTCGGGATCGTGGGCACCGGGGCGGCGCCCGCCCGTGCTGGTCTGCTTTCTGCACGGCCAGATCGCGCCCGCGGCCTGGGCGGCCGCCGAGGCCGGCGTCACCGCCGGCTACCTGCAGACCCCGGGCGGCGCGCTGCCGGGCTCGCTCTCGCGCGACGTCGCCGAGCTCCGCGAGCGCGGGCTGCTGGCCGGGCACGTCACCGCCGGGCCTTGCTACGGGGGCGAGGCCGAAGCGATCAGCGTCGCCGGCGGCCTGCACGCCGCCGCCGAGGGGCTCGGCTGGGAAGCGGTGATCGCGGCGCCCGGTCCCGGCATCCTCGGCTCGGCCACCAGATACGGTCACGGCGGAATGGCCGCGTTCGACACCGCGCACGCCTCGCTCGCGCTCGAGCTGCCGACCGCGGTCGCGCCGCGGCTTTCCGGCGCCGACGAGCGTCCGCGCCACCGCGGCGTCAGCCACCACACCGAGGCCGTGCTGCGGCTGCTGCTCGCGCCGGTCAGCGTCGCGAAGCCCGCCGGGGCGGAGGCGGCCGAGGGGCTGGAGGAGATCTGCGAGGGGCGCCACCGCATCGTCGAGCAGGAGGTCGATCTCGAGGGCTACGCCGGCAGCGGGCTTCCCGCCAGGACGATGGGACGCGGCCTCAACGAGGACCCCGACTTCTTCGCCGCCGCGCTGGCGGGGGGAAGCCTGCTGGGGTCTATGGCCGGGGCGGGGGCCAGCTGATGGAGCGGGTCGGCGGCAACCTCGTCCACAAGGGCCCGATCTTCACGGTCCGCAGCGACACGTTCAAGTACCCGGACGGCGAGACCGCCGAGCGCGAGATCGTCGTCCACCCGGGCGCGGTTGCGATCGTCGCCCACGATGACGAGAAGCTCTACATGGTCCGGCAGCCCCGAGAGGCCGTGGGGGAGGAGGCGCTGTTCGAGCTCCCCGCCGGGAAGCTCGACGTCGAAGGGGAGTCGCCGCTCGACGCGGCTAAGCGCGAGCTCGCCGAGGAGGTCGGGATCGCGGCCTCCGACTGGGACGAGATGAAGCGCTTCTACACCAGCCCCGGGTTCGCGAGCGAGGAGGTGACGGTCTACGAGGCCACCGGCCTCAGCGAGGTCCCCGATGAGCGCACCGACGACGAGCGGATCGAGATCGTCGAGGTGCCGATCGCCGAGCTCGACTCGGCGATCGCCGACTGCCGCGACGCGAAGTCGCTGGTCGGCCTGCTGATGCTGAGAGAGCGGCTCGGCTGACTCAGCGCCGGACGCGGTAGTGCATGTGGGTGACGCCGCCCTCGCCCTCGAGGATCCGGGTGCGCTCGAGCTCGATCTGCTCGGGATCGAGGCCTTCGAACAGGCGCCGCCCCTGGCCGAGGAGCACCGGAACGACATGGAGCTCGATCTCGTCGAGGACGCCGGCGGCGAGCGCGAGCTGCGCGACCGCGGCGCCGTGGACGAGCACGTCCTTGTCGCCCGCGGCCTCCTTCGCCCGGGTCATCGCGGTTTCGACGCCGTCGACGTAGGTGACCAGCGGCCAGTCGCTGATGTCGATGCCGGGCTCGCGGCGGCTGTAGATGAAGATCGGCACGCCGTCGTGGTGGTCGCCGCCCCAGCCGCCGGCGGGCTCGAAGGTTCCCCGGCCGGCGACGATCGCGCCCGTGGTCATGAACTCGTCGACGACCTCGCCGTTGACACCGCTCGCCTCGAGGTCCTCGACCCCGCCGCCACCCGGAAGCGCCCAATCGTGCAGGACTTCACCGCCGTCACCGAGGCCGTTGTCCGGTCCCGCATTGGGCCCGGTGATGAACCCGTCGAGGGACATTGACATGTAGAGAACGGTTGCGGGCACTCTCAGTTCACATTCCCGTCCGCCGTCAGCGGACGGCCTCGTACTTGGCGACCGTGACGCCTTCTGAGCCGACCGGCTTCGACTCGAGCAGCTTCCAGGTCTTCTTGTCGCTCGTCTCGCCGAACATCCGGTCGCCGGTACCGAGCACGACCGGGAAGACCATCAGGTTGATCTGGTCGACGAGGTCGTTCTCGATCAGCTCCTGGACGAGACGGCGGCTGCCGGCGAGCAGGATGTCTCCGTCGAACTCCTCCTTCAGCTTCGAGACCTGGGCCGTCGCGTCGCCGCTGTCGAGCACGGTGGTGTTCGCCCAATCCGGGTCTTTGAGCGTGGTCGAGACCAGGTACTTCGGGTCGTCCCTGAGCTTCTTTGCGAACTCGCCCATCTCCCCCGGCGCACTCTCGCGTTCAGGCCAGGCGCCGGCGAAGCTCTCGTAGGTCACCCGGCCAAGCAGATGCGCGTCCGCCTCAAGGACCTCGTCGAGCTTGAACTGGCCGCCGTCGTCGCCGCGGTCGAACTCGAAGGTCCAGCCCTTGTACTTGAAGTCCTCGCCGCCCGGCGCCTGCATGACGCCGTCGAGCGAGATGAATTCGGTGACGATGATCTTGCCCATCGTGTCCTCCTTGATTTGGTCGGGCAGGGACGGGGAAGCTATCGGGGAAGTAGTGGGGATGGCCGTTGCTGCGCCCACGCGCGAGAAAATCGAGCCTCGGCCCTCTGACCGCTTCGAGGCGCTGGTGCTCGACTTCCTTTCCCACCTCGAGTTCGAGCGCGGGCTGTCGAGGAACACGCTCTCCGCCTATCGAACCGACCTGCTCCAGTTCGGCACCTTCCTCGCCGAGCGCGGCCGTGAAGCTGCCGACGCCGAAGGGAGCGATCTCTCCGACTTCCTCGCTGGCCTCGCCACCGGGGGGAACGGACACGGCGGCTGCTCTCCGGCGACCGTGAACCGCAAGGCGGCGTGCCTGCGCTCGTTCTACCGCCACCTGCGCCGCGAGGAGATCGTCGCCGCCGACCCCGCCGCGGAGCTGGCGCCGCCGCGCCGCGGGCGCAAGCTTCCGCAGGTGCTCTCGCACTCCGAGGTCCAGCACCTGCTCTCGCAGCCGCGCGGCGACGAGCCCGCCACGGTCCGCGACCGGGCGCTGCTCGAGCTCATGTACGCATCGGGGCTTCGCGCCTCGGAGACGATCGGGCTTGAGGTCGGCGACGTCGACTTGAAGCGCGGCATGCTGAGGGCGCAGGGCAAGGGCTCGAAGGAGCGCGTCGTGCCGGTCGGGGCGAAGGCGACCGCGGCGGTCTCGGTCTACCTGCATGGGGCGCGGCCGAAGCTCGTCCGCGGGGCGGCCGAGCCGCACCTGTTCCTCAACTTCCGCGGCGGGCCGCTCTCGCGTCAGGGGCTGTACAAGATCGTCCAGCGCCACGCGAAGAGCGCGGGGCTCGCCGAGAAGATGAGTCCGCACACGCTGCGACACAGCTTCGCCACGCATCTGCTCTCCGGGGGCTGCGACCTGCGATCGGTGCAGGAGATGCTCGGCCACGCTGACATCTCGACCACACAGCTCTACACCCACGTCTCCGGCGAGGACCTGAAGCGGGCCTACTTCGAGGCCCACCCCAGAGCCTGACTGACATTTACCTGCCACCTCCTCGCGCTTCGCGCTGCGGGGGTGCAGGGGGTCTTTCCGTAATCTCCGGGCGGTGAAGAGGGCCGCCGCGATAGCCGCCTGCCTCGCGCTCGCCGGTTGCGGCAGCGAGGGGATTGAGATCGAGGGCGATGGCGAGACCGAATCCCCGGCCGGCTTCCAGCAGTACATCTCCCCCGATGGGGGGACGGTGACGTTCCCGTTCCCGACCAACTGGGCGGCGATCACCCGCCAGCCGCCCGGTGCGATCACGATTGCCTCGGGCGGGGCGTCGGTGACCCTCTGGGTCTACACCCAGAACGCGATCAAGGGCGGCGTCGAGCAGGCCCGCCGGCGGCTGGTCGACTCGCTCCAGCGCCGCGATCCCGGCTTCGAGCCGAGCAGCGACAAGGTGACGCGGATCAGCGGGCTACCGGCGGTCGAGATCCGCGGTTCCACCGAGATCTCGGGCCGCCCGGTCGAGGTCCGCAGCGTGCACATCTACGGCCCCGCGGGCGAGTACGTGTTCGATGCGCTCGCCGAACCCGCCGACTTCGCCCGCGCCGACGCCGAGGTCTTCGAGCCGCTGCTCGACGGTCTCAAGATCAAGGGTTAGGTGGCTGATGCCCGAGCTGCCTGAGGTCGAGACGATCCGCCGGCAGCTCGAGCCGGAGCTCAGCGGGCGGCGGATCGAGTCGGTCGAGGTGCTCGACGAGCGCTTCACTCGGCCGCTGAAGCCGGACGCATTGGATTCGGTGGTGGGCCGAACGGTTGACTCCACTGACAGGCGCGGCAAGTACCTGCTGCTCGGGCTCGAGGGCGGGCTGACGCTGATCATCCATCTGCGGATGACCGGGAACCTGGCAATCGGCGCCCGCGAGCCGAGTCCGCCGTACCTGCGCGCGGCGTTCGGGCTCGAGCGAGGGGAATGGCTCCTCTTTACTGACGCGCGGCGCTTCGGCCACGGCGAGCTGGTCGAGACAGCGGCGATCGAGGAGAGGTTCGGGGGCCGGGTCGGCGTCGAGCCGCTCTCCGGCGAATTCACCCCCGACCTGCTCGCCGAGCTCGCCGCGGATCGCCGCGCGCCGCTGAAGTCGTTCCTGCTCGCTCAGCCGCTGGTCGCCGGGATCGGGAACATCTACGCCGACGAGGCCCTGCACCGCGCCAAGCTGCACCCGCTCTCGCCGGCCGGCTCGATGAAGCCCGAGCACGCCGAGGCGCTCCGCGACGGGATCGTCGCGACGCTCGAGGCCGGGCTCGACAACGGCGGCGCGAGCATCGACGACTACCGCGACGCGCGCGGCGAGGAGGGCTCGATGCAGGACGAGTTCCTCGTCCACCGCCGCGAGGGCGAGCCGTGCCCGCGCTGCAACACTGCGATCGTCCGGATCGTGGTCACCGGGCGATCGACCTACTACTGCCCCTCGTGCCAGGTGCGGCTGCGCAAGCGCCCGCGTCGGAGGAAGGCGCGGCGGTGAGCGCGGCTGAGCTCCCGGACGGATTCGAGGTCGGCCACTGGAGCGATCCCGAGGCGATGACCGGATGCACGGTGATCCTGGCGCCGCCGGGATCGCGGGGCGGCGTCTGCGTGCAGGGCGGCGGCCCGGGGACGCGAGAGACCGACGCGCTCGACCCCGGCGCCAATTCAGAGCAGGCGACCGCGGTGCTGTTCGCCGGCGGCAGCGCGTTCGGGCTCGCGGCGGCCGACGGGGTGGTGCGCTGGTGCGAGCAGAACGAACGCGGCTACGCGACGCCGAGCGGGCTGGTGCCGATTGTGCCTGCGGCGGTGATCTACGACCTTGCGAGCGGCCGCCCCGATGTGCGGCCCGGGCCCGAGGACGGCTACGCGGCGTGCGAGGCGGCCGGGGCGGAGTTGGAGCGCGGCGCGGTCGGTGCCGGCACCGGCGCCATGGTCGGCAAGCTGATGGGGAGGGAGCGGGGCTCGCGCGGCGGGGTCGGGGTCGCGAGCCTCGAGACCGGAACCGGCGCCGCGGTCGGGGTGATCGTGGTCGTGAACGCGGTCGGCGACGTGATCGGAGAGGACGGCGGGGTGCTCGCCGGCATCCAGGCGGCCGAGGGCGAGGGGGAGGCGCCGCGCAGCGCCGAAGCGATGCTGGCGCTCGGCGAGATGCCCACCCTGGCCCCGAAGCGAAACTCGACCCTCGCCTGCGTCTGTACCGACGCGGCGCTCGACAAGCGCGAGTGCTCGATCGTCGCCCGGATGGCGGTCGCGGGGATGGCGCGCGCCATCGACCCGGTATTCACGCCCTTCGACGGCGACGTCGCTTTCTGCCTCGCCTCGGGCGCGGTCCAGACCGGCGGCCACTCCGACCCGCGCGGGTTCGAGATCGCGCAGATCGGTGTCGCGGCGGCGAGTGCTACCGCCGCCGCGATCCGCGAGGCCGTCCGCTAGCCGGTTCAGAGTGGAGGGGTGCCGGGCACCCTGAAGACAGAGGCCGTCGTGCTGCGCTCGATTCGCTACGGAGAAGCGGATCGGATCGTCCATCTGTATACGAAGTCGCGGGGCCGGCTGGGGGCGATCGCGAAGGGGTCGCGTCGCGCCAAGTCGAGGTTCGGCGGACGGCTGGAGCCGTTCTTCCGGCTCGACCTGATGCTGCACATCGGGCGCGGCGAGCTCGCCACGGTCACCGGCGCCTCGACCGTCGAGGGCTATCCGGAGCTGCGCTCGAGCGCGGCGCGAATCGGCGCCGCGGCGCGTGCCTGCGATGCGGTTCTGCGGCTGCTCGACTCCGCGGAGCCGAACCGGGCCGCCTACAACCTGCTCTGCAGCTATCTCGATCTGCTCGACGGGCCCGATGGCGAGGCCGCCGCCGAGCCGCGCGGCGCTCTCGCCTTCCGCGCCAAGCTCGCGCTCGCGGCGGGGTTCGCGCCCGAGCTCGGCAGCTGCGCGCGCTGCGGGGAGGCTGATCACCTGAGCGGCTTCTCGGGGGCGGCGGGGGGCGTGGTCTGCACGAGCTGCGAGGGCGAGGCGTTCCCGCTCTCGGCCGAGGCGCACGGCTTCCTGGTCGAGGCGCTCGGGGAGCCGCTCGCCAATGCACCCGAGGCGCCGCCGGCGGCGCTCAGCCAGGCCGAGCGGGCGATCGGAGAGACGCTCGAGCACCACGCGCACGTGCGGCTGCGCGCGGCGGCCTAGTCCCGGGGGTTAGTTCTCGGGCCTGTAGATGCGCTCCGCGACGCGCAGGGCGACGCCGCGCGGCCCGACGCTCGAAGCGCGCATGAACCAGCGAAAGCGGGTGCCGGGGAGCAGCGAGCGCTGCCCCTTGTCGTAAGCGTCCAATGCCTCCGAAACGACTTGCGGCGCCTCGATCACGCCGGGGATCCCGGGCGGAACCTCGCCCCCCGGCGTGCCGGCCACGGCCTGCCACTCGGTGGGGACGGGTCCCGGGTTGACGGCCAGCGCCTTGACGCCGGTGCCCTTCAGCTCCATGTGGAGGGCGTCGGTGAGGTTGAGGGCGAATGCCTTGCTGGCGGCATAGGTCGCCTCATAGGGAAGGGGTTGCATGCCGGCCGAGGAAGCGATCGTGATCACGCCGCCGCGCCCGCGCTCGATCATCGCCGGGAGGAAGGCGCGGGTGAGGACGACGACCGCCTCGCAGTTGAGGCGCACCATCTCGGCGAGCCGCTCGGCGTCGGTCTCCCAGAAGCGGCCGCGGAGCCCGAAGCCGGCATTGTTGATCAGAAGGTCGACGTCGGCTTTGACCTTGCCGGGAAGCGATGCCGCGTCCTTGCCGAGATCGCACTCGATCACCTCGGCCTTCGTCTGCAGCTCGGAGGCGAGCTTCTCCATCCGGTCCTTACGGCGCGCGACGAGGATCGTCTCGTAGCCGCGCTCGGAGAGCTGGCGCGCGAACTCCTCACCGATCCCCGATGACGCCCCGGTGATCAAAGCCGTTTCTGCCACGCCGCGCACCCTATTAGGATCGACTGGAGGCACGCCACGACGAGTACCGAGACAAGCACCCGCCAGATCGGCCCCGAGGCCCCGTTAGAGGACCGCGTTCGCGCCTGGGAGGAGGCCTTCCTGTGGGAGCCGGCGACGCCGTCGTATCCCGCCCGCCGCCGCGAGCCCGAGCCCGACAGCCCGGTGCGGACGCCGTTCCAGCGCGACCGCGACCGGATCGTGCACTCGAAGGCGTTCCGGCGGCTGAAGCACAAGACCCAGGTTTTCATCGCGCCGGAGGGCGACCACTACCGGACCCGGCTCACCCACACGCTCGAGGCCTGCGGGATCTCGCGGACCGTGGCGCGGGCGCTTGGCTTGAACGAGGACCTGACCGAGGCGATCGGGCTCGGGCACGACCTCGGGCACCCGCCGTTCGGGCACATCGGCGAGGAGGTGCTCGACGAGGCGCTGCGCGAGCACGGCCGCCGCTTCCGCCACAACGAGCACTCGCTGCGGATGGTCGACTCGCTCGAGCGCGAGGGAAGCGGGCTCAACCTGACCGAGCAGGTGCGGGACGGGATCCTCAATCACACAGGGCCCACGAAGCCGGAGACGCTGGAGGGCAAGGTCGTGCGGATCGTCGACCGCGTCGCGTACATCAACCACGACATTGACGACGCGGTGCGGGCCAGGATCCTTTCCGAGTCCGATCTGCCGGCGGATGAGATCGAGCTGCTCGGGCCGACCGGGTCCGCGCGCATCGACACGCTCGTCATCGACATGGTCGAGGCCTCGCGCGAGGCGGGCGACATCGCGCAGACCGAGGAGGTCGGCGACGCGATGCTGCGGCTGCGCAAGTTCATGTTCGACCGCGTCTATCTCGGGCCCGAGGCGCGCGGCGAGCACGAGCGGGCCCGGCTGACGCTGCGCGGGCTCTTCGACCACTTCATGGCGCACCCCGAGGACGTCCCGGAGACGGCGCCGGACGCCGACGAGCTGCAGCGGGTGACCGACTACCTGGCGGGGATGACCGACCGGTACTGCATCGCGCAGTTCAGGCGGCTGGCGCTGCCCGAGGAGTCGAAGCTGTGAGCAAGTTCTCCGGGGACACGGTCGAGCGGGTGAAGGCGGCGGCCGACATCGTCGAGATCGTCTCGGCGTACACCGACCTGCGGCGGGCCGGAACCCGGTTCACCGGCCTCTGTCCTTTCCACGATGAGCGCACGCCCTCGTTCTCGGTCGACCCGCAGGAGAAGCTCTACTACTGCTTCGGCTGCGAAGCAGGGGGCGACGTGATCGGGTTCGTCCAGGAGAAGGAAGGGCTCGAGTTCCCGGACGCGGTCGAGTCGCTCGGAGAGCGGTTCGGGGTCGAAGTCGAGCGCGAGAGCGAGGACCCGCGCGCCGAGGCGGCGCGGCGACGGCGCGCGAAGCTGATCGAGCTGCTCGAACGGACCGCGGCCTTCTACGCCGGCTTCCTCTCCGATTCGGAGAAGGCGGCGCGGGCGCGGGAGTACCTCGAGGGCAGGGGCCTGGAGAGAACGACGTTGGAGGCGTTCGGGGTCGGGTTCGCGCCCAGCCCATGGGACACGGTGCTGGTGCGCGGGCAGCGGGCCGGGTTCTCGGTCGAGGACCTGCTCGGGGCGGGGCTGCTCAACCGCGGCGATCGCGGCAACTACGACAAGTTCCGGGCCCGGATCATGTTCCCGATCCGCGACCAGCGCGGGCGCGCGATCGGATTCGGGGGGCGGGCCCTTTCGGCGGACGCGAAGCCGAAGTACATGAACTCGCCCGACGGCGACCTGTTCCACAAGAGCAAAGTGCTCTACGGGCTCGACCGGGCCCGGGGGCCGATCGCGAAGGCCGGGCGCGCGGTGGTGGTCGAGGGCTATACGGACGTGCTGGCGCTCCACCAGGCGGGAATCGAGGAGGCGGTGGCGGTGATGGGAACGGCGATCACGCCGGACCAGCTCGGGCTGCTCTCGGGGCTGGCGGAGGAGGTGATCCTGGCGCTCGACGCCGACAAGGCCGGGACCGAGGCGATGATCCGCGCCCAGCGTGTGGCTGCGGGGCGCGACATGACGCTGCGGGTTGCAGCGATGCCGGAGGACGCCGACCCCGCTGACCTGATGCAGCGCGGGGAGGGGGAGCGCTTCGAGGGCCTGCTGCGAGAGGCCGTGGACCTGCCCGACTTCAGGGTGCAGACCACGCTCGCGCGCGCCGACCTCGACTCGGCGTCGGGGCGCGAGCGGGCGCTCGGCGAGGTGGCACCGGTGCTGGCGGCGATGGGGGAGACGGTCGGCCGCGACGAGCTCGTCCGCAAGGTGGCCTCGCGGCTCGATACCGAGCCGAGCCTTGTGTCGCGGAGGGTTGAGGCGGGCGCGGCGGCACCTTCCGGTGACAAGGCGGCGAGTGCGACCGCGCCTCCCGCTGCCGCCCCGGCCGCACCGAGCCCGCGCGAGCTGCGCGAGCGGGCGCTGCTCGAGATGTGCATCAAGGAGCCCGGAAGGGGGCGGGAGTTCATCGACCGGCTCAGCGACGAGCATCTCTCCTCGTCGCTTTCGAAGCGAACCGTGGAGTGGCTGCGGGGGCATCTCGATGATCCGATGGCCGGGCTGCCGCGCGATGACGAGGAGCTCGTCTCGCTCGTCACCCAGCTGGTGATGAGCGCCGAGCGCCAGCCCGCCTCGCCGGAGGCGATGGAGCTCAACTTCCTGCTGCTCGAGCAGCGCGCGCTAGAAGACCGGATCGCGGCCGCGCGCGAGCAGGGCGATCACCCTGCCGTCCAGAAGCTCGGCAGCGAGCGCGCCGAGCTCCTCGCCCGGATCGCCGGCGCCGAACGGGCTGCCTAGCGCCGGCGCGTCTCTCGGTACCCTTCCCGCAGATCCGGGGTAGCTCAATGGTAGAGCGATCGGCTGTTAACCGATAGGTTGTCGGTTCGAGTCCGACCCCCGGAGCTACTTCGAGCCGGCCGCTGGCCGGCTCGTCGCGTTCAGGCCTGCGACGCGAACTTCTCGACTTCCTCGGCGCCTCGAACCGCCCCGTCATTCTCCGCGCTCCAGGCCGCGATCTCTCGGGCGCGGGCGGCGAAGGAGGGCTCGGCGAGGATGCGGCGCGAGGCCGTCCGCACCGACCGCGGCGAGAGCAGCCGCCGCGGCACCGAGAGCCCGGCGCCCGCCCACTGCACGCGCGCGCCGTTCTCGGCCATGTCACCGACCGCCGGGCAGCAGAGCACCGGCGCACCGGCGTCGAGCGCCCGCGCGACCGTCCCGTGCCCCCCGTGGCAGATCACCAGGTCGGCGAGCGGCATCAGCTGCGAATAGCTGAGCCACGGCTCGAGCACCGCGTTGGGGGGCACCTCGATCGGCTCCACCGGCCGGTGCTTGTTGGTCGTTGCCACCACCCGCACCGGCTCCTCGGCCAGCCCATCGAGCGTCGCCCGCAGCATCTCGCACTTCGGATCCTGCACCGTGCTCGGCGTGACAAGAACGAGTGGCTCGGAACCCTCAGGAACCTCGATCTCCTCCGAGGGGAGCTCGAAGAACATCGGCCCGGTCACCACCGCCCGCTCGGGCCAGCGCCGCGGGTACTCGAGCTGCGGGAAGGTCGCCACCAGCGAAAGCCCGGCGCTCGTGCCCGCGTCCATCCGGTCCACCGGCCCGAGCCCGAGGCTCTCTCGCGTCCTGTTCAGCTCCCGCAGCCCCTTCCGCATCCCGATCCCGACCAGCGGCAGCGGCAGCCGCCACGCCAGCCGCCCGAGCGGCGTCCGCGGCGGCTGGGCACCGATCGTGAACAGCGGCAGCCCCGGCTCCTGGACCGGATAGACGTGCGGGACCAGCGTCGCCCGCGGTACCCCGGCCATCTCGGCCGCCAGCTGCGGCGCCACCGTCAGCACGTCGCTGACAACGACGTCGGGACGGAAGTCGCTCATCAGCCCTTCCAGCGCCCTCGCCGCGTCGGCGACCGTCCGCCCCCGCGCGCTGTCGGCCGCCGGCGGCGGAAAGACCACGTACTCCTGCGCGGCGGTGAACTCGAGCCCCAGATCGGCGACCGGCGCCCGCCACTGCTCCCAGCTCTCGACCATCACCTCGTGGCCGCGCGCCTTCAGCGCCCGCGCCAGCGAGAAGGCAGGGAAGCAGTGCCCGGGATCCCCGAACGCCGCGACAAGCAGCCGCAACCGATCTGTCACCAATCTCCACCCACCTGAGCCACCATTCTCGCGTGACCAGGCGACGCAGCAGATCCCGGCGGCTCCGCAACTCGATCGAGGCGATGCCGCTCGCGGTACGCGAAGCGATGCTGCGGGGCATCGAGGAGAACGAGATCATCGTCGGCGCCTACGTGGACAACGCCTCCGGCGGCGTCTGCCCGATGCTCGCCGCGCACCGAAACGGCGAGCGGACCAGCTTCGGCACCTTCGCCCGCGCCTGGGACTCCTTCACCCGCGCCAACCCGAAGAAGCCGCGCCACGCCACCCGCCGCGAGATCAGCGTCCTGCGCGGCTATCTCGAGCGCACCCTGATCGGAGACGGCGTCGCGAGCAGTCCGCTCGGCGCCCAGGTCGCCGAAGTCCAGGCGCTGCGCCGCCGTCATGCCGAGGCCGACGCCCGCGAGGGCCGCGAGGTCACGATCGAGGAGTTGCTCGCTAACGTCATCGCCGATGAAGACGCTGATGAAACGCCCGCCGTCGGTGTCGGTGATCGTCCCCGTGCTGAACGGGGAGCAGACGATCACCGAATGCATCGAGTCCCTGCTCGCGGTTGATTACCCCGAGCAGCTATGCGAGATAGTCATAGTCGACAACGGCTCGACCGATCAGACCGCCGAGCTGATCAAGGCCAAGCCCGGCGTCAGCTACGCGTACGAGCCGAAGCGCGGCGTCTCCTACGCCCGCAATCGCGGCATCGCCGAGTCGAGCGGTGAGATCGTCGCCTTCCTCGACGGCGACTGCGTAGTCGATCCCTCCTGGCTCAGCGAGCTCGTCGCCCCGTTCGAGGATCCCGGCGTCGGCTGCGTCGCAGGCGAGCTCGACCACCATCCCGCCACCACCGCCGCCGAGCGCCAGGCGGTTCGCATGCTCGGCCGCTGGCAGCGCTTCGCGATCAGCTCCGATCCTCCCTACGTCGTCACCGCGAACGCCGCCTTCCGCCGCGAGGTCCTCGATGAGATCGGTGGCTTTGACCCCGACCTGCCGCGGGCCCAGGACGTCGACATCGGGCTCCGCTTCCACCACCGCAGCCCGCTGCGGCTCGCGTTCAGCCCCAACGCCGTCGCCCGCCATCGCCACCGCCCGACTCAGGCCGGCTTCTTCAGCCAGCAGTTCGGCTGGGCCTACGGCGCCGGGCTCGTCGAGGCAAAGAACCGGGCACTGGAGGGGCGGCGCAACGACCCGCCGCAGCTGCGCTCGATCGGCGTCCAGGTGCACGGCATCGCGCTCGTGCTTCGCGAGCGTGCATTCGGCCGCGGCCGCCCCGAGCACCTCGAGGACGCCTGGTACGGGCTGGTGCGCCAGGTCGCCAGCTACAGCGGCGGCTGGGCGGGGCTGATCCGCGGCTCGCGGATCTGGCCGTCGGACCTCACCTCGCCCAAGCCGCCCCCGGACGCGTAGCGGAGGAGGCGGCGCCTTATGGGGACTGCGCCGCGGCGTCGTCGGGCCGCAGGAACATGATCTCGGGAACGACGCAGTTGCCTGAGGTCCGGAGCAGGAAGCGCACCGACTCGGCGATGTCCTCGGGCCGGATCATCTCCTTCTGCTCGACGTGATCTCGCACGTACTCGGTCATCGGCGTATCGACGAACCCGGGGCAGAGTGCGGTCACCTGGATGCCGGTGCCGGCGAGCTCCTTCTGCGTCGCCTGGCTGAAGCCGACCACCGCCGCCTTGGTCGCCGAATAGACCGAGACCCACGGCTGACCCGACTTGCCGGCGATCGAGGCCGTGTTGACGATCAGCGCCTTGCCGTGCTCCGCGCCCGCCTCCTTGAGCATCGGCACGGCTTCGCGCGTCGTGAGGATCACCCCGCGAAGGTTGACGTCGAGCTGCAGGTCGACCTGCTTCGTCCCGAGCTCCGCCAGGCCCTGGCCGATTCCGACCCCCGCGTTGTTGACCAGCACGTCGAGCCGGCCGTAGCGCTCCTTGTGAGCCGCGAGCGCCTGCTGGATGCCTTCCTCCTCGGTCATGTTGACCGCGAGGCTCTCGACGTCGAGGCCACCCGACCGCAGGTCCTCGGCGGCGGCCTCGAGCTTGTCGGGCCGCCGGGCCGAAACCGTGAGCCCGTAGCCGTCCTCGCCGAGCGCTTTCGCGATCGCCAACCCGATGCCGCTCGATGCTCCGGTGATCAAAGCCGCCCGATCCGCCAACGCTCCTCCTTCAGTTCGTTTGCCGCCGCCAGCCTATTCCAGCGGCGAACCCCACCGCCGAGCCCTTGACCGCCGCTTGAGGGCTGGTTTGTACGATGGGCCGTGTGCCTCTGCTTCGCCGTAGATCCGGCGCCCTCGCCGCGCCGTTGCTCGTCGCCACGCTCGCGCTCGGAATCTCCGGGTGCGGCGGGTCCGATGACGATGGCGGCGGATCCGAGCCGCAGGCACGCCCGGCGCCGGCCGCCTCGCAGTTCCCGCCCGCAGACGGCAGGACGCTCGAGCAGCTGCTGGCCGCGTCGAGCGGCCCCGCGAACCTCGTCGTCAGCCCGGCCGGCAAGGTCCTTCGCGTCGGCAAGAACCGCTTCCCGTTCGGCGTCTTCACCGTCGACCGCCAGCAGGTGACCGGCGCGGAGATGGCGATTTACGCGGCCCCCGGCCGCACTGGTCCAGCAGTCGGGCCCGTTCCCGGCCCGGATCGAGGACCTGGGGACCGAGCCGGCCTTCCAGGCGAAGACGACGGTCGACGACCCCGACGCGGCCAAGATCGCCTACATCAGCGAGGTTGATCTGCCGAAGCCGGGGATCTGGAACTTCATCGCGATGGTGCGCCGCGACGACGGCGTGCAGGCGGTCCGCCTGCCCACCCCCGACCCGGTCGGCAAACACGACGCGGTGCCGGCGGTCGGGGACAAGGCCCCGAGCGTCCACACCGACACCGCAGAGGAGGTCGGCGACATCACCGAGATCGACACGAGAGTTCCGCCGAGCACGATGCACAAGGACGACCTCGCCGACGTGCTCGGCTCCAAGCCCGCCGTGCTCCAGTTTGCGACGCCGGCGCTCTGCCAAAGCCGGGTCTGCGGGCCCGTCGTCGACGCCGCCGAGCAGGTGAAGAGCGAGTTCGGAGACCGCGTCGCCTTCATCCACCAGGAGGTCTATCGCGACAACGACGTCAACAAGGGGCTGCGGCCGCAGATGCTCGCCTACAAGCTCCCAACCGAACCCTGGCTGTTCGTGATCGACAAACAGGGCAAGATCACGACCGTGTTCGAAGGCCCGTTCAGCACCGGCGAGCTCACAACCGCGGTCGAGCAGGTCGCGGGGGCGCCGGCATGAAGCCGATCGAGCCCACCGAGCCCTCGACCACCGAGCACGAGCTCCTGGTCACGCTCGCCGACGAGGGCAAGCGCCGCGAGAGTCGGCTCGCCGACGGCGCGCTGCGCGCCAGCGAGGGCGGGCCCGGGGTGCTCGAGGCGCTCGAGGAGCTCCGCACCGAGGCGCACGCACTCAAGGGCGCGGCCGCGGTGGTCGGGCAGTCGCGGCTTTTCGAGCTCGGCCGGGCGCTCGAGGACAGGCTCGTCGCCGCGATCGAGGACGGGTCGCTGGAGCGCGGTCAAGCCGAGGCGATAGCGCGCGCCGCGCGCGCCTATGTCGAAGGCGCCGAGGCAGCCGCCGAGGGCACCGCGGAGCCGCCGTCGGTGCTCGCCTCGATCGAGGATCTCGCGGCCTAAACGCCCTCCGGAGAGGCCCGCGCGCGCCGCTAGGCTGACCGCGAAAACATCGGGCCGGTAGCTCAGCTGGTTAGAGCAGCGGACTCATAATTCGCCACGCGTTGGTTCGAATCCAACCCGGCCCATGAAGGCCCCGCCACATCTGAATCGGAGTAGCCTCGCCGGGGCCATGGGAGACGTGGGAGACATGGACGGAAACAATTTCACGAGCAGGCTCGGCGGCGTCACGATCAGGGCGCGAGTCGCGGGCGTGCTTTTTGGCTGCCTCGCCTCATGTCTGGCGATGCTCCTTTCGCCGCGGCCGGCGGAGGCGATCACGATCCCCTGTGCCGGGGATGCTGGGGACGAGGGCGCTCTGGTCACAGCGATCGAGACCGCCAACGCGAACGGTATGTCCCTCGACACGATCGAGCTAACCCCTGATTGTGTGTACTCGTTCACCAATCCCTATAACTCGGCGGTGATCGACTACGACTTCTGGTACGGCCCCTCGGCGTTGCCGGCGATCGCCTCGAGCGTCACGATCGTGGGCCACGGGGCGACGATCGAGCGGACCTCGTTAGAGCCGTTCCGCCTGTTGTTCGTGGGTGCCGGGCGACGAGGGCACATTCGGCTACGCGAGTCCGGGTCCGGGTGTTCTCACGCTGCGTGATGTCACGCTGAGCGGCGGTCTGGCCAAGGGCGGCAACGGCGCGACTGACTTCAGCGGCGGCGGCGGCGGCGCCGGCATGGGCGGTGCGATCTTCAGTCAGGGCAATGTGGCCCTTGAAGGCGTGACGATCTTCGGGCAACACCGCCCAGGGCGGGACCGGTGGCGGCACCAACGGCACGGACCCCGACGGAGGCGGTGGAGGCGGCGGGATCGGCGCCAATGCGTCTGGCGCCGACCGCCGGCGGCTTCGGCAGTGGCTTCGGCTTCGTCTCGGCGTCGGCGGCGACCGGAAATGACCGCCACGGCGGGGGAGGGGGGCGGCGGCGGCTTCCGTGCCGCCGACGATGGCTTCGACCCTGTCGGTGACGCACAGGGTCAGGGCGGCGGACCTCGGACCGGCACCGGCGGCGCCGGCGGCTTTGTCGAAAACAACTTCAGCGCCGGCGGGAATGGCAGCGGTGGCGGCGGTGACGGCGGGCACCGGCAGTAACGGCGGCGACGGCGGCGACTTCGGCTGCCGGCGGCGGCGCCGGCGGCGTCGGTGGTGGCGGTGGTGGCGGTGGCGTCGGCGGAGGTGGTGGCGGCATGGCCGAGAACGGGCCCGGCGGCGGCGGCGGCTTTGGCGGCGGAGGGGGCGGCGGCCTTGCCGGCGGCGATGATGGCGGCGGCGGCAACGGCGGATTCGGCGGCGGCGGGGGCGGAGGCGAAATCGACATCGCCGGCGGCGGCGGTGACGGTCAGGGTCCCGGCGGCGATGGCTTCGGCGGCTTCGGCGGCGGCGACGGCGGCGTCGAGCACTGGCACTGGCGCCGTCGGAGGCGGTGGCGCGGGCATGGGTGGCGCGGTCTTCAATCACCAGGGCGAACTTGCAATCACCAACTCGACGCTGTCCGGGAATGCCGCGACTGGGCGGGACTGGAGCGACGAGCGGCCAGCGGCCGGGCCGGGGGCGCGATCTTCAACCTCAACGGCGAGGTCACGCTCGACTCGGGGACGATCGCATTCAACACCGCCAACAGCGGAGGTGCGCTCTACAACCTCGGATACCTCGCGGATGACCTGGACGCACCCGGCGTGTACACCGCGCAGGCGACAATCACCAACTCGATCCTCGCCAATTCGACCGGCGGGGCGGCGCAGGACGTGGTCTCAAACGCTCCTGTGATCGTGTCGGGAGCGCTGCCCAACATCACTCCCAGCGCAGTTGACGGAGCGGTGTCCAACCTCGTCATCTCGCACACTCAGGCTGGTACCGGCACGTTCGTCGGCACACCGCTGACCTCCGACCCGATGCTGAGTCCGCTCGCCGATAACGATGGCCCAACGTATACCCACGCGCTCGACACCGCGAGCCCGGCGTTCGACACCGGCGCCACGGCCCTAGCGGCCGATCAGCGCGGCCTGCCGCGCCCCTCAGGTCTCGCCCCCGACATTGGTGCGTTCGAGTTGCAGACAGCGGCCCCGGCGGGTCCCCCGGTCACGACCCCCCCGGTCACGACCCCCCCGGTCACGACCCCCCCGGTCACGACTCCGCCGCCCGGAGGGGCGACCGGCCAGCGCGCCGCGGCGCTCAAGAAGTGCAAGAAGAAGAAGTCGAAGAAGGCGCGGAAGAAGTGCAAGAAGCGGCGCCTAAAGCTCCCTAGCTGACTGAAGCGGCAGCAAACATCTCCCGAACCATCTCCCGAACTGCCGAGTGCGAACCGACCTGAGACGACCTCACAGGCACGGGGATGACTCGACTGGCCTGAGCCGCCACGCCTGGCCAGAACTCATAATCCGTAGGTCGGAGGTTCGAGTCCTGCCCGGCCCATTCGCAGCCTCGGACTGTGGGGCTAAGAGCGCTTCAGCTCCTGCACGGCCCACCCGTTGCCGTCCGGGTCCTCGAAGAACAAGAAGCGAGAGCCGGGCGAGCCCTCGGGCCCCATCTGTTGCACGTCGCCGACAGCGACGCCGCGGCCGGCGAGGGTCTCGCGAACGGAGTCAACATCGTCGACCACAAGCTGCACCCCCTTTACCGAGCCGGGGTCGCCGAGCGGCAGGCCCTCGCCGATCACGACCGAGCACGGTGAGCCGGGCGGCGTCATCTGGACGACCCGCATGCTGTCGGTGGGGCGCATGTCGTGGTCGAGGTTGAAGCCGACCTTCTCGGTATAGAACGCTATTGCGGCGTCCACATCGGCGACGGGAATGGGAACGACTTCGAGCTTCAGGTCCATGCTGGGTCCTTTCGGTGTGGGCGGGACGCGAACTCCCGCGCCTCAGGATTCGACAAGCAGTACCACCGTGTCGGCGTGGACGCCGTCCTTCTTCATCGCCTCGGCGGCTTCCGGCGACTGCAGCGCGGTGAGCAGGGCGTCGACGTCCGGCACATCCATCGTCAGCGCGACCTGGGTGGGCTTCTCGGGGTTGGTGTAGGTCTTCACGTCCGTGATCCCGAGCGGGCCGAAGAACTCTTCCCGCACGGGCGAGGCGAGCCACTTCTCGGTGTCGTCAACGTCGTGGTGAACGACGAGCTTGGGCATCGTGTCTCCTATCGGTTGGCGTTCCCGGTCGGCGGATTCCGTTCCGGATCGGCGCGATCGCGGCGATCCTATCCGAGCCGAACGAGGCGCTCGCCCAGCCTCTAGTCTGCTCTGGTGAGGAGATGAGGCTTCGCAAGTCCGAAAAAAGAGGCGGCGGCCAGGTCGACGCAAGCGCGGTCGAGGGCCTGAAGACCGCCGACTTCGTCGATGCGATGGGGCGGCTGCACAAGCACCGATGCCACCTTCTCGATCTCGTCAGCCCGACGCCCGACCGGGTGCTGTTCGGTCCGGCGGTGACGATCTCCTACTTTCCGAGCTGTTCGGCGGGGCTCGACCCCGAGCGCTTCAACCTCGGCAATCTCTTCTACGAGGCCGTCGGCGACGAGCCGGCCGGCAAGGTCGTCGTCCTGGCGAGCAACGGCTACACCGACGTCTCGATGGGCGGCGGCACGAAGCTCGCGCGCCTGCAGGAGCACGGCTGCGCCGGGGTGCTCACCGACGGCAGGCTGCGCGACTTCGACGAGCTCGCCGGCTACGACTTCGCCTCCTGGTGCTCGGGCGAGGCGACGAAGTGGGGAGGTGCGCAGGTGACGGCGTTCCAAGCGAACGTTCCCGTAGTTCTCAACGGGGTCGGGGTCATGCCCGGCTTCTTTGTCTTCGCGGATTCCTCGGGTGCAGTGGTGATCCCCGCCGAGCAGCTCGACGAGGTGTTGGAGCTGGCGCACGCGATCGAGGCCGAGGACGCCGGCTACCGGGCGAAGATCGCCGAGGAGAAGCTGCCGGGAACGGGCGGCTGAGCGCTGCAAGCGCGCGATAGCCTGTCGCCGTGGATGAGAAACGGGCCAAAGAGCTCCTTGCCGGCGAGCGGGAGCGAATCGAGAAGGCGACGGCGGCACTCGACCGCGAGGGCCCCGGGGCGACCAGGGACGAGCCCGGCGACGAGGGATCGGAGAACCTCTATCAGGCCGAGTTCGACGCCGGCACCGATCTGGAGCTCAAGGACCAGCTCGCCGCCCTCGAGCGGGCCGAGGAGCGGCTCGCCGATGGGACCTACGGCAAGTCGGTCGTGAGCGGCAAGCCGATCCCCGACGAGCGGCTCGAGGCGCTTCCGACCGCTGACCGGCTGGTCGACGAATTGCCCGGCGGCCGCACCGCCTAACTCGTTTGTACGTCACCGCGGCGGGTATGTAAACGCCGCCGGCGGGAACTCAGCACAGCCCGCTGGTCACACGCAACAAGGGCTGGCAAGGAGGAGATGACATGCCGTTGTCCCGTTGCCCGAGCTGCGGTTTCACCTGTCGCCAGTTGTGGCCGCCCGACCGATCGGAGTCCTGCCCGGACTGCGACTCGAAGATGGAGTTCATCGGGCGCGCCTCGCTGGATCCGCGGCAGAGGGCTTCCGTGTTGCCGGCGAAGACGATCGCCGGCCGGTCTCAAATCCATGTCCCACCGATCGAAAGGAGGACCTGATGGCGGATTTGACGACGCTTGAAGAGAAGCTTGCGGTCGAACGCGTGAGGAGGTGAATGCAGATGGCCAAGGACCATGGCCCGAGCATCAAGGACGACAAGCAGTACGAGGGCCTGCGAAAGAAGGGTATGAGCAAGCAGCGAGCGGCCTCGATCGCCAACTCGCCCAATTCGTCCAGCAAGGGCGGCAAGAAGAGCGGCAAGGGAAGCGGCGGCAGCAAGTCCCAGAAGCGCGCCGCCGGCCGCGAGGGAGGCAGGAAGTCCAGCTAGCGGTCGCACGGGCGCACTCTGGATAGGGTGCGCCCGTGCCCTGGCTGAGCGAGAACCCGCTGGCGCAGGGCTGAATGGCGTTTCCGATCCGGCTGCTGATCGTGGAGCGCGATCCCGCGATCGCCAAGCGCCTTGAGCAGGCGGCTGGCGCGCTCGCGTCAGCGGCCCGCGCCGAGGTCGCGGTGACGTGCGCAGCGAGCCCGGCCGAGGCGGCCGAGCGGCTCGGCGAGGGCGAGTTCGACCTGATCGTCGACGACCTCTCCGAGGGCGTCGAGTTGTTCCGGGCGATCGCGCGCGAGCACCCCGGCGTTCCGGTCATCGTGCTCGCCGACGCCGGAGACCCGGGGGTGGTGAACGAGCTGCTCGCGGCTGCCCGAAAGGAGGACCTGTTCGGGACCGAGGAGGAGGTGCCGATGATCAGCTGCCATCCGCGCGAGCGGGTCGAGGATTGCGTCGCGGCGATCGAGGCGATGCTGCGATCGATCGCCGAGACGGCCGCGCTCGCGGTCGAGCCCGAGCCGCCGCTGGAGCTCACCACGAGCGAAGCGCGCGCGATCCAGATCTTCGCCCGCCGCACCGAAGCCGAGCGGGCCGCGGTCACCGGTCTCTCGGGCGGCCTCTCGGGCGCGAAGACCGTCGTCGTCGATGCCGCCGACGAGAGCGGGATGCGGACCGCGCACGTGGTCGGAAAGCTGACCGGGATCGAGAACATCCGAAGCGCGGTCGACGGCTACGAGAATGCGATCCCCGACCTGCCCGCCGGGCTCGGCGCGGCGCTCGCCGGCGTGGTCACCGCGGGCGCGGGTGACAGCGGCGCGGTTTTCTACCGGCTCGCCGACGACTACTCGCGCAGCTTCTTCGAGTGCATCGCCACCGAGCCCGCCGATGCGGCGGAGGCGTGCCGCCGCCTTCATGCCCGCTTTGCCGACCGCTATCCCGACCTGCCGACCGAGCGCGAGACCGTCGAGGCGATCCGGCGCGACGTGATCGAGATGGCGCCGGAGGAGGCGGTGGCACCGCTGCCCGACCTCGACCGGCTGGACCCGGTCGAGATCGAGACCAGGAGGGGAATCCAGCACCGCGACCTGCACGGCCTGAACGTTCTTGTCAGCGACTCAAATGAGCCGCTGCTGATCGACTACGACAACTACGCCGCCGCAAACTGCGCCGTCGACCCGGTGACGCTCGAAATGAGCGCGATCTTCCACCGCGACGAGACCGCCCAGAAGGCGCGCGCCGGCTGGCCGTCGATCGAGCAGGCGCGTTCCTGGTCCGACCTCGACGCCTACCTCGAGGGCTGCCCGTATCCGGAGGCGATCCGCGCCTGCCGCGCCTGGGGCGAGGACGCCGCGGCGACGCCGCAGGAGCTCGCGGCGACGATGGTCGCGGTCGCGCTGCGCCAGTTCTGGTTCGACAACACCGACAAGGAGCTCGCCGCGGCTCTGATCGAGGGCGCTGAGGCGCGGCTCGGCGACGCTTAGCTCTTCGGCCCGGGCGGGGGGTCGATCGCGTCGACCGCGGGGCCCTGCAGCACGCTGCCGTCGGTCGCGAACCGCGATCCGTGGCATGGGCAGTCCCAGCTTTCCTCCGCCGCATTCCAGGCCAGCAGGCAGCCGAGGTGTGTACAGCGCGGAGCGCCGGCGTTCGTGATCCGGTCGCCGACGAAGTGCCGGGCGACGCCGGCGTTCTCCTTCAGAAGAGTCGGCAGCGCGGCGCGTGGGCGCAGCCGGGAGGAGTCAAACGCGGCGGCCCAGCTCTGCCTCTGCGCGGCGCCGAGCACCGTGTCGCTTAGAAGTGCCGCAGCGGCGCTGCCGACCGCGAGACCCCATTTGCGGTAGCCGGTCGCCGTGAGGAGGCGCTCGGAGCGCGGCGTCAGCCGGCCGATGAACGGGACGCCGTCGACAGGCATGTTGTCCTGCGCAGACCACCTGTAGAGCGGCTCGCCGACATCGAAGCGGTCGGCTGCCCAGCTCGCGAGCCGCTCGTAGCGGCGCCCGGTCTCCCCCTCGCCGACCTTGTGCCCCTCGCCGCCGATCACGAGCAGCTCCTCGCCGTCAACCGGATGGGTGCGGATCGAGTGGGGGGTGTCCTCGGCGCTCAGATACATGGCGCCGGGCGGGTCCGAAGCCGGCCGGTAGGCGAGCACGTAGGAGCGCGAAGCGTGCTGGCGGGCAAAGAACAGGCCGCGGTCCAGAAACGGGAAGTGGGTCGCGACGATCACCCAGCCGGCTTTGACGGCCGGACCGCGGTCGGTGCTCACCCAATAGGGGTCGGAGCCGTGGACGTCCACGGCACGAGTGGCCTCGTGCACGCGCCCGCCCTCGGAGGCGAAGCGCTCGACCAGGCCGTGCAGGTAGCGGAGCGGGTGGAACTCCCCCTGGGAGGGCAGCCGGACCGCCGCGGTGACGGGGAAGGGGAGGTCGAGCGAGGTGACGAGCTCGGCCGGCGCACCGACCAGCCTGGCGGCGCGGACTTCTGCCTCGATCTCATCGCGGTGCCCTTCGTCCTCGGCGTAGGTGAAGTTGTCGCGCTCGCGCAGACCGCAGTCGATCGCCAGCCGCTCGGCGAGCCGCCGCACGATCTCGATTCCGGCCTCGTTCGCCTCCCAATAGGCGCGCGCCACATCCTCGCCGCTGTCGCGAATCAGCTTTGCGTAGCTCAGTCCGTGCAGCGACGTGAGCTTGGCGGTCGTGTGGCCGGTGACCCCCGATCCGATCCTGTCCGCCTCGAGCAGAACCACGTCGAGGCCGGCCTCCTGGAGCAGCAGCGCCGCGGTCACCCCCGTGATCCCCCCGCCGAGCACGGCGACGTCGGCGGTCAGCTCAGCGTCGAGAGGATCGAACCGGGCTCCCTCAGACGTCGCGGTCCAGAGCGATTCGTGCTCGGGCACACTCGCGGCTGTCGATCCGATCTCGGCCACCCTTGCTCGTTACCCGATTCGCCTGGGCTTAAGTGCGACCGGAGGAGTGCGCCCCGCGGCCGCAAGCGGATTCGCCGCTGCGCACAGCGGGTAATTCTGGTCCGGCGTAGGCGATCGGCGACCCTCGGCGGCGAGTGGCGGATCACGGCGATCGACGAGTTGCTGCTTGGACCGCCCGCCGCATTTGATTCAATTGGGGTCTACCGGAGAAAGGAGGTGGTCCTAACTTGAGTCAGATGCTTTTCGGGACGCCGGAGGTGCAGGGCCGCTAGGTCTGGGCACCGGAGGCCGTCGTTGACAGCCTCCACGTGATCCGGGCCCCTCGGGCGGCGTGCGGCCGCCGAGCGGAATCCAACCCGGGCACCGGCGAGATCGGGAGTGGGTGCCGTCCCGCCCCACAGCTTCATATTCCGCGCTCGTTCGCCCGCACCTTTGAGGGGCCGCCTCCATCCGGGGGCGGCCCCTCTGCTTTTATCAGCGCATGGCGCAGGAGAGAGAGCCGACGCTCGAGGGGATCGATCCCGAAGTCATAGAGCGCGAGAGCGTGACCCCGCTCGAGCTCTTCTTCGATCTCGTGATCGTGTTCGCGTTCACGCAGGTGACCGCCTTCATGGCCGCCGATCCGACCTGGGAGGGCCTGGCGCGCGGGCTGATGCTGCTCGCCGCGCTCTGGTGGGCCTGGGTCGGATACGCGTGGCTCACCGACGCCACCGATCCCGAAGAGGGTATGACCCGGATCGCCTTCTTCGTCGTCATGGCGGCGATGTTCGTGGTCGCGCTCGCGGCGCCAGAGGCTTTCGACAGCTACGCGCTCCTTTTCGGCATCTCCTACTTCGTCGTCCGCGTCATGCAGCTGGTGCTGTTCGCGATCGCCACGCGGCGGCTTGGAGACACCGAGATGGGCAGGGCGGTCTTCGGGCTCGCGCTCTCCGCCGTGCCGGCGCCGCTGCTGATCATCCTCGCCTCGGCCTTCGACGGCGTCACCCAGGGAGCGATCTGGGCGCTGGCGCTGGCGATCGACTACGCCGGCCCGGCGATCAGGGGCGGTGAGGGCTGGAAGGTGTCGCCTTCGCACTTCGCCGAGCGTCACGGGCTGATCGTGATCATCGCGCTCGGTGAGTCGATCGTCGCGATCGGGGTCGGCGCCGCGGGTCTCGATCTCGACGCCGGCGTGATCATCGCGGCGACGCTCGGGCTTGTCACCGCGGCCGCGCTCTGGTGGGCCTACTTCGACGTCGTCGCGGTCGTCGCTGAGTCGAAGCTGAACGAGGCCGAGGGCGTCGTGCGCTCGCAGCTCGCCCGCGACGTCTACAGCTACCTGCACCTGGCGTTGATAGCCGGCGTGATCCTGTTCGCGCTCGGCGCAAAGAAGACGCTCGCGGGCATCGACAAGCCGCTCGACACGATCCCGGCGGTGGCGCTCTGCGGCGGCGTCGCGCTCTACTTCCTCGGTCACATCGGGATGCGCCTCCGCAACGTGCGCACCCTGAACCGGCGTCGGCTCACCGCCGCGCTCCTCTGCCTCGGGCTGATCCCGGTCGCGCTCGAGGTCGACGCCGTCTACTCGTTGGCCGCGGTGACCGCGGTCTGCGTCGGGGTGATCGGCTACGAGGCGATCCGCTTTGCCGAGCGGCGCGCCAGCATCCGCGCCGGCGCGGGACTGGCCCCGCCTTAATGACCGACCTTAGGATTCCTGCCGTGTCACACCGAGCTCATCTCGCGGGCCTCGCACTCACCCTCGTCCTGGCGCTCGCCGGCTGCGGCGGCGGGGGAGGGGAGCTGACCGCCGAGGAACTGGTCGCCGAGGGCGATGAGCTCTGCCGCACCTCCCAGGAGCGCTACGCCGAGATCCAGGCCGAGCCGCCGGCCGGCGCCTCGGCGGCCGCCGAGCAGACCGACGAGCTGATCGCGGCGGCATCCGATGAGCTCGACGGACTCCGCGACCTGGAGCCGCCGAGCGAGCTCGCCGCGGCCTACGACCGGTACCTGGACGCGAAGCAGGACGCTCTAGACCTGCTTGAGGAGGGGAGCGATGCGGCCGAGGAACAGGACGCGAAGCGCTACGGGGAGCTGCAGTCCCAGACCGCCGCGGCCGCGCCGAAGCGGCTCGCGCTGGCCGAGAAGATCGGCTTCGAGGACTGCAGCGTGCCCCAGGGGGCGAGTACCGCGGCTAAACCTCGTCCGGGCTGAAGGTGTCGCAGCTGTCCGGTGAGCCTGACTCGTAGCCGGTCGTGAACCACTTCTTACGCTGCTCGGATGACCCGTGCGTGAAGCTGTCGGGGTCGATGCCCTGCCCGGACTGCTCCTGGAGGCGGTCGTCGCCGATCGCCTCGGTCGCCGTGAAGGCCTCGTCGAGGTCGCCCTCCTCGAGCGCGCCCTGCTCGAAGACCGTCTTTCCCCAGACTCCGGCGTAGCAGTCGGCCTGCAGCTCGACCCGGACCGAGATCTCGTTGGCGTCCTCCTGCGAGCCTGCTTGCTGCTGCTCCTGCTGTGATTTCTCGCTGACGCCGGTCAGGTTCTGGATGTGGTGGCCCATCTCGTGGGCGATCACGTAGGCCCAGGCGAAGTCGCCGGGCGCCATCAGCTGCTCGGCCATCTGCTTGTAGAAGGAGAGATCGAGGTAAACGCTCGAGTCGGCGGGGCAGTAGAACGGGCCGACCGCCGAGGTCGCGCTTCCGCAGGCCGTGTTGACGCCGCCGTTGTAGAGCACGAGCGGGGCGCGGCCGTACTGCTCGCCGGTCTGCTGGAAGACCGTCTCCCAGAACTTCTGAACGTCGCCGTGGACGTAGCTCGAGAAGTCCTTGAGCTCGGCGTCGGGATCCTGATCGGCCGGGATCGGGTCCGACCCCTGCGGCTCTCCCGGCTGCACGTTGCTCGGGAAGCCGGTCGGGATGTTGAAGCCGCCGCTTCCGCCCCCTCCGCCGACGACGAACTGCAAGATGATGAAGATGATGATCCCGATGATTCCGAGGCCGCCGGCTCCCTTGCCCATCCCGCTCGGAATCGGCATGCCGCCCATCCCGCCTCCGCCGCCACCGCCGCGCTGATCGACGACGTCGGGGTTCTTCTCGCCCCGGCGCCACTTCATACGTTTCCTCCGCGCCTCGCCATGTGCGCGAACCCTAATGCCATCGCGAGGTTGCTAACGCCCGCCAACATCAGGCCCGCTTTCGCACCCGGGCGCGAGACCGCCGGCGAGCGCGACCAGACCGCGTCTGTGGCGAGCTCGGTGCCGCGCAGCCAGGCGAGCGCCCACCAGTCGTCGCTCTTGCCGCGCTTCTCGGCGATCAGGTGCGCGGCCGCGAACGTGAGCCAGATCGGCCCGCAGCGGCGGAAGAGGTGCTTGGCATCCTCGCTCGGGGTCTCGTGGCCGAGCACGCGAAGCGTCGCGGTGGGCGCCAGCAGCGCCGAGCTCCCGAGGACGAGGTCGAATCCGATCATGTTGCGGTTCGTCTGCCGCAGGAGCTTCTCGAGGGTCATCGGCGGCCACTCTATTACCCCGCTGGAGACCGAGTTAGGCGGATCGGGAAGGGAAATGGCCCGGCGGCACGAAATTGACCGCCGTGGCCCGAACTGCGACACGCAACGTCCCCGCTCGCAAGAGCCTCTCCGAGTACATCACCGAGCGCTTCGACGAGTTCTCCCGCTCTCAGAAGGAGGTCGCCCGCTACATCGTCGACCACCTCGACGAGGCCGCCTTCCAGACCGCCGAGGAGCTTGCCCGCCGCGCCAGCACTTCCTCCTCGACCGTGGTCCGTTTCTCGCAGGCGCTCGGCTTCGAGGGCTATCCCGAGCTCCAGCAGGCGGCGATCGAGGAGTACCGGCACAAGGTCGCGGGCGGCAACGGCAATGGCGGCGGCACCAAGTCCGATTCGCCTCTGTTCAGCTTCGATCACTCCGACTTCGAGGCATCGCTTGGGGCCGACCACGCCAACGTCGAGGACACCGCTCGCAACCTGACCCGCGAGCAGATCGAGTCCTCGGTCTCGGCGCTCGCCAACGCCCGCCGCGTGCTGATCGTCGGCGTCGAGCAGATGGCCTTCTTCGCGAGCTACCTGCGCCACCTGCTCGGCCTGCTAGACATCCGCGCCGAGATCGTCTCCTCGACCAGCCAGGAGGCGCTCGGCCGCCTCAACCGGATGGACGAGGACTGCCTCGCCGTCGTGATCTCGGCCGGCAAGGCGCACCCGCTGGTGCTGCGGGCGCTGAAGCTCGCGCGCCACCGCCGCGCCCGGACGCTCTCGATCACCGATGCGACTCTTTCCGACGTCGCCGAGCATTCCGAGCTCGTCCTCTACTACTCGAGCTCGAGCCCCTCTTACATCCGCTCCAACGCTGCGCTGATGGCGCTCGTCCAGGCCCTCGCCCACGGCGTCTACGCCAAGGACGAAGCCGCGCACCGCGATCGCATTCGCGCCTTCAAGCTGAAGTAACGCCTCCGTAGTATGTGTCGCGTGAACGAACGCGCCACATTCAGAGTCAAGACCGGCCTCGCCGAGATGCTGAAGGGCGGGGTGATCATGGACGTCACCAACGCCGAGCAGGCTCAGATCGCCTTCGAGGCGGGGGCCAACGCCGTGATGGCGCTCGAGCGGGTCCCGGCCGATATCCGCGCCGAGGGCGGCGTGGCGCGGATGGCGAGCACGAAGGTGATCCGCGAGATCCAGGAAGCGGTCTCGATCCCCGTGATGGCGAAGGCGAGGATCGGCCACTTCGCCGAGGCGCAGGTGCTGCAGGCGCTCGAGGTCGACTTCATCGACGAGTCCGAGGTGCTGACCCCGGCCGACGAGGCAAACCACATCGACAAGCTCGCCTTCGAGATCCCGTTCGTCTGCGGCGCGACCAACCTCGGCGAGGCGCTGCGCCGGATCGGCGAGGGCGCGGCGATGATCCGCTCCAAGGGCGAGGCCGGCACCGGCAACGTCGTCGAAGCGGTCCGCCATATGCGCGAGATCACCGACGGGATCAAGAAGCTTTCCTCGCTGCGGCCCGAGCAGATCTCCAGCGCCGCGAAGGAGCACTCGGCGCCGGTCGAGGTCGTGCGCGAGGTCGCCGAGCGCGGCTCGCTTCCCGTTCCACTCTTCTGCGCCGGCGGGATCGCGACCCCGGCCGACGCCGCGTTGATGATGCAGCTCGGCGCCGAGGGCAACTTCGTCGGCTCGGGCATCTTCAAGAGCGAGGACCCGCCGCTGCGCGCGAAGGCGATCGTCGAGGCGACGACCCACTTCGAGGACCCCGAGCGCGTCGCCGCGGCCTGCGAGGCGCTCGGCGAGCCGATGGCGGGGCTCGAGATCGAGCAGCTCGCCGCCGACGGCGGGCTGCTGCAGGGCCGCGGCTCTTGAACGTCGGAGTCCTCGCGATCCAGGGCGACTTCGCGGCCCACGCGGCGATGCTGCGCGGGCTAGGCGCCACCCCGGTCGAGGTGAAGACTGTCGACCGGATCGAAGGACTCGACGGGCTCGTGATTCCCGGCGGAGAGTCGACGACGATCATGAAGGGGATCGAGGGCGAGCTGGCGGAGGCGATCCGCGCGCACCACGCCGCCGGGCGCCCGCTGCTCGGCTCCTGCGCGGGGATGATCGTCGCCGACGCCGCTCACCTCGGGCTCGCCGACTATCGCTGCCGCCGCAACGCCTTCGGGCGCCAGCTGGCGAGCTTTGAGACCGACCTGCGGATCGAGGGGATCGGCGAGGAGACGCTGCGCGCCGTGTTCATCCGCGCTCCCTGGGTCGATGAGCACGGCCCCGAGGTCGAGGTCCTGGCCTCCCACGGGGGCCACCCGGTCGCGGTTCGCGACGCCAACCTGCTCGCGGTCGCTTTCCACCCAGAGCTGACCGACGACAGCCGCGTGCACGCTCTCTTCATGGCGATGTGTACTACGGCAGAAGGTGAAGGCTCCCTAGCCCGGCACCCCCGGACGCGGAGCGGAGGAGGTGGCCGGTGAATGAGAGATCCCCGCGTTGAAAACCTCGCAAAGATTCTCGTCGAGCACTCGGCCCAAGTTAAGGAAGGGGATCTCTGCACCATCGAGGGCGAGTCCGCCGCCGAGCCGCTGCTGCTGGCGATCTACGAGCAGGTGCTGAAGGCCGGCGGCCACCCGATCTTCAACATGGCCGGCCAGGGGCAATCGGCGATTTACTTCGCGCACGCCTCCGAGAAGCAGCTCGAGTGGATCTCGCCGGTCGCCGAGTGGGCGGTCGAGAACGCGGACGTCCGCTTCGCGGTCATGGCCTCGACCAACACCCGCGAGCTCTCCCAGGTTCCGCCCGAGCGCCAGAAGGCGCGCCAGGCCGCGACCCAGCATCTGATGAAGAAAGCCATGGAGCGCAGTGCCGCCGGCGAGTACCGCTGGGCGCTGACCTTGTTTCCGACCGAGGCCTACGCCTCGGAGGCGCGGATGAGCCTCGCCTCCTACGAGGACTTCTACTACGGCGCCTGCCTCGCCGACCAGGACGACCCGGTCGCGGCCTGGAAAAAGGCATCGGAGGAGACCGAGCGGCTCAAGGACTGGATCGAGGGCCGCAAGGAGGTCAAGATCAGCGGGCCCGGAACCGACCTGACGCTCGGGATCGCCGAGCGCACCTTCATCGCCGCCGACGGCCGCCACAACATGCCCGACGGAGAGTTCTTCACGGGCCCGATCGAGGACTCGGCCGAGGGTGAGGTGACCTTCCATCTGCCCGCGACCTACGCCGGCCGCGAGGTCGCCGGCGTTCGCTTCCGCTTCGAGGGCGGGAAGGTGGTCGACGCCTCAGCCGAGCGCGGCGAGGAGTTCCTGATCGAGATGCTCGACACGGACGAGGGGGCGCGGCGGCTCGGCGAGCTCGGGATCGGCACCAACTACGGGATCGAGAAGGGGACGGGGGAGATCCTGCTCGACGAGAAGATCGGTGGCACCGTCCACCTCGCGGTTGGGCGCTCCTACCCCGAGACCGGCGGCGTCAACGAGTCCGCGATCCACTGGGACATGATCTGCGACCTGCGAAAGGGCGGCAGGATCGAGGTCGACGGCGAGCTGCTGCAGGAGGACGGCAAGTTCGTCGTCTGACCGCGGGGCGGGTGCTACGGTGCCGGTTCGTCGTCCATCGAGGGGGTCCGGCATGATCGGCAGGTCAGGGAGTCGCATCGGGGTGGCGCTGGCCACAGTGCTTTGTTTCTGCGCGCTCAACGCCGCCAGCGCCTCGGCGGACCGGGTCTTCACCGTCGATAACCCGCTCGACCCCAACGGGGCCGCATGCTTGCCTGACCCGAGTCCGCTGCCCTGCTCGCTGCGCCAGGCGCTGAGCGCCGCGCGCACCGCCGGTGACGAGCCCGTGATCAAGCTGCCCCCCGGCACCTACACGCTCTCGCTCCCGGAAACCGCAGGGGGGATCAGCGACAACGCGAACGGCGACCTGGACTGGGCGGATCTCGGTCCCGACGACCTCGCCGATCTCAGAATCGAAGGCGCTGGCTCCTCGCAGACGGTCATCCAAGGCGTCCCGGGTCTCAACTCCCGGATCTTTCACTTCTTCTCCGCGACCGTCTCGGTCGTGCTCAGCGGCGTGACGCTCACCGGAGGGCATCCGGCGACCGGGGCAGCGGATGGACTCGACGGGGGTGCGATCTACTCCGCGATGACGGGTCCGCTCGCCCTCGAGGACGTCCGGATCGTCGACAACAAGACCGTGACCATCGCCATCAACGAGGGCGATGGCGGCGGCATTGCCTCGATCAACAACAACCTCTCGCTCAACAACGTCACGCTCAGTGACAACCACTCGTCGGGCTTCGGCGGCGCGATCGCGATCTACAGCGCGCTCGGCCTCACCCCCACGATGCAGATCACCAACTCGACGATCCGCCGCAACGACACCGAGACCTACCCCGCAGCAGACGGGCTGGGCGGGGGAGGGATCGCCAACTTCGGTGACGGTGCCGGCGGAGACGCAGATCCCGTGCTGACCGTGACCAACTCGACAATCGACGGGAATCGCGCTCTCGGGTTCGGCGGCGGCATAGACACCTTCGGCGGCGCGACGACCAACCTGGCGAGCACGACCGTGACAAGGAACATTGCCAACTCGAATGAGATCAGCGGCGAGCTCGGCGGGGGGCTCCAAAACGGCGGCGGCACCTACGGGGTGAGAAACTCGCTGATCTTCGGCAACGCGATAGGCATCGGCGGCAACTCGAATTGCACCGGGCCGTTCGGGTCCCTCGGGGGGAATGTCGTCGGTGACCTCGATACCTGCAGCGGTTTTTCCGCTCTGCTCGGGGATCTCGAGGTCGCGGACGCGCTGATCGGCCAGCCTTCGGCCAACGGCGGCCTCACCCAGACCGTCCCGCTGCTGGCAGGAAGCCCGGCGATCGACCACACCTCGAACTGCCCGCTGACCGACCAGCGTGGCGTCGCGCGACCGCAGGGCGCCGCGTGCGATTCGGGCGCCTTCGAGCTCGTACCGACGCCGCCGGCGCCGGCAGCGACGCCGACCGCGCCGCCGCCGGTGGTAGCGCCGCCGACGCCCGCGGGCAAGAAATGCCCGAAGGGCAAGAAGCTGGTCCGCAAGAAGGGCAAGCTCAAGTGCAAGAAGAAGAAGCGGCGGCGCAAGTAGGCGTTGCCAGTCTTCACTGAGCCTTGGGCTGCCTATGATCCGGGGCCATGTCCGGGCACTCGAAGTGGTCCTCGATCAAGCACAAGAAGGGCGCCGCCGACGCGAAGCGCGGCAAGCTGTTCACGAAGCTGGCGCGCGCGATCACGGTCGCTGCCCGCGACGGCGGCGGTGAGCCCGATAACAACCCCGCCCTGGCGGCGGAAGTGCAGCGGGCGCGCGACTTCTCGATGCCGAAGGACAACATCCAGCGCGCGATCGACAAGGGAACAGGGGAGGGCGACGACGCCGCCGCGATCGAGCACGCCGTCTATGAGGGCTACGGTCCCGGCGGCGCCGCGATCCTGGTCGAGGCGCTGACCGACAACCGCAACCGCACCGGAGCCGAGGTCCGCCACGCGTTCGAGAAGCACGGCGGCAGCCTCGGGGAACCGGGCTCGGTTGCCTGGCAGTTCTCCAAGCGCGGGGTGATCCTCGTCGACGGGGAGCGCTACACCGACGAGGACTTGATGGTGGCGATCGACGCCGGGGCCGAGGACGTGGTCGTCGACGGCGATGTGCTCAAGGTCGTCACGAGTGCCGGGAACCTCACCGCCGTCCGCGCCGCTCTCGAGTCATCCCAGGTCGAAGTCTCCTCGGCGGAGCTGTCGATGGAGCCGAAGAGCGTCGTCGAGGTGCCCGAGGACCAGGCCGCCTCGCTGCTGCGGCTCATGGACTCGCTCGAAGACCAGGACGAAGTCAATTCGGTGCACGCCAACTTCGACATTTCTGATGAGGTTCTCGAGCGCTCCGCTGCCGCCGGCTGACCCCTAGCAGGGCGCCGATATTCCGAGGCCGAACCGGGTATAGGCCGTGCGAATGCTGCCTTTCAGGCCCGAATCCGCCGCACGACAGCAACTTTCGGATTGTGTAAGGGTTTCGAGCCTGAGCAAGGAGGCGTCAGGCGCCGTTCGAGACTTTCGGGCGACGTCGGGAGCCTACAACCACCCACACTAGTGGAGGGATGAATGAAGGTAAGTAAACGAGTATCGATTGGCGCTGTCATGGCCATCGTCGCGCTGTTTGGCGCCACGATGTTCGGCGGCGTTGCCGATGCCCAGAAGAAGAAGGGCAAGAAGACGAAGAAGGCGAAGCCCGCGACGGCCACCGGTACTGCCGGTGCGGTCCCGAACGGTCCCGCGTCTACCCTCGTCAATCCGGTTCCGTTCAAGGGGACCGCGAATCTAAGCAGCAAGAAGTTGAAGCGCAAGGTGATCGGTGACGTTGACGTCACCCTCTCGACCAGCGGTGTCTCCGGTTCGGCTTCGGCCGTCCAGGGCAACCCGGTGGCCGATCTCAGGGTGAGGATCACTGCCCCGAACGGTACGACCACCGAAATTCTGAATGGTGGTTCGGGCACCGATAACGTCGCCGGTCTGGGTGTCACCGCTCTGACGCTCAGCGACGACACGCCCACGAAGTTGTGTGGCACACCGCCGCCCAACCCGACACCCCCGCCGACGATTCCGCCTCCGCCGCCCTGCGGCGATCCGGATGCGACTCTGGTGGGCCCGAGCTACTCGGGTACGGCGCAGCCAATTGGTGGCCTCGACCTCCTGGACCTCGGTCCGGCGAGGGGCACCTACACGTTGACCGCCTGGGACACGGACGGGCTTCCCGTCGTGCCGCCGGCGACGACCACGAGCGACAATGGAACGAACACCATCGTTTCCTGGTCGATCACGGTCACCCCGCTCGCGCCGATTACCTGATCACGGCGTAAGCGAGTTGATTTGAGAAAGGGCCGCCTTCGGGCGGCCCTTTTTCTTGCCCAGAACTTGCCGCAAGCTCCGGGGGTCAAATCCGGCGCCGAAGCAAATTCCGGGGGAGGCATCCGGTGGGCGAGCAAGAATGGAACGGGATGATCGTTATCGGGGTCGATCCGGGTGCTGCTAACACGGGCTTTGGTGTCGTGCGCACCGCGGGTGAGCGGCTGGTGGCGCTCGACGGCGGCGTGATCGAGACCCCGCCCAGCGCCCCGGCCGAGGGGCGCCTTGCGCGGCTGCACGCGACGCTCGGCGAGCTGATCGAGTGGCACGAGCCGAAGGCGATGGCGCTCGAGGACCTCTTCTTCGGCCGCAACGTCGGCTCGGCGATGGCGGTCGGCCAGGCTCGCGGAGTCGCGATGCTCGCCGCCGCCCAGCACGACCTGCCGTGCTTCGACTACACCCCCCAGGCCGTGAAGAAGGCGGTTTGCGGCTCCGGCGCCGCCGACAAGCGCCAGGTGCAGCAGATGGTCGCCGGGCTGCTCTCGCTCCCCGAGCCTCCGGCCTCCGACCACGCCGCCGACGCGCTCGCGGTCGCGATCTGCCACGCGGGCGGTGCCGGGATGCGGGAAGCGCTGGCTTCGGCCGCCGCGTAGAAGGCATCCGGGGCTAGGCGCAGAATTCGAACGCATGATCGCTTCCGTCACGGGCGAGGTGCTGGTGCGCCGGCCCGACTACGTCGTCGTCGACGCCTCCGGCGTCGGCTACCGGCTCGCGGTCTCCTCCGAGACCCTGAAGTCGGTCCCCGCGCGCGGCAAGCGCGCCACCCTGCACGCGCACCTCGTCGCCCGCGATGACGCGCTCAACCTGTTCGGCTTCGCATCCGAGGAGGAGCGCGACCTCTTCCTGCAGCTGATCTCGGTCGGCGGCGTCGGCCCGAAGGTCGCGCTCTCGGCGTTGTCGGGCGGCCCGGTCCGCGAGCTGTTGAGCGCGATCGCCGCCGGTGACGCGAAGCGCTTCCAGGCCGTCCCCGGGATCGGCAAGCGGACCGCCGAGCGGATCATCGTCGAGCTGCGCGAGAAGGTTGCCGGCGAGATCGAGGCCGAGGCAGTTTCTGGCGGCGAGGAGCAGGCGCCGCGATCGCTCGCCCGCGAGGGCCTGCTCAACCTCGGCTACACGCCGGTCGAGGCCGAGGGGCTGCTCGACCAGGCCGAGGGGGAGACCCCCGAGGAGCTCGTCCAGTCGGCGCTCCGGCGGGCGGCCGGGGCCGGCAAGTCGAAGCCCTCGAAGGCCTCGAAGACGAAGGCGAAGGCAAAGTGACCGCGGACCGCGTTGAGCCCGGCAAGGGGATCAGGACTCCCAACATCAGCACCCCAGACGTCGACGGTGCCGAGATCCGGATCCAGGACGCGCGCGCCGGTGAAAAGGACGACGCCCTCGATCGCTCGCTGCGCCCGCCGAAGCTCGATGAGTTCGTGAACCAGGTCCAGGTCACCGACCAGCTCGGGATCTTCATCGAGGCCGCGATCAAGCGGGGCGAGGCGTTGGACCACGTCCTGCTGGCGGGGCCGCCCGGGCTGGGCAAGACCTCGCTCGCGCACATCATCGCCACCGAGCTCGATGTGCCGATGGTGCAGACTGCCGGCCCGGCGCTCGAGCGCAAGGCCGACGTCGCCGCATTCCTGACCTCGCTCGAGCCCGGCACGGTCTTCTTCATCGACGAGATCCACCGCCTCGGGCGCGCGGTCGAGGAGACGCTCTACCCCGCGATGGAGGACCGCCGGCTGCCGGTCGTGCTCGGCCAGGGGGCGGGGGCGCGGACGGTCACGCTCGACCTCCCAGACTTCACGCTGATCGGCGCCACGACGCGCACCGGGCTGCTTACGACGCCGCTCCGCGACCGCTTCGGCGTCTGCCACCGGCTCGAGCACTACGAGCCCGAGGATCTGGCGCAGATCGTCGAACGCTCAGCCGGAATCCTCGGTATCGAGCTGAGCGGCGACGGCAGCACCGCGATCGCGGAGCGCTCGCGGGGCACGCCGCGGGTCGCCAACCGGCTGCTGCGCCGGGTTCGCGACTTCGCCGAGGTGCGCGGGACGGGCAGCATCGACCAGCCGATCGCCGCCGAGGCGCTCGAGATGCTCGAGGTCGACGCCGCCGGGCTCGACCGTCACGACCGCCAGCTGCTCGACACCGTCGCGAAGAAGTTCTCCGGCGGCCCGGTCGGGCTCTCGACGCTCGCGGTCTCGGTCGGCGAGGAGGAGGACACGATCGAGGATGTCTTCGAGCCCTACCTCCTCCAGCAAGGCTTGATCAAGCGCACTCCCCGCGGACGCGTCCTCACCGAGCGGGCCTACGAACACCTCGGGCTCCCGGCCCCCGAGAATCATGCGTCCCTCTTCTAGACGCGCACCGGCATAAAACGGCCGGAGACATCCCAGCGTCGGGAGGGAGCCTCCGGCCAGTTCGTTGTTACCCACTCGCATCGTCTGGGAACACTCCTAAAAAGTCGGTCAATCAGGCGTCTGTACCGCGCACGCGCGTCGGCTAGCCTTCCGAACGTGCCTTTCTTCATTTGTCCGAGTTGCGGGACCCGGCAGCAGAGCGGCGATCGCACAGCCGGTTTCAGCACGCGCCCGAAGGGTTGCTCGAATTGCGGCTTCGGCTTTCTGTTCGAGCTCCTCGACGACTACTACCCCGCCCCCGGCGCAGCATTCTTCGTTCTCGACCAGGAGGCCCGGGTCCTCGACCTCGGCAAGGGTGCCTTCGAGCTCACCGGGCTCAACGACGAGGAGGTGATCGGCCGCCCGGTCGCCGAAGTGCTCGGGCTCGACTGGGTAGACCCGGGCGATGGCGGTGCGGAAGCTGACACCGACAAGGACGGCAAGACCGACCCGATCGAGACCTCGCTCGAGTGGGGCGTGCGCTCGCTCGGCAAGCGGGTCTCGGTGAACGCAGAGGGCGACCTGCCCGCCGACGCCACGGCCGACGTCTTCCCCGCCTATGACGAGGACGGCGGCCTGCTGCTGGTTCTCACCCCCAACTGATGGCCAACCGCCGCCGCAACCTCTTCGTCCTGCTCTTTGTCGCCGGGCTGATCTTTGCCTCGGCGCTGGTCGTGCTGAAAAAGAAGACCGTGCTCGGGCTCGACCTGCGCGGCGGGACCGAGCTCGTCTACGAGGGCCGCCCGACGCCGCAGACCCCGGAGGTGAAGCCGGAGGACATCGACCGGTCGATCGAGATCATCCGCGAGCGGACCGACAAGCTCGGTGTCGCCGAGCCCGAGATCTCGCGGATCGGCACCACGTCGATTCGGGTCGGGCTCCCCGACGTCGACAACGCCGACCGCGCGATCCAGCAGGTCGGCACCACCGCCCAGCTCTTCTTCTACGACTGGGAGCCGAACGTGATCACGAAGCCGGGCGCGCAGGACCCATCCGAGCAGGGCTTCCCGCGGCTCTTCGACGCGGTCGAGTTCGCCTCCAAGCAGCCGGCCGAGTGCAAGGAGTGCACGACCGCCACCCAGTACTACCTCTTCGACAAGACCAGCCAGCAGCTGCTCGCCGGCCCCGAGGAGGCCCAGGCCGACCTGTTCGTGAACCAGCCCGGTGGCGTGCAGCCGAAGGACAGCGTCGTGCTCAGCGTGCCCCAGGGAGTGGTCATCGTCCTCGACCAGAAGCCGCCCGACGACCAGGCGACCGAGGCGAATGAGAGCGAGGAGGCGCCCGACGAGTACTTCGTCCTCCACGACCGTCCGCAGCTCAGCGGCACCGACATCAAGAACCCCGAGCAGGCGTTCGAGCCCGACACCCAGCAGCCGAACGTCACCTTCGACTTCTCCGACGACGGGCGCGAGAAGTTCCAGGACGTGACCCGGGAGATCGCGCAGCGCGGGCTCGCCAACGCGCTGCCCGGCAGCGACAGCGCCTCGCAGTCCGACCATTTCGCCGTCGTCCTCGACCAGGAGGTCAAGTCGAGGCCGATCATCGACTACCAGGAGAACCCCGACGGGATCGACGGCCGCACCGGCGCGCAGATCTCAGGTCTCGAGCTCCAGGAGGCCCAGGATCTCGCCAACTTCATCCGCATCGGCGCGCTGCCGATCAAGCTGCAGCTGATCAGCCAGTCGACCGTCTCCGCGAGCCTCGGCGAGGAAGCGCTCGACCAGGGGCTGAAGGCGGGAATCGCCGGGCTGATCATCGTTCTCCTTTTCCTGCTCGCCTACTACCGGCTCCTGGGTCTGGTGGCCGGGATCGGGCTGCTCGTCTACGCGCTCTTCTTCTTCGCGCTCGTGAAGCTGATCCCGATCACGCTCACCCTGCCCGGCATCGCGGGCCTGATCCTGACCATCGGGGTCGCGGCCGACTCCAACATCGTCATCTTCGAGCGAATACGCGAGGAGGCGCGGGGCGGAAAATCGATCCCGTCCGCGATCGCGACCGGCTATCGCAAGGGAATCGCGACGATCATCGACGCGAACGTGATCACCCTGATCACGGCGTTCATCCTCTTCGTGCTCGCCACCGCCGGGGTGAAGGGGTTCGCTTTCACCCTCGGCGTCGGGACGATCGTCTCGCTGTTCACCGCGGTCGTCTTCACGCAGGCATTCCTCGGCATCTTCGGGCGCGGCAGGTTCATCCGCTCGCCGAGACTGATCGGCGCCGGCGAGCAGCGCGTGCGCTGGCACTTCGACTTCACCGGAGCGAGCAAGTGGTTCTTCTCGATGTCGGGGATCATCCTCGGCGTCGGCGCGATCGGGCTCGCGACCCTGCAGCTCAACCTCGGAATTGATTTCGAGTCCGGAACGCGGATCAAGGCAGCCCTCGACCAGCCCGCGAGCGTCGACGAGGTCCGCACGACGCTCGAAGGGACCGAGATCGATTCGCCCGAGATCACCGCGGTCGACGACGAGCAGCTCGGGCCGAACGTCTTCCAGATCGAGTCGAGCACGCTGCCTCCGGACCAGGTCGGCACCGTGCAGGCCGCGCTCGAAGCCCAATACGGGCTCGCCGAAGACGGTTTCGACAACCAGAGCATCGGGCCGACCTTCGGGGAGCAGGTGGCGCGCAGCGCCGGGCTCGCGATCATCTTCTCGCTGCTGGTGATCTGCGCCTACATCGCGTTCAGATTCGAGGCCAAGTACGCGGTCCCGGTGATGATCGCCCTGTTCCACGACATCCTGATCACGGCCGGCGTCTACTCGCTGTCGGAGCGGGAGGTGACCAGCGGCACCGTCGCCGCCTTCCTGACCATCCTTGGTTATTCGCTCTACGACTGCGTGATCGTCTTTGACCGCATCCGCGAGAACGTGCCGCGCCTACCGCGGGCCGCCTTTTCGCAGATCGTCAACCGCTCGATGAGCGAGGTCCTGACCCGGTCGCTGATCACCGGCCTCTCGACCGTCTTCCTCCTCACCATGCTGCTGATCTTCGGCGGCGCCACCCTGAAGGACTTCGCCTTCGCGATGATGGTCGGGATCGCGTCGGGTACGTACTCGTCGATCTTCATCGCCGCGCCGGTGCTGACCGCCTGGAAGGAGCGCGAGCCCGCCTACCGCCGCCGCCGCGAGCGGATCATCGAGCAGATGGGCTCCCTGCCGCCCTTCCCGGAGGAGAACGTGATCGCGAGAGTCGAGGGCGACCCAGAGATCCCCGAGGACGAGCCGCCCGCCGACAGCGCCGCCGAGCAGGCGCCGGTCCCCGCCGGCGGCCCTCCGCCGCCCGCTCCCGAGCGCGACACGCTCGGCCAGCCGACGCCTACCCCGACTCCGACCCCGCCGGCCGCGCCGGAGAAGGCCCCCGAATCCGACACCGACGCTGAGCCCGGGGAGGGCGCCGGCGACGGCGCCCGCGACAAGCCCGAGCTCAGCGAGGCGAGCGCGAAGGCGCTCGAGCGGATGCGCGAGGAACGCCAGGGCGGCGGCCGGCGCCGCAAGAAGAAACATGGGAGGCCGCGCTAATGGCAATGCTTGTCTGGCTGACGATGGGAATCGCGATCTGGCACTTCTCGGTCTTCGTCCCCGACCGCTTCTGGCAGGGGATCGTCGGCGCCTTCCTCGGTGCGATCGCCGGCGCGATGGTTTCCGGCGCGGCGTACCAGATCTCGACCGGCGACTCGATCGGTCAGACCGACATCGCCACCGCGCTCGCCGCGGTCCCCGGATGCCTGGTCGGGATGGGGATCGTCTACCTGATCGGCCAGCGCCAAGAACAGACCGCGTAGTTCTGTCGGCACCCCCTCTTAGTTTGGGGGGATGGAGACGGTTGCCCCGTTCGCGCTCGAGCCCTACGACTACGCGGATGCACGGGCGATCGCCGGCGCGCTCGAGCTCAGCGAGCCGGCCGCGATCGTGCTCGTCCGCCGCGGCCATCGAACCCCCGAGGCGGCGCGGGAGTTCCTCGACAGCGCCGAATCCCACGACCCGCTCGCCTTTGACTCGATGGTCGAGATCGCCGAGTCGCTCGCCGCTGCCGCGCAAGCCGGCAAGCGAATCACGGTGCACGGCGACTACGACGTGGACGGCGTCTGTTCGACCGCGATCCTCGTCCGGGCGCTGCGCGAGGCGGGAGCGAGCTGCGATTGGCTGATCCCCGACCGCTCCGCGGACGGGTACGGGCTCACCTCCGCGACGGTCTCGAAGCTGTCCGCGGCGGGGACCGAGGTCCTGGTGACCGCCGACTGCGGCATCGGCTCCGCGGCCGAGGTCGCCGCCGCGCGGCAGGCCGGGATCGACGTGATCGTCACCGACCACCACCGGGTGCCGGACTCGGGGCCGCCCGACTGCCCGATCCTGCACCCCTCGCTCTCCGCCTACCCCTTCGAGGAGCTCTGCGCGACCGCGGTGGCGCACAAGCTCTCGCTGGCGCTGCGCGCCGCCGCCGGACTCGGCTGGGCACCCCACGACGTCCAGCTCGTCGCGCTCGCGACCGTCGCCGACATGGTGCCGCTGGTCGGCGAGAACCGCCGCTACGTCCGCGAGGGGCTAGCCGAGGCGAGGAAGAACCCGTCGGAGGGAATGCGGGCGTTGATCGCGGTCTCGCACACTGACGCCGCACGGCTCGACGCCGGCGACCTCGGTTTCCGGATCGCGCCGCGGATCAACGCCTCCGGGCGCCTCTACCGCGCCGACGCCGGGGTCGAGCTGATGCTCACCGACGACGCCGAGCGCGCGGCCGAGATCGCCGACGAGCTCGACCGGGCGAACTTCGAGCGCCGCAAGATCGAGCGCGAGGCCCTCGATGCCGCCGAGCTCGCGCTCACCAGGCTCGACCCCGGGCTTCGCGACGCGCCCGGGATCGTGCTCGCAGGCGATGGCTGGCATCCCGGCGTGATCGGGATCGTCGCCTCGCGGCTCGTCGAGCGCCACAACAAGCCGGCGGTGCTGATCGGGCTCGATGGCGGGCGGGGGCGCGGATCGGGCCGCGGGCTCCCCGGCTTCGATCTCGTCAAGGCGCTCGAAGCCGGCGCCGAGCACCTGATCCGCTTCGGCGGCCACGCAGGCGCGGCCGGGCTCGAGATCACCGCCGCGGACGTGGAGCCCTTCCGCGAGGCCTTCCTCGCCCACGCGCGGGAGCAGATCGCGCCCGAGATGCTCGTGCGCCGCGAGCAAGTCGACGCCGTGGTCGGGGTGGGGAAGGAGGGGATCGGGCTCGAGCTCGCCGAGCAGCTCGAGCGGCTGGGCCCGTTCGGCTCCGGCAACCCCGAGCCGCGGCTGCTCGTCCCCGGTGCTCGGATCGCCGGCGTGCGCGCGATGGGGGAGACCGGAAACCACGCCCGCTTCGAGGTCGAGAGCGGCTCGGGCCGCGCGCTCGGGGTCGCCTTCAACACCGGGGCCGAGCTTCGTGCCCTCGACGGGCACCGCGCCGATCTTCCGGTGCGGCTCGAGATCGACCGCTGGAACGGTGCCGAGCATCCGCGGCTCGTGCTTCGCGAGGCGCTGCCACTTGCGGAGGCTCCCGAGCCGGCCGATGCATGCTCGACGCCTGCCTCGCCGACCGAGTGGTGGGAGCGCTTCGAGATCGAGTTGATCGCGCCGCTCGACGCGTGGCCGGGGGCAGCGGCCCGCGCCGCCGTCGAGGCCGCGCGCCGCGCCGGTGACGAGCGCGAGTACGTCGACCGCCGCCGCGGCGCGTCGCTGGCCGCGCTTGTCGAGCTCGAATCGAGCGGCGGCTCGGTGCTGGCGCTGTGCGCTGATGCCGCTCGCCGCCGGCTGCTCGCCGACAGCCTCGCCGACCCGCGCCGGCTCGGCGGCTCCGCGGCGACGGTCGCCTGCTCGCGCTGCGCCGACGCCGAGATCGCCACGGCGCTCGAGGCCGGGCGGCCCGGCGGCCTCGTGGTCGCCGACTGGGGGGCGGTGACGCGCTCGCCGGCGGCGCTGGCGCGCTTCGAGCACGTCGTCCTGATCGAACCGCCGCCGTTCGAGCACCTCGAGACGCTCGCCGGCGCCGCCTACAACGGCGGCGAGCTCGGGGTCACCCCGCTGCGGCGCGGCTTCCTGCACCTGGCCTGGGGCGAGGCCGAGCTCGAGCTCGCCCAGCGGCTGCTCGCCGCCGAGTGGGAGCTGCGCCCGCAGATCGCGCTGCTCTACAGGGCGCTGGCGCCGAAGCAGGAGCTGGCCGGCGAGGAGCTCGCCGGCATGCTGGCGGGCGAGGGCCGCTTTCCCCGGTCCCCCGAGCTCGCCGCCCGCTGTGTGCGGGTTCTGAGCGAGGTCGGGATCGCGGAGTGGGCGCCTGAAACCTCCGGCGGGAGCCTCCGGGTCGTATCCTCGGAGGTGACGGATTTGGAGCGTTCGGAGGCGTACCGCGCCTACCGGGCGCGGCTCGAGGAGGGCCAGCGATTCCTGACAAGGACCAGACAGAGCAAAAGCCTTCAGGCGGCGGCGTAGCCGCTGTCGCCGACCCTGCGCGCGACGGCCACACGCGCGTAGGCGAGCGGACCGGCCCGGCGGCGACGCCGAAGGCCGATCAGATCACCGCCGAGCTCACCAGCGAGCAGCGGGCGCTGCTCGGCGACCTGTTCGCGGTGATCGAGGAGCACAGCTCCGAGATCCCGATCGACCGCGCCGCGGTCGAGCGCGCCTTCAGCTTCGCCTGCGAGAGCCACGCCGACCAGCGCCGCAAGTCGGGAGAGGACTTCATCAATCACCCGCTCGGCGTGGCGCGGATCTGCGCCGGGATGCGGCTCGACACCGAGACGCTCTGCGCCGCGCTCCTCCACGACACGGTCGAGGACACGAGCGCGAGCCTCGACGAGGTCACCTCAAGGTTCGGCGAGGAGATCGCCCAGCTCGTCGACGGGGTCACGAAGCTGACCGAGATCACGTTCAAGAGCCGCGACGAGCACCAGGCCGAGAACTACCGCAAGATGATGGTGGCGATGGTCAGCGACGTCAGGGTGATCCTGATCAAGCTCGCCGACCGGCTCCACAACATGCGCACCCTGGGCGCGCTCCCGAAGCAGAAGCAGATCGAGAAGGCGCGCGAGACGCTCGAGATCTACTCGCCGCTCGCCCACCGGCTCGGAATCCACGCGATCAAATGGGAGCTCGAGGATCTCTCGTTCGCGACCCTGCACCCGCGCAAGTACGACGAGATCAAGAAGCTCGTCGCCCAGCAGCGTGCCGAGCGCGAGCGCTATGTCGCCGAGGCCGGCAAGTTCCTCGAGGCCGAGCTCGCCGAGGTCGGCATCGATGCCGAGATCTCGGGCCGCGCCAAGCACTTCTATTCGATCTACACAAAGATGACCCGCAAGGGGCGGGAGTTCAACGAGATCTTCGACCTGACCGCGATGCGCGTCCTGGTCGGCTCGGTCAAGGACTGCTACGGGGCGATCGGGATCATCCACTCGCTCTGGAAGCCGCTGCCGGGCCGCTTCAAGGACTTCGTCGCGATGCCGAAGGCGAACATGTACCAGGCGCTGCACACGACGGTGATCGGGCCCGAGGGCCAGCCGCTCGAGATCCAGATCCGCACCGGCGGCATGCACGAGCTCGCCGAGTACGGGATCGCCGCGCACGTGATCTACAAGGAGGGCCCCGGCACCGCGACGGGCGACGCGCAGAAGGAGAAGATGACCTGGCTGCGCAAGCTGGTCGAGAAGGACCAGGACCCGCAGGAGTTCCTCGAGGCGCTCAAGGTCGACCTGTTCGAGGACGAGGTCTTCGTGTTCACGCCGCAGGGCGAGGTCAAGAACCTCTCGGCTGGCTCGACCCCGCTCGACTTCGCCTACGCGGTCCACACCGACGTCGGCCACCGCTGCGTGGGCGCGAAGGTGAACGGCAAGATCGTCCCGCTCCACTACCAGCTGCGAAGCGGCGACATCGTCGAGGCGCTGACCGCGAAGCAGGGCAGGGGCCCCTCGCGCGACTGGCTGAAGCTGGTCCGAACCTCGCGCGCGCGCAACAAGATCCGCGCCTGGTTCAAGCGCGAGGGCCGCGAGGACGCCGAGCGCCAGGGGCGCGAGGGCCTCGTCGAGGCGCTCAAGAAACGCGGCCTTCCCCATCAGCAGATCGCCGGCTCGCCGCTGTTCGCCGACGTGATCCGCGAGATGGGCTTCCGCAAGGCCGACGACTTCTACATCGCGCTCGGCGAATCGAAGATCTCTTCCAAGGTCGTCGTCAACAAGCTCATGCAGCGGCTCAAGGCCGGTGAGGCGGTCGACGACGAAGCACCGCTCGACGGGCTCGTCCGCGGCCGCGACGACGACCAGCGTCAAACCCACGAGGCGTCGAACTTCGGCATCAAGGTGAAGGGGGTCGAGGAGGTCGCGGTGCGGCTCGCGAAGTGCTGCCGCCCCGTGCCGGGCGACGAGATCGTCGGCTACGTGTCGCTCGGCCGCGGGATCACGATCCACCGCGAGGACTGCCGCAACCTGAAGGCGCTTCGCCGCGCCCCCGAGCGCTTCATCGACGTCTCCTGGGATGGCGCCGGCGAGGCCACCTACCGGGTCGAGCTCCAGGTCGACGCCTGGGACCGCACCCGCCTGCTCGAGGATCTCTCGCGCACGTTCGCGGAGGCCGGGGTGAACATCCTCGAGGCGAGCTGCACGACGCGGCACCCGATGGTCAAGAACCGCTTCGTGGTCGAAGTCGGCGAGATCGAGCACCTGAAGGCGGCGATCAACCGGCTCCGCAACGTCGATTCCGTCTTCGACGCATACCGGGTTACTCCGGGCAGCTGATCGGGTATACACCCGGTCTAGGCATGCGGGACTTAAGAGAAAAAGCGCGCGCGATCGCGCCTGCGTTGGTCGTCACCGCACTGGCGGTGGCGCTGCTCGCGCCTTCCGGCGCCGGCGCCCAGAAGAAGAGCGGCGCGAAGGTGATCTCGAAGACGAAGAGCCTCAACATCGCCGGCACGAACGCGACCGGAACGATCGTCGCCAAGTGCCCGCGCTCGATGGCCGCCGTGGGCGGCGGCTTTTCCTCGATCCCGAACGTGATCGTCAAGCCGACCAACCTCTTGATCGTCTACGAGTCCCAGCGCGCCGGTGCCCGCGGCTGGCGCGTGAGCGCGAGCCAGGGGGTCCCGGATTCGACCGGCAAGCTGACCGCCTACGTCTATTGCCGCAAGACCGGCGCTCAGATCAAGGAAGTGAGCAACACCGCGCCCTTGGCGGCGGCAGGGCGCTCGGAGGCAAGCGCGTCCGCTGCCTGTCCGGCGGGTACGAAGGTGATCTCCGGCGGCTACGCGGTCCCGCCGACCCAGGGAGGGGCGACCACGTTCCTGACCGAGAACGTCAAGTCGGGCGGCCGCAACTGGAATGTGACCGGCGTCCGCGACAGCAACGCGGCGCCGGCGGACGGCTCGGTCGAGTCGATCGCCTACTGCTCGGCCGCGGAATCCTCGAAGCAGCGCCGCGACACGATCTCGGTGCAGACCAACACCACCAACAACATCACCGGCGTCGTCGAGACCGATCCCTGCACGGCGCCGCGCAACACGAGCATGGGCGGCTTCATCGCTCCCTACGTCCAGGCCGGCGCCGAGCGCGCCGCGCTGCTCGTCGTCGAGTCGCGCCGCCAGGGACGCGGCTGGCGGGTGCTCGGGATCGGCTCGGGCCCCGGCGGTTTCAACGTCTCGCTGACCGGCTTCGTCTACTGCCGGTAGCTAGCTGAGCTTCGCGACCGCGTCGCGAATCTTCTCCGCGGTCTCCTTCCTGTGCGGGTCGCCTTTGTACTTCTTGCGCGGCCAGAAGAAGCCGCGCAGCCCGTCCTTCGGCTTCCGGGGCACGACGTGGACGTGGAGGTGCGGAACGCTCTGGCTGACGACGTTGTTTAGGGCGACGAACGATCCGGGCTTGTTCATCGCCTCGGGGACCGCGCGCGCGAGCAGCTTCGCGTTCACGAACAGCGGGCCGATGAGCTCGTCGGGGAGGTCGGCGAGCGTCTCGTAGTGGCGGCGCGGGACGAGCAGCGAGTGGCCGGGGAAGAGGGGGCGGAGGTCGAGGAAGGCGACGAAGTCCTCGTCCTCGAAGACGATCTCGGCCGGCTCCTCACCGGCGGCGATCCGGCAGAAGAGGCAGTCCTCGCCGCTGGAGCTATGCAACGAGCGTCAAGGCGCGCGGCTCGATCCCGATCCGCGCTTCGGTGTACTCGCCGATGTAGTCGCCGTCGACCTGGATCGGGAACGGGCGTGGCTCGCCGCTGATCGTCCTCGCGGTCGCCTCGACCTTCGCTTCGGTGAGCTCCTCGAAGTGCTCGATGTGGTGGTGCTTCGGAGCGCTGAGCCGGTTGTTGAGCACCCGCGCAGCGATCGTCGGCATGTCGAGCACGTTTGCGCGGTCGAGGACCGCGGCCGCCAGCCGGCCGTTGTCGAATGCCGGCCCCTCGCAGACACGGACCGGGGTGTCGCCGAAGTAAGTGAACGGATCAGAGTTCTGGAAGATCGCGGTCACGCCCTCGGCCTGATCGCCGTTGATCGCGACCGACATCGTCACCGGGTCGCGCAAGTAGTGGCGCGTAAATCCCGAGACCGCGGCCCAGGTGAAGTACCAGCGCCCACCGCGCGCCTTCATCTGCGGATGAGAGTCGACCCGCTTCACGACGGTCGCGTCGAGCCCCATCCCGCAGGCGAAAACGAAGCGGCGCTCGTTGATCGTGCCGAGGTCGATCCGCTGTGGGCGGAAGTCGTCGGCGATCCCGATCAGGTGCTCGGTCGCGTCGACGACGTCGGTGGGAATGCCGAGCGTCCGCGCGACGACGTTCGTCGAGCCACCCGGGAGGACGGAGACCGGGACCTCGGTTCCGGCGAGCCCGTTGGCGACCTCGTTCAGGGTGCCGTCGCCGCCGAAGGCGACGACGATGTCGTAGCCGCCGTCGCGTGCCTCGCGGCCGATCTCGATCGCGTGCTCGGACGCCTCGGTGTCGACGGCCTCGACCTCGTAGCGCGCCTGGAGCGCGTAGACGACCAGGTTCTTGAGCCGGCTCGAGACCGTCGTCGCGTAAGGGTTGACGATGATCAGCATCCGCTTCTTCGCGGCGCCGGGCGCGATCGGCTGCGCTGCGGTCGCGGTTTCGGGCTCGTGTTGCTGGGCGGCCGTCGGGGTCACCTCACGTAGCTAACCCTGGGCTTCCGCGCGGTTACCGAGGGTGACCGGCTCGCCCTCGCCGGTCGCCTCGTAGCGGACCACTGCGCCGTCGTCGATTTCGCGCACGTGTCCCGAGTTCATCAGCAGGTCGACGTGACCGATCACCTCGGAAAGCGTGAGGAAGGCCTGCGTGACCGCGACGTCGCCCCAGAGCGCCTGCGCGAGCTCGTAGCCGGTCCGCGGCTGCTCGGTGATCAGCTTGTGGAGCTTGCGCGCGCGGCGCTCGTGGAGCGCGAAGCGCTCGTCGATCAGCGCGACGTGGTCGGTGATCGGCTCGCCGTGGCCCGAGAGAACGATCTCGGCCGGCAGCTCGCGCGTCTGTCGCAGCGAGTCGATGTACTCGACCAGGGCCTGCCGGCGCTCGCTCGAGCCGTCGAGCGGCCGCGAGATCAGCGGGTTCGAGCTGATCGACTTGATGAGGTGGTCGGCGGCGATCAGGATCCGGCGCTCGGCGTCCCAGAAGACGGTGTCGGAGGGGCTGTGCCCGGGCCGGTACATGACCTCGAGCGAGCGGTCGCGGAACTCGAGCGTCTCGCCGTCGGAGAGCGGCCGGGTCACCTTCGCCTTCGCGCCCCAGGCGCGAAAGCTCCCCGAGACGGTGCGGAGCGCGTTGACGACGTCCTCGGGGATGCCGTGGCGGAGCATCAGCTCGGCGGCGAGCTCGTCGTCGCGGTCCGCGTCGGCGCCGAAGTTCTCGACGAAGTCGACGACCAGGTCGATCGCCGCCACCTCGGCGCCCGAGCGCCGGGCGACGATGTCGACGAGCCCGAGGTGGTCGATGTGCTGGTGGGTGAGGATTACGAGCTCGATGTCCTCAATCGAGCGCCCGAGCGCCGAGAGCTGGCTCTCGAGCTCGTCGAGGGCCTTGCCGGAGTTCGGCCCGGCGTCGATCAGCGTCAGCGGCTCGTCTTCGAGCAGATAGCAGTTGACGCGCCCGACAGCGAAGGGGGTCGGGATCCGCAGCGTGTGGATCCCGGCCGCCTCGATGTCAAGCACGGATCAGCCCCAGGACCTCGTCCCGCTTCTCCTCCATGTGTTCCGGCGAGACGAGCGACTCGAGGTTGAGCCGCAGCAGCGGCTCGGTGTTCGACGGCCTGACGTTGAAGTGCCAGTCGCTGTATTCGACGGAGACCCCGTCAAGGTGCGAGATCTCGCCGTCCTTGTAGGCCTCCTCGATCTCCTTCATCTTCGCGTCGGAGTCCTCGACCTCGGAGTTGATCTCGCCGGAGATGAAGTACTTGGAGCGAAAGCCGTCGATCAGCTCGGCCATCCCGGTCTCCCTGGCGCCGAGCAGCTCGAGGACGAGCAGCGCCGGGATCGTGCCTGAGTCCGCGCAGAAGAAGTCCTTGAAGTAGTAGTGGCCAGAGACCTCGCCGCCGAACAGCGCCTCGGCCTCGCGCATCCGCGCCTTGAAGAAGGCGTGGCCGACCCGGTTCACGTCCGAGGTGCCGCCGGCCGCCTCGACCGTGTCGGGAACCGCTCGGCTGGCGCGCACGTCGTAGAGGATGTGGCCGCCGCCCTCCTTGGAGAGCAGCGACTCGGCGAGCAGCGCGGTCAGGAAGTCGCCGTCCACGAACTCGCCGCGCTCGTCGATGAAGAAGCAGCGGTCGGCGTCGCCGTCCCAGGCGATCCCGAGGTCGGCCTTCTCCTTCTTGACCGTCTCGGTGATCAGCTTGCGGTTCTCCTCGAGCAGAGGGTTCGGCTCGTGATCGGGGAACTCGCCGTCGGGCTCGAAGTAGAGCTCGACCAGGTCGAGCTTCAGGTGCTCGAGCAGCGGGCCGACGGTCGGCCCCGCCATCCCGTTGCCGCCGTCGACGACCACCTTGAGCGGCTTCACGACGCCGGGGTCGATCATCTCCAGGGCAGCCTTCTGGAAGTGCTTGACGACGTCGACGACCTCGATCGTGCCGCCGCCGGTGCCCTTCTCGGGCAGGCCCGCTTCGATCATCGTCCGCAGGTCCCCGATCCCGGCGTCGCCCGAAAGCGCCAGCGCGCCCTCGCGGACCAGCTTCACACCGGTGTAGGCCTTCGGGTTGTGGGAGGCGGTGATCATCGCGCCGCCGTCGAGCTGCCGCGATCCGACCAGGTAGTAGAGGACCTCGGTCGCGATCTCGCCGGCGTCCATGACGTGCACGCCCTCCTCCATCAGGCCCTCGGCGAAGCGGCCGCCTATCTCGGGCGCGGTCAGCCGCATGTCGCGCCCGAGCCCGATCCCGAGGTCCTCGGGTGGCTTTTCGCGCAGCTCGCCGAGCAGGCGCGCGAACGCGCGGCCGAGCACGAACGCGGTGCCGGCGTCGAACTCCTCACCGTAGAGGCCGCGGATGTCGTAGGCCTTGAAAATGCCGGCATTAACCGCCACCTCCTCGGCTTCGCCTGCGGGGGTATCGGGTTTTTCCTCAGCGTTCAAAACGCGCCCTTCAGCATCTCGTAGCTCTGCTCTAGCGACTGCGGCATGACGAGGGAGTCGCCGATCACCGGCATGAAGTTGGTGTCGCCGCCCCAGCGCGGGACGACGTGCATGTGGATGTGGTGCTCGATCCCGGCGCCCGCGACCTTGCCCTGATTGAAGCCGACGTTGAAGCCATGCGGTGCGTACGTGCCCTCGATCGCCGCCATCGCTCGCTGCGCCAGGGTCATCATCTCGGTGAGCGTCTCGGCATCGATCTCCTGCAGGGCGCCGGCGTGCTCATAGGGCGTCACCATCAGGTGGCCGTTCGTGTACGGGAACTTGTTCAGCATCACGAAGCAGCTCTCGCCGCGATGGACGATCAGGTTCTCCTCGTCGGCGTCCTGCGCGGGCATCGCGCAGAAGATGCATTCCTCCTTGTCGTCTTTGACAGCGTCCATTACGTAGTCGATGCGCCAGGGCGCCCAGATGCGGTGGTTGGCCACGCGGGGACTCTAGTTACCGGGCTACAGCCAGCCGCGCTTGCGGAAGAAGGCGATCATGCCGAGCATGATCAGCAGCATCGCCGCGACGATCCCGTAGAAGGCGCCGTCGCTGCCCTCGCCGGGCACGCCGACGTTCATCCCCCAGATGCTCGCCAGCAGGGTGAGCGGCAGGACGATGACGCTGATCGAGGTGAGCACGCGGAGGATGTCGTTGACGCGGTGCCCGATCACCGATTCGTTGGTCTCGTCGAGCGCCTCGACGACCTCCTTGTAGTTCTCGAGCATGTCCCAGATCCGCTCGTGGGCGTCGACGATGTCGTCGAAGTAGATCTCGAGGTCGATCTCGGGCGCCAGGTAGCGGCCCTTGACCTTCTCGAGGTCGCGGAGCACCGGGCGCTGCGGCCGGATCACCTTGCGGAAGTTGATGATCTCCTGCTTCGCGTTCGAGATGTCGCGGACGAGCTCGCCGGAGCGCCCGCCGGAGAAGATGTCTTCCTCGAGCGCGTCGAGCTTGTTGCCGATCTTGCGCAGCATCGGGAAGCAGTAGTCGAAGCTGTCGTCGACGAGCCGGTAGAGCAGGTAGCCCGAGCCGCGAGCAAAGAGCTGGTCGCGGAGCTCCTCCTTGGCGCGGCAGCGCTCGAACAGGTACTCGACCGGTTGCAGCGGCTGGTTGGGGATCGAGACCAGGAGGCCGGGCCCGACGAAGAGGTCGAGCTCACCGGTCCCGAGCCGGCCCGCGGCGCTGTCGAAGACCGGGAAGTGGAGGACGATGAACAGGTAGTCGTCGTACTCGTCGATCTTCGGCCGCTGGTTGCGCGAGGCGACGTCCTCGAGGTCGAGGGCGTGGAAGTCGAAGTTCTCCTCGAGCCACGCCTGCTCGGCGGGCCCGTAGCGGTCGATCTTCACCCAGCGCAGCCCCTCGGCCGCGATTTCCTCTATCTGGGGAGTTTCAGGCTCGGTCGGCTGACCCGCGACGAGCGGGGCAGGCGTGCGGCCCGTGCGGCGCAGCCGTGGACGAGGGAGGCTCGGGATCCGCCGCTCGCTCGCCATCTTCTGTACTCGTCGTGGTCACTACGGGCAGCTTACGCAAGTGCCCTTGCTTGCCACGCACAGAGTCTCCCGCTATCCTCGCTCCTACATAGATCACCACATCCAGAGGGGTGGAGGGACTGGCCCGTAGAAACCCCGGCAACCCCCTCAGCGAGAGCTGAGGAAGGTGCCAACTCCAGCAGGTGTACGACCTGGGAGATGTGGAGAGTCCTCGACCCGGACCTCTACCTCTTCACAGGTGGAGGTTTTTTTCGTAGAGAGGACTTGGTGGCACTCGAAGCGCTCAAATGCAAAGAATGCGGAACGGCTTACGAGCTCGATGCGAGCTTCGTCTGCGAGCAGTGCTTCGGTCCGCTCGAGGCCGCCTACGACTTCTCGGGAATCGACGCCGGCGAGGCAAAGCGAAAGATCCAGGCGGGCTCGAACGGGATCTGGCGCTATGCGGACTTCCTGCCCTTCTCGGGGCGCCCCCAGGACCCGCTCGAGCCGGGCCTGACGCCGCTGGTCGAGGCCGAGCGGCTCGCCGAGCGGCTCGGGATCGGCGAGCTCTACATCAAGAACGACGCCGCCAACCCGACCCATTCGTTCAAGGACCGGGTCGTCGCGGTCGCGGTCGCAAAGGCGAAGGAGCTCGGCTTCGAAACGGTCGCCTGCGCCTCGACCGGCAACCTCGCCAACGCGGTCGCAGCGCACGCGGCGGCGGCCGGACTCGACTCCTACGTCTTCGTCCCCTCCGACCTCGAGGAGCAGAAGCTGCTCGCGACCGGGATCTACGGCACGAAGCTGGTCGGGGTGAAGGGCACCTACGACGACGTCAACCGGCTCTGCACCGAGCTCTCGCAGACGCGGCCGTGGGCGTTCGTGAACGTCAACCTACGCCCCTACTACGCCGAGGGCTCGAAGACGCTTGCCTACGAGACGATCGAACAGCTCGGCTGGTCGCTGCCCGACCGGGTCGTCTGCCCGATCGCATCCGGCTCGCTGTTCACCAAGCTCGGGCGGGCGATCACTGAGTGGCTCGAGATCGGCCTCACCGAGGGCAAGCTGCCCGTCTTCAACGGGGCCCAGGCCGAGGGCTGCTCGCCGGTCGCGACCGCGTTCTCGGAGGGCTGGGACGTCTGCAAGCCCCAGAAGCCCAGCACGATCGCCAAGAGCCTCGCGATCGGCGATCCCGCCGACGGGCCCTACGCGCTCGAGCTCGCCCGCTCGACCGGGGGCTCGATCGACTCGGTCACCGACGAGGAGATCCGCGCTGGGATCAAGCTGCTCGCCGAGACGACTGGCGTCTTCACCGAGACCGCGGGCGGGGTGACCATCGCGGTGCTCGCCAAGCTCGCCGAGCAGGGCGCGATCTCCAGCGACGAGCGCGTTGTGGCCTACATCACGGGCGAGGGGCTGAAGACGCTCGACGCCGCGCGCGAGAGCTTCGTCATGCACGAGATCGAACCGACGCTCGAGAGCTTCGAGTCCGGGGTCGAACAGCCCGCGGCGGTATAACTCGCCCGTGGCAGTCACCGTCAAGATTCCCGCGCAGCTCAAGGCAGCCGCCGGCGGCGAGGCCGAGCTGAAGGTCGACGGCTCGACCGTCGGCGAGGCGCTCGATGCGGTCTTCGACCAGCACGACGAGCTCCGCGAGCGGATCACCGAGGGCGGCGAGCTGCGCCGCTTCGTCAACGTCTACGTCTCCGGCGAGGACATCCGCTTCCAGGACGGTCTCGACACCTCTGTCGAGGACGGCGCCGAGATCACGATCCTCCCCGCGGTCGCCGGCGGTTGAGGAGCGCAGCGCCTAGATCCCCGGGCCGCACCGGCGCGGCGCTCGGCCTCGCCTGCCTGCTCTCGCTGCTCGCCTTCGCCGCGCCCGCCGATGCTGCGAGCGACAAGCGGATCGTGATCCAGAACAAGGCGGTGATTTCGATAGGTGGGTTCGCGCCCCGCGGCCCCGATCCGAGTCCCGCCGCAGTCGCCGCAGTCATGGGACCGGGCACGACGCTGCGCGACGAGGGCTCGAGCTGTGAGGTCGCGTACGGCCTCGAGGGATTGACGGTCCAGTTCGCCAACTTCGGGGGGGCGACGGCGTCGACCTGCGTCGCCGGGAAAGTCCAGAGCTTCACGGCGTCCGGCGCGGGCTGGACAACCGACCGCGGGCTCGCCGTCGGCGATCCGGTCTCGAAGCTGCAGAGCCTCTACCGGGAAAAGCGGCTTCGGGGCGGGCGCTTCGAGCTGATCGGAAAGAAGTCTCCATTCGGCCCTCCGGGCAGCCGCCTGCGCGTACTCGTGGCGTTTACGAGCGCCGGGACGGTCACCGCATTCGACGGTTGGGTCGGCGCGGCCGGCGAATGAGCAATCGATGGCAGCGGCAAGCATGGGCGGCAAGCCGCCGGTCCTGATCCTCTGCGGCGGCCGGGGAACGCGGCTGCGCGAGCAGACCGAGTCGATTCCCAAGGCGCTGGTCGAGATCGGCGGCCGCCCGATCCTCTGGCACGTGATCCAGATCTACGCCGCGCAGGGGTTCGAGCGCTTCCTGCTGCTGACCGGGTACAGGGGGGAGATGATCGAGGCCTGGGCCGCGAGCGAGCAGTGGCCGGACGGGGTCGTCCTCGAATGCCTCGACACCGGCGAGGACACGCCGACCGGAGGCCGGATCAGCCTCGCCCGCGACCGCGTCTCCGACGGGACCTTCTGCGCCACCTACGCCGACGGCGTCGCCGACATCGACCTCGGTGCGCTGCTCGACTTTCACTCCGCTAGCGGCGTGCTCGCATCTGTGACCGTGGTCAGGCCGACGCTCCAGTTCGGGGTCGCGGAGCTCGACGGCGAGGGGCTCGTCGGCGGCTTCGAGGAGAAGCCGCGGCTCGAGCACTGGATCAACGGCGGCTTTTTCTGCTTCGAGCCCGGTGCGCTCGACTACATCTCCGATGACAGCGTGCTCGAGCGCGAGCCGCTCGAGCGGCTCGCCGCCGACCGCCAGCTGAGCGGCTTCAAGCACGACGGGTTCTGGGACTGCATGGACACCTACAAGGACGCGGTCACCCTCAACGATCTCTGGGCGCGCGGCGACCCGCCGTGGCGAATCTGGGAGCCGGCGGCTTGACCGTTTCGCTGGTCACCGGCGCCCAGGGGTTCGCCGGGTCGTGGCTGTGCCGGGCGCTGCTCGAGGACGGCTCGGAGGTGGTCGGCTACGACCGCGGCGAGCCCGCCCGCCCGGGGACCGAGCTGCTCGGGATCGAGGGCGACGTCGAGATCGTCGCCGGCGAGCTCGTCGACGGAGATCTGCTCACGCGGACGCTGGCCGACAAGGGTGCCGACTCGGTCTTCCATCTCGCTGCGCAGACGATCGTCGGCGAGGCGAGCGCCTCGCCGGCGCCCACCTTCGACTCGAACGTGCGCGGCACCTGGACGCTGCTCGAGGCCTGTCGCGGGGCCGGGGTCGATGCGGTCGTCGTCGCCTCGTCGGACAAGGCCTACGGGCCGAGCGACGAGCTCCCCTACACCGAGGCGACGCCGCTTCGGCCAACCTTCCCCTACGACACGAGCAAGGCGGCCGCCGACCTGATCTCGCGCAGCTACTTCCACAGCTACGGGGTCCCGGTCGCTGTGACCCGGTTCGCGAACCTCTACGGGGGCGGCGACCTCAACTTCTCGCGGCTGATTCCCGAGACCGTGACCGCGGTGCTCGACGGGCGCGCGCCGGTGATCCGCTCCGACGGCAGCCCCGAGCGCGACTACCTCTACGTCGAGGACGCCGCGAGCGCCTACCTGACGATCGCCGGGTCGCTGCGCGGGGGGAAGGGGGGAGGGGAGGCCTTCAACGCCGGCGGCGGCGAGCCGCACTCGGTGCGCGAGGTGATCGAGCTGATCTGCGAGCTCGGGGGCTCGACGGTCGAGCCCGATTTCCAGGGCGAGGGCACGCCCGAGGGCGAGATCGACCGCCAGTGGCTCGACTCGGCGAAGCTGCGCGAGCAGACCGGCTGGGAGCCGAAGGTCGAGCTCCGCGAGGGCCTCGAGCGGACCCTCACCTGGTACCGCGAGCACCCCGAGGTGCGGCCGAGCTAGGCCAGCTGCACTTTGCCGGTGGCGATGTCGTAAACGGCCGCCACCACCTTGATCGTGCCTGCGTCGACCGCCGGCTTGATGATCGGCTGGGTCGCTGCGATGTCGGCCGCCTGACCGATCGCGTTGGCCCGGATGCAGTCGGGGAGGTTGCGTTGATCGGGTGGAATCGCCTTGATCACCGGCACGATCTCGTCGACCACGGCACCGATCTGACCGAACTGCTCGCGCGGAAAGCCGCTGGTTCCGTTGGCGACGCCGATTGCGGCATTCACGGCGCCGCAGTTCGTATGGCCGAGCACCATCACGAGCTTCACCCCGAGCACCTTGACCGCGAACTCGGTGCTCCCCAGCGTTCCCTGGTCGATGCTGTTCCCCGCCACCCGGCAGACGAAGAGGTTGCCCCGGTGAACGTCGAACATCAGCGTCGTCGTGATGCGCGAGTCGGCGCAGGTGATGATCGCCGCGAAGGGAGCCTGCTTGTTGGCGGCGTTCTCCCCGACCGGCGAGTAGTCATTCAGCAGCAGCTTCCCCTTTCTGTAGCGAGCGTTGCCTCGCATCAGGGTCTGCAGCGCGGCATCCGGGGTGCTCGGATGCGGGTAGGTCGCCCCGCCGCCGCCCTTCTTCTTGGCCGCCTCGGCTACTCCGGCCGGGCCGAGCACGGCGGCTCCGGCGGCAGCGGCGGTCCCACCGCGAATGAAGTCCCTGCGCGAGCGTCGATCCGCCATGGGCAAAACCTATCGCTCCTGCGATCGCGGTGGAGCCCCGCCGAGCCCCACTGAGACGCGCCCGGCAGGATTCGAACCTGCGGCCTCCGCCTCCGGAGGGCGGCGCTCTATCCAGCTGAGCTACGGGCGCGGGGCGCTCAGTCTAGGGCGCGCTCGCCCGCGACTGCAGGCAATCGCTTCTACGCTTGGCCCATGGATCTCTCGATTTCATTCCTCGGCACCGGAGGGTCGGTGCCGACCGCGCGCCGCGCGACGGCGTGCCTGCTCCTCCGCGCCGGCGGCGACCGGATCCTGATCGACTGTGGCGAGGGCGCTCAGCGACAGATGCAGCTCTCGACCGGGCTCGTGCCCGTCGACGAGATCTACGTCACCCACTTCCACGCCGACCACTACCTCGGGCTCCCCGGACTGCTGAAGACCTACGACCTCATGGACCGCGAGGCGCCGCTTCGAATCCTCGGCCCACCGGGGCTGAAGGAGCTCTTCAAGACCCTGGCCCGGATCTTCGGGCGGATCCGCTACGACGTCGAGTTTGTCGAGCTCGGTGAGGGCGAGGCGGTCGACCATGAGGAATACGAGATCCGCTCCTTCCCGGTCGACCACAGCGTCCCCGCCTACGGCTACGCGCTGGTCGAGGCCGAGCGCCCCGGGCACTTCGACCCCGAAGCGGCCCGCGATCTCGGCGTCACCGACGTGAGCCAGTTCGGGCAGCTCCAGGCCGGTGAGGAGGTCGAGGGCGAGAACGGCGTCGTGACCCCGAACCAGGTGATGGGCGAGCCCCGTGCGGGGCGGAAGGTCGTCGTCACCGGCGACACCCGGCCCTGCGAGATGACCCGGGTCGCCGCCCACGAGGCCGAGCTGCTTGTCCACGACGGCAGCTTCGCGCTCGAGGAGACCGAGCGCGCCGACGAGACCGGTCACTCGACCGCGGCCGGCGCAGCAGAGCTCGCCGAGCAGGCCGAAGCGAAGCTGCTCGCGGTCGTCCATGTCAGCTCGCGCTACAACGTCAGCGACGTGCTCGCCGAGGCCGAGGCCGTCCATCCGGACACCTTCGCCCCGCGCGACTTCGACCTGGTCGAGATCCCGTTCCCCGAGCGCGGCGAGCCGCGCCTGGTCGAGAACGGGGCGCGCGAGCGGCCCGAGCCCTCACCGGCGGGCTAGCGCGGCGACCGCGTCGGCAATCGCCGGCGCCTGGTCTTCCTGCAGGAAGTGCTTGGCGGGGAGCAGGGTGGGGTTCTCGTCGCCGAGCATGCTCTGCACCGCGAGTCGCCGCTTTTCCTTCAGCGCCGGGTCGAGCTCTCCCCAGACGACCTGCTTCGGAACGTCGAGGTCGCCGAGCCCTTCTCGAAAGTACTGCTCCTTCTCGTCGGTCAGCTCGAAGCCGCGCATGATCTTCAAAAAGGCGCGGCCGTTGTCGCCGCGCTTGAGCAGGTGGTAGTAGGCGTAGATCTCGGCCGGCGGGGTGGCGTCGCGGTCCTCGAGCGTCTGCAGGTAGAAGAGCTGGCGCATCATGAACGGGTTCAGCGAGCGCAGCCAGACCTCTCCTACTCCGCGAATCGAGAACGGGTGCATCGACCAGGGGCGGTGGAACTCGCCGACGTCGACGAGCGTGTTCAGCGCTGTGATCGTCCCCACCCGGTCGGGGTGCTCGATCGCCCATTCGAAGCCGATCGGGCCGCCGATGTCGTGGACGACGAGGTGGACGCGGTCGAGCCCGAGCGCGTCCACCGCTTCGCCCATCCAGCGGGCGAGCCCGCTCCAGCTGTAGTCGAAGTCCTCGGGGCGCTCGGCGAGCCCGAGCCCCGGGAGGTCGAAGGCGACCGCCTGGAGCCCCGAGTCCGCCAGCGGGGCAAGCATCTTGCGGTAGAGGAAGGCGCTCGAGGGGACGCCGTGGACGAGCACGACCGGCTCGCCATCGCCCTGCTCGCGGACGAAGCTCCCGACCCCGCCGGCCTCGAAGCGGCGCCCGGCCGCCTCGTGGTCCTCGATCGCCTGTCGGGTCGCCTCCTGCATCTCCGCGCCTGACTCTAACCCGCATTTTGCGGGTCGGCAGCGCCCAAACCCCGGCCAGAACCGTTGCTAGTCTGCGTGAGCACCTTTAACCACGGTCCGGAGAGGCCGGGAAGGAGCCCAACATGACGGACCCTCGCGGCGACAACCGCGTGGTAATTGATCGCGACGACCTCAGGCGGACGCTCGTCCGGATCGCCCATGAGATCGTCGAGAAGAACTCCGAGGCGGAGGGCCTCGCTCTGGTCGGGATCCACACCCGCGGCGCGGTGATCGGCAAGCGACTGCACGCGCTGGTCGGCGAGCACCTCGGTACCGACGTGCCGCTCGGCGACCTCGACATCTCCTTTTACCGCGACGACGTCGAGGGCCGCGAGCCAGGCGGCCAGCCGGTCGTCCACGCCTCGCACCTCGACTTCGACCTCGAGGGCCGGACGGTGGTGCTCGTCGACGACGTCCTCTACACCGGGCGCACGGTGCGCTCGGCGATCGACGCCCTCTTCGACTATGGCCGGCCCGAGCGCGTCCAGCTCGCGGTGCTCGTCGACCGCGGCCACCGCGAGCTCCCGATCCGCCCCGACTACGTCGGCAAGAACCTGCCGACCTCTGCCGGCGAGCGGGTAAACGTGCGGCTCGAGGAGAGCGACGGCCGCGACGAGGTCGAGATCGCTGAACGGGCGCAGGTGACCCAATGAAGGCTCCATCATGAAACACCTTCTGGGAGTCGAGCACCTCTCGCGCGAGGAGATCGAGAGAATCCTCGATCGCGCCGAGAGCTTCGCCGAAGTCGGCCGCCGCGACATCAAGAAGGTCCCGACTCTGCGCGGGCGCACGATCGTCACCCTGTTCTTCGAGTCGAGCACCCGGACGAGCTCCTCATTCGAGCTCGCGGCCAAGCGCCTCTCCGCCGATGTCGTCTCGATCAAGGCCGCCGGCTCGGCGGTCGACAAGGGCGAGAGCCTCCGCGACACCGTCGCGACGCTCTCGGCCTACGACCCGGCGGCGATCGTGATCCGCTCCCCGCACGCCGGCGCAGCCGACCTGGTCGCGCGCTGGACCGACGCCGCCGTCGTCAACGCCGGCGACGGCAAGCACGAGCACCCGAGCCAGGCCCTGCTCGACCTGTTCACGCTCCGCCAAAAGCTCGGCTCGGTCGAGGGCAAGAAGATCTGGATCGTCGGCGACGTCCTCCACAGCCGCGTCGCCCGATCGTGCCTGCTCGCCTTCAAGGAGATGGGGGCCGAGGTGACGCTCTGCGGGCCGCCGACCCTGATCCCGCGCGGGATCGAGGCGCTCGGGCCGAAGGTCACCTACGAAATCGACGGGCTCGGCGAGGCAGACGTCGTCTACGCGCTCCGGATGCAGATGGAGCGAATGACCGACAGCTTCGTGCCCTCGCTGCGCGAGTACGCCGCCCGCTACCAGATCGACTCGCGGCGGCTCGGGCCCCGCCAGCTGCTCATGCACCCCGGGCCGATCAACCGCGGCGTCGAGCTCACCCCCGAGGTGATCGACTCGCCGCAGTCGCTGGTCACCGCCCAGGTCGAAAGCGGGCTCGTGGTCCGGATGGCGATCCTCTACGAGCTGCTCGCCGGGCGCGAGCGCCCGAAGCCGGGCGACAGCGAGGTCACGCCGCTCGAGGAGCCGACGATTGCCTGACCCGACGCTTTCGTGGCGGGCCGCCGACCCCGAGGATCTGGTGATCCGCGGCGCCCGAGCCTTCGATCCGCGCAGCGGCCTCGATGAGGCGCGCGACATCGTCGTGCGCGGCGGCGAGATCGCGGAGCTCGCCGAGCCCGGGACGGCCGAGCTCGAGGGCGCCGAGGTGGTCGAGGCGGAGGGCCTGCTGGCGCTGCCCGCCTTCGTCGACCCGCACGTCCACCTCCGAACACCCGGCCAGGAGCACAAGGAGGACCTCGAGACCGGTACCCGCGCCGCCGCCGCCGGGGGCTACTGCCGAGTGCTCGCGATGGCGAACACCGAGCCGCCGGTCGACTCGGCGGCAGTGCTCGGCTCGCTGCGCGAGCGCGCCGGCGCCGACGCCTCGATTCCGGTCGGGTTCCTCGCCACAGTCACCCAGGAGATGAAGGGCGGCGAGCTCACCGAGATGGCCGAGCTCGCCGACGCCGGCGCCGCCGGGTTCAGCGACGACGGGCTGCCGGTCGCGAGCGCGCGGGTGCTGCGCCGCGCCCTCCAGTACCAACGGCTCGCCGGCCGCACGATCGCCCTTCACGAGGAGGATCTCGACCTGACCGCCGGTGGGGTGATGCACGAAGGAGAGGTGTCCGCGGCGCTTGGATTGGCGGGGGTCCCCAGCCTCTCGGAGTCGACGATGATCGCCCGCGACGCCTCGGTCGCCGCCTACGAGAGCAGCAAGATCCACGTCCAGCACCTCTCCGCGCGCGCTTCGGTCGAGGCCGTCGCCGCCGCCAAGGCAGCCGGGGTCGACCTTACCTGCGAGGCGACGCCGCACCACCTGACGCTCACCGACGACGCCGTTCGCTCGCTCGACGCGCGCTTCAAGATGAACCCGCCGCTGCGCACCGAGGACGACCGCCAGGCGCTGATCGAGGCGCTTCGCGATGGCACGATTGACTGCGTCGCCACCGACCATGCGCCGCACTCGGCCGAGGAGAAGGAGGTGCCGTTCGAGGAGGCCGCGATGGGTGTGACCGGGCTCGAGACCGCCTTCGCCGTCCTCCACACCGACCTCGTCAAGCCAGGCGTGCTCGACCTCAAGATCCTGGTCGAGCGGATGACCTCGGGGACCGACCCGTTCGGCTTCGAGCCGCCGGGGCTCGCCCAGGGCAACGAAGCGAACGTGGCGCTGATCGATCCCGAGGCCGAGTGGACGGTCGGCGAGGACGGTTATGAGAGCCGCTCGGCGAACTCGTGCTTCGCGGGCCGAAAGCTCACCGGCCGCGTCCAGATGACGGTCGCCGCCGGGCGGGTTGCATACAGGCAGCGCTCATTTGCGATCGGAGCTGCGGCGTGAGCGCTCCGAAGCTCGATGCCGGCCGCGCCGCGCTCGTTGTCGTCGACGTCCAGGAGGCCTTCCGCAAGGCGGTGCCGGAGTTCGAGAACGTCGCCGCGGCAACCTCGGTCCTGGTCCGCGGCGCCGATGCGATCGGGGTTCCGATCGCCGTCACCGAGCAGTACCCGAAGGGGCTGGGCGAGACCGTCGCTGAGGTGGCCGATCACCTGCCTGAGGGACTCGAGCCGCTCGAGAAGACGCGCTTCTCGGCCGCCGAGGCCGAGGGCTTCGGGCTCGACGGACGCGACCAGGCCCTGGTCTGCGGGATCGAGACCCACGTCTGCGTCAACCAGACCGTGCTCGACCTGCTCGACGACGGGGTCGAGGTCCACGTCGCCTCCGACGCGGTCGGCTCGCGGACCGCCGAGAATCGCGCCCTCGGCCTGGCGAAGATGGAGGCCGCCGGCGCGACCGTGACCAGCGTCGAGACCGCGCTCTTCGAGCTGCTCGGCGGCTCCGACCACGAAGCGTTCAAAGAGGTACAGGGGCTGGTGAAGTGAGCGCGTACCTGCTGCTGGAAGACGGCACCCGGCTCGACGGAGCGCTCTGCTTCGAGTCCGAGCCGGTGACGGGCGAGGTCGTCTTCAACACCAGCATGACCGGCTACCAGGAGGCGGTCACGGATCCCTCCTACGCGGGCCAGATCATCGTCTTCACCTATCCGCTGATCGGCAACTACGGCGTCTCGGCCGAGGCGATGGAGTCCGAGCGCGTCCACGCCCGCGCGGTCGTGATGCGGGAGGGCAAGAACGGCGAGGACGCCGCGAGCTCCGAGGGCGGCTGGCTCGACTGGCTGCGCGACGCCGGCGTGCCGGCGGTCGAGGGCGTCGACACCCGGGCGCTCGTTCGCCACATCCGCGACCGTGGCGCTATGCGCGGCGGCGTTTTCCCGGCCGAGCTGCCCGAGGAGAAGGCGCGCGAACTGATCGAGGCCGAGCCCTCGATGGACGGCGCCGACTTCGCCAAGACCGTCACCCCGCCCGAGCCGGTCGAGATCGACGGCGACGGCCCCCACATCGTCGGCATCGACACCGGCATCAAGCTCTCGATCATCCGCCAGTTCAAGCAGCGCAACGCGCGGCTGACGCTTCTGCCGTGCTCGAGCTCGGCCGAGGACGTCCTGGCCCGCGACCCCGACCTCGTCTTTCTCGCCAACGGCCCCGGCGACCCCGCCGCGCTGGACTACGTCGTCGCCACCGTCCGCGAGCTGGTCGGCAAGCGTCCGGTGGTCGGGATCTGCCTCGGCCACCAGCTGCTTTGCCGGGCGGTCGGGCTCGAGACCTTCAAGCTCCCGTTCGGGCACCGCGGCGCCAACCACCCGGTCAAGGACCTCGCCACCGGCAAGATCGACATCACCTCCCAGAACCACGGCTTCGCGGTCGCGGGGCCGGGGGGAGAGAAGACTCTGGACGGCGAGTCCTCAGTGATGTGGGCGACGGACTTCGGCGCCGCCGAGCTCTCGCACCTGAACCTCTACGACCGCACGGTCGAGGGCCTGCTGCTCAAAGACGTCGCCGGCATGGCGGTCCAGTACCACCCCGAGGCCGGCCCCGGCCCCCACGACTCGCGCTACCTCTTCGACCGCTTCCTGGAGATGGCGAAGTGATGGCGCGGCCCGACACCGATGTGCGAAAGCGCAACGAGGAGATCGTGCTCCGCGTCGTCGAGGCCCACAACGAAGGGGCCGAGGGGATGCTGTCGGTCTTCGACGAGTTCATGCACCCCGAGGTGGAGATGAACCCGCGGGTGATCGGCGGCGTGGAGGGCTCGACCTATCGTGGCAAGGAAGGGGTGCGGAGCTGGTACGCCGAGCGCGCCGAGGCGTTCGAAAAGGCGAGCGTCGAGGTGACCTCGTGCCGCTCGGTCAGCGACTCGGCGGTGCTCTGCACGATCAACTCCTACGGACGGGGGAAGTCAAGCGGGGCCGAGGTTGATGAACGGATCGCCTTCATCGACGAGCTCGAGGACGGCCTCATCACCCGTATCACCGTCTACGGCTCGGCCCGGCAGGCCGAGGAGGCCGCGAAAGAGCTGGCGTCGTGATGACGGAGGCAAAACCGCAGACCGAGGCGCTCGCGGCCGCCGAGGAGATCTACGCCGCCGCGATGGCTGACGGCGTTGGAGCCCTGCAGCAGCATTTCGGCGGGCTGCTCAACGAGGACTTCGAGTGGCACCCGGCGCTGGTGTCGACGATCGAGGGCGGTCGCACCTACGTTGGCCCCGAGCAGTTCGCCGACTACCTCGAGGACTTCAACGCAGCGTTCGAGAGCGTCGAGATCGGACCGGGGAGCTTCGAGGAGGTCACCGCCGGACGGGTGCTGATCATCGCGCCGATGAAGGTGATCGGGGCCGGCAGCGGCGTTCCGCTCGAGCTCGACGCCGCCTACCTGTTCGAGTTCGAGGCCGGCCAGGCGGTAACCGGACGCAGCTTTTTCTCGCGCAAAGACGCAGAGGAGTTCCTCGCCGATGCCTAGGCGCGACGACATCAACAAGATCCTGCTGATCGGCTCGGGGCCGATCGTGATCGGGCAGGCCGCCGAGTTCGACTACTCCGGCGTCCAGGCCTGCAAGGTGCTGCTCGAGGACGGCTACGAGATCGTGCTCGTCAACTCGAACCCGGCGACGATCATGACCGACCCCGAGTTCGCCGACCGCACCTACGTCGAGCCGCTGCTGCCCGGGCCGGTGGCGCGGATCATCGAGCGCGAGCGCCCCGACGCGCTGCTGCCGACGCTCGGCGGGCAGACCGCGCTCAACCTCGCCAAAGCGCTCCACGACGACGGCACGCTCGAGAAGTACGGGGTCGAGCTGATCGGCGCCGACTACGACGCGATCCACCGCGCCGAGGACCGCGAGGCCTTCCGCCAGACGATGGAGGATGCGGGGCTGAGAGTCCCGTTCTCGAAGATCGTCGAGTCGATTCAGCAGGGGGAGCAGGCGCTCGCTTCGGGCGAGCTCTCGCTGCCGATCATCGTCCGCCCGGCGTTCACGCTCGGCGGCCATGGGGGAGGGGTCGCCAACTCGGAGACCGAGTTCGCGCAGGTGATCTCCGAGGGCCTCGCCGCGAGCCCGATCAACCAGGTGCTGGTCGAGGAGTCGGTGCTCGGCTGGGGCGAGTTCGAGCTCGAGGTGATGCGGGACCGAAACGACAACGTCGTGATCATCTGCTCGATCGAGAACGTCGACCCGATGGGCGTTCACACCGGCGACTCGGTGACGGTCGCCCCGGCGCAGACGCTCACCGACCCTCTCTACCAGGAGCTTCGCGACCAGGCGATCCGCGTCATCCGAGCGGTCGGGGTCGAGACCGGCGGGTCGAACGTCCAGTTCGCCGTCGATCCCGAGAGCGGCGAGATCGTCGTCATCGAGATGAACCCGCGCGTCTCGCGATCCTCGGCGCTCGCCTCGAAGGCGACCGGGTTCCCGATCGCGAAGATCGCCGCCAAGCTCGCGGTCGGCTACGCGCTCGAGGAGATCCCCAACGACATCACCAAGGCCACGCCCGCGAGCTTCGAGCCGACGATCGACTACGTGGTGACGAAGATGCCGCGGTTCGCGTTCGAGAAGTTCCCCGGCGCCGAGGGCCGGCTCTCGACCCACATGAAGTCGGTCGGCGAGGTGATGGCGATCGGAAGGACGTTCCGCGAGTCGTTCGCGAAGGCGATGCGTTCGCGCGAGCTCGACTCAGAACCCGAGCTCCCGGCCTCGACCGGAGACATCCTCAAGCGCCTCGAATCGCCGTCCTGGGACCGCTTCGACCTGCTGCTCGAGGCGTTCCGCCGCGGCGCCGAGCTCGATCAGGTCGGCGAGGCGACGATGATCGACCCCTGGTTCCTGCGCGAGCTGCACGCCCTCGCCACCGAGGGTGACGGCACCGAGGGCCTCGAGCGCACCTACCGCTCAGTAGACACCTGCGCCGCGGAGTTCAAAGCAACGACTCCGTATTACTACTCGACGCACGAAAGGTCGGCTTCGCCATTAGCCGGCACCTCCTCGGCTTCGCCTCCGGGGGTGCCGGGTGCGGATGCGAGCGCTGGGGCCCTTTCCAACCGCGGGTCCGAGGTGAGGCGAGGTAGTCGTGACTCGGTCGTGATCTTGGGGGCCGGCCCGAACCGGATCGGGCAAGGGATCGAGTTCGACTACTGCTGCGTGCATGCGGCGATGACCGTCCGTGAGTCGGGCCGGGACGCGGTGATGGTGAACTGCAACCCCGAGACGGTCTCGACCGACTACGACACGTCCGACCGCCTCTACTTCGAGCCGCTCACCACTGAGGATGTGCTCGCGGTGATCGAGTCGGAGCACCCCGAGGGCGTGATCGTCCAGTTCGGCGGGCAGACGCCGCTGAAGCTGGCGCGTGCGCTCGAGGAGGCCGGCGCGACGCTGCTCGGCACGCCGGTCGACGCGATCGACCTCGCCGAGGACCGCGGCCGCTTCGGTGCTCTGCTGCGGCGACTCGAGATCGCCCACCCTCCATACGGGACCGCGCTCTCGGCCGAAGAGGCGGTCGCGATCGCCGAGGACGTCGGTTTCCCGCTGCTGGTCCGCCCCTCCTACGTGCTCGGCGGCCGCGCGATGGAGATCTGTTACTCGACCGACGACCTCTCCGCCTACCTGGACGCGAACGTGAAGGCCGACCAGGAGCATCCCTTGCTTTTGGACCGCTTCCTCGAGAACGCGATCGAGGTCGACGTCGACGCGCTCGCCGACGGCTCCGACGCCTACGTCGCCGGGATCATGCAGCACGTCGAGGAGGCCGGGGTCCACTCCGGCGACTCGGCATGCGTGATCCCGCCGATGAGCCTCGGCGAGGAGATGCTCGACGAGATCCGCGCGACGACGAAGCGGATCGCCGTCGAGCTCGGGGTGATCGGGCTGATCAACGTCCAGTACGCGGTCGCCGGCGGCAACCTCTACGTGATCGAGGCCAACCCGCGCGCCTCGCGGACGGTGCCCTTCGTGAGCAAGGCGATCGGCGCCCCGCTGGCGAAGATCGCCTGCCGGTTGATGCTCGGCGAGCGGCTCGCTGACCAGGAGCTCCCGGGGGACTCCGACGACCATGTCTCCGTCAAGGAGGCGGTGCTGCCCTTCTCGCGCTTCGCCGGCGCCGATTCGGTGCTTGGCCCGGAGATGAAGAGCACCGGCGAGGTGATGGGCGTCGCGCGCGACTTCCCGACCGCCTTCGGCAAGGCGCAGGCAGCGGCGGGCGTGGCGCTGCCGAGCGAGGGCACGATCTTCATCAGCGTCACCGACACCGACAAGCCCGCCGCCACCCAGATCGCGGCGCGCTTCCATGACCTCGGGTTCAAGATCATCGCCACCGGGGGCACGACCCAGGCGATATCGGGGATGGGGGTACCGGTGCGGAAGATCAACAAGATCGGCGAGGGCTCGCCGCACGTCGTCGACTGCATCAACTCCGGTGAGGTCGACCTGGTGATCAACACGCCGACCGGCTCCGGGGCCCGCGCCGACGGCTACGAGATCCGCAGCGCCGCGATCCAGCACGGCGTCCCCTGCGTGACGACGATGACCGGGGCCTCGGCGGCGGCGCGGGCGATCTTCGCGCAGCACGAGGGAGAGGCCGAGGTGCGCTCGCTCCAGGAGCTCCACGACCGGCCAAAGCGACGCGAAGGCGTTCCGAACTGATCCGCCGCAGCTGCGAGGTCGTAGCCAACCGCGCCGCCGGCGCCTATCGGATCTTCTCGGCTATCGACGCCGAGGGCCCCGAACCCGAAGCGGGGCAGTTCTACATGCTCGCCGCCGAGTCGGGGTGGGAGGGGCCCGGCGGCCGGCCTTACCTCGCCCGTGCCTTCTCGGTCGCGCTCGCCGAGCCGAGCGACGGCGGCGTGCGGCTCGACTTCCTGGTCGAGGCGATCGGGCCCGGGACGACGCGGCTCGCCGAGCTCGCGCCCGGCGAGCGGCTGCTCGTCACCGGGCCGCTCGGCCGCGGTTTCTCGCCGCCGGGCGAGCTGGTCGACGCCGCCGCGGGAGCGATCCTCGTCGGCGGTGGGATCGGCGTCGCGCCGATCGCGATCTGGCAGCGCTCGCTGCGCACCGCCGGGACCCCGGCACGAGTCCTGCTCGGCTTCCGCGACCGCGACCACTACGGCGGCACCGAGCTCTTCGACTGCTCCGAGGTCCGAATCGCCACCGACGACGGCCACCGCGGCCACCACGGCCGGGTCACCGACCTGCTCGCGGTGCTGCTCGAGGGGGATTCCGCGCAGGGCGCCGCGGTCTATGCGTGCGGGCCGCCGCCGATGCTCGAGGTGGTGAGGACGATGTGCGCCGAGAGGGACGTGCGCGCCGAGCTCGCTTTGGAGGCGCCGATGGCGTGCGGATTCGGCGCCTGCATGGGCTGCGCGGTGCCACTCGCCGGCGGCGGATTCATGCGCCTCTGCCTCGACGGCCCGGTGGTCGAGTCGACCGCAATCGAGACCGCGCTCGTGCCTGGGAGCGGCCATTGACCACCCAGTTCTGCGGAGTAAATCTGGCTCACCCGGTCATCAACGGCTCCGGGACCTTTGACGCGATCGCGGCCCGGCGGACCTTCGGCGAGGAGCTTCTCGAGCGGTTCCCGTTCTCGGCCTTCGTCTCGAAGACGATCACCCCGGAGCCGCGCCCCGGCAACCCGCCACCGCGGCTCTGGGAGACACCGTCGGGGTTGATCAACTCGATCGGGCTCCCGAACAAGGGGCTCGACGGATTCCTGGCCGAGGACCTGCCGCAACTCGCCGATCTGCCGGTGCCGCTGTTCGTCTCGGTGATGGGAACGAGCATCGAGGAGTTCTCGCGGCTGGTCGAAGGCGTCGCTTCGCGCGACGAGGTCGCGGCGGTCGAGCTCAATGTCTCGTGCCCGAACGTGAAGTCGGGGCTGATCGTCGGCGAGTCCCCGGAGGAGACCGGCTCCCTCCTCGCAGAGCTCCGCGGGCTGACCTCGAAGCCGCTGATCGTCAAGCTGACCCCGAATGTCGCCGCCCCGGAGGCGATCGCGGCGGCGGCCGAGCAGGGCGGTGCCGACGCCGTCTCGCTGATCAACACCCTGAAGGCCGTCGCGCTACATCCGGAGTCCGGCGAGCGCTGGCTCGGCGGCGGAAGCGGCGGTCTGTCGGGGCCCGCAGTCCGCGCCGTCGCCCTCGAACAGGTCGCCCGGGTCGCCTCGGAGGTCGAGATTCCGGTGATCGGGATGGGCGGAATCGCCACCGCCGGCGATGCCAGCGACTTCCTCGCCGCCGGAGCGACTCTGGTCGCCGTCGGGACGGAGTCGTTCCGCGACCCGATGGCCGGTCATCGGATCGCAGGAGAGCTTTCCCGCTAAACGCGAAAAAAACAACTTCGCCGTCCTTGCGGGGCGTGGATATACTCGCGCCCTCTATGCAGGCCCCGACCAAGACCTCCGCCGCCGCACCCGAGAGGTCGTTGGATCAAAGGATGGAGGCCCTGAAGCGGGCCAACGACATCCGGACCCAGCGGGCCAAGCTGAAGAAGGACCTCAAAGGAGGCAAGGTCAAGATCCAGACCCTGCTTCTCGACCCGCCCGAGTACGTCCAGACCGCGAAGGTCTTCGACATGCTGCTCGCCGTTCCGAAGTACGGGCGCGTGAAGACGAACCGGGTCCTGAACCAGTGCCGGATCTCGCCGTCGAAGACGATCGGCGGGCTCTCGCAGCGCCAGCGCAACGAGCTCGTCAGCCAGCTCCAGAAGTAATCCGAGCCCCCGGCTAGCTTCCTGCCCATGGAGGCGGAGGACGCAAAGGTCTTCGTGATCACCGGGCCGTCCGGGGTCGGCAAGGGGACGCTTATCTCGAAGCTGCTCGAGTCGGTGCCCGACCTCGAGCTCTCGATCTCGGCGACGACGCGGCCGCCGCGGGAGGGGGAGCGGGACGGGCGCGAGTACCACTTCCTTTCCGCGGAGGTGTTCGAGCAGCGGGTCGAGGCCGGCGAGTTCCTCGAGCACGCCGACTACAGCGGACACCGCTACGGGACGCTCCGCTCCGAAGTCGACGAGCGGCTCGACGGCGGGCGCTCGGTTGTGCTCGAGATCGAGCTCCAGGGCGCGCGCCAGATCCGCGAGACGATGCCCGAGGCGGTGCAGATCTTCATCGCCCCGCCGCCGCCCGAGGCCGAGGCGCTCCGCGAGCGGCTCGCGGGGCGCGGCACCGACCCGCCCGAGCAGATCGAGGCCCGGCTTGAGACCGCGAAATCCGAGCTCGAGGCGCGCTCGGAGTTCGGGCACGAGATCGTGAACGACGACGTGCAGAAGGCGGCTTCGGAGCTCGAAAGCCTGGTCCGCGGCGAACTATCCCTACACTGAGTCCGGATGATCAAGCCACGCGTAGACAAGCTGCTCGACCAGGTCGATTCGCATTACGCGGCCGTAGTGGTCGCCGCAAAGCGCGCCCGCCAGATAAACGCCTACTACCACTCGCTCAGCGAGGGGACGTACGGCGAGCACACGCCGCCGATGGTTGAGACGCCGAGCGGCAACTATCTGACGATCTCGCTCGAAGAGATCGCCGCGGGCAAAGTCAAGTACGAGTACAAGTCCTAAGGGAGCCATGGCCCGGATCCTGCTCGGGGTGAGTGGGGGCATCGCCGCCTACAAGGCGCTCGAGCTGGCGCGCCTGGCGACGAAGAACGGCCACGCGGTCCGGGTGCTGATGACCCCGGCCGCGCAGCGCTTCGTCGGCGCGGCTTCGTTCGAGGGCATCGTCGGCGCCCCGGTGCTGACCGACGAGTTCGAGCGCGACCCGGCGCGCGGCGCCTTCCCCGGCGACCCCGCCCCGGAGCACGACCCGATCGGCCACCTCGAGGTCGTCGCCAACGCCGACGCCTACCTGATCGCCCCGGCCTCGGCGAACACGATCGCGAAGCTCGCCTCGGGCCAGGCCGACTCGATGGTCACGACTTCGTTCCTTGCCTGCACCGCGCCGCGGCTCGTCGCCCCGGCGATGAACGACCGCATGTACCGCGACGACGCGACCCAGGCCAACCTCGCCACGCTCCGCGACCGCGGCATCACGATGATCGAGCCCGAGGAAGGCGCGCTCGCCTCGCGCGGCGAGCACGGGGTCGGCAGGCTGCCCGATCCCGAAGCCCTGCTGCGCGAGATCGAGGCGGCGCTCCCCTCGCCGCCCGGCCCATGGGACGGTCTCAAGGTCCTTGTTTCGGCCGGGGGCACCCGCGAGCCGATCGACCCGGTGCGCTTCATCGGCAATCGCTCGAGCGGCAGGATGGGGATCGCACTCGCCGCCGCCGCGGCTCGGCGCGGGGCCGAGGTGACGCTCGTGGCCGCCAACGTGGCGCTCCCGGTGCCGCCGGGCGTGAACACGGTCGAGGTCGAGACCGCGGCCGAGCTCGCCGATGCGCTCGGTACCGAGTTCCCCTCCGCCGATGCGCTGATCATGGCCGCGGCGCCGGCGGACTTCAGGCCCGCCGAGCCCGCCGAGGGCAAGATCGCCCGCGAGGGCAGCGGCGGCCTCGAGCTCCGGCTGACCGAGACCGAGGACATCCTCGCTTTGCTCGCCTCCCGCCGCCGTGAGGGCCAGACGCTGATCGGCTTCGCCGCCGAGCACGGCGGCGACGCAGTTGGTCGCGCACGCGAGAAGCTCACCCTCAAGGGCGTCGACGCGATCGTCCTCAACGACGTCTCCGATCCGGAGATCGGCTTCGACTCCGATCAGAACGCGGTCACGATCGTCGAGCCGGACTCCGAGCACGAGCTCGAGATCGCCTCCAAGGACGTGATCGCCGACGCGATCCTCGACCGGGTCGAGGCGCTCCGCGCCGCGACCAGTCCTACAAACCGCTAGGCACGAATTTCAAAAGTTCAGGGTGCCCTCCTGATGTGAACGGGGCGGGATTAGTGGATCGTCGCCGCCATGACGACAACCACTCGCATCCACACGTCCCTGACCACCCTCTTCGCGCGGCTCGCGCTCGGTACGGCGCTCGGGCTCACCGTCTCGCTTGCCCTCGCCTCGACCGCTTCAGCGCTGGAGCAGAAGCTCACTGCCCCCGACGGGGCCGCGTCCGACCGACTCGGCGGCTCGGTCGCGATCGACGGCGACACCTTGGTCGCCGGCGCCCCTGGAGACGAGTCCAACAAGGGCTCGGTGTATGTGTTTCAGCGTGCGGGGGACAACTGGGCGTTTACGGCCAGGCTGACCGCCTCCGATGGCGAGGCGGGCGACGCGCTCGGCCTCTCGGTCGCGATCGACGGCGATGTGATCGTCGTCGCCGCCCCCTTCGACGACGGCGTCAGCGGCTCGGCCTACACCTTCGCGCGCAGTGGTGCGGCGGCGCGCACCGAGACCGCGAAGCTGACCGCCTCAGACCGCGTCTCGGGCGACCAGCTCGGCTCCTCGGTCGCGATCGACGGCGACACGATCGTCGCCGGCGCCCTCGGCGACGACGCCAGCAGGGGCTCGGCTTACACCTTCGCGCGCAGCGGCGCACCGGCGCGCACGCAGACCGCGAAGGTGACCGCCTCGGACGGAGCCGCGAACGACTCCCTCGGCTTTTCGGTCGCGATCGACGGCGACACGATCCTCGCCGGCGCCAACGGCGACGACGCCTTCAAGGGCTCGGCCTACACCTTCGCGCGCAGCGGCGCGGCGGTGCGCACCGAGAGCGCGAAGCTGACCGCCTCCGACGGCGTCGCCCCGGACAACCTCGGCGTCTCGGTCGCGATCGACGGTGCCGTGATCGTCGCCGGCGCCTACCTCGCTGGCGCCACCGGCGGGGGCGCGGCCTACACCTTCGCCCGCAGCGGCGCATCGGCCCGCACGGAGACAGCGAAGCTGACCGCCTCGGACGGGGCCGCGAACGACTCACTCGGCTCCTCGGTCGCGATCGACGGCGACACGATCGTCGCCGGCGCGGTCGGCGCCGACTCATATAAGGGCTCTGCCTACACGTTCGCCAGTAGCGGCGCGGTGGCGCGCACGCAAACCGCGAAGCTGACCGCCTCCGACGGGGCGGCATCCGACTATCTCGGCCTCTCGGTCGCGATCGACGGCGATGCGATCGTCGCCGGTGCCCACGGCGACGACGCCCTCAAGGGCTCGGCGTCGGTCTTCTTCCCGCCGACACCGACGCCACCGGCCCCTGCCGCGACGCCCGTCGCTGTTACGACCCCGCCCACCCCAGCCCCGAAGAAGTGCAAGAAGAAGAAGGCGAAGAAGAGCAGCGCCACGGCCGCGAAGAAGAAGTGCAAGAAGCGGAGGAAGCGCTGATGAGGGCGACGACGACCCGCATCCACACGTCCCTGGCGGCCCCCTTCGCCCGGCTCACGCTCGGCACGGCGCTCGCGCTCACCGTCACGCTTGCTCTCGCCTCGCCGGCTTCGGCGCTGGAGCAGAAGCTGACCGCAGGGGACGCGGCCGTGGGCGATGAGCTCGGCACGTCGGTCGCGATCGACGGCGACACGATGGTCGCCGGCGCCCCCGGGGACGACTCCTTAAGGGGCGCGGTGTACGTCTTTCACCGCTCGGGGGACAGCTGGGCGCTCACGGCCAAGCTGACCGCCTCCGACGGGGCGGCAGGCGATTTCCTCGGCGGTTCGGTCGCGATCGACGGCGATCTGATCGTCGCCGGCGCGCACCGCGACGATAGCTTCAAGGGCTCCGCCTACACCTTCGCGCGCAGCGGCGCGGTCGCGCGCAGTGAGACCGCGAAGCTGACCGCGTCCGACGGCGCTGCGACCGACCAACTCGGCTCCTCAGTCGCGGTCGAGGGCGACGTGATCGTCGCCGGCGCCCGCGGCGACGACGCCAACCAGGGTTCCGCCTACACCTTCGCCCGCGGCGGCACGGCGGCGCGCACCGAGACCGCGAAGCTGACCGCCTCCAACGGGGCGGCAGACGATTACCTCGGGGTGTCGGTCGCGATCGACGGCGACGTGATCGTGGCGGGCGGCCTCGGCCACGACGCCTCAAAGGGCTCCGCCTACACCTTCGCCCGCAGCGGCGCGGCGGCGCGACTCCAGACCGCGAAGTTGAGCGCCTCCGACGGAGCCGCGGGCGACGAACTCGGCTCCTCGGTCGCGATCGAGGGCGACGTGATCGTCGCCGGCGCCCGCGGCGACGACGCCCACAAGGGTTCGGCCTACACCTTCGCCCGTAGCGGCGCGGCGGGGCGTACCGAGACCGCGAAGCTGACCGCCTCCGACGGAGCGGCGCCGGACAACCTCGGCTCGTCGGTCGCGATCGACGGCGATGCGATCGTCGCCGGCGCCTTCGACGACGACGACTCAAGGGGCGCGGCCTACACCTTCGCGCGCAGCGGCGCGGCGGCGCGCACCGAGACCGCGAAGCTGACCGCCTCAGACCGAGCCGCATACGACTCCCTCGGCGATTCGGTCGCGATCGACGGCGATGTGATCGTCGCCGGAGCCCCCGGCGACGACCTCAAGGGCTCCGCCTCGGTCTTCTTCCCGTCGGCGCCGGCGCCTCCGGCGTCCGTCGCAACGCCCCTCGGTGTCACGACCCCGGCCGCCGCCTCAGCGCCGAAGAAGTGCAAGAAGGAGAAGAAGGCCAAGACGAGCAGCGCCACGGTCGCGAAGAAGAAAAAGAAGACGTGCAAGCGGAGGAAGCGATGATGGCGCCGCGGACCGCGGTCCGCGGCCTCATCGCCCTCGCCGGGCTGACTGCGATCGCAGTCCCGGCGGTCTCGACCGAGACCGCGAGCGCGGCGGGCGCCGGCTCGTTCACGACCGGCGGCGCCATGGCAGCCGCTCGGTGGGGCTCGATCGCGGCTCCGCTTCCCGGCGGCGGCGCGTTGGCCGCGGGTGGTAGCGACTTCGCCTCGTTGCTCGCGAGCGCCGAGGTGTATGACGCCGCCACCGACAGCTTCGCCGCGACGGGCTCGCTGGGGACCCCACGCCTCGGCGCTGCGGCAGCTCCGCTTCCGGATGGCCGCGTGCTTGTGGCGGGCGGCGCTGGTCCAGGGCTCCTCGCAAGCGCCGAGGTCTACGACCCGGCAACGGCCAGCTTCAGTTCGGTTGGGATCGGCACGATGGGGACCGCGCGCTCCGAGCCCGTCGCATCGCCACTGCCAGACGGCCGAGTACTCGTTGCGGGTGGTTCCGCTGACGGCATAAGTGTGCTCGCAACGGCCGAAATCTTCGATCCCGCAACCAACAGCTTCAGCCCGACGGCGGGCACGCTCGTCACGGGACGTCGCGGCGCCGCCGCGGCGCTACTCCCGGACGGACGGGTCCTAGTTGCCGGCGGCTACAAGCCGGGCGCATACATCGACACCGCGGAGATATACGACCCCGTGACGGACAGCTTCGACGCGGTGGGCTCGATGCAGACCGCGCGTTACGGCGTCGTCGCAGCCGCGTTGCCCGATGGGCGAGTGCTTGTGGCGGGCGGAACGCCCGACGGAACCGTGGACCTTGTCAGCGCGGAGGTCTTCGATCCCGCGACCGAGAGCTTCAGTTCAGCCGGTATCGGATCGTTGGCGACAGCGCGTCGCAGGGCAGCCGCCACGCCGCTCGCCGACGGCCGGATTCTCGTGGCCGGCGGTTTCAACAGCGGCGGCAACCTCGCGAGCGCCGAGCTGTTCACGCTGGCTCCTCCGAGCGTGCCGCCGCCGTCATCGCTGCAGCCCGTCGCGGCGAGCAACGGCCCGGCTGGCCAGCCGACGCCTCGCGTCAGCAGGTGCAAGCGCAAGAAGGCGAAGAAGGCCGTGGCGGCAAAGAAGAAGTGCAAGCGCCGCAAGAAGGTGCGGCGGTGAGCGCCGGGAAGGCGATCGAAGTCGCCATCCAGCTCGAGCCGACCGAGCCGATCAGCGGTTGGCTGCGGTCGAGCGACGGGGACTCTCGCGCCTTCACCGGCTGGCTCGAGTTCAACTCGGCGATTCAGTCCTTGATCGAGGAGGCTGACGCACGTTCCGGCTCTCAACCCGGAGAGGTTGCCGGCCCGAGCTAGTCGGCCGCGTTGACGCGCTTCCTAAACTAGGTGGGATGACACACGAGTCCACCGAGTCGACATACACGCTCTACCGCCGTGGGCTGGAGCTGCTCGAGGACGGCAGTTTCGAGCAGGCGGCCGTGCCGCTTGCCGAGGCGGCGCGCCGCGACCCCGAGAAGTCTTCCGTCCGTGAGGCGCTCGGGCGCGCCTACTTTCGCTCCCACCACTTCGCCGAGGCGGCGAGCGAGTTCGAGGCCGTGGTCCGAACCCATCCGGTCAACGACTACGCGCACTTCTGCCTCGGACGCGCTCTTACGAAGACGGGGGACAAGCAACGCGCCCGTCACCACCTCGCCCTCGCATCGAACCTGCGCCCCGACCGCCGCGACTATCGGGTTTACCGCGAGCGGCTCTGAGGACCCCTCACGCGCCGTCCTAAGATGGCGGGCATGGGAGCGGTGACCTCCGCAACGGGCCTGTTCGAGCGAGAGCGAGAGCTCGATCAACTCCGCTCCCTGATCGTAAGGGCGACCGAGGGCACCGGCGGTGTCCTCCTCGTCGAGGGACCGCCCGGGATCGGTAAGACCGAGCTGCTCCGAGCCGGACGCGAGCTCGCGAACGAGGCCGGCGCAACCGTCCTCACCGCCCGCGGCTCCGAGCTCGAGCGCGACTTCGCCTTTGGCGTCGCCCGCCAGCTCTTCCAGGATCCGGTAACAGCGCTGGCCGAGGACGAGCGCCGCCAGGCGCTGTCGGGCGCCGCGGCGCTGGCCGGGTCGCTGCTCGAGCTCGACGATGAGAGCGGCTCGGCGGGAGCCGGCGGCGAGATCTTTCCGGTACTGCACGGCCTTCACTGGCTGTGCGCGAACCTTTCGCTCACCCAGCCGCTGGTGCTGTTCGTTGACGACGCGCATTGGGCCGACGAGCCGTCGCTTCGTTTCATCCACTACCTGGCCGGGAGGATCGAGGAGCTGCCCGTGCTCGCCATCGTCGCGACACGCTCGACCAAGCCCGAGGCACCCGTGCAGCTGCTCGAGAGGACGCGAGCTGAAGCCACCACCCGCTCGTTGATGCCCGGGCCGCTCTCCGAGGCCTCAACCGGGCTCCTGCTGTCGAATGCATTCGGCGACGAGGCCGATGCTGATTTCACACGCGCATCGTGGGTGGCGAGCGGGGGTAATCCGTTTCTGGCCACCGAGCTTGCGCGTTCGCTCGCGGCCGACGGAATCTCGCCGACAGCCGAGGCGGCGAGCCGGGTCGGGGAGATCAGCTCCGAGCCGGTTTCGCGAAGCGTCTTTCCGCGTCTCGCTCGCATGGGCGGGAATGCCGGGGAGTTGTCCCGCTGGATTGCGGTGCTGGGCGATGGCGCTGATATCGGCACCGCAGCAGCCCTCGCCAACATCGAACTTGATGCCGCCCTTCAGGCCGCCGACGCACTTGCGGCCGGACATGTGCTGAGTCCGGGAACGCCGCTTTCGTTCGCGCACCCGCTGATCCGGTCGGCGATCTATGCCGATCTGCCACCCGGCGAGCGCTCGCGCCGGCACGCCGCAGCGGCCCGCACGCTTCGCGAAGAGGACGCCGCGAGCGAACAGATCGCCAGCCACCTGATGCTCACCGAGATCGGGGCGGACCCCGAGGCGATTTCAACCCTGCGGCTCGCCGCCAAGGATGCAATCGAGCGTGGGGCGCCGGGCGCCGCCGTCCGCGCGTTGGAGCGTGCGCTTGGAGAGTCGGCTTCGGGCGCGCAGCGGCACGAGCTCCTCAAGGAGCTGACATGGGCGGCAACCCTTCATGGAGACGCGCGCGCGGCCGAATGGGGGGATGAGGCGATCAGGACTGCACCTGATCCCGGAACGCGCGCCGAGACGATCCTCGGCGTCATGGGCGCGGCGGGTGCGTCCATGAGGACGGAGGAGGACGTTGTCGGCGAGGTCCTCCAGCTCGCGGACGAGCTCGAGGGGCGGGACCCGACGCTGGCGATCCAGCTGGAGTTGTATGCAGGTGCCGCGGCATTTGTCCGGCTCGATCACTTCGACGAGGTCTCGGACCGGATCGAGGGATGGGACCTCGACGCGGAGCCCTCCTCGGTAGTGGATCGGATGCGGCTCATGCTCCGCGCCATGCTCGGATTCACCGGGAAGCTCGATGCCCACGCGGTCCTGGACCTGGCTCGTCGAGCCGATCCCTCCTCGTTTTATCGGGGCGACAGCTGGGCCTACTTCTTCAGCATCCAGCTCTTAGCGCGGGCCGGTTCGGTCACCGAAGCCCTGGCACTGGCCGATTTCGCTGTCGAGGACGCTCGGCGGATGGGGTCGCCCTCCTGGCTTCAGAACGCCCTCACCCATCGCACGTACGTCTATTTCACGCTTGGCAACGTCGATGCGGCGGCGACCGATGCGCTGACGGCAATCGACCTCGATAACCACATCAGCTGGTTTGGGCCGCGAGGGATGCTCTACGCAGCCGCGATCCTGGTCCTGATCGAGCGCGGTGACCTCGCGGGCGCCAGGGAGTTGACAGACCGCGTAGAAGCCGATGTGCTCACGGGAGCGCGCAACCTGTTCCAGTCGTTCTTTCTCGAGGCCAGGGCAGAGCTTGCCCTCACCCGGGGCGACCCCAGGTCCGGCCTCGAGGACTGCGAGCGCATCCGCAGTTTGCTGCCACCCAGCATGACGTCCCCCGCGCTGACGCGTTGGCGGCGCCAGATGGCACTCGCGCTACGCGCCCTTGACGAGGGCGGTCAGGCCGTCGAGCCGGCGAACGAGGAAGTCGAGCTTGCGCGGAAGTTCGGCGCGCCACGCGTCCTGGGAGCCGCGCTACGTATTCGCGGCGTGGTCCAGGGCGGGACCGACGGCCTCGCCGATCTCCGTGAGTCGGTCGAAGTACTCACCGGCGACGAGGCCCGCCTCGAGCACGCCAAATCCCTCGTCGAGTTCGGCGCCGCCCTCCGGCGCGCCAACCAGCGAAAGGAGGCCCGCGACCCGCTCCGCGAGGGCCTCGACCTCGCCCGCCGCTGCGGCGCCACCCCACTCGCCGAGCGCGCCCGCGAAGAGCTGAAGGCGACCGGCGCGAAGCCGCGCAAGGAGGTCTTCACCGGGGTCGAGTCCCTCACTCCTTCAGAGCTCCGTACCGCCAAGCTCGCCGCCGAGGACCTCACCAACCGCGAGATCGCGCAGCAGCTATTCGTCACCCAGAAGACGGTCGAGACCCACCTCCGCCACTGCTACCAGAAGCTCGACATAAAGGGGCGCGGTGAGCTGCGTGGCAAGCTCGCGGAGCCGGCATGACACCGGCCGCGAGCACCGAGCTGCTGGAGCGCGAGGCCGAGCTGGGCCAGCTTCGCACCGCGATCGGGGCGGCGGTCGAGCGGCACGGGCGGCGTCCTTCTGATCGAGGGCCCGCCCGGCATCGGAAAGACCGTGCTGCTGCGCGCCGGACGGGGCCTGGCGAGTGACGCCGGCGCAACCGTCCTCACCGCCCGCGGCTCCGAGCTCGAGGGCGACTTCGCCTTCGGCGTCGCCCGCCAGCTCTTCCAGGATCCGGTCACCGCGCTGGCCGAGGACGAGCGCCGCCAGGCGCTCTCGGGCGCCGCCGCGCTGGCGGGCGACGTCCTCGACGTCTGCGGTGGGGTCGATCGGCCTGCCGCGGCGGCCGATCTTGCGCCGCTCCTGCACGCCTCCATTGGCTCTGCGCGAACCTCGCTCTCACCCAGCCGCTTGTTCTGTTGGTAGATGACGCACACTGGGCTGATCAGCCCTCACTGCACTTCCTCCATTACCTCGCCGGACGGATCGAGGAGCTGCCGGTGTTTGCCATCATCGCGTCGCGCTCAACGCAGCCGGAGGCGCCCGTCGCACCACTTGAGGCGATCCGCTCTGAGCCGGTCTCCGGGGCGCTGTCGCCGACCCCGCTGACCGAGGAGGCGACGGGCAGGCTGCTCACCGAAACGTTTGGCTCCGAGGCCGGACCAGAGTTCACTTCCGCCTCCTGGAGGGCGAGCGGCGGCAACCCCTTCCTAGTCACCGAGCTCGCGCGCTCCCTTGTCGCCGACGGGCTGGATCCGAGCGCCGAACTCGCAGGGCGGGTCGAGGAGGTCGGACCGGAGACCGTGCGGCGAAGCGTCCTCGGCCGCTTGGCGCGCATGTCCGCCGAGGCACAGGCACTCGCCCGCTCCGCCGCGGTCCTCAGCGACGACTCAGAGCTTCGCGAGGTCGCCGCGCTCGCCGATCTAGAGCACGAGGCCGCGCTGCGAGCATTCGACGCGCTCGGTGCCGCCGAACTCCTTGAGTCCGACGCGCCCGTGCGGTTCACCCATCCTTTGCTGCGCGCTGCCATATACGGCGATCTATCCGCCGGCGAGCGGGCTTCGAAACACGCCAAGGCCGCGCGCCTCTTGTTCGGTGAAGACGGCGGCGGAGAGGCCCTGGCATCACATCTACTCCGGACTGAGCCCAATGCGGATTCCTGGGTCGTTGAGCGTATGCGCGAGGCCGCAGCGATCGCCCTCTCCCGTGGGGCCCCCACAACCGCAATCTCGTATCTGCGGCGAGCCGAGCGGGAGGTGCCGACCGGCGGGGCGCGTTACCGAGTCCGCCGAGAGCTGGGATCCGCGCTGCTCCGCACTGGCGATGAGGAGGGGATCGAGTGGATGCTGAAGGCCATCGCGGCGACGGACGACCCTCGCCTGCGCGCCGAGGTGCTTCCGGAGGTGTCGATCGCTCTCACGGTGCGCTTCCGCGTCCCCGAGGCCCTCGCTCTGCTGGAGCGCGCGGGAGCGGAGGTGCAAGGGAGCAGCGACGAGCTCGCTCTCAGAATTCAGGCCGAGCTCGCCTTTCTCGCCGTCACAGGCGGTCTCGGCGACGCGGTCCCGCACCTACGCGACTTCGTGGGCGTCCCAATCGAAGCGAATTCTGGCCACGAACGGCGTTCCCTGGGGTGCCAGGCAGTGGCCCTGGCGCTGGGCTGGGGTACGCTCGATCGAGCTCGCGAGCTTGCCTTGAAAGCCGTGGGCGACACGGAGACTTTCCGGCAGGACTGTCGCGAGGGGTACCCGAATCACATGGGGCTCAACGCCCTCGGTCTCACCGGGGAGACAGATCTGGCCCTGAGTCGGCTGGACGTGGCCATGGAGGAGGCGCGGCACCGGGCGAGCAGCTTTGCTTTCACGAGCGCAGCCTTCGTCGCCGCGGCCATACGGTTCAGGCGCGGCGAGCTTGCAGAATCGGAGGGGCTCGCCCAGACCGCGCTCGACCACCCCGGGGCGAACGACCTTCACACCACGAGGATGTTGTGCAGCGCGGTGATCGCATGCGTTAAAGCCGAGCGAGGTCAGGCAAGCTCCAGGTCGGAGATCCTCGATCGCTGGCAGGGACTTTTTGTGTGGTTTGCCAGGACCTTCCGCGGTCACGCACGGCTGCTGGGCGGCGACGCGGAGCAGGCCGAGGTAGATTTCCTAGCGGCCGGCGAAGGGCTCGAGACACTCGGGTTTCACTCCCAGTTCATGCTGCCCTGGCGCTCGGGACTTGCGCAGGCGCTTGCGATGCGTGGCGATATTCAGGCAGCTCGCAAGCTGGCGGACACAGCGCTCGAGGAAGCGCGCTCGATGGGTGCTCCGGAGGCGGTCGGCGGGGCAATGCGTGTGCGCGCTCTCGTTGCTGATTCCGACCAGATCGAGGCATCGCGGGAGGCGGTGAGCCTCCTTTCTTCTTCCGTTGCCCGCCTCGAGCACGCCAAGGCGCTTGTCGACCTCGGCGCCGCGCTGCGGCGCGCGAACCACCGAAAAGATGCGCGCGAGCCGCTGCGCGAGGGCCTCGAGCTGGCTCGCCGCTGCGGGGCCACGCCGCTCGCCGAGCGCGCCCGCGAAGAGCTGAAGGCGACCGGCGCGAAGCCGCGCAAGGAGGTCTTCACCGGGGTCGAGTCCCTGACTCCTTCAGAGCTCCGCACCGCCAAGCTCGCCGCCGAGGGGCTCACCAACCGCGAGATCGCCCAGCAGCTCTTCGTCACCCAGAAGACCGTCGAGACCCACCTCCGCCACTGCTACCAGAAGCTCGACATCAAGGGGCGAGGCGAGCTCGCCGGCAAGCTCGCCGAGGCGGCGGGTTGAGGGCACTGGTTCAGCGGGTAAGTCAGGCCGCGGTGGACGTCGAGGGCGAGCGGGTCGCCCAGATCGGTCCGGGGATGCTGGTCTTGCTCGGGATCTCGAGGGACGACGACGCCGAGGCCGCCGACCGGCTCGCCGACAAGGTCGCGAAGCTGCGGATCTTCGATGACGCCGAGGGGAAGATGAACGAGCCGCTCGGCGACCGCGAGGTGCTCTGCGTCAGCCAGTTCACGCTCTACGGTGACGCCCGCAAGGGCAACCGGCCGAGCTACACCGACGCCGCTCCGGCCGAGCACGCCGAGCCGCTCTATGACCGCTTCTGTGAGCGGATCGCCGCCGAGAAGGGCGTCTTCGGTGCCTGCATGGGCGTGGCCCTGGTAAACGACGGGCCGGTGACCCTGATGATCGAGGCCGACTAGGCACGCCAGGCGAATGTTCAGGGTGGCCTCCTGATGCGAAGCCGGCCGCGATCGGCGACCTTGGCCTCGCAATGTCAAGCGAAACAGGAGGAGCCATCATGCAACAGAGACAGCGTCGTCCGATCAGGGCAATCCTTGTTCTGGCCACAGTGTCGCTGCTGGCGCTACCGGCGGCCGCGAGTGCCACGCCTTCCCTCACGGTCACACCTAGCCCGGACTCGGTCGAGGCGCCCGGCGGTGTGGTCACCTACACGGTGACGGCGAGCGCCGCCTGGTCGGGAATGCTAGGAGCAGTGGTGGAGGAGAGGATCGACTCGATGACCGACAGCGTTAGCGGGAGCCTCGCCGAATGCGGGCCGTTCCCGCGTGGGTGGGCTTTCGAAATCGGTCCCGTGGTCTCATCCCAAACGCTCTGCAGCTTCACGCGACTCGTGAGCGGGCCGCCCGACAGCGAACAGACGATCTTCGTCTACGCCAGCGGCGCGGCGGGGGAAAAGCGGGAGAAGGGGAGCACGCTCACGCCATGGACGACCCTCGGCTCCGCGAGCGTCCACGTCAAGGGTCCGCCCAGGACGAAGTGCGGATCGCACAGGCGGCTGGTCGTGCGCCACGGGAAGCTGAGGTGCGTGCGGAGGCCGCTCCACCGGGGGCGCGGGAGGAACTGACCCGAGCGTCCTGGCTCCGGGCCGCGCCTGCGCAGCGCTTGGCACGGGCGCGGCTCGGAGGCATAACGAGGACACAGAGGAGATCGCCGACGGCCGGTGACCTTGATGCTCGAAAGCTGAGGGCTATACTCGGCGCAAGCTTTTTCGCAAGCCAATCCGTGCGCGAAAGGTGGGCCTTGCCCACCTTTTTTTGGGCGGTAAACCAGGCGTCAGATCAAGAACAAGCGGAGTCAAGGACGTGAGTGAGAGAGAAATCGAACAACTCCAGGAGACGATCACCGAGCGGCTCGACGATGCCGAGCCGGAGGTCGAGCTGATCGCGCTCGAGCGGGCCGGCAACGAGAGGCTGCGCCTCTATATAGACCACGCCGACGGGGTCGATCTCGGCCTCTGCGAGCGGGTGACGGGCCACCTGCGCGACCTGCTCCTCGAATGGGGGCTCGAGGTCTCCTCTCCCGGGCCCGAGCGCCCGCTGACCAAGCCCGAGCACTTCAAGCGCTTCCTCGGCCGCCGCGTGCGGGTCAAGACCCGCGAGCAGATCGCCGGGCAGCGCAGCTTCACCGGCACCCTGACCGGGGCCGACGACGAGCAAGTGAGCGTCGAGGCCGGCGAGGGAGCGGTGACGATCCCGCTCGCCGAGGTCCGCCGCTCGAACCTGATCCCAGACGAACCGGAGGTGGCAACGTGAGTCAGGACATCGTCGACGCCGTCAAGGCGCTCGAGCAGGAAAAGGGAATCGCCGCCGACACGCTCATGGACGCGCTCGCCGACGCGCTGCTCTCCGCCTACAAGAAGACCCCCGGGGCCGCCAAGTACGCGAAGGTCGAGCTCGACCACAACACCGCCGACTTCCGGGTCCACGAGCTGATGCTTGCCAGACGGGCTCGAGGAGAAGCTGTTCATCGAGCAGGAGGCCGCCGAGGCGGAGGCCGCCGAGGAGGCCGGCGACGAGCCCGTCACCCGCGACCGCCGTCGACCCCGAGACGGGGGAGCGCCGCGAGCCCGAGGAGCCCGAGCTCGAGCCCGAGCGTCTCGAGCCCTACATGGACCAGATCAAGACCCGCGACGTGACCCCCGATGACTTCGGCCGCATCGCCGCGCAGACCGCCAAGCAGGTGATCCTGCAGCGGATCCGCGAGGCCGAGCGCCAGATGATGTTCGACGAGTACCAGGACCGGGTCGGCGAGCTGATCACCGGGATCATCCAGCAGTCCGACAACCGCTACACGCTGGTCCAGCTCCGCGAGCGGGTCGAGGCGCTGCTGCCGCGCTCCGAGCAGGTCTACAACGAGCGCTACGACCACGGCACCCGCGTCAAGGCCGTGATCACCGATGTCTCGGCCGAGACCAAGGGCCCGAGCATCGTCGTCTCGCGCCGCGACCCGGAGCTGATCCGGAAGCTGTTCGAACTCGAGGTGCCCGAGATCGCCGACAAGCTGGTCGAGATCGTCGGCGTCGCCCGCGAGCCGGGCTGGCGCTCGAAGATCGCGGTCGTCTCGCACGCCGACGGAGTGGATCCGGTCGGCGCCTGCGTCGGGCCGCGAGGCTCGCGTGTGCGGATGGTCGTTTCCGAGCTTCGCGGCGAGAAGATCGACATCATTCCCTACAACGACGAGCCCGCCCGCTTCGTCGCCAAGGCGCTCTCGCCGGCGCGGGTGCGCGAGGTGCTGGTCGCCGACGAGGAGAAGCAGGCGACCGTGATCGTCCCCGACGACCAGCTCTCGCTGGCGATCGGCCGCGACGGCCAGAACGCGCGCCTCGCCGCCCGGCTCACCGGCTGGAAGGTCGACATCAAGTCGGAGACCGAGTTCAGCGAGGTCGAGGGCGAGATGGAATACGAGGGCGAGGAGGGCGCCGACGGCCGCTGCACCGCGGTCCTCACCACCGGCCGCCGCTGCCCGAACGCCGGACTCCAGGGCTCTGCCTACTGCGGCCTGCCCCAGCACCAGTCGCTGGCCCGCTTCAAGACCAGCCACGTCGCGGTGCTCGGCTCGGTGAGCGAGGAGGAGATCGCCGTGCTCGCCGACCCGGACGCCGACGAGTCGAAGCTGAAGGAGATCGTCGAGCGGGCCGAGTCGCAGTTCGACGAGGAGAAGGCGAAGGCCGAGGCCGCCGCCGCGAAGGCCGCCGAGGAGGCCGAAGCCGAGGCAGAGGCCGAGGCGGAGGCGGAGGCGGAGGAGCAGGAAGAGGGCTCCACCGAGGAAGAGCCCGAAGCCGGCGACGGCGAGCCCGAGCACGAAGCCGCGCCCGACGAGGATGGCGCGATCGAGCAGGAGTCCCCGGAGGCCGAAGCCGAGGCAGAAGAGCCCGAGGCCGACGCCGAGGAAGAGATTGAAGAGGAGGCGGAGGAGGAGGCCGAGGACGCCGCCGAGGAGGGTGAGGCGGATGCCGAGGCCGAGCCGGAGCCCGCCGCCGCCGCCGAGGAGAAGGAGTAAGGCCCAGGTGGCGAAGAAGCGCGTCCACGAAATCGCGAAGGCGAACGGGATCACCAGCAAGGAGCTGCTCGCTGCGCTGAACGCGAACGGAATCGAGGCCAAAGCCGCGCAGTCGAGCGTCGAGGAATCGGACGCCGCAGCCGCGCTGAAGAAGGCCGCGCCCGGGAACAGCGGCGGCGAGGGCGGGGCCGCGACCAAGGCTCCCGCCAAAGCCCCAGCGAAGCCTGGCGCCGAGCAGGAGCAAAAGCCGGTCCGCCCCGTGCCCGCGAGCGGCGACGGCAAGGAATCGAAGGCGGGCGGCAAGCGCCGCCGCGTCGTCATCGACTCGCAGGCTTCGCGGCGCGACCACATGGGCCCGCCGCCGCCGCAGCGCCCGCCGCGACGGCGAGGCGGCCGCCGCCGCAAGCCGCTGCTCGAGGAGCCGGAGACAGGCCCGAAGGAGCCCGAGGCACCGCAGACGATCACCGTCAACTCCGGGGCCACCGTGAGCGAAGTCGCCGAGACGCTCGGGCTCGGCAGCGCCGAGGTGATCAAGGCTCTGATGGAGGGTGGCGAGATGGCGACCCTCACCCAGACCCTGACCGACGACTCGATCCGCTCGATCGCGAAGAAGTTCGAGCGCGAGGTCGAGATCGTCACCGCCGCCGATGAGGAGGTCGCGATCGAGCTCCCCGAGGACGACGACGCCGACCTCGAGGATCGCCCGCCGGTGATCACCGTGATGGGCCACGTCGACCACGGCAAGACCTCGCTGCTGGACGCGATCCGCGAGACCGAGGTCGTCGCCGGTGAGGCGGGCGGGATCACCCAGCACATCGGCGCCTACCAGGTCCACCACAACGACAGGACCCTCACCTTCCTCGACACCCCTGGCCACGAGGCGTTCACCGCGATGCGCGCCCGCGGCGCCAAGGTCACCGATATCGCGGTGATCGTGGTCGCCGCCGACGACGGCGTCATGCCGCAGACGATGGAGGCCGTCGACCACGCCCGTGCGGCGGACGTCCCGATGCTCGTCGCCGTCAACAAGGTCGACAAGGAAGGCGCGCAGCCCGACCGGGTCCGCAACGAGCTCGCCGGCCACGAGCTCAACCCGGAGGAGTGGGGCGGCGACACCGTCTACGCCGACGTCTCGGCGAAGACCAAGGAGGGCCTCGACAACCTTCTCGACATGATCCTGCTCGTCACCGAGCTCGAGGAGCTGCAGGCGAACCCGAACGCGTCGGCGACCGGGACCGTGATCGAGTCCGAGCTCGACCCCGGCCGCGGGCCGGTGACCGGCGTGCTCGTCCAGCGAGGAACGCTCAAGGTCGGCGACCCGGTCGTCGCCGGCTCGCAGTGGGGCAAGGTGCGCGCGATGCACGACCACACCGGCGAGCGGGTGGAGGAGGCCGGGCCGGGGATGCCGGTCCAGGTGCTCGGCTTCGACGGCGTCTGCGAGGCGGGCGAGGTCGTGCAGGCGGTCGAGACCGAGCGCGAGGCGCGAAGCCAGGCAGAGGAGCGCGCCAACCGCCTCAAGACCGAGGCGATCGCGCGCCGCGCCGCGCGCAAGGTCACGCTCGAGGAGGTCTTCGCCAAGGCGCAGGAAGGCGAAATCAAGGAGCTCAACATCGTGCTCAAGGCCGACGTCTCCGGCTCGCTCGAGGCGCTCCAGGACGAGATCGCCAAGGCCCCCCAGGAACAGGTCGGCATCAACGTCATCCACGCTGCGACCGGCGGCATCAACGTCTCCGACGTGATGCTCGCCTCGGCTTCGAACGCGATCATCATCGGCTTCAACGTGCGACCGCTGCAGGACGCTCGCCGGGTCGGCGAGTCGGAGGGTGTCGACATCCGCACCTACGAGGTGATCTACAAGGTCACCGAGGACCTGCGCGCCGCGATGGAGGGCCTGCTCGAGCCCGAGGAGGTCGAGGAGGCGCTCGGCCAGGCCGAGGTCCTGCAGACCTTCAAGGCTTCGAAGGTCGGCAAGATCGCCGGCGTCTCGGTGACCGACGGCAAGGTGACGCGCACCGCGGGGGTGAGACTGGTCCGCGAGGGAACGATCGTCTGGACCGGCAAGCTCGGCTCGCTGCGCCGCTTCAAGGACAACGTGCAGGAGGTCGAGGCCGGCCTCGAGTGCGGGATCGTGCTCGACGGCTACGCGGACATCAAGGACGGCGACGTGCTCGAGTTCTTCGAGGTCAAGCAGGTCGAGCAGACTCTCGAGAGCTGACCCGCACCGTTGTCATTTGACGCGCGACTCGCGCGCACCGGCCTGCGATCATATTGGCCGTGAATGAAGAAACTCGCAGCTTCCTCGACGGGCTTCTCCGTCGGCATGTCGAGATCACGCAGGAGCTCATCGAGAGCATGCACCGGGATTCCCGAGCCCTCCAGGCCGAGACCACCGCCCTCCAGGCTGAGATAGCCGATCAGCGCGCGCAGATTCAGGCGAACACCGACGGGCTCCTTCAAGTCCTTGACCGCCTGCCTCCGGCCCCACAGGGCTGAGGAAACCGACTGCGGCGTGACCGCGTTCGTCTGCCTGCTCGAGGCGCAGCTCCATTTCAACGAGGTCCACGACCTGAAGCAAAAGCGCAAGCTCGTCAAGTCGCTGAAGGAGCAGATCCGGCACCGGTTCGGGGCCGCGGTCGCCGAGACAGAGGGCCACGACAAGTGGCAGCGCGCCACGCTGCTGATCGCGCTGGTCGGCGACGGCGAGGTCACGGCGCGAGCCGACCACGTCCAGCGCTTGATCGAAGGCCGCTGCCCCGACGGCGCCAGCTTTGAGCGAGACCTGCTCAGCCTCAACGACATCCGCGGCTGACGACCACGGCTCCGGCCGGTTGTGAAGCCTTAGCTATAGTCGCGCGGCATGCCCGGCTCACGCATGCGCCGCGTCAACGAGGTGATCCGCGAGGTCCTCGGCGTCGCGATCACAACCGAGGTGAAGGACCCCCGCGTCGGATTCGTGACCATCACTTCAGTCGAGACAAGCCCCGACCTGCGAACCGCGCGCGTGTTCGTGAGCGTGCTCGGCACCGAGGCCGAGCGCGACGAAACCCTCGAGGGGCTGCGCTCGTCGCACGGCTTTCTACAGGCAAAGATCGCCGATGAGCTGCGCATCAAGCGCACACCGACGCTGACTTTTATCTACGACGACAGCATCGAAAAGGGCGATCGCGTGTCTAGGTTGCTGGACGAATGAGCGGTACCGCAATACAGACCGAGACCGAGCGCGTGGCCGAGCAGCTGCGCACCGACGAGCGCTTCCTGCTCACCACCCACGAGAACCCCGACGGCGATGCACTGGGTTCGCTGCTCGCCATGCACCACTTGCTGCTCTCGATGGGCAAGGACTCGGTGATGTTCCTGGCCGCGAAGGAGTTCCCGCTCCCGGTCGAGTACCGGTTCCTGCCGCTCGAGGAGGTCTTCCACGACCCTCCGGCCGATGTCGCCGACCGGACGCTGCTCTTCCTCGACTGCGGGAACATCGACCGGATGCCGGTCGACTTCCTGAAGCGCAACGACGGCGAGATGCTGAACATCGACCACCACCACGACAACACGCGCTTCGGGACGATCAACCTCGTAGACGTCGAGGCCTCGTGCACCGCCGAGATCATCTTCGAGCTGATCTCGCTGCTGGGCGTCGAGCTGACGCCCGAGATCGCCAGCGCCCTCTACGTCGGGCTGGTCACCGACACCGGCCGCTTCATGTACTCGAACACCGACGCCCGCGCCCACCGCATGGCCGCCGCCCTGATCGACGCCGGTGTCGACGTCCACGACCACTTTCGCCGCCTCTACGAGCACGTTCCGGTCGAGAAGCTGAAGCTGATCGCGAGCGCGCTTGAAGGGATCGAGCTCGAATGCGACGGCGCGGTCGCGGTCACCTACATCTCGCAGGAGATGTACGAGAAGGCCGCCGCCAGCGAGGTGCTCACCGAGGGCGTGATCGACTACCTGCGCTCGCTCGAGGGGATTCGGATCGCGGTCGTCGTCCGCGACCGCGACGGGGGCGAGTCCCGGGGCACCCGGGCGGTCCGCAAGGTCAGCCTTCGCTCGGCGGACGGCACGATCGACGTATCGGAGATCGCCCGCAAGCACGGAGGCGGGGGGCACCGCCAAGCGGCCGGCTTCGCCACCGACATGGAGTACCAGGAGATCGTCGAGTTCATCTGCGGCGAGATCTCCGCGCAGAGTTAGGGGATCATCCCCGGATGACCGACGCCGTGGGCCGCTGCCAGTGACCGACGCCGGCGTGCTGCTGATCGACAAGCCGCCCGAGATCACCTCGCACGACGCCGTCGAGCGGGTACGCCGCGCGCGAGGCGTAAAGGCCGGGCACGCGGGCACGCTCGATCCGTTCGCGACCGGGTTGCTGCTCGTCCTGCTCGGGCGGGCGACCAAGCTGCAGCGGCACCTGACCGGGCTGCCGAAGACCTATCGCGCCACCGCGAGGCTGGGCTGGCGCTCGAGCACCGGCGATCCCGACGGCGAGCTGACCGAGACCTCGAAGGTCCCCGAATCCCTGGCGCTCCCGGAAGGCAAGGTGCGGCAGCGAGTGCCGATGACCTCCGCGGTCAGGGTCGGCGGTGAGCGCCTCTATAAGAAGGCGCACCGCGGCGAGGTCGTCGAGACGCCCGAGCGCGAGGTCGAGGTCTACCGAGCCGAGTTGCTCGAATCCAACGGCGAGCGGGCCAGCTACGAGATCGAGTGCTCGACCGGCACCTATATAAGAACGCTGATCGAGACGCTCGAGGACGCCTACTGCGAGAGCCTGCGCCGGACCGCGATCGGCCCGTTCCGGGTCGAGAACGCCTCCGATGACCCTGTCTCGCTCGAGCGCGTCGGCGAGCTCGTCCCCGAGGCGGTGCTGCGATGAATGAGCAGGACATGAAAGTCACCTCGCTGCCCGACGCCCAGCCCCGCGACCGCCACGTCGCGATCGGGACCTTCGACGGGGTCCACATCGGCCACCGCGAGGTGATCGACCACGCCGACACCGTGCTCACCTTCGACCCGCATCCGGTGAGCGTCATCCACCCCGAGGCGGCGCCGAAGCTGATCTATCCGTTCAACGTCAAGCGCGACGTGATCCGCGGCCTCGGGGTCGACGAGCTGGTTGTGATCCCGTTCGACAAGGCGTTCGCGTCGAAAAGCGCCGAGGACTTCATAGATGAGGTGCTGATCGACAGGCTCGGCGCGAAGAAGGCCTCGGTGGGGGAGAACTTCCGCTTCGGCGCGAAGGCGAAGGGCGACCAACGGATGCTCGCCGAGCGCGATGAGTTCGAGACCCGAGTGGTGCCGCTGGTCGAGGCCGACGGCGAGACGGTCTCCTCAACCCGGATCCGGGCCCTGATCATCGCCGGCGAGGTCGAGACCGCGCGCCAATTTCTCGGCACCCCGGTCATGTACGAGGGCGAGGTCGTCAAGGGCGATGGCCGCGGCCGCGAGCTCGGCTTCCCGACAGCGAACCTGGTTCCCGATGACTCGCTGGTCTCGCCGGGGCACGGCGTCTACGCGGCGTTCGCCAACGGCCACCCCGCCGCGGTCAACGTCGGCGTGCGGCCGATGTTCGAGACCGGCCGCGGGACGCTGATCGAGCCCCACCTGATCGACTTCGACGGCGACCTGTACGGCCAGAACCTGCGCGTCGCGTTCATCAAGCGCTTGCGCGGCGAGCGGCGTTTTCCGAGCGTCGAGGATCTGATCGCGCAGATCGGCCGCGACGTCGCGGAGGCCCGAGAAGTCTGTGCTAGCTTCGGCCGATAGCGGCGCGTCCGCGCCCGCGACAGGAGGGGACATGCGGCGAAATCGAATCTGGCGCTTGACGGGAGTCGCGTTCGTGGCTGCCCTCGTCGGGCTCGTAGTCCCGGGCGGGGCGGCGGCCACGGACGTCACCCATCGGTTTGATGTCGGCGACGATGGGTGGCAAGTCAGGCAGAACTACAACCTCGCCCCAGGGCCGGTCACCCACCACGCGACAGGGGGCGTTCCGGCGACTGGGGGCTATATCAGCGCGGTCGATTCGGGATCGGAAGCGACCTGCCCGATGGCGCCGTCGTGCCAGATCCTGGAGTTCCTGAGCCCGCCGCTCCCCAGCCTCTCTGGGAACTACGGCGGGTTCATCCGTGTCCACTACAGGCCTTACATCCTGCCGGAATCTGGGATCAGATTCATCATCGACGGCTCGGGGGGAACTCTGCACTGGGACAGCCCTATCCCGCCGACGATCTTCACTCAGATCTCCAAGCCCCTCACCCCGCAGCCGGACTGGGTCTACTGCTCACTGACGTTCATGTGCCATTTTCCCCCTACGGAAGGGGAGTTCAAAGCTGTACTTGCCGGAGCGAGTTCCGTCGTCATCCGGGCGGACGTATCCCCAGCCAGCTTCGAGACTTACGCCCTCGACAACTTCAGGATCAGCGAGCCCCCCGCGCCGCCCGCCGCTGCGGCTGCCTCGCTTGCTCCGGTCGCGGCCGCCACTCCCGCGCGCGCCACGGCCAAGAAGTGCAGGAAGGGCCGCAAGCTGAAGCGCGGCAGGTGCGTGCGCAAGAAAAAGAAGAAGTAGCGGTCGGCGGCGGAGCCGCTAGCCTGTGCGGCCGTGCCCCTGACCAAGGAAAAGAAGGCGGAGCTCACGGCCAAGCACGGCCGTGACGAGAAGGACACCGGCTCCGCCGATGTCCAGATCGCGATGCTGACCGCGCGCATCGACGAGCTAACGGAGCATTTGCGCACCCACGTCAAGGACCACCACTCGCGCCGCGGCCTGCTGATGATGGTCGGCAAGCGCCGCCGCCTGCTCCGCTACCTCGAGAGCCACGACCTCGAGCGCTACCGCGAGCTGATCGCCGAACTCAACCTGCGGCACTAGGCATCCTCATTTCAGAGGAGTACCCTTGACCCCAATGAGGGGCAATGTGAGGATGAGGCTGGGGATCGCGGTTCTGGCTTTCGCCGCGTTGAGCCTTGCGATCCCGGGTTCGGCGGCTGCGTTGAACATGCAGTGGGGCTTCGATGCCGACGACGAAGGATGGACGGTGGACCAGGACGGCATCGGGGCCGGGGCAGACCCCACGTTCAGCCTCGCGGGCGGAAACCCCGGCGGGCACATAAGCACGGTCGACAGCAACGTGGACGACAGCCTCCACTTCTACTCGCCCGCGCTGACCGCCGGCAGCCTCGCTCCGAACTACCTCGGAAGGCTCTCGTTCGATTACAAGCGCAGCTTCGCCGGGCGCGACTTTTTCGTACTGCGCATTCAGGGCGCCGGGACCGACTACATGTTCCAGCTCTTCGGGTTGCCGAAAGGCTCGAGCGATGTCTGGCAACACAAGTCCCTCCTTTTCGTTGAGCTCGGCGCTTGGTACTACTGCGACCCGCCGGCGGCCTGCACGCTGGATGAGCTGACCCAGGCCGAGTTCAGGACGGAGCTCTCCCAGGCCACGTCGTTCCACATCAATCCGGACGTCCCGGAGGTCATGGGGACCTTGGGGGATACCTATGCGCTCGACAACGTCGTTCTGACCGAGCGCCCGCCGAGCTCCCCGGCGCCTCCGTTCGTGCCGCCGCTCGGCGGGGCAACCGGCGCGCCGGTCGGCGCGCCGAGCCTGGCCCCGAAGTGCAAGAAGGGGCGCAAGCTCCGCAAGGGCAAGTGCGTGAAGAAGAAGCGCAAGTAAGTCCTCGCGGGATCGCGCGATCTGTAACATCGCGCCGGACAGAGAACGAAAAGTTCTGAATAAGAGATAGCTGCCAACCGGGCAGCTGAAGAGAGGTACTGGATATGAGCATGTTTGATGTGAGCCGCGTCTCGGTCGAGGTAGGCGGCAAGGAGATCTCGTTCGAGACCGGAAAGCTCGCCAGGCAGGCGAACGGATCCGTGGTTGTGCGCGCCGGCGACACCATGGTTCTCTCAACCGCGACCGCCGGCGATGTCCGCGACGTCGACTTCCTGCCGCTGACGGTGGATGTCGAGGAGCGGCACTACGCAGCGGGCAAGATCCCGGGCTCGTTCTTCCGCCGCGAGGCGAGGGCGGGCGAGAAGGCGACCCTGACCGCGCGCATGATCGACCGGCCGATCCGGCCGCTGTTCCCGAAGGGATGGCACCGCGAGACCCAGCTCGTCACCCAGACGATGTCGGTCGACCACGTCCACACTTACGACATCCTCGCGATGAACGGCGCCTCCGCCGCGCTGGCGGTTTCGGATATCCCCGTCGGCAAGCACGTCGGCGCTGTCCGGGTCGGCAAGCTCGACGGCGAGTTCGTCGTCATCCCCGATGAGGAGGACCTCGAGAACCTCGAGCTCGACCTGATCGTGGCCGGGACCGACGAGGCGCTGCTGATGGTCGAGGCCGGCGCCGACGGCGTCACCGAGGCCGAGATCCTCGATGCGCTCGACATCGCCCACGGCGAGATCAAGAAGCTCGTCGCTGCCTTCGAAGAGCTGCGCGAGAAGGCCGGCAAGGAGAAGATCGTGATCGAGGAGCCGAAGATCGACGAGGAGCTGCTCGACGAGGTCAAGTCGAGGTTCGCCGGCCAAGCTCGTCGACGCGATCGCGACCGAAGGCAAGCTCGAGCGCTACGAGGCGATCGACGCCGTCAAGGAAGAGGCGGTGCCGAGCACTGGCGCCCGACACGGGCGACGAAGAGGCCGACGAGGCCAAGCGCTCCGAGGTCAAGGAGCCGCATTCGACGCGATCGAGAAGGACACGATCCGCAAGGCGATCGCCGTCGACAAGAAGCGCCCCGACGGCCGCGCCACCGACGAGATCCGCCCGATCGAGACCGAGGTCGACATCTCACCGCGCGCCCACGGCTCGGCGCTGTTCACCCGCGGCGAGACGCAGATCCTCTCCAGCGTGGCGCTCGGCACGACTCGAATGGACATGAAGGTCGACAACCTCGGTCTCCAGGAGAAGAAGACGTTCTGGCACCACTACAACTTCCCGCCGTTCTCGGTCGGGGAGGCCGGGTTCATGCGCGGGCCGAAGCGCCGCGACATCGGCCACGGCGCGCTCGCCGAGCGGGCGCTGTACCGACGATTCCCGACGAGGAGGAGTTTCCCGTACGTGACCCGTGTCGTCTCCGAGACGCTCGAGTCCAACGGGTCCTCTTCGATGGGCTCGGTGTGCGCCTCCTCGATGGCGCTGATGGCGGCAGGTGTGCCGGTGACGGCGCAGGTCGCCGGGGTCGCCATGGGCCTGATCAAGGAGGGCGACGAGTACATCGTGCTCACCGACATCGCCGGCGTCGAGGATCACCTCGGCGACATGGACTTCAAGGTCGCCGGCTCTGCGGACGGGATCACCGCGCTGCAGATGGACATCAAGATCACCGGCGTGACGATGGAGATCCTCAAGGATGCGCTCGACCAGGCCCACGAAGGCCGTCAGTTCATCCTCGGCAAGATGGCCGAGACGATCGACGCGCCGCGCGAGGAGATCTCCAGTTCGCGCCGAAGATCCAGTCGATCACAATCGACCCCGAGAAGATCGGCGCCGTGATCGGCAAGGGCGGCGAGACGATCCGCTATCTCTGCGAGAGTTACGAGGCCGAGATCGACGTCGAGGACGACGGCACGGTGCGGATATACGCGCCGAACGGAGACCTCGTCGACGCCTGCGTCAAGGAGATCGAGGGCATGACCAAGGAGGCCGAGATCGGCGACACGTTCAAGGGCAAGGTCGTGAAGACGACCACCTTCGGCGCCTTCGTCGAGCTCACCAAGGGCAACGACGGTCTGCTGCATATCTCGAACGTGAAGCCCGGCGAGCGGATCGACACGGTCGAGGACGTGCTCAGCCAGGGCGACGAGATCGATGTCACCGTGGTCGAGGTCGACAAGGAGCGCGGCCGATCGGCCTGCGCCTCTCGGACGACCCCGATGTCGAGGGCAAGAGCCCCGAGGAGCTGGTCGCGGTAGGCAGCGGCGACTCCGGCCCGCCGCGTCGCGGCGGCGGAGGCAGGCGCGACGGCGGCGGTCGCGGCGGACGCAACGGCGGTCGCGGCGGAGACCGCGGCGGACGCCGGCGCGAGCGGCGTGACTGAGCCCGACACGGCACAGATAAGCGAGCTCGACAGCGGCGTTCGCGTCGTCGACCGAGGTCGTTCCCTCGGTGCGCTCGGTGGCGCTCGGGCTCTGGGTCGGCACCGGCTCGCGCAACGAGACCGTCGAGCAGGCGGGGGTCTCGCACTTCCTCGAGCACCTGCTGTTCAAGGGCACCCCGCGCTACTCGGCTGTCGAGCTCAACGAGCAGTTCGACTCGATCGGCGCCGCCTTCAACGCCGCGACCAGCAAGGAGACCACCCACATCTACGCGCGCTTCCTCGACGAGCACACCGAGCGCGCCTTCGACCTGATGGCCGAGATGCTGCTCGGGCCGACCTACCCCGAGGACGAGGTGACGACCGAGCGCCAGGTCGTGATCGAGGAGATCGCGATGTACGAGGACGAGCCCTCCGACAAGGTCCACGATGTCCTCGACGAGGCGATCTTCGGCGACCATCCGCTCGGCCAGCGCGTGATCGGCAACGCCGATGTGATCGGCTCGATCCCGATTCCCGAGATCGCCGGCTACCACGACCAGCGCTACGTCGGGCCGAACATCGTCGTCGCCGCGGCGGGCAACGTCGACCACGAGCAGATCCGCGAGCTCACCGAGCGCCTGGTGAAGCCTGCGACCGGTGGGAAGGACGGTGAGCAGCCGCAAGTCGACGGCGAAACCCCGGAAATCGGGTTCCAGAAAAAAGACACTGAGCAATACCACTTGTGTCTCGGGGCACCCGGGATCGCGCGCGACGACGACCGCCGCTTCGCGCTCAGGATCCTCAACACGGTCTTCGGCGGCTCGAGCTCATCGCGCCTGTTCACCGAGGTGCGCGAGAAGCGCGGGCTCGCCTACTCGGTCGGCTCCTACACCGACTCCTATCGCGACGCCGGCATGGTGGCGCTCTACGTCGGAACCCGCGAGGACAACGTGAGCGAGGCGTTCGAGATCATCGGGCGCGAGCTCGGCCGGCTCGCGACCGACGAGGTCTCAGGCGATGAGCTCAGCCGCGCCAAGGAAAGCGTCAAGGGCAGGCTCGTCCTCTCCCAGGAGTCGACCGGGGCGCGGATGTCGCGGCTCGCCGGCTCGGTGCTGTTCGACATCCCGATCCTCAGCCTCGACGAGATGCTGGCTCGGATCGATGCCGTCACGGCCGACGATTTGCACGAGATCGCGACCGAGCTCTACCGCCCCGAGCGCTTCTCCGCCGCTTGCATCGGCCGCGACGAGGCACGCTTCCGCGATGCCCTCGCGCCCGTTTCAGACGCGCTCGTCGCCGCCTAAAGCGGCCCCCCCGCGCCCCTGGCCCGTCGTTCAGCGCCGCTTCTTGCGGCGCTTGCGCACGCAGCGGCCCTTCTTCAGCTTCTTGCCTTTGGGGCAGCGCGTGGCTATGGGGATTGCCGCAGCAGGCACGGTCGCAACGGGCGGCGGTGCCGTCTGCTGCGACGGCGAATCGACCAGGGAGACGTCGTCGATGTTGAAGCTGTCGGTGGAACCGCTGAGGGGATTATCAATGGTGGCTTCGAAGCTCAGAATGCGCAGGCCCGTCAGCGAGCTGACGTCGGCGCTGACCTGCGTATAGCCGGCATCTGCGCCCCCGGCGGTGAACACGGATGCTCCGTCGATGCGAGCGTTGAACGTACCGGTCGATGCCGAATTCTTTCTCGAGAGCTGAAAGCTGAGCGTTGCGCCGCCGGCTGGGATGTTGACCGGCTGCGAGATCGAGTAGGTGGGGTTGGCTATAACGGATTCGCCACCCAACTGCGCCCATTTCGTCCCGGTGAGCGGACCGACGGCAGCGGGCGCCTGAAAGTAGCCGCAGTTCTGGGTCCCCGACTGGCACAGGGGTCCGGTGCCGCCGCCGGAACTGGATTCCGCCCACACCGGGCTCGTGCAGTCGCCAGCGTTGCACGTCGTCAGCGCCTCAAAGCTGCCGTCGAGGACGTGCTCGGAGGCGTTCGCCTGTGCGGGCGCGACGCTCAGCGCCGCCGCAACGATCACCATTCTCAGGAGCCCCCTGCTCATTCGCTTAGGGTAGCTCACCCGAGGGTCGCTTTGGTCCATAAGATCGTCGGCGATGCCAGACCAGATCAGAGTCGCCGTCTCCGGCGCCGCGGGGCGCATGGGCGAGGCCGTCTGCAAGGCGGTCGAGGGCGCCGATGACATGGAGCTGGCCGCGAAGGCAGACCCCGCGCTCGGCGCGCCGCTCGCCGAGGCGCTCGAGGGCGCCGACGTCTGCGTCGAGTTCACGACCCCCGACACCGCTCTCGAGAACATCAAGACGATCCTCGGCGCGGGAGTGCACGCCGTGGTCGGCACGACCGGCTTCGACCTCGACGAGGCGAAGAAGGCGGCGGAGGCGAGCGAGGCGAACCTGTTCATCGCGCCGAACTTCGCGATCGGCGCGGTGCTGATGATGACCCTCTCCGCACAGGCCGCCAAGCACATGCCGGAGGTCGAGATCGTCGAGCTCCACCACGACCAGAAGAAGGACGCCCCCTCAGGAACCGCGAAGCGGACCGCGGAGCTGATCGAAGAGGGGGGAGGCAACGTGCACGAGATCCACTCGGTGCGCCTGCCGGGTCTCGTAGCCCACCAGGAGGTCGTCTTCGGAGGGGCCGGGCAGACGCTCTCGATTCGCCACGACTCGATCGACCGGACCTCGTTCATGCCCGGCGTGCTGCTCGCGGTCCGCAAGGTCGGCGAGCTCCCCGACCGGTTCACCGTCGGGCTCGAGACCCTTCTGTAGCGTGGCGGCCGTGGATTTCGCCGGCACCGACGCCACCGCGCAGGCGGAGCTGGTTCGCTCAGGCGAGGCGACGGCCCTCGAACTCGTCGATGCGGCGATCGAGCGCATCGAGGCGCTCAACCCCGAGCTGAACGCGGTCATCCACCCACTCTTCGAGGAGGCGCGGACCGCGGCGGCCGGCGATCTCCCGGACGGGCCATTCAAGGGCGTGCCGCTCCTGCTCAAGGACCTCGGGCCCTCGCTCGCCGGGGCGCCGCTCCACATGGGGATGAACTACCTCAAGGAGCGCGACTTCCGCGGCCCGCTCGACAGCTTCCTGGTCGAGAAGCTCCGCGCCGCCGGCTTCATCTTCGTCGGCAAGACCAACACGCCCGAGGTCGGCATCCCTCCGACCACCGAGCCGGTCGCCTACGGCGCCACCAAGAACCCGTGGGACACGACCCGCACCCCGCACGGCTCGAGCGGCGGCTCGGCGGCCGCGGTCGCATCGGGGATGGTTCCGATCGCGCACGCCAACGACGGCGGCGGCTCGATCCGGATCCCCGCATCGGCATGCGGGCTCGTCGGGCTGAAGCCGACCCGGCAGCGGATCAGCCAGGGGCCGCTCGTCGGCGACTTCGTCGGCGGTCTCGGCCATGAGGGGTTCGTCTCGCGGACCGTACGCGACACCGCCGCGGCGATCGACGCGGTCGAGGGCTACATGCCGGGCGATCCCTACGCGGCACCGGACCCCGAGCGCCCTTACATCGAGGAGGTCGGCGCCGACCCGGGAAAGCTCCGGATCGGGCTCTGGACCGAGCCGACGATCGACGTCGAGCCCGACCCCGAGGTTGTCACCGCGGCGAACGAGGCCGCGAAGCTGCTCGAGAGCCTCGGGCACACTGTCGAGCCCGTCGACACGAGCGCACTCGGGATGTTCGAGGGCTACGAGACCTTCAAGGCACGCTACGGGGTCGGGTTCGCTGCCCTGCTCGACCAGCTCGGGGTGCTCGGCGGCAAGCCGATCGAGGCCGAGGACGTCGAGCCACTGACCTGGGCGCTGGCCGAGGTCGGCAGGGCGCAGTCCGGCAAGGACTTCGAGGCGGTGATCGGCCAGCACCAGGTGCTGAGCCGGGTGATGGCGGGGCTGATGGAGGCGAACGCCGACCTGATCCTCTCGCCGACGATCGGCGAGCCGCCCGTCCCGCTCGGCACATACGACGACACCGGCCCCGACCCGCTCGCCGGCTTCGAGCGCGCGATGATCACCGGCGCTTTCACCGCCGCCTTCAACATCACCGGCCAGCCCGCGATCTCGCTGCCCCTGCACTGGAGCCCCGAGGGGCTGCCGGTCGGCGTGCAGCTGATCGCGCCGTTCGGGCGCGAGGACCTCTTGATCAGAGTCGCCGCGCAGCTCGAGCAGGCACAGCCTTGGGCCGACCGGCGCCCGCCTGTGCGCGATACTGCGTCGCATGCCTGAGATCGAAGGCGTCATCACGGCGATGGCGACCCCTTTCAACGACGATTGGAGCGTCAACGAGCCCGCTGCGCGCGAGCTGGCGCGCCATCTGGTCGAGAACGGCTCGCACGGGCTCGTGGTCGCCGGGACCACGGGGGAGGGGTCGACGCTCACCGACGAGGAGCATCTCTCGCTGCTGCGCGCGATCGTCGACGAGGTCGGCGGCGAGGCGCTGGTCGTCTGCGGCACCGGCACCAACGACACGCGCCACTCGCAGGAGCTCTCAAAGGCATCCGAGGAAGCCGGCGCCCACGCGGTGCTGGTCGTCACTCCCTACTACAACAAGCCGAATCGCCTCGGATTGATCGCCCACTTCGAGGCCGTCGCGGCCTCGGTCCGGGTGCCGGTCATCCTCTACAACATCCCCTCGCGCTCGGTGATCAACATGCCCCCCGACCTGCTCGCCGAGCTCGCGCAGATCGAGAACGTGGTCGCGGTCAAGCAGGCCAACAACGACGAGCTCGAGCCGATCGAGGGCCTCGCGATCCTGGCCGGCAACGACGACATCTTCGGCCGCACGCTCGAGATCGGCGGCGCCGGCGGGATCACGGTCGCCTCGCACCTGGTCGGCAACGAGATGCGGGCGATGTACGAGGCCGCCAAGGGCGGCGACATGGACCGCGTCAGGGAGATCGACGAGTCGCTGAAGCCGCTCTTCGAGGCGCTCGCCGTGACCTCGAACCCGATGCCCGTCAAAGCCGGGCTCGAGATGCTGGGCATCTGCTCGGCTCGCGCGCGCCTGCCGATCATCGAAGCCAACTCGGACGAGCGCGCGACCGTTCGCGAGGCGCTCGAGGCCCAGGGCCTACTGGCGGCCGCAGGCTGATCGCATCTTGAGCTCGAAGCTGCGCATCCTGCCCCTCGGCGGGTTGGGGGAAATCGGCAAGAACATGACCGTCGTCGAGTACGACGGCCGGATCCTGATCGTCGACACGGGGCTGATGTTCCCGACCGCCGAGATGCTCGGCATCGACCTGGTGCTTCCCGACTTCGAGGCGCTGCGCGAGCGCGCCGACGACATCGAGGGGATCGTGCTCACCCACGGCCATGAGGACCACGTCGGGGCCCTGCCCTACGTTCTGCGCGAAATCGGCGTGCCGCCGGTGATCTACGGCGGCCTGCTCACGATCAGCATGGTGCGCTCGAAGCTCGACGAGCACAAGCTCCGCGACGTCCCGCTCGAAGAGCTGCCGGCGGGCGACACCGTCGAGCTCGGCCCGTTCTCGGTCGAGCTCGTCCACCTCGCGCACTCGATCCCGGACATGCGCGCAGTGGCGATCGAGACCGAGGTCGGCAAGATCCTCGTCACCGGCGACTACAAGTTCGACCAGACCCCGGTCGACGGCAACCCCGCCGACGTGGCGCGGCTCGCCGAGCTCGGACGCGACGGCGTGCTCTGCCTCTGCGGGGATTCGACCAACGCCGATCGCCCCGGCGTCTCGCCCTCGGAGTCGAGCGTCGGGCCGGCGCTGCTCGAGGTCTTCTCGCGCTGCGAGGGACGGATCATCGTCACCTCGTTCGCCTCCAACGTGCACCGCGTCCAACAGGCGATCGACGCCGCCGCGCAGCTCGACCGAAAGGTGGCGCTGGTCGGACGCTCGATGCTGAAGAACTTCAACATCGCCTCCAACCTCGGCATCGCCAAGGCCCCCGAGGGGCTGCTGGTGAAGGCGAAGGAGATCGAGGACTTCCCGACGAGGAGATCGTCGTGATCTCGACCGGGAGCCAGGGCGAGCCGCTCTCGGCGCTGCGGCGGATGGCGCAGAACGACCACCGCGACGTCGAGCTCCATTCAGGCGACACGGTGATCTTCTCGGCGATCGCCGGTGCCCGGCAACGAGCGCTCGGTGAACGAGACCATCGACCGGATCTTCGAGATCGGTGCCTCGGTCGTCACCGCCGCCGACGCCCCGATCCACGCCTCGGGACACGGTCATCGGGAGGAGCTGAAGATGATGCTCAACCTGACCAAGCCGCGCTACGTGATGCCGTTCCACGGCGACCACAAGCGGATGCGGCTACACGGCGAGCTCGCCGAATCGGTGGGTATCGACCCGGGCGCGATCTTCAAGGGCCGCAACGGGCTGCCGCTCGAGATCGACGAGCGCGGCGCCTCCTTCGGCGAGGACGAGCACGCGGGGATGATTTTCGTCGACGGCGTCGACATCGGCGACCCCGATGACGTCGCGCTCCGCGACCGCCACAAGCTCTCCGGCGACGGCGTCTTCATCGTCGTCGCGACGCTCTCATCCGACAACGGCTCCCAGGTCGCCGACCCCGAGGTGATCTTCCGCGGCGTTCCGTTCATCGAGCCCGACGAGGAGGACGGGATCGTCGAGGAGCTCCGCGAGGTCGTCGCGGACACGCTCGCCGAAGCGGCGGAGGACGGCGTCCGCGAGGTTGCACTGATCCAGCAGGACCTCCACGACGACATCGCCGGTTTCGTCTACGACAAGCTCAAGCGCCGGCCGCTGATCCTGCCGGTCGTGGTCGAGGTGTGAGCCAGCCCACAGAGCGATGGGCAGCTGCGTTGTTACGATCGAGCCGATGAGTAGGGGAACGGGAAAGAGCAAGGGACCAGGGGCATTCGGGGCTCTCGTAGCGCTCGCATGCGCGGTCGCGATCCTGGCGCCATCCACCGCGTCCGCGTTCGTGGCCAGCAACCCGACGCTGATCAACATGCCGAACACCGCCGGCGCCCCGGCCAGCGTCTACCCCTCGACGATCACGGTCCCGACGCTGCCGCCCAGCACCATCGTCACGGGCATGCGCGTGACGCTGCACGGGGTCAGCTCCGAAGTCGCTTCGACGATGGACGTGCTTCTGGTCGGCCCCCAAAGCGTGATCGCGCCCAACAACGTCATCCTGATGAGCGACGTCTGCACCGACCCCGCCAATATCGACATCACCTTTGCCACCGGGGCCGGCAACCCGCTTGCGGACCCCTGCACGGCTGGGACCTACGCGCCGACCGACGCGATCGGGGGAACCCCTGACTTCCCCGACATGAACGGGGCGCCCGCGGGGCCCTACGGCGCCTCGCTCGGCAGCCTCTGCTGCTTCTTCGGGGACTACAGGCTCTACGTGCGAAACAACGGAACCGCCGCCGCCACCGCCTCGATCCTGGGCTGGACGCTCGAGCTGACGGAGGCCAGCCCTCTGCCTCCCGGCTCGCTCGCCGCTGCCCTGACGCCGCCGAGTATCTCCAGCTTCCTCTGCGGGGGACTGCCGGTCACGATCTTCGCCCCAAAGAAGAAAAAGCAAAAGATCGTCGGAACCCCTGGGCCCGACGTGATCAAGGGCAACAAGGGCAGGGACGTGATCAGCGGCCTCGGAGGTGACGACGCCATCTGCGGCGGCCGGGGTAAGGACAAGATAGTCGGCGACGACGGCAACGACAGTCTCTTCGGTCAGGAGGAGAACGACGTTCTCGGCGGGGGCGCGGGCTTCGACAGGCTCTCGGGCGGCGCCGCCAACGATTACTGCAACGGGACGGCCCGCGAGGCCGACAACGACTGCGAGCGGGGCCCGTTCCAGAACCTGCGCCTCGAGGGCCCGAAACGCCTGCCCTGAAGCTCTGGCAAGAAGGAATTAGGAGAAAACCGCAACGTGCCGCGCCAGAGTCTCTAAGGTGGTTGCTTCAGCAGTTCCGCGCAGTTAATTGTTTGGGGGCAGTAGATGTTCAGAGGACACGGGAGAACCTTCGGGTTGAAGGGAGTCTTTGCTGCGGGGGTGTGCTCGATCGCGCTGTTCGCGCCCGCGAGCGCGGGGGCCGCGACGATCACCAATCCGGCCACGATCACGGTGCCGGAAGCTTTCGATGGGCCGGCCGACGTATACCCGTCGGTGATAAACGCGCCCGGCCTGCCGGCGGGGGTGGCGACCGTGGGCGTCACGCTGCACTCGATCAATCATCCAGGCCCGTCAGGGATGGACGTACTGCTAGTCGCCCCGAACAGCGCCAACGTGGTCCTGATGAGCGGCCGCTGCAGCGCCATGGCCGGGACCACGCTCACCTTCTACGATGGCTACCCGGTGCTGACCGACGATGGACCCTGCCCGTCGGGCGCCTACAGGCCGACCGAGGGCCCCCCGACACCGAGCTTCCCCGCGGCGACGATGCCGAATCCGTCACCGCCCGTGTCTCCCTACGGCACGACGCTCGCCCCGCTCGCTGGCAACTCCTCCGGAACCTGGCGTCTCTACGTCCGTAACAGCAACGGCGGCCCGGGCGGCACGATCGCCGGCTGGACGCTGCGGCTGGATGAACCGGTGCCTGCTGGTGCTTCGGAGGTCGCTTCTGCGCTCCCGCCGATTGCAGCAGCGATTGGTTCGAACAGGAGGTGCGCGGGACTGCCGGCAACCATCATCTCCAAGAAGACGGTGGTCACCGGTACGCCCGGCTCTGACGTGATCCTCAGCCTGAACCGCAAAAAAAGCAGGGTCACTGGCCTCGAGGGCGACGACATCATCTGCGGTGGCGACGGCAGGAACAAGACCCTGAGCGGCGGTGCCGGCAACGACCGGCTCTTCGGTCAGGGCGGCCGCGACAGCCTGCTCGGGGGAGAGGGCGCCGACAGGTTGTCCGGCGGCCCCGACGAGGATTTTTGTAACGACGCGAAGGGCAGCGAGATCGTGGACTGCGAGCACCACCCCGCGTTCTTCAAAGCGAGACGGCGCTGAGGCCTCGCCGCGCTCGCCGGTCGCTGTTCCTGCCGATGGTCGAGGTCTAACAGGCGGCGAAAGCGTTGGTCAGATTATTCTTTGTGACCGAATCGTTTTGCGCCGCGACCGTCGCATCGAAGCTCTGACCTGGCGCCGCACAGGGTCCGAAGCTGAGCGAGTAGGTCTGCGTCGCCCCCGGTGCAATCGCGCCCAGGGGACAGATCACGTCGACGGCGTTCGGTGCACATCCCGCCGGTGCCGACGGCGCGATGAACGGTGCGGTGGAGCGAGCGCGGACGAACGGCGCGGTTGGAGTTTGCCCGCCGAGGTTGTTGACGACGATGGTGAACACGTGGCCGTTAGCGGGCACGCCACCGATCGGTGTCACCCCGCTGACCTGGACCGTCAAATCGGAGCCGCCAATTTGCTGAGTGGTCGCGTTTCCCTGGCAGATCTTCCTGACGCCACGCCGGGTCTTGATCGTCTTCTTCAGGACCTTGGCGAACGCGAGCCCGAGGTAGTCCGACGGAACGTTGAACGACCCATCCGCGGCGGTCTTGGTCGTCGCCTTCAGGATGAACGTGCGGTAGTCGAGTAGCTGCACGGTTCGGTTGGCCCGGCACGCTGTGCTCGACTGGATGCTGCCGCTGAACGCCGGCAGGCCGTTGAGCGTCACCGTCGTCTTGATCGCCTTCGGCTTTGCGGCCGCGGGCCCCGTCGCCGCGACTAGCGTCGCGACCAACCCGACGGCGATGCCTACCCAGATCCCTCTCTTCATCAGCCCCTCCGATTGCGGTCTCGGGAAAAATAATCGAAGCCGTAAGAAAAAGTGCCCCCGAGGCTCGAGGGAGGGCGAGCCCCGGGGGCGTAATCGCTCTGGCTTGGGCGGGCCAGAAGCGCTTCATTCGAAAACCTACTGAATCTGCTTAAGCGGCGCTAAATCGTCGCTTGCATCAGTGGCCGAACGGTCGACCGGGGAGTCGGCGGCCGTTGTGCCCGCGGCCGGCAGCCGGACGGTGAACCGGGCGCCGTCGTGATTCGAGCGGCCGGCGCTCACCGCGCCGCCGTGCGAATCGGCGACAGCCTTCACGATCGCGAGCCCGAGCCCGGTGCCGCTCGCGCCCGCGGTGTCGGCCGGGCCGTGGCCGCGCACGAATCGCTCGAAAACCTGGTCGCCGAGCCCGTCGGGCAGTCCGGTGCCGTCGTCGCTGACCGTTAGCTCGACCTCGTCGCCCCGGCGCGCGCCGGTGATCTCGATCCGCGACCCGGTGGGGGTGTGGCGGACCGCGTTGTCGAGCAGGTTCGAGACCAGCCGGTGGAGCTCATCGGGGTTGCCCTCGATCGGCAGCGGCTCGCCGATCTCGACGTTCAGAACCCGCCCGGCTGCGATCGGGCGCGCCTCCTGGACGGCGTCGCGGGCGATCGCGGCGAGGTCGGTGGGAGCCCGCGCGGAGACGCGACCGGCGTCGGCGCGCGCGAGCAGCAGCAGATCTGAGACGAGCCGCCGCATCCGCTGCGAGGAGCCGAGCGCCGAGTCGACCATCTCGGCGGGCTCGGTGCCCTTCTCGAGCGCCTCGGCGAGCAACTCGAGGTTGGCGAGCACGCTCGTCAGCGGGGTGCGGAGCTCGTGCGAGGCGTCGGCGATGAACTCGCGCTGGCGCTGCAGCGCCTGCTCGCGTTCGGTGCGGGCTGCGTCGAGCGAGCGCAGCATCTCCTCCAGCGTTCCGGCGAGTTCGGCTACCTCGTCGTCGGCGGGGGGCTGGGGGATCCGCTTCGAGGTATCGCGCGTTGCCGCGATCTCTCGCGCTGCGGCGGTCAGGGCGGCGACCGGGCGCATGGCGCGGTCGGCGACGGCGAGCCCGGCCAGGGTCGCGAGCAGGGTGCCGCCGAGCACGCCGGCGATCAGGAACAACAAGAGCTTGCTGACGGTCGCGTCGACGTCCTCGGAGCTGCGCGCGTACTGGACGTAGATCGGCGCGCCTGGGCTCGCAAGCCTGGCGCTGGCGACGTGAAGGCCGGCGACCTGGTGCATCGAGTCGAGGGGCGAGCCGAGATTGATCGCCGAGTCGCCCGCGATCGGGGTGTTGGGGATCGGTGTACCGCCCTCGTCGACGATCCGAATCACCGCGTCATTGGTGAGCGCGAGATCACGCATCCTGCCGCTGTTGATCACTGCGCGGCCGCCGATGAAGCCGATCGTCTCCTTGGCCAGCACCTGCGCGTCGGACCGCAGATCGTCGTCGAAGTCGCCGCGGATCTGGTCGGTAGCGAGTCGTCCGACGACGGCCGCGAAAACGACCAGGATCACGAAGGTGAGCGCGGCCGATGCACCTGCCAGCCGCCAGCGAACCGGGAGCCGGTTGAAGAAGCGAAGCATCAGGCCTTGAGCACGTACCCGGCGCCGCGCTTGGTGTGCAGGAGGCGGGGCTCGCCGTCCTCTTCGAGCTTGCGGCGCAGGTTCGAGATGAAGACGTCGATCGTGTTCGTCTCGTCGGTCGGGTCGTATCCCCAGACCTCCTCGAGCAGCCGCTCGCGCGAGACGACCAGCTTCTGGTTCTCGGCCAGATACTGGAGCAATTCGAACTCGCGCTTGGTGAGCTCGACCTCTCGCTCGCCGCGGCGCACCTCGCGGGTGTCCGCGTTCAGGGTCAGATCTCCGACCACCATCGACGCCGAGCCGCGTGGCGGGCGGCGGCGCAGAAGGGCCCGGATCCGCGCCAGCAGCTCCTGGCGCTCGAAAGGCTTGACCAGGTAGTCGTCGGCGCCCATGTCGAGCCCCGAGACGCGGTCGTCGGTCTCGGTTCGCGCCGTCAGAATCAGGATCGGGACGTCGCTGTCGGCGCGCAGCCGCTTGCAGACCTCGACCCCGTCGAGCCGCGGCAGCCCGAGATCGAGGACGACCAGATCGGGGACGAACTGTTCGGCTTCGGTCAGCGCCTCTACGCCGTCGGCGGCGCTGCGAACGTCGTGGCCCTCGGCGCGCAGCGAGCGCCGCAGGACGTCGGCGATCGCCTCGTCGTCTTCGACGACGAGCACGCGCGCGGCCGCTGTGGCTTGCTCGAGCACCCCTTCAGGGTAGCCCCCGATGCGCGGTTTGCAGCCCTTCTTGAGGGAGCCTTAACCCTCCTCGGATTTGGGTATATGCTTCGTGTCGATGGGGAGTTTGGGAACAAGAGTCGTTGGGCTCGCGGTCGCGGCAGCCTGTCTGTTCGCCGTGGCGCCTGCGGCCAACGCCGCGACCTTCAGCAACACGACGCCGATCAATACGCCGGGCAACGACAGCAGCGACCCGGCGGACGTTTACCCGTCGCCGATCTTTATCAGCGGTCACACCGGGTCGATCACCAACGTACGGGTGTCGCTGCTCGGCTTTGGGCAGAACTCGCCGAACGAGACCGATGCATTGCTCGTCGGCCCGGGCGGCCAGCAGGCAATGCTGATGAGCGATGCTTGCGAGGGCGGCACCCCGGACGGTTCCAACTTCACTTTCGAAGACGCCGCCGCGGTCCCGCTCTCCGAGGCGGGCGCTTGCATGAGCGGCACCTTCAAGCCCAGTAACTACGTCGAGGAGGCGGTCGAGGCCATGCCCCCGCCGATCGCCGCAGGCCCGTATCCGTTCGTGCTCTCGGTGTTCAACGGCACCGATCCGAACGGCACCTGGGGCCTCTACGTTGCGAACGACAACGACGATCCCGCGGAGATCACGGGCGGTTGGCGGCTCGAGCTCGACGGCGTGACGGCCCCGATCTCTACCGTGCTGCCCGCGGCCATCGGCCCCAGCCCGGTCACCGCACCCGAATCCGGCTTCGGCGGTCCCTGCCAGAAGAAGAAGGCCAAGAAGCGCAAGAAGCGCGGCGGCAAGGGCAAGATCGCCACTGCGGCCAAGAAGAAGAAGAAAAAGAAGAAGAAGCCCTGCAAGAAGAAGAGGAAGAAGAAGAAGCGCAAGAAGTAGGGCCGGCGGGTTTGTTCTCAGTGCCTGGCAGGGGAGTGGTCGCGCCCGGCGAAGTCTGGGCCGATGCTTGCAGAACGACTGCTGACCGGGCCCGGGCGCCCGCAGAAGCCTCCTAGGCGAAAACGACCCGCCAAAAAGTCGAAGCGGGTCCAGGAGGAGGAGGCGCGCCAGCGCCGCCTCGACCTGGTCGGGCTCGGGGTGATCGCGCTCGCCGTCTACCTCGCCTACGTCGTCTATCTCGGCTGGGACGGGGGCCGGGTCGGCCACCTGAGCGACGAGGCGCTCGCCTACTCCGTCGGCGCCGGCGCCGTGCTGATCCCGGTCGCCCTGGTGACGATCGGCGTCGCGATGATCCTCCGCCCGGTGCTCGCCGAGCGCCGCTACCTGATCATCGGCATCGTCGTTCTCTGCGCCGGGCTGCTGCTCGGCTTCGCCGCGCAGACCGCGGGCCTCGGCTCGTCGGTCGAGCGCGAGGGCTACTTCGAAGAGGTCTTCATCCGCCTCCACGGCGGCGGGATCGGCGAGGCGATGTTCTGGGCCACCTACTCGACCGTCGGCCCGCTCGGCACCCACATCCTCGTCATCGCGCTCGTCGCCGCCGGGGTTCTGCTTCTCAGCGGCCGCTCGGTGTCGGCGATACTCGGCATCTTCCAAGGCGGCGCCAGGATGGCGACGCGAAGCGTCGCCGACTTCGCCACCGCCGTTCGCCAGACCGGGGTCGATGACCCCGACCTGGTCGAGACGGAGCCGGCCGAGACCGACCGCATGTACGGGGCGCCGGAGGCCGTCGATCACGGCGAGACCGGCGAGACGACCGCGCTCCCGCACGACGGGCGCACGACCGTGCTGCCCCCCGAGCCCGACGAGTCCGACGCCGACGGGACTGCGAACTTCGACGAGGCGATCAAGATCGCCGACGCGCGCGAGCAGGCCAGCGAGGACCAGGACACGCAGGAGACAGACGTCGTCCCCGCCAACGTCGTCGACCTGAGACCAGAGACGCATACGCCCGCAGGCGAAGCCGAGGACGTGGGCGAAAAAGTCGAGAAGGATCCCGCCGCGGGCTCCGGCGAGCTCACCCCGATGGGCGAGCCCCGCGACGGCGTCACCACCGCCGACGCGCGCCACTACATGCTCCCGGTCGAGCAGCTGCTCGAGAAGGGCAGCGGCACCGACAAGGGCCCGAAGGCCAAGGACCTCGAGGCAGTCGGGCGGACGCTGCTCGAGGCGCTCGGCCACTTCGGGATCGAGGCGACGATCGTCGGCACAGTCACCGGCCCGCACGTGAGTCGCTTCGAGCTCAAGCTCGCGCCGGGGACGAAGATGTCGAAGATCACCCAGCTCTCGGACGATCTCGCCTACGCGCTGGCCTCGACCGAGATCCGCATCCTCGCCCCGATCCCGGGCAAGCAGGCGGTGGGCATCGAGGTCCCGAACCAGCGCCGCAAGCTCGTCCGCCTCGGCGACATCTACGGCGGCCGACCGAAGGGAAGCTCTCCGCTGGTCGCGTGGCTCGGCAAGGACATCGCCGGCAAGGCGATCTGGACCGACCTCCAGAAGATGCCCCATGTGCTGATCGCCGGTACGACCGGCTCGGGCAAGTCTGGTTCCGTGAACGCGATTCTGAGCTCGATCCTCATGCACGCCTCCCCGAACGAGGTCCGGCTCGTGCTCGTCGACCCGAAGCAGGTCGAGCTCAACCATTACGAGGCGGTTCCCCACCTGCTCACCCCGGTGGTCACATCGCCGCGGATGGCGGCCAACGTGCTCCAGAACCTGATCGTCGAGATGGAGGCGCGCTACGGGATCATGGGCGAGGCGCGGGCGCGCAACATCGAGGAGCTCAACAAGATCCGCAAGGCCGCCAAGTTGCCGAAGCTCCCGCACGTGCTCTGCGTGATCGACGAGCTCGCCGATTTGATGATGGTCGCCCCGGCCGAGGTCGAGGACGCGATCATCCGTCTGGCGCAGAAGTCGCGCGCGGTCGGGATCCACCTGCTGCTCGCGACCCAGCGCCCCTCCACGGACATCATCACCGGGACGATCAAGGTCAACATCCCGGCGCGGATGGCGTTCGCGGTCTCCTCCCAGGTCGACTCGCGCGTGATCCTCGATCAGGGCGGCGCCGAGTCGCTGCTCGGCCAGGGCGACATGTTGTTCCGGCCCGCGGGTACCTCGAAGCTGCAGCGGATCCAGGGCGCCTACATCAGCGAGGACGAGATCGCCAAGATCACCGAGCACTGGGCTACCCAGGGCGAGCCCGACTTCAAGCCCGGCCTGCTGGTCGAGACGGAGGACGTCGACGCCGATGGGGGAGCCGAGGACGACGAAATGTCGCCCGACAGCGACGACCTGCTCACCGACGCCGCCAACCTCGTCGTCCAGAGCCAGTCGGCCTCGGTGTCGATGATCCAGCGCCGCTTCCGGGTCGGCTACACCCGTGCCGGGCGCCTGATCGACATGCTCGAGCGCCGCGGCATCATCTCCGGCTACGAGGGCTCGAAGCCGCGCCAGGTGCTTGTCAACGCGGCGGAGCTGCCGCGGATCCTCGGCAGCGGCGACGAGGAGCCTGCGGCCGCTGCAATCGAAGAGGACTAGGCTGAGCGACATGGGGTTGTTCTCGAAGCTGAAGCAGGCGAGCGCCGCCATGTCGGGGCTCGGCTCCGGGGCGCTCGGGGAGATCACGGTGCCCGGAGAGGGCAAGGTCGAGCTGCCCGCCGGCAAGGTGCGGATCACCTACCGCCAGCAGCCGATCGAGCTGCGCGGCTGGGACGAGTGGAAGTGGAAGAAGCCCGAGATCGACATCCGCGTCACGGCCCCCGGCGGGGACGAGATCCTCGTCGAACGCCCCTCGGGCGTCACCGTCGCTCAGGATCCCGGCGGGCCGCGGCGCTCGGACTTCGGAGCTCTCGAGGTCCCCGCGACTGGCACCTACTCGATCCGGACCAACCCACTCGACGACTGGTATGGAGCTGACGGGCTCGAGCCGAGCCTGCTCTTCGACGCCGAAGCCTCCGAGTAGCTCCAGACGCGAGAATGCGGGCATGAGCGTCCGCGCCGGCATTCTCGTAACCGGGACCGAGGTCCTGAGCGCAACGATCACCGACCGCAACGGTCCGTGGATCTCCGAGCGGCTCGCCGAGCTCGGGGTCGAGGTCTCCTACATCCAGGTCGTCGGCGACCGGCCCGCTGACATGGAGGCGGCGCTCGGCTTTCTCCGCGACCAGGGCGTCGGGATCATCGTCACCAGCGGTGGGCTCGGGCCGACCGCCGACGACATCACCGCCGAGGTGGTGGCCCGGTTCGCCGGTCGCAACCTGCTCCTCGACGAGGAGATGGAGGAGAAGATCATGGACATCCTGCGTGAGTTTGCAAAGCGCTTCAACTTCGACGTCGAGGCGCTCCGCGACGCGAATCGAAAGCAGGCGATGATCCCCGAGGGCGCCGCCGTGATCGACCCGGCCGGAACCGCGCCCGGGCTCGTCGTCCCGGCGGGCGAGCAGACCGTGATCGTGCTGCCGGGCCCGCCGCGCGAGCTGCACGCGATGTGGGAGCCCGCGATCGCGACCGAGCCCGCGCAGGCGGCGCTCGCCGACGCCGACGAGTTCACCAACTTCTCGCTGAAGCTGTTCGGAGTGCCGGAGTCGGAGATCGCGCAGAGCCTGCGCGAGATCGAGGAGGGGACCTCGCTCGACGAGCTCGAGATCACGACCTGCCTACGCCGCGGCGAGCTGCACGTCGACGTCCGCCACCGTCCCGGCGCCGAGCAGCAGGCCGAAGCATTGAAAGCCGGGTTGGTGGAGCGCCAGGGGACCTACTTCTTCAGCGAGCGGGGTGAGTCGATCGAGGACGTGCTAATGGAGCTGCTCGGCTCGCAGAAGCTCGGGCTCGCCGAATCGTGCACCGGCGGGCTGCTCGCGGTCCGGCTCACCAATCTGCCGCGCGCATCGGGCTACTTCGCCGGCAGCGTTGTCTCCTACTCCAACGAGGCCAAGACCCAGCTGCTCGGCGTCCCCGCGGAGCTGATCTCCGAGCACGGCGCCGTCTCGCCCGAGGTCGCCGAGGCGATGGCTGATGGGGCGCTGGAGCGCTTTGAGGCCGAGATCGCCTGCGCGGTGACCGGGATCGCCGGGCCCGACGGCGGCACCGAGGAGAAGCCGGTCGGCTACGTCTGCTTCTGCGTCAAGCGCCGCAGTGGCGAAATGCTCGCCCGCGACCCGGTGCTCCCCGGCGACCGCGGCGACATCCGCGACCGGTCCTCGACCGTCGCGCTGCACCTGCTGCGTCTGCTGCTCGAGGGGCGGGAGCTGCCGCGGTGAGCGTGAACGGCGGCGGCTCTGCGCAGCCGCTCGAAATCGGCGTCCTCGACGATGTCCGCGACGACCTCCAGACACGCCTCGCGGCGGCGCGCTGGCCCGAGCAGCCCTCAGACCACGGGTGGGATCTCGGCGCCGACCTGATTTATGCCCGAGAGCTCTGCGATCACTGGCGCGACGGCTACGACTTCGACGGGCTCGCACGGCTGAACGGGCTCGGCTCGCAGCGGTGGGAGGGGATGCATTTCCTGCGGGCGGGCGATTCCGATGGCCTCCCGGTGGTGCTCCTGCACGGCTGGCCGAGTGGGCCAATCGAGTACGAGCCCGCGGCGCGGCTGCTCGCCGAGGCCGGATACGACGCGATCGTGCCCTCGCTTCCCGGCTACGCCTGGTCTGAGGCGCCGCAGGAGCCACTCAACGTCGCCGGCATCTCAGAGCGCCTGCGGGCGTTGCTCTCCGAGGGGCTGGGGCTCGACCGCTATGCGGTCGCCGGCGGCGACTGGGGCGCGATCATCGCCGGCCGGATCGCCTACGACGCCCCCGACCGGGTCGCGGGCCTCTACCTGAGCACGCCGAGCACGCTGCCACGCGCCGCCGAGCTCGGCGATCCGCCGATGACCGAGGCCGAGGGCGAGTACGTGAAGCAGGGCCTCGACTGGCTGCGGCGCAAGGGCCACCACATGGCGATCCAGGGCACCGCGCCCGACGTCGTCTCCCCGGCGCTCAGCGACTCGCCCGCGGGACTCACCGCGTATCTGATCGAGAAGTACAAGCGCTGGGCTGACTGCGGCGAGGACATCGAGAGCCGGTTCTCGAAGGACGACCTCTGCGATTTCCTGACGATGTTCTGGGCAACTGGCGCCATCGCTCCTTCGATGCGGCTCTACTGGGCCGAGGCCCGCGACCGCTGGCGGCTACAGCCCGGCGAGACGATCGACGTGCCGGCGGCGGCCTCGATCTGGGCGGCCGAGATCGTCAACCCGCCGCGCGAGTGGACTGCGCGCGTGCTCACCGACCTGCGGCGCTGGACCGAGATGCCGAGCGGCGGCCACTTCGCAGCCTTCGAGGAGCCCGAGGCCTACGCGAGCGACCTCGGCGAGTTCCTAGGCGCTCTGGACTGAGCTCTCGATCTTCGGCGGCGAGGTGAGCGTTTGCAGCACCGTGCAGTAGCGCTCCGACTTCGCGTGCAGCTCTTCGAGCTGCTCGGCGCTCGCGTTCGGAGCCTCGATCTCGAAGCGGAGCCGGATCGCGTCGAAGCCGACCGCCGCCTCGCGGTCGACGCCGAGGGTGCCGCGCAGGTCGAGGTCGCCCTCGGCGACGACCTCGATCTTCTCGGTCTCGATCCCGAGCGATGCCGCGACCATCTGGCAGGTGATCTGCGCGCAGGCGGCCAGCGCTCCCAAGAGCAGGTCGCCCGAACAGGCGCCCGCCCCCGGGCCGCCGACGCCGGCGTGAGCCTCGGCCTCCTGGATCGCGCGGCCGAGGTCAACCGAGCATCCGGTCGGATCGTCCTGCTCGGAGCCGCGCGCGGTCAGCGTTATCCGCGCCTCCTCGGGTGCCTCCCGGTAGCGGTCCTTGATCGGCTTCTGCTTCTCACGCAGCTCCAACGCGGTTCCTTTCGGTTGTCCTGAAGTGGGCGAGGGCGCGCTCGGCGACAAGCGCGGGTTTCTCGTCGACGATGAAGTGGCCGCTATCCGGAACGAGCTCGATCTCCAGCGGGCCGCGATCGGTCGGTACGGGCTCGAGGCCCAGCGAGGTGACATAGAGGTCGCGGGCGCCGAACAGGATCAGGGTCGGCGCGCCGATTCGCTTCTTCTCCCAGGCGCCGCGTAAAGCGGCGGGGACGAGGCGGAAGTACTCGCGGTAGAGCTCACCTGTGGCACGCGAGGTCGCCGGTGAGGAGAACTGCTGCATGTAGATCTCCAGAGCTTCGGGGGGCATCGCGCCCATCTCGCCGTGGCCGTGGGTGAGGATCCACTTCGCGAGCCAGGCTCGCGCCGCGCGGGCAGGAACGAGGGCATTGCCGAGCGCGTACCAAAGCCGCCACGAGTCGAGCAGCAGCCGCGCCGAGGGCTCGGCCCACGGATGCGGAACGTTGCAGGCGACGGCGCGCTCGAACCGATCCGGGTGGTCGACCGCAAGCAGCAGCGCCGTGAAGCCGCCCCAGTCGTGGCCGAGGACCCGGGCGCGCTCGATCCCGAGCGCATCGAGGAGCGCGACCTGGTCGCGGGCGAACTGATCCGGAATGGTTTGGCCGGCCGCCTCGCTCCAGCCCAGCCCGCGCAGGTCCGGGCACAACACCCGGTAGCCGGCCTCGGCGAGCCGCGGGATCACCTCGCGCCACAGGTACCAGTTCTGGGGCCAGCCATGGAGGAGCAGCACCGCGTCGCCGGCGGGGTCGCCGGCTTCGGCGACGTGAATGCGAGCCCCCTCGATCTCGATCCAGTCGTGTTTGACGCCTGGCAGCTCCGGTGGCTCGGACACGGGGCCAGTCTATGGGCGGCACTAACTTGGCACGTTCCCTGGCGACACCCGCGCGGCCGGGGAACGTAGGCTCGCCGGGATGGCAAAGGAGCGGCTCAAGAGCCCGCGGTCGCGGTTGTTCGTCGCGCTCGACCTCCCCGAAGAGGTCCGCGACGGGCTCGCCGGGTGGCAGGACGATGAGCTCGGCGACCCCGCGCTGCGCCCGGTGCGGCCCGAGGCGCTCCACATGACCCTCGTCTTCCTCGGCTACCAGCCCGACAAGGCGATCGACGAGATCGCGGCCAAGGCGCTGCTCGACGCTCCCGCGCCCGAGATCCGGCTCGAGCCCGAGCCGGTCGGGGTGCCGCGCGGCAAGCACCCGCGGCTGTTCGCGATCGACGCGCCGTCGGAGGGAGCGGCCGCCCTCCAGGCGCGGATCTCGGACTCGTTGGCGGCGGCCGGCTTCTACGAGCCCGAGAAGCGCCCATATTGGCCTCACTTGACGGTGGCACGAGTCAAACCTGAGCGCCGAGGTTCACGCCGTCCGGCCCGGGTGAAAAGTTGTCCGGGCAGCCTGCCAAGCTCAATCGAACACACGTTTGGGAGTCAGCTAGTGCTTTATCGCTCGCATCTGCGGCCACAAGGCGCTGAATACGAGTCCTTGGCGAGAAGAAATTTGAAACGAAGCAGTTGAAACCGAGCTAACGAGGAGAACGCATGGCAGAAAGCAAGAAGACTTCAAAGAGCAACGGGGCCGACCCGAAGGGCGGGACGGACGCCAAGGCCCGCGACGCCGCGCTGCAAGCGGCGGTCAGCCAGATTGAGAAGGAGTTTGGTGCCGGTGCGCTGATGCGGCTCGGCGACAACCACGGCCTCGACGTCGAGACGATCCCGACCGGGGCGCTCTCGCTCGACCTTGCGCTCGGCGTCGGCGGGGTGCCGCGCGGGCGGATCGTCGAGATCTTCGGTCCCGAGTCCTCGGGCAAGACGACCCTCGTCTACCACTTGATCGCCGAGGCGCAGGCGCTCGGCGGGGTCTGCGCGTTCGTCGACACCGAGCACGCGATCGACCCCATCTACGCCCGCCGGATCGGCGTCGACACCGACGAGCTGCTGATCTCCCAGCCCGACTACGGCGAGCAGGCGCTCGAGATCGTCGACGTCCTCGTCCGCTCCGGCGCGGTCGACCTGGTCGCCGTCGACTCGGTCGCGGCGCTGACGCCGCGGGTCGAGCTCGAGGGCCAGATGGGCGAGCAGACGGTCGGGCTCCAGGCCCGGCTGATGTCGCAGGCGCTCCGCAAGCTGGCCGGCAACCTGAACCGCGCCAACACCGTCTGCGTGTTCACGAACCAGATCCGCGAGAAGATCGGGGTCACCTTCGGCTCGCCCGAGACCCAGCCCGGAGGACGGGCGCTGAAGTTCTATTCCTCGCAGCGCCTCGACATCCGCCGCATCGAGACCTTGAAGGAGGGGACCGAGGCGGTCGGTAACCGCGTTCGCGTCAAGGTGGTCAAGAACAAGGTCGCGGCTCCGTTCAAGCTCGCCGAGTTCGACATCGGCTACGGCACCGGGATCTCGCGCGAGGGCAGCCTGATCGACCTCGGGATCGAGCACGACGTGGTCCAGAAGTCGGGTTCGTTCTTCTCCTACGGCGATCTGCGCCTCGGCCAGGGTCGCAACAACAGCAAGCAGTTCCTGATCGAGAACACCGACAAGGCGGCCGAGATCGAGAAGCTGGTCAAGGAGAAGATTGCCGCCGCCGCTCCCGCCGAGCCCGAGCCGCGGGTGCGCGCGGTTCCCTCGCCGGAGCCGGAGGCGAAGCCCGCCGAGGCCAAGCCGAAGCCTGAAGCGGAGGCGAAGCCGAAGGCCAAGCCCGCCGCCAAACAGGCGCCCAGGAAAGCTGCCTAAGCCTGAGCAAAACGAGGACCCGATGGCCCTGGCGCTGCGAGCGCTGGGCCACAAGGAGCGCAGCGAGCGCGAGCTCACCGAATGGCTGCGCGAGCGCGGGATCACCGACGCCGAGCTCGAAGAGGTCGTCTCGCGGCTGATCGAATCGGGCGGCCTCGACGACGAGCGCTTCGCAGAGCGATTCGCCGCCGACAAGCGTGAGCTCGCTGGCTGGGGACCGGAGCGGATCCGCACCGCGCTGCAGCGCCGCGGCATCGACGCCGAGAAGATCGAAGCGGTGCTCGCCGAGGAGCCCGAGCAGGAGCTCGATCGCGCCCAGGCGCTGCTGCACAGCAAGGGGCACGAGCTCGAGACCGAGCGCGGCCGCGCTCGGGCGCTCAGCTTCCTCAGCCGCCGCGGCTACCCGTCGGATATCGCCTACGAGGCGATCCGACGGGTAGAGCTGCGGCGTTTCGAGGACGCGGCTTGAGCGCTAAATGGCTTGGAAGGGAATCCTCGCCGTGCCGCTGCAGAGGTGTTTGTGGCGGCGGTTCTTGAGGATCCGACGCGCGCTCACGGTCACGTAGTAAGTGCCCGGCGCGATGTCGACGCTCGAGTTGATCTGCCACTTGCCCGTGGGATCGGTTCGCGCCTGCCCGAGCAGCACGCTGGCGCCGTTGTAGACGCTCACCAGGCGATTCGTGAGACACAGCGGGGCAGCCGGGTTGGGCGCCAGGTTGCCTTCGAAGAAGTTCTTGTTCTTCGAGGCCGCGGTGGTCGTGGTCGGATAGCTCTTCTTGTGCGCCTGCGCTGGGATCGCGAGGAGCAGTCCGGCGGCGATCAAGGCGGTGCTTGCTGTGCGGATTGTTGTTTTCATGCCCGTTAAAGCGCCGTCCTCGGCGCGATGGTTACGGGGCCAGACGACTAGGATCAGCGCCGATGTCGAACGAGACCACCTTCTACATCCTCGGCGGCGTGCTGATCACCGCCGCGGTCGTGCTCGCCGCGGTCGGGATCCGCTCCGAGCGCTTCCCCTCGCGGAGCCTCTACGCGGGGTTGATCGTTTTGTTTGGCGCCCTGGTTGTCGCGACGAGCGTGTTCGCGTGGCGCAGCGCCGAGGACGAGGCGCACCACCGCGAGAACGAGGAGGCGGCCGAGCTCGAGCAGGAGCAGGCCGAGATCAAGGGCGAGGAGGAGACTGACGATCCCGAGGGCGCCGCGCCGCCGGCACCGACGGGCAAAGAGGCCGCGCTCAAAGTCAGCTCGCCGCCAGACGGCGCGCTCGTGTTCGACCCCGGCGCACTCGAGGCGCCGGCCGGCGAGGTCGCGATCGAGTACATGAACCCGTCCCGGGTCGAGCACGACCTCGTCCTCGAGAAGGACGGCGAGGTGGTCGCGAAGACCGACCTGATCGCCAACGGCGCCGACGAGGTGATGGCGCAGCTCGAGCCGGGCGAGTACCCGTTCTTCTGCGACGTGCCCGGGCACCGCGAGGGCGGCATGGAAGGCACGCTGACGGTCAAGTAGGTTCGTATAGCCCGCACCATGCGTGCTATACAAAGCCGGTGATCGAGAAGCAGAGGGCGAAGGAGCTCGCCGGCGCGCAACGCGATTACGCGGGCGCCCGCGACAGGATGTGGGTCGACCGGATCGGCGCCGGACTCGCCTACCGTCGCTCGCTTCGCGAGATCGAGGAGAAGGTGCACGGGGCCCGTGAAGAGCGCGACAGCGCCGTGCTCGAGGCGGTCGAGGCCGGCGGCAGCTACCGCGAGGTCGCGAAGGCGCTCGGCCTCTCGCACAGCCGCGTCCAGCAGATCGTCGGCTCGGCGCGAGGTACGCTCAAGTCGTGAAGCGCTACCACCTGACCACGTTCGGATGCCAGATGAACGAGCACGACTCCGAGCGCATGAAGGGGATGCTCGATTCGCTCGGCTACTCGGAGAGCGACGCCCGCGACGAGGCCGACGTGATCCTCTTCAACACATGCTCGATCCGCGAGTCGGCCGACAACCGCTTCATCGCCCATCTCGGCGAGGCGAAGCGGCTAAAGGGGGAGGACCCGGCGCGGATCGTCGGGGTCGGCGGCTGCTGGGCGCAGTCGGTGAAGGACGAGGTCTTCCGCCGCTTCCCGTTCGTCGACGTCGCCTTCGGCCCCGGGCAGATCCACCGGCTGGCCGAGTTCCTGACCTCGGACTCGCTCACCGCGCAGGGCTACTTCGAGTTCGAGGGAGTCTCCGGCGACCTGCCGATGAAGCGCGAGCGTGACTTCCAGGCCTGGGTGCAGATCTCGCAGGGCTGCAACAGCGTCTGCTCCTATTGCATCGTGCCCTCGACCCGCGGCCGCGAGGTGAGCCGCGACCCCGGCGATCTCCTCGCCGAGATCGAGGGGCTGGCCGCCGACGGCGTTCGCGAGGTGACGCTGCTCGGCCAGAACGTGAACAGCTACGGCCGCGACCTGCCGCGCGATGCGAAGGTCAGCTTCGCCGAGCTGCTCGGCGGCGTCGACGCGATCGAGGGCATCGAGCGGATCCGCTACACGAGCCCGCACCCGAAGGACATGCGCGAGGAGGTGATCCGCACCCACGCCGAGCTGCCCTCGCTCTGCGAGCACATCCACCTGCCGCTGCAGTCGGGATCGAGCCCGGTGCTGAAGAGGATGCGGCGCACCTATGACCGAGGCCGCTACATGGACCGCGTCGCGCTGATCCGCGAGCACGTGCCGGACTGCGCGATCACGACCGACATCATCGTCGGCTTCCCCGGCGAGACTGAATCTAACTTCGGCAAGACCCTGGAAGTGGTCGATGACGTCGGCTACGACGGCGCCTTCACCTTCGTCTTCTCGCCGCGCCGTGGCACCGAGGCCGCGGAGATGGACGGCCAGCTCCCGCACCCGGTCAAGGTCGAGCGCATGGAGCGGCTGGTCGAGCTCGTCCAGCGCCGCGCCCGCGAGCGCGCCGCGCGCTTCGTCGGCCGGACGCTGGAGGTGCTGGTCGAGGGGCCGAGCCGAACCGATCCGAGCCGGCTGCGGGGCCGCAGCCGCCACAACAAGAACGTCAACTTCGAGGGCACCGCGCTCCCGGGCGAGCTGGTCGATGTCGAGATCACCGCCGCGACCTCGACCACCCTGCAGGGCGACGAGCGGATCCTCAGCCGCGCTGCCTGATTCCCGCCCCGAGTCGGCACCCGCGATGAACGTCGCGGCACTCTTCGGCCCGACCGCGGTCGGCAAGACCGGGGTCGCGATCGCGCTCGCCGAACGGCTTCGCGAGAGGGGGGAGGACCCGGTCGCGGTCAACTGCGACGCGATCCAGGTCTACGAGGGGCTCGAGATCCTGAGCGGCGCCGCGAGCGCCGCCGAGCGCGAGCGGCTCGAGCATCGCCTGCTCGGGTTCGTGCCGGTGAGCGAGGAGTTCAGCGCCGGGCGCTTCGCCGAGCGCGCCCATGCCGAGATCGACGCGCTGCTCGCCGAGGGCCGGCGTCCGATCGTCGTCGGCGGCACCGGCCTCTACCTGCGCGCTGCGCTCTCCGAGCTCGATCTGCGTCCGCCGGTTCCGGCCGAGGTTCGCGCCGCAGTCGAGCGCGAGATCGAGGAGCGCGGCCCCGAGGCGCTGCACGCCGAGCTTGCGCCCGAGATTGCGGCAACGGTCGAGCCGGGCGACCGCAAGCGGGTCGCGCGCTGGACCGAGCTGCTGCGGGCCGGGATCGAGCCGCCGCCCGACAGCGAACCGCTCTGGACCGCGGCGCTCCGCCACCCGACGCTGCTCGTCGGGCTGACCATCGACCGCGACGCGCTCGCCGAGCGGATCGGCGCCCGGGTCGAGGAGATGGCGGCGGCCGGCGCCGGTGATGAGGCCCGCCGGGCGGCGGAGGCCGGCGCCTCGCGCACGGCTCGCGCCGCGATCGGCTTCGAGGGCTTTGCCGCCGGCGACCTCGACGCAGTGAAGACTGCCCACCGCCGCTACGCGCGTCGCCAGCTCACCTGGATGCGGCGCATGGAGGGAGTGGGTCTGATCGACCGCACCGGCAAGGGGGACGCCGCGGTCGCGGCGGAAATCGCCTCCCGCCTTTGAAGTAATCGCGCTACCCTCAGTTACGGCCTGCATCGGGACAGAGCGGTCGGAACCTGAATGGGAAAGGAGAGCGGTGGTTAGGCGCGGAGGGTGTGTGGCGGTCCTCGCGTTGGCGTGCTGCCTGATCGCGCCGAGCGCATCCGGCGCCGCGACGCTGACCGTCACCAGCGCCGACGACGATGTCCCGCCGCCGCCGGGCTCCCTGCGCGAGGCGATCTACACCGCCAGCGGCAGCCCGGGCCAGGACATCATCAACTTCGCGCTGCCCGACCCGTCCACTATCAAGCTCGTCCCGAACGTGCTCGACGGAGAACTGGACATCGCGTCCGATCTGAAGATCGTCGGTCCCGGAGCCGACAAGCTCGAGGTGAATGGGAGCAACAAGTGGCGCGTGTTTGAGATCCAGAGCGGCGTCGATGTCTCGATTTCAGGTGTCACGATCTCGGACGGGAACGTGTCGGGCGCTGCCGGATCCCCCGGGAGCAGCAATCCGACCAAGGATGGCGCCGCCGGGGGGAACGGCGGCACTGGCGCTGACGCCGTCGGCGGCGGCCTCCTAAACGCCGGGAACCTGTCGCTGACCGGGGTCACGCTCGAGAGCAACATCGTCTCCGGCGGCTCCGGCGGGCCCGGTGGCGCAGGGGCCTATGGCGGGAAAAGCGCACTCGCCAAGGACGGGGGCGGAGGCGGCGCCGGCGGCTCCGGCGGCACCGCGCGCGGAGGCGCGATCGCCAACACCGGCAACCTCGCGCTGACCGGCGTCCAGATCGACGGCAACAGCGCGCTGGGGGGGCGCGGCGGGGCCGGAGGAGACGGCGGCGGAGGGGGTACGCTGATTGTCGATACGGTTGAGCCGTTGGATGGGGGGCGGGGCGGCGGCGGCGGGAACGGCGGCTTCGGGATCGGGGCGGGGATCTGGAACAGCGGGAACTTGACGACGAGCACGGGTGCAAAGGTCTTGCAGAACACCGCAAGCAGCGGCGGGGGTGGAACCGGTGGGGCCGGAGGCAGTAGCGCCCTAGGGCTGGGAGGGGACGGCGGGGCAGCAGGGGGCGGCGGTAACGCCGGCCAGGCTTTGGGCGGCGCGCTCGCCAACGACGGACACGCCACGGTTGTCGGAGCGACCTTGAACGCAAACGCGGCCGTCGCCGGCAGCGGCGGTAGCGGCAACATCGGCGGACTGGGTACCGATCCCGGCGGGAATATCGACGACGGCGGAACCGGCGGGGCCGGCGGTTCGGGGGGTGCCGGGGGATTCGCGGCGGGAGGCGCCTTCTATCTCACCAGCCCGGCACTGATCGTCGACGTCGACATCATCCAATCGGAGTCCCGGGCCGGCAACGGAGGCGCGGGCGGCAGCGGGAATCACGGCGGGCTCGGGGGATGCGGGATCGATTACATCGCTATCTGCAGGCCCGGCGGCAACGGCGGCGCCGGCGGCGCGGGTGGTGCCGGCGGGCGCGCGGATGGCGGGGCGATCGAGAACTTCGCTCCCGCGGCGCAGAAGGTGATCGCAGGCAACCTGCTGGTCCGCGGCGCGATCGCCGAGGGCGGCGCCGGCGGCGCCGGCGGGGCGGGTGCGATCGCTGGTCCAGGAGGAGGCATCGTCGTGAACTTCAATCCTGAAGCAGCCGGCATCTCGGGGCCCGGCGGCTCCGGCGGCTTCGGCGGCGAGGCATACGGAGGCGGGATCCGAAACCAGGGGACGATGCAGCTCTCAGGCTCGACGATCGAGAACGCCGAGGCTCAACCGGGTGGAGGTGGCCCCGGCGCTCGCGGCGCCGACGGCGCACACCACCCCGCCCACCTCTCCTGCCCCGGGTCGGGCGCGAACGGCGGAAACGGCGGCGCCGGTGGAGCCGGCCTCGGGGGTGGGATCGCGAACGTGCACGAGCTCCTCGCCTTCAACTCGACGATCGTCGGCAACAGTGCGGGGAACGCGCCGGGTGGCAGCCCCGGCGCCGGCGGAATACGTGGCGGCGACACGGGAGGGTGTTACGGCTTTCCTCACAACGGCGCAAGCGGCAGCGCGGGCGGCGCGGGAAGCTCGTTCGGCGGCGGCGTGCTCCAGAACACCGACCCCGGCGTCCCGGCTCCCCACTCGAGCCTGATCGGACTGACGGTGGCGTCCAATCAAACTGCCGCGCTGTCCGGCGGCGGGAATCTGAACGTGATCGGCCCGACCCTGATGGAGGTGTCGAACTCGATCGTCGCACCGGCCACACACGGCGGCTCCTGTGCGGGGGCCGGCGTCGTGAGCACCGGATTCAATGACGACGTCGGCGCCGGTTGCCCGAGCGCGTTCAACTTCGCAACCGACATCCACGGGGACCCGCAGCTGCAGCCGCTCGGCTACTACGGCGGCCCCACTCCGACGATGGCGATCCTGCGCACGAGCCCGGTCGTGAACAAGGGAAACAGCTTTGACTCGCTGACCCTGGCGAGCACCGACCAGCGCGGACGCCCGCGTCCCTACGTCTACCCCGGCATCCCGCTCGCGGCCGGTGGGGACGGATCGGACATCGGGGCGTTTGAGCTCCAGGACGAGCCCGCGACGGTCTCGGTCTCGATTCCCCAGGCCCCGATCGTGGCCAACGGGACCTCGCAGGCAAAGATCGACGTGACTGTCAAGGACGCCGATGGCAACGGGCAGTCGGGGCATTCCTTCACCTTCACGAGCACCGATCCGGGAAACACCTTCAGCGGCTTCACCGACGCAGGGGGCGGCCAGTACTCGGTCATGGTGACGTCGTCGACGTCGGCCGGCCCGGCCAGGATCACCGCCACCGACACGACCTTGTCCCCGGACGTATCCGGCGGTGCCTGCTGTCTGAACCAGGTGGCCGGCCCCGCGACGTCGATTAAGGCGACGATCGCCCCGTCAACGATCACCGCCGACGGGCGATCCCACACCACCCTCGCCGCGACCGTCACCGACGCTCACGGAAACCGGGTCAGCGGCGACGACGTCGGGTTCACGAGCGACGACCCCGACCAGAGGATCTTGATGACTATCGGTCCGCAACCGAACGGGCTCTATACGGCGACGCTGTTCGCCACGACGAGGCCGGGCCACAGCACGATCACCGCCAGGGACAAGAGCGTCACGCCGAACGTCATCTCCGACGGTCAGACGTTGAATCAGATCGCGCCGCCGTCGCCCCTGGTCCCGCCCCTCGTTACGCCCCCGGCGTCCGGATCACCATCGAACTCAGGGCCCGGTACGCAGACCGCGCCGGCGACGGCGAAACGAAAGTGCAAGCGCAAGAAGAAGGCCCGCGCCAAGAAGAGCAAGCGCGCCTGCCCCAAGAAGAGGAAGAAGCGCCGCTGATCTAGTCTCGGAGCCGTGAGCTCCGATGACATTGCACGGGTTGAGCGGGCCTTCGAGGCCTGGAACTCAAACGACTGGGAGACGATGGAGACGTTCTTCGATCCCGAGATCGAGCTGATCGCCCCGCCGGATTGGCCCGAGGCCGGCGAGTTCAAGGGCTGGCCGGAGGCGCGGCGCCAGCTCGAGCGCCTCAAGGATGCCTGGGGCGAGGAAAAGATCGAGCTCGTCACCACGCGCGCGGCCGGGGACAGGATCGCCGCCGATTTTCGCTGGGTGACAAAGGGCGGCTCGAGCGGGATGCCGTTCGAGGCCCCGATGCACGCGCTCTACACGTTTCGCGACGGCCGCTGCACCGAGCTCAGGTTCTTCAGCGACCGCTCCGAGGCGCTAGCGGCGCAGATCAAGGAGCAGCGGTGAAGTTCGAGAAGTGGACCGCGCTCGGCAACGATTACGTGATCGTCGAGACCGCGGCGCTGCCGTTCGAGCTCACTCCGGAGCGGGTCAAGCGGATCTGCGATCCGCATTTCGGGGTCGGCGCCGACGGCGTGCTGCTGCTGGCTCCGGTCGCCGAGCCCGAACACGTCGCCGAGCTGCGGATCTTCAACCCCGACGGGTCCGAGGCCGAGCTGTCGGGCAACGGTGCCCGCGAGGCGGTCATGTACCTGCGCCGCGCGGGATGGACCGACGAGGACACGTTCTCGATCCTGACCGCTGCCGGGCCGATCGTGCCCACGATCACCGGCGCCCGCACCTGTTCGCTCGAGATGGGCCGCGCGAGCACGACCTCGAAGGACTTCCCCTCAGGCAATGCGGACGGCGCCGGGACGCTGAGCGCGGCCGGGCGCGAGTGGTCCTTCCAGCACGTCTCGATCGGCAACCCGCAGTGCGCGATCGCCGTCGACAACGGGCTCGAGGAGCTCGACCTCGCAGCGATCGGTCCCGGGATCGAGTCCAACGAGCTGTTCCCGAACCGAACCAACGTCTCCTTCTACAAGGCCGAGGGAAGCAAGGTGCGGGCGCGGATCTTCGAGCGCGGGGTGGGGGAGACGCTGAGCTCGGGGACCGGGGCGAGCGGTGCCGCGGTCGCCGCGGTGCTGGGCGGAGCGAAGAGCCCGATCACCGTCACGCTCGACGGCGGCGAGCTCGAGGTCGAGGTCTCCGGCGAGCTCGACGTGAAGCTGAGCGGCCCGGCCGAGCCGCTCTACGCCGGCGAGCTCTCGCGCGAGCTGGTCGCGGCGCTGGCCGACCTCTAAGCACCGACCGCCGGCCGCCTCCCACTAGGCTTCCGCCCCTATGTCACGCACCGATCCATCGAAGCGGCTCGAGCGCATGCCGCCATACATGTTCGCCGAGCTCGAGAAGCGGGTCGCCGACAAGAAGGCGGCCGGCATCGACGTGATCAGCCTCGGAATCGGCGACCCCGACTACGAGACTTTCCCGCACATCGTCGAGGCGATGCAGGGGGCGGTCGCCGACCCCGGCAACCAGAAGTACCCGACCAACCGCGGCCGCGAGGAGTTCCGGAGCGTGTTCTCGGAGTTCTACGGCTCGCGCTTCGGGGTCGAGATCGATCCCGAGAACGAGGTGATCCCCGCGATCGGCGCCAAGGAGTGCATCTACAACCTCTGCTTCGCGTTCCTCGACCCCGAGGACGTCGCGCTCGCCTCCGACCCGGGCTACCCGGTCTACACCGGCGGGCCGGTGCTCGCCGGCGCCGAGGCGGTGCTGATGCCGCTGCTGCCCGAGCTCGACTTCACGCCCGATCTCGACAAGGTGAAGAAGGAGAGCCTCGGCCGCGAGCGGTTGCTGTTCATCAACTACCCCAACAACCCGACCGGGGCCGTCGCCCCGGAGGGCTTTTTCGAGCGGGTCGTCGAGCTCGCAAACGAGCTCGACGTGCTCGTGGTCCATGACAACGCCTACTCGGAGACCACCTATGACGGCTACGTGGCGCCGAGTTTCCTCGAGACGCCGGGTGCGAAGGAGGTCGGGGTCGAGGTCTTCTCGCTCTCGAAGGGCTTCAACATGACCGGCTGGCGCTGCGCGGCGATCCTCGGTAACGCCGAAGCGATCTCGACCTACTGGCGGCTGAAGTCGAACGTCGACTCGGGGCTGTTCGAGGCGGTGCAGCTTGCCGGTGCGGCGGCCCTGGGCGGCCCACGCGCGGCGATCGCCGATATGAACGAGATCTACGCCCGCCGCCGCGACCTGGTCGTCGGCGCGCTTCGCGACATCGGGGTCGACGTCGCCGCCCCGAAGGGGACGATCTACGTCTGGGCGCCGGTCCCGGAGGGCGAGACCTCGACGACGTTCGCCGAGAAGGTGCTCGAGGAGGCCGCCGTGGTCGTCTCGCCGGGCTCGATGTACGGGCCGAGCGGCGAGGGCTTCTTCCGGATCTCGCTGACGACGCCCGACGAACGGATCAGCGAGGCAGTGGAGCGCCTGCGCGAGCACCTGTGATGAGCCGCGGTCGGCTCGCGCTCGCGCTGGCGGGCCTGGTGGTGCTGTTCGCCGCCGCGATCGCGGTCAAGGAACTTCGCGACGACGACGCCCGTCCGCCCGAAGGTAGAGGTCCCTACGGCCCGACGCCCGCCGAGGGCGAGACGCGCCGCGGCGATCCGCGCCCGAACATCGTCCTCGTGGTCACCGACGACCAGGAGGTGCCGACGCTCCGCTACATGCCGAAGACGCGGGCGCTGATCGCGCGCGAGGGGGTCGAGTTCACCGACGCGCAGGCGACCTTCCCGCTCTGCTGTCCCGCACGCGCGACGCTGCTCACCGGCCAGTACGCGCACAACCACCGCGTGCTCGGCAACTCGGCCCCCGCCGGCGGCTGGCAGGCGTTCAACCGCTCGGGCGCCGAGGCGAAGGCGCTGCCGGTCGCGATGCAGCGCGCCGGCTACAACACGGCGTTCGTGGGGCGGTACCTGAACGGGTGGGGGATCGGGCGCGAGAACCCGGAGGCCGCGGCGCAGCCGGTGCCGCCCGGGTGGAGCTACTTCGCCGGCCTGGTCGGGCTCTCGGCCTACAGCATGTGGGGCTACACGCTCGACGTCGACGGCAGCGACCGCCGCTATCCGACCGACCAGGCCGATGCCGCCGCGTACCAGACCGACGTGCTCGCCGATCTCGCCGAGCGGCAGGTCGAGCGCTGGGCGCCCGAGCCGCGCCCGTTCATGCTCGATGTCTGGGTGACCGCGCCGCACACCGAGGAGAACGAGGAGGTGAAGCGGGGGCGGATCCGCCCGGCGCCGCGGCACCGGCAGCTGCACGCGAACGAGCCGCTGCTGAAGACGCCGTCGTTCAACGAGGCCGACAACTCCGACAAGCCGCCCTACGTCAGGCAGCGCCGGCGGTTCAACTCAGTGGAAGTCCAGCGGCTCGTGCGTGAGAACCGGCTCCGGATCCAGAGCCTCGCCTCGGTCGACGACCTCGTCGGCCGGCTCGGCGATGCGCTCCGCGCCGGCGGCGAGCTCGACAACACGATGCTCGTCTTCACCTCCGACAACGGCTTCCTGCAGGGCCAGCACCGGATCTTCCACGGCAAGATCGTTCCCTACGGCGACTCGGCGCGGGTGCCGCTGCTCGTCCGCGGGCCCGGCTTCGAGCGGGGAGCCAGCATCGATGCCCTGGTCGGTAACGTCGATCTCGTTCCCACGCTCCTGCAAGTCGCCGGCGCGAAGCCGCTGATCGAGCCCGACGGGGCCTCGCTCGTGCCGCTGCTCGAAGGGGGGGAGGGGAGCGTCCGCGGGGACGTACTGCTCGAGAACCTCGAGCCCGACAGCGCCCAGCCCGAGGACGGGGGAGTGCCCGAGAAGTACAAGCGCTACACGGCACTGCGCACGCCGCGCTGGCTCTACGTCGTCTACGAGGACACGGCGCAGGGGGCCGAGCTGTACGACCTGCGCCGCGACCCCGACAATCTCGACAACCTCGCCGGGCGACCGCGCTACGCCGCGACCGAGAAGGAGCTCGCGGCGCGACTCGCCGAGCTCGAGGATTGCGCGGGCGCCGGGTGCCGCTAGGCGTACCATCGTGGTGATGGCACAGAGCCCTGAGGCCAATGGCGCCGGAGTCGTCAACGCACGCGCCGCCCAGCGCGCGGTCGCGATCGCCGCATTACCCGAGATTGGAGAAACGGATCCCCTGGCCGAGCTCAAGGAGCTGCTTCGCACCGCCGGGGTGGCGACCGCCGGCGAGCTGGTTCAGCGCCGCGAGAAGCCGGACCCGAACCTCTACCTCGGCCGCGGCAAGCTCGCCGAGCTGAAGGCCGAGATCGCCAGCAGCGACGCCAACCTGGTCGCCTGCGACGACGAGCTCGAGCCGCGCCAGGAGCGCAACCTCGAGGCCGAGCTCGGCGTCCCGGTGATCGACCGCACCGCGGTGATCCTCGACATCTTCGCCGACCACGCCCACTCGGCCGAGGGCAAGCTCCAGGTCGAGCTCGCGCAGCTCGAATACAACATGGCGCGCATGCGGGGGCTGTGGACCCACCTCGAGCGGCTCGGCGCCGGACGCGTCGACGGCGGCATCGGCACCAGGGGCCCCGGCGAGTCGCAGATCGAGACCGACCGCCGGCTGGCCCGCGATCGGATCACCTCGCTGCGGCGGCGGCTCGAGCGGACCGAGCGCAACCGCGGCGTGATGCGCTCTGAGCGCTCCGTCGCCGCACTGCCGACGGTGGCGCTCGCCGGCTACACGAACGCCGGCAAGTCGAGCCTCATGAACGCGCTCACCGGGGCCGAGGTCGGCGTCGGCGAGCGCCTCTTCCACACCCTCGATCCGACGACGCGCTCGTTCACCCACGACGGCCGTCGGATCCTGCTCACCGACACCGTCGGCTTCATCCGCAAGCTTCCCCACCAGCTCGTCGAGTCATTCAAGGCGACGCTCGAGGAGACCGTGATCGCCGACCTCGTTCTCCATGTCGTCGACGGCTCCGAGCCCGAAGAGCAGCGGCTCGAGGCGATCGCCGCCGCCGACGCCGCATTGGAGGAGATCGGGGCGGGGGAGAAGCCGCGGCACCTCGCGCTCAACAAGGTCGATCTGCTCGACGACGAGGAGCGCAGGGAGCTGGCGATGCGCCACCCCGACGGGGTGCTCGTCTCGGCGCGGACGGGGGAGGGGCTCGAGGAGCTCACCGAGAAGCTCGCCGAATCGATCCGCGAGCCGCTGCGCGAGGTCGAGCTGCTGATCCCGTACGAGGAAGGGGGGCGGCTCTCGGAGCTCCACCGGCTCGCCGGCGACCTCGAGCGCGAGGACCGCTCCGACGGCGTCCTCGTCCGCGCGCTCCTGCCCGGGGAGGTCGCCGAGCGCTACGCGGACCTCGCAGTTAACGGGAAGCTCTGAAGCAGTCCCCGGGCCGTCCGGCCGGCAGCGAATAGTTTGCCTTCTGGATGGAGCTGCGATTCACAAAGCTGAACCCCGAGGCGCGCCCCCCGACCCGCTCCAACGACGGCGACGCCGGGATCGACCTCTGCGCCGCCGAGCCGGCGCGGATCGAGCCCGGCGAGCGCGCCGCGGTCGGGACCGGGATCGCGGTCGAGATCCCCGAGGGACACGCGGGATTGGTGCTGCCCCGCAGCGGCCTTGCGCTCAAGCACGGGATCGCGCTCGTCAACGCCCCCGGCCTTATCGACCCCGGCTACCGGGGCGAGCTCCGCGTCCTGCTCCTCAACACCGACAAGAGCGATGCCTACGAGGTCTCGCCAGGCGACCGAGTCGCCCAGCTTCTCCTCACCCCATTCGCCGACGCCGAGCCGGTCGAGGCCGACGCGCTCGAGGCGAGCGCCCGCGGCGAGGGCGGTTTCGGCTCGACCGGGGTCTAGGCCGGGTCGAGCAGGTCGCGGGCCCGCAGCTCGCGGCCGAGCTGCCGCCCACCGAGGACCAGCAGGCCGAGCCCGACGAAGCCGGCGAGCATCTGTCCAGATCCGTAGGGGGTTCCTACGGCGCTCAGCGCCGCGAGGCCGTTGAAGAGAATCCCCACACCCCAGAGGACTGCGACTACGGACGCGGCCAGCTTGCCCGTGCTCGGCGCATATGAGTCCGGGGCGGCCTGCTCAAATCGGTGGGAATGTCCGGCTGCTTGCGAGATACAGGAGCATCGGCATGCGTCCTGGCCTCCTTGAACGCCTCGTCGGCGGTTGAGTCACGCTGAGGTCCCTAACTCGAGTTCGTCAGGAAGCTGGCTGGCCGCCGGCCGCGGGCTGTTCGCCGCCGCCCTGCTGGCCGGTGAAGTCCACCTGGGGGGCTTCGCGCTCGGCGGCGTCCTCGATCTCGAAGAACTCGCGAGCGTCGAACCCGGAGGTGTTGGCGACGATCGAGTTCGGGAAGATCTGGATCTTGGTGTTGTAGGACTGCACGTTCGAGTTGTAGATCCGGCGCGAGGCCTGGATCTCGTCCTCGAGCTCGGAGAGGTTGCGCGAGAGCTGCTGGAAGTTCTCGGTCGCGCGCAGGTCCGGGTACTGCTCGGCGACTGCGTTCAGGTTGGCGAGCGCTCCGCCGAGTGCGCCCTCGGCTTTGCTGACCTCGTCGACCCCGGTCGCCTTCATCGCCGCGGCGCGTGCCTCGGTCACCTGCTGGAAGGTCTTGTTCTCGTGCGCCGCGTAGCCCTTCACGGCCTCGACCAGGTTCGGGACCAGGTCGTGGCGGCGCTTGAGCTGCACGTCGATCCCGCTCCAGGACTCGTCGACCCGGTTGCGGCTCCCGACCATGCTGTTACGGATCAGGATGTAAATCAGCCCCAGGAACAGGACGAGGCCGACGACGATGATCAAGATGATCATGCGCTGATCCTATACCAGCCGCTGATCAGGGCCACCGGGTCACTTCTTCGCCCAGCCCTGCTCGCGGATGAACTCGGCTACGGCGTCGGGCTTGCTGGTGATCACGTAGGCGTCGATGATCGCGCCCTCGGTGTTGATCGTGATCGAGAGGCCGCTCTTCACCGGGCGCAGCTTCGAGATCGGGGCGATCGGCCTGCCCGAGCCCATCCGCGGCTTCACCTTGCCGGTCGCGATCCGGTGCACGTCGGGGTGGGCCTCGAGCGAGTCGAGCAGCTTCCGGTAGCCCTTCTTCGAGCTGTGCTTGTGGTGCGTTTTCTTGGCCATCACCCGACGCCTGCGGCGCGTAGCGCCGAGTGGTGCGCGGCCGCTTCTAGCTCGTCGTCGAGCGGCTCGAGCTCGGGCACGCTCCCGGTCCGGCGTGCGATCGCGAGCGAGATCAGGCGGTCGGCGAGCCAGGCGTTCTTCGGCAGCAGCGGCCCGTGCAGGTAGGTGCCGATCAGGTTCTCGCGCCGCACTCCCTCGAGCCCGTCGCTGCCGTTGTTGCCGTGCCCGCTCAGAACCCGCCCAAGCGGTTCGGCGCCTTCGCCCAGGTAGGTGCGCCCGCCGTGGTTCTCGAACCCGGCCAGCACTCGCCGCCCGCCGTCGAGCTCGACCTCGATCGCGACGTTCCCGATCAGCCGCGGGCCCGGCTCGCGCACGGTCTCCAGATCGGCGAGCCCCAGGCCCTCGATCTTCTGATCGCCGAGCTGGTAGCTGTGGCCGAGCAGCTGGTAGCCGCCGCAGACCGCGATCAGCGGCGCGCCGTCGTCGACCGCCTCGGCCAGGGCGTCGCGCTTGGTGGACACCATGTCTGCGGCGACGATCACCTGGTCGCGGTCCTGGCCGCCGCCGATGTAGATCAGGTCGTGCTCGCCGGGGTCGAAGCTCTCGCCCGGGCCCGACGCGGCCTGCGAGAAGCCGATCCCGCGCCACTCGCAGCGGCGCTTCAGAAAGAGGAGGTTGCCGCGGTCGGCGTAGATGTTCATCTGCTCGGGGTAGAGGGCCAGCAGCCGCACCTCGGTCATCGCCCCACCTCGAAGGTGACGACGGTCGAGGCGATCCCGTAGCCGGGGCCGATGTTGTGGCGCTTCACCGGGCGGAGGCCGGTGAGGGCCGCCTCTTCCTCGAAACGGTCGGCGTCGAAGAGCTCGAGGATCTCGGAGTGCGGCTCGGCGCTCGCCTCGCCTTCGGGCGAGACGGTTTCGCGCATGCGCTGGATCACGATTCCGCGCCCCGACGGCTTCAGGTCGACGAGCCGGCTTGAGAACACCCAGCCGTCGATTTCAGCCTGGTCGGGTAGGGCGTCGATCCCGTCGGCGGCTGCCTGCGCAGCCTCGCCGGCCGCGTCTGGCTCCACGATCGCGAAAGCGAGCAAACCGCCCGGCGCCAGGTTGCGCGCGCCGGCGGTCAGCGCCTGCTGGCGCTGGGTCACGTCCCCGATCGCCTGGATCAGCTGCATCGGCGCGATCACGAGCGGGCACGAGACCCGCACCCGGGCGTTGCGGACGTCGACGGATATCGCTTTCGCGCTCAGCTTGGCGGCTCGCGCTCGATCGTTGAAGGCCGCAACCAGCGCCACAGAGCTGTCGATCCCGATCACCTCGTGCTTTCGCTTCGCAACGTGCAGGCCGACGCGGCCGGCGCCGCAGCCGAGCTCGAGCACGGGGCCACCGCGCTCGTTGGCGAGTCGCGTCCAGAGCCGCAGGTCGATGCTCTCGCCGCCGCACTCGAGGTCGTGCCAGACGACTTCGGGATTCGGCTTCGGTGGCGCCTTCGGCCCGCTGTCCGGTTCCTTTTTGGACGCGCGGCTCATTCCCAATACTCCGCCGCCAGGCCGCGGTCGGCGAGCAGGTGCCGGAGCTCGAGCAGTGCGGTGTAGGTCGGGAGCGCGAACAGGCGGCCGTTCGCGCTCTCGATCGCGCGGTCGAGCGACGCCGGAATCGAGCTCTCGGTCTCGATCAGCTCTTCGGGCACGCCCGCGTACTTGAGCCGCACCGCGATTTCCGGCGCCCGGGTGCCGGCGCAGACGACTCGGCGCACCTCGCCCTCGAGCAGCTCGAAGTCGGCGTCCCAGACCCAGGAGACGTCGCGGCCGTCGGCTATCCCGTCGTTGAGCGCGATCCAGAGGTCGAGCCCTTCGCCACTCTCGAGGCGCAGGGTGCGCAGGACCTCGTTCGTCCCGGCCGGGTTCTTGATCAACAGGATCGAGACCGGCTTGCCGTTCACCGCGATCGTCTCGACGCGGCCGAAGACCGCCGACATCGACTCGATCCCCTGCTTGGCGTGCTCGAGCGAGATCCCGAGCCGCAGCGAGGCGGTGATCGCGCCGAGCGCGTTGTAGACGTTGTAGAGACCGGGGAGGGGGAGGGCGAGCTCGAGCGGTCCCTCAGGGGTCCGGATCTCGGTCTTCGAGCCCTCCATTCCGCGGAGCTCGATCTTCGTCGCGGCCACGTCGGGCGAGGGGCGGTCGGCGCCGCAGTTGGGGCAGGCGTAGTGGCCGAGGTGCCCGACGAAAGCGCGCTCGTAGGAGTAGGGGTGCCCGCAGCGGCGGCAGTGCTTGGCGTCGTGGGCGTGCTGGAGCTCGGGTAGCGCGTGGCTGGGGTCGTCGATCCCGAAATAGGTCACCCCGGGGCGCCGCGTGCCCTCGCGGTCGCGGCCGAGATCGGCGACCAGCGGGTCATCGGCATTCAATGCGAGCTCGCATTGCCCGGAGAGGCCCGAGACCAGCTCCGCCCACTCGTCGGCGAGGTGCTCGAGCTCGCCGTAGCGGTCGAGCTGGTCGCGGAACAAATTGCCGAGCACGATCAGCCGCGGGTTGAGCTTCGTCGCCACGCGCGGCAGCCAAGCCTCGTCGAGTTCGAACAGTCCTTCGGTGCCGCTCTGCTCGAGCAGCGCCGTCGCCACGCCCCAGCTCATGTTCGAGCCGGCGCGGTTGTGGACCGGTGCGCGCCCCGCCGCGCGCAGCGCAGCGGCGATCATCGCCGCGGTGGTCGTCTTGCCGTTCGTGGCGCTGACCAGGGTCGAGCCGCCGGTCAGCCCGGCGCCGAGGCGCTCGATCGCATTGGGCTCGAGCCGCAGCAGCACCCGGCCGGGGAGCGTCGTGCCGCCGCCGCGCCCGCTTCGCCGGCTGAGCCCCCCGATCGCCCTCGCTACGGCGCGCTTGGCGCCGAAGGCGGCGCTCATTCCGGTTGCGCGGCGGGCGCAATTACTCGCAGCGCCCGGGGGAGCACCCGCAACTTCGCCGGCAGGTCAGTGAGGTGCTCGCCGTCCGCATAGACCGCGAACGGGCGGTCGGAGCTGACTTCGACCTCGGCGCCGCGCAGCACGGTCACCGATTCGAGTTCGATGTGGGTCCCCTTGAACACCCTGGGCAGCGTAGCCAGGAAGCTGAGCTTGCTTCCCTCTGTTTGCGAGACGACGTCGAAGCGCCCGTCGTCGAGCAGCGCGTCCGGCGCGACGATCATCCCTCCGCCGTAGGCATTGCCATTCGCGACGGCTACGCCGTAACCGCGCAGCTCGTGCCGCTTTCCGTCGAGGAGGATCGTGAACGTCGCCGGTTTCCAGGTCGCGAGGGTGCGCAGCGCGGCGTAGGCGTAGACGAGGTTGCCGCGCACGAGCTTGGTCTCGTTGGCGATCCGGTTCGCCTCCGAGGAGAAGCCAAAGCTCGCGATGCAGAGGAAGCGCTTTCCGTTCACCTCGCCGACGTCGATCAGCCGCTCGTGCCCGGCGGCGAGCACCTCGACCGCCTCGGCAACGTCCTTCGAGATCCCGAGCACGCGAGCGAAGTCGTTGCCGCGCCCGCCGGGGATGATCCCGAGCGGGGTGCCGGAGTTCGCCAGCGCGCCGCCAACCGCGCCGATCAGCCCGTCGCCGCTCATCACGATCGGGACCTCGCCGGCGCCCGATGCCGCGAGAGCCTCCTCGACACCGTTCTCGAGGCTGCGGGTGCGCACCGTTCGGAACGCGAGTCCGCGCGCGGCGAGCTCGCGCTCCGCGTCGTCGAGCAGCTCGCTTGCGCGTCCCCCTCCGGAGGAGGGGTTGACCAGCAACGCGTGTTTTCGGTCGGCTGTCACCGGGGGCATTATTTGCGCCCGACCCAGAAGCTGCCGCCCGATGCCCCTCCCGAGGCGCGTTCTTGCACGCCGTGGCGCTTGAAACCGCGCCGGAGATCCCCTTCGGAGGTCCAGAACGGCGTCGATCTTCCCCAGCTCGACGCGTGGACGACGAAGCCGCCGGGACGCAGCACGCGGGCGATCTCGGCGAAGAACGGAGGCATGTTGAGCTCGGCGACGAGGTCGAAGGACTCGTCTTCATAGGGCAGGTCGGCCGCGTCGGCGACCCGGAACGCCACCCGGCCCTCGGGGTCGAGCCCGATCCGGTCGCGGGCCCGCTTCACCATCGGCTCGGCGATGTCGATCCCGCGCACCCGCGCCCGCGGGAACTCGCGCGCGATCAGCAGCGCGCCGGTGCCGGTCCCGGTGCCGATCTCAAGCGCGCGCTCGGGCACCGGCCGGACGTGGGTGAGCCCGGCCGCGAGCGCGGCGAGGTGGGTGGGCGAGCCGGCACTCGTGCGCTCGTCCCAGCCCTCGGCGCGGTCCTCGAAGTAGCTGCGCAGCGGCCCGCGAACGAGCGGCCACGTCCACGGAGCCAGGACCACCAGCCGGTTAATCGCGCGGCCCAGGAACCGCACCCGGCTCCCGCTGCCATCGGTCTCGTTCACCTCGTTCACCGGGGCGATGATGGCAACCCGTTACTCTGCGCGGCCGTGGAAGGGCGCCCCACCAACCGCTCGCGACTCGTGTTCGTGGTCGGCCTGCTGGCCGCGGGTGTGGTCGGCCTGGCGATCTACCTGCTCAGCGGCGGCGGTGATGACGACGGCGAGGACACCGCCTCGGCCGGACTGCCGGCCGACTGCACCGAGGTCTCCGAGCCCGCGCCGAAGGACGTCAAGCTCAAGCGCCCGCCGCTGAAGCCGCCGCCGCCCGGGACGACTGCCGCCGTCGCGACCAGCTGCGGCGACTTCACGATCACGCTTTCGGAAGATTCGCCGAAGACCGCGGCGAGCTTCGTCTACATGGCCGAGCAGGGCGCCTACGACGACACCGCGTTCAACCGCATCGCCCCCGGGTTCGTGATCCAGGGCGGCGACCCGACCGGAACCCAGGCCGGCAACGCGGGCTACACCGTCGATGAGCCGCCCGATCCCGACGTGCGTTACTCCAAATACACGGTCGCGATGGCGAAGTCAGCCGCCGAACCGCCGGGTACTTCAGGGAGCCAGTTCTTCGTCGTCACGGCACCGGCCGAGGCTCCGTTGCCCGCTGACTATGCCGTTCTCGGTGAGGTGAGCGCCGGGCAGGAGACGGTCGACCGGATCGAGAGCATCGGCACCGAGACCGGTGGCGACGGACCCCCGAAGAGCCCGGTCGCGATCGAGTCGGTCACGGTGGGCGGGGGCTAGCCCAAATGGCGAAGCTGCGCGTCGGGCAGCCCGCGCCTCCCTTCGAGCTCCTCGGTACCGAGGGGGGCCGCGGGTACTCGCTCGAGGACTACCGGGGCACCGGCGTCATCCTCGCCTTCTATCCCGGTGACTTCACTCCGGTCTGCACGAAGCAGTTCTGCTCTTACCGCGACGACGGCGACCGGATCGAGGCGCTCGGGGTGCCGATGCTCGGCATCTCGCCGCAGTCGGTCGAATCGCATGACAAGTTCACCCAGAAGAACGGTCTCAACGTGCCGCTGCTCGCCGACACCGGCAAGAAGGTGGCCAAGGCCTACGGCGTCGTCGGGCCCGGCGGGATGATCCGCCGCTCGGTCTTCCTGATCGATGGCGAGCTGATCGTTCGCTACCGCGACGTGGCGCTGCTCGGGCTCACCTTCCGCGACGTTGACGACCTCGAGAAGGCCGTCACCGTGCTCGCGGGCTGACGTGGCCGATCTCGAGCCCCGTCAAGTTCGAGGTCGAAGTCGAGGGCCGTAACCTGGCCGGGGTGACGACGGGGGAGGGACCGCCGGTCGTGCTCTGCCACGGGATCACCGCGACCCGCAACTTCATCGTCCACGGGTCGGTGACGCTGGCGAGATCCGGGCACGAGCAGATCGCCTACGACGCCCGCGCCCACGGTGAGTCCGATCCGGCGCCGGAGGGCGGCGGCTACACCTACGCCGAGCTCGCCGACGACCTCGAGGCGGTGATCGCCGCGCGGGTTCCGGACGGCCCGGTCGTTCTCGCCGGCGCCTCGATGGGCGCCCACACGGTGATCGCCAGGGCCCTGCGCGATCTGGAGCGGATCAGCGCCCTGGTCGTGATCACGCCGGTCCAGACCGGGACCCCGCCGAGCGAGGAGACCCTGGAGCGCTGGGGGCGGCTCGCCGATGCGCTCGAGAGCGGCGGCGTGGACGGGTTCATGGATGCCTTCGAGGCCGGCTACGACGCGGACCCCGCCTGGAAAGAGGCGATCATGCGATTCACCCGGGCGCGGATGGAGCAGCACCGCCACCCCGACGCGGTCGCCGATGTGATGCGGCAGATCGCCCGCACACAGCCGTTCGACAGCCTCGACGAGCTCGAGTCAATCGAGCTGCCGACGCTCGTCGTCGCCGATCACGACGACGCCGACCCGCTGCACCCCTACGCGGTCGCCGAGGCCTACGCTGAGAAGATCCCGAACGCTCGCCTGGTCAGCGAGGAGAAGGGTGAATCGCCGCTCGCCTGGAAGGGCGGGCTGCTCTCGCGCGAGATCGCCGAGTTCATCGCCGGCCTCTGAGCCGCCAGCGGGCTACTTCTTCCTCTTTTTCTTCTTCTTTTTCTTCGGAGCCGGCGGCTCGACGGCCTCGCCGACCGTCAGCGGAACGCCCGGACCCGGCACCGCACCATGGATCGTGCCCGGCGCGGTCCCCTGGGCGAGGACGATGCCGTTCTGGGCGCGGAGGCGCGCGTTTTCCGCTTCGATCGCGGCGTTCTGGGCCTTGATCTGCTTGCGCTTCTTCTTCGAGGCGCCCTTCTTGGCCTTCTTCAGCGCCTGGAGCTGGAGGCGCTGCTTGGTGATCGCGCCGGCGGCGCAGTCGGCGGTCGTAAGCGCCGCCCTCGCGGTGGCCTCGGTCTGGCCGGTGAGCGTCGGCACCTTGCAGTAGGTGAGGGTGGCCTGGAGCAGCATCTCGAAGTTGGGGGTCGGGATGTCGGCGCCGCTGGGGCCGGCACCATCGGCCGGGGCCGGGTCGAGGATGGTTGAGCTGTCGCCGTTCGTCATCGCGTAGGGAAAGAAGTCGTTCGAGCTCGCGAAGCCGATCCCCTCGCCCGCGGCGATCGGCAGCGAGGCGGGATAGGTGAGAATCGTGTCCATCACCATCGGTGTGGGGCTCGGTGCCGGCGCGCTGCCGTGAAAGCTGTACTGGGGGGCGTTGTCGGGACCGCCGGTGCGGCGCAGCACGCGCAGCGTGAAGAGCACGCCGCCGCCGGGGGTCGTGCGCACCGACCACGAGGTAATAGTCGCCGCGTTCGGGGCGACGAGCCCGAGCGGGGCGCTCTCGCCGGCCTGGCTGAACTGGAGCGCGGCGCAGTTGCCGCCGCAGGCGAAGTTGGCGTTGCCGCCCCAGGGCTTGTCGAGCTTTGAGCCGATCTGGATCGAATCGGCGCTCGCGGCGCTCGGGACGACCAGGCACGCGAGCGCGGCTGCGCCGATCCCTGCCCGCCTCAGTCCGCCAGCCCGCACGAAGCTACTTCTTCTTTTTCTTCTTTTTCTTCTTTTTCGTAGTCGGCTTGACGACCTCGCCGACGGTGACCTTCACCGTTCCCCCGGGCGCGACCGTCTCGCTGGGCGCCGTCTCCTGGGCCAGGACCTGCTCGTTCTTGGCCTGTGTGACGGCGTTTTCCTGCTTGATCTTCTTGCGCTTCTTCTTGCTCCCCTTGAGCGGCTTCAGCGTGAACTGCGTCTTGGTGACCGTCGCGGGGCCGCACCCGGCGTTGGTGAGCGCCTGGGCCGCAGCGGCGATGGTCAGCCCGGTCAGTGTCGGCACCCGGCAGAACGAGATCGTCGCCTGGAGAAGGAGCTCGTGATTGGCGTCGCCGAGCAGCTGGGTGTTCACGTCGGGCCCGAGCGGAATCGCCTCGCCTACGGCGGGGCGTGCTTGAAAGTTGTTGGCGATCACGTCGACGGCCGTGGTGAACACCTGCGGGAGCCCGACATCGGCGTTCCCGGTCTGGAGCAGCGCGATCGAGTCCCCCTTCTTGATCGGCAGATTCGGCGCCGGATAGGCGAAGGTCGTGTCGACGGTGCCGGGGGGGACGGGCGCCGGAGCGGTCACTGAGCCGGTCGCCAGGTAGGCGCCGCCGACGGGCGAGAGGACCCTGAGGTGGTAGAGCGCGTCCGGATCGTTGGACCGGACACCCCACTCGGTGATGACGCCGTTCGCGGGCGAGGTGATCGGGAACACGCTGCTGGGCCTCGCGAGCTGAAACGAGAGGCAGTTGTTGTTGCACACCCCTGCTGCCGACGGGGTGGCGAGGGTGCTGCCGATCTTGGCGGTCTCGAGCTGGGCCGAAGCCGAGGCCGGGATCGCCAGGGCCGCGGAAGCGGCGGCGAGAATCGCGAGTTGTCGTACCCTGCGCATCACGTTGAACCCTACAACAGGTTCGGTGCACGGGAGTTGCGTGCGGAACCACAAGGCCGCTAGCCGCCGAGGCTCTCGTTGAGCGAGATCGCGTTCTCGAGCGCGTGTCCGCCCGCCTCGTTGTTCATGTAGCCGAACACCTCGGTCTTGCTGCTCCAGCGGCGGATTCGCCGCCTCCACTCCTCGAGCTCGGCCTTCGAGTAGTTGCCGCCGCGTCCGCGAGTCCCGTGGTGGAGCCTGATCAGTGTCCAGTCGGCGGTCAGCTCGTGGGTCTGGAAGTCGCGCTCGGGGTGATCGCCGATCACGAGCGCGGCGTTGTGGGCCCCGAGCAGCTCGTAGACGGCGGGGTCGAACCAGCTCGGATGGCGAAACTCGAACGCGTGCCGGTGGGGAGGGAGGTGCTCGAGCGTCTCGGCCAGTCTCTCGTCGTTGCGCTGGAAGTTGCCCGGGAACTGCCACAGAAATGGGCCCTCGCGGCTCGAATCGAGCAGCGGCCGAAGTGGCTCGAAGAACCGCTTCATGTACTTGGGGCCGCCCTTGAGCCGTTTGACGTGGGTCAGGTAGCGGCTCACCTTGACCGAGAACACGAACCCGTCGGGCGTGTTCTCGACCCAGCCCTTTGCCGCCTTCTCGGTCGGCAGCCTGTAGAAGGTGTTGTTGATTTCGACCGTCGAGAACTGCTCGGCGTAGCGCGCCAGCCATTTGCTCTGGGGCAGCTTCTCCGGATAGAGCGGGCCGCGCCATTCCTTGTAGCTCCACCCGGAGCAGCCGATGTGAACGGGTTTGCGGGCCACGTGTACCTGGGTATACCCGGAGCATGACCCCAACCGCGACACAAGACAACGGAATTCTCGCCGACGCTCAGGAGAAGGAGCGCGAGCAGGTGATCGAGCTGCTCACCAAGGCCTACTGGATGGAGATCGAGACGGTGATGAGCTACATCGCCAACTCGATCAACCCCGACGGCGTTCGCGCCCAGGAAGTCAAGGAGTCGCTCGAGGAGGACATCCAGGAGGAGCTCGGGCACGCGAAACTGTTCGCGGAGCGGATCAAGGAGCTCTACGGCGTCGTCCCGGGCTCCGAGGACTTCAAGCCCGAGCAGAGCTTCCTGCAGCCTCCCGACGACCAGGTCGACATTGTCCATGTGATCCGAGGCGTGATCGAAGCCGAGAGCGGCGCGATCGAGCACTACACCCGGATCGTCGAGGAGACCGAGGGCATCGACCCGGTCACCCAGGACATGGTGATCGACATCCTCCACGACGAGCAGGGTCATCGCCGCCTGTTCGAGGGCTTCCTGCGCGAGTACGAAGCCGAGGGGCTCGCTTGAGCCTGCCGGGCGATTTCGTGCCTGGCCAGCGGGCGCGGTTTCCGGGTTGCTGTGGCGGGTAGAACCGTCTTGGCGTCGACTGAGCGGCAAAAACCGACCACCACTTATCAAGGAGCGGCCGCACGTGGTTAGCTCACGCCAACATGGATTCGGGACGAGACGACCGCGAGCTGCTCCAGGCCTATCGGAAGGGCGACGAGCGCGCGCTCGAGGAGCTGACCGAGCGCTATATGCCGCTAGCACGCCGCTTGGCGTCGCGCTATCGGCACACGGACGAGCCGCTCGACGATCTGGTCCAGGTCGCGAACATGGCGCTGCTGAAAGCGATCCAGCGATTCGATCCCTCGCGCGAGACGGCGCTCTCGAGCTTCGCGGTGCCGACAATCCTCGGCGAGCTGAAGCGCTACTTCCGCGACCACAGCTGGTCGGTGCACATCCCGCGCGATCTCCAGGAGCGAACCGCGAAGGTCAACAAGGCGATCGACCAGCTCTCGAAGAAGAACGGCCGGTCGCCGTCGGTGAAGGAGGTGGCGAAAAAGCTGGGCTTGGACCTCGAGCAGGTTCTCGAAGCACTCGAGGCGGCCCAGGCTTTCAGCGCGGCGTCGCTCGATGGCGAGCGGCGCGAGGAGGATGGGGACGTGAGCACGCTCGGCGACTTCGTCGGCGAGGAGGACGCGCGCTACGAGCTCGTCGAGTACGGCGCGTCGGTACAGGGCGTACTCGAGGAGATGCCGGAGCGAACCCGACAGGTGCTGCACCTACGATTTACCGAGGACATGACGCAGGCTCAGATCGCGGATCAGATCGGAGTCTCCCAGATGCACGTGTCGCGGATCATCCGCGGCGCGCTTGCGGAGCTTCGGGAATCGATCACCGGTGAGGGTGGTTGAGCGGATGACCGCCCAGGCCGCCACACCGATGCTCCGTGTCGCGCTCCCCGCCCGCGCCGAGAACGTCGCCGTGGTCCGGCACGCGCTCGCCGGCGTCGCCGCCGAGCTCGGAGCCGACCCCGACCTGATCGACGACATCAAGACGGCGGCCAGCGAGGCGGCGACGAACGTCGTCGTCCATGCCTATCCCGAGAGCGACGAGGGGCCGATGGAGGTGGCCGCGGCAACCGACGGCAGCCGGCTCGACATCTTCGTCCGCGACCGCGGCGTGGGGATCCAGCCCAGCCCGCTGGCCTCCGACGAGCCGAGCCTGCGCGTCGGGCTGTCGTTGATCGGAGCGCTCGCCCAGGGGCTCGAGATCCAGGGTGAGGAGGGGGAGGGGACCGAGGTCAGGATCACGTTCTACCTCGACCCCGCCGAGAGCCGTCCACCCTCGCTGGAGCTCTCCGAGCCACTCGGCGGCGACGAGACCCTGATCGCGGTCGGGGCCGCGGATCCCGGCGCGGCCGCGATCCCGAAGGTGTTGGAGTTGATGGTGGCGCGCTCCGACCTCGATCTCAACCGTCTCGCCGACGTCCACCTGATCGCCGATTATCTCTCGACCTGGAGCGCGCAGGCCGCGCTCGACGGCCAGCAGCTGCAGATCTCGATCAGCGAAACGGGGCAATCGATAGAGATCCGGATCGGCCCGCTCGCACCCGGCGCGGGCGACGCGATGCGCGAGCGCGCTGAGGTGCCCGGGCTCGGCAACGTGCTCGAGCGGCTCTCCGATCGCGTTGAGGTGACGGTCGAGGAGACACCCCACGGCACCGCCGAATTTCTGACCCTGCAGATCGGCTGACAGCAGCTCTCGACCCCGGATACCCTTTTCACAAGCGGCAGCGCTATGTACCTATAGTGCAAGACCGGGGTTTGGTGAGCGATTCCAAGGACAACAGTGTCGACGCCACCGCACGCCTGCGTGCGGGGGTCGACAAGCGCGGCGAGCGGGCCGAGGTCGAGCTCGAGGGCGAGCTCGACCTCGCAACCGTCGGGATAGTCGAGGAGGCGATCAGCGACATCGAGGATGAGGTCGGAACGCTCGTCCTCGACCTTCGCAAGCTGACCTTCCTCGATTCCTCGGGGTTGCGGTTGATTCTCACCACGGTCGAAGGCGCCGAGGAAGCGAACCGCCGCGTCTTCGTCGTCAAGGGACCGGCGCAAGTCGAGCGGGTTCTTGAGCTCACCGGGGCCGCGGAACGCCTCAACCTGATCGACGACCCATCGCTGATCGACCAGGCGTAATTCAGGATTCCCGCACCCTGCTGCGGGGGCTGCGGACCACCAGCAGCTCACGAAGGATCCGGCGGCCCCCCCGCGAGGTCCCGGAGCGGGAGGACTTCTGGACGGTCGCTGCGCTTGCGATAGCGACGCTCGTCGTCGTGATCGACGGGATCAGCGATCCCTACATCGTGATCGGGTTCCTTGCCCTGCCGCCGATCCTGGCCTCGGCCACGACCGGATTCCGCTCGACGCTACTCGTCGCCGGGTACTGCGTCCTGCTCGGCCTGATCTCGATGCTCTGGAACCAGACGGTGACCGGCGATTACGCGATCCGGCTGACGATCGTCGTCCTCGCCTCGGTGCTGAGCGTCTGGGCGTCGGCTCGCCGCGAGGAGCTGCGCGCGGGTGTGCGCGGGGGAGCGGTGATGGCCGGCGGCCTGATGCTCGACAACCCGCTCGAGGAGGGGCCGACCGTCGAACGGATCGCCCAGGCTGCGGTGCCGAGCCTCGCGGATGTCGCGATCATCGACCTGGTCCGCGAGGACGGTTCGATCGGCGCCGCGGCAATCGCCGGTAGCGACCCGGGGGTGCTCGAGACGCTTGAGCGGGTTCGCCCCGAGATGCGCATCGATCCAGCCGCGAAGGTTTCGGTGGCCGAGGTGATCAGGACCGGCGAGCGGCAGGTGTTCCCACGGATCGGGGATGCGACGCTGCGTCAGATGGCGGTCAACGACCGCCATCTCGAGATGCTTCGCGATCTGCACCCGCGGTCATGGCTCATCATCCCGCTCACCGCCGGTGAGGAGACGATCGGCTCGTTCAGCCTCGCATCAATAGAGAGCGACAACCGATTCGGGCCCGGTGAGATCTCGTTCGCCGAGGAGCTAGCGCGCCGGGCCGCGCAGGGAATCATGAACGTCCGCGCACACGAGAAGCAGACCGAGCTCAGTCGGACCCTGCAGGAGAGCCTGCTGCCGCGGGCGCTGCCGGAGATCAACGGCCTCGAAGTCGCCGCCGGGTTCAGGCCGCTCGGCACCGAGGTCGGGGGCGACTTCTACGACGTTTTCCAGCTCGGCAGCTCGAATTGGGCAGCGGTCGTGGGCGATGTCTGCGGCAAGGGGCCGGAGGCTGCCGGGCTGACCTCGCTGATGCGGGACACGCTGCGGGCGGGGGCGCTGCGCCGCGAGAGCCCGCAGTCGACGCTCTCGCTGCTCAACGAAGCGATTCTCGAGGCATCGGGTGACGGGCGCTTCTGCACCGCCGCGTACGCGCGCTTCGATCTCGATGGCTCGCCCTCGCGGCTGGTTGTCTGCAACGGCGGCCACCCGCCGCCGCTGCTGCTGCACAAGGACGGCCGCGTCGAGTCGATCGGACCGTCGGGCACGCTGCTCGGCATCTACACGGATCCGAGCCTCACCGACACCGAGGCGCAGATCGAGGTGGGCGACCTGGTGATGCTCTACACGGACGGTCTCTTCGAAGCTCCGCCGGGGGAGGTCGAAGGGGTCGATATCGAGCGGATGCTCTCGGGGTGCGCCGGGTTGAGCGCCGAGGAGACCGCCGCGCGGATCGAGCAGGAAGTGCTCGAAAGACACGGCGGGGTGCTTCACGACGACATCGCGATCCTCGTCCTGCGCCGCATTTGAGCGGAAAAAAAAGTTTGCAATCGGATGTTTAGAGCCGATTTCAGGCGGGTAAGTCGTGGTCAAGCTTTTCTCCCCACACACACGCATCACACATACCCCAAATATCTCCCTGTCCCGGAACCGGCGCCGTGAATTCGGCGCCGGTTTCATTTTGGGGCCGCTGGCCCCCTGCAGCGCGCCTGTGGCGCAGCCTGAAGCGCTTCCAGGCTGAGCAGCTCGCCGACCGCGCCGGCGCCCTCACCTACTACGCGGTTTTGTCGCTATTTCCGGGTCTTGCCCTGCTCGTCTCGATTCTCGGCGTCTTCGGCACCCAGGGGACGGTCGACGCGCTGCTCGAGGTCGTCGACGAGATGGGGCCGCGGAGCGCCGTCGACACGCTCCGCGAGCCGATCGAGCAGATCGCTCGCAAGCGCGACGGGGCCGGGTTCGTGGCTGTCGTGAGCCTGGTCGGAACGCTCTGGGCAGCGTCCGGCTACCTGGGGGCGTTCGGGCGGGCCGCCGATCGCGTCCGCGGGGAGGAGGACACGCGCCGCTTTTACGTCTCCCGCCCGTTCGAGCTCGGGTTGACGCTCGCGATCGTCGTCCTCACCGCGCTCGTGCTCTCGGCAATGCTGCTGACCGGGCCGATCGCCGGCGCGGTAGGGCGCGCGCTCGAGCTCGACTCGATTGCGGTCACCCTCTGGGCGTATGCGAAATGGCCGGTCCTGTTCGCGCTCATCAGTGGCGCGGTGGCGCTGCTCTACTGGAGCGCGGGGCGGCGCGGCCGCGGCGGGCTGCGCGAGGTGCTGCCGGGCGCCGCGCTCGCCACTGCGCTGCTGCTGATCGCGTCGCTCGGCTTCTCGCTCTACATCAGGTTCTTCGGCAGCTACGACGCCACCTATGGGTCGCTCGGCGCGGTGATCATCTTCCTGGTCTGGGTCTGGCTCGTGAACGCGTCGATCGTGCTCGGGATCGTCTACAACAGCGAGCGCTAGCGGCTCGGGCAAGCCGTATATGTTGGCTCCGTGCTGCGGCTGCATCTCTCGGTTGACCGGGCCCGGGCGCCCGAGGTCACCGCGGCGCTCGGCGAGATCGGGGGCCTGCGCCGCCTGACCGCTTCCGAGGCCGCCGATTCGGCCGACGAGGTGGTTCTTGCCGCCGACGTGGTCTCTTCGCTCGCCGACCAGATCGTCAGCGAGATCGAGCGGCTCGGCGTGCGCCCGGAGGACTACCTGCTCACCCGCCAGGACGCGATCGCGCCGACCTCGCTCGCTCACCCCGCCGAGGACACCGACCAGTTCGCCTGGATCGAGGTGCTCGACCAGGCGCGCGCCAACGCGCGGCCGCTGGCGCGCTACCTGACCCTGATGGCGATCGCCGGAGTGATCGCCGGGCTGGGAGTGATCGACTCGAACGCGATCCTGATCGTCGGCGCGATGGCGGTCAGCCCCGACCTGCTGCCGGTCTGCGCGACCTGCGTCGGGCTCGTCACCCGGCGCTACCCGCTCGCTCGCCGGGCCGGGCTGACGCTGCTGATCGGCTTCCTGCTCGTGACCACGACCGCGGCGCTGCTCACGGTCGTGCTGAGAGGGCTCGATGTGATCGAGGGCGACTACGGCCTCGGCGAGGACGGGATCGGCGGGCTCGCAAACGTCTACTACGTGACCCTGCTCGCGCCGCTGGCTGCCGGGATCGCGGGCATGCTTTCGTTCGAGACCCGCGCCAGCGCCGCGGTCGGCGTGGCGATCTCGGTGACGACGATTCCCGCCGCCGCTTACCTCGGCGTGGCCGCGGGAGCCGGCGAGTTCGGGGACGCGAGCGGCGCGGTTGCGGTGCTGGGGGTCAACATCGCGCTGCTGATCGTCTCGGGCTGCGCGACGCTGGTCGTTCAGCGCCGCTTCGCCGGTGCTCGGGAGGGCCATTCGTCTAAAGGTCGCTGAAAGGCCTCTTGCGACCCGCAACTGCCGTGTCCATAGCGTGTTCCTCACTCATGACCATGGGATGTGGTCGCGGGACGGGCGCAGGTTTCCTCAAGCCGTTCCCGGCTTCGTCCGATTCACAAAGAGACGAAAGACATGGCAGACGCCGAGAACAAGCCCACAGACTCAAAGCCCGAGCCCCAGGAGCCCGGCAACTCGGATCTGCCTCGCAACGCGCCGCGCCGCGCGCGGCAGCGGATCGACTTCGGCCGTCCGCCGATCGGCGGCTCAAGCCCTGACCGGATCATCGGCCACGAGCACAAGCACCGCGGCGGCCCCCGGGTCGACGTCTAGGCGCTTGGTTCAGGTGAATAGGCCCGGGTACGGGCCAGTTCGTCGCGTACTCCCACCAGTTGCTTCTGGATCACGCTCCTTCGCTTGGACGAGCAGTACTTAGCAACTGCCGCTCGCCAGATGGCGTATTCGCGTCCCTTACGGCCTCGCGGGGGGTGCGTACGAGGATCGCGACAAGGCCGCGGAGGTCATTCATCTCGATGCCTTACGTGCCACCCGGACTCCGGATTCTGCCTCGAGGCGTAGTGACCGAGATAGATGCGACCCAGCTGGGTTCTGCGCTGCAGTCGCACCAAGAGGGGATGATCGTCAGCGCGAAGGCTGAGGGTCGCTCGCGGAGCCAGGCTGGGCCCGTTCTTATGTATACCGAGCGATCCCTCGGCAGTGAACAGGCCGGACAGATATGGAAATCCAATCGGGTCGCGTCTCACCGAACCGATCCCTTATGACTCGCTGCGGGGCCTCTCGCTGAAACCGATGCGAGTCTTGTAGCCGGGATTTGAGGTAGATCATCGGCTGCCGAGGAACGCGCCCAACTCCGCAGAGATCGGCGGATATCCACCCGGTGGCTGCCGGCCCGATGTGCTGCCAACAGGGCGACTCACGGGGATGTCTGCCTTGGACGTCTCACAACGCGGATTCAGCGTCGCTAAGCCCGAGGACAGTTCCCGCCTGGGTTTACATAGCGGTCAATATCGTGCGTTGTCTGGGTGAAAGCGGATGTCGGGTAGGTTCTCCCCATGGCCGAAGCGGCGACCGTCGAAAGCGTCGATCTCGACTCGGTGGACCTGATGGACGCGGCTTGGTTCGCCGACGGGCCGCCGCACGAGCTGTTCGCGCGGATGCGCTCCGAGGCGCCGGTGCGTCGGATGTCCGACATCGAGCTCGCAGGCGAAGTGAAGCGGTTCGAGTCGAGCTGGACCAACGCCCTTCGCTCGCTACCGGTCAGCTTCAGTCCCGGGAAGCCGGAAGCAGGCTAGGATTCCCGCGATGCGAGCCACGGAAGGCGAAATCTCCAGGGGGCTCCGGCCAGCGCTGATGACGGGCGTCGGTCTCGGCCTCGCCGCGCTTCTGCTGCTCGGCGCGATGATCGCGCCCGCGATGGCGGCGAAGAAGAAGTCGAAGAAGCCGAAGACCGTGACCAGCACAGGGCCGATCTCTCCGGGCGGCCTGACAACGACTTCCGCGAGCTGCCCGAAGGGCTACCACGTCACCGGTGGCGGCCAGGCAGTCACACCGTCGTTCAACCCTGCTTCGCTCTCCGGCGTCCGCACCCTGCCGCTCGAGGCAGCCCCGACGCCGATCGCGCAGTGGAGCGGCGGAGCCGCCGCGTTCACCCTGCCGCCCGTGGGCGGAACCCTGAACGTCTTCGGCCGCTGCGAGGCGAACGAAGCGATCAAGGGCCTGAGCTCGAGCTCGAACACCGCGTCGATTCCGCTCGGGATCGCAAACACTTCGACCGTGACCTGTCCGTCCGGCACGAAGGTGCTCACCGGCGGCTTCCTGGTCAGCGGACCTCCTTCTTCCGCCGACCCGACCAAGCGCGGGGCCTCGGTCCTTCAGTCTCGGCGCCTGTCCACCAACCAGTGGATCTTCACGGTCGCGAATCCGTCTCCGCCCGAAGGAGTCGGCGCGGTCAGCGCCACCTTCCGGGTCCTCTGCACGAAGGGCGGCAAGTCGATCAGCGAGGCGACCACAACGACCCCGATTCTCAACGACCTCCGCACCAACTCCGACGCGACCTGCAGCGGCAAGAAGGTCGAGGTCGTCGGGGCCGGATTCCAGATCACGCCGAACACCGCCGGCTCCGGTGGTCTGCCGGCGGTCGGGATCGACGAGTTCCAGCCGACCGGCAAGCAGGGCTGGCACCTCGGCCTCTACGAGCTGCCGCTCTTCAACCTGCCGATCGGCAGCTCGGTCACCAACTACGCCTACTGCAAGAAGATCAAGTAGCGCCGTAGGCGGACCCGACTACCCTCGGGCCTGATGGAGTCTGATCCCGCAGCCGGCGTCGGCGTCCTCGCCGCCTTCGCGGCGGGCCTGGTCAGCTTCCTCTCCCCCTGCGTGCTGCCGCTCGTGCCCGGCTACCTCTCGACCGTGACCGGCGTGTCGGCCGGCGAGCTCGAGCGCGCCGACTGGCGCCGGGTGCTGGTCCCGAGCCTCTTGTTCGTCGCCAGCTTCTCGGCGATCTTCATCGCGCTCGGGGTGACCGCGTCCGGCCTCGGCAGCTTCCTGCGCGACAACCGCGAGCTGCTCAACAAGATCTCCGCGGCCCTGATCATCGCGATGGGGCTGCTGCTCGTCAGCTCGCTGTTCATCCCGCGGCTGAACCGCGAGTGGCGGCTCGACGGGCTGATGGAGCGCGCCGGGCGCGGCGGGCCGATCGTCGTCGGTGCCGCATTCGCGTTCGCCTGGACGCCGTGCATCGGGCCGACGCTGGCGGCGATCCTCTCCGCCGCCTCGCTCTCTGACTCGGCGCTGCACGGCGCCGCGCTGCTCGCCGTCTACTCGGCCGGGCTCGCGATCCCGTTCATCGCCACCGCGCTCGCCTTCACGCGGATGACGACCGCGTTCGAGGTGGTCAAGCGCCACTACCCGCTGATCATGGCGACCGGAGGCGTGATCCTGATCGTGATGGGCGTGCTGATCTGGACCGACGAGCTGTTCAGGCTCAACGCCGAGGCCCAGGACGCCCTCGATGGCCTCGGGCTCAACATCTTCGATATCTAGGCGCGCGCTAGACCGGCGGAATGGGCGTCTTGTCCGGCACCGCGACCTCGACCGGGATGCCGAGCGCCTCGGCCTCGTCGATCCCCTCCCCCTGCGTGTCGCGGGAGCAGACGATCCGGAAGCGGCCGGTCCCGAGCTCGGGATCGGGGACGATCGGCAGCCCGCGGATCTCCTCCCAGCCGAGGCGCTCGACCTCGTAGGGGTTCATCCGCACCTCGGCGGCCGGGTACGGGCAGTTCGAGTTGTGCTGGTCGATCGCCCGGGAGATCGCCTCGAGATTCTTGACCTCGGATTTGGAGCCGGAGCCCATTGGCGAGAAAATAGCGCGACTTTGACGGCGTCTACCCCCCACCCTACGATCGAAAGCAATTGATCGCCCACGTCGACATGGACGCCTTCTACGTCTCGATCGAGATGCTCCGCCATCCCGAGCTGCGCGGCAGGCCGGTCGTCGTCGCCTATGACGGGCCGCGCGGGGTCGTCACCACGGCGTCCTATGCGGCGCGCGAATTCGGGGTTCATTCGGCGCTGCCGATGGTCACCGCGCGCAAGCGCTGCCCGGAGCTCACCGTGCTCCCGGTCGACATGCAGCTCTATATGCGGGGCTCGCGCAAGGTGATGGAGACGCTGGCCGAGTTCAGCGACACGATCGAGCAGGCGGGCCTCGACGAGGCCTACGTCGATCTCATCGGGCTCCCCCGTCCCCCAGTCGCGGGCGCGAGAAATAAAACACCGGGTGGCCGAGGCGACCCGCCTCACCTGCTCGATCGGCCTGGCACCGAACAAGCTGATGGCGAAGATCGCCTCCGATTTCGACAAGCCCGACGGGCTCTTCGTGCTCACCGAGGAAAAATGGCTCGAGGCCGTCGGCGAAAAGCCCGCCTCCCTGCTCCCCGGGGTCGGGCCGAAGACCTTCCAGCGCCTCGAAGGGATCGGGATCACGACGGTCGCCGAGCTCGCCGGCGCTGACGTCGAGTTGCTCGAGCGCACCTTCGGCCCCAACCACGGCCAGGGGCTGATCGACCGCGGCAACGGGATCGGCAGCAGCAAGCTCACGACTGAGCGGCGCCGCAAATCTGAGAGCCGCGAGACGACCTTCTCGGCGGACGTCGACGACGCCGAGAAGCTCCGCGAGACGCTCGAGCGCCTGGCGCGCTCGGTCTGCGGGAGCCTCGAGAAGCACGGCAGCGCGGGACGCACCGTGACGATGAAGATCCGCCTCCGCCCGTTCCGCACCTTCACCCGCTCACGGACGCTGCCCGAGGCGACCCGCGACCCGGAGGCCGTGGTCGCGACCGCCCGCGAGCTGCTCGAGAACTTCGAGCGCGACGCCCCGGTGCGGCTGATCGGGGTCGGGCTCGCGGGGCTCGAGTCAGACGCCGAGGACGACGACGCCGACGGAGACGGCGGGCCCGAGAATGGGCCCGCCGCTCCCGACGAGTCGATGACGCTCGACGTCTAGCTGCCTACTTGGACGACAGAACGGTGCCGGTCGAGCCGAAGCCGAGCCGGCGCTTGGTCGCCGCGGTGAGGTCGAACTCCCGGCCGCCCACGAAGGGGCCGCGGTCGACGACCCGCACCGTGACGGTGCGGCCGCGGTGACGCAGGGTGACCCTGGTCCCGCACTTGAGCGACCGGTGCGCTACACCGAGCGTGGTCGGCCGCAGCGTGCCGCCGCAGGCCATCCCGTTCCCGTACAGCCCGGGGCCGTACCAGGAGGCGTTGACACGGCGGAAGTTCAGCCTCGGTCGCCGCTTCGCCCCGGGGCGCTTCTTTGCCCCGGGTCTCTTCGCGTGGGGCCGTTTCTTCGCCGGATGCCGCTTCTTGGCGGCGTGCTTGTTCGGCTTACCGTCGGCGCTCGGCGCCGCGGAGCTCGTGCTGATGATCGTCAGAGCGAAGACCGGAAGCAGCGCAAGCGCCGCGATCCGCCTCCGCTTCCATCGGAAGCGATGCAAGAAGCAAACACCTTTCTTTCTGCTGCCTACGGAGTTAGCTGACGGGCTCGCAGGCGTCGACGCTGGTCATTGACACTGGTCCGACGCGCGCTTGGGACGGATCACCTTCCCGTTCGCCCCTACTGACTGGGTCCCCCGCTCGCCCGGAAAGGGCGATTAGGCAGATCGTTGATTGAGCGCGGGCACGTTAGGGACGGCCGTCGGGGCTATCTGTGACGGCGGTCACAGATGCAACCGCGCCTGTGCAAAGATCGGGTCCGTGGGCGAAGACCGACTCACAGGACTCGATTCCTCGTTCCTGCACCTCGAGGGCGAGGACACGCACATGCACGTCGCCTCGACGATCATCTTCGAGGGGCCGGCGCCGAACTACGTCGACTTCCGCGATCACATCGGCTCGCGGCTGCACCTCGTGCCGCGCTTCCGCCAGAAGCTCGCTTTCGTCCCCTACGGGCAGGGCCGACCGCGCTGGGTCGACGACCCCCATCTGAACCTCGACTACCACGTCCGCCACACCTCCCTCCCCGCCCCCGGCTCCGAGGAGCAACTCCGCATCCTCGCCGCCCGCTTCTTCAGCCAGTCCCTGGACCGCTCGAAGCCGCTCTGGGAGCTGTGGTTGATCGAGGGCCTCCAGGACGACCGCTTCGCGATCGTCGGCAAAACCCACCACTGCCTCGTCGACGGCGTCTCGGGGGTTGACATAACCACGGTCCTCTTCGACATGGAGAAGGAGCCCGAGAAGGCTCCGCCCCAGCCCGAGGAACCGTGGCTTCCCTCCCCCGAGCCGGGACGCGCCGAGCTGCTCGCCGAGGCGCTGGTCGAGCGAGTCGTCAGCCCCGCCGAGGCGGTGCGCGGCGTCCGCCGCGTGCTGCGCGGCCCGCGCCGGGCGCTGCGAGCGCTCCAGGAGACGGCGCTCGCGGCAGGGGCGCTTGCCTGGGCCGGGATTGCGGCCCCCGACACCCCCTTCAACGTCGATATCGGCCCGCACCGGCGCTTCGCCTGGGTCCGGGCGGCGCTGATCGACTTGAAGCGGGTCAAGAACGAGCTCGGCGGGACCGTCAACGACGTCGTCCTCGCCGCGGTCGCGGGCGCGCTCGGGCGCTACCTGCGCTCGCACGGCCACCAGACCGCCAACCTCGAGATCCGGGCCATGGTCCCGGTCAGTGTCCGCACCGCCGACGAGAAGGGCGAGCTCGGCAACCGTGTGAGCGCGATGATGGCGCCGCTCCCGGTCTGGTGCGAGGACCCGGCGCGCCGGCTGGCGATCGTCAGCGAGCGGATGGGCGATCTGAAGCAGTCGAAGCAGGCACTGGGCGCCACCCTGCTCACCGAGCTCGCCGACTTCGCTCCCCCCACCCTGACCGGCCAGGCCGCGCGGCTGCAGTCGCGGCAGCGCTTCTTCAACCTCGTCGTCACCAACGTCCCGGGCCCGCAGTTCCCGCTGTATTTGATGGGCCGCCGTATGGAGCGCGTCTTCCCGATGGTCCCGCTCGCCAAGCGCCAGGCGCTCTGCGTCGGGGTGATGAGCTACGACGGCCAGGTCAACTTCGGGCTGATCGGCGACTACGACGCGATGGCAGAGATCGAGGACCTGGCCGAAGACCTCGAGGCCTCGCTCGAGGAGCTGATCGAGGCGGCAGGCGGCAGGCGGCGCTTCTTCCGGCGCATGCGCCGCGCCGAGGGGAGCCGAAACGGCGCCGAGGCCGAGGCCGCAGCGCAGACCGAGTAGCGGCGGCCGCGCTACCCTGCCCCTATGGGCAGAAAGGCAGGATCGCTAGGGATTTCCCTGCTCGCCGCACTGGCGCTGGCGGCGCCGGCGAGCGCCGCGACGATCGCACCGACGATCCCCGGCGACGACTATGACGCCTTCGCCGATGGCACCTGCTCGTTGCGCGAGGCGGTGCAGTCGGCGCAAAACGACATGAACTTCGGCAGCTGCGTGGCGACCGGTCCGGCGTACGGGTCGGACACGATCGAGCTCGGCAACGAGGAATACCTTCTCACCAATCCCCTCCCCGGACCGATCGATCCGAACGGGGCCGGAGACCTCAACATTCAAACGGGCAGCATCGTCGCGATCACCCACGCGGGACCTGGCCAGGCCGCGATCGACGGCGGCGACCAGGACCAGGTCTTCCACAACAACGGCCAGCTGACGGTCAGCGGGGTGACGATCGAGGACGGGCGGAGCAGCGCCGCCGCCGGCGGCACCGGGGGCGCGATCTTCAACGTCGGCAGCCTCACCCTGCGAAACGTCCTGCTGACCGACAACGAAACCACCGTCCAGGGCCCGGGCGGGGCAATCGCAAGCACGGCAGGCGGGATCGACCTGACCAACGTGACGATCTCGGGCAACGAAGCCCAGGGCGGCGGCGGGGGCATTTACGTGTCGGGGACCTCCGGCGCCACGCTCACCCACGTGACGATCAGCAACAACACCGCCGACAGCGACGGGGGCGGCGGCGGCGACGGAGGCGGGATCTGGAACGACGGCGCACCGGTCCCCCCGCAGCTCAGGAATACGATCATCGACGGCAACCACGACGACTCGCCCGTCGGCCCCCCGCCGGCTTCGGACTGCAGCGGGACGCTCGGCTCCCTCGACAACAACCTGATCGGGGTAGCGACCAGTCCCTGCAACTTCTTCATGCCGATGATGGGAGACCAGACAGGGGTAACCGCCGGCCTCGAACCACTAGACGACAACGGAGGCTCGACCAGCACCCACGCGCTGCCGCTCGGCAGCCTCGCGCTCGATGAGGTGCCTCTGGCGGACTGCATGCCGCTCACCGACGACCAGCGCGGCTACCCGCGCCCCTTCCCGGCCGGCGGAGACTGCGACGTGGGCGCCTACGAGCAGTTCATCTGCAACGGGACGCCCCTCGACGACCCGGGCCCGTTCCCGGGCTGCGCGCCCCCTCCGCCCCCTCCCCCTCCGCCCCCACCGCCGCCCGCGGCGACCGTGACCGCGACGCCCACGCCGCTCGCGGCGACGGCCACCACCACGACGACGAAGTGCCGCAAGGGCTTCAAGCTCAAGAAGGGGAAGTGCAGGCGGAAGAAGCGGAAGTAGGCGCTACTCCGCGTCGGGCGGGCGCTTCTCCGCCTCCTCGCCCATCTCGCTCACCTTGCGAAGCTGGCGCTTGACCCAGAGGAAGGCGAGCGGCGCGAGCAGGAGCGGGACGAAGGGCCAGTACTCCCAGGCGCCGAAGTTGGGCAGCTTGCCGTAAGCACCGAGGACCCCGAGTCCGAGGCAGACCGCGCTGATGACCGTTGCAAGAATCTGGCTCTCTCGCGAGATGCCGTAGGCCGCACCGCTCCACTTCGACTTATGGCGGCGCAGCGCCCGCCATTGGAGCGCCAGCAGCCCGGTTATCCAGACGGCCACCATGCCGAGGATCCAGGGCAGCACGCCCTCGCCGGTCTGGTTCTCGCTGGTCAGGCTGAGCACGAGCGTGACCGCGACGACGACGGCGAGCCCGCCCCAGACGTACGCGTAGTAACCCTTGCCCATCTCCATGGGCGGGGACGTTATCTCGCTCGGCTCAGTCCTCTTCGGGCTGGCGGCTCGTAAGCGCCAGCGCGTGAGTCGAGCGCCGCGCGTTGCCCCAGGTCGCACCGCCGGCCCGCGCCCGCAGGTCGAGCCGCAGCAGCAGGTCGAGGTCCTCGAAGCGCGCCATGTCGTAGCTCGATCCGGACTCGGAATCGGCGTGGCCGGGATGCACCATCCAGATCGTCACCCCGGGCTCGAGCTCGCGGAGCGCCTCGTCGGTCTGCGGCTCGCCCGAGGAGTTGCGTCCGATCAGGTGGTCCTGGGTGGGGATCCGGCGCTCGCGGAGCAGCTGCCGGTGGCCGGCGTCGACCGATCGCACCGCGATCCCGAGCTGCGACGCGGCCCGCGCGACCGGCTCAGCGAGCTCGGGCCGCGCGTGGCAGTGGTGGTGCCCGTCGATGTAGGCCGGCCAGGCCCCGAACAGGCGCGAGAAGCGGTCGAGCTGGATCTCGACCGCGCTTCGGGCGGGAGCCCCCGAGCGCACTCCCCAGCGGCCGTCGAACTCGAGGTGAAGCCCGATCTCGACCCCCGAGTCGAGCAGCGGCTTTGGGTCGCAGTGCTCGCGCTCGACCAGCACCCCGACTGAGTCGACAGCACCACGGTTCACGGCCTCCAGGATGCCGCGGTTGTAGCTCGGCCAGTAGCCGTAGTCGTCGGCGGCGATGATCAGCGTCGGGGTGCCCGCGGCGGTCGTGCTCAGATGGGAATTGCTCACGTAGGAATTGTGACCGGATGGCGTCCTCGCGTGGAGTGATGATGGCGGGCGTGCGGACGCTCGACTACCGCTACGGGATCGTCCTCCTCCTGATCCTGACCACGATCGCCTTCCAGCTCGCGGTCCCCGAGGGGGACGCGGGACGCCTGATTGTCGTCGTGCTTCAGGCGCTGACGCTGATCTCGGCGGTGATCGCATCCGGGATGCCGCGCTGGGTCGAGGGTCTCGCTGCCGGCGTCGCGCTCGTCCTGATCGCCGGGTCGGCCGCGACGCTGCTCGGCAGCGAGCGGGCCGAGCTCGAGGCGGTCCACCTGATCAGCCTGCTGTTCGCGACCCTCGCTCCGGTGGTGATCGCGATCGGGGTCGTTCGCCACCTCCGCGCGGAGCGAGCGATCACGATGCACACGATGTTCGGGGTGCTCTGCCTCTACCTGCTGCTCGGCCTTTTCTTCGCGGTCTCGCTGCAGGCGCTGCAGGAAGTGAGCAACGATTCGATGCTCAGACCCGCGGCCGACAACGCGGATGACTTCATCTACTTCAGCTTCATGACGATCACGACCACCGGCTTCGGCGACCTCGTCGCAGCTACCCAGGTCGCGCGCTCGCTGACCGTGACCGAGATGCTGATCGGCCAGATCTACCTGGTCACCGTGGTCGGCCTGATCGTCGGCAACCTGCGCCCCGGGGCGCGCGCGAAGAGGGCCTAGGCCCCGATGCGCTCGGCGGTGCGCGGTTCGACCGCGACCCGGGCGGTCTCTCCGGCCGGGACCTCGTCGATCGGGTAGATCTCGTGCCCGAATGGCCACAGCGAAACCGGGATCAGCTTCAGCGAGGCGAGCCCGAGCGGGATCCCGATGATCGTCACGAACTGCGCGATCGCGAAGATCAGGTGCCCGAGCGCCAGCCACCAGCCGGCGAGGATCAGCCAGATGACATTGCCGAGCAGCGACAGTCCGCCCGCCGATTCGCGCTTGACGAGCGTGCGGCCGAACGGCCAGAGCGTGAACGAGGCCATCTTCAGCGCCTGGAGCCCGAACGGAATCGTGATGATGAGGATGAACATGACAAGCGCGGCGATCAGGTAGCCGAGCGCCATGACCAGCCCGCCGAACACGAGCCAGATGATGTTTCCGACCACCCGCAGCACGCGGTGACCATACTTGAGGCATCACCACCGGCACCGAAAAGACCCGCCTTGCGCTCGCCCAGATCGACACCACGGTCGGCGAGATCGAGGGCAACGCCGCCAAGGTCTCCGAGTGGATCGGGCGCGCCCGCGAGGCGGGCGCGGGGATCGTCCTCTTCCCCGAGCTCTGCATCCCCGGCTATCCGGCCGAGGACCTCTACCTCAAGGACCATTTCCTGGAGGCCGGCGCGAGCGCCGTGCGCGAGCTAGCCTCGGGCATCGAGGGGATCGCGGCGCTGGTCGGCTTCGCCGAGCCCCGCGGGGACGCCGGCGAGAACGAGCCCCGCGCTCACAATGCGTTGGCGCTGCTCGCCGACGGTGAGCTGCGGGCCACCTACCGGAAGACCCACCTGCCGAACTACGGCGTCTTCGACGAGCGCCGCTACTTCGAGCCCGGCGGCGAGCCCGCCGTCGCCGAAGCCGCCGGGTCGAAGGTCGGGCTGACGGTCTGCGAGGACATCTGGATCCCGGGCCTGCCTGAGACCGCCGAGGTCGAGGCCGGCGCCGAGCTGATCCTCAACGCCTCGGCCTCCCCCTTTCACCTCCGCAAGGGCAACGCGCGCGAGGCGATGGTCGCCGAGCGAGCTCGTGCATGCGGGGCGCCGATCGCGCTCTGCAACGCGGTCGGAGGCCAGGACGAGCTCGTCTTCGACGGCCACAGCTTCGTCGTCGACGAGGCCGGGAAGACGATCGCGCGCGCCGCGCAGTTCGCCGAGGAGCTGCTCGTCTGCGAGTTGCCCGGCGGCGGCCCGGTGGCGGATCTGCTCGGGCCCGAGGCCGCCGAGGTCTACGAGGCGCTCAAGCTCGGGCTTCGCGACTACGTCGAGAAGAACGGCTTCGGCCACGTCGTAGTCGCGCTCTCGGGCGGGATCGATTCGGCGCTCGTCGCGCTCGTGGCCACCGACGCGCTCGGGCCCGAGCGCGTCACCGCGGTGGTGATGCCCTCCCCCCACTCGAGCGCCGAGACGCAGGGCGACGCGCGCAAGATCGCCTCGAACCTCGGAATCGCGCTGATCGAGATCCCGATCTCAGACGCGATGGATGCCTACGAGACCGCGCTCGCCGAGAGCTTCGACGGCAGCGCGCCCGGGCTCGCCGAGGAGAACCTGCAGGCGCGGATCCGCGGCAACCTGGTGATGGCGCTCTCGAACCGCTTCGGCTGGCTGGTGCTGACGACCGGCAACAAGAGCGAGATGTCGGTCGGCTACGCGACGCTCTACGGCGACATGGCGGGCGGCTTCGCCCTGATCAAGGACGTTCCGAAAGGGCTCGTCTACGAGCTCGCCCGCTGGCGCAACGACGTCGCCGGGAGCGAGCTCGTACCGGCGTCGGTGCTCGAGCGAAAGCCGTCGGCCGAGCTGCGGCCGGGGCAGCTCGACGAGGACTCGCTGCCGCCCTACGACGTGCTCGACCGCATCCTCGAGGCCTACGTCGAGCGCGACGAGAGCCCCGAGCAGATCGCCGCGAGTGGTCTCCCCGCTGATGTCGTCAACGAAGTCATTGCGCTGGTCGATCGCGCCGAGTACAAGCGTCGCCAGGCTCCCCCGGGGGTGAAGATCACCCCGCGCGCGTTCGGGCGCGACCGGCGGCTGCCGATCACGAACCGCTACCGCTGACGAGGCCGCACGGCGACGATCACGCGCGCGAGCGCGCAGAGGCGCTCGTCGTCATCGGCCACCTCGACATCCCAGATCCAGGTCGTGCGGCCGGCGTGGCGCCGGTGGGCGACGACGTGGATCGTCCCCCCGGTGATCGGGCGCAGGAACGTGGTGTGGTTCGACTGCCCCATCGAGATCAGCTCCTCGTCGCCGAGCGCGAAGTGCGTCGCGCGCGAGGCGACCCCCTCGGCGAGCGTCGCCAGCACCCCGCCGTGGACGACGCCGTAGGGCTGCATGTGATGGTCGGCGACCTCGAGCGTCGCGGCGCCGCGCTCGGCTGTCATCTCGCCCCACTCGGTGCCGATCAGGTCGTCGAACGGGCTCGCGCTAGGATCGATCATTCGGAGAGCCTAGATTGCGTCGAGAAAGGGAGAGAGGATGCAAATTCGACGTCTGACCGCCACCGCCATGCTTGCAGGGCTCGCCGCTCTTGGAGTCGGCGCGGCGCCAGCTTCGGCGACCTCGATCCAGAGCGCCGCCACCGGCGAGCCGTATACCGGCGGGCTGACCGGGACGCTGGATCCGTTGACCAACATGGTCGTGGGCTCGGGGGCGAGCAGCTTGACCTGCAACCAATCAAACTTCACCGGTCAGATCACCGATCCCGGCTCGCTGGTCACCGTCGCCATCGGCCAGGTGAGCACTCACGACATCGACACGACGTTGGGCGAGGCCTGTCCCTCGAGCTTCGTAGGCGTCAATCATCTCGACAACACGAGCGACGCCCTTGCATGGGGCTTCACGGCCTTCTGGCTCTCGGATAACACCGCCGGGACGCCGAACGGGACGCTCATTCTCGAGGGCTTCAGGCTCTCAGTCCATTTCGACATGGCTTCGTGCACGTTCGTCGGCGACGCCAACAACACCGGCGCCACTTTCATGGAGCTCGAAGCCGATCTCCACAATCCGGACAACACGGCATCCGGAAACACCGAGCTCCGTCTCGTGAACGAGCCGTTGGAAAACATCACCGGGGGCCCCCTCTGCGCGTCGTTCCCGACAGCAACGCTCACGGGCACCTACGTGCTGACGGGGGGCGGTGGCGACCTGCAGATCCGCGAGCAGCCGGCGCCCGCGATGCCGCCGGTGGCGCCGCCATCACCGACTCCGGTGACGCCGTCCCAGACCTCGGCCCAGGCGGGGACCGCCGGCGCGACCGGCCAGCAGGCTGCGGCGCTGAAGAGGTGCGCTAAGAAGAAGGGCAAGGCAAGGAAGAAGTGCAGGAAGCGCGCCCGGCGGTTGCCCGCCTAGTGCCGTAGCGGCGATCCGGGCCCGGGAAGTCCGTAGGCTTCCGCGCGTGGCTCTGAGCGACGACCAGCGCGCGATGCTCCAGCTCCTGCTCGAGGGAGGGCAGAGCTATGCCGACATCGGCGCCCTGCTCGGGGTCGACGCGGGCGAGGTCCGCAGCCGCGCCCGCACCGCGCTGACCGAGGTCGGGGGCGCCGACCCCGACGCAAACGTCGGGCTCACCGACTATCTGCTCGGCCAGGCCGACCCGATCGGCCGCGCCGACGTCGCCCGGCAGCTGCAAAGGGACCCCGCCTCGCTCGAGCTCGCCAACAAGCTCGCCGCCCAGATGCGGGTGGTCGCCCCCAAGGCCCAGCTTCCCGACCTTCCAACCGCCTCCGGCATGCCGGCCCCCACCGCCCCCGTCGGCGGACCCGGCGAGGCCGCCGCGAAGGCGACCGGCGGGGCGCGCTCGGTCCTCGAGCGGATCGGAGACGGCGTCCGCGGGCTCGGCTCGCGCGAGCGGCGGCTGCCGGTGGCGCTCGCCGCGGCGGGGCTGCTGACCCTGATCGTCGTTCTGATCGTGACCGGGGTGTTCGGCGGCGACGACGGCGGGGACTCCGGCGGCGGCGAACAGGCCGGCTCGCCCGAGGAGGACCTGACGATCGTCGAGCTCGAGCCCCAGAACGGCAGCAGCGCGTCTGGCCAGGTCGTCTTCGCGCGCGTCCAGGACCAGCCGGTTCTGCAGGTCAACCTCGCCGGGCTCGAGCCGACGGCCAAGGGCCAGAACTACATCGTCTGGCTGACGAGCTCCGACCAGGTTGCGTTCCCGGTCGGCTTCCAGGAGGCCGACCAACAGGGCAACGTCACCGGCCCCGCGCCGATCCCCAGCCAGCTGACGCCGCTTCTTCCCCAGTTCACCGCGGTCAACGTCACGCTCGCCTCGGTCGCCGAGGTCAAGGCGGCGATCAAAAAGGCCGCGAAGATGAACCCGCCGATTCCGGCGCTCGTCGGCCAAAGCGTGCTGCGCGGCGATATCCCCCGCGACCCGACCGACTCGACCGGGATCGGGACGCCACCGAGTGGGACGACGCCGGCCCCCGCGCCTACGCCTACACCGACGCCCGCACCTACGCCATAAGCAGCTTGCCGGGGTTCATGATCCCGGCCGGGTCGAGCCGCTCCTTTGCAGCGCGCAGGATCTCGAGCCCGAGCGCGCCCACCTCGGCCTCCATGTAGGGCGCGTGGTCGGTGCCGACCGCGTGGTGATGGGTGATCGTCCCGCCGGCGCCGACGATCGCCTCGCAGGCCGCGGTCTTAGCCTCACGCCACTGCTCGAGCTCCTCCCCCGGGCGGGCGCGGGCGACGAAGGTGAAGTAGAGCGAGGCGCCGTCGGGGTAGGCGTGCGAGAGGTGGCAGAGGACGATCGGGGGCGTGCCGCCCTTCTCCAGCGTGCTGCGCAGCGCCCCGCCGACCGCCTTGTAGAGCTCGTCCAGCCTGCTCCAGGTGTGCGAGGTCTCGAGCGTCTCGACGAAGATGCCGCGCTCGATCAGCTCGTCGCGGAGGTAGGGCCCGTTGTAGCGGCCGTGCTCCCAGGACTCGCCGGCCTTCTTGCCGAGCGGGACCGCACCGCCCTTGCGGAGAAGCGCGGCGCCGATCGAGCGCCGCCGCCTGACCGCGTCGGGCTCCCCCTCCCAGCCGCAGATCATCATGCAGCCGCCGGTGCGGCGGCGGATGCCGAGGTAGGCGTCGAGCGCTCGCCGCCTGGTTCCCTCGATGCCGGAGAGCTGGAGCGAGAAGCGGGTCTCCTCCTCGTCGGAGAGCCGCACGATGTCGGGCAGCGCCTCGCCCTGGGCGAGCGAGCGGACGATCTCGGTGCCGCCCGCCCAATCGGCCGCGAACCAGGCCTCGTAGCGGCGCTGCTCGGGCTCCGGGCGGACCCGGACCGTGACCTCGTCGATCACCCCGAGCGTCCCCTCCGAGCCGACGACGAGCTCGCGGATCGATGGGCCGGCCGCCGTGTGCGGGGTCTCGAGCGTCGAGACCGGTCCGGCCGGGGAGAGCATCGAGACCGAGGTGACGAGCTGGTCGAAGCGCCCGTAGCCGCTCGAGGCCTGACCGGCCGAGCGGGTCGCGGCGAAGCCGCCGATCGTCGCGTACTCGAACGATTGCGGGAAGTGCCCGAGAGTCGTCCCCGCCCTGTTGAGCGCCTGCTCGGCTTCCGGGCCGCGCAGCCCGGGGCCGAGTCGCGCGGTCAGCGAACGGGCGTCGAGCTCGACGTCCTGCATCCGGCAGAGGTCTAGCGAGATCACCTTGTCGCGCCCGCCGCAGCGCGGCTCGACCCCGCCGACGACGCTGGTTCCGCCGCCGAACGGGACCACCGCGACGTCCTCGGCCGAGCAGGCGGCGAGCAGCGAGGCGAGCTCCTCGCTGCTCGACGGAGAGACGACCGCATCCGGGGCGTGCTCGAACTCGCCGTGGCGGAGACGGATCAGGTCGGGGTAGCCGCTGCCGTGAGAGTGGCGGACGCGCTGCTCGTGATCGGTGAGCAGCGAGCCCTCCCCCACCGCGGCGCCGATCGCGTCCGGAAGCGGTCGCGGATCGGGGAGCTTCACCGACTCGAGCGGCACCGGCTCGACGCGAACCGACGGGTCGACGCCGAGCTCGTCGGCGACCGGGGCCAGAACCGCGTCGCTCGGGGGCTCGTGCTTTTCGGCCAGCCCCCAGCCCCACCAGACCGTGTCGTCGCGAGGGCAGCCGCTCACGCGGGGCTACCCGCCTTCCCGAGCGCCTCGTCGAGCCCGTCGAGGGCCTCGCCGAGGATCCGCCCGGTCGCGCGGCGCAGCATCGGCGATCCGAGCCGCGAGAGGCCGCGCAGCTTTTGGATCTGGGTCATCGCGACGGCGGTCTGCTCGCCCTCGGGTTGGAGATGCAGCTCGATGCGCGAAGCGCGCAGGACCCGCTCGAACGGGGTCCCCTCGATGTCCTGTTCGAAGACGAGCCGCTCGTTCTCGGCGGCCTCCGGGCAGCTGTAGTCGGCGCGCACCCCGCTGCCGCGCTTGGTCTCGAGCACCAGCGTCCAGGCAGCGCCTTGCGGCGGCGGATCTCCGGGACGGACGTTCTCGACCCGCTTCGTCCGCGGCCACCATCGCGGCAGGTGGTGTGGGTCGGAGACCAGCGACCAGACGTCTGCGACCGGCGCGGCGATGCGGCGGCGACGGGTTACCTTCGGCAACTGCTCGTTACTCGCCGGTGAGCTTGCGCAGATCCCTGACCAGCAGCAGGTGCTTGAGGTTGCCGGCCGCCGCGGTCAGCGTCTCGAGGCTCTCGAGCGCGTCGCGGCGCTGCGACTGGTTCTGGGAGCGCAGCCCGCCGCCGAGCACCTGCTCGAGCAAGCCGGCCTCGCGGTCGGTCGAGCTGCGGAAGACCTTCAGGTGGCGCCCGGTGATTCCGTAGCGGGCCAGCTCGCTCGCGGCCTGGACAATCTCAAGGTCGTTGTCGTCGTAGACCATCGTCCCGTCGATGCGCTCGGGCTGGACGATCCGGTACTCGCCGAGCTCGTGGATCAGCGCCTCGCTGGCGCCGGTCTGCTCGATCAGCTCGCGGAGCGTGACGCGGGCGCTCGTCCCGGCCTCGACGCTGACGGCGCGCCGCTGGCCCGCTGAGCGCGAGCGGCCCTGGTCGCGCTCGGCGCCGGCGGCGAGTTCCTGGCGGATCACCCGCAGCGGCAGGAATTCGTCGCGCTGCAGGCGCAGGATCGTCCGCAGCCGCTCGACGTCGGCCTGGCTGTAGAGGCGGTAGCCGCCCGGCGTGCGGCGCGGCGAGAGCAGCTTCTGGTCCTCGAGGTAGCGGATCTTCGAGATCGAGACGTCGTCGAACTCGCGTCCGAGGATCTTGGCCACGGCGCCGATCGTGAGCGCCTTGCGGGTGCGGGCGGCCTCGGAGTCGGCCGCGGGGCGGGTCGCCTCGCCGGACTCGGGGTTCACGACTTCTCCAGATAGCTGAGCTTGTACTTTCCGACCTGGATCTCGTCCCCGTCGGCGAGCTGGTGGGACTCGATCCGGCGCCGGTTGACGTAGGTGCCGTTCAACGACCCGAGATCGTCGATGTAGCGGCCCTCCTTGCGCTTGACGACCAGCGCGTGGTTGCGCGAGACCGTGACGTCGTCGAGGAAGATCCCCGCGTCAGGGCTGCGGCCGATCGAGACCCGGTCCTGGTCGAGAGCGAAGCTCTCCCCCGCCCTGCCGCCGCCGGAGCGGATCACCATCGCCGCGCCGACCTTCTCGACGACCGAGTCGATGTCGACGGGGTGCATTTCGCCGTCCTCGTCGACCTGGTAGGTCATCGTGGTCGGCTCCTCGGTGCCCTCCGGGCGCGAGAGGTAGGCGCCGCACTTCCCGCAGTAGTTGGCGCCCTCCGCGTTTACGAATCCGCATTCCGGACAGTGAACGGCCATCGGTCAGTCCCCCCGGGTCAGGAGGCCTCGTCGACGTCCTCGCCCTGCCCGGCGAGGATCTTGCTGAGCCGCTCGACGTCGTCGCCCTTGATCAGGGTGTCGCCTTCCTCGCGCTTTGAGCGCAGGCGGTTGACGAGCTCGGCGCGGAGGATGTCGATCTTGCCGTGGAGGATGCGGCGCCTGTAGGAGATCTCCTGCTCCTCCTCGGTCAGGCTCTCGATCAGCGCCTTGAGCTCCTTGTCGCTCATCGCGCCGATGTCGGGGAAGGTCTCGTCCATCGGTGGGACTATAACCGGAATTTCCCAGGCTCTAGTCGAGCTTGAGGGTTATGCAGCCGCTGCTGCACGCAGCTTCATCCCCGAGCGGACGTAGGCGACGGTACCGATGATCGCGCAGACGAGCCCGGCGACAAGCATGATGTCCCAGGCGATGCTCTCGACCACCATTGCCCAGAAGATCGCCCCCATGATCGGGAACACCGCGATCCGCCCGAACCAGTTGATCTCGATCTCCTGTCCCTGGCGGAGCGCGATCTGAGCCAGCACCAGGGTGACGAGCTCGCGGACGGCGAGCACGCCGAGCGCCCAGCGCGGCAGCAGGTGGAAGTGCCAGCAGACCGCGGCGCCGGCGAGGATTGTGAGCCGGTCAACGACCGGGTCGAGCAGCGCGCCCATGCGGCTGTACTGCCCCGTCGCCCTGGCGAGGAAGCCGTCGAGGTAGTCGCCGGCGGCGATCAACCAATAGACCGCGGCGGCCCAGAAGGTGCGCCCGTCGCCGGAGTCGAAGGCGAGATATAGGAAGAGCGGCAGCGCCGCGAGCCGCAGGTAGCCGACCGCGTTCGGGATCGTCCAGGGGCGGAGCGGCTGGCCGGGGCGGGTCTGCTTCGGCGCCGGGCCGGAGCGGTCGAGCCCGAACTGGCGCCGAAAGCCGCCCTGCTTCTTGGTCACTCAATCTCCTCGAGCAGGCTCGCGGCCTCTTCGGCCGCGCCCTCGGCGCTCAGCTCGCGGTCCTCGGAGCCGCGGCGGATCTGTGCTTCGACCTTGCCCTCCTTGAGCCCCCTCTTGCCGACCACGAGCCGCAGCGGGCAGCCGATCAGCTCGGCGTCGGTGAGCTTCTCGCCCGGCCCGGCGTCGCGGTCGTCGTAGAGGACTTCGATGCCCGATCCGGTCAGCTGCTCGTAGAGCTTCTCGGCGGCGTCGTGCTCGGGGTCGCCCTCGGAGCCGAGTCCGACCAGCTGCAGGTCCCAGGGCGCGATCGACCGCGGCCAGACGATCCCGCTCTCATCCGCGCCCTGCTCGATCGCCGCGGCGACGATCCGCGCCGGGCCGATCCCGTAGCTCCCCATCACGATCGGGCGCTCCTTGCCGTCCTCGTCGAGGTAGTTGGCGCCGAGCGGCTCGCTGTAGCGCGTGCCGAGCTTGAAGATGTTCCCGATCTCGATCGCGGGCTCGATCTCGATCGTGCCGCCGGCCGGCGCGGCGTCGCCGGCTTCGACCGAGCGGATGTCGGCCGACTCGAACTCGAAATCTCGGCCGGGCTTGACCCCCTTGACGTGCTCGTCGGGCGCGTTCGCCCCGGCGACGAAAGAGTCCCCGGCGATCGCCTCGTCTTTGAGCACCGGCACCTCGGCTCCCTGGGGCCCGATGAAGCCGACCGGGCCGAGCTCGGCGGCGATCTCCTCATCGGAGGCAAGGCGGAAATCGGCGCCGAGGTGGTTGCGGAGCTTGATCTCGTTGAGGCGGTGATCGCCGCGGAGGAGCGCCAGCACCATGCCGCGCTCCTCCACCATCACCGGCATCGCCTTGATCAGCGCCCCGGCGGGGACGCCGATCGCGCCCGAGACCTCCTCGACGGTGGTCAGGCCCGGCGTCTTCACCGCCTCGGGTTCGCCGATCTCGGCGGGCAGCTCGACCGCCTGCGGCTCGGCGCTCGCGACCTCGACGTTGGCGGCGTAGCCCTCGGCGAGGGCGACCTCGTTCTCCCCGGCCTCGCACGGCGCCATGTACTCGTGGGCCCCGATCCCGCCCATCATCCCGACGTCGGACTCGACCCGGTACCAGCGCAGCCCGCAGCGGTCGAAGATCCGGTCGTAGGCCTCGATGTTGAGCTCGTAGCTGCGCTCGAGGCCCTCCTCGTCGCGGTCGAAGCTGTAGGCGTCCTTCATCGTGAACTCGCGCGTGCGCAGGATTCCGGCCCGCGGCCGCGGCTCGTCGCGCTCCTTGGTCTGCAGGTGATAGAGGATCAACGGCAGGTCGCGGTAGGAGCGCACTTCGCGGGCGACGTGGTAGGTGACCGCCTCTTCGTGGGTCATCGCCAGCACCAGCTCCGAGCCCTTGCGGTCCTCGAGCTTGAACAGCTCCTCGATCTCGTAGCGGCCCGTGGTCTTCCAGTTCTCAGCCGGCTGCAGGACGGGCATCAGCATCTCCTGGGCGCCGATCGAGTCCATCTCCTCGCGCACGATCGCCTCGACCTTTCGCTGCGCGCGCCAGCCCGCGGGCAGATAGCTCCACATTCCGGCGCCGAGCTGGCGGATCAGCCCGGCGCGCACCATGAGCTTGTGCGACACGGCCTCCGCGTCGGCGGGCGGGTCCTTGAGGGTCGGGAGGAAGAGCTCCGAACGTCTGGCCATCGCGGGCGAGCCTATAAGGCTCCCGCCACCAGACCCGCGCTACCTCAGACCCGGCGTCTCAAACCGCCATCAGCTTCGTCTGCAGGTCCGTCTTCGCCATCTCGAGGGCCATCGGGCCCATCGCCTTCATCGCCGCGTTCGCGAACAGCGGGTAGCTCTCCTTCTCGGGGTCGGAGGGGTCGTAGAAAAGCAGTCCCTCGGTTCCGGGCTGAAGGTCCATCTCGTTGTCCCAGTGTTTCTTGGTGACCTCGAACTCCTCGCCGCCGGCGGGCGAGACCTTGAGCGTCAGGTACTTCTCGGTCTGCTCGGCTTTGTCCGGAGGCCGCGCGATCCGCCCGGTCTCCTTCGCCTCGGTGACCACGACCGGCGCTTCGTCGCCGTCCTCCATGTAGCGCTTCGCGTCCTTGGCGATCCGCTTCTGGCGCTCGTGCTCGTCCTCGAGCACTTCGAAATCCTCGGGGTTCTCCGGGTCGTAGGCGAGCGTGACCCGACCTCCCTGCAGCACGGCTTCGCTCTGCTTGCGGCGCTCTTTTCCCGCTAGCCGAAGCATCTCGCCGTCGGGGCTCGGGAAGACGTACTCGAAGAGGAACTTGTCGCGGTTGGACTCGCGCTTGTTGGTGTTGCCCATCGCGTCCTCGTATTTGTCGAAGCCGCCCTTGCCGACGCCGTCGATCAGGGCGTCGACGGTCACCCACCCCTCGGGTGCCTCCTTGCCCTTACGGCTGAACAGCCCCATCGCGAGTCCATCCTAGTACCCCTGTCCGGCTCCGCAACTACGGCCCGTCGCTAGGGTTTCGGGCTTCGTGCGCAAGGGCGTCCTCGTATTGGCTCTCACCTGCGCGGCGCTCAGCGCTGCGACGGGCACCGCCGCTGCCTCCTACGGGCAGTTCTCGATCTTCGATCCCGGCGAGGAGCTAACCGGCGAGCTCTCCCCCGGGCTGCGCGACTCGGCGCTCGACGACGCCGACTCGCTCGGTGCCGACACGATCCGGGTGCTCGTCTACTGGCATCAGGTCGCCGCCGACGATGGAACCTCGAAGCCGGCGGGCGACTCGGGCGACCCGGCGTGGCCGGGATACGGGCAGCCCACCGCAGCGAGCCCCGACACCGGCTGGGGCAAGTACGACCAGATCGTGCGCGGGATCGTCTCGCGCGGGATGAACGTGCTGCTCGTCCCGACCGGGCGCTTCCCGCAGGGCCAGGTGCCGCGCTGGGCGAGCAACGGCCCGGGCAAGGACGGCACCGACCCCGACCCGAACGAGTACGGCCTCTTCATGAGGGCGATCGCGCGCCGCTACACGGGCGGCTTCGATCCCGACGGCCCCGGCGCACTGGCGCCGATCCCGGGGATCAACTACGTCGGGGTCTGGAACGAGCCCAACAGCCCCTTTTACCTGCAGCCGCAGCTCAAGAACGGCGCCCCCTACACGCCGCAGCTTTACCGGGCGCTGTACGTCGCCGGGCAGCGCGGCCTGCGCGAGGGCGGGTACGCGGGCCCGATCTGGATCGGCGAGCTGGCGCCGCGGGGCACGACGACGACGCTCGGCGCCAACAACTTCACCAAGGCGATGCTCTGCCTGACCCCGATCCAGCGCACGGTCAAGAAGCGGATCGGCAAGCGCACGAAGCGGGTCAAAACGACCGTCGGATACACGGCCGCCTGCCCGGCGCTGCAGGCCGACGGCTTCGCGCATCACCCCCACACCGGGGTCGACCCCCCGCAGAGCGCCCCGTTCCTCGACGGCGACGTCACCGTCACCAACCTCGCCGATCTCGAGCGGCTGCTCAGCCTCGCGGCCCAGGCCGGGGCGATCAACCCGATGCCGATCTTCAACGACGAGTACGGCGTGCAGACCAACCCGCCCGACCCGCTCTTCGGACGCAGCTTCCAGGAGCAGGCCGAGTTCCTGGCGATCGCCGAGTACATCGGCTGGCGCGATCCCGACATCGCCGCCTGGGCGCAGTACCTGCTCCGCGACGACCAGGATCAGGGCGGCTTCCAGTCCGGGCTGCGGCTGCGGGGCGGCGCGCTCAAGGACGCCTTTGCCGGCTATCGCACCCCGCTCGTCGTCCGCCGCCCGCAGGGCAAGTGCGTGCGGAAGAGCAAGCGGACGAAGAAGTGCCGCAAGCGCGCTCCGGCGAAGATCGTCCAGCTCTGGGGCCACGTGCGGCCCGGCAACGGCGGCCTCGTGGAAATCGAGCGCAGCGACCGCGGTGGCGCCTTCGTGCCCGCGACCGGCCGCTTCAACACCGACTCGGCCGGTTATTTTCAGCGCAAGCTCCCCTACCGCAAGGGCCGCCAGTTCCGGATCGTCTGGTTCGATGAGACCAGCGGCCCCAACATCTGCTCGGGGAACTGCGTCGGACCCCCCACTCGCGCCTACACCTTCAAGTAGGCTCCGCCGCACACGGCGAGCTATCGAGGGGCAGTGATGCGCTGGAAGGCAATTCGGTTGATGGCAGCGGCGGGCTTGGCAGCGGGAGCGATCGCGATCGCGCCCGGTTCGGCCGGTGCGGTGAGCTTTTCGAACACCAACGCGATCTCCCCCGTGGATGGCATGCAGGCCGGCGCACCGGTAACGGTCAGCGGACAGGCCGGGACCGTGAGCAAGGTGCGGGTGACGCTCGTCAACCTCGGGCACAACACCCCTGACGACCTCGACATCCTCCTTGTCGGCCCCGGTGGACAGCGCGGCATGGTCCTCAGCGATACCTGCGGGGCCATGTCGATGGTCAACGCGACGATGTTCCTTGAAGACAGCGCGGGGGGCACCGCTCCCAGCTTGTGCGGCCCGGGTGCCACCTACAAGCCCACCGATGAAGCACCGGCGGATGCATTCGTGGCCCCGGCACCGACCACAGGGCCCTACCCCGCGACCTTCGCGGGATTCATCGGCGCTGACCCGAACGGGACCTGGACGCTGTTCGCGGTCGATGACAACGTGAACGGCCAGCTGACCTTCATCGCAAACGGCTGGACCCTCGACCTGGACATCGCTCCGCCGCCCGCAGTCGTGACGCCCACCGCCGCGGCTCCGGCCGCGCCCGCGGCCGTCACCACCGCGGCCAAGAAGTGCAAGAAGGGCCGCAAGCTGAAGCGCGGCAAGTGCGTGAAGAAAACGAAGAAGTAGGCGGCGGCCGGAAGGGTTGACAGCGCTCCTCGACCGGCGTACGGTGGGTGCGGTCGACAAGGAGCGCTTGAGGGGATGAGAGAGCGTCGGGCATTGGCGAGTTCCGCACTTCTCGCGCTCGTTGCCTGCCTGATTCCGGCAGCCGCGGCCGGCCACACCGAGTCAGGTCCGCCGGAGGTGATCAGGCACGAGGACCCGGCCCGGGCCTTCCAGGTCCCGCCGCCCACGGGCCCCTCGCTGAGCTTTGCCGGCATCTCGCCGACCTGGTGCGGGACGCCGAGCAGTACGGACGACGCGCTCAACGAGTCGGGCAGCCTCTCCGACGCGAAGGTCCACATCGTCTATGCCCACCCGTCGGACGTGGCGAGCAGGTTCTCGACGCTCGATGACGTGATCCAGGCGGACGTCAACGCGATCGTCGACCGGATCGCCGCCCAGACGGGCAGCGGGAAGTCGATCCGTTTCGACCTCGGCACCGACGGCGGCACGGGGTGCGTCGACATCACCTCGATCGCCCTGCCCGGGACCGCTGCCTACTATGACTCGGGGACGTTCGGCAAGATCGTCACGGACGTGGCGGCGGCGGGCTTTTCCGGCTTCTCGACCTCGCCCGGCAGCACGCTTCCGGCGACTCCGCGCAACCTGATGATCTACGCCGACCTCGATCCCACCGGGACCACGCAGGGAACGGCCCAGCAATACGGCGAGGACTCCGAGGCCGGCGGGTACCACAACCTCGGAGGGCTGATGGGGGTCATTTACGACCAGGCCGCGGTACTCACCGACGCCACCGCTGCCGGAATCGAGAAGCGCCGCGTGGCGGTGATGCACGAGACAGGGCACATGCTCGGGGCGGTCCAGGGCGTTCTCCCCGCGGACGACGACCCACCAAACGGCAGCAGCGCCGGCCACTGCTTCGAGGAGTGGGACGTGATGTGTTACGACGACGGCACCCCGTTCGCTCTCACCTATACGTGCGGCACCGAGCTCTCGCCGGTCCCCTCGCTCTTCGACTGCGCCCAGGACGACTACTTCGACCCGACTGAGACGGCGAGCACCTATCTCGACACTCACTGGAACCTCTACGACTCGCCGTTCATGTGCGCTACCTCGCCGACCACGGTCTGCGCGTCGGACGATGTCGCGCCTTCGCGAACTCTGACCGTCGTCCCGGCGGGCACCGGGTCCGGCCACATCGGCGCGATCCCTGGAGGGATCAGCTGCCCGATCGACTGCTCGCACCTCTACGTGAACGGCGAGATGATCTCGCTCACGCCCACAGCCGCGACGGGGTCGACCTTCACGGGCTTCGGCGGCTCCTGCGTGGGCGCCACCTGCGACCTGACGATGGACGCGAACAAGACCGTCACCGCGACCTTCACATCGGACACGCCGCCGCCCCCCACCGCCACCCCCCGATGGCGGCGGCGGCACGACCCCGAGCTCCGTCACCACGGTCCCGCCGGCCGGGGCGCCCGCGACCTCGGCGCCGAAGAAGTGCAAGAAGGGCCGCAAGCTGAAGCGCGGCAAGTGCGTGAAGAAGAAGTAGCGGTCGGCCTGACTAGGCGCGGCTGAAGCGGCGCCCGGCGGTCGGCGAGGCGTCCTCGTCGAGGAGCACCTTCTCGCTCTCCTCGGGGGTGTTCTCCTTCTCCATCGCCGCGATCCGCTCCGGGGTGAGCTCGTCGGCGTTCTCCTCCTCGATCTTCGCCAGCCACTCGGCGCCCTCGGAGGCCTTGCGCTCGTCTACCTCGACCTTGCCCCGGTCGAGCGACTTGTCGATTTCTGCAAAGAGGGCGTTGACGAGCTCGTCCTGGGGGACCTTTCGCAGCGGCTTGCCGTGGGCGAAGATCAGGCCCTCGTCCTTGGCGCCGGTGATCCCGAAGTCGGCGTGCGAGGCCTCGCCGATCCCGTTCACCGCGCAGCCGAGCACCGCGACCTCGATCGGCTCGGCGTAGGCCTCGAGCCTCGTCTCGATCTCGGCGACCACGGTGTCCATGTCGAACTGGAGCCGGCCGCAGGTCGGACAGGCGATCAGCACCGGGCCGCGCTCGCGCAGCTGCAGCGACTTGAGGATCTCCCAGGCGACCTTGACCTCCTCCTCGGCGTGGAAGGTCGAGAGGCTGATCCGGATCGTGTCGCCGATCCCGTCAGCCAGAAGAGTGCCTAGCCCGACTGAGGATTTCAGCGACCCAGACCATTTGGTGCCGGCCTCGGTGATCCCGAGGTGGAGCGGGTAGGGGATCTTCTCGGCGAGCAGGCGGTTGGAGGCGATCGTGTTCGGGACATTGGTCGACTTGATCGAGACCTTGAAGTTCTCGAAGGAGAGCCTCTCCATGAGCTCGACGAACTCGACCGCGGCCTGGACCAGCGCCTCGACCGGGCTTTTGGTCTCGAGCTCGTGGAGGTGTTTGGGCAGCGAGCCCGAGTTGACCCCGATCCTCATCGGCACGTCGGCGGCGGTCGCCTTCTCGGCGACCTCGGCGACCTTCTCGGGGCCGCCGATGTTGCCCGGGTTGAGGCGGATGCAGTGGGCGCCGGCGTCGATCGCCTTCAGCGCCAGGGTGTGGTTGAAGTGGATGTCGGCGATCACCGGGATCGGCGAGTCGGCGACGATCGTCTTCAGCGCCTCGACGTCGTCGTCACGGGGGACGGCGACGCGGACGATGTCGGCGCCGGCCTCGGCGACGGTGCGGATCTGCTCCATCGTCGCCGCCAGGTTGGCGGTCTCGGTCTTGGTCATCGTCTGCACCGCGACCGGAGCACCGCCCCCGATCGGCACGTCCTTGACCCAGATCTGGCGCTTGGAGGCCATGGTGGGACAGAGGATAGAGGCGGGGGCTCTCCAGTCCCGGCTTGCGAGCGCAATAAGCAGCGGGTAGTGTTCCCCCAAGGGATGCACGGCAGGACTCGAAAAACGCTTCTCGCGGCCGCACTGGGGCTCGTCGCTTTGTTCGCGGTAGCGCCCGCGGCGCAGGCCAGCTTTCACGACATAAGGATCCGCGCGGTCTTCAAGGGACCGATGGACGCCTCGTTCGTGATGCTGCAGATGACCTCGCCCGGCCAAGGCGTCACCAACGGGCAGAGGATCGTCATCTATGGCGCGACCGGCAACCTCGTCGACAACAGCACCGTCCTCCCTGACACGATCGGGGAGGACCAGCGCACGATCCTGATCGGGGACACGGTGACGGCTGGGAACCCGGACGTGACCAAGGCGACCCTCTACGACCTCCTCAACGGGCTGGCGGCCGGAGCGGTCTGCTACGAGAGCTTCGATTGCTTTTCATGGGGCGGCGCCGGTTTCACCGGCGACGCCATGTTGCCGACGACCGCGGGCACTCCGGCGTCCGGCCTGAGCACCAACCAGGTGCTGGTTCGGAACATCAGCGCCAACTGCCCGACGGCGCTCGACAATGCCGACGACACCAACAACAGCGCGGCGGATTTCGCCTTCACGATTGGCTTCCCGCCGCGAAATAACGCTCAGCCGCCCCTGGACACCCCTTGCCCGCCGCCGACTCCGGCGCCGACCCTGATCAGCACGCCGCCACTCACCGTCGCGCCAGCGGTCAAGAAGTGCAAGAAGGGCCGAAAGCTGAAGAAGGGCAAGTGCGTGCGGAAGAAAAAGAAGAAGTAGGCGCGACGCGATGAGGCGCACCGCCCTGATCGCAGGACTGGCCGCCGCCACGGCGCTTTCGCTCGTGCCGGCCGCCCAGGCGAGCTTCCACGAGATGCAGATCCGCCAGATTCACCCGGATGTCGACACGAACAACGAGTGGGTAATGCTGCAGATGTTCACCCCCGGGCAGAATTTCGTTGCTGGTCACTCGGTGCGGTCCTACGACTTCACCGGCGGTACGACCAGCACCTACACGTTCCCGAACAGCAACTGCCCCAGCTCGGGGATCGTGCAGTGCCTGGGCGACAACCAACGGACGATCCTGCTCGGCAACCAGGCGACCGTCGGTGGCGTGGCGTCCGACTTCGACGCAAATGCGACCTTCGAGATGTCCTCCGGGGGTGGCGCAGTCTGCTTCCTTTCCAGCCTCGGCACGCCGACAGATGCTGCGGCCGACGAGGCGATCGACTGCGTCGCCTACGGCAGCTTCGCCGGCTTTTCCGGGAACGTCATCACTGCCCCGAGCCAAGGCCCGTTCGCCAACGTCGCCGTCGGCACGCCTGCTGAGCCAGGCGGCCTGGCCGACGACACGACGCTTCAGCGCTCGATCGCGCTCGGCTGTCCGAGCCTGCTCGAGGGCCCTGACGACACCAACAGCAGCGTCGCCGATTTCTCCGTCTCCGCTGCTGCCCCGCGTAACAATCTCAGCGCCCCGGTCGAGACACCGTGCGGGCCCCCGCCCCCACCACTCTTCTCACCGATAGCGATCACGGCTGGCGCGGCGCCGTCGGTCTCGTCGACCGTCAACCAGGCCCGCTGCAACAAGCTCAAGAAGCAGATCAAGAAAACGGGCAGCCCAGGCCTCAAGCGCAAGCTCCGTACGAAGCTGCGCAACGCCGGCTGTTTCCTGAACCCCAACAAACCCTGAGCGAGGAGAGACGATGAAGCTGAGGACCGGACTGCTGATCGGAATCTTGACCCTGACGGGCACGTTGGGACTGGCGCCGGCGGCGTCGGCGAGCTTTCACGAGAACCTGATTCGCCAGATCCATCCCGATACCGGCACCACCAACGACTGGGTCGAGCTGCAGATGTTCCAGTCGGGGCAGCAGTTCGTCCAGTCGACCTACATCCGCAGCTATAGCGCCACCGGCGCGCCGTTGGGGACGTCCCAATTTCCGAACAGCAACTGCCCCAGCTCCGGGATTGTGCTGTGCGCCGGCGACAACCAGCGGACGATCCTGATCGGCGACCAGTCCCCCGTCGATGGCGTCACCCCCGATTTCAACGCCGTCGCCCAACTCAACCTGCCAGCGCCAACGGGAGCGGTCTGCTTCCTCTCCAGCCTCGGCACGCCGACAGATGCTGCGCCCGACGAGGCGATCGACTGCGTCTCCTACGGTGCCTTCCCCGGTTTCGCGGCGCCGGGCGTGATCTCCTCCCCAACGGCGCCGTTCCCCGGCACCGGCGCCAACATCGGCAACCCGGCAGAGCCCGCCGGTCTCGCCGACGACACCACGCTCGAGCGCAGGATCACCCCGAGCTGCCCGACTCTGCTCGAGGGCGGAACGAGCGGCGACGACAGTGGCGACAGCGCGACCGATTTCACCACCGTCGGGGCAGGCCCACCGCGCAACAACGCAACCACGCCGACGGAAGTCGGCTGCGAGCTGCTGACGGTCGTCGCCAACGGAACCGGAACGGGTGGCGTGACCGGTCCGGGGATCAACTGCACCACGGCGGGTGGGGATTGCAGTCAGCTGGTCACCGACGGCGACTTCGTGAACCTGATCGCGACCCCGGATCCCGGATCGACGTTTGCGGGCTTTACCGCATCGTCTGGGAGCTGCTTCCTGGCCGGGCCGAACGAGTGCGAGATCCAGCTCGACACCGATCGAACGGTTACCGCCACCTTCAACAACCCGACCGCGCCCCCGCCGGGCGGCGGGACGACGCCGGTTACGCCGGTGATCACGCCGGCACCGACGTCGACGGTGACGACGACGACGACGAAAAAGAAGTGCAAGAAGGGCCGCAAGCTGAAGCGCGGCAAGTGTGTGAAGAAGAAGTAGCGGGCTAGCGCTTGCGGCGCTTCTTGCGCACGCAGCGGCCGTTCTTCAGCTTCTGATTCTTCCTGCACCGCGTGACAGCGGCCGGTGGGGTGACGAGCGGCGCGAGGATGGCGGCGCTCGGCATGAGCGCGGGCGGTGTGGGCGGCGGTGGCGGCGTGAGAGCCACGACCTCGAAGTCCTGGCTCACATCGGCGCCGGTGTCGCCGGCGGGGTTGGTGGCGCGGACCGCGAGGGTGTGGTCACCGATCGTGAGCTCCGGGGTCGTGTAGGGGTCGGGGCAGCCGGCGAATGGACCCATGTCGAGGCTGCACTCGAAGCTCGACCCCGCGTCGCTGGCGGAGAAACCGAACGTCGGCGTCGCATCATCGGTCACCGCCGCGGGACCGGAGACGATCATCACGCTCGGTGGCGTCGTGTCGCAGAGACCGCCCCCGATCGTCGTCGTCGGCGCGAGCTCGGAGGTGCCCTTCGGCGTCGCGGTCTCGGTCTGGCGGCCGTCAGACAGGCGCCCGGACCGAGCGGGAACGGGTAGAGTGAAGCTCCAGGCGCCGCCGGTACACCATGGTCTGCCCGAGCCGGTCGCGAACGCCGCCGCGGTCGATGAACGTCCTGTAGACGTCGATCACGGTGCCGTCGGTTTCGGCCGAGGTGCCCTGGATCTGGGTGGCGGTCGCCGAGGTCACGCCGGGAGCCAGGATCGCGCCGTTGGTCGTCGCGTTGCCCGGCCCGTCGACGCCGAGGTCGATGAACAGGTCGTTCGCGACAGAGCCGTTGTCCCGCCCCGTGTTGGCGCGGATGACGACGTTGGTGACGGCCGGGTCGAGTGCCCGGATCGCGTCGCCCCCGTTGAACGAGATCAGGTTTCCCTCCCCCGCTCCGGTGCCACCGATCGTTGTATTGGAGCCGGCCTTGATGCCGTCGCCGCCATTGCCGAGGTCGTTGACGCCGTTGATCGTCGTGCCGAGGAAGTTGCCGCGCACCGTGGTCGGCCCGGTCGCCGGCCCCTCCACCCCGCCGGTCCCGTGCAGGTCGAGGCCGTCGCCGATCGCGTTCGAGATCAGGTTGCAGCCGAGGTCGCAGAGCTCGGGATTGGTCACGTCCGCGACCCCGACCACGTTCCCGGTCGCTGGGTCGGCCCCGCCTAGCGTCATCGACGATCCTGAGGTTCGATCCCGTTCTTCTCGGCTCCCATCAGGGTCGTGCCGTCGTTCTTGGCGCCGAAGAAGCTGCGCTGGACGAGGTTGTCGTCGCCGCCGAAGATGCGCAGCCCGATGCCGTTGGCGACGAAGACGTTCGGCCTGATCGTCGCCGGGTCGCCGACCACCGAGTCGCTGCCGAGCTCGATCCCGACCGCGTTTCCGCCGACCAGCGTTCTGGTCGAGGCTGAGCCCGAACCAGGAGAGGCTCGCGGTCAGCACTCCGTCCGAGGCGTCGATGCCCGCGTCGGCGTTCGTGATCGCGAGCCCGTCGACGGTGAGCTCAGCTCCGCCGCTGACCGTCAGCGCGTCGGCCGAGCCGACGGGACTGACCCTGATCCCGACCCGGGGTTTGTTGATCGGCCCCACGATCCCGCTGTTGATCGCCAGAGCCTCGGTGACCGCGGGCAGGCCGGAGGTCGTGATCGTGCCCGGCCCGACCATGCCGGAGAACGGCATGCTCGCGAACGTGACCTCGTCGGCTCCGGCCGCGCCGGCGCCGCACTCTCCAGTCGTCATCCCCGAGGCCGTGTTCGTGTTGGCAGCGACGATTGCCTCGCGCAGCGTGCAGGTGCCGGTGTCGGCGGCGGTGTCGGCGTTGCTGTTGACCGTGATCGTCGCGGCCTGGGCAGCGGGCGCGAGAACGGTCAGTGCGATGACCGCAAACCCCACGAGCTTCCCGACCTGTCCCACAGGTCAAGATAAGCAGATCTTGGGACCGAGGATCCGGAGAGCCGGCGGTTTTGTCGTCGCTGCGGCCGTTGCGGCGATCATGATCCTGCTCCCTGCGATCGCGGCCGAACGTGCCGAGGCGCACGCGGGGCTGGTGCGAACCGACCCTCCCTCCGGGGCCGAGCTCGGCGCCGCCCCGCGGGCGATCAGCCTCACCTACTCCGAAGAGCCGGAGATCTCGCTCTCGGAGATCAGGGTGCTCGACCCGTCCGGCGACACGCTGTCCGCGCCGTCGCTCGAGCGGGATCCCGGCGATCCCGAGACGCTGGTCCAGCCGTTGCCACAGCTCGCGCGCGGCTCCTACACCGTCGACTATCGCGTCGTTTCCGCCGTCGACGGACACGCGACGAGCGGCGCCTACGCGTTCGGCGTCGGGGTCGCCCCCCGGGCGGTGGTCGAGGCTTCAAGCGGCGAGGGCGACACATCGCTGCTCGAGCCATTCGCCCGGTGGGCTCTGCTCGCCGGGCTCGCGTTGCTGCTGGGCGCAGCTGTCGCGGGCGCGGCCGGGTTAGGCGGTGCGAGGGGCGCCGATCTCAGGCTCGCCGCCAGCGGGCTGCTGCTGTCCGCTGGTCGGGCTCGTCCTGCTCGCGGTGGCCCAGAGCGATGCGGCCGGGACGTCATTCGGGGAGCTGATCGAGACTCCCGTCGGCGACTCTCTGGTCTGGCGAGGGCTGGGGATCCTCGAGGCCGCGGGGGCGCTGGCGCTCGCCTGGCGCGCTCCCTCGATCCGGCGCGGCGCCATGGCCGCGGCAGCGGCCGGCGCCCTGGCGACGATCGTCGTCCACGTCGAGGCCGGGCACGCGGCAGCGACGAGCTGGCCCGCCGCGATCACCGTCTCGGCCCAGGTCGCGCACTTCGCCGCCGCCGGGGTGTGGCTGGGCGGGCTGGCGGCACTGCTGCTCGGCATCCGCGGGGCGCCCCCGGACGAGAAGTCGGAGGCGATACACCGCTTTGCCGCCGTGGCGATCGCTGCGCTGGTCGTGCTCCTGATCACGGGAACGCTTCGCGCCGTCGACGAGCTCGCCTCGCCGGGCGATCTCTTCACGACCGGCTACGGGCGCGCGGTGGTGGCCAAGGTCGTGCTGATCGCGCTGATCGTCGCGATGGCGGCTCGCAGGCGCCGCCGGGCCGAGCTCGTGCTCGGGGCGGCTGCGCTGGCGGCAGCAGCCCTGCTCGGCAGCCTCGCGCCGGCGGTCGGCGCGCCACCGGCGCCGGAGCCCGCGCTGTCGGTTCCCGGGAGCGACGCCGCGGGTGCGGTCGATGTGAAGCTGGAGGTGGCGTCGGATGAGCCCGGGCCGAACGCGTTCACGGTCGAGGCAAACGACCCCGACGGCGGGGACCCGGTGAGCGCGAACCGGGTCGAGCTTCGCTTCCGCGCGCTCGACGACCCGAAGCCCGTGTCGAGCACCCTGGCCTTGAATCCCGGGCCCGACCAATCGTTCACCGGCTCGGGCCCCAATCTCCGCTTCGAGGGTCGCTGGGGCGTGACGGTGGTGGTCGAGCGCGAGACCGGGACCGTCGAGGTTCCGCTCGAGCTCGACTTGCCGATCCCGCCGCCGCGATCGGTGTCAACCGCCGCGCTGCCGGGTCGGCCGCCCGAGCACACGCTGCAGCTCGGGACCGGCTACATCCGGATCTCCGCCGACCCGGAGCGCGCCGGGCCGAGCACGCTGATGCTGGAGGCTTTCGACGCCGTGGTCGCGGATCCGATTCCGTTGGAGGAAGTCGTCGTCACGGTCACCGACGCAAACGGCTCCACTGAACGGGAGCGCGCACGACGGTTGGACGCGACGCGGTTCGCGGCCGGGGTCGAGCTGGCGCCGGACCAGAGCACAATCGGCGTCTTCGCCCGGACGTCCCGGGGGATGCGGCTGGCGGGCGAGCTGAAGCTCGAGATCCCCGCCGAATGAGCGGTGGCGCCGCGCTTTCCTGGTAGGCTCGCGTGACAGGACCGACAGGGAAGGAACGGGTGGAGATTGCGGTGGAGGAACTCATAGCGTGAGCATCGGGAGCACCACATGGTCGGCCCTGGGCCGAGTCGCCGTGATCGGCGCGGGACTCACGGCCGCGGCGCTCGTCGTGCTGCTCGTGCTCGGTTCGTCGAGCCAGGCAACCTCCGACGGCAGCCCCTACTCGCTCCCGTCAGTCACCGACGTCAACCCCGATCCGAACGTGATCGAGACGACGATCGTGGCCAACGAGAGCACGGAGGACATCGGGCCGCGGGACGCCAACGCCTACACCTTCAACGGCAGCATCCCCGGCCCCACCTTCCGGGCCAAGGTCGGCGACACGCTTCTGGTTCGGTTCGTCAATCAGCTCGAGACCGAGAAGACGGGGATCCACTGGCACGGGATCGAGCTCGCTAACAACCAGGACGGCACACCTTTCACCCAGAACCAGGTCGAGCCCGGCCAGGAATACCTCTACAAGCTCAACCTCGACCGCCCGGGGATCTACTGGTACCACCCCCACCACCACGGCTCCACCAACCAGGTCTTCAAGGGCCTCTACGGAATGATTCTGGTCGAGGACCCGAACGAGAACTTCCTGCAGGCGAACGGCACGATCCCCGACGACGGAAAGACGCTGCCGCTCGTGCTCAGCGATACCACGGTCTGCGAGAACGTCGGCGCCAACGATCTCCACACCTACAACGACAACGACGACCTCACCGCCGCATCGACTTCACCCTGGGCCGGCAACGCCGCCGCCAACATGCTTCCCCACCAGCCGGCGCCCACCCCCAAGGAGCTCTGCCAGGGGCTGTCGGTCACAAGCGGCGGGGAGCCGGATCCCTACCCCCTCGACGAGGATGGAAACCAGCGGATGACGCCGTTCGGCGACGGCGACATCCCGAACATCCAGATCGGCTCGGACACCGCGGGGAGGGTTAACGAGGGCCAGACCCTGCTCACCAACGGAGTCAACGTCGGTGGACGCGGCACCGGCGCGGCGCCGTGTTGCGGCGCGGTCGGCGAGGGCTACAACATCGGCTCGGTCAACGCCGGGGCCTCGCTGCGCGACGTGCGCCCGGGCCAGGGGATCAGGTTCCAGCTCCTGAACGCGTCGACGATCCGCTACATGCGGCTGCAGCTCACCTATCCGGATGGCACCGCCGACGGCGGCCAGCTCCAGATGCGCCGAATCGGCGGTGAGGGCGGCCTGCTCACCGACACGATCACCGAGGGAGGTACTCAGGGCGGCTGGGTGACCGGGTACACGGCGGGAGAGATCCTGCTGCCGCCCGGTAGCCGGGCGGACGTCGTGGCGGCGATCCCGCAGGACAACGGCATGGCGACGGGCTTCGCGGCCGGCGAGGTGGCGACGCTCTGGACGCGCGACTACGACCGCACCGGGCTGGGCTTCTCGAACATCGCCACAGAACCGGTCGCACATCTGAGAGCCAGCGGGTCGAACGTGCCGCAGTACGTGCTTCCGGGAGGGCTGCGCTCGCAGACCGCTGAGAACGTGGAGTTCTTGCCGCCCCCCACCGCCAACCTGCTCGGCGCCGCTGCGTTGGGGCCGGCGGGGAAGCTCGGCACGAACGACCAGAACATCACCTTGACCCAGAACGGTACCTCGGCGGGCATCAACGGCACTTTCGGAACCCACGACGTGCCGGGCGACTACAAGGCCGCCCCGCACCTGGCGCTCTCGTCGCGCTACGGCGTGCAGCCCGCGACCTATGAACTCACCGTCGAGAACACGACCGCCGCCAACCACCCCTTTCATCCGCACGGCTTCTCGATTCAGCCGACCCTCCTCGATGGGCCCGGGGCAGCCGACTTCAACTTCGTTTCCGCGGGTCTGGCGGAGTTCAGGGACAACATAGATGTACCGGCGGGCTACACGCTCACCTACAGGGTGAGGACCGATCAGCGGCCGCAGGTCGACGGGACCAGCGGCGGCGCCCACGGCCGCTGGGTGTTCCACTGCCACATCTTCAACCACGCCACCCAGGGAATGCTCAGCGAGTGGGTAATCGGCAGCCCAGGCGGCAACGAGCGGCCCGACGTCAACGTCGACGATTCGTTCATAGAGGTGCCCGAGGGCGGGAACGCGTCCGTCACCGGCACCTTCGGCGACGAGGACAACAACCCGGTGACGCTCTCGACCAACGAGGGCTCGGTCAACCAGACAGGGCCGGGGACGTTCAGCTGGTCGCTTGCGACCCCGACCGGCCCCGACAGGCTCGTCTACATCACCGCCGTCGACTCGACCGGCGGGCGCGCCGTGATCCCGCTCCGGATGGACTTGCCCAACGTGGCGACGCCGACCGCGCTCGGAACGGGAGCGCCCGCGGCATCATCGACAACCACCCAGAAGTGCAAGAAGGGCCGGAAGCTGAAGAAGAAGAAGGGCAAGCTGAAGTGCGTCAAGAAGAAGAAGAAAAAGAAGAAGTAAGCTTCCTCGGGTGAGGAATGCCAGGGTTCTCTTCGCGTCGGTACTTGCGCTGACCGTATTCGCAGCGCTCGCCCCCGCGGCGCGCGCCGACGACAGCCTGATCAAGATCAAAGAGGTCTACGGCGACGGGGTAGTCGCGAACCACTCTGACTTCGTCGAGCTGCAGCTCTCGGTCGGCGGTCAGCAGCTCGCCGGCGGCCACAGCGTGCGGCTCTACAGCCCCAACGGCGCCAACTTCATCACCCTCGCGTTCCCGGACGGGATCCCGGTGCTCGACAACCAGCGCACGATCCTGCTCGGCTGGCACGACTACCCGACGCTCGCCGATCCGGTCGCGAATATCACCTTCAACGGCGGCCTCAACCCGCCGCTCGCCGGAGGGGCGGCGTGCCTGCTCGCCTCGCCCCCGAACGTCATCCCCCCGAACGAGGCCGCGATTGACTGCGCCTCGTGGGGCACCTTCAGTGGCAACATTCCCTCAGCAGGCACTCCGGCGCCGGCGCTCACCAACGCACTGTCGCTGAACCGGACGATCACCCCGAATTGCGCGACGCTGCTCGAGCCCGCCGACGACTCCAACAACAGCCTCGCCGACTTTTCGCTCGCGGCGCCGAGCCCGCGCCCCGCCGAGGTCAGCCCACCGGAGTTCGGCTGCGACCCCCCGGCCCCGCCTCCCGGCGCCACGACGTCGACCAGCAACCTGTCCTCCTCGGGCAAGACGTGCAAGAAGAAAAAGAAGCGCGCCGCCGCTTCGGCGAAGAAGCGCTGCAAGAAAAAGAAGAAGTAGCTAGCGCTTGCGCTTGCGGCGCTTGCGGCGCTTGCGCTTGCAGCGCTTCCGCTTCTTCTTCGACTTCTTGGCCGCGCACTTCCTCTTCCGCGCCGCGTAGGTTGCGTCAGGCCGCGCGGGCGCACCGCCGGTCCCCGTGGGAGCCTGCGCCGGCGCCGCGGCCCGGACCCCGGCGAGCTCGATCACCTCGCCCTGGAAGGTCGTCACGTAGAGGTTCTCCTGTCTGAAGCCGGTCGACCCGCGCCCGAAGGCGACTGAGCTCGGGCCGAGCGGCGTGAAGCTGCCCAGCGAGCAGTACTGGGCGCCGGGGTTGGACACCTTCCAGACCTGCCCTCCGGAGTTGGTCGTCACGTAGAGCTGGTCGTGCTCGTCGCGGACCATGCCGTCGGGTCCGGCGGTGACGTCGCCGACCCCGGCCTGCAGGAAGGTCTCGATCTGGGCCGGGTTCGAGAGCCTGACGCGCTGGATCGCCGCCGGGACGAAGGTCTGCGCCGCGTAGAGCCACTGCCCCGCCGAGTCGACGACGAGCCCGTTGGCCGAGACCACGTTCGCCCACTGCGTCTGCACGGGGACCCCGCCGGGCCCGACGCGGTCGATTCCGGCGAGCCCGACGTCGTTGGAGGCGTAGGTCTCGCCCTGCGGGCCGACCACGACCCCGTTCGCCTGCTGAAGCCCCGCCGCGTAGCCGCTCTTGGCGCCGGTGTCGGGATCGACCCGGACCAGCCCCGCCGCGGGCGCGATGTTGCCGAGTCAGCCCGTTGGGGATCGTGGTGCCGGTGCCGACCAACAGGTCGCCGTCGGGAAGGAAGCTCATCCCCCCGGGCTCGGGGATTCCGCCGGCGAGCGGTTGCGGCTGGGCGCCGGGAGCGTCGGCGCGCATGACCCGGTCATTGGCGGTGTCGGTGAAGTAGAGCCTGCCCTGCGAGTCGACGATCACCGACTCGAGGGTGCCGTAGCCGTCGTAGAGCGTCGTCTTCTGCGGCTGGTTGCGCAGGGAGGAGCCGCGCGGCGGGCGCGGCGGCGCCCAGCAGCAGTACCCCGGCTGCCCCGAGCCGCGGCTAAGAGGCGTATAGCGCCTCGATCTCCTTCTCGTACTTGTCGTCGATCGGGCGCCGCTTCAGCTTCATCGTCGGCGTCAGCTCGTCGCCGCCGGGGGCCCAGTCGGTCGGCAGCACCTTGAACTTCTTGATCTGTTCGACCCTCGCCATCTTCGAGTTCGCCTCGTCGACGGCAGCCTGGATCGCGGCCTCGACCTCGTCGGTCGCGGCGAGCTCCTCGGTCGACTTGCCCTCGTGGCCGTTCTGCCCGGCCCAGACCGGGGCGTAGTCGGGGTCGAGGACGATCAGCGCCACGTTGTAGGAGCGCGCGTCGCCGATCGCGCACGCCTGCCCGATCAGCGGGCTGGCGGCCTTCAGCTTCGACTCGATGTTCGCCGGAGACATGTTCTTGCCGGCCGCGTTGATGATCAGCTCCTTCTTGCGGTCGACGATCTTCAGGTAGCCGTCCTCGTCGAGCTCACCAATGTCACCGGTCAGCAGCCAGCCATCCTCGAAGGCCTCCTCGTTCTTCTCGGGCAGGTTGCGGTAGCCGGGCATCACCGAGTCGGCCTTGACCAGCACCTCGCCATCTTCGGCGAGCTTGATCTCGGCGCCGGGCACGGGCGGACCGACCGTGCCGAGCTTGACCGCGTCGGGCGGGTTACAGGTGGCGACGCCGCAGGTCTCGGACATCCCCCACAGCTCGCCTACCGGGAGGCCGATCGCGTGGAAGAACTCGAGCACCTCGAGCGGGGTGGGTGCGGCGCCGACATTGACGGCCACGACCTCGTCGAGGCCGAGCTGCGCGCGGAGCTTCGAGAACAGCTGCTCGTCCGCGGCGGCGACACCGGCGGCGAGCTCCTCGGGCACCTCGGCGCCCGCCTGCTCGAGCTGCACCTTCTTGGTCGCCGCCGCGAGCGCCTTCTGTGCGCCCTCGCGCTGCTCGTCGGGCATGCCGGCGATCTTGGCCTCGATCCCGGCCTTCATCTTCTCCCACACCCTCGGCACCGAGAAGAACCAGGTCGGGCGCACGGCGGCGAGCGACTCGCCGATCTGGCGCGGGTCCGGGCAGATGTTGACCTGCACGCCGTAGACCACCGGCAGGTAGTAGTGGGCGCCGCGCTCGGCGATGTGCGCCGCGGGCAGCCAGGAGATGATCTTCGCGCCGCGTTCCGGGAGGTCGAGGATGTCATCGACGCCGCCGGTCAGCGTCATCAGGTTGCGGTGCGTGAGCTGGACGCCCTTCGGCGGGCCAGTGGTCCCCGACGTGTAGATCAGGGTCAGCATGTCGTCGAGCTCGATGCTCTCGACGATCTCGGTGGGATCGAAGTCAGGGTCCATCTCCTCGACTTCGGCGAGGGTGTGATCCCCGCCGTCTCCATCGACGACGATCAGATGCTCGAGGTCCGGCAGCTCCTCGCGCGCCTTGTTGAACTGCTCGAGGAACATCTTCTCGACGATCGCTACCTTGCTGCCGGCGTCGGAGACCACGTACTGGATCTGCTCCGGAGAGGAGGTCTGGTAGATCGAGAACGGGATCGCGCCCAGCGAAACGGCCGCCAGGTCGCAGGGGATGAACTCGGGGCGGTTGTTGAGCATGATCGCGACCGTGTCGCCCTTTTTGACGCCGAGCTTGGCCAGCCCGCCGGCGATCCGGTGGACGCGGTCGCGGACGTCCTTCCAGCTCAGCTCGACCGCGCCGTCCTCGGTCCGGATCGCGATGTCGTCGCCGAGCCGGTCGACCGATGCGTAAAAGGCCTTCGCGAGATTCTTCGCTTGCGGCTCACCCAACTCGCCACCGCTCGCATGACGTTCAGCAGTGCTGACTTCCATCAATACGCTCCTCTCCTGTAGTAAGGGGAAAACTACCGCAAGCGAGGAAAGGAGCAGCAAGATGCCGGCGAGGTCAGCAGAAGCTCAGTGGAAAGGAAACCTGCCCGAGGGGAGCGGGACGATGTCGTTCGGGAGCGGCGCATTCGAGGGCCAGTATTCGTTCGCGTCGCGGTTCGAGGAGGGCGAGGGCACGAATCCCGAGGAGCTGATCGCCGCCGCCCACGCGGGCTGCTACTCGATGTTCCTCGCCAACGTGCTCAGCGAGGCCGGCCACGAGCCCGACTCGGTGCAGACGACCGCGAAGATCTCGCTCGAGAAGGGCGACGACGGCTTCTCGATCACCCGCAGCGACCTGGCGTCGAAGGTCACGGTCAGCGGGCTCGAGGACGCCGAGTTCCAGGAGCACGCGAACACGGCCAAGGAGGGCTGTCCGGTCTCACGCGCCCTGGGCGCGATCGAGATCGGCCTCGACGCTCAGATGGCCTAGGACATAGGGCCTAGCGGACGCCGAACCCGTCGCCGGTGAGCCGGCCGATGTCGTTCGATAGCCCGATGAAGAACAGGAAGATGACGAGCATGAAGCCGACCACCCCGGCTCGCTCCATGACGCTGAACGGGACCGGGCGGCCCCTGACCTTCTCGACCAGGCTCCAGAAGATGTGGCCGCCGTCGAGCGGCAGGAACGGGAACAGGTTGATGAGACCGAGCGAGAGGCTGATCACGGCGAGCAGCGTCAGCGCGGTGCGGGCGTCGAACTCGATCGCCTGGCGGGTGACCTCGTAGCTGCCGACCACGCCCGAGATCTGCTCGCGCTGCTCTGACTCGAAGATCCGCGCGATCACCGAGATCGTCTGGGTCGAGATCTGCCACATGAAGTCGGCCGAGATCCGCGCCGCCTCGGGGACCGAGGGGTTGACGGGCGTGGTCCCGAACGCGAACCCGAGCCGGGTTCGCTTCAGCTGCTCGTCGTAGGTCGGGGTGATCTGGAGCGTCACGGGCTCCCCCTTGCGCTCGACGATCACCGTCGCCGGTGTCGTGGCCGCGCACCCGTTGGTGGGCTCACCGGGGCACTTGTGCGCCGAGATCGCCTCGGCGAGGTCGAGCTGTTCGCCCTTGACGCCGTCGACCGAGACGAGCTTGTCGCCCGGCAGCATCTTGCCCGCCGCGGCGCCGTTCGCCTCGACCTTCTCGATGCCCGAGGAGGCCTCCTGGACGCCGAAGGCGAGCGCGAACAGGAGCACGAAGGCGAGCGCGATGTTGACGAATGGCCCTGCGGCGATCACGACGATCCGCTTCCAGACCGGCTGGTTGTAGTAGGCGCGCTCGACCACGTCAGGAGGCAGCGGGTGGACGCCATCGGTCCCCTCGGGTCCCTGCCCGGCGCTCTCGATCGCGGTCAGCGGATCCGGGCGCGTGCGGCGCTCGTCGGCAGGCACCTGCTCGGGATGAACCTCGTCCGGGTTCATCCCGGTGATCTTCACGAAGCCCCCGAGCGGGATCGCCCCGACGCCGTACTCGGTCTCGCCGATCTTCTTCGAGAACAGCTTCGGCGGGAAGAAGAGGAAGAAGCGCTCGACCCGCATCCCGACTTTCTTCGCGGCCACGAAGTGCCCGAACTCGTGCAGGATGATCAGCACCGCGAAGCCCGCGAAGGCGAGTAGCCAGCTCATGCGGGGGCGAGCTCCTCGACCAGGCCGGCGGCGTGCGGCCGGGCCGCTTCGTCGACCTCGAACAGCTGATCGAAGTGGGCGACGGGCTGCGCGGGCAGCGCCTCGAGGCTGCGCTCGATCACGTCCGGGATCCCGGTGAAGCCGAGCCGGCCGTCGAGGAAGGCCTCGACCGCGACCTCGTTGGAGGCGTTGAGGACGCAGGGCGCGGTGCCGCCGGCCTCCCCCGCCTCGCGGGCGAGGCGGAGCGCCGGGAAGCCGTCGGTGTCGGGGCGCTCGAAGGTGAGCTCGCCGACATCCGCGAGGTCGAGTGTCTCGAGCTCGACGTCGGTGCGCTCGGGGTAGTTGAGCGCGTAGGAGATCGGGACCTTCATGTCGGGATAGCCGAGGTGCGCGATCGAGGCGCCGTCGTTGAGGTGGACGAGCCCGTGGACGATCGACTGCGGGTGGACGACGACGTCGATTCGCTCGTAGGGGACCGCCGAACAGGTGGTGGGCCTCGATCACTTCCAGTCCCTTGTTGAGGAGGGTCGCGGAGTCGATCGTGATCTTGCCGCCCATCTCCCAGGTCGGGTGGGCGAGCGCCTCTTCGCGGGTGACCTGGTCGAGGTCGGTGCGGCCGCGGAACGGCCCGCCCGACGCAGTGACGACGAGGCGGTCGACGGTGCCCGGATGCTCGCGGCGGATCAGCTGGTGGAGCGCGGAGTGCTCGGAGTCGACCGGGATCAGCTGCGCGTCGGTGGCCTCGGCGAGCGCAGTCACAAGCTCGCCGCCGATCACCAGCGACTCCTTGTTGGCGAGCGCGACGTCGATCCCCTCGCTGAGCGCGACGATCGTCGGGCCTAGGCCCGCCGCGCCGACGATCGAGTTCAGGACCAGGTCGGGCGCAGAATCGCCGATCAGCTCGCGGATCCCCTCCTCCCCGCTCAGCACGACGCCGTCCCAGGCGCTCTTTGCCTCGGCGGCTGCGTCGGGGTCGGAGATCGCGACCGCCGGGGCGCCGTGCTTCTGGGCCTGGGCGAGCGCCGCCTCCCAGCTCGTCTCGGCGCAGAGGCCGGCGAGCGCGAGGTCTTCGCGGGCGGAGATCACCTCGAGGGCCTGGGTGCCGACCGACCCGGTCGAGCCGAGAATCAGGACGCGTTTCACCGGGGAAAGTCTAGGGACGCGGGTTCGCGGCTAGTAAACGAAAGCAACCGAGAGATAGAACCCGACGACGACCGTGAAGACGACCGCGTCGAGGCGGTCAATCAGCCCTCCGTGGGGCCCGAAGATCCGGCCTGTGTCCTTGACGTCGCAGTCGCGCTTGATCATCGATGCGAACAGGTCGCCGATCGGCGCCAGCGCCGCGACGCACATCCCCATCAGCAGGGCGTCGATGCCGCTCAGCCAGTCCTGGTAGAGCCCGGCGAGCCAGAAGCCGAGCGTGCCGCCGATGAAGCCGCCGATCAGGCCCTCGACGGTCTTGTTGGGCGAGATCCGCGGCGCCAGCTTGCGGCTGCCGAACATCTTTCCGGCCGCGTAGGCGGCGGTGTCGCCGACGAAGGTCGCGACGAGCACGTCGATCAGCAGGGCGCCGCCGTGCAGCGGCAGCTCGCGGAGCAGGACCGCGTGCGAGAAGCCGAGCCCCAGCCAGAGGATCCCGAGCAGCGTGATCGCGATCGAGTAGGTGATGTTGTCGCGCGTCTCGCGCCGGATCGCGAACAGGAAGACGAGCGGGAAGCCGCAGGCGACCGCCCCGAGCACCGAATAGCTCGAGCCGAAGAAGGCCGCGATCACCATCCCGGCCAGGGTCAGGTACGCGGGCCACTCGAACGGACGGGCGCGCTCGGTCATCGCGAAGAACTCGCGCAGGCCGACGATTCCGAGCGCCAGCATCGAGGCCGCGAACACCGGGCCGCCGATCGCGATGATCGTGATCGCAAAGATCACCCACGGGATCGCCCATAGCACCCGGCGCGTGGTCTCGCCCCGCAGGAATGCGAAGCTCGGCAGACGGCCCTTCGACTCCGAGTCCGGCTCCTCGGGCGGCTCGGACTCGGTGAACGATTCCGGCTCGAGGTCGGGCTCGGGCTCGGCGTCGGGCTCCTGCCCGGGCCCGGGGTTGGGTGTCGACGGCGGCGAGTCAAACGGCGCCAGGTCCTCGATGTCGAGCGCCTCGTTGAGCCGCCGCGCGCCGGTCGCCGGCTCCGAGCGCCGGCCCTCCTGCTTCTCCTCCTGCTCCTCGAATTCGGCCGGCGTCACGACCGCGCTCCAAACCGGCGCTTGCGTGCCTCGAACTCCTTCAGCGAGGCCTGGAACGCCTCGCGGTCGAAGTCCGGCCACAGCTCGGGCCTGAACACGAACTCCGAATACGCGCATTGCCAGAGAAGGTAGTTGGAAATCCGCTGCTCGCCACTGGTTCTGATCAAAAGGTCGGGATCGTGCATCTGCGGTGCGTAGAGGCCTTTCGCGAACTCCTCCTCCCCACCGCCCTTGTAGCTCTCGGCGGCGTCCAGGATCTCGGCCCGGCCTCCGTAGTTGAAGGCGACGAAGAGCGTGATCCGCTCGTTGGCCTCGGTCTTCTGCTCGGCCCAGTCCATCTTGGAGACCAGCTCGGCGCCGATGCCTTCGCGGCGGCCGATGAACCGCATCCGCACGCCCTCGTCGTCGAGCTCGGGAGTCTCGCGGTCGATCCGCTCACCGAACATCTTCATCAGGCCCCGCACCTCTTCCGCGGGCCGGGTCCAGTTCTCGGTCGAGAACGAGTACACGGTCAGTTCCTCGATCCCGAACTCGACCGCGTCCTTGAGCCGTGCCTTGACGACGTCGGCGCCGGCGCCGTGGCCTTCGATCGCCGGCAGGCTGCGCTGCTCGGCCCAGCGGCCGTTGCCGTCGGTGATGATGGCGACGTACTTAGCCGCCTCGGCGGAGGTCACTAGACCTCCAGGATCTCTTCCTCTTTGCCTTTCAGCAGAGAGTCGATCTCGCCGATGGCTTTGTCGGTCGCCTTCTGCAGCTCCGACTCGGCGCGGCGCTCGTCGTCCTCGCCGGCATCGCCCTCCTTCTTCAGCTCGCGGAGGTCGTTGAGGCAGTCGTGTCGCACGTTGCGGATCGCGATCCTGCCCTCCTCGGCGACGCCGTGGACGACCTTGACGAGCTCCTTGCGGCGCTCCTCGGTGAGATCGGGGATCTGCAGACGGATCACGTTGCCGTCGTTGTTCGGGGTCAGGCCGACGTCGGACTCGAGCACCGCCTTCTCGATCGCGGAGATCGAGGACTTGTCGAACGGCGTAACGGTCAGCAGGCGAGCGTCGGTGGCCGAGATCTGGGCGAGCTGCTGGAGCGGCGTCTCGGTGTCGTAGTAGTCGACGATGATGCGGTCGAGCAGATGCGGCGAGGCGCGGCCGGTGCGGACGGTGGCGAACTCGTTGCGCGTCGACTCGACGGACTTGCCCATCCGCTCCGTGGCGTCTACCAGTAGCTCGTCGGTCAGCTCGCTCATGAGACCAGGGTCCCTACTCGCTCACCCGAAACGATCCTATCTATGTTCTGCTCGTCGGCCATGTTGAAGACGTAGATCGGCAGGTCGTTGTCCATGCAGAGCGAGAGCGCGGTCGAGTCCATCACCTTGAGTCCCTTCTCGATCGCCTCCATGTGGCCGACCTCGGGCAGGAACTTGGCGTCCGAGTTCTTCGAAGGGTCGTCGTCGTAGACGCCCTCGACGCCGTTCTTGGCCATCAGGATCGCGTCGGCGTGGATCTCGAGCGCGCGCAGCGCCGCGGCCGTGTCGGTGGTGAAGAACGGGTTTCCGGTCCCGGCGGCGAAGATCACGATCCGTCCCTTCTCGAGGTGACGGATGGCACGGCGGCGGATGTAGGGCTCGGCGACCTCGGTCACCCCCATCGCCGACATCACGCGGGTGTGCGAGCCGACCTTCTCGAGCGCGTCCTGGAGCGTGAGCGCGTTCAGGACTGTGGCCAGCATCCCCATGTAGTCGGCGGTGGCGCGGTCCATGCCGGCCGCGGCGCCCTCGAGCCCGCGGTAGATGTTGCCGGCCCCGACCACGATCGAGACGCCGACCCCGCGCTCGGTCACCGCATGGACCTGGCGCGCGATCCGCTCGATCTGGACCGGGTCGGTCCCGTACTCCAGCGATCCCATCAACGCCTCGCCGGAGAGCTTCAGCAGGACGCGGCTGAAGCGCGGCTCGGAGTTCGAGGACACCTCGGGCCTACTCCTCCTCGCCGATCTCGAAGCGGACGAAGCGGCCGATCTGGATGTTCTCGCCGGTCTTCGCCGCGAGATCGGTGCGCAGCTCCTCGATCGTCTTGCCGCCGTGCTTGTCGGCGTTGAAGTGCTCCTGCTCGAGCAGCGCGGCCTCTTTCGACCACTTCTGGACCTGCCCCTCGACGATCTTCTCGATCACGTCGTCGGGCTTGCCCTCCTCGCGGGCTTTCTGCTCGTGGACCTTGCGCTCGGCCTCGCGCTCGTCTTCCGCGATGTCCTCGGCGGAGACGACCCGGGGGCCGATCGCCGCGATGTGGATCGCGACTTCGCGCGCGAACTCCTGGAAGTCCTCGTTGAGGGCCACGAAGTCGGTCTCGCAGAGGACCTCGACCAGAACCCCGACCTTGCCGGTCGCGTGGGTGTAGGAGGAGACGACCCCCTCGCCGGTACCGCGGCCGCTGCGCTTCGCCGCCGAGGCGGCGCCCTTGACGCGCAGCAACTCGACCGCCTTGTCCATGTCGCCGCCGGCTTCCTCGAGCGCGGCCTTGCAGTCCATCATCGGCGCGCCGGTTCGCTCGCGGAGCGCCTTGACGTCGGAGGCCTCGACCTTGGTCGGGCTCACGAGCCCTCTCCCTCAGGCGGTTTCGGGGGCGCCCCGGCGGGAGCGGCGGCCGGCTCGGGCGGCTTCTCGGCGGGCTTCTCGGCGGGCTTCTCCTCGGTGGGCTTTGCGGCCGGCTCGGCCGGCTTCTCGGGCGGTTTCTCCGCCGGCTTTGCGGCCGGCTCGGGGGGCTTCGCCGTGGGCGCGGCCGGCTTCGCGGCCGGAGCCGCGGGCTTCGCGGCGGGCTCGGCCGGCTTCTGGGCCGCGGCCTGGGCCTTCGCCTTCGCGGCCTGGGCCTCGGCCTTCTGCGCCTCCTCGGCCTTTGCCGCTTCCTCGGCCTCGCGCTTTCGCCGCTCTTCGTCCTCGGCCTTGCGCTTCGCCTCCGCCTCGGCCTGCTTGCGCTCCTCCTCGGCGCGGCGCTTTGCCTCTTCGGTGCGCCACGCGGCCGCCTCGGACTCCATTGCCGCTCCGATCGTCGAGATCGCCAGCTCGCAGGAGCGGATCGCGTCGTCGTTGCCGGGGATCACGTAGTCGACCGGCGTCGGGTCGCAGTTGGTGTCGACGAGCCCGATGATCGGGATCCCGAGCCGCTCGGCCTCGTGAAGCGCGATCTCCTCGGTCTTCAGGTCAACGATGAAGACGGCGTTCGGGAGCCGCTGCATGTCGGCGACGCCGCCGAGGTTGAACTCGAGTTTTCGCAGCTCGGCCTCCATCGACATCCGCTCCTTGGTGGGCAGTAGGTCGAGCTTGCCCTCCTCGACCAGGCCGCGGAGCTCGTGAAGCCGCTTGATGCGGTCCTTGATCGTGTTGAAGTTGGTCAGCAGTCCGCCGAGCCAGCGCTTGTTGACGAACGGCATCTGGCACTTGTCGGCCCATTCCTCGATCGCGTCCTGGGACTGCTTCTTGGTGCCGACGAACAGCACGACGCCGCCCTTGCGGGCGATCTCGGAGGCGTCGTCGGCGGCCTTCTTCAGCAGCTGCTCGGTCTGCAGAAGGTCGATGATGTGGATGCCGTCCCGTTCCCCGTGCAGGTAGGGACGCATGCGAGGATTCCAGCGGCGCGTCTGGTGGCCGAAATGAACGCCGGCTTCCAGAAGCTCCTTGATGCCTGGTGCTTCAGCCATATGGCGGTGCTCCTATGTGCTTGTGGTTTGCGTTGCCTCGTCGCCGCGGTGGGGACCCGGCTCGAACCGGGCAGCTCCCCGCGCCAGGCGGCGAGGGTTGTGGTTCAGGTCAGCCGCGCAGTGTAGAGGTCTACTTGCGCTTCTTGACGCAGCGGCCCCGCTTCAGCTTCCGGCCCTTGCCGCATTTCTTGGCCGCGACGGGTGTCGGGGCCGCCACCGGGGGAACGAGAGCGGGGGCGCTGCCGGCCGGCGGGGCCGGCGGGATCGGCGGGGTCGCTTCGGCGAGGGTGAGCTCGACCGCACCCATGTCGGTGCCGTCGGCCATCGGAGCGCTCGAATTCGGGATCGCCAGTACATCGACCAGGCGCAGCATTCCACGCTGGTCTGTCGACCCCGGCAGCGAGAAGGCATGACCGGCGTCAACGGCGGGGCTGTCGGGCGCCGGCAGGCGGGTCGGCGTCGGTCCGCCGTTGTCTTCGAGCGGGCCGAGCTCAGGATCCTGCCCGATGACGTTCGAGTTGGGGACACTCGTGGTGATCGCCGATTCTCCCGGCGACTGGATGAGGCTGGAGCTGGCGCCGAATTCCCCGCCCAGGTCAGTCGGCAGCGGGTCGGGCCCGTAAATATGGACCAGCGCGAGATTTCCGGCGACGATGCTGCCGTTGATGTCGACATCGGACGTCGAACTGTTGCCTATGCCTCCGCCCCCGGCGGCGGTGTTGGCGGCGACCGTCGACTCGACGACGTAGAGGATGTCGTTGCCGCTTTGGTAGATCCCGCCGCCAAAGCCGAGCGACGGATCGGCGTGGTTGCCGCTGATCGTCGAACCTTCGATTGACGAGTAGCCCCTGTTCTCCACCGCGCCCCCGTACTCGCCTGCCGAATTTCCGGTCAACGTCGAGTCATCAATGTTCATGCTTCCCGTCGGCTCCGTGGAGACCGCCCCGCCGGCCAGGGTCGCGGCGTTGCCGCTCAGAATGCAGCGAATGACCTTCAGCGAAGCATCGACGTTTCGAATTGCCCCTCCGTTGCCGTTGTCCTCGGCGCCGCTGTTGTCGGCTTCGCCGTCGGTGAGCGTCAGGTCCTCGATCGCGACCAGCGCGGAGCTCGCGAGGTCGATGAAGAAGATCTGCTGGTCGTCGCTACCGATCGTGCCGTTGATAGACAGCAGCTGTGCACCGGGGCCCGATATCTTCACCGGCTCGGTGATGTTGAGCTCGTTATTGGCGTGAGTGAGCGAGATCGTCCCCGTAAGTCCGGGCTGGAAGACAATCTCGTCCGCGTCAGCGTCGGCGTTGGCCGCCAGGAGCGCCTCGCGAAGCGAGCAGTCCGAGCCGCACACCCCGTCGGCGGTGTCGTCGAGCTTCGTGACCGTGTGCAGGTCGCTGGCGTGGGCGGCAGAGGCGCACGCGAGCAAGACCGTGATCAAGAGCGCGAGCGCACTTGCGATTCGCCGCTTCCTCATCTCCCCTTCCCTTCCTCACGCACTCGTTGCCCAAAGAACTACTCGTTCGACTGTACTCCTTTCCGGGAGGGCCGGGCACCACCCTCATTGCTTCTAAGTAGTGCGAGCGCGCTCCAGCGCCGCGGCGAGGTCGGTGGGGAGCTCGGAGTGGAACTCCATCTCCTCGCCGGTGTGCGGGTGCGTGAATGCGAGCCTGGTGCTGTGCAGGAACTGGCGCTCGAGCCCGTGGCGGCCGGGCTCGCCGTACTGGGGGTCGCCGGCGACCGCGTGGCCGATCGCCGCGAAGTGGGCGCGGATCTGGTGCGTGCGCCCGGTCTCGAGCCGCGCCGCGACGAGCGAGTCGCCCGGGAGCTCCTCGAGCACCTCGAAGTGGGTGCGCGCCTCGCGCGAGCCCGAGCCGCGCACGGCCATCTTCGCTCGCCGCCGGCGGTGGCGGCCGAGCGGCGCGTCGATCGTCCCGGTGCGCGAGTCGAGGTGGCCCTGGACCAGCGCCCGGTACTCGCGGCTCGCCTCCCGCTTGCGGATCTGCTCGGAGAGCGATCGGTGCGCCGCGTCGTTGCGTGCCACGACCATCAGCCCCGAGGTGTCCTTGTCGAGCCGGTGGACGATCCCCGGGCGCTCGGACTCGCCGCCCGCCGCGACGCCCTCGAGCAGCTCGACCAGGGTGACGCCGGTAGTGCGAGGGCGCCGGGTGGACGACGAGCCCGGGCGGGCTTGTCGACGACGACGCAGGTGTCGTCCTGTGTGGACGATCTCTGGCTTCATTCGCGGGCCGTGCCGTTGGTCGGCAGCAGAACGAGGCAGAAGACCCCGGCGACGATCGCGACGTCGGCGAGGTTGAAGGTCGGCCACACCGGCACGTCGATGAAGTCGACCACCGATCCCATCCGCACCCGGTCGGCGAGGTTGCCGAGCGCTCCCCCGACCAGCAGCCCGGCCGAGAGCCAGACCCGCATCCCCGTCGATCCGGCCGCGAGGTAGACGAGCAGGACCACGAGCAGGACGAGCGTTATCCCGATCAGGACCGGGCTCGCGCCGCCGAACAGCCCGAAGGCGACGCCGTCGTTGTGGACGACCCCGATCGTGCTCTCGGCGAGCGCCTTCGAGGCCTGGTCGATCGCCACCACCGCGCCGGCGAGCGCCAGCGCCCGCACCCAGACGGTCAAGCCGAGTCGATGGCCCCGACGATCACGCCTTGCGCGACCAGGAGCACGATCACGGCGATGATCGGGCTCAGATCGAGCGAGAACCCACCGCCCCCGATCGGCTTGATGAAGCTGCGAAAGATGTTCAGGTAGGGGTCGGTGGCCTGCTCGCAGAACGTGAGGATCCCGTTCAAGACCTCGTTCTGCGGGCGGCGCGGGAACCAGGTCGAGAGGATGCGGATGAAGATGATGATGATGTAAACGAGAAAGAGGTTGTCGACGAAGTCGGCGACGTCGTGGTTGTTGATCGCCAGGGGGGGCGCCGGGAAGCTCATGGCCGCATCCTCTCCAATGAGGCGGTCACCGCGTCGGCCAACGCCTGCTCGAAGCCGGCCTTCTCGAGCGCCTCGAGGCCGACTTCGGTCGAGCCTCCGGGCGAGGCGACCGCCTCGGCGATCGCGCCGGGGTCGCGCTCGCGCAGCAGCTCGGCGGTGCCGGCCATCGTCTCGAGCACCAACCGCTTCGCGAGCTCGGGGTCGAGCCCCTCGCGCGCGCCGGACTCGATCAGCGCGGCGCCCGCACGCGCCAGGTACGCGGGCGAGCAGCTCATCACAGCGGTCGCGGCGTCGATCAGCCCGTCGTCGAGCTCGATCGCGGTTCCGAGCTCGCCGAGCAGCCCGGTGATTCGGGCCCCGAGCGAGCCGTCGACGCGATCGGAGACCGCGTAGCAGAGCACCCCGCGGCGGACCGCGACCCCGAGGTTCGGGATCACCCGGACGAGTGGCGATTCGGGAAGCGCCTGCTCGAGCTTTGCCAGCGGCGTCGCGCCGAGGATCGAGATCACCGGGGTGCCTGATGCGGCGATCTCGCCCGCGGCTTCCTCGAGCACGGCGGGCTTCACGGCGAGCAGCAGGACGTCCGCCTGGACGGCCAGCCCGGCGTTGTCGGCCTCGGTGCTGCCGCCGAGCTCGGCGGCGAGCTCCGCCGCGCGGTCGGGGAGCTTGTCGCTGAAGATGAGCTCGAGCGCGTCGATCCCGGCCCCGGCCCAGCCGCGCGCCATCGCCGCGGCCATGTTTCCCGAACCTACGAAGCCGATCTTCATGGCGCCAAGGTTATTGCCCGGGCTGGGCGGCTCTGGATAGGCTGCGCCGCACGACCTGTCATCCACGGAAGGAGCATCAATGGCGAAGCGCGACGGATACATCCCCGGCGTTCCCTGCTGGGTCGATACGGCGCAGCCCGACCCCGAAAAAGCGACCGAGTTCTACGGTGGGCTGTTCGGCTGGGAGTACGAACAGGTGATGCCCGAGGACGCGGGCGCCAAGTACTTCATCGCCAGCCTGTCGGACGGCACCGTGGGCGGAATCGGGTCGATTCCCGAGGGAATGCCGCAGATGGCGCTCTGGAACAGCTACATCTGGGTCGACAGCGCCGACGATGCCGCGGCGAAGGCCAAGGAAGCAGGCGGCACCGTGCTGATGGAGCCCTTCGACGTCATGGACGCCGGCCGGATGGCCGTGTTCGCCGACCCCGAGGGCGCGGTGATCTGCGTCTGGGAGGCGAAGGAGAACAAGGGCTCAGAGGTCGTCAACGAGCACGGAGCCGTGGTCTTCAACGTGCTCAACACCCGCGACGTCGAAGGGGCGAAGAAGTTCTACGGCTCTTTGTTCGGCTGGACGACGCTCGACCTCGGCGGCGCGGAGATGTGGACGCAGCCCGGCTACGGCGACCACCTCGAGAAGGACAACCCCGGCCTCCGCGAACAGGTGAAGGAGATGGGCGGCATGGAGGGCTTCGAGGACGTCGTCGCGAGCCTCACCGCGATCCCCGACGACCAGCCCGACACGCCCCCACACTGGAGCGTCACCTTCGCGGTCGACGACGCCGACGCCGCGGCCTCGAAGGCCGAGGAGCTCGGCGGCAAGGTGCTCGCGCCTCCGTTCGACGCACCTTGGGTGCGGATGACGGTGCTCACCGACCCGCAGGGCGCGACCTTCATCGCCAGCAAGTTCGTGCCGGAGAACAAGGACCTCGGCTAGGAGGACGCGCCGGCCCCGTGGGCGTCAGCTACGGCCGCGAGTGTGCGCGGCAGAAATCACGCACCGCTGCGTTGACCGCCTCGGGTTGTTCAAGGGTGCTGACGTGGCCGCATTCCGGGATCACAACCAGCTCGGTGTCGGGGACCGACTGCTCGAATTGACGTGCGACGCTGAGCGGCGAGCGCGCATCGAGCTCGCCCCAGATCAGCAGCGTCGGCACCTCGATCCGGGGCAGCAGGTCGCGCTGGTCGGCTTCGGCCATCACAGACACCGCCTTCCTGAGGCTCTCCGGACGGACGTCCGCAGCGATCTCCTCGAGCAGCGAGATGAACTCGGCTGGGGGCTCGCCGGCGAACAGCCCCGGCAGGGTGGGGTCGAACTCCGCAGCCGGCGCGGCGAGCATCTCGTGCACGCCCGTAACCCGGGCACGCACCTCCTCCTGCGGCAACGACCCCTTCCAGCCGGCGTAGGTATCGATCAGGATCAAGGTCGCGACGAGCCCGGGAGAGCGGCGGTAGAGCTCCAGGGCAACGGTGCCGCCCCAGGAGAGGCCGGCGACGTGCGTCGGGCCGAGCGCGAGCGCCTCGATCAGCGCCGCGAGGCAGTTTGCGTAGTCCTCCAGACCGAAACTCGCGGGCAGATCCGTGGAGCGGCCCGCGCCCGGCTCGTCCCAGGCCACGACGGTGAACTCGTTGGCTAAGGCGGCCATCTGCGGCTGCCAGACGCGGCTGTCCTCGGCGGCGCCGTGCACGAAGAGCAGCGGCGGCCCCTCGCCGTCGCGCTCGTAAGCGATCTCGAGTCCGTTCGCCCGGACGACCTCCACTGTCGGAACCTATACGCACCAGAGCGCGCTTGGCCCGGCCCCTCCGTTTCGCGCGAAGGGAGCCACAAGCCGGGTCGGCTCCGAGGCACCTCTCCGCATGGAGAGCGAGAGTGCCAGGGCTCCTGGCGGCCGTGGCAGTGGGGGCGGGGGCTTTGGCGCGATACTGCGCGGGCGATGTCGGAGGAGAACGTGGCCATATTGAGAGAGGCCTTCGGGCGATTCGAGCGGGAAGGGGCCCCGCCTTTCGAGATGTTCGATCCCGAGGTCGAAATCATCAACTTCGGTTCCTTCCCCGTGACGCGGCCTTACCACGGACACGAGGGGATGGTCCAGTGGCTGGTCGATATGAGCGAGCCCTTCGAAGGCTTTCGATTTGAGCTGGTCGACGTGTTAGCGCATGACGATGAACGCGTCGTGACGACGTGCCGCGCCACTGCTGAGTCGAAAAAGGGCGGGCCCCCGTTCGAGCTTGTCTGGGGAACCGTGTGGACCTTTCGGCAGGGAAAAATCGCGAAGGCGGAGAGCTCCCGAACCGCAGAAGAAGCCCTCGACGCCGCCGGGCTGTCGGAGTAGCTGCGCGGTCACGCCGCGACCTCGATCACCGGCAGAGCGAGTCCCTCCGGTTTATCTGCGGATAGGTGGGAGCCTTGGCACTACTGCTTCCCATGGGGGGCGTCCCCGCCAGTGATTTAGTGCGCCTCCCTTCGCGTGAAAGGGAGCACTAGCCCGGCCGCGAGCCAAAGCCCCGACCTCGTCCCGCGCCCCTAGGGGAAAGCCGGGACGGCTCCCTCTTCGCGCGCCGGGCGGGCGCCGTTCTGGGTCGCCTTGGCGGCCTCGCGCTCGGCGCGGTACGGCGGTGCCTTCGGCCTCGTCTTACCGCCCGGGAACGCGAGCCGCAGGATCGTCCGCTGCACAGAGCCGAACTGTTTCCAGAACGGGCCGGTGTTGTAGGGCAGGTCGTACTTCTCGCAGATCGCCTTCACGCGCGGTGCGATCTCCTTGTAGCGGGAGCTCGGCATGTCCGGATAGAGGTGGTGCTCGACCTGGTAGCTGAGATTGCCGCTCATCAGATGGAAGGTTGATCCCCCGTCGATGTTCGCGGAGCCGATCAGCTGGCGGACGTACCAGCCGCCGAGCGTCTCGTCCTCGACCTCCTCCTCGGTGAACGTGTAGGTCTGGTCGGGGAAGTGGCCGCAGAAGATGATCGCGTAGCTCCAGAAGTTTCTGACGAAGTTCGCGGTCAGGTTCGCGTACAGCGTCTTCTTCCACTCGCGGCCGCTGAGCGCCGGAAACGCGATGTAGTCCTTGACGACCTGCCGCCGGGCCTTGCGGCCCATCGCCTTGAGCTCGTCCCAGACCTGCGCCTTGGGCTTTTCGCCCGAGCGGATCTTGTCGAAGTCGAGGTCGTGCGATGCAACCCCCCACTCGAAAAAGCCCGCCAGGATCACGTTGTAGAGCGGCTGGAAGACGTAGACCGGGTTCCAGTCCTGCGCGGGATCCACCCGCAGGATCTCGTAGCCGACGTCCTTGTCCTTGCCGATGATGTTGGTGAAGGTGTGGTGGACGTAGTTGTGGGAGTGCTTCCAGGCCGCGGCGGGCGACGCCGTGTCCCAGTCCCAGGTCGACGAATGGATGTTGGGGTCGTTCATCCAGTCCCACTGACCGTGCATGACGTTGTGGCCGATCTCCATGTTCTCGAGGATCTTGGCCACCGAGAGCCCGGCGGTGCCGAGGATCCACGCCGGCGTGTAGCGCGAGGCCATCAGCACTATCCGCGACAGCGCCGCGAGCCGGCGGTGGAACTGGATGATGCTGCGGATGTAGTTGGCGTCGCTCTCGCCGAGATCGGCGAAGACGTCGTCGTGGATGGCCTGGAACTCGCGGCCGAGCTCGTCGATCTGCTCCGGGGTGAGCCGGTGGATCGGGTTCTCGATTGAGTTCGTAGGCGCTGCCGTTGAAGTCGTCATCTAAGTCCTTTCACGCCGGGGTGGCCTGGGTCTTGTTGCCTTCCTCGATCTCGATCTCGCCCTCGGGTGCGTTGACGCAGGTACGGATCATCTCACCTTCCTCGCCGTGCACCTCGCCCGTCCGCAGGTCGCGGACCTGGCCGTGGCAGAGACGGCCGACGCAGGTGTGGCAGATCCCCATCCGGCAGCCGAAGGGCAGGTCGGCGCCGGCCTCCTCACCGCCGACCAGGATCGAGATCCCCTGGTCGCAGCTCGCTTCGACGCCCGTGACGCGGAAGCGGACGGTGCCGCCGCTGCCGACCTCGGCGTCGCCGGTCCCGATCACCGGCTGGAAGCGCTCCATGTGCATGTTGTCGGAGTCGCCGTGCTCCTCCCAGTGGTCGAACATCGTGTCGAGGAGCTCACCGGGGCCGGAGAGGAAGCTGGCGCGGTCGCGCCAGTCGGAGCAGAGCTCGTCGAGCTCCTCGGGCCGGATTCGCTCTTCCTTCGAGGTCAGGCGCAGCTGTCTCTTGTAGCCGGGGTTGCGCTCCTCGATTCCCTTGAAGATGTCGGTGAAGATCACGTTCTCGTCGTCGCGCTCGGAGTGCAGGTGGACGACGTCGTTGAGGACGCCTTTGCGCTCGAGCTCGCGCAGCATGCTCATCACCGGAGTCACTCCGCTGCCGGCGCTGACGAACAGGAAGCGCTCGGGCAGCGGGTTCGGGAGCGTGAACGTTCCCTCGACGTCGCCGAGGAAGACGACCGAGCCGGCCTTGGCCCGTCGTGTGAAGTACGGGGAGAGCTTGCCTTCAGAGACGTGCTTGACGGTGATGCTGATCAGCTCGTCGGGGTGTCCGGGATCGGAGGTGAGCGAGTAGGCGCGCCAGTGGCGCCTGCCGTTGATCTCGACCCCGATCCGCAGGTACTGGCCCGCCTTGTGGCCCGGCCACGGAAAGCTCGGGCGGACGACGATCGTCGAGGCCTCCTCGGTCTCCGGCTGCACCCTGACGATCTCGCCGAGCAGCTCGCGCGTCGACCACATCGGGTTGAGGAGCTCGATGTAGTCGTCGGGGAGCAGCGGCGTGGTCAGCGCGCGCGCCGCTTTCAACGCGCTTCTGCGCGCCTTTGAGATCCGCGGCTCGGCAGCTTTCTCAACCATTGGCGTCTCCGCGGTGAACGCTATCCGTTCCGCGGGGCCGCCGTACGAAAAATTCGTCTAGCTCTGGTTGAAGAAGCCGCGCTCGAGCATCCGCTCGGCCTCGGCGGCCGAGACCCGGACGTTGGCCGGGGTGAGCAGGAAGGTCTGGTTGGCGATCTTCTGCATGCCCCCGCCGAGCGCGTAGGTGAGGCCGGAGCAGAAGTCGATCAGCCGCCGGGCGAGATCGTTGTTGGTGTCCTGGAGGTTGAGGATCACAGGGCGCTGGCTCTTGAACTCGTCGGCGACCTGCTGGGCGTCGTTGAAGCTGCGCGGCGCGACGAGCTTCATCTGCACGTCGGCACCGCCGTTGCCGGCCGGCGCTCTCGACGGCGCGGGCGCTTCACCCATGTCGGGCGGCGGAGTCTGGGTCGCGGCACGGCGCCGCGAGGGCATCTCGTCGGCGAAGATGTCGTCGGCGTCGTCCATCGCGGTGGCGCGGGAGCGCGGCGCAGGTGTATTGCCCCGGTCGCGGACCGGATCGACCTGCTCGCGGATCGGGGCCGCCTCCCCGGTCGTCGGGTTGATCTCGTTCTCGTCGGTGAAGTCGCCCTCGATGTAGTCGCCGTCAACGAGCCCGAAGTACTCGAGCGCGCGTCGCCATGTATCGCCTATTGCCATCGCTTCCTCAGTTTCGGCTCTGTGAGCGTGATTCCTCTACTGAGATTATGCCTTCTGTCACGCGTGATGCGCGAATTTCAAGCGTAAAGCGTTGTACCCAGCCTGACGATCGTCGCTCCCTCTTGCACCGCGACCTCGTAGTCCTGGCTGGTGCCCATCGAGAGTTGCCCGAGGCCATGCTCGGCGGCGAGCTCGGCTAGGCGCGCGAAATGGGGCCGCGAGGCCTCCGGGTCCTCGCTGAATGGGGGCATCGTCATCAACCCGGCGACCGGAACCGGGCAGCGCTCGATGAAGTCGCCGAGCTCGCCCGGCTCGACCCCTCCCTTGCTCTGCTCGCCGGCGACGTTGACCTCGATCAGGGCCTGCACCCCCGATTCCCCGGCTTTCGAGAGCTTGTCCAGTGCCGAGTCGCTCGCCAGCGAGTGGATCAGCCGCACCTGCTCGGCGATCCGGGGTGCCTTACGGCTCTGCAGGTTGCCGATGAAGTCCCAGGTGAACGCGTCGGCCCAGCGCTCGCGCTTCTCCTCCATGTCCTGGAGCCGGTTCTCCCCGACGAGCGTCACCCCGGCTTCGGCCAGAGCTCCCATCTCATCGGCCGGCACGTACTTGGTCGCGGCGAGGATCTCGACTTCGTCCCCGACCTCGCCGCGGACGCGCTCGAGGTTGGCGCGGATCTTGGCCGGCTCTAGGCCGCTGATCAGTCCCGGGTTCACTCGAGCCAGGCGAGGCCGGCCTGGCGCCCGGTCCTGCCCTTGTCGCGGCGGTGGGAGAAGAAGAGGTCGGAGCTGCAGCTTGTGCAGAGGTCGGCCGAACTCACCGTCTCGACCCCGGCGGCGGCGAGCTTCGCCCGCGCGACCGCGGTCAGGTCGAGCATCCGCCCGCGCGCCACGGCGTCGAGGTCCGAGAAGGCCTCGAGCACCTCGTCGCCGACCTCGTAGCAGCACGCCCCGACCCCGGGTCCGATCGCGGCGGCCCTCGCGCCGATCGCCTCGGCGGTGCTCGCGACCACCCCGGCGGCGAGCCCGCGCCAGCCGCCGTGCGCCATCGCCACACCGCCTTCGCCCGCGAGCGCGATCGGCAGGCAGTCGGCGACCTGGACCAGCGGCGTCAGCGCCTTCTCCGTGGTCACCTGGGCGTCGACCTGCTCGCGCGCCGCGACGCCGTCGGCGAACGGGCTCGGCTGCTGCGGGGCGTCGTGGCGGGCTATCCCGGCGCCGTGAACCTGGTGGCCGATCAGCACACCGCCGAGCTCGCGGTCTAGCGAGGTGCAGATCCGCCTCCGGTTCTCGAGCACGCGGTCGGGCTCGTCCTCGGTCTTGATTCCGACGTTGAGGCTCTGGAAGTCGCCCTCGCTGACGCCTCCGAGCCGGGTCGTGAACGCCGCCCGCGCCCCCGGCATCTCGGCCTCGAGCCAGCGGATCCCGTCCTGCTCGCGCCAGCGCATCAGCCCCCCTCCCCCCCTTCGCCCGCGCGCGCCGCGGCGAGCGCGGCCTCGAGCTCGGCTTCGCGCCCTGAAAGCTCGCCGTCGAGCTTCGCCGACAGCGCCGCCTCGAGCCCGCGGCCCACCGCCGGGCCCTCGGGGATGCCGGCGCCGATCAGGTCCTCGCCGCCGATCTCGAGCCCGACTCGGCGCCAGTCGAGATAGTCGTCGAGCCAGTCGGCGCCGAGCGCCCGCCCGAGCGCCAGCTCCTCGTCGGAGCAGCCGGACGCGACCCGCACCCCTTCCGAGGCGGACCCGGGAGAGCTCGCCGCGAGCCGACGGGCCTCGTCGTCGCCGCGGAGCGCGAGCATGATCGCCGCCGCCCGGTCGGCGGCCTCGCTCCACGGCGGCTCGGAGAGCAGCCGGTCGAGCTTCTCGACGACCGCGATCGAGTCGGGGCGGAGATCGAGCAGGCCCCACCCGTGCACGAGGTCGAGTGCTTTCACCGCGTCTGGTTCGGCGGCGATCCGCCGCAGCTCCGCGTCGACCCGGTCCTCGGAGACCGAGCCGAGGTCGGCCTGCCGAAGCAGCGCCGCGGTTTCGGGCTCGAGCTCGAGCCCGAGCCGCGACGCGTAGCGCGCCGCGCGCAGCGCCCGGGTCGGGTCGTCGCGAAACGAGCCCGGGTGCAGGATCCGCAGCTGTCCCGCTTCGAGGTCGGCGAGCCCGCCGTGCGGGTCGATGAGCCCGGGCTCGCCGGCCAGCGGCACTGCCATCGCGTTGATCGTGAAGTCGCGCCGGGCGAGATCCTCGTCGATGGTCGCCGGGCTGACGTCGGGGAGCGCCCCCGGGTGCGCGTAGGTCTCGGCCCGCGAGCTGGCGAGGTCGGCGGTGAGCCCGTCCGATTCGACGGTCGCGGTCGAGAAGCGGTCGTGCTCGCGGATCTCGCCGCCGAGGGCCTCGGCGAGCGGGGCGATCTCGCCCTCAATGACGACGTCGAGGTCGGCGCGGTCGCGCCCGAGCAGCAGGTCGCGCACCGCGCCGCCGACCAGGTATGCGTAGGTTCCCTCCGCCGCCTCGCGCAGCGCTGCGATGCCCGGGAGCGCCTCGAGGCGGGCCGGGAGCTGGTCTGGATCTGGTGCGGCGGACGGCATATTCACGAGGTTGCTTACCATTCTGCCTCCACGTGGCCGACCAGGGGAAGAAGAAGCCCAGCCGGGCGAAGAAGAAGCCTGCCGCCAGGAAGAAGCCGGCGGCGAAGAAGGCCGCTGCGAAGAAGCCGGCCAAGAAGGCGGCTGCGAAGAAGCCGGCGGCGAAAAAGCCCGCGGCGAAGAAGAAGAAAAAGAAGACAAGCCAGGACGACGGCAGCTGGATCTCCTCGATCACGACCTGGATCGCAAGCCGCTGGACCGCCGCCCGCGAAGCGGTTGTCTGGAACTGGAAGAAGCGCCCCGAGGTCGTATTCGGGATCGGGGCTGCCGCGCTCACGATCATCGCGCTGATCGCGGTCTCGGTCGGCAAGCGCCCGGGGGACGTGCTCAACCCCAACGCCGAGTTCAATCCATTCGAGGCCGTGGCCAAGAGCGGCACCGTCGAGTGGCCGACCTACGGGTACGACAACCAGCGCACCCGGTATCTGCCGAGCCAGGGAATCAGCCCTCCCTATCGCGAGATCTGGAGCTACGAGGGCCAGGGCGGGCTGATCGAATTCGCGCCCGTCTACGACGATGACACGGTCTACGGCATCGACAACGCCGGTCAGGCCTTCGCGCTCGACGAGAACACCGGCGTGCCGCGCTGGGAGGTCCAGATCGGGGACACCAACGCCTCCTCACCCGCGATCGAGGACGGCCGCCTCTTCTACGTCAACCTCACCCCAGAGCAGGCGGTGGCGCTCGACGCCGAGAGCGGCGAGATTCTCTGGGAGCGCGAGCTGCCCGGCCGCTCGGAGTCATCGCCCGCAGTCGAGGACGGCAAGGTCGTGATCGGCTGCGAGTCGGGCGACGTCTTCGCCCTCGATGCCCAGGACGGCGAGGTGATCTGGCAGACCGAGGTCGACGGTTCGGTCAAGGGCGCCCCGGCGATCAACAACGGCGTCGTTTTCGCCGGCGACTACGGGGGCACGCTTTCGGCGCTGAACCTCGATGACGGGAAGATCAAGTGGCAGTCCTCGGACCAGGGCCTCGAGTTCGGCCGCAGCGGCTCCTTCTACGCGACCCCGACCGTTGCCTTCGGCCGCGTCTACATCGGCAACAAGGACGGGCGCATGTACAGCTTCGAAGAGGACAGCGGCGAGCTCGCCTGGAGCCACACGGTCGGATCGGAGATCTACGCGGGAGCGGCGGTCGCCGACACCCCGACCGCGAAGCCCGCGGTCTACTTCGGGTCGCTGGGCGGCAGGGTCTACGCGCTCGACGCCGAGAACGGCGAGGAGATCTGGGCAGAGGACGCCGGCGGGAGCGTGATCGGCGCCGGCAGCGTGATCGGCGCGATCTTCTACGTCGCCAACATCAGCAAGCGGGCCACGGTGGGGTTCGGGACCGAGGACGGCAAGCGCGTCTTTCACGACATCGGCGCCTACAACCCGGTGATCTCGGACGGTCGGCGCCTGATCCTGACCGGATACTCGAACGTGCTGTCGCTGAAGGCGCGCCCGAAGGGCGCCTCGCTGTCAAAGGAGGAGAAGGACGCCGCCAAGGAGGAAGCGGCTGCAGGCGGGGAAACGTCAAGCGAGACCGACGGTCAGTAGGGCACTCGGAATCTGGGAGGAGCACCGGCGCGAGGTGATCGCCGCGGCAGTCGTGCTCGGCTGCCTCGCTTTCGCGATCGGCTACTCGGTCTTCAAGCGACCAGGCGACGTCTCCGATCCGGACGCGCCGTTCAGCTCCAGCGAACCGCCTCCCCGCCGCGGCAGCACCAACTGGCCGACCTACGGGGCCAACAACGCGAAGACCCGCTTCCTGCCCCGCCGCGGGCTGAAGCCGCCCTTCCGCAGGCTGTGGAGCTACCACTCGCAGGGGGTGCTGACCGAGTTCTCGCCGGTGCTGGCGGGGACGACGATCTACGGCATCGACAAGCACGCGATCGCCTACGCGCTCAACTCCGAGAACGGCAAGCCGCTGTGGCGAAGAAAGGTCGGCGAGCTGAACGCCTCCTCGCCGGCGATCGACAACGGCCGCGTCTTCATCGCGAACCTCGAGCCCGGTCAGGTGGTAGCTCTCGACGCGGCGACCGGCAAGCGGCTGTGGCGATTTGACCTCCCCGACCGCTCAGAGACCTCGCCAGTGGTAGAGGGCGACCTGGTGGTGGTCGGCTGCGAATCCGGCGACTTGTTCGCCCTCGATGCGAGCACCGGCAAGGTGGCCTGGCAGCGCGAGCTGGGCGGCGCCATCAAGGGCGGCCCGGCGATCCACAATGGGATTGTGTTCGCGGGCGACTATGGCGGCGAGCTCTCCGCCGTGCGGCTCACCGACGGATCGATCAAGTGGCAGACCTCCGACGTCGGCCGCGAGTTCTCCCGCAGCGGCAGCTTCTACTCGACCCCGGCTGTCGCCTTCGGGCGCGTCTACATCGGCAACAAGGACGGCCGCATGTACAGCTTCGTCGAGGAGACCGGCAAGCTCGCCTGGGCGCAGTCGACGGGTGGCGAGGTCTACTCTGCGCCGGCCGTCGCCGACACGCCGACCGCCGTGCCGAGCGTCTATTTCGGCTCCGGCGACACCGTCTACGCGCTCGACGCCGAGACCGGCAAGGAGCGCTGGACGCGGCCCGCTGGCGGCGCGGTGCTCGGTGCGGGCAGCGTCGTCGGGCAGATCTTTTACGTCGCCAACGTCAGCAAGCGCGCCACGGCCGGGTTCGCCACCAAGACCGGCAAGCGCGTCTTCGGCAGCAAAGCCGGCGCCTACAACCCGGTGATCTCCGACGGCCGCCGCATCTACCTGACCGGCTACGCCGGGCTGCTGGCGCTGAAGCCGCGGCCCTCGAGCGCGGCGCTCTCGAAGAAGCAGAAGCGCGCGCGCGAGAAGGCGGCCGAGAAGAAGAAGGGCAAGAAGAAAAAGAAGAAGGGCAAGAAGAAGAGCGGCTGAGGCGGGCAGGGCGCTAAACGGTGCGCACCGGGATTCCGGCCTCGCTCATCGTCCGCTTCGCCTCCGCGATCGAGAAGGTGCCGTAGTGGAAGATCGAGGCGGCGAGCACCGCATCGGCATCGGCGTCGCTGATCGCGTCGACGAGGTGCGAGAGCTCGCCGGCGCCGCCGGAGGCGATCACCGGGATGCCGACCGCGTCGGCGACCGCGCGGGTGAGCTCGAGGTCGTAGCCCTCGGTGGTCCCGTCGCGGTCCATGCTCGTCAAGAGGATCTCCCCCGCACCGAGCTCCTCGGCCTCGCGCGCCCAGGCAACGGCCTCGCGGCCCTCGACCTTCTCGCGGCCGCCGTTCACGTAGACGCCCGAGGTCCCTTCGCCCTCGCGCTTGGCATCAATGGCCACGACGACGCACTGGGTGCCGAACACCTCCGCGAGCTCGGTGATCAGCTCCGGCCGCGCCAGCGCCGCGGAGTTGACCGAGACCTTGTCGGCCCCGGCGTCGAGCACCGCCTGGGCGTCCTCCGCCGAGCGGATCCCGCCGCCGATCGTGAACGGGATGAAGACGTTGTCGGCCGTGCGGCGCGCCAGCTCGACGATCGTGTCGCGCTGCTCATGCGAGGCGGTGATGTCGAGGAAGACGAGCTCGTCGGCGCCCTCGGCGTCGTAGCGCTCAGCGAGCTCGACCGGGTCCCCGGCGTCGCGGAGGCCGACGAAGTTGGTGCCCTTGACGACCCGCCCGGAGTCGACATCGAGGCAGGGGATAACGCGCTTCAGGACCATGCCTGGAGATTAGGTAAACGGCTTTGCCGCTACGCATCCGCCGCGAGCGCGAACGGGCTGCCTTCGGAGTCACGGCAGATGGCCCAGCGCTCACCAGGGTGGATCACCGAGCCGCCCAGGTCCTTGACGCGCTCAAGCGCGGCGGGAAGGTCGGGCACCGTGAAGTAGGCGAGAGACGCGCTGTCGCCAGGGCCCGCTCCGCGCTGGTGCAGTCCGAGACGAAGCTCGCCGCTTGCCTCCCAGCCCGCCCCAGCCTCACTCGGCCTCGGCGCGAACGCGGCGCCGAGGACGCCGCTCCAGAACCGCTGGGCGCGCTCTGGATCGTCGGCCGGGAACTCGATCAGTGGTTGGGACACTGCCAGCTGCTTGTCGCGAGCTACGGCTCGAGCGAGAACGGCGGGTACTCGTCGGTGACCATCAGGATCGCGTAGCCGTAGACCCGGTTCGACCACCTGAAGACGCCCTCGACGAAGTCGAACATCCCCTTCGGATAGCGGCCCGTGAACAGGATCGCGAACCAGGCGATGACGACGACGAAGAGGGCGACGAACGAGAGCACGATCAGGACGATCCAGTGCGGGATCGCAAGCAGCCACTTGACGAGCGGCAAACCGCGGCTGAGGTCCTTCTCGACGTTCGGGTAGGGCATGTCGAGCTTCACGTTCTGGTGCTCATCGGTGGACGGGTACTGGTCGTCCATCAGCGCCATGTAAACCCCGACCCGGTTCGAGAACCGCAGCAGCTCGAGGTTCCAGTCGAACCACCAGCGCGGGTACTTGGTCTGGAAGAGGATCATGAGCACGGTCGGGATCACGACTATCCCCCCGAAGGCACCGGCGAGCGAGGTCGTGCTCTCGTTGCTGAAGCTGAAGCCGCCCGAGAGCAGCGAGATGATGATCAAGATCGGGATCGCGGCGAAGATGCGGAAGAACGTGCTCAGCCTGTCGAGGTCGCGGTTCGGATACTTGACCGCGAACTTCACCGGGTATTTGCTCATGCCGAAAACCTTCCTTGGTCGCTTGCGGGTCGCATCCTAGTTACCACTCGTAGACGAGGTGGAAAGGGGTCCCGTCCTCGGCCCACCGCTTGGCGGCGCCGAGCCAGATCTGCAAGAGCGTCCCGGCCGGCTCTGGCACCGCCTTCCAGAGTGCGCCGGCTCGGCGAATCACGAAAACGTATCCCTCGGCCTTGAGCCAGCTGCCGAGATCTCGCAAGCACTCGTCGACCGCGTCCCAGTTCGCGCCCGAGTATTCCGGGAAACGCAGCGCCCCGGCGAGTGCGTCGATCAGCTCGGACTTCGACCCGATCGCCGATCCGTCGATCTCGGCGACTTCGAACCCACGCCCGGGCAGGGTCCCCACGTCCGGAGCTTGGTGAACGAAGTGGACGCATTCCCACCGCGCGCTCGTCAGATCGTCGATATGCATCAGCGGAACTCCTCGCGGTCGATCTGCACGAACGAGTCGTAGTGGTCGCGGGTGTAGTAGATCTCGCCGCCCTCGCCGATCACCAGCCGCCGCGCGCCGCGGTCCGGCGAGCCGGGGGTCTCGACGGTGTACTCGCGGTAGTAGTCGTTCGGCTGCTGCGGAAGGTGTCCCTCGCGGTTCTGGAAGGTGGTCCCGTCCTGGTCGTGGGGGAACGGCCCGCCCGTGTCGACCAGCGCCAGGACACGCGTGATCTCGCGTCTCTCCTCGGCGGGAATATCCGTGCCGCCATCTCGGCCGCCGTTTGGCGGCGCTTCGGCGCTGGTGTCGGTCGGAGCTGGCTCTGTCTGCGTGGGTACCGGCTCGGTCTGCGTGTCGGGCCCGCTCGACGAGTCGCCGCCGAGGTCGATGTCGCCGCCAAGCAGCACGTAGAGGGCGAGCGCGACGAGCGCCGCCGCGAGGCCACCGCGGCTGAGGTTGCGGCGCGTCACGCCAGTACCTCTATCGCCTCGGCGACCGTGAACCGCTGCTCGTAGAGGGCGCGCCCGACGATCACGCCGGTGAGCGCCGCGTGGCCCAGCCCGGCGAGCGCCCGCAGGTCGTCGAGCGAGCCGACGCCGCCGGAATAGGTGATCACCGCTCCCCCCTCCTCCGCCGCGCTCGCGACCTCGCCGATGTCGTCGAGCACCGGCCCCTCCATGAGGCCGTCGGCCTCGACCGGCGTGTAGACGAACCGCCGCACGCCGCGTTCGCAAAGCCGCGAGAGCAGCTCGGCCGGCGCGATCTCGGTCGGCTCGGTCCAGCCCTCGCGGGCCACCTGCCCGCCGCGCGCGTCGACCGAGACCACGATCCGGTCGCCGTGGGCCTCGCTGACCGCGGCGACGAACTCGGGGTCGTCCACAGCGGCGGTTCCGAGCACGACCCGCTCGACCCCGGTCGAGATCGCGTCCTCGACCTTGCCCGAGTCGCGGAGCCCGCCGCCGAGCTGGATCGGGACCTCGACCGCGCTCACGATCCGCCGCACGTGCTCGAGGTTGCGCGGCTCGCCCTCGCGGGCCCCGTCGAGGTCGACGACGTGCAGCCACTCGGCACCGCCTTTCGTCCAGCGGGTCGCGGCGATGACGGGATCGTCGTCGTATGAGGTCTCGCGCTCGTAGTCGCCCTGGGCGAGCCGCACGGCCCGCCCTTCCCGCATGTCTACGGCGGGATAGAGGATCAAGAATCCAACGCCGGCTTCTCGGCTTCGCCTCCGAGGCCGGCTTTATCGGATTGAGTTATCTGGAGAAAGTTCCGGAGCAGCGTCAGCCCCGCGGTGCTCGACTTCTCGGGGTGGAACTGGAAACCGAACACCGAATCGCGCCCGACCGCGCAGGCAAAGCTCTCGCCGTAGGCGGCGGTCCCGAGCACGTCGCCCTGCTCGGCCGGGACCGGGGTGAACGAGTGCACGAAGTAGAAGGGCGGCTGCTCGCCGACGCCCTCGATGATCGGCTCCGTGCGCTGCCAGGAGACCGGCGACCATCCGATGTGCGGGACCTTGAGCCCGTTGGCGGGCAGCGGCTCGACCGAGCCGGGGAGCAATCCGAGGCCCTCGGCGCCCTCGCCCTCGCTCGATGACTCGAACAGCAGCTGCATGCCGAGGCAGATACCGAGCACCGGCGTGCCCGCCGCCGAACGCTCGGCGATCAGCTTGTCGAAGCCGAGCTCGCGGATCCGCTCCATCGCCTTCGGGAACGCGCCGACCCCGGGCAGCACGAGGCCGGCCGCCTCTGCGGCGACCTCGGGATCGGAGCTGCGGTCGACTTCGGCGCCGACCCGCTCGAGCGCCTTCTCGACCGAGCGCAGGTTCCCCATCCCGTAGTCGAGGATCGCGATCCGGGTCATGTGGCGAGCCTCACTCGGTCAGCGTGCCCTTGGTCGAGGGCACTCCGCTCTCATCCGGATCGATTTCGACCGCGGCACGCAGCGCCCGGGCGAAGGCCTTGAAGGCGGCCTCGATCATGTGGTGCGCGTTCGATCCCCTGGTCACCCGCAGGTGCAGGGTCAGCTTCGCGTTCGAGGCGACGGCGCGGAAGAACTCCTCGGTGAGCTCAGACTCGAAGCCGGCGATCGCGACCCGCGGCAGGTCGGCCTCGAATACGCAAAGCGGTCGTCCCGAGACGTCGATCTCGCACTCGGCGAGCGCTTCGTCCATCGGGATCGTCGCCTCCCCGTAGCGGCGGATGCCGGCGCGGTCGCCGAGCGCCGAGTCGATCGCCTGCCCGAGCGCGATGCCGACGTCCTCGGTCGTGTGGTGCGAGCCGGTCTCGAGATCGCCCTTCGCCTGCACCGACAGCGCCAGCCGGCCGTGGCGGGCGAGCAGGTCGAGCATGTGGTCGAGAAAGCCGATTCCGGTCGAGATCTCCGAGGGACCCCCGTCCAGGCCGAGCTCGAGCGAGATCTCGGTCTCGCCCGTCTTGCGCTTGATCTCAGCGGTCCTGGTCAACGGTCGCCTCCTGGGTCTCTGCGCGCCTCCATCGACTCGCCGTGGACGGGGAAGCCCTCGGCCCGCGCCAGGGTAGCGCCGGGCCCCGCCAGAGCGGCGGCGGCCGCGGGCGTCAGGGTCACGGTCGGAATCAGCCGGCGGAAGGCGCCGGGACCGAGCGGTCCCTGGAACCGCCCCGCGCCGCCGGTCGGCAGAACGTGGTTGGAGCCGGCGACGTAGTCGCCGAACGCGGCGCCGCTCTCGGCGCCCGCGAAAACGCAGCCGGCCGTGGTCACTCGCGAGGCGAGCAGCTCGGCATCCTCGGCGGCGATCTCGAGGTGCTCGGGGGCGAGCGCCTCGGCGAGCGCGAGTGCGGCGTCGGTGTCGGGCGCGGCGATCAGGACCACCGGCGGGTCGGCGAGGCTGGCGCGCGCGGCGGCGAGCTCGCCGAGCCGCTGTTCGATCCGGTCGAGCACGGCCGACTTGACCGCGGCGGCGACGAGCAGGCCGTCGTCGCCGTGCTCGGCCTGCGCCGCGAGGTCGAGCGCCACCCAATCGGCGTCGGCGGTCTCGCCGGCGATCGCCATCAGCTCGGTCGGTCCCGCGATCCCGTCGATCCCGACCCGGCCGGCGAGCTGGCGCTTCGCCTCCTGCGTGTAGCGGTTGCCGGGGCCGGCGATCACGTCGACCCGGGGAACGCTCTCGGTGCCGAGCGCGAGCGCCGCGATCGCCTGCGCGCCGCCGAGGGCGTAGACCTCGTCGACCTCGGCGACCGCGCAGGCCGCGAGCACGACCGGGTTCGGCGCGCCGCTGTCGCCTGGCGGCGTGGCGAGCGCGACGCGCTTGACCCCGGCGACCTTGGCCGGGACGCTGCACATCAGCGCGCTCGAGGGGTAGGCGGCGGCTCCACCGGGTGCGTAGACGCCCGCGGCGGCGACCGGCACCTCGCGCAGCTCGACGCTCTGACCCAGGTCGAGCGCGACCGAGCGATCGTCGGTGAGCTGGGCCTCGGCGAGCGCACGTACGTTGGCGGCCGCCAGCCGCAGCGCTTCGAGCAGCTCGTCGTCGACCCGCTCCGCGGCCTCTTCGACCGCCTCCGGCGGGACACGGAACGCGTCCGGGGCGGCCTCGCCGAGCCGCTTCGAGATCTCGCGCAGCGCCGCGTCGCCGCCCGCCTCGACCTCGGCGATGATCTCGGCGACCGTGCCGCTCACCTCGCCCAGCGGCGGCGCGAGCGCGCGCAGCTCGGCGGCGAGCGCGGACGGCTCGGCGCCGTCCCATTCGCGGCGCGTGATCTTCATTTCGCGACCGTCCGGAGGCGCTCGACGAGCGCGTCGACCTCTTCGGCACGGAGCTTGTGCGAGACGCGGTTGGCGATCAGGCGGGCCGTCGACTCGACGATCTCCTCGCGAACCTCGAGATCGTTCTCGGCCAGAGTGCGGCCAGTGGCGACCAGGTCGACGATGCCGTCGGCGAGGGCGACCAGCGGCGCCAGCTCAACCGAGCCCTTGACCTCGATCACCTCGGCCTGGCGGCCGGTCTGTTCGAAGTAGCGCTGGGTGATCTGCGGGTACTTGGTCGCGATCCGGACGATGCCGAGCCGGCGCTCGGATTCGGCGAGCCGGTCGGTGCCCTGGCGGGTGGCGAGCACCATCCGGCAGGCGCCGTAGCCGAGGTTGAGGACCTCGTACGTGGCGCGGTCGTCCTGCTCGAGCAGCACGTCCTTGCCGGTGATGCCGAGGTCGGCCGCGCCCGCCTCGACGTAGGTCGGGACGTCGGAAGGCCGCATCGTCACGATCACCAGGCCGCCGGCCTCGAAGATCAGCGCCCGAGAGTCGGAGCGCAGCTCGGTCGTGTCGATTCCGATCGAGTCGAGCGCGTCGAGGGTCGGCTCGAACAGCGCCCCGCGCGGGATCGCGAGCTTGAGAGCGCCGCCCTCGCGCGGCTGGCGCGCGGCCTCGACGCCTACTGGCGGCGTCACTTGTCTTCCCCCTTTGCGATCCGCTCCTCCTCGGCCTGGGCGAGGTGCACGCGCTCGAGGTAGAGCGCGAAACCGGCCGCGGGCAGCCCGCGGCCGTAGCGGCCGAGGAGCTCGTCGTAGCGGCCGCCGCCGCCGAGGATGTGGCCCAGGGCCGGGTCGTAGACCTCGAGGATCGCGCCGCTGTAGTAGCCGAGGTCGCGCAGAAGCCCGAGGTCGAGCTGGACGCGGTCGGCGACACCGCGCTTCTCGAGCGCCTCGTAGGTCGCTCGCAGGCGCCCGGTGGCGCGCTTCACGGCCTCGCCGCCGAGCTCGCCGGCGCGGTCGAGGATCTCGGCGCCGCCGCGCAGGCCGGGCAGCGAGAGCAGGGTCTCGCGGCGCCCGGTGCCGATCGGCTCGAGCTCGGAGACGGCAGCGTCGAGGCCGACGAGGTCGTGGGCGGCGAGCCGGTCGAGAATCCGCTCGCGGTCCTCATCGCCGACGTCGAGCTCGGCGAGCAGCTGGCGGTATAGGTCGGCGTCGCCGAGCCCGATCACCGCGCGGGTCAGCCCGGCGGCGTCGAGCGCCGCGCAGAGGACCTCGATCACCTCGGCGGTCCCGTCGGGAGCCTCGGCGCCGATCAACTCCACCCCGGCCTGCATGAACTCGCGCATCTGGCCGCCCTGCGGGCGGACGGCGCGGTAGGCGTGGCCGATGTAGAAGAGCCGGAACGGCGGCTCGGCGTTTGCGTAGCGGGCCGAAACCAGGCGCGCAATCGGGATCGTCATGTCGGTGCGCATCGCGAGCAGATCGCCGCGCTCGTCGAAGAAGCGGTAGGCAGACGCCACCGCGCGCGGGTCGCCGCGTTCGAGAACTTCGTCGTACTCGATCGCCGGCGTCGCGACCTGGCCGTAGCCGCGCTCCTCGAACACCTCGCAGAGCGAGGCCTCTAGCTGGCGCAGCTCGCGCATCTCGTCCGGGAGCACGTCGCGTGTGCCCGGGGGTATGGGATGCAGATCGGTCATCTCGCCCACCTTAGTTGCGCGTCGGCGTCGGACCCGCAGAGCGGGCTGCAGGCGGGCCTACGCGGGTACGGGCTCGACCGCGACGCGGTCGATGCGGGCGCCGAGGTCGCGCAGGCGCAGGTCGATGCGTTCGTAGCCGCGGTCGATCTGGAGCACGTTGCCGATCTCCGAGGTGCCATCGGCCGCCAGCGCCGCGATGAGCATCGCCATCCCGGCGCGGATGTCGGGGCTCTCCAGTCGCTCCCCGTGAAGCCGGCTCGGACCGTCGACGATCGCCCTGTGGGGATCGCACAACGTGATCCGAGCGCCCATCGCGACGAGCTTGTCGACGAAGAACAGCCGGTTCTCGAACATCTTCTCGAAGATCAGGATCGTCCCCTCGGCCTGGGTGGCGAGCGCGAGCGCGATCGAGGTCAGGTCGGCGGGGAAAGCAGGCCAGGGGCCGTCGTCGATCTTCGGGATCGCTTCGCCGATGTCGTCGCGGATCGCGAGCTTCTGCTCGGGCGGGACGAGGAGGTCGTTCCCTTCGATCATCGACTGTAGGCCGAGCCGGCGGAACTGCCGCCTGATCATCTCGAGGTCGTCGGGGTAGGTGTCGCGGATCCGCATCTCGCCGCCGGTCGCGGCGGCGAGCGCCATAAAGCTGGCGATCTCGATGTGGTCGGGGCGGATCGTGTGCTCGGCGCCGCCGAGCTTGTCGCGGCCGTGCACCGTCATCAGGTTCGAGCCGATCCCGTCGATCTTCGCCCCCATCGAGTCGAGCAGGCCAGCGAGGTCCTGGACGTGCGGCTCGCAGGCGGCGTTCATGATCGTCGTCGGTCCCGGCGTCAGCGCCGCGGCGAGGAGAGCGTTTTCGGTCCCCATCACCGAGGGCTCGTCCATGAAGATGCGGGTCGCCTTCAGGCCCTCGGGTGGCGCGCTGAGCTCGATCCAGTTGCCGCCGTCGACCTTTGCGCCGAGGTCGCGAAAGGCGTCGAGGTGCGGATCGAGGCGGCGGCGGCCGATCGTGTCGCCGCCGGGAGGCGGCATCCTGGCCTCGCCGTAGCGGGCGAGCAGCGGCCCGGCGGCGAGGAACGACGCCCGGATCCGGGTCGAGGCTTCCTCGTCGACCTCGGTCTCGCGCACGGCGTCCGCCTGCAGCGTGACCTCGTGGTCGCCGTTCCAGGCGACCTTTACACCGAGCTGCTCGAGCAGGCTGAGCATCGATTCGACGTCGCGGATCCGCGGCACGTTGCGAAGCACCAGCTGCTCCTCGGTGAGCAGGCAGGCGGCGAGGATCGGCAGGGCCGAGTTCTTGTTGCCGGCAGCGACGATCTCACCGGAGAGAGGCGCGCCGCCCTGGATTACGAACTTCTCCATCGGCTGGGCTAGGGTAACGCCCGCTATGAAGCGGCGTTGGAAGATCGCTATCGGGGTCGTGATCGCATTTGTGGCTCTCCTGAGCCTTAACGCGATCGCGCTCAACAACCAGACCAAGGGCGCCGAGGTCACCGTCGACGGCGCCCAGATCGTGAGCGCGTTCGGCGGCGACGTCCAGGTGACCGACAGCCGCGGCGAAGGATCTCCGATCGTGCTTCTGCACTGCTACTCGTGCTCGACGCACTGGTGGGAAGAGCTCGAGCCGCTGCTCGAGAAGCACCACCGCGTGATCAGCATCGACCTGATCGGCCACGGCGGCTCCGAGAAGCCCGCCGCCGGCTACTCGATGACCGATCAGGCGAGCACGGTCGCATCGGTGCTGAGCGGGCTCGGGGTCAGCAACGCGACGGTTGTCGGGCACTCGATGGGATTCGCGGTTGCGACCGCGCTCGCCGAGGAGAGCCCCGGGCTGGTGGCGAGGCTCGTCGACATCGACCAGGCCCCGAGCGATGACTTCGGCTCCCCGCCCTTCCTCGCCCAGCTCAGCTATGTGCCGCTGATCGGCCAGGCGATGGCGAGGGTGACGCCCGATTTCGCGGTCCGCGATGCCTACAAGGAGGCTTTCGCGCCCGGCTTCAACTTCGCGAACGGCTTCGAGAACCCCGACCAGCCGGTCGACGACCAGAAGGCGATGACCTACACCTCGTTCAAGAAGTCGGCTCAGGAGTCGGACGACTTCGGTGCCGAGCAGCCGCTCGACGAGCGCCTCGCCGGGCTCGGCATCCCGCTGCTCGTGATCATGGGCGCCGAGGATCAGCTCTACGACGACCCGCAGGAGGCCGCCGATGCGTACAAGGACGTGCCCGGGGCCCAGATCACGATGATCGAGGGATCCGGCCACTCGCCGAATGTCGAAAAGCCCGAGGAGACCTCGGCGCTGATCCTCGAGTTCGCCGCCGACCCCGGCGACGAGCACGTGCCGCCGGCCAAGCAGGACGAGTTCGTGCCGCCGAACAAGCAGCAGGCGCCGGCGAAGGGCGGCAAGAAGAAGCAGAAGCAGGCGCCGGCGGCGCCCTAGCCGCGCCTAGCTGTAGCGGCCGCCGGCCTTCGCCCAGTCGTTCATGTGCTCGACCGAGCAGAAGCCGTCGGCGATCCGGTGCTCGCCGCGGTGGCGGACGAGCAGCACGTGGACGTCTGTGAGCTCGGCGTCGCAGTGCGAACAGACACCCAACGGCGGCTCCTCCGCTTCGCGTCCGGGGCCGCCTTGCATCGCCATTTGAGGCGCCTTCCCCGTTTCCCAGTGGGCGCCCTGGAGCGCCCAGGGGATGACGTGCTCGAGCCGGCAGAAGACGGCGCGGCGCTCGCCCGCCGGCTCGTAGGCGCGGAAGCCGTCGTCGGCCTCGACCGCCTCCCCGCACCAGGTGCACTGCTCGTCCATACGCAGATTTCTACCCCAACCCAACCCGGCCGAGGAAAAACCCGGCACCCCCGGAGGGCGTAGCCCGAGGAGGTGGCCGGTTCATGAAAAGCGAAAGGACCCACTTGCGCGGGCCCTTTCTGGAACAACGTTTCCGTTGTTCGTTGAGAAGAAATCTACCACCGGGTTCGTGGCCTGGCAAGCGACAACCGTCGACGATCCCGCAATTTGGACAAAAAGAGCTGGAACGCGGGTCGCCTAGACGATCGGGCCCTCGACCTCGGGCGGATCGGAGGCGCGGCGCCACTGGAGGATCTTCCCGTCCTCGATCCGGAACGCGGTCCGCGCCTCGCTGCCGACCCCCGGCCCGCAGCGACCGGGACCGGGGCGCTCGGTGAGCTCGAAGGTGGCGACGATCAGCTCACCGGCGGCCTCGGTGTCGGTGAGCTTCGCCCCGCAGGGCAGCGCCTCGTTGAAGGCGACGACGTCCTCGCGGGTCTCCATGACGATCGGCGGCGTCCCGTTCTGGGCGGTGCTCGGCAGCTCGAAGAAGTCGGCGGCCTTCTCGATCTCGCCCATCCGCAGCCTGCTCGGCCCAATCCTCGATCACCATCACCTCGGCGGCATCGGCCTCCCCTCCCGCGGCCTCGCCCTCCGACTCGCCCCCGCCGTCCCCTCCCCCGCATCCGGCGATCGCGGCCGTCGCCAGCAGCATCGGGATCGGGAGCCTGCGCATCCGCTGATCATCGCAAGCGGGCGATTCCCCCTTGACCTTTCCGTCTCGATATACGAACATACGTTCGATACCCGTGACAATGATCGCCTGTGCCCTCATCCCCCGCTTCGAGCTCACCAGCGCACTCGGTGAGGGACGCAAGGCGCTCCTGAAACGGCCGCTCGCGCTCGCCCCCGAGCCCGGGAGCGTCGGCCTGATCGGCGAGGTCTCGGGCGCCGCCGAGGCGCACGGGGTGCGGGCCGGGATGCGGCTCGGCGAGGCGCTGTCGCGCTGCCCGGAGCTGGTGCTCGCCCCGGCCGACCCCGTCCGCACCGAGCGCGCCTGGGAGGCGGTCATCCGGCGGCTGGAGGGAATTGGCGCGGCGATCGAATCCGAGCGCCCGGGGGAGGCTTACTTCGAGGCCGGCGGTCTGCGCGGCCTCTGGGGCGGCGACCTCGAAGGCGTGCTCGCCCGCGCCCGGCGCGCGGTCTGCGCGGCACCACCGCAGGGCAAAGCCCGAGGAGGTGGCCGTTATGCGGTGAGGCTCGCCGCCGCCCCCTCCCGCTTCTGCGCCTACGCTGCCGCGAGCCGGACCAGGGGGCGCCCGGAAAAGCGGCCGATGATCGTCAGCGAGCGCCGCACCCGCTCCTATCTCGCCGGCCTGGAGGTGGGTCTCCTGCGCACGCGGATCGGCGACGAGCTGCCCGAGACGCTCGAGCGGCTCGGGATCCGCAAGCTCGGAGAGCTGGCGGCGCTCGATCGCGACGCCGTCGCCGACCGCTTCGGAAAGCTCGGCCTGCTCGCCCGCCGGCTGGCGCTCGGCGGCGACGCGGCGCTTCGCCCCGCTCGCGCGCACGAGCCGCTCGTCGCCGAGCTCGAGCTGCCGGATGCCTCCAGCGGGCTGCAGCTCGGGCGGGCGCTCGAGCTGCTCGTCGACAGGCTGTTCGCCGATCCCGGCCGCCGCGGCAGAACGGTGCGGCGGCTGCGGCTCTCGGCGCGGCTCGCCGCTGGAGGCGGCTGGCGCTGCGAGCGGACGCTGCGCCGCGCCTGCGCCAGCCCACGGATCGCGCGGCTCTCGCTCGACGGTGCGCTCGACGACCTGCCGGCCCCGGCCGAGCTGCTGCGGCTCGAGGCGACCGCGCTCGGGCCGCCGGCGGCCGAGCAGCTCTCCTTCGCCGGTCCCGAGCGCGAGCGGCGGCGGAAGCTCGGCGAGGCCGTCCGTCAGGCGCGCGCCGCGGGCGGGCGCGACGCCGTGCTGCGGGTGCTTGACGTCGACCCGACGTCGCGCCTCCCCGAGCGCCGCGCCGCCCTGACCCCGTTCCCCGAGCCGTGAAGCGGCTCTACCGCCCGAAGCGGGTGTCGGTCGAGGCCGCAGACGACGGGATGCCGCGCCAGGTCGATGGGAAGCGGGTCAGCTCGGTGCGCGAGGAATGGCTGGTCGAGGACGGTTGGTGGGCCGGCCCGGGGCTGCGGCGGCGCTACTTCGAACTCGTGCTCGAGGACGGCAGCGACGTCGTCGTCTTCCATGAGCCCGACGGCGAGTGGTATCGGCAGCGGGCCTGAGCCGATGGACCCCGTAGAGCTCCACTGTCACTCCGCCTACTCGTTCGGGGACGGCGCCTCGCTGCCGACCGAGCTCGCGTCGAGCGCCGCCGAGCTCGGCTACTCGGCGCTGGCGCTCACCGACCACGACGGCCTCTGGGGGGCGATGGAGCACGCCCACGCCTGCAAGGGGGCCGGGATCAAGGCGATCGTCGGCGCCGAGATGACGATCGAGGCGCCCGGGGACGATCCGTTCCACTTGACGCTGTTGGTCGAGGACGCCGAGGGGTGGCGAAACCTCTGCCGCCTGGTGACCGAGTCACACCGGGGGACCCGCGACAACGCCGCGCGCGACCCCCTCCCCCCTTCGCTCAGCCTGGAGTCATTGGAAGATCGAGCGGCCGGATTGGTATGTCTCTCCGGCTGCGCCCGCGACGGCGCCGCGGCGGGGCTCTGGGAGCGCGGCGAGCCGGCGGTCGCCGAGGGCCTGGCGCGGCGCCTGCTCACCGCCTTCGGCCCCGACCGCTTCCGGATCGAGCTGCAGCGCCCGCTGTGGCGGCGCGACCGGGCGCGCAACCGCTGGCTCGCCGAGCTCGGAGAGCGGCTCGGGGTGCCGTGCGTCGGCACCGGCGACGTCCACGCCCACGATCGCTTCCGGGCCCGGCTCCAGGACGCGCTCGTCGCGGCCCGGCTCGGCTCCAGCCTCGACGAGACCGAGGGGGTTCGGCGCGGCAACGCCACCTCCACCCTTCTCTCCCCGGCCCAGCTCGAGCAGCGGTTCCGCGACCACCCGGAGGCGGTCGCCGAAGCGGCACGGCTTGCCGAGCGGCTCGGCTTCGACCTGAGCAGCGACCTCGGCTACCGCTTCCCCGGCTCCGAGGACCCCGACGCCGACTACAAGCTCGCCGAGCTCTGCAGGGTGCGGCTCGCGCGTCGCTACGCCGGCAAGCCGCAGCGGCGCAAGGCCGAGCTGCGGCTCGAAGAGGAGCTGCGACTGATCCGCTCGCTCAATCTCTCGGGCTTCTTCCTCCTCCACCACGACATGCTCGAGCTCGCGCGCGAGGTCGCGATCGAGGTCCGGGGCGCCGGAACGGTGCGGGCCCTGCTGCCGCCGGGGCGCGGCCGCGGTTCGAGCGTCAGCTCGATCGTCTGCTACCTGACCGGGCTCTCGCACATCGATCCGGTCGAGAACGAGCTCTTCCTCGGCCGCTTCCTGAACGAGGAGCTCCGCGACGCGCCCGACATCGACCTCGACTTTCCGCGCGACGTCCGCGAGGTGCTGATCCCCCGCGTTCACGAGCGCTACGGGCAGGAGCGCTCGGCGCTGGTCGCCGCCTTCGCGACCTATCGGGTCCGGGGCGCTGTCCGCGACCTCGGCAAGGCGCTCGGGCTGCCGCAGGGAGAGATCGAGCGGGTGGCAAAGGCGAGCGACGTCTACGGGTCCGGGGAGGAGTTCGAGCGCGGGATCGAGGCCGCGCTCGGTCACCGGGCGCGCTCGCCGCGCTGGCAGGCGCTGGTCGAGCTCGTCGCCGAGGCGCTCGGTCTGCCACGACATGTCTCCCAGCACCCCGGGGGCATGGTCATTTCAACTGGTCAGTTGATTGATTTGTGCCCGGTGCAGCCGGCGGCGATGGAGGGACGCCAGATCGTGCAGTGGGACAAGGACTCGTGCGCCGACGCCGGCTTCCTGAAGATCGACCTGCTCGGGCTCGGGATGCTGTCGGCGGTCGAGCGCTGCGTCGAGGAGATCGCGCGGGTGCGCGGCGAGCGGATCGACCTCTCGCGGATCCCGCTCGACGACGAGCCGGTCTGGGAGGCGATTCGGGCAGCGGAGACGACCGGTGTCTTCCAGATCGAGAGCCGCGCGCAGATGCAGATGCTGCCGCGGACGCTGCCCGAGGACCTCGACGACCTGACCGTCCAGGTGGCCCTGGTGCGGCCGGGGCCGATCCAGGGCGGCGCCGTCCATCCCTACATCGAACGGCGCAAGCGGCTGCGCCAGGACCCCTCCTACGAAGTCCCCTACGAGCACCCCTCGCTGGAGCCGGCGCTGCGAGACACGCTCGGAGCGATCGTCTTCCAGGACCAGGTGCTCGAGGTGGCGATCGCGCTCGCCGGCTTCAGCCCCGGCGAGGCCGAGGGGCTGCGGAGAGCGATGAGCCGGCGGCGTTCGGAGGCGGCGATCCGGGCCTACCGGGAGCGGTTCATCGAGGGTGCGGAGCGACGCGATGTACCGAGGGCGACCGCCGAGCGGGTCTTCGAGCAGATCCAGGGGTTTTCGGGCTTCGGCTTTCCGAAGTCGCACTCGGCGGCCTTCGGGCTGCTGGCCTACCAGTCGACCTGGCTGCGGGTCCACTACGGGCCGGAGTTTCTGTGCGGGCTGCTCAACGAGCAGCCGATGGGCTTCTATCCGCCCGACGCGCTCGTCCACGAGGCGCAGCGGCGCGGGATCGAGATAAGGGGCCCGGACGTGAACGCGAGCCTGGTCGAATGCCACGTCGAAGGAAACGCCGAGGCGGTGCGCATCGGCCTCGGCTACGTGGCCGAGGTCAAGGGCGAGGAGGTCGAGGGGCTGGTCGCCGAGCGCGAGGGCGGCGGGCCCTACGCGGCGCTCGCCGAGCTGGCGGCGCGCAGCGGCGCCGGGCCCGCGGCGCTCGAGCGGCTCGCGTGGGCCGGCGCCTGCGACGAGCTCGCGGCGCAGGAGCCGGCGCGGCGGGCGCCGCTGTGGACGCTGGGTGGATCGGCGACCGGGAGGCGGGAGCGCGAGGGCACCCAGCTCGCGCTGGCGCTCGACGGCGCCCCGGTGCCGGGCGGACGCGGCTTCGCCGGGTTCTCGCTGCCGGCGCTGGCACCCTGGGAGCGTGTCGTCGCCGACTACCGCTCGACCGGGATGACGCTCGGCGAGCACCCGATGGAGCTGTTGCGCCAAGGGCTCGGTGAGGACGTGCTGACCAGCCGCGGGCTCGAGCGCGCCGGGGACGGCGCGCTGCTCGAGGTCGCGGGGATGGTCGTCGCCCGCCAGCGCCCCGGGACCGCGAAGGGGGTCGTGTTCATGCTGCTCGAGGACGAGCGCGGCGTCATCAACCTGGTCGTGCCGCCGCCGGTCGCCGAGCGCCACCGGCTCGTGCTGCGGACCGCGGGGTTCGTAAAGGCGGCGGGAAAGCTCGAGCGGCGCGAGGGCGTCGTCAACGTGGTCGTCTCACGGCTCGAGGCGCTCGAGCGGCCCGATCTGCCGCTAGCGGAGGTGCGCTCGCTCGAGCCCCCGGCCGACCGCGAGACCGGGCGCGATGCCGGGGATGGGCGGGAGAACGTCGTCGATCTGGCCGAGCGCCGAGCGGGCGCCGCCGCCGAGCTCGCGGCCGCGCTGCCCGCCGGGCACAGCTTCGGGCGCCGCGGCCGCTAGGCGCTGCCGCCCCGGCATTGGAACCTCCTCAGGCGGCTGGGGCGGACTCCGGCTTCGCGATCGCGTTGTAGGCGACCAGGAGGATGACCACGCCGATAATCGACCCGAACAGGCCGCCGACATCGAAGGCGTCGGTGTCGCCGATCCCGAGCAGTTCGGTGAAGATCAGGAACCCGACGACGGAGCCGGCGAGGCCGAGGAACAGGGTCTTGAAGAAGCCCATCTTGTGCTTGCCGGGCGCCAGCGCTTTTCCGATGAAGCCCGCCAGCAATCCAAGAATGATTGCTCCGATCACGTCGAGTCCTTTCGTTGAAGGTCGCGGGCGATCATATCCGCACGGCAACGCCATAAACGGCCCCCTGAACGAACACGAGCCGCCCCCGATCTGGACTGGGGCGGCTCGTGTGAAGAAGAACCGGCGGCGACCTACTCTCCCGGGAGGTTGCCCTCCAAGTACCATCGGCGCTGAGAGGCTTAACGGCTCTGTTCGGAATGGGAAGAGGTGTTTCCCTCTCGCTATGACACCACCGGAGATTTTTCGAGACCGGCCCCGGTGGGCCCTGAAAACTGCACTAGGCGGACACGGCGGAGCCGCGCCCTCTCAAGGAAAAGAAAATATCCGTCAAGCCCTCGACCCATTAGTACCGGTCTGCTGATCGCATCACTGCGATTGCACAGCCGGCCTATCAACCTGGTGGTCTACCAGGGGTCTTACTCCCTCAAGGGGATGGGAGAGCTCATCTCGAGGTTGGCTTCGCGCTTAGATGCTTTCAGCGCTTATCCAGTCCGCACGTAGCTAACCAGCAGTGCCCTTGGCAGGACAACTGGTACACCAGAGGTGCGTTCGTCCCGGTCCTCTCGTACTAGGGACGACTCCTCTCAACTCTCCAACGCCCACAGAAGATAGGGACCGAACTGTCTCACGACGTTCTGAACCCAGCTCGCGTACCGCTTTAATGGGCGAACAGCCCAACCCTTGGGACCTGCTTCAGCCCCAGGATGCGACGAGCCGACATCGAGGTGCCAAACCGCTTCGTCGATATGGACTCTTGGAAGCGATAAGCCTGTTATCCCCGGAGTACCTTTTATCCGTTGAGCGACGACGCGTCCACTTGCAATCGCCGGATCACTATGCCCAACTTTCGTTCCTGCTCGACCCGTCGGTCTCGCAGTCAAGCTCCCTTAGTGCCATTACACTCTACGCACGATTTCCAACCGTGCTGAGGGAACCTTTGGGCGCCTCCGTTACACTTTAGGAGGCGACCGCCCCAGTCAAACTGCCCACCTGACACTGTTCAGGTGCCGGATTACGGTCACCTGTTAGAAGCCCGAAACGTCCAGGGTGGTATCTCAAGGTTGACTCCCCGGCAGCTGACGCCACCGGTTCAAAGTCTCCCACCTATCCTGAACAGGACAACTCAGACTCCAATATCAAGTTGCAGTAAAGGTTCACGGGGTCTTTCCGTCTTTCTGCGGGTACTCGGCATCTTCACCGAGACTTTAATTTCACCGAGGCCCTCGT
>CAWDBV010000005.1:475000-765556 GCA_963800705.1 uncultured Solirubrobacterales bacterium
CGGTGGGCATGTCGAGCCACTCACTGTTGGCGCGAACCTCGGTGCGGTCGCGGTCGAGCACCTTGAACGCCTGCTCCTGGAAGGTCGCCGCGTTGGCGTCGATCTGCTCCGCCGACAGCATCGGGCGCTCGGCCGAGAGCCCGCTCGGGTCCCCGATCCGGGCGGTGTAGTCGCCGATGATCAGCACCACGGTGTGACCCGCATTCTGGAACTGGGCGAGCTTGCCGAGCACGACGCAGTGCCCGAGGTGGATGTCGGGGGCGGTGGGATCGATACCCAGTTTCACCCGCAAAGGCTTCCCCTCGGCGAGCTGCTCCGCCAGGCGGCCCTCAGGCAGGGCTTCCTCGGCGCCGATCAGCAGCTCGTCGGTGCCTGGAGCCCCTCGATTCGTCATGGGGCCAATGCTAGACTGGCTCGTCCGCCTGGCGAGGCGCCGTAGCTGTCGCGCGCCCGCGCTTTTCCCCATTACGCGGTGTTGCGTAGGCGCCGCCCCTCCACCGAGCCAGGCTCGCGGCGCCCCCGAACCGTCATATGACAGACCCGACAGAGTTCGACTTCGACTTCGACGTCAAGGAACCCGGCAGCGAGCCAGAGGGCGGCTCACCCGAGCGCGAGGCCGGGAAGGAGCGCGGCGGCAACGGCGGCGAGCGCGAGGAAAACGGCGGCAAGCGCGCCAAACGGACCAGCTTCGATCCCGAGGCCGAGAGCGGCAACGGCCGCAGTTCGAGTCGCGAGCGCTCGAGCAACGGCTCCAAGGCCAAAGCCGGCCCTGAGGCGAAGGCAAGCAAGAAGGACAAGGCGCCTAGAGCGGGCAAGGCGGCCGAGCCGACCCCGCTCTCGGCCCGCAGGCGTGAGCGCGGGCCGGCGGGCGAGGACGCCGGCGAGTCCGGCGAGTCGTTCGAGGAGGTCCTCGAGCGCAGTGCGAAGCCGAACGGCGGCGCGCGCAGCCTCGGCGGCATTCAGCTTCCGACGATGCCCGACGTCAAGGATCTCGGCGCCGACATCAGCGAGCGGATCAGGAGCTTCAAGGCCCCCGACTTCAGCGCGTTCCGCGAGGGTGGCCTCAAGGAGGGCTTCAACACGCTGCGCGAAAGCGGTCTGCGTCGCGGCGGGGGCGGGCCGCCGCGAGTCGGCGGCCGCCGGATCCCGTTCCGCAGCAAGGACCCCGACGAGCGTGAGCGCCGCAGGACGGGCCGGGTAAAGAAGGGCCGCCTGCTGATCATCCTCTCCGGCCTCGGCCTGCTGGCCATGGTCTCGACGATCTTCGGAATGATGATGGCGGTCTCCAGCGACCTGCCTCAGCTCGAGAACAAGTCCGAGTACACCGCTTCGCAGAACTCCGTCGTCTACGACTTCAACGGCAACAAGATCGGAACGCTGACGCCGAACAACAACCGGATCCTGGTCGAGTCAGACGACATCGCCCAGTCGATGAAGCAGGCGGCGGTCGCGATCGAGGACGAGCGCTTCTACGAGCACCGCGGTGTCGACTTCGTGGGTATCGCCCGAGCCGCGGTGGTCGACGTGATTCCAGGCGGTTCGACCCAGGGTGCATCCACGATCACCCAGCAGTTCGCCAAGAACGCGCTCGAGGCGCAGTCGAGTCGTACGGTCTTCCAGAAGTTGCGCGAGGCGTCGATCGCCTACCACCTCGAGCGCCAGTGGGACAAGGACAAGATCCTCACCCAGTACCTGAACACCATTTACTTCGGCGAGGGCGCCTACGGGATCGAGGCCGCCGCGCGAACCTACTTCGGCACCAAGCATCCGGACTGCGGCGAGGACGGCCAGCCGCGCTGCGCGTCGGAGCTTCTGCCGCACGAGTCGGCGATGCTCGCCGGGATCATCTCCGCTCCCTCGGCCTATTCCCCGCGCATCAACCCCAAGGACGCGATGGGACGCCGCAACCTGGTCCTGCAGAAGATGCAGGAGCAGGGCTTCCTCACCGAGCCACTACGATGACTACTCCTCGGAGGCGATCCCGTCCGCTTCGGAGATCCTGCCGCCTAAGGAGGACTCGGTCTCTCCCTACTTCACAAGCTGGCTGCGCCAGCAGCTCGTCGACAAGTTCGGCGCCGGCAAGGCGTTCGGCGGCGGCCTGCGGATCAAGACCTCGATCGACCTCGACCTGCAGGAATCGCTCGAGGGCATCGTCAGCAACGTGCTCGCCCCGGTCGTGCCGACCGGCTCGATCGTCGTGATCGACAACAAGACCGGCGCGGTGCGGGGCATGGTCGGCGGCATCGACTACGAGGAGGAGCCGTTCAACCTCGCCACCAAGGGCCATCGCCAGCCGGGCTCGGCGTTCAAGCCGTTCACGCTGGTCGCGGCGCTCGAGAACGGCCACTCCCCGAGTGAGACCTACACCTCGTCGGAGGGCATCTTCACGGTGCCGAACTCGGGCGGCAAGGAGACATTCGAGCTGCACAACTACGACGACATCTATTACGGGGCACTGGACATCGCCACCGCGACCATCAAGTCGGACAACAACGTCTACATGCAGCTCGGCTACAACATCATCAACAACCGAAATGGAAAGACTCTCGCAACGCCCAGGAGAGCTTCAACAAGATCGAGGCACCGCCAACAAGATGGGCGTCCAGACCGATGTCACCGGTGACAAGCGAGCCAACCCCGCCATGGTCCTCGGCGGTCTGATCGAGGGCGTGACGCCGCTGGAGATGGCTTACGCCTTCTACACGCTCGCCCGCGACGGCGAGCGGCTCAGCGGAACCCTGGCCACCTACAAGGGCGGGCCGGTCGCGATGCTCGAGATCAAGGACAAGGAGGGCAAGAAGGTCGACGAGAACCAGCCTCAGGGAAGCAGGTTCTCGACGAGGGCGTCGCATCGACTGCGACGTCGATCCTCAGCGGCGTCCTCAGCAGCGGCGGCACCGGTAGGCGTGCGAACACCTCGGCGCCGACTGGGGCAAGACCGGCACCACCGACAACAACGGTGACGCCTGGTTCTGCGGCGCCGCCGGCGGAGCCACGGGATGACCGCCTGCGTCTGGGTCGGGCACGCGGACAGCAACGAGCCGATGGAGACCGAATTCGCCGGTGAGCCGGTCGACGGCGGTACCTACCCGGCGCTGATGTGGGCGCAGGTCGTGTCCGCCTGGGAAAACATCGAGGCGGCGCGCGAGGACGGCACCGACGACCCGACTACCGGCACGACGAGCGGCGGCTACGTGCCGCCCCCCGTCAGCGGCTCGAGCGAAGGCGCCGACGGCCCCGCCACCACCGGCGGCGACGGTGGCGGCGGCGGCGCGCCGACTCAGGCTGCTCCCGCCCCGGCCCCGGCCGGCGGCGGCTCCTCCGGCGGCATCGGCGCCGGGCTCTGAGCTAACGGCCAGCGGAAGCGGCTTCGAGAGGTAGCGGCTGCCCGCCGCGCAGTAGCGCCACGGTAGCTCGACCCCGCGCGAGATCCCGATCCGCGGGCCGGCCTGACGACCTCGACCCGCTCCCACTCCCCACTGCGGGGCAGGATCGCGAACGGCGGTTCCGACAGGCTGGCCTCGTTGTCGTCCAGTCCGACCCCGAGCGCCTGGGTGAGCTTGCCGGGGCCCGAGCAGAGCCTGACCGGGTCGTCCGTACCGCGCAGCTCGCGCATCGCGTCGATCCCGTCGGTGGGCTCGAGCGCCCGGATCAGCACCGCGGCGGCGCTGCCCTCCGGCTCGCAGACCGCATTCAGGAGGCTGTGGATGCCGTATGAGAAGTAGACGTAAGCGCGCCCGGGCGGCCCGAACAGCGGCTCGTTGCGGGGCGTCGGCCCATTGAAGGCGTGGCAGGCCGGGTCGCTGGCGTCGTAGGCCTCGGTCTCGACGATCGCACCTCCGACCCCGTCATAGAGCAAAGCGCAGCCGATCAGCTCGCGGGCGACCTGGTGAACCGGGCGGTCGAAGAAATCGGGGCCGAGCGTCACACGGTCATCGTGCCAGGCCCTCGAGCGCGCGGCGCGCCTGGGTGAGCTGCCTGGCGAGCTGCTCGGAGGACGTTCCCCCTGAAGAGACCTTGGACTCGATCCAGTCGCCCGAGCGGAGCAGCTCCTGGACGGACTTGGCGGCGTCGCCAGGCAGCCGCTTCAGATCGCCGCGCCCGAGCTCGGAGAGCGGCTTGCCCTGCTCGGAGGCCGTGCGAACCATGTTGGCCACGGCGGCGTGGGCCTCGCGGAACGGGACCCCCTCGCGTACGAGCAGGTCGGCGATGTCGGTCGCGGCGAGCCAGTCGTCGCTCGCCACGGCCTCGAGCCGCTCGCGGTCGAACGAGATCCCCTCGAGCATCTTGGTCGCCGCCTGCAGGCAGAGCTCGAGGTTGTCGACCGCGTCGAAGAGCGGCTCCTTGTCCTCCTGCATGTCCTTGCTGTAGGCGAGCGGAAGCGCGTGCATCGTGCCGGTGAGGCTGGCGAGCGAGGATGCGATCCGTGGCGCCTTGCCGCGCAGCAGCTCCGCGGCGTCGGGGTTCTTCTTCTGCGGCATGATGCTCGAGCCCGAGGAGAACGAGTCGGCGAGCCGGCAGAAGCCGAACTCCTCGCTCGACCAGAGCACGATCTCCGAGCCGAGCCGGGAGAGGTGCATCGCGCAAGTCGATGCCGCGGAGAGGTAGTCGAGCGCGAAGTCGCGGTTGGAGACCGCGTCGAGCGAGTTCCGCGACGGGCTCCGGAAGCCAAGCTCGGCCGCGAGCGACTCGCGGTCGATGTCCCAATTCACCCCGGCGCCGGCGCCCGACCCGGCCGGCAGCTCGGCGCTCGACTCGACCGCCCACCCGAAGCGTCGCGCGTCGCGCTCGAACATCCAGAAGTAGGCGAGCAGATGGTGGGCGAGGTAGACGGGCTGGGCGCGCTGAAGGTGCGTGTAAGCAGGGGCCTTCCAGTCGGAGTGCTCGCGGGCGAGCGCGTGGAGCGCCTGGAGCAGGTCGCGGAGCAGCTCGCGGGCGCGGAGCGCGTGGCCTCGGACGAACATCGCCAGGTCGGTCGCGACCTGATCGTTTCGCGAGCGCGCCGTGTGCAGCTTGCCGCCGACCGGGCCGATCAGCTCGGTGAGCCGGCGCTCGATCGCCATGTGGATGTCCTCGTCGTCGGCCTCGAACGGGAAGCTGTCGTCGGCAAGCTCGGTGCCGATCCGCGCGAGCCCGGAGTCGATTTGCTCGAGCTCGCGCTTGTCGAGCACGCCGAGCGTGTACAGGGCACGCGCGTGGGCGCGCGACTGGTCGACGTCGTAGGGGCCCAGGCGCCAGTCGAAGGCGATCGACGAGTTGATCCGCTCGAACAGTGGATCGGGGGGTTCGGAGAACCGCGACATGCGGCGAGGTTAGCGGGGCGTTTTCCCCGCTAGTGCGCTACTTCTTGCGCTGCAGTGCCGAGTCGAGTGACTCGCAGACCTGCTCGACATCTGATTCGCTCAGCTTCGGGTGGAACGGCAGCGCAACCGAGCGGGATGCGACGCGCTCGGCGACCGGGAACTCTCCGCCCTTGAAGCCGAAGCGCTCGCGATAGAACGGCATCAGGTGGATGCAGGGCAAATAGGCCTTGGACTGCACACCGGAACTCGCGAGTGAAGCGATGACCGCGTCGCGGTCGGCGTCCGCGGGCAGCTGGACGACGTAGACGAACCAGCTCCGGCGCGCTTGTCCCTGGTCCGCGCAGGGAAGCACGAGGCCGTCCTCGTCGCCCTCCCCGGCGGGCGCGCCACTGAGCTCCGCGAGCCGCTCGCCGTAGAGGGCCGCGACCTTCGCCCGCGCTTCGAGCATCTCGCCGAGTTTCTCGAGCTGCGCGACCCCGATCGCGGCGGCGACGTCAGTGAGCCGGTAGTTGAACCCCAGCCGGTCGTGGGCCATGCTCGACATGTCGGGGTCGCGACCCTGGTTGCGCTCGCTGCGGAGCGCCTCGGCCTGTTCGGGCGAGGTCGGGATCAGCACTCCCCCCTCCCCCGTCGTCAGCTGCTTGTTGGCGTAGAACGCGAACGCGGCCGGGTTGCCGCGGGAGCCCACCTGCTTCCCCTCGGCGTCGACCGCGCCGAGTGCCTGGCAGGCGTCCTCGAGCACGGGCAACCCGAGGCCCTCGAGCTCAGCCATCGCCGCCGGGTAGCCGAAGATGTGCACCGGCTCGATACCAGCGGTTTTGTCCCCCTTTGCGGCTGCCGCGGCGGCTGGATCGATGTCGAGCGTGACCGGGTCGATGTCGCAGAAGACCGGTGTCGCGCGCTCGAACAGGAGCGCGTTCGAGGATGCGACGAAGCTGAGCGGCGTCGTCAGCACCTCGTCACCCTCCCCCCACTCGAGCGCCCGGACGCCGAGGTGGAGCGCCGCCGTCCCGCTGGAGACCGCGACCGCATCCTCGGCGCCGACGAACGCCGCGAGCTCGCGCTCGAAGCGCTCCAGCATCGTGCCGAGAGAGAGCTGGCCCGAGTCGAGCACCTCGCCGATCAGCTCGCGCTCGCGCTCGCCGAGCTGCGGGCGAGCGAGCGGGATGCCCTCGATGACCTCGCTCACTTGCGCGCCGGCGCCTTTGGCTTTCGGGGCTCGGCATCGGGCTGGAAGGCGTGCTCGAGCGAGTCGACGAGCGCGTCCCAGGAGGCCTCGATGATGTTCTCTGAGACCCCGATCGAGCCCCACTCGCGCTCGCCATCGGAAGAGTCCAGCAAGACTCGAGTGACGGCACCGGTGCCCTGGTGCTCGTCGAGGATCCGGACCTTGTAGTTGGTGAGCTCGATGTCGGCGAGGTGCGGGTAGCGGTCGGTGATCGCCTCGCGGAGCGCGGTGTCGAGCGCGTTCACCGGGCCGTTGCCCTCGGCGGTGCGGACGTAGCGCTCGCCGTCGACCCAGATCTTGATCGTCGCCTCGGTCTGGACCTTGCCGTCCTCGCGCTTCTCGACGATCACCCGGAAGCCCTCGAGCTTGAAGAGCGGCTCGTAGTCGCCGGACTCGCGCCGCAGCAGGAGCTCGAACGAGGCCGGGGCGGCCTCGTAGTGGTAGCCCTGGTGCTCGCGCTCCTTGAGGCGCTCGAGCGCCCGCTTGGCGTGCTCGTCGTCGAGCTCGACCCCGGCCTGCTCGGCGAGCTCGAGCACGGTGCCCTTGCCGGACAGCTCGGAGGCGAGCATCTCGCGCTCGTTGCCGACCGCCTCGGGCTCGATGTGCTCGAAGCTGCGCGCGTCGCTGCGCACGCCGGCGACGTGCATGCCGCCCTTGTGGGCGAAGGCGTTACGCCCCACGTAGGGCTGGTCGGGATCGGGGGTGACGTTGCAGAGCTCGTCGACGAAGTGCGCGACCTCGGTGAGGCGGCCGAGCTGCTCGTCGGTGACCACCTCGTAGCCGAGCTTGAGCTGCAGCGATGGAAGGATCGAGACCAGGTTCGCGTTCCCGGTCCGCTCGCCGAAGCCGTTGATGGTCCCCTGCACCAGGCTCGCGCCCGCCTCGACGCCGGCGAGAGAGTTCGCGACCGCGCACTCGGCGTCGTTGTGGGTGTGGGTTCCGACCTTGACCCGGTCGCCGACGTCATCGACGACCGCGCGCGTCGCTTCCGCGATCTGGTGCGGAAGGCTCGAGCCGTTGGTGTCGCAGGGGGTGACGTTCTCGGCACCGCCCTCGACCGCGGCGCGCAGGCACTCGAGCGCGTAGCCCGGGTCGTCGCGGTAGCCGTCGAAGAAATGCTCGCCGTCGTAGATCACCCGCTTGCCCGACCCGGTGAGAAAGCCGACCGAGTCGCGGATCATCTCCAGGTTCTCCTCCGGGCTCACCTTGGTCACCTTCTCGAGGTGGAGCTTCCAGGTCTTGCCGACCAAGGTGACGACCGGGGCGAAGGTCTCGGCGAGCAGTTTCAGCCCCTCGTCATCGGCGGCCTCGACGTCGCGCCGCCGCGTCATCCCGAACGAGCAGATCGTCGAGGCCTCGAGCTTCTCCTCGGCGAGCATCTCGAACAGCTCGACCTCCTTCGGGTTCGAGGCCGGGAAGCCGGCCTCGATGAAGTGGACGCCGAGCCGGTCGAGGGCCCGCACTACGCGCACCTTCTCGTGCGCTGACAGCGACATGCCCTGGCCCTGCATGCCGTCGCGCAAAGTCGTGTCGTATAGCTGTACTTCTCTCATCTGTGATGCCTCCTTCGGTTCAGGGGGACGGGCGTGCGACCGCTAGCCGCTAGACGGCTGCGGCGGCGGTAATTCGCCCGATCTGCCTGAACGCGATCTGCATCACTGCGAAGCCACTTTACCCGACGGGGCCTGCGTGGATGCAGGCTCTTTGTCTCTGGCCGCCTTCGAGTCGGGGGGCTCGATCACGTCGAGCCACTCGTGGTATTCGGAAGCCCGGCCATAGAGCGCGTCGTCGAACTTCGCCTGGATGACGCGCGTGATCTCACCCGGGGGGCCGACCTCGCGGTCGTCGACCTCGCGCACCGGGACGAGCTCGGCCGCGGTTCCGGTGACGAAGACCTCCTCGGCCATGTAGAGCTCGGAGCGCGCGATGTCGCGCTCGACGACGGTGTAGCCGAGATCGCCGGCGATCTGGATCACCGAGCGGCGGTTGATGCCGTCGAGGATCGAAGCCGTGTGCGGTGGCGTGAGGATCTTTCCCTCGCGGATCACGAAGATGTTCTCGCCCGAGCCCTCGCAGACGTTGCCGTGCTGGTCGAGCAGGATCGCCTCGTCGTAGCCGGCGGCCGCCGTCTCCTCCTTGGCGAGCACCGAGTTCAGGTACTGGCCCGAGGCCTTCGCGTGCGGGATCAGGCTGTCGGGCGAGATCCGCCTCCAGGAAGAGACCTTGGCGCGGATGCCGTTCTTCTTCCCCTCCTCGCCGAGGTAGGCGCCCCAGGGCCAGACAGCGATCACGACGTCGATCGGCGCGCTTTGCGCGTAGAGGCCCATCTCGCCGTAGCCGCGATAGGCGATCGGCCGGATGTAGCAGCTCGCGAGCCCGTTGCGGCGGATCAGCTCGTGAGTCGCCTGGCGGATCTCCTCGAGCGCGTAGGGGAGCTCGAAGAAGTAATGACCGGCCGAGCGAGCGAGGCGATCGAGGTGGTCCTGGTGGCGGAAGATCGCCGAGCCCTTCTCGGTCTCGTAGCAGCGAATCCCCTCGAAGACCCCGGTCCCGTAGTGAAGGCCGTGGGTGAGGACGTGCGTCGTCGCCTCCTCCCAGGGGAGGAACTCGCCGTTCTTCCAGATGAATTCGGCCTGCTCCACGGTCGGGGAAGTATGCCGCAGCAGCCGCGGCCCGGCAAGCGGCGGCCTACATCTTGCGCAGGCGAGGTCAGCCCTGCGATGTGATGTGGTCCATGACGCGCTCGAACTCGTCGCCGGGAGAGAACTCGACCCACTCGGAGTCCTCGATCGTCTCCGGAGCGTGGCCCGGTGCCCAGTAGTAGGCCTGGCCCGCCTCGTAGATTTCCTCGTTGCCGTCCGGGGTCCGCATCTTGATCTTCCCCTTCAGCATGTAGCCCCAGTGGGGGCACTGGCACATGTCCTCGGGTAGCCCGGCGAGCGCGGGCCCGAAGTCCATTCCCCCAGGGACTGTGGCGAAGACGACGACCTGTCCGTCGCTGATTTCCTGGCGCCGGAGCTCCGCACCGTCGCCCTCGAACACGACCTCGGCCTGTTCCTTGGTTATGCCTTTCATCGCTGCTCCTTTCCTTGATGTGGGCTGACCGTACTAGCCGAGTGCCGCGATCACCGCTGAGGTCATCTCCGCGGTCCCGGCCTCGCCACCGAGGTCGGGAGTACGGAGGCCCTGCTCGAGCGCGGCGTCGACCGCCTTCTCGATCCTCTCGGCGTCGTCGGGACGGTCGAGCCCGTGGCGCAGCATCATCGCCACCGAGAGAAAGGTGGCGAGCGGGTTCGCCTTGCCGGTGCCGGCGATGTCAGGGGCCGAACCGTGGACGGGCTCGAACAGGCCCGGACCGTCGGCGCCGAGGCTCGCGGAAGGCAGCATGCCGAGCGAGCCGGTGAGCATCGCGGCCTCGTCGGAGAGGATGTCGCCGAACAGGTTTTCGGTCAGGATCACGTCGAAGTCGGCCGGGCGCGAGACGAGCTGCATCGCGGCGTTGTCGACCAGCATGTGCTCGAGCTCGACCCCGCCCCAGTCGGAGGCCATGCCGGTCACGGTCTCGCGCCAGAGCCGCGAGGTCTCGAGCACGTTCGCCTTGTCCACCGAGGTGACCTTGCGGCGCGCGGAGTCGAAGCCGATCCGGGCGATCCGCTCGATCTCGGGGACGGTGTAGGCGCAGTCGTCGTGGGCGCGGTCCCCCTCCCTCCCCGAGTCGCCGAAGTAGATCCCGCCGGTGAGCTCGCGGACGACGAGCAGGTCGGTGCCCTCGATCCGCTCGCGGCGCAGGGGGCTCGCGTCGAGCAGCGCCGGGCTCGGCTTCACCGGCCGCAGGTTCGCGTAGAGGCCGAGGCCCTTGCGCAGGCCGAGCAGCCCCTGTTCCGGGCGCGGCGCGTCGGGATCGGTCGTGTCCCACTTCGGGCCGCCGACCGCGCAGAGCAAAACCGCGTCGGCCGCCTTGCAGGCCTCGAGGACCTCGTCGGTGAGCGCGGTGCCGTGCTCGTCGATCGAGGCGCCGCCGACCGAGTGCTCGGTGATCTCGAACTCGCCGATCGCGCCGAGCAGCTCGACCGCGGCGGCGCCGATCTCGGGGCCGATCCCGTCGCCGGGAAGGAGCGCGATCCGCGCGCTCACGCCGGCTTCGCAGCGTCGATGTTGAGCCGCACGTAGCGGAGCCGTAGCGGCGAGGGCAGCTCAGCGATCGTCGCGTCGGTGAACGCCTCGTGGAGCTCGGCGGGCATGCGGTCGTGGTGGGAGGCGAGGCCGACGACGGCGACGTAGTCGCGCGGGTCCCCCTCGGGCTCGATCACCTTCTCCTCCAGCCAGCAGCGGACCCCGACGAACCCCGCCTTGCGGAGCGCCTGCTCGGTCTCGGCCGGGCCGGCAAAGTTCCACGGGCCCTTCCAGCCCTCGAGGTGTTCGGCGAACCGCTCCTGGTTCGAGGCGATCGAGACCGCGCGCACCCACTCCTCGACGTTGCACTCGCCCCCGCACTGGGCGACGAGCCGGCCGTCGGGCCGCAGCGCCGCGAACAGCCGCTCGAACAGCGTCTCGTGATCGTGGATCCAATGGAACGTGGCGTTCGAGAACGCGGCGTCTACCTCCTCGTCGAGCTCGAGCTCGAGCAGGTCGGAGTGGACGAGCCGGACGTGCTCGCCGTATTCGGCCAGCGTCTCCCCCGCCTCGGCGATCATCGACTCGGAGCCATCGACCCCGATCACGGTCCCTGTGGGCAGCTTGTCGAGCAGCAGCTTCGTCGCGCGGCCCGAGCCGACGCCCGCGTCGAGCACCGTCTCGTCGCCCTCCAGCGGCAGCCGCTTCAGAACCTCGCGCGCCCAGCTCTCCTGTGGCGCCGCGAGCCGGTGGTAGGTCTTCGCGTCCCAGTCGACGGTGCCGCGCGCGGTCACAGCGAGGTGGTCACCGGGCCGTGATCGGCGCGGCCGGCCTTCTCGAACGCGTCGATCGTCTCGCCGCGCTCGAACGTCATCGCGACGTCGTCGAGCCCGTTGACGAGCCGGTGTTTGATCTGCTCGTCGATCTCGAAGGTGAAGACGCCCGCGTTCGCGGTGTTGACGGTCTGGTCGTCGAGGTCGATCCGCGCCTCGCCGGCGGCGGCGACCGCGCGGCAGTGCTCCTCGTCGAGGACGATCGGCAGCAGCCCGTTCTTGGTGCAGTTGGAATAGAAGATGTCGGAGAACGATGGCGCGATGACCGCGTCGAAGCCGAAGTCCTTCAGCGCCCAGACCGCGTGCTCGCGCGAGGAGCCGGATCCGAAGTTGCGCCCGGCGACGAGAATCGGATTGGCCTCGAGCTCGATCTCGCCCGAGCGGAACCAGTCATAGAACAGGAACTCGCCGAAGCCGGTGCGCTCGATCCGCTTCAGGAACTGCTTCGGGATGATCTGGTCGGTGTCGACGTCGGCGCGGTCGAGCACCGCGACGCGCCCCTCGATCACCTCGACGGGATCCATCAGCTCCACTCCCGGATGTCGACGAAGCGGCCCTCAACGGCAGCCGCGGCGGCCATCGTCGGGCTCATCAGGTGGGTGCGGCCGCCGGCGCCCTGGCGGCCCTCGAAGTTTCGGTTCGAGGTCGAGGCGCAGCGCTCACCCTTGGCGAGGATGTCGGGGTTCATCCCGAGACACATCGAGCAGCCCGCGCCCCGCCATTCGAAGCCTGCGGAGCGGAATACCTCGTCGAGGCCCTCCTCTTCGGCCTGCGCCTTGACCTGCGCCGAGCCCGGGACGACCATCGCCCGCACCGAGTCGGCGACGGTCTTGCCCTCGACCGCCTTCGCGGCTTCGCGGAGGTCGGAGATCCGCGAGTTCGTGCACGACCCTATGAACACCCGCTCAGGCTTGACCTCCCGCATCGGGGTGCCGGGCTCGAGCGCCATGTAGGCGAGCGCGCGCTCCGCGGCCTCGCGGTCGGCGGGCGAGTCCAGCTTCGCCGGGTCGGGGACCACGCCGGTCACCTCGATCACCATCCCCGGGTTCGTTCCCCAGGTGACCATCGGCGAGAGCTCGGAGGCGTCGATCTGTTCGGTGCGGTCGAAGCTCGCGCCCTCGTCACTCGGCAGCTCGCGCCAGCGAGCAACCGCGGCGTCCCAGTCCTCCGGAGCACCGGGACGGCCCTCGACGTAGTCGATCGTGGTCTGGTCGGGAGCGATCATCCCGGCGCGGCCGCCGCCCTCGATCGTCATGTTGCAGATCGTCATCCGCTGTTCCATCGTCAGCGCCTCGATCGGCGCGCCGGCGTACTCGACCGCGTGGCCGGCCATGCCACCGGTGCCGAGCCGGCCGATCGTCGCCAGGATCAGGTCCTTGGAGGTGACGCCGTCGCCGAGCTCGCCGGTGTAGTTGATCCGCAGCGACCTCGGCTTTCGCTGCACCAGGCACTGGGTGGCGAGCACGTGCTCGACCTCGGAGGTCCCGATCCCGAACGCCAGCGCCCCGAAGGCGCCGTGGGTGGATGTGTGCGAGTCGCCGCAGACAATCGTCATCCCCGGCTGGGTGACGCCGAGCTCGGGCCCGATCACATGCACGATCCCCTGGCGCTCGGAGCCGAGCGAGTAGATCGGGATCTCGAACTCGGCGCAATTCGCCTCCAGGGTCTCGACCTGCTTGCGCGAAAGCTCGTCGGCTATCTTCTTCGCCACCGCGGTGCCGTCGGTGGGCACATTGTGGTCGGCGGTCGCCAGCGTTTTGTCGGGCCGGCGGACGCCGCGGCCGGTGAGCCGCAGCCCCTCGAAGGCCTGCGGCGATGTGACCTCGTGGACGAGGTGCAGGTCGATGTAGATCAGGTCGTCGTCGACCTCGTGCTGTTCCCAGATCTTGTCGAAGAGGCTCTTGGCCATCAGGACCTCCTCAATCCGGCGGCGACGACGGCGAGAAGCTCGGCGTCACCGCGTCCCGGGTTCTCAAAGTGGTGGGGCAGGTCGGCGTCGAAGGTGACGCTGTCGCCCTCGGCGAGCTCGTGGCGCTCGCCGTCGATGACCACTTCCGGCGAGCCGCGCAACACGACCGCGGTCTCGCGCGCCCCGGGCTCGTGAAGGGGCGGGTCGTCCGGACCGCCGGTGGCCGCACCCGGCTTCAGGGTGTGCGCGGAGACGTCGGCGCGCTGGCCGGGCAGCGGCGGCGTCAGCTCCTCGACGACGTGGCCGTCGCGGCGGCGCGTGCGGCGCTCGGCCTTACGGGTGATGACGACGTGCTCGGCCTCGTCGAGGCGCAGCAGCTGCGAGAGGCTGAGCTCGAGGCCGGAGGCGATCCGGCCGGCGAGGGACAGCGTCGGGCTGGTCTCGCCGCGCTCGACCTGAGAGAGCATCGGCGCGCTGACACCACTGCGCTCGGCGAGCTCGCGCAGCGAGAGGTCCATCGACGCCCTCAGCGCGCGGATGCGCTCACCGGTGCTGTCTGCGACGGCTACGGCCATGGGCCGTACAATATAACAGACACCTGTCTGTTATCACTGTTTGCGCTCTCAGTCACACGAGATGTAGGATTGGCCAATGGAGAGAGTGGATGGCTGGGGTCAGCGGTTGGTTCTGGCTACAGGCGCGTCGGTCCTAATGCTCTGCATCTCCACACTCTCGTTGCCGGCTGCGAGCGGGAAGGGCGGCGAGGTCGAGATTCTCGCCCCGCGTGACGGGCAGCTGGCATCGAACGGGAGCGTCACGGTCCGGATTCGTTCCAATGTCTCAGGCTTGCGAGTGCTGGCGGGCGGCAGGAAGGTGACGTCACGCTTCGGAACCGCGGTCAACGGAGTACGAACTGCGCGGCTCATTCACGGCCGCGACTACCAGGGCGGCATGATTCCGATCTACGCCGCCGTTGGACGACGTCATGCGCCGGCGTCGGACTCGGTGATTTTCCATGCGGCGCGCTCCGACGAGCGACTGCTGCGCTTCAAGACGCCGAGGGCGAAATCCGGCCGACAGCTGGTGCTCGCCGGACGTACCTCGAGACGAATCCATTCGTTGACCGCGATGCTGAACGGTCGACAGGTGGAATTCGACTTCGATCCGGATGGGCCCCGGAAGATCAAGATTCCGCTCGGGGCGGACGACGGGCTTCGTCACGGTTTCAACAGGCTCATCGTCGAGGGCCATCGCCTGCACGGCTTGCACGACAGCGAAGAGTTTTCGTTCAAGGTGCCGGGCTCGGTATCGATCGCCGGTGCCGAAGGCAATCTCGAGGGGCGGCCCCATCGCGCGGTGACCCTCGACGGCTCGGCCTCGGTGCCGGCCGATCCCTCTCACCAGCTGCACTACCGCTGGGATGTGCTGGAGACGCCGCCCGGCGCGAACGCCACGATCACCAACACCTACGGGGCGCAGGCCCGGTTCCACGCCGACCAGCCTGGAACGTATGTCGCAAAGCTGACGGTTGGCTCGACGCCCCCGGCATCCGCCCCGTCGGGCCGCTCCGCCTCGACCGCGGTCCAACCCCAGGTCGAGGCGACGTCGAGCCGCAAGCGCGGGGGCTGTCCCCGGCCCCGCAAGGGGAAGCGGAAGAAGAAGGGGAAAGCCTGCCCCCGGCCCACCCCCCAGCCGCAGTCTTCGGCCCAGGGCTCACAGGCGAGCCTGCCCCCGGCGTCGCCCTGCAACGGTGCCGACCCCCTTGCCCCGGGGCCGGACTGCAAGCTGCCGCCGTCGGACGCGCTCAACCCCGCCTCGCAACCGCTCGACCCCGCCTCGCAACCGCTCAGTCCCGCCTCGCAACCCATCAACCCCCTCGCTACGCCCCTCCACCCGCTCGCCAGGGCGGACACCCTGACACCACCGATCCTGGACGTCGTGACGATCAAGGTCTTGCACACGATGTCGCCGATGGGCACTCCGATACAGACGATCGACGAGAAGGGCAGCATCCGCTACGGCCCACACACCTACCCACCTCCTCCCGCTGAAGGCAGGTCGACCCCGGCCAACTGGATCCACATGCTGGTGCTCGACGGCGCAAGCGGCGCCGTGGTCGATGTGAAGGGCTTCGACCTCGACCAGGCGGCCGCGATGAAGGATGCCGTCGTGAAGACCACCGGCAACCAGCTCGTCGTCCTCACCGGCCAGGGGCGCAATCACGGGTCAACCTGGACCCAGGCCAACACCGAGGCGCTCACCGCCGCGTTCAAGACCCTGGGCGCGACGACCACCGGCCCGTTCTTCTTCGGAGCCGCCGGCTTGAGTCACGGCAGCTGGTCGGTCGTCGGGGCGAAGGGTCTGCTCGAGGGCCAGGCCGACCAGAACACGAACTACACCGTCCCGGGCGTGCCGGAGATCGCCCAGGGGGCACCAGGCAAGCGAGGCAGCCTGAATGGCTATATCCAGGAAGTCCTCGAGGGCGATTTCGCCTACGTTTCGCCGGAGACGGTGCCGATCGATACCAACGTGGCACCGAATCCGCAGTCGAACACAATCAGGGTCGGCACCAAGACCCATGCGTCGGAAACCCTCCAACCCGGGCAGTCGGGGTTCCACCTGCTGGTCCTGGACGGCGACAATCTCGAGCCCCTCGTCCCGTCTCAGACCTTCGTCACCGACCTCGACGACACGACGCCGAATCCATCCCGGATCAAGGATCTGGCTACGACCCTCTTGGGCTATGCGGACCAGCCCTCATCGTTCGAGAAGCCACCGCTGCTGATCCTGCAGAGCATCAATCGTCCGCACGGGTTCCCCGACGAGTACTGGGTGAACGACGATCAGTTCTCCGACAAGAGCAACTCGGAGAACACCCGCAAGCAGTGGTCTTACAAGAACCCCACGATCGCCGGAACGATCGGCGCGCTCGGCGGTGCAGCCGCGCACGACCAGTTCGCGAACCTCGGCCACGACGACACCTACGTCCCGCGGGCGCAGGGTGATCCGGTCGCGAGCACGGGCTACGTACCCGGCGCATATACGGCGGTGGGAAGCCCGGCGCTGGTCAGCAAGGACGAGGACTTCTTCACGCAGAGCCAGGCGGCCGGCGGGCTTCCCCAGTCCGGCGTGGTCGGCGGGTTGACCCGCAACAACCAGTCGCAGTGGGTCCTCCGCAACGGCGCGCCGAACGGAGGCTTCGATCCGAACGTGATGAGCCAGATCGCCTTCCAGCCGGCGACACGCTGGATGACCGGCGCCACCCAGCCCGAGCAGGAAGCGGACGCCTGGATCGCGTGGAAGCTGTTCCCGGACAACGCCCCCCCGACCGTGCGCGAGTACTACCAGGAGATCGGGCAGAACTGGGGCAATCACGCCGGCGAGCTCAACGAGCCGCGGTTCAACTATCCCCCCAACGGCATCGACCCGGTGAGCGGCTTGAAGCTGAACTTCGACTCGTCGACGCTCAGCGCCGTGAAGGCGCAACTGCAGACCGAGATGGGGTACGTCGAGAACGTGCGAACCGCGGTCCTCAACTTCCAGAAGATCTTCGGAACGGCCCAGATCGACTCGATCATCAACGAGGCGACGATCGCGGGCGCAATCACGGACTCGATCTATCCCCCGTCGAAGACGACGACATCAGTCGATCCGTGGGCGATTCTCTCCAACCTCTTCTCGCTCGGCTCATCATTCGCGCAATTCGCCGGCCCCGAAGGCGCCGCCCTCTCCGCGGGTCTCGGGGTGATCGGCAACGGAGGTGCGCTGATCGAATCGTTCATCCCAAAGACGACCACTACCCCGGGTGGCGTACCCCTGAGCCAGAGGATCTCCGACCGCGCGGGCTCGATCGCGGCGGCGGTCAATCAGCATTACAAGACGATCGGCGACGGCCTCACCCACCTCTACGGGCTCATGGTCAGCGACTGGGGCAAGCTCCAGGCCGCCAACGGAAAGGCCGGCATCTGGAGCAACGCTCCGCAGCAGCTGATCGAGCAGTCCTTCGCCACCGCCGCCAAGCAGGAGTACGCGCTGGGGCTGATCCCGCTCGTCTTCGACCTCTACGCCCTGAATCCACAGGCCGACGCGGTTGTCAACAGCAAGCCGTGGCTCGCAAACACGTTTGAGTGTCTCGACCACGACGGGGACAAGTTCATCCATCCCTTCGGCAATAACAGCCTGGCCACCGACGGCGGCCGCATCTTCGCGAGCCGGCGCAGCTGGTTCCATCCCGTTCCAAAAACCAACAACCCAGCAAACAAGCTCACGTGGTGGTGGATCCAAGGGCAGGCGCTGTCAACGACGCTCGACTTCGTCGGTGCAGGTCAGATCAAGGACACGGGCAGGCTGCCCCCTTCAAAGCTCATGAGCCAGCTCTTCTCGCCGGTTCAGAGGGTCAATTCCCAAAACAACCCCGCTGGTAACCCCGGGCCGCTGCAGATGAACAAGTCACTGTTCTTCGGCGACCCGGCGTTCAAGCGGCGCGGAATCACCTGCGACAAGACGCCCGAACGGTGAACCGGCCGAGCAGTTATTGCTGCTGCTTGGTGGGCCGGACGAGGATCTCGTTCACGCTCACGTGCGGGGGCTGCGAGACGGCGTAGAGGATCGCACCGGCGATGTCCTCGGACTGCAGTAGCTCGCCGATCTGCTCGCGGACCTTCTCGGTCTGCTCGACGACGATCGGGTTCTTGTTGTGGCCCTGGAGCTCGGTGTCGGTGAACCCCGGCTCGATCACCGTGACGCGGATGTTCGAGTGAAGCGCCTCCTGGCGCAGCGCTTCGGAGAAGCCGGTGACCCCGAACTTGGTCAGGTTGTAGACCCCGGCGCCCATGAACGCCCGCCGCCCCGCGGTCGAGGAGACGTTGACGATGTTGCCGCCGCCGGAATCGCGGATCAGCGGCATCGCCGCCTTCGTGCAGTAGAGGAGGCCGAGCGCGTTGACCTCGACCATGTTGCGCCACTCCTCGCTCTCCTGGCCCTCGAGTGGGCCGAGCAGCATCACACCGGCGTTGTTGACCAGGATGTCGAGGCCACCGAGCTCTTTCGCCGCCGACTCGACGAATCCGACCGCCGACTCTTCGTCGCTCAGGTCAGCCTCGATCGCGACGGCCTTGCCGCCGTCGGCTTCGATCTTCTTCGCCCGCTCCTCGAGGCGGTCGGTTCGGCGGGCGCCGAGCGCGACCGAGGCGCCCTCGGCTGCGAGCAGCTCGGCGGTGGCCTCGCCGATTCCCGACGAGGCCCCTGTTATTGCGGCCTTGCGGCCCTCGAGCTTGCCCGCCAACCGCTACGCCACCAGGCAGATCGCCCAGACCCGCATGTTGCGGTCCGCGGCGACGAGGGGCGCGCTGTAGCCCTTCGCGAACCAGGCATTCCCGAGCGGCCCCGACTCGATCACGGCCGATTTGTCCGTCCCAACGTCATCGTTCGTGATCTCGGCGCCGCCGCCGAGCAGCTTCTCTCCCGCGGCGCAGGGCGAGGTCTGGGTCGCTGTGGTTCCGGCCATCGGCAGGGTGACGTCGAGGGGCCGCTGGACGACCGAGCCGAGCACGCGCGAATTCACGACGCCATCCCGGAGCTTGGGGTTGCTGATCGTCTCGCTGCGGATCTGGAGGGAGTCGATCGAGTTGTCCTGGATCTTCGAGTTCGAGACCGAGTTCGTGGCCAGATTGCTGTTCGAGACCGCGCCGTTGGCGATCTTCGAATTCGACACTGCATCGGTGCCGATCTTCGAGTTGGTGACCGCGCTCGAGCCGATCTTCGAATTGGTGACCGCGCCGCCGCGGATCACCCGCTCTGAGGCCGCGCCGGTCTTGAGGCGCTTGGCGCCGATCTTCTTCGCCGCCCAGGCCGTGGCGCCGCCGAGGATGAGGAAAATCGCCAGCGTCGACATCACGTTCGCGTAGGTGGCCTTCTCGCGGATCTTGTTCAGCATCTCGCCCTCCCTGTCGTGTGCAGTTGGGCGCAGCCTACTCGACCGGCTCGAGCACGACCACGGGAATCCGGCGCTCGGTCCGCGACTGGTAGTGCTCGTAGGGCCTGTAGGCCGCGACCATCTGCTCCCAGAGGCGCTGGCGCTCTTCGCCCTCGGCCTCGCGGGCGCGGACGCGGCGCTTCTTGCCCTTCCACCACGCGTTCGTCTCCGGGCTCTCCATCAGGTTGAGGTACCAGGCCGGGTGCTTCTCGACCCCGCCCTTGGAGGCGATCACGACGAGGTTCTCTCCGTCCTCGGTGGCGATCAGGGGATGGGTGCGATGCTTGCCGCTCTTTCGTCCGACGTTCTCGACCAGCGCCACAGGAGCACCCTGCGAGCGGCCGCCGATGCGCCCGCCGGTGAGCTTGTAGAGCGCCACGTGGCCCCTGGTTCCGACGTTCCAGATCTTCCAGAACGGCGAGTCGGCCTGCGGTGCGTCGGGTGGTCTCCGTGCCACGGTCCCGATTCTATGTGTGCGCGGCGGGGCTAGGGCCCCGGGGTCCGCTCGCTCGCGGCATCGGCGGTGGCCGCCTCGGCCTCCTGGACCGCGGCCCCGTCGAGCGCGTTCGAGAGCGCCCGCAGGTAGGCGCGGGCGGAGGCCTCGATGATGTCGGTGGCGACGCCTTGGCCGCTGGCCAGGTTGCCGCCGGCGCGGAGCATCACGGTCACCTCGCCGAGCGCGTCATCACCGCCGGTGACGGCGCCGACCCTGTATTCGCGCAGCTCGCACTCGACGTCTACGGCTTTCTGGATCGCGCCAAACACGGCGTCCACGGGCCCGTCGCCGCCAGCCTCGCCGACCACCTCGTCGCCGCTGTCGAGCTTCACGGTCACCTTGGCCTTCGGCGGGCGCTCGCTGCCGGCCTCGACGTCGAACGCCGCAAGCCCGTAGCGCTCGGTGCGCTCGCGCATCTCATCGGAGACGATCGCCTCGAGGTCGAGCGCCGTGACCTGCTTCTTCTTGTCGGCGATCTCCTTGAAGCGGTCGAATGCCTGGTTGAGGGCGTTGCCCTCGACCACGAAACCGAGCTCTTTAAGTGCATCCCGCAGCGCATGCCTGCCGGAGTGCTTGCCGAGCACGATCGCGTTCGAGTCGAGGCCGACCTCGGTCGCGTCCATGATCTCGTAGGTCGATCGCTCCTTGAGCACGCCGTCCTGGTGGATGCCGGACTCGTGGGCGAAAGCGTTCCGCCCCACGACCGCTTTGTTCGGCGGCACTCCGTAGCCGGTGAAGCGCGAGACCATGCGGCTCGTGCGCGCGAGCTCCTTCGCGTTCAGGGTGGTGTCGAGGCCGTGCTCGTCGACGCGGGTCCGGAGCAGCATCACGATCTCCTCGAGCGAGCAGTTGCCCGCCCGCTCGCCGATCCCGTTAACCGCGCACTCGACCTGGCGCGCCCCCGCCAGCAGGCCGGCGTAGGAGTTCGCGACCGCGAGACCGAGGTCGTCGTGGCAGTGGACCGAGACCTCGACCCCGTCGAGGCCCGGGACGAGCTCGTAGAGCTTTTTGAAATAGGCCGAGTACTCCTCCGGGGTCGTGTAGCCGACCGTGTCGGGAATGTTGATCACCGTCGCGCCCTCCTCGACCGCGATCGCGCAGACCTCGGCGGTGAACTCGACGTCGGCGCGGGTCGCGTCCATGGGCGAGAACTCGACGTTGTCGGTATACGACTTCGCCAGCGTCACCGCGGCCCTCGCCTGGCCCTTGACGTCCTCGCGCGTGGTCTGCAGCTGGTGCTCGATGTGGATGTCCGAGGTAGAGATGAAGGTGTGGATCCGGGGCCGCTCGGCGTCCTTGATCGCTCCCCAGGCCGCGTCGATGTCGGCCTTGTGGGTGCGTGCGAGGCCGCAGATCACCGGGCCCTCGACGTTGCGCGAGATCGCCTCGCAGGCCTCGAAGTCACCCGGCGAGGTGATCGGGAAGCCCGCCTCGATAACGTCGACGCCGAGGCGGGCCAGCTGCTGTGCGATCTCGACCTTCTCGCCCGTGTTGAGCGAGATCCCGGGCGACTGCTCGCCGTCGCGCAGCGTCGTATCGAAGATGTGGACGCGCTGGTCCTCAGCGACGCCGTTCGTTGAATCACTCATGACTTACCTCCTTCTCCGATTCTTACCGATGACAGTTTGTGACTGCGGCCGCCGCCGCCCAGCGCTATTCCCCCCGAAGGGGGAGGAGAAGGAGAAGCGCGCTGTCGAAGCGGAACCTCATCGGTATCGGCAGGTTAGCGAAGCCGTGAGCTGGGCCAGGTCCTCTCGATCGTCGACCGCCTCTCGCAGGTTTCCTCGGAGATATCGCGGCCGGGACCCCCGGAGCAGCGGTCTCGACCGTCGAAGCCCCAGACCCGGTCGTTCCCCGCTTCTCCGAACGAGACATCGTTCCCCTGCCCGGCGGTGCACACGTCGTTGCCCGCGCCGCCGCGGCAGAGGTCGTTTCCTTTCCCCATGCCGATGTCGTCGTTGCCGCCGTTGCCGAACAGGCGGTCGTCGCCGGCTCCGCCGGTGAAATCATCTTCCCCGTCTCCTCCCGTGCAGACGTCGTCGCCCTGGCCGCCAGAGCAACCGCCAGAAGTGGTCGACATGGAGTCATTTCCTCCCTCGCCGGTGAGCACGTTGATGGCTGTAGAGCTGGTCATCTCGTCATCTCCCTCCCCACCCCAGAGCGAAGCGGTGTCCCCCAATCCCGAATTGGGGGCGCCCGGGTTCACGATCAGGCGGTCGTTGCCCGCGTCCGCGTGGATGTCGACATTGGTCAGGAACGGAGTCTGGTCGGTGAGAGCAAACAGGTCGTCGCCGGACCCTAGGAACCCGCCCGCCAGTATGAATGTCGACGCTACCTCTTGCGCAGGAGTCAATTTGCAGAGCACCGAGGTGGGACTCTCGGCGATGCACCCTGCCTGCGGTAGCGCCCCGGCCGCGTCGCTGACTCTCACCTCGCTGACACTGAGGCGATCGACGAGCACCGTATTGGGCACGCCCGCGAAGTCGTTGATGCTTATCGAGTTGCTGCTCATCGAGCTGGACCCCATGTTGACGGTGACCGCCGAGGCGCTCGGGGCGCAGAAAAGGGTCAGCGCCGCCGCGAGCCCAACTCCACATGAGCGGGTGATCGCGGTCAAGGAACGAGCACGACCTTGCCGATGTTCTTGCGGTCGGCGATGAACTGGTGCGCCTCGCCGGCCTTGTCGAACGGGAAGGCTTCGGAGACGACCGGATTGATCCGGCCCTGTTCAAGCTCGGGGATGAGCTGATCGGTAACCCTGTCGAGCCCTTCCTCGTCCATCCAGGAGAGCATGTTGAGCCCGAAGACGCCCTTGTTCTCGTTCATCATGCTGAGGCTCTTCCACCAGGGCATGGTCGCGAACGGGGCCCGGACCGCGCTCGAGAGCGCCTTGCGGATGCTGCGGCCCTTCTCGTCCTGGGCCTCGGAGAGCCCGTACATGATCAGCCGCCCGCCCGGGCGGAGCAGGCGGTAGTCCTTGCGGAAGCTCGTCGGGCCGAGCGCGTCGATGATCAGGTCCACCCCCTCGCCGTCGGTGATCCTGTTCACCTCTTCCTCGAAGTCGTTGTTGCGGTAGTCGATTGGGTGCTGGACGCCCTGCTCTCGGATCGCGTCGTGCTTGGAGGGGGAAGAAGTGCCGAAGATCTCCGCCATCCGGTTCTTGGCCAGCTGCGTGGCCGAGATCCCGACCCCGCCGGCGGCTGCGTGGATAAGCACCCGGTCGCCTTCACGGAGGCTGCCCATGATCACCAGCGCCGCGTAGGCGGTCGCGTAGTTGACCGGGAACGCTGCGCCCTGCTCGAAGCTGAAGTTCTCGGGCAGCGGCCAAACCTGGTCGGCATCGACGGTGACCAGCTCCTGCTGGCCGCCGAATCGGGTGCCGGCGAACACCCGGTCCTCGACCGAGTACTCGCTCACACCATCCCCCACCGACTCGACCTCGCCGGCGACCTCGTAGCCCACCACGGAGGGGGTCTTGGGCGCGTCGGGATAGAGGCCCGACGCGCGCCATCGTGTCGGCGAAGTTGATCCCGGCGGCCTTGACCGCGATTCGGACCTGGCCGGGGCCGACCTCGGGGTCGGGGAGCTCCCGGACCTCGAGCACCTCTGGCCCCCCGGTCTTCGTGATCACGACTGCCCTCACGCGGCAGACCCTACAAGTCGACGGCTTTACCGACCGCGAACCCCTCGAGCTCGAGGATGCGCTCGATCGTCTCGGCGCGCACCGGGGCGTCGGTGGTCAGCACCATGACCGCGTTCTCGCCCCCCGCCTCGGCGCCGACGGCCGCCGAGCTGATGTTGACGCCCTGTTCGCCGAAGATCGTGCCCACCCTGCCGATCATCCCCGGCTGGTCGGCGTAGCGGAAGATCGCCAGGTGCTCGGCGAAAGGGACGTAGAAGCCCTCGCCCCAGAGGCGGACCAGATACGGCTCGTGCTTGGGGCCGACGGCGGTTCCCGCGACCTCGACCGCATCGTCGCCCGCACCGATGCGCACCGTGACCAGATCGGTGAACTCCTCGGTCGCGGTCTCTCGCTTCTCGGCGAGCTCGAGGCCGCGCTCTTCGGCGAGGCTCGGCGCGTTGACGAGGTTGACGGGCTCCTCGGTGTGGCCGGAGAGGATCCCCGAGAGCACCGCGATCCCGAGCAGGCGGGTGTCCTGCTCGGCGAGCCGGCCCTGGAACTCGACCTCGACCCGCCCCGCGGGGCCGTTGGTGAGGCCCTGGGCGAGCTGGCCGAGCTTCTCGGCGAGCGGCACGTAGGGCGCCAACGCCTCCATCTGCTCTGGTGGGACTGCGGCGATGTTGACCGCATAGGTGACGACGCCGTTGGTGAGCGCCGCCTTGATCTGTTCGGCGGTGACGATCCCGGCGCGGTCCTGCGCCTCGGCGGTCGAGGCGCCGAGGTGCGGCGTGACGACGATGTTGTCGCGCTCGAAGACCGGGTGCTCGGCGGGCGGCTCCTCGGGAAAGACGTCGAGCGCGGCCCCGCTGAGCTTGCCCGTATCGAGGGCGTCGTTGAGGGCACCCAGATCGATCAGCTCGCCGCGGGCGCAGTTGACGATCCGGGCGCCGTCGCGCATCTTCGCGATCGACTTGGCGTCGATGAAGTTCTCGGTCTCCGGCGTCTTCGGCAGGTGCAGGGTGATGAAGTCGGCCTGTTCAAAGAGCGCGTCGGCTGCGGTGACGCCCGCGACTCCGAGCTCGCGGAAGCGCTCCGGGGTGACGAACTTGTCGTAGGCGATCACGTCCATGCCGAACGCCTGGGCGCGTGCCGCGACCAGCTGGCCGATGCGCCCGAAGCCGGCCACGCCGAGCGTCTTGCCGTAGAGCTCGGTGCCCTTGAACCCAGAGCGCTCCCACTCCCCCGCCGCCAGCGAGGCGTGGGCGCGGGGGATATTGCGGCACAGCGCCAGCATCAGAGCCAGGGTGTGCTCGGCGGCGGCGAGCGAGTTCGCTTCGGGCGCGTTGGCGACCACGATCCCGCGCCGCGTTGCCGCCTCGATATCGACGTTGTCGACGCCGGTGCCGGCGCGGCCGATCGCCTTCAGCTTGTCGGCCTTGTCGATCAGCTCGCCGGTCAGCTTCGTGCCCGAGCGGATCAGGATCGCGTCGAACTCGCCGATCCGCTGCTCGAGCTCGCCGTCTTTCCAGTCGACCCCGAGCTCGACGTCGAAGTCCTCGCGCAGCAGCTCGACGCCGGCGTCGGCGATCTTCTCCTTGACCAGCACCTTCTTGTCGGCGTCGCTCATGGGCGCGCCTCGGGCACGCTCTCGACGACCCAGTCGATGCACGCGGTCAGCGCCTCGACGTCGGTGGGATCGACGGCCGGGAACATCCCGATCCGGAGCTGGTTGCGGCCCAGCTTCCGGTAGGGCTCGGTGTCGACGATTCCGTTCGCGCGCAGCGTCGCGGCGACCGCCGCGGCGTCGACCGAATCGTCGAAGTCGATCGTCCCGACGACCAGCGAGCGCTTCGCCGGGTCGGCGACGAACGGGGTCGTAAAGCCGGTGCGCTCGGCCCAGCCGTAGAGGTGCTGCGAGGAGGCCCGGCAGCGTTCGACGCCGAAGTCGAGCCCGCCGCCGTCGAGCAGCCACTCGATCTGCTCGAGGAGCAGGAAGAGCGTCGCCAGCGAGGGCGTGTTGTAGGTCTGCTCCTTGCGCGAGTTCTCGACCGCGGTCTGCAGCGACAGGAACGCCGGCTGCCAGCGGTCGGCGGCGCCATCGAGCTCCTCGATCCGCTCGAGCGCGGCCGGGCTGAGCAGCGCCAGCCACAGGCCCCCGTCGGAGGCGAGGGCCTTCTGCGGGGCGAAGTAGTAGACGTCGGCCTGGTCAGCGGCGAGCGGCAGGCCGCCGGCGCCCGAGGTCGCGTCGATGAGGACGAGCGCGTCGCCGGCATCGGCGGGGCGGGCGACGTCGAGCATCACCCCGGTCGAGGTCTCGTTGTGGGCCCACGCGATCGCGTCGGCGTCGGTGTCGCCGCGCGGCTCGGGCGCGTCGCCGGGCTCGGCCTCGACGATGATCGGATCGGCCAGGAACGGCGCCGCGGCCGTCGACTTCGCGAACTTGGCGGTGAACTCGCCGTAGGCGAGGTGGAGCGGGCGCTCGCGGATCAGGCAGGTCGCGGCCGCCTCCCAGAAGGCGGTCGTGCCGCCGTTGCCGAGCGCGACCTCGTAGCCGTCCGGCGCCCCGAACAGCTCGGCGAGCCCGCCGCGGATGCGCGCGACCATGTCGCGGACCGGCGCCTGGCGGTGCGAAGTTCCCAGCAGCTCGCCCTGTTCGGCGAGCCGCGCCAGCGCCTCGGGGCGGACCTTGGACGGGCCGCAGCCGAAGCGGCCGTCGGCCGGCTTGAGCTCGCTCGGGATCTTGGTGACGGTCGTCGTCATCGTCGGCGAAGCGTAGCTAGGGGCCTGCGGCCTAACGGGAAACGACTGCCGCCTTCGAGGAATCAGCTCTCGACCACGACGCGGACGGTCTCAAGCTCGCGGTCGCTCGCTCCCCGGAGGCTGCCGCCATGGGCGAGCGTGTCGTCGATGAACTCGAGCGTCGCCGCCGTGAGTCGTTCGCCGGGCAGGACGTTGGGGATGCCCGGCGGGTAGGCCGCGAGCGATTCGGCCGCGATTCGCCCGGCGGCGACCGAGAACGGAACAGCCTCCTGCGGAGCGAGGAACGCGTCGCGCGGAGTCATCTCCAGCGTTCCCCAGGGTGGCGGGGGCGCGAACGTCGTCGCCGCGCTTTCGGCGGAGCCGAGGTCGCGCGAGACGATCTCGAGCGCTGCGATCAGGCGGGCGAGCAGCGGCTCGGCCGCCGCGCCGACGCTGAACGCGGCGACGAGCACGTTCTCGGAGGCGAGCTCGAAGTAGACCTCGTCGACCTCGCGCAGCGCCCGGGCGAGCCGGTATCCGGTCAGGCCGGTCCGGCGTACGTCGATCGCGAGCCGCAGTGGATCAAAGCCGTGCACGCTCGGCGCCTCGACTATCCGCTCGTCCAGCGCCTCGAATCCCTCGATCGCGCCGATCGCCGCGCGCGCCGGTTCCAGCGCCTCCACGGTCTCTTTGAGGAGCTCAGCGCCGCTGGTCGCCGCCAGATGCCGCGCCGCGTCGAGCGATCCCGCAAGCAGCGCGCTCGGGCTCGTTGTCTCGATCGCGGTAACGCAGCGGTCGACGACGTGCTCGTCGAGGAGCGCGTCCGGGCCGAGATGGAGCATCGCCGACTGGGTGAGGCTGCCGACCATCTTGTGGGTCGAGGAGATGACCAGATCGGCGCCGCAGCTGAGCGCATCCTCGGGGAGCAGCTCCGAGAAGCGAAGGTGCCCTCCCCACGCCTCATCGACGATCAGGGGGATCCCTCTTGCGTGAGCGACCTCGGCCAGCCCGCGGACGTCCGCGCAGGCGCCGAAATAGGTCGGCGAGACCACGGCAGCCCCGACGGCATTCGGCGCCCCCTCGAGCGCGGCCTCGAGTGCCGCCGGCGTGATGCAGTGCGCGATCCCGAGCTCGGAGTCGACCTCGGGGGCGATGAAGCTGGGCCGCAGGCCGGTGAGCACGAGCCCGTCGATCGTGCTCGTGTGGACGTTGCGCTGCACGACGATGTTCGCCTCGGACGCCGGGGCGTCCGCGACCAGGTGGGCGAGCGTCAGGCACGCCGCGTGGTTGCCCGCCGAGGCGCCGTTGACCAGGAACCAGGTGCGCGCCGCGCCCCAGGCATCGGCGGCGAGCCGCTGCGCTTCCTGGAACGGGGAGTCGATCCCGGCGTCGATGCCCTCGATCAGCGCCGGGATGTCGTGGCGCAGCGCGGTCTCGCCGGCGAGCGCGGCCGAGCGCGGGATCGGCCCCGGGCCCGCCCTTGTGGCCGGGGACGTTGAGCCGGTCGGGGTTGCGCCTGGCGTAGTCGAGCAGTGCGTCGACGTAGGGGGTTCGGCTCTGGTCCACGACGTCGGCCAGCCTAGCTATAGGCTCCCGGGCGCCAAGCTCGACAGACGGAGGGAATCCATGTACCCGACCACCTTTGAATCCGACATCGCGACCGAAGGCCGCAACCGGCTCTCGGTCGCGCTCCGCTTCCTGTATGTGATCCCGATCGCGATCGTCGCGTCGCTGTACGGGATCGGCGCCTACTTCGCCTCGATCATTGCCTGGTTCTCGATCGTGTTCACGGGCCGCTATCCCGAGGGCCTCTATGACTTCAACGGCAAGGCGCTGCGGATCCTCTCGCGCACCAACGCCTACTACTACCTCGCCACCGACGAGTACCCGCCCTTCAACGGCGACGACGATCCCAGCTTCCCGATCCGGGTCGGGATCCCCGAACCGCTCGGCGCCTATGACCGGCTCAAGACCGGGCTGCGGCTTCTGCTCGGCATCCCGGTGCTGCTGCTCGCATACGTGCACAGCCTGATCGCCACGGTGGTCTCGATCATCGCCTGGTTCGCGATCGTGTTCACGGGCAAGATGCCCGAGGGCCTCGTCAAGCCGCTCCACGATGCCAACGCGTACATCACCAAGGGAACGGGCTACTACAGCTTCCTGCTCACCGAGGATTGGCCGCCGTTCTCCGACGACGAGGGATCCGCTTCCGCGGGCCAGATCGAGGGCCGCAAGCCGACCAAGGTCGGCTAGGCAAGACGTTGGCGGAGGAGGAGAGCAACAACGTGGTCAGCGGCGACGGGTTCGCCGTCGCCGCTGATCTCGACGCGATCGGCGAGGGCTTCGGGTTCCGCAAGCTGCGACGCGCCCTCGACGTGAAGGAGTTCGGGGTCAACGCGATCGTGCTCCCGCCCGGCTACGACGCCGGCAGGCACCTCCACGAGGAGCAGGAGGAGCTCTACTTCGTTCACCGCGGCAAGATCGTGATGGACTTCGGCGACGGCTCAACGCACGAGCTCTCCGAGGGCGGCGCGGCGCGGGTCGACGCCTCAACGGTGCGCGGTATCAAGAACGCCAGCGACTCGGAGGAGGCCGTCTACGTGATCGTCGGCGCCAAGGGCGGCTACGTCGGCCGCGACGGCAAGCTCCCCGAGGGCGAGTCGCGGGGCCCCCGGGTCCCGGGTCGCTAGGGCCCCTTCTTCCGCTTCGCCTTCAGCACCTTCCAGCGCACGGTCAACAGGTCGCTTCGGTCGCCGTCGGGGTCGATCGCGACCGCCTCGAAGACGTGCTTGCCGGGTTTGACGTGGTGGATGTCGTGAGCCGATGCGCACTGGAACCAGTGGCCGTTGTCGATCTGGCACTGGAAGTAGGCGTTCGGGTCGTTGGAGACGAATTGGAAGCGAGCCTTGGTGTGCTTGGTCTTCGCGTGCGGCTTGGCGAACAGCGCGATCGACGGGCGTGCTGCCCGCGCGGCCGCAGCCGCGGCTCCGCCGTCGCCGGGCGCCGGTGTGAGGCCGCCCGGCGGTGTCGGAGCCCCGCCGAACGAGACATCATCGACGCTCATGTTGACGTTCGGGGGCTGGGCGAAGGGATCGGTCGGCGGCGGCTCGGGACTCGGGTTCGTGTAGGTGAACTCGATCGTGTGTGTGCCGCTGACGAACGGTGCGGTCGGCACCGAGACCCCGTTGTAGCCGTTCCAGTAGGAGGGCGCGTTCTGGGTCGTGGTGAAGACCTGGGTGCCGTCGATGGTCACGCTCAGCGTCTCGTCGCCGCCGCCGCGCCGCACCCCGATCCAGAGGCTGAAGTTGAGTGTCGTCGTCCCGATCGGGAAGTCGACCTGCTGCGAGAGCTTCTGGGTCTGGGGGTCGTTGGTGCCGCCAAACCAGGCCCAGGCGACGCCGCCGTGCGGGCCGACGGTCTGGTTGGCGGTGCCGCAGTTACCCGGGGCATCGACCGTGCAGACGGCGCTCGGGAAAAGGCCGGTCCCGCTCGCAAACCAGGGGGTCGGCTGGTTTGCGCCGGCCGACTCGAAGCCCGGGTCGGCGACCTGGCCCGCGGCCGAGGGCGCCGCGAGCAGCGCGGTCAGCGCCGCGAGGGCGGCGATCCGAAGCGAGGTGTTCGCGAGCTTTCGCATCTCAGGGAGGCGGCGGGTCGCACTTGAGCTGCCAGTAGGGGAAGTACTGCTCGAACAGGTGCGGCTTCGAGAGCTGTGCCCGGACGACGGAGGGGTCGCTGCTGAGTGGACCGAACATCCCGGCTAGCACCGTTTTCGAGGGGTACTTGATCCCGGCATCGCCGAAACTGGTATCCGGGATGTACTTTTCGTCGTCTCTGGACACGAAGCGGTCAAACGCGAGCAACCAGGGAGAGATCTCGGGGTGGCCCGGGGTCTTCCAGCTGTTCGTCCTGTTGAACCACATGTCCGGGGTCGCGTGGGGGAACACCTTTCTTCCGGCGGAGCAGGTGTATTGGTTCGCGTCCGGTCCCGGCGAATCGCCCTTGGGCCAGTAGCGGAGGTCATAGGCGGCATAGGCGAGCGGGACGAGCTCGCTGTAGGCCATCCGCGCCAGGTTCCCGCCGAGGACGAACGACAATCCTTTCTCGACGTCCGCGTTGATTTGCGCGTGCGGGAGGAACAACGTCGAGGCCTTGCGCAGCCTGCCCCAATCGCCGACGATGATGTCGCCGAACTGGTCGAGCTGCAAACTCTGCGCGAAGACGCCGTCCACGAGCTGGGTCTCGAGGTCCGCCGCCTTCGCGTCGATCTGGCCGGTGATCGGAACCCCGCCCTTGGTCTGGAACGCGCTGACGATGTCGTTGACCGCCGATATGTCTCCTATCGCACCGCCGACGACTCCGCCGATGAAGGGGATGGATCCCGCGGCTGCCTGGAGATAGGTGAGGATCCCCTGCCCGATCAGACCCATGTTGACCGACAGAGAGGCATTCGATGGAGGATCGACGCTGTTCTTGACGTCCCTGACGACCTTGTGGAGCTCGTCGCTGAGCTTGAACGAGGTCTGGGTGTAGAACTGCTTGTAAGCGGCGAGGACGTCGCGAAGCTCCGAGACGTATTGGAACTCCTGACCGAGCTGGAAGGTGACCGCATTCAGGTCGGCGGGCTTGAACTGCGTGCCGCGGGTGTCGGGGTACTGGATCTTTCCGAGGTTGATCCTCGCATTCAGGAAAACGGTAGAGCTGTAGGTGCCGACATAGCTGGCGCGGAGGTCGTTCGCGTTGAAGGTCGGATCGGCGGCGGCGAGCTTCGCGGCGACGAACGCGAACGCCGCCTCCTGGCCGGGGGTCGACGGCACGGGCCAGTTTTCGTGGTGGCCGCCGTAGGTGACGTCGTAGATCGAGGCGTTGAGAATGTCCTTGGTCATCCAGTTCCCGGCCGAGTACTGGGACTGGCGGTTCTGTGAGAGCACCCCGGTCATCCTCGGCTTCGATCCCGGCACGAACTGGGGCGTCGTGTCGTCTCCGAACCCGCTCGCGCCGAGGTGCAGCTCGCTGTTCTTCGGGGTGAAGACGGGGAGGTGCGTGCCGCCGACGAGCGAGTAGTTGTGGCCGCGGAGGTTCCTGATCACGCTCGTAGTGGCGCCGAGCTTGCCGAGGACGGTGGCGAGATCGTTGGTCCAGAAGTTCGTCCCCCCACTCGGGTCGCCGATGGTCTGCACGATCACGAGCGCCGACGCCTCGGGCTCGAGGATCTTCGTGTTGAGATCGTTGACGAGCTCTTTGATGTTCCGGTCGGTTTCGTTGATCACGGCGCCGTTGGTGACGTAGGTCTTGTTGAACCCGTCCAGCGGCGAGAGCGTCGTCTGGTCGAGGGCTATGACGTGAAGGCCCGACTCGCCCGACTTGAGCTTCGGGGTCGAGGTGTAGGTCGCTTCGCCGATCCGGATCGCGTTCGTGCCCGGCCGTTGATTGGGCACGTCGGTGTCGAAGCTGACGTAGTGGGGCGAGACGAAGCTGAACAGCTTCTCACCGTTGATCTGCATGAACCCGTCGAGCGAGCCGCGGTTCGGCGTCTGCGGCTGCGGGGCGGTGCGCAAGCCCTGGTTCTGCCACGCCGTTCCCTCGCCGGCTTCCGAGTCGTCAAGGTCGCGCGACCCGATCAGCGACCAGAACCCGTCGTGGAACCCCCTTTGGCTGCCCTGCTTGTCGAGCATCGGCCGCCACGTGCCCCCCAGGATCCGGTAGCCGGTCTTGAGCGCGCCCTGCTCGTCGCCGCTGAGCACCTTTTCCTGCCCGCGGGCACCGCCGGTGATGACGAGGATCTCATCCCCCTTGCTGGCGGTCACCGCGGCTTTGAGTGCGTTGGCGCTGCCGCGGGCGAAGACGTACTGCCGCTTGCAGACCAGCTTGCGGCGATCGAGGACGAGCATCTGGATCCAGGCCGGGACGGTTCGCGCCTGGACCGGGCAATCCGCGTCGTCAGGGGTGTCGGCGTCGAACAGCTTGCTGCCGACCATGATCCCCTGCTGGTTGCCGGGCGGCTGAATCGTCTGGATCGGAATCCCGATCGACGGGACCTTGGGGGTGCGCCCCCCCGGAGCCGCGGTCGCAGCCGTGTGGACCGCCGCGTGCAGCGTCGGCGGCGCGGCGCGAAGGCTCTGGCGCGCGGTCGCGAAGCTGGTCGCGAAGCTCGCCGTCTTGGCGCGCTTGCCCTTCTGAGCGGCCGCCGGTCCTGCGAGCGCGAGCATGCCGACGAGCGAGATCGCGGTGAGGAGGAGCGCCACCGGCCTTCCAGGTTCCATGATCCTCATCAAGCCCAAACCCTCTCCTCTTCCCTAGCCCACGGAGCAGCTTAGACCCGCACCCCACATTTGTCCACCGGGTACCCGGCGCGGGTGGAGACTTTCAGTCGCGGCGCGCTAGGGGGTCTTCTGCTTCTCGGTCTCGAGCGTGCGATCGGCCGACGACTCGATCTCGCCGGATGCCGGGGCCTGCTCGATGAGCGGGAACTGCTTCCAGATCCTGTTCAGGTGGTCCTGGACGATCGCCTGGATGGCGAGGTAGGCGAAGCCGGTGAAGAAGCCGAGCACGACGAGCGCGAAGATCATCCAGCCGCTGACCTTGTCGTCTCCCCCGAGCTCCTGGGTGCGCTGAAGGCGCTGGGTCGCCTTGTAGAAGGAGACGAACGGCGGCACGATGATCAGCGCTCCGAGCGTCACGGCGAGCACCGAGAGCACCGGCTCGGATTTGCCGAGCTCCTCGTCCCCTTTGGCGCGGCCGTAGTCGCGCATCTCGCGGTTGATCTTGTAGTACCAGACGAACCCGTAGATCCCGAGCGTGATCACCGACCAGAGGATCACCATGCCGGGGTTGCGGATCTTGACCTCGGCGCCTGAGTCGAGCCGGACCGGATCAGCCATCTTTGAACTCCTGGTCGATCCAGGGCATCATCGAGCGCAGGTCCTTGCCGACCTTCTCGACCTCGTGGCCGGAGGCCTCCTCGCGCAGCCGGTCGAAGTTCTCGTGCCCGGCCTTGTTCTCGGCGATCCACTCCTTCGCGAACTCGCCCGACTGGATGTCGGCGAGGATCTGCTTCATCGCCGCGCGCGACTCGTCGCCGATCACCTTCGGGCCGCGGGTCATGTCGCCGTACTCGGCGGTGTTCGAGATCGAGTAGCGCATCCCCTGGATCCCCTTCTCGTACATGAGGTCGGCGATCAGCTTCAGCTCGTGCAGGCACTCGAAGTAGGCGAGCCGCGGGTCGTAGCCGGCCTCGACCAGGGTCTCGTAGCCGGCGCGGACGAGCTCGGTCGCGCCGCCGCAGAGCACCGACTGCTCGCCGAACAGGTCGGTCTCGCACTCGTCCTTGAAGGTCGTCTCGATCACTCCGGTGCGGGTGGCGCCGATCCCCTTCGCGTAGGCGAGCACGAGGTCGCGGGCGTTCCCGGTCGCGTCCTGGTGGACGGCCATGAGCGCCGGGACGCCACGGCCGTCCTCGTACTCGCGGCGCACCAGGTGGCCGGGCCCCTTCGGGGCGATCATGCCGACGTCGACGCCCGGCGGGGGCTCAATCTGGTCGAAGTGGATCGCGAATCCGTGCGCGAACATGAGCAGGTTGCCCTCGGCGATCCCGTCCTTGATCTCCTCGTTCCAGAGATCGCCCTGGCGCTCGTCGGGGAGCAGAACCATGACGACGTCGCCCTTGCTGGCCGCGTCGGCCAGGTCGAGCACCTCGAGCCCGTGCTCCTCGGCCTTCGCCCGCGAGCTCGAGTCGGGCCGCAAGCCGACGACCACGTCGATGCCCGAGTCCTTGAGGTTGAGGGCGTGGGCGTGGCCCTGTGAGCCATAGCCGAGGATCGCGACCGTCTTCCCCTTCAGGGGCTCGAGGTCGGCTTCTTTGTCGGTGAGAACGGGATCGTCGGCAGCCATCGAGCCGGAGAGGCTACTGACTGCACCCCGGCAGGACGGCCTGGCTCACTTCACCTTCGGCAGGTACCTGAGCGGGATTGTGTACTGGAGCGAGCAGACCGGCCCACCCGGCTGCACCGTCGGGTTCGGATTGGTCGGCGTCGGGAGCGGCTGGATCGCGAGGCTGCGCATCTCGCTCGTCACGGTGATCGTGGCGCGCCTGGCGTCGGTGAAGCTTCCCTGCAGCTGGCCGCTGGCCGTGAGCGTGTTCGACGAACCAAGCCAGGGGGCGCCGAACGCCCCTCCGGACCTCGCGCTCCCGAGCGCGATCGGGGTGTCGGCGAACGAGGCTGCGCAGGCGTCATCCAATCCGAGCAGGCGCACGGTCTTGCGTTTGCCCTTCTTGAGGACCTCGATCGACGCCTTCTGGACGCCGTCGGTGCCGAAGTAGGTGCCGACCTTGGGGCCGGCACCTGAAGCCCCGGCCGCTGGGATCAGCGCGATCGCGGTCACCAGTGCCGTTGCCACTGCGGTCCGTATCCCTGCTCTCATTTGTTACCTCCCATTGTCTTCAGGTCGTGGCGCCGCAGTTTGCCAGACGAGGTACGGGGAAGGTCGGAGACGAACTCGACCCGCTTCGGGACCTTGAACGGGGCGAGCGAGGCGGCGCAGTGCTCGCGCAGCTCCTCCTCGGTCGGCGAGCTTCCGTCTGCGACGACGACCAACGCGGTCACCGCCTCCTGCCATTCGGGGTCGGGCGAGCCGACGACGGCAGCATCGGCGACCCCGGGATGTCTGGAGAGAACGGCCTCGACCTCCGACGGCATCACGTTCTCACCGCCGGTGATGATCGTCTCGGCGTCGCGGCCGGTGACATGGAGGTAGCCGTCCTCGTCGAGTCGCCCGAGATCGCCGGTATGCAGCCAGCCGTCCTCGGCGGCCGACCCGGGGGCGACGACCGGGCCGCGGACGAGGATCTCGCCCTGCCCGGAGATCCGCAGCTCGGCGGAGAGCAGCGCTCGGCCGGCCGAGCCTGGCTTGCGGCGCGCGGCTTCGGGAGCGAGGGTCGCGACCTGCGAGGTGGTTTCGGTCATGCCGTAGGTCTGGACGACGGTCGCGCCGCGCGCGAGCGCTTCGGCGAGCAGCTCGTCCGGCGTCGGTCCGCCGCCGAGCACGATCGCCCGCGGCCCTCTCAGGTCTGCGCCGGCCTCGAGCAACCGCCCGAGCTGGGTCGCGACCAGGGAGACGAGGGTCACCTCTCCCCCCTCGAGTGCCGCCGCCGCACGGTCGAGCTCGAAGCCGTCGTGGATCTCGGCCGCGGTGCCGTTGACCAGCGAGCGGACGAGGATCATCAGCCCCGAGACGTGGAATAGCGGCACAACGCAGAGCCAGCGGTCGTGGGGCTCAACGCCGAGTGCCAGGCCCGATCCGACCGCGCTCCAGATCAGGTTCGAGTCGGTGAGCGGGATGCTCCGCGGCCGCCCCGAGCTGCCGCTGGTCAGGATCCGGACCCGGGTGCCCGGCGGGCTCGTTCCGGTTCCCTCGAGCGCCGCCTCGCGCTCGGTCGCGGTCAGCCGCGGGTCGAGCGGGCAGGCGACCGCGCCGGCGCGGATCAGGGCGTGGAGCTCGACGGCGTAGTCGAGGCCGGCCGGCATCGAGACCGCGACCGGCTTGCCGGCGTCGTCCTCCCTTCCCTTCGTCGCTGATTCGAGCTCGGCGTAGGTGAGCGTCGCGCCGCTCGCTGCGAGCGCGATCCGGTCGGGGACCTCGCGGGCACGCATGGGGAGCAGGTGGTCGAGCGCCATGTCCAGGGATAATCCCGCCTCGTGCCCGAGCGACACAAGGACGCACCCGACGAGAAGCAGCTATACGCCCCGATCGAGTGGGCGAGCGCGGGCGATTTCGAGGACATCCTCTACGAAAAGGGCGACGGGATCGCGAAGATCTCGATCAACCGCCCCGAGGTCCACAACGCCTTCCGCCCGCAGGCGCTGGCCGAGCTGCGCGAGGCGTTCGGGCTCGCCCGCGACGACCTCGAGGTCGGGGCGATCATCTTCACCGGGGTCGGCGACGAGGCCTTTTGCTCCGGCGGCGACCAGCGGATCCGCGGCGACGACGGATACATCGGCGACGACGAGGTCGCCGAAAGCGGCGTCGGGCGCCTCGACGTCGGCGACCTGCACGTGCAGATCCGCCGCACGCCGAAGCCGGTGGTGGCGATGGTCGCCGGCTACGCGGTCGGCGGCGGCCACATCCTGCACCTGGTCTGCGACATGACGATCGCAGCGGACAACGCGGTATTCGGCCAGACCGGGCCGAGGGTCGGAAGCTTCGACGGCGGCTTCGGCGCCAGCCTGCTCGCCAACAACGTCGGAGTCAAGAAGGCGAAGGAGATCTGGTTCCTGTGCCGGCTCTACGGGGCCGAGGAGGCGCTGGAGATGGGCCTCGTCAACACCGTCGTTCCGCTCGCCGACCTCGAGCGCGAGACCGTCGCCTGGTGCCGCGAGATGACCGCGCTGTCCCCGCTCTCGCTCCGGCTCTTGAAGTCGAGCTTCAACGCAACCGAGGACGGGCTCACCGGTATCCAGCAGCTCTCCCACGACGCGACGCTGCTCTTCTACATGACCGAGGAGGGCCAGGAGGGCCGCGACTCGTTCAAGCGCGGAGAGCACCCGGACTTCTCCAAATTCCCAAAGAGACCGTGAAAAGGGCCCCAGCGCTTGAGCCCTGACCCGGCATCCCCGGAGGCGAAGCCGAGGAGATGCCGGTAATGCCGAAGGGACTACGCCTCTGGCTTATGGCGTCGCGCCCTCGGACCCTGCCCGCGGCTGTGGCGCCCGTGCTGGTCGGGACCGCGGCGGCTGCGGGGGACTACGGCGACGTGCGCTGGTGCGCCTTCGTCGCGGCGCTGGTCGGCTCGATCTTCATCCAGATCGGGACCAACCTCGCAAACGACTATTCCGACGCGCGGCGCGGAGCGGACGACGTCGACCGGCTCGGTCCGGTGCGGGTGACCGCGGCCGGGCTGGTCACGCCCCGGCGCGTGTCTGGTCGCGACCTGGCTCGCGTTCGCGGTCGCGGTCGGCTGCGGCATCTACCTGGCGACAGTGGCCGGTCCCGTGATCCTCGCGGTAGGCGTGGTCTCGATCCTCGCCGGGGTTCTGTACACCGGCGGCCCCCGCCCCTACGGCTACGCGGGCCTCGGCGAGCTGTTCGTCTTCCTCTTCTTCGGCCTCGTCGCCGTCAACGGCTCCTACTACGTCCAGGTCGAGGAGCTCGCCTGGGCGCCGTTCGGGCTCTCGGTCTCGATCGGCGCGATCGCGACCGCGATCATCGTCGTCAACAACATCCGCGACATCGATACCGACCGACGCGCGGGCAAGAACACGCTCGCGGTGCGGCTCGGGCGCGAGCGGATGCGCGTGCTCTACGTGGCGCTGCTCGGCGCTCGCCTACGCGGTGCTGCTCGTCGTCGTACTGGCCAGCGCCGAGTCGCACTGGGCCGCGTTCGGGTTCCTCTCGCTGCCGCTCGCGCCGTTTGTGGCGAAGCCGGTCCTGACCCGCACCGACGGGCCGTCGCTGAACGGCGCGCTCGCCAGCACCGGGATGCTGCTCGCGGTGTTCGCGGTCCTGGTCTCGGCTGGACTGCTGGCCGGAGCCTGATGAAGCCGGAGCGGCTCGAGCTCGTCCCCTACTCGCTGCGCTTCCGCGAGCCCTACGTGACCTCGCGCGGCCAGCTCACCGAGCGCCCGCTGCTGCTCGTACGGCTTCACGACGAGAGCGGCGCGATCGGGCTCGGAGAGGCAGCGCCGCTGGCGCTCCGCGGCGGCCCCGACGTCGCCGAGATCGAGCGCGAGCTGAACGAGCACTGTTGGCCGCTGCTCGAGGGCGCGGCGATCCGCGAGAGCGCCGAGGGAATAGCCCGCGCTCTGGCGGCGTGCCGCGGGCGCGGCGCCTCGCTGCAGGCGATCTCGGCGCTCGACATCGCCCTCCACGACCTGGCCGCGAAGATCGCATCCCGTCCGCTGTGGCGGGTCCTGGGTGGAAAACAGCTCGAGCCGGTGCTCTGCAACGCGACGCTGCCCGCCGCCAATCCGAGTCGGCTGACCCGGATCGCACACGAATGGGAGGAGCGGGGCTTCCAGACCTTCAAGCTCAAGGTCGGCGTGCCGGGCGACGTGCAGCAGGTGGCGCGGGTGCGCGGCGTGCTCGGCGACGAGGCGCTGATCAGGGTCGACGCCAACGCCGCCTGGCGCGTTCCCGACGCGGTCGAGCACCTGCGCGCGATGGCGCCTCACCGGCTCGAGATCGTCGAACAGCCGGCCCCCGACCTCGAGGACCTCGCCGAGGTCCGCAGGCTCACCGGGCTGCGGATCGCCGCCGACGAAAGCGTCGTCGAGGCCGAGGACGCACGCCGTGCGGTGAAGCTAGGCGCAGCGCAGATCGCGACCGTGAAGCTCGCCAAGAGCGGGGGGCTGCTCGCAGCGCGTGAGATCGCCGCGCAGATCCCGATCTACCTCTCGAGCGCGCTGGACGGGCCTGTGGGGATCGCCGCCGCCGCCCACCTCGCACAGACGATTCCCCATGCTGACGCCGCCCAGGGCCTCGCCACCACTGAGTTGTTCGCCGACACGATCGCGGCGCGGGAGTCGGGCCTCAACGGTCCCCGGCTGTCGGTTCCCGAGGGCGACGGGCTCGGGGTCGAGATCGACCCGGAGCGGCTCGAACACCGGCGGCTCTAGGGTCTGGGGCCGGTGGATTCCACGAACGCCAACACCGCGCTCGCCTCGGCATTCGTCGAGGAGCTGGCCCGGTCGGGTGTGCGGCACGCGGCACTTGCTCCGGGGTCGCGCTCGACACCGCTCGCGATCGCGCTCTGGCGCGAGCCGCAGATCGAGGTCAGCGTCCACATCGACGAGCGCTGCGCGGGCTTCTTCGCGCTCGGCGCCGCGCAGGCGACTTCCCGACCTGTAGCGGTTTTATGCACGTCGGGCTCGGCGGCCGCGAACCTCCACCCCGCGATCGTCGAGGCCGACGAATCGGCGGTTCCGGTGCTGGTGTTGACCGCCGACCGGCCGCCCGAGCTGCGCGGGATCGGCGCCGGGCAGACGATCGACCAGCTCAAGCTCTACGGATCGGCGGTGCGCTGGTTCTGCGAGGTCGGCACCCACGACGCCGACGACGAAGGCCTGCTCCACTACCGCTCGGTCGCCTGCCGGGCCTACGCGGCGGCTGCGGGCGACCCGCGCCCGGGGCCGGTGCACCTCAACCTCGCCTGGCGCGAGCCGCTCGCCCCGAGCCCCGCGAAGCGGGCCGTGAGCGCGGAATCGAAGCTCGCGCTCGAGGGCCGCGGCGACCGGCCGCTGACCGACGTCGCGACGCCGTCGCCCACCCCCACGCCGCGGCTTCTCGAGGAGCTTCGCGACGCGGTGTCGCGCCACGAGCGCGGCCTGATCGTCTGCGGCCGGCAGCCCGACCCCGGCCTCGCGCCGCTGCTCGCGGCGCTGGCGCATTCGACCGGCTACCCGATCCTCGCCGAGCCGACCTCGCAGCTGCGGCTCGGGCCGCACGACCGCTCGATGGTGGTCTCGACCTACGACTCGATCGCGCGTTCGAAGCCCGGCTCGCTCGAGCCCGAGCTCGTGCTCCGCTTCGGCGACATGCCGACCTCGAAGCCGCTGCGGCAGTGGCTCGAAGCGGTCCAGGGGCTCGAGCAGATCGTCGTCGATCCCGGCCACGGCTGGAACGAGCCATCGCGCCGGGCCGCTCGGATGATCCGCGCGGATCCCACCCTGGTCGCCGCCGGGCTGTCGCGGACGGTCGATCTTTCGCGCGGCGGCTGGGCGCAGAAGTGGCTTGACGCCGACCAGGCCGCTTCCGAGGCGATCATCGGCGAGCTGGGAGACATCGACGAGCCGACCGAGCCGGGCCTGCACGCCGCGCTCGGGCGCTCGCTCGCCGACGGCGACATCGTCTACACGGCCTCGAGCATGCCGATCCGCGACCAGGAGGAGTTCGTGGCCCCGGGGGCCGCGCAGGCGCAGTTCCTCTGCAACCGGGGCGCGAACGGGATCGACGGGCTGGTCTCCTCGGGGATCGGCGCCGCGGCGGCGAGCGGCCGGCCGGTGACCATCGTGCTCGGCGACCTGGCTCTCGTCCACGACCTCGGCGGGCTGCTGGCGCTGCGCAACACCGAGACGCCGGTGCGGATCGTCGTAATCGACAATGGCGGCGGCGGGATCTTCCACTTCCTCCCCCAGGCCGAGCTGCTCGACGACAAGGAGTTCGAGGCGCTGCTCGGCACCCCGAGCGGAGTCGAGCCGTGGCAGGTCGCGGCGCTGTTCGGGGTCGAGCACCGACCGCTGTCGGCGCTCGCCGACCTGCCCGAGGCGCTCGCGCAGGGGACGGGGCTGATCTCGGTCAATGTCGACCGGTGGCGCAACGTCGAGGTCCACGAGCGGCTCCGCGGGGCGGCGGCGAAAGCCCTGCGGCGGATCTGATGCCGGTGCGATGACTGTGCTGGGGCGGGCACTGATCGCGGCGGGGGTCGCGCTGACGGTGGCGGCGGGACTCGGGCCGATGCCGCCCGCGCACGCCTCGCGCGAGCAGATCTCGATCCTTGACGTCACCAAGGAGGCGACCGGTTTCTACGGCGGCAGAAGGGTGAAGGCGGCGGTCGCCGACGCCGACCGGCTCGGCGTCGACGTGCTGCGGGTGCTGATCTACTGGCCCGACGCCGCGCCGAGCGTGCCCGGCGGCAAGCCGCCCGAGTTCAACCCGCGCAAGCCGGCCGACTACGGCGGGATCTGGGGGGCGATCGACCAGACGATCTACGAGGCCACCGCGCGCGGCATCAAGGTGATGCTGGTACCGACCGGGCGCTTTCCGAACGGTGCCATCCCGCGCTGGGCGAGCCGCCACCCGTTCACCTCCAACGAGCCGAAGCCGCGCCACTACGAAGACTTCGTGCACGCGATCGGCAGCCGCTACAACGGCCGCTTCGACCCCGACGGCGAGGGGCCGAACGCACCGCTGCCCGCGGCGGCGATGTTCGCGGTCTGGAACGAGCCCAACAGCGAGACGTTTCTGAGGCCGCAGCGGGTTCGCGGCGGGCTCTACTCGCCGCTGCTCTACCGCCGGCTGGTCGCCGCCGCGCGCCGCGGCCTCGACTCTGCCGGCTGGGGCGGAACCCTGCTCGCCGGCGAGACCAGCCCGGGATTCACCGGAACGCGGGCGATCGAGTTCATGCGCGAGGTGCTCTGCCTCGACACCGGCCCCTGCGCGCCGAACGTCAACGGGATGATCGACGGCTGGTCACACCACCCTTACGGCTTCGGGGTCGTGCCCTGGAAGGCGACCACCGACGAGGACGCGATCTCGATCGGCAACTTGAACAAGCTCACCGACGCGCTGCCGCCCGGGATGCCGCTCTACATCACCGAGTTCGGCTACGAGAGCGTCCCCGACCCGAACGGGCTGCCGGAGCTCGACCACGCCGAGTACCTCTCGATCGCCGAGCAGGTGGCCTGGGGCAACCCCAGGGTGGCTTCGTTCGCCCAGTACCTGCTCCGGGATGACCCGCCGGTCGGGAGCACCTTCGAGTCCGGGCTGCGCCGCTTCGCCGGCCAGGGGCGGACCTGCGAGCTGCCTCGCCTCGACTGCAAGCCGGCCTGGTACGCGTTCAGGACCCCGCTCACATCGCTCGTCGTCGGCGACCAGGCGGTGATCTGGGGCCACCTGCGCCCCGCCGAAGGGCAGACGATCGCCTACGTCAACTTCGTCGACCCCGACGGCAGGGTCGGCCTCGCCGAGCAGGTGATCACCGACCCGAGCGGCTACTTCGTCTTCGTTGACTACGCGCTGCCCGGCCGTCGCTGGTGGATTCAGTGGGGAACCCACGCCGGGCCGAAGATCCGCGGCTACGCCTTCCCCTAGCCCGGCGCTATTGCCGGCTGCGGTCCCTCCCCTTTCCACCCACGAGCTTGTCGCGGCCCGGGCCGCCGGCGAGCCGATCCCTTCCCGTCTCTCCGAAGAGCCGGTCGCGGCCCGCGCCGCCGAACAGCCTGTCGCTGCCCTCGCCGCCGCAGATGCGGTCCTTGCCCCCGAGCCCGCGGAACCGGTCGTTGCCGGCCAGGCCGAGAATCACGTCGCGGCGGGGGGTCGCGTCGATCGCGTCGGCGCCCGTCGTGCCGACGATCGTCGGCTGCATTCCGGCGCACGGCTGCAGCGGGACGTCGACGGTCAGCAGCCCGGCCCCGAAGACCGTGTCCTTGCCCGGGTCGCCGAGGTCACGCCTCGCGGCGCTCGACTCGAGCTGCGCGTGCAGGGCGGCACCGCCTAGCCCGGTCGCCTGTTGGTATAGCGCCGCCGCACCGGCGACGTGGGGAGCCGCGGCGGAAGTGCCGCCGAAGCCCCGCCCGCAGCTGGTCGACGTGATCAGCGTGTTCGAAACCGGAGTCGGCCCGGCGAGGTCGGGATGGACGAGGCCGCCGATCGTCGGCCCCTGCGAGCTGTAGCCCTGGATCCCGTTGGTGAGCCGGCAGACGGCCCCCACCGAAACGATCTCGGCGACCCCGGAGATGTCGGTGACACTGGACTGCGCCACCGGGTACTCGAGCGAGGGAGCATCGACGGCGAAGATGTCGATGCGTGGACTATCTGGCGGCGGGAGCAGGCCGAAGAGGCGGACGATCAGCCCGAAGTCGTCGGCGGGGCCGTCGTTTCGGAAGCACCCGGACTCCGACGGCGGCTCGTTGCCGCCCTGGAAGTCGACCGAGAGCTCCTCGACGACGCCGGTGCTCTCGCGGCGGAGGTAGAGGTCGTAGTCGAGCGCCGTCGTCGGCCACGAATCCCATTTCATCGCCACGCACTGGGTGTCGTCGGCGCCGACCCTGAACTGGTTCGTCTCGTCGCTGCCCGACCAGTTGAGGTCGCGGTCGCTGTCGGGGTCGGTGAAGGTCCCGCTCCAGTGGTTACGGGCGTAGTTGCCGGCCGAGTTGACCCAGAGCACCCCGGCCGCCGTGGCGCTGCGCGCGACCGCGTCGACCGTTCCCGGGCCGCCGCTGCCGTCGCCGCGGCTCTGGTTGAACTCGCTCAGAGAGCGGCTGATGATCTCGATTCCCTGGCCGCGCACGTACTGCTCGGCGAGCGCGAGATCGGCGCGGCTGTTGGTGCAGATCAGGTGCAGGACGGCCGCCGGTGCCATCTCGTGCACGACCTCGGCGACCTGGCGCCCGTGGCTCGAGCCCTCGAAAGTCGGGCAGTGGTTGACGGTCTGAACCGAGGCGGGCAGATCGCCGTTCGCCTGCGCGAAGGTGTAGCCGGCGAAGCCGGCGTCGATGATCGCAACGTCGACCCCGCGGCCTGTGACGCCCCGCGCCTGGACGGCGTCGGCGAGCGAGTGCGCGACCCCCTCGCCCGGCACCGCGTCGGGGTGCGGCGGGACCAGCTCGACGACGCGAGAGACCGACGGCTTAGCGGCGAGCTCCTCGAGCGAGTCGACGGGCACGCGGGCCTCCACCACGCCGGTCGCGGTCTCGATCTCGACCCGCACCCTGCCCGCCCGGAGCTTGAGCCCGCGCTCGCGCGCGACCTCGCGGGCCTCGCCGGGGGCGGCATCGGCGAGCGCGGCGAGCCCGCTGTCGAGCCCGGCGTGCTTGCTCGGCGCCGCGCTCGCGGCCGCGGGCAGGGCGGCGAGCAGAACCGCGCCACCTATCAGGAGGCGAATCAGCATCTGGCACCCATCATCTAGCTTCATACCTCGGCGCCGGCCTTAGTTTCGGCTAAACGGTGAGCACCGGGAGCATCGCCGCGAGCTTGAGCTCGGTCTCGGCGAGCTCGTCGGCCGGGTCGGAGTCGGCGACGATTCCGTTGCCGGCGTAGAGGTGGGCGACGCGGTCGCGGAGCAGCGCCGAGCGCAGCCCGACGCAGAACTCGCCGTCCTCGGCGACGTCGGTCCAGCCGACCGGGCCGGTGTACCAGCCGCGGTCGATGCCCTCGAGCTCCTCGATCGCGGCGACCGCCGCCGCGCTCGGCTCTCCGCCGACGGCCGGCGTCGGATGAAGCGCGCCGGCGAGTTCGATCGCCCCGCGCGACTCGGCGAGCTGCGCCCGGATCGGGGTGGCGAGGTGCTGGATGTTCGCCACCTTGACCAGCCCGGGCTCCGGGCCGGCCTCGACCCAGACGGCGAGCGGCGCGAGCGTGCGCTCGATCCGGCGGACGACGATCTCGTGCTCGGAGCGGTCCTTGGCGCTGCGCAGCAGGCGCTCGCCGAGGTGGTCGTCGACGGCGGGGTCGGCGCTGCGGCCGGTCGAGCCGGCGAGCGCAACCGTCGCGGCCCCGGCGCCGGAGCGGCGTATGAGCAGCTCGGGGCTGGCGCCCATGAAGGCCGCCTCCGGGGTGCCGCAGCAAAAGCAGAAGCAGGACGGGAAGACCTCGCGCAGCGCCGCGAAGACCGCGGCGGGGTCGTGGGCGGCGGGCGCTTCGACGCGGATCTCGCGCGCGAGCACGACCTTCTCGACCTCACCCGTTGCGATCCGCTCGCGCGCCCGGTCGACCAGCGACTCGAAGCGGTCCGGGGGATGCGGCGCGGAGATGGCGCTTCGCCCCGCGGGTTGCGGGTCGACCGGCCCGAGCTCGAGCCGCTCCGAGCGCAGCGCCCCCAAGCGGGCGCGGACCCGCTCGAGTGCCTGCGCCGGGGCCTGCTCGGCCGAGACGATCGCGTTCGCGGTCATGAAGCAGCGGCCCGCGCTCCGCATCAGCGAGATCTCGGGCAGCACCATCAGCGCCGGGGGCAGCGAGGACCAATGCGGCTCGCGCCCTCCCTCGGGGGCGAATGCGAAGCCTCCGCTGAGGACCGGGCCCGCGCCCTGGGGCGCCGCGTCGGGGACCTCGATCACCGAGCCGTGGACGAGCTCGCGCCAGTCTCCGGCGACGTCGGCGAAGCGGCCGGCGCCGCGCGAAACGATCTCAATGGCCGAGCCGAGCGCGGCGAGCGCGAAGCCGTCGCGGTCGGGCTGCTCCCAGCAGAACCAGCGGTCGCTGGCGAGCCGCGAAGCGAACGCGACCGCGGCCGGGTCGAGCTCCTCGACTTCCAGGGTGACGCTCACGAGTCCGCCGTCAGCGGCAACCCGATCCGCGGCCCGCTCGAGTAGCGACAGGACCTCGGCGGTGTCGACGCCGGCGGTCAGAGCCCTAGGAGTCGGGTTGCGAGCGCTGGATGGCGATCTCGCCAGTGCGCACCATCTCGAGCAGCCCGTGGGGGCGGATCATGCGCTCGAAGGCCTCGATCTTGTCGGCCGAGCCGGTGATCTCGATCGTCAGCGACTTGCGCGCCACGTCGACGACCTTGGCGCGGAAGATCTCGGCGAACTGCATGATCTCGGCGCGGCTCTCGACCGGCGCCTGGACCTTGAACAAAGCCATCTCGCGGGCGATCGTCTCCGCTGGCTCCATGTCGCGGATCTTGATCACGTTGACGAGCTTGTGGAGCTGCTTGGTGACCTGATCGATCGGGTGCACGGCGCCGTCGACGGTGAGCGTGATCCGCGAGATGTCGGGGTCGTCGGTCGGGCCGACCGCGAGCGTGTCGATGTTGAATCCGCGGCGGCTGAACAGCCCGGCGATCCGGGCGAGGACGCCGGGACGGTTCTCGACCATGATCGAGAGCACGTGCTTGCGGCCGGTCAGGCGCCCGGCTGCGGCGTCGAGATCGGCGAGCTTGATCAGATCGGGGGTTCCGGCTTCCATCAGCGTCCCATCCCTAACCCACCATGTCCCTTGCGGCGGCGCCGGCCGGGATCATCGGGTAGCAGTTCTCGTCCTGGGTGACGCGGACGTCGAGCAGCACCGGGCCCTCGGTCTCGAGCGCTTCGCGCATCGCGCCCTCGACCTCGCCCTTGTCGGAGACCTGCATGCCCGTCGCGCCGAAGGCCTCGGCGAGCTTCGGCCAGTCGGGGCTCGGCCCCATCTCGACCGCCGAGTAGCGCTTGTCCCAGAACAGCTCCTGCCACTGGCGGACCATGCCGAAGTAGCCGTTGTTCATCAGGAAGATCTTGACCGGGATCTCGTGGCGGACCGCCGTGGCGAGCTCCTGGCAGGTCATGATCAGGCTGCCGTCGCCGGCGAGGCAGACCACGGTCTCCTCAGGCTTCGCGACCTGGGCGCCGATCGCGGAGGGGAGCCCGAAGCCCATCGTGCCGAGGCCGCCGGAGTTGATCCAGCGCCGCGGCTCGGGGAAGTCGTAGTACTGCGCGCACCACATCTGGTGCTGGCCGACGTCGGAGGTGATGATCGCCTCACCGCCGGTGGCCGCGTGCATCGCCTCGATCATCTTCTGCGGCTTGATCTCCGAGTCGGTCGAGTCCTCGTAGGTGAGCGGGTACTCCTTCTGCCAGGCGTGGATCTGCTTCCACCAGTCCTCGAGCCGGGCCCGGTCGGGGGTCAGCGCGCGGTACTCCTTGGTCAGCTTCGGCAGCACGAGCTTCGCGTCGCCGACGATCGGGATGTGGGCGGGGACGTTCTTGGAGATCTCCGCCGGGTCGACGTCGATGTGGACGAACTTGGCCCGCGGGGCGAACTCGGTCAGCTTGCCGGTGATCCGGTCGTCGAAGCGGGCGCCGATCGAGACGATCAGGTCGGCCTCGTCCATCGCGTAGTTGGCGGTCCGGGTTCCGTGCATGCCGAGCATCCCGAGCCACTGCTCGTGCGGGGCCGGGAAGGCGCCCAGCCCCATAACGGTCGAGGTGATCGGCAGGTTGTCGGAGAGCACCAGCTCGCGGAGCTCCTCGGAGGCGTTCGCGTTCACGACCCCGCCGCCGCTGTAGATCACCGGGCGCTTCGCGTTGGCGAGCGCCTTGGCGGCGAGGCGGATCTGCTTGATGTTGCCTTCGGTCGAGGGCTTGTAGCCGGGCAGCTCGGGCTCGTCGGTCGAGGGCTCGTAGTCGATGTCGGCCCGCGAGAGGTCCTGCGGGATGTCGACGAGCACCGGCCCAGGGCGCCCCGACGCGGCGATGTGGAAAGCCGAGTGGACGTATTCAGGGATGTAGCGCGGGTCCTGGACCATGAACGAGTGCTTGACGATCGGCATCGTGATCCCGTTCACGTCGGCCTCCTGGAAGCCGTCGGTGCCGATGAGGTCTGTCCGCACCTGGCCGGTGATGAAGACGGTCGGGACCGAGTCCATGATCGCGTCGGCGATCGCCGTCACCAGGTTGGTGGCGCCCGGACCGGAGGTCGCGAACGCGACCCCGACCCGTCCCGAGGCCTTCGCGTAGCCCTCGGCCATGTGGCCGGCGCCCTGTTCATGGCGGGCCTGGATGTGGACGAGGTCGGCGTCGTAGACGGCGTCGTATGTGGGCAGGTTCGCGCCGCCGGGAATCCCGAAGATGTGCTCGACGCCCTCGGCCTTGAGGGCTTCCATCAGTGCGTCCGCTGCGCGCATGGATTCATCGTAGCGAGCGGTAAACGGCGCACTGATTAGAGTCGTGCGCTTCGTGGGCGCCTGGCTGAGAACACGCTTGACGACCATCCCCGACCGCCACGGCGGCCGCTGGGTCGTCGTGGCGCTGTGCGCGATCGTCGCGCTCGGCGTCGGGCTGCGCCTCTACTGGGCGGTCGAGAGGGAGGGCGGCGTCCAGGACGACTCGATCCGCTACTTCTTCATCGCCGAGTCGCTCTACGACCACGGCACCTTCGACGCGGTCGAGGTCAACAAGGATGAGGCCTACCACCCGGGCTCGCCCCTCTTCCACGCCGGAGTCTTCTTCCTGACGGGCGGCGTTAACCCGAAGGCGAGCCGGATCCTGGTCGCGCTGCTCTCCTCGCTGATGATCGTCTGCGTCTTCCTGCTCGCGCGCCGGCTCGCCTGGGGCCCGCAGCGCGGTCCTCCCGGCGAGGCCCCGCCGATCGAGGCCACGGTCGCGGGACTGGCCGGCGCGTCGATGATCGCCGTCTATCCCTCGTCGATCGACTTCTACCGCTCGATGATGAACGAGCCGTTGTCGTCGATCACGCTCGTCGCCGCCGTCCTCTCGTTCATCTGGGCGGCTGACAACGGACACGGGAAGCCGTGGCGCTGGCTGGTGCCCGGAGCGCTGCTCGGGCTCACGGTCATGTTCCGGCCGGAGGCGCTCGCGATCGGCGTCCTGCTCGCGATCGTCGCCCTCGCTCACGTCTGGCGGATCCGCGAGCGGAACGCCGGGCTCGCCGCCGCGGCGGTCTTCCTGATCGCGATGGCGGTCGTGCTGCTGCCGTGGAGCATCCGCAACTCGATCTCCCAGGACCGCTTCGCGCCGTTCACCGACGGCGGCGGCAACGCGCTCTTCATCGGCACCTACCTGCCCGGCGACGGCGACCACTTCAAGACCTTCGACCGCCGCGAGCAGCTCATGGACGACTACGGGGTTCCGCAGGCGCAGCGCGACAAGCTCGAGCCCGCCGACACGCTCGAGCTCAACGACGTCCTCGACACGATCGCCCGCGAAGAGGACGAGAGCCGCCCCCCTGACGAGGTACTGAGCAAGCTCGGCCGCGAGCAGCTCCGCGACGATATAAGCGACCACCCGGTCGAGTACGCGGGGGTGCTGGCTCAGAAGTTCTGGAACATGTGGGGACAGGGCGCGGCGGCGAAGTCGCGCCAGGGAGGCCCGGGGCTGCCCGGCGACATCTTCCACATCCTCGTCGTCGCTCTCGGTCTGGCGGGCCTGGTGCTGCTCGCGATCAGGAAGCGCTGGGAGGCCTGGATTCTCGGAGTCGTGCTCGGCTTCGCGACGCTTGTCGCGGTCGTGCTGCTGGCGCCGCCGCGGCGCCAGGTCGACCTGCTGCCGCTGGTTTCGGCGCTGGCCGGCTACGCGGTCGCGGCCGGCTGGGTCACGCTGAGGAGATGACCCGCCGCCGGATCCCGCGTTCGCTGCTGATCGCGTCGGTGCTCGTCCTCGCGGTCGCGGTCGTTTCGGCCTGGATCCATCCGCTCGTCCCGCTGCTTGAGATCGCCGCGTTCGTGGCCGGATACGCGTTCGCGCGCTGGTGGCTGGTCGCGGTCGTGTGGGCGCTGGCGGCGCTGCTAAGCGTCGTCCACTACGACCCCTGCCCGGCCGACAGCAGCAACTGCCTCAATGCGCTCGCGATCGTCTTCTATTTTTTCGCCGCGGCAGGGATAACGTTTGCCGTGGTCGCGGGGATCGTCGCCCGGCGCTACGCGGCCGGTACGGGCTGACCCGGGTCCCAGCGGGTGCGGGGGTCAATCGCCGACTCGACGATGCGGTCGCGGTAGCGCTCGATCGTCTTCAGCACCGAGCGCACGAGCTCGTCGCCGAGCATGTGCGGCTCGAGCCCGAGGTCGAGCAGCTTGGTGTGCACCGGGTTGTAGTGGTGGTGCTCGAGCTCGACCCGCGGGTTCTCGACCGACTTGATCTCGACCTTCATCTCCAGCTCCGATGCCGCGTGCTTGACGAGCTCGGCGAGCTCGGCGACCGTGAACGACTCGGTGAACTGGTTGAAGACCCGGAACTCGCCGGCGTCGGCGGGGTTCTCGACCGCGAGCTCGACGCAGCGCAGCGTGTCGCGGATGTTGAGGAAGCCGCGGGTCTGGCCCCCCTCGCCGTAGACGGTGAGCGGATGGCCGATCACGGCCTGGACGCAGAAGCGGTTCAGCACGGTGCCGAACATCTCGTCGTAGTCGAAGCGGGTCTGCAGGCGCTCGTCGAGCGCGGTCTCGTCGGTCTCGATCCCGTAGACGACGCCCTGGTTGAGATCGGTGGCGGCCAGCCCCCAGATCCGCGAGGCGAAGTGGATGTTGGTCGAGTCGTGGACCTTTGAGCAGTGGTAGAGCGAGCCGGGAAGCTTCGGGAACGGCAGCGTGTCCTTGCGCCCCTTGTGCTCGATCTCGATGTAGCCCTCCTCGATGTCGATGTTCGGCGTCCCGTACTCGCCCATCGTCCCGAGCTTGACCAGGTGCGCCTCGGGGAAGCGGTCGCGGAGGCTGAAGAGCAGGTTGAGATTGCCGATCACGTTCGCCTGCTGGGTCTCGACCGCGTTCTCGCGCGAGGCCATCGAGTAGGGGGCCGAGGGCTGCTCGCCGTAGTGGATCACGGCCTCGGGCTCGGACTCGGCGACCGTCCGGTCGAGGAAGTCCCAGTCCTCGATCGCGCCCTCGGCCACCGCGATCTCGTTGCCCGAGGATTCTTTCCAGGCGGCGACGCGCTCGGCCAGCGAGGCGATCGGGGTCAGCGAATCGCTGCCCGCCTTCTCTACCCAGCGGCGCCGGGAGAAATTGTCGACGACGGTGACATCGTGGCCCTTCGATGAGAACCGCATCGCGGTCGGCCACCCGAGATACCCGTCGCCGCCGAGTATCAGCACACGCATAGAGGGCGGCAGGGTAGCGGGTCTACCCGAACGCAAACCGGCCCGGGGCGGATGCCCCGGGCCAGCCTGGTCAACCCGGCCGCTGAATCAGTAAGTGATGATGTAGAACGAGCCGGGTGTGAGCGTCCCGGCCGAGTTGCCGGTCAGGACGTTGAACTCGCCCCCAGCCACGAAGGCCACCGAGCTCTCGGCGCACGGACCGATCGCGCAACTGACGAGGGCGAACGCAGCGGTCGAGCCGTTGAACTTGACGTGGTGGTTGCCGAAGCCATCCGTCCTCCCCTGCACCGTGCCGCCCGCGCAGTTGACGTTGCCCGTCGTGAGATTCGAGTACGTCCCAGTCAGCAGGGTGGGATCGACGAAGGCGAATCCCCAGATCGCGCCCGTGGTGCACTTCTGCTGGTAGGCCGAGGCGGGCAGCCCACCGAGCGTGAGCGCGTTTGTGGCCGGCGAGCCAGCGGCACCTGCAGCGCCAGCGGGTCCGGCGGGACCTGCAGCGCCAACGGGTCCGGCGGGACCGCGTTTGGCCTTCTTCTTCGCCGCTTTCTTGCCCTGCGGGCCGTCGTTGGCGCTCTGCGCCGCGTAAGTCGTTCCGCTCAGCGCGACGAAGAGCGCGACCAGACCCACGATGTTGCTGCGCACCCAGTCGCGCCCCCGCGGGTGTGGACCCCGATTGAGATCACTCATCTTGCCCTCCTCCGTTTGGTTGCCGGCAACACCCCAGCCGGTCTGAGTGGACAGTATGCAAGAGGCGGTGGGGATTTACCTATCCTCACCCGGCTCTGCTTCCGCTGGCCGACATCCTCCCCCCCGAGCTCACCGCGCTGCGGGCATCGGGGCTCGTGCTCGCTGTGTGCCTGATCGCGTTCGCGGTCTACCGCCGCCGCGAGCTCCGCAACGCCGACGTGCTCATCCTGCTGTTCGCGGCCTTTGCGCTGGCGATCGTCTCGGGGACGGAGCTGCTCGACCGGGTGCTCGAGGAGCTCTCCTTCGGCCAGGACAGCGGCCGCCGTCTGCTCGGCCTGGTCGTTTTCGCCGTCGTCATCCTTTTCGGGCTGATCGTTCGCGCCCTCTCGGAGAGCGGCCGCATGAACCGCCAGCTCTCGGCGCTGCTCGAGGGCCTCGCCTGGGAGGAGTTCCGGTCCGCCGGGCTGGTCGACCGCTTCCGCGACAAGGTCGCGGTCGTGATCCCCGCCTACAACGAGGCCGAGAGCGTCGCCGACGTGATCAGGCAGATCCCTCCCGAGGCCTGCGGGGTCGAGACGGCGGTGCTCGTAGTCGACGACGGCTCGCGCGACGGAACCGCCGAGGTCGCCGAGGGCGCCGGCGCGGTCGTCGCCCGCCACGTCATCAACCGCGGCGGCGGCGCCGCGCTGCGGACCGGCTACCGGCTGACCTCAGACGCCGGAGCGAAGGTCGTCGTCACCCTCGACGCCGACGGCCAGCACCTGCCCTCGGAGATCGAGCGGCTCGTCAAGCCCGTCCTCGACGGCGAGGTCGCGATCGCGCACGGCTCGCGCGTGCTCGGGCAAGCGGACCCCAACTCCCGCTCGCGCGAGTTGGGCATCGTCTTCTTCAACCGGGTCGTCTCCTTCATCACCCGGACAAAGGTCTCGGACTGCTCGAACGGCTATCGGGCCGTGCGCGCCGACGTGCTGCCGCAGCTCGTCCTGCGCCAGGAGCAGTTCCACACCTCCGAGTTCCTGATCGAGGCGATTAAGCGCGGCATCCCGGCCAAGGAGGTCCCGGTGACCGTCGCCCAGCGTACCCACGGGCACTCGAAGAAGCCGGCGGTCGTTCGCTATGGCGCCGGATTCGCGAACGCGATTCTCCGTACCTGGCTTCGCTAGCGCTCGCCGAGCGCACCTGGCTGCGCTGACTTTTCGGCAAGACTCTCGTCTACAGTACGAACACACGGGCGAGTTCAGCGCGTACAACCCCCGGGACCGGCTGGTGCAATTACGCAGGAACAATCCAAGGAGGAACGTGATGGAGACGGCATTGAAGAGGAGGCTCGGCGTCGCCGCGGCGCTGCTGGGAGCGAGCGCGGTGCTGATGACGCTGGTGGTGGCGACGAGCGCCCCGCCGGCTCACGCGCTCACGCCGGCGAAGTGCAAGAAGAAGAAGGGCAACGCCAAGAAGAAGTGCTACAGGAAACTCATTCAGCAGCTGGCCCAGCAAGGGACAGGCACGGCACCAGCACCGGCTCCGGTGCCAGCGCCAGCTCCGGCCAGCCCGCGAGCGACCTCGCTGACGCTTTCCTGCACCGACTGCGGCGCGGGGAATACCCACGCAGCGGGAACGGTCAACGTGGCGGGCGATTTAAGCCCGTCGATAGCGGGTGCCTACGAACCGATCAGGCTCGACTACGGCGGACTCAATTCGCCGAAGTACCTCTATACAGACTGGCCAGCTGGGGGCCACTACGAGGGCTCCTTCTCGTTCCCCGGCGGAACCGTCCCCGTCACGGCCACCTTCCCCGGGAGCCTCGCGGGTAATTTCGCGCCTTCGAGCGCGACGATCACCATCAACCCCTAGCCACACTCGCTACGGCCGCCGCGCGGTCTGGCCCTGGGGGTCCAGGCCGGCGGCGGCATGCGAGCGCTTCACGGGGCGGCGCCCGGGTGTCGGACCTCGGCCGGGTCCGGGAGGTAGAGGTCGGTGCCGCAGCGCGGACAGACCTGGACGTAGAGCTTCAGCGTCTTCGCGCAGGTCGGGCACTGGCGCTCGGGCTCTGACTCCTCGGAGCGGTAGAGGATCACGGCGACCAGCCCCACGCCCGGGATCACGGTTCCGACCAGCAGCCAGATGAAGAACGAGCTGCCCTTGGCGCGTGCGACGATCGCCGTGGCGATCCCGAATGAGAGGGCGATCAGCGCGTATTGCACGCCCCGATTGTCCCGCACCGGGTCCTTTGGCTAGGGCTCGTTGGGCGGAGGGCCCGCCGACACCGGCCGGTGGCTGCCGCCCTCGGCGTAGACGTCCTCGCGCAGCGGCCGAGGATGGCCGATCGAGCCGACCTCGGAGACGTCGCGGCTGAACGGCAGGCTGACGGTCCAGTCGAGCGCCGCGCGCAGCTTGCGGACCTTGCCCGGAATCTGGCTCAGGTGGTAGGTGCGCGCCAGCCACCAGGCGATGAAGCCGGAGAACCGGAAGCGCCCGATCTGGCCGACGGCCTTGTAGCGGCCGAGATTGACGAACCCGGTGCGGCTCGAGTATTCAAAGCGGACCGGCTCGCCGACGCCCAGGCCCGCGGCGACATTGCGCGCCGCGACCTTCGCTTGGCGGGTCGCGTGCTGGGCGGTCGGCGGCGAGGTTCCCTGCTTGCGGTCGGGGACGGCTGCGCAGTCGCCGATCGCGGTCACGCCATCGAGGCCCTCGACGCGGAGATGGTCGTCGACCGGGATCCGGCCCCGCTCGTCGAGCGGCACAGATAGGTGGCGGAGGCTCGGGTGCGGGGTGACGCCGGCGGTCCAGACGACGGTCTTGGTGGGGACCGTCTCCCCGGTCGAGAGCTTCGCGCTGCCGGCGTCGACCGACTCGAGCGTCGTCCCGAGCCGGACCTCGATGCCCCGTCCTCGGAGCTCGCGGACCGCGTACTCGGCCAGCTTCAGATCGGTCTCGGGCAGCACCCGGTCGCTGGCCTCGAGCAGGATCCAGCGCATCCCGTGCAGCCGCGCGCGCGGGTAGCGCGACATCGCGTCGGCGGCGAAGTCCTGAAGCTCGGCCAGAGCCTCGAGCCCCGCGTAGCCCCCGCCGACGAAGACGTAGGTGAGCAGCTCCTCCTGGCGGCCGGCGTCCCCGGTCGCGTTCGCCGCCTCGAGCGTCTCGACGACGTGGTTGCGGAGCCAGATCGCGTCGGCGAGGCTCTTGAAGCCGATCGCGTGCTCGTCGAGGCCGGGAACCGGCAGCGTCCGTGAGACCGAGCCGACCGAGAGCACGAGCTCGTCGTAGCGGAGCTGCTCTGTCTCGCCATCGTGGCCACGCAGCTCGACGGTGTGCGCCCCGGGGTCGTGTCCGGTGACAGCCCCGATCCGCACGTTGGTGCGATGGAGGATGTCGCGCAGGGGCGTGACGACGTGACGCGGCTCGAGCGTTCCCGCGGCGGCTTCGGGCAGGAACGGCGTGTAGAGGACGAAGTTGACGTCGTTGACGAGCACCAGCCGCGTCGACTGCACCGGGAGCAGCCGCTCGAGCTCGCGGGCGCAGGTGGCCCCCGCGAACCCGCCACCGGCTATGACGACGTCGTGGGCCATTAGGCCATTATGGACCTTGTAACAACGTGTTACAAGGTCAGATTGTCACGAGCCGAGCTTCTCCCGGATCAGCTTCTGCACCGCACCGCCGTCGGCTCGGCCCTTGGTCTCCTTCATCACCGCGCCGACGATCGCGCCGATCGCCTTGTCGTTGCCGGAGCGGATCTGCTCGGCGGCGTCCGGGTCGGCCTCGATCGCCTTGGCGACGATCTCGGCGAGTTCGTCGTCGCCGGCGGCACCGAGCCCCTCGCGCTCGACGATCTCGGCGGGGTCGCCGCCGTCGGTGACCAGGGTGGCGAGGACCTGCTTGGCGGCGGGGCGGCTGACCTTCTTCGCCTCGACCATCGCTGCCAGCGAGGCGACCGCGGCGGGCTCGGCCTTCGAGGAGGCCGGGTCGGCGATCTCGGCCTCGCGGAGCGCCGCCGTGAGCTCGCCGGTGACCCAGTTCGCGATCGCCTTCGCCTCCACCCCGCCCGCCGTGGAGAGTGCGGTCTCGAAGTAGTCGCCGAGGCCGTCGGTGAAGGCGAGCGTCGCGGCGACGTCCTCGCCGAGGCCGTGCTCGGTGACGTAGCGGTCGCGGCGCTCGGCGGGCAGCTCGGGGAGCGCCTCGCGCGCGGCGGCGATCATCTCCTCGGTCGGCGCCAGCGGCACCAGGTCGGGCTCGGGGAAGTAGCGGTAGTCGTGGGCCTCCTCCTTCGAGCGCAGCGGGGTCAACGATCCGTCGCCGGGGTCGAAGTGGAGCGTCTCCTGCTCGACGGCCTCGCCGGCGTCGAGCAGCCCCGCCTGGCGCTCGATCTCGGCCTCGAGCCCGCGCTCGAGGAAGCGGAAGCTGTTCATGTTCTTGAGCTCGGTCTTGACGCCGAGCTCCTCGGTGCCGGGCTCGCGAATCGAGACGTTGCCGTCGACGCGCAGGCTGCCCTCCTCCATGTTCACGTCGGAGACGCCGATCGTCCGCATCGTCGTCCGCAGGAGCTGCGCCCACTCGCGCGCCTCGGCGGCGCTGCGGATGTCGGGCTCGGTGACGATCTCGACCAGCGGCGTGCCGCCGCGGTTGAAGTCGACCAGCGAGGCCCCGGAGCCGTGGATGCGCCCCGATTCGCCGACGTGGCTCAGCTTCGCGGCGTCCTCCTCGAGGTGGGCGCGGTGGATGCGGACGTCCCCGAGCTTTCCGCCCGAGGCGATCGGGATGTCGTACTGGCTGATCTGGTACCCCTTCGGCAGGTCGGGATAGAAGTAGTTCTTGCGGTGGAAGATCGATCGCGGCGCGACCTCGCAGCCGAGCGCGGCGGCGATCTGGAGCGCGTAGAGGACCGCCTGCTCGTTGGTGACCGGGAGCGTCCCGGGGTGGCCGAGGCAGACCGGGCAGACGTGGACGTTTGGCTCGTCGCCGAACGAGAGCGCGCAGCCGCAGAACATCTTCGTCTTCGTCTTCAGCTGCACGTGGATCTCGAGCCCGATCACGGCCTCGTAGTCGCTCACGACGGCACCTCGTCGAACCCGATCGCCTTCTCGAGCGCGTGCGCGGCGTCGAGCATCTTGTTCTCGCTGAACGCCGGGCCGGCGATCTGGAAGCCGACCGGGAGCTCGGGCCCGCCGCCCTCGGGCTGCTGCGAGCCCGGCCGGAATCGAGATCGCAGGGATTCCGGCGAGCGGCATCGGCACGGTGCAGTAGTCGGAGAGGTACATCGCCAGCGGATCGTCGGTGCGCTCGCCGAGCTTGAAGGCGACCGACGGGGAGGTCGGTGTGATCAGGAAGTCGAAGCGCTCGAAGGCGGCATTGAAGTCCTCGGAGATCTTGGTCCGCACCTTCTGCGCCTGTCCGTAGTAGGCCTCGTAATAGCCCGCCGAGAGCGCGTAGGTGCCGAGCATGATCCGCCGCTTGACCTCGGGGCCGAAGCCGGCGTCGCGGGTCTGCTCGTACATCGCGGTCAAGTCGTCGGCCTCGACCCGCATTCCGTAGCGGACGCCGTCGAAGCGGGCGAGGTTGGCCGATGCCTCCGCCGGGGCGATCACGTAGTAAGCCGAGATCCCGTGCGGCGCGTGCGGGAGCTCGCACTCGGTGACCTCGCCGCCGAGCTCCTCGATCCGCTTCACCGTCTGCTCGAAGACCGCCTCGACGCCGGGCTCGATCCCCTCGCCGGAGAGCTCCTTCGGGACTCCGAACTTGAGGCCCTTCAGGTCCTCGCGTTGCGGCAGCTCGATCCCGCCCTCGACGCCGACCGAGGTCGAGTCGCACCCGTCGGCGCCTTCTAGGACCTTGAGCAGCAGGGCGGCGTCGGTGACGTCGCGGGTCAGCGGGCCGCACTGGTCTAGCGAGGAGGCGAAGGCGATCATCCCGTAGCGCGAGACCGCGCCGTAGGTGGGCTTCATGCCGACGATCCCGCACAGCGAGGCGGGCTGGCGGATCGAGCCCCCGGTGTCGGTGCCGATCGCCCATGGCGCCAGCCGCCCCGCGACCGCGGCGGCCGAGCCGCCCGAGGAGCCGCCGGGGACGCGCTCGCGGTCCCAGGGGTTGAGCGCCGGCCCGTAGCCGGAGTTCTCGTTCGAGGAGCCCATCGCGAACTCGTCCATGTTGGTCTTGCCGAGCACCCGCGCCCCGGCCTCGCGCAGCTTGCGGACAGCTGTCGCGTCGTAGGGCGGGCGATAGCCCTCGAGGATCTTCGAGCCGGCGGTGGTCTCGACGCCCTCGGTGCAGAAGATGTCCTTGACCGCGATCGGCATGCCGGCCAGCGGGCCCTCGGCGGCGCCGTTTCTCTCCTCCGCCGTCCACAGATAGGAGTTGAGCTCGTCGCCGTTCGCCGCGGCCAGGTAGGCGTCGAAGTACTCGTCGGAGGAGAGCTCGCCGGCCTCGATCCGCTTGATCGCGTCCGCGACCGTGAGGTCGATCAGTTCTGAGGACATCTAAGCCTGCGGCGAGGGGACGCGGAAGGCGTCGTCGTCGGAGTCGGGCGCTTGGGAGAGCATCCGATCCCGCGGCCAGCTCTCGCGCGGCTCGTCGGCGCGGAGCACGTTCTCGAGCTCGACGACGTGGTCGGTGGGCTCGACGCCTTCGAGATCGAGCTCGCCGATCTTCTCGATGTGGTCGAGGATGCCCGAGAGCTCGCTCGACATCCGCTCGACCTCCTCGTCGGTGAGCCCGAGGCGGGCGAGCTTGGCCACGTGCAGGACCTGGTCGCGGTCGATCATCGGCCCGATTCTATGACCAGGGCTATGGCGGTCCGCGTCCTGGCCACGCGGCCAGTTAGGATCCGCGCCGGATGTTTGGGAAGAACCCGGAGCGCACGCGGTGGTTCGTAAAGCTGAATTTGAAGATCCTCGCGGTCAGCTTCGCGGTCGTCGGGATCTGCTTCATCGCCGCCCCCGACGGGACCCTGAACACGATCTCCGACCTCGGCGATTCGATCGGCGACTTCCCCCGTGCCCCGGAGACCACCGAGCAGTTCTGGCTCGCGCTCGCCTTCGCCTACATGGTCGTGATCACCGGGCTCTGCGTCGTGACTCTGATGGACGTCGTCCGCTACCGGCCGCTGATGCTGATCCTCGCGGCCGGCAAGGCGGCCTCCTCGCTCGCCGCGCTCGGCTTCTTCCTCTTCGACGACGACGTCTTCATGTACCTGCTCAACTTCCTCGTCGACGGCTACCTGACGCTGAACGCGCTTCTGCTCTGGTGGCTGATCGGCAAGGTCGAGGACGCCTCGCCCGGCTGAAGGAGCTCGCCGGGGCTCTCGGCGGCCGAGCAAAGGACATTGAGCGCGATCGCCGAGGCCGTCGCCCCCGGCACTGACGGACTCCCCGCTGCCGAGCGCGAGATCCCGACCTCGGAGCCGATGGCAGCCCACCTGGCGAAGCTGCCGCCGCGCAGCCTGCGAGTGATCAAGCTCGCGCTGCGCGTCTTCGAGTGGTTGCCGTTCCCGTGGCGCTTCAGCCGCATGACCGTCGAGGCCCGCGGGGAATACCTCGGCAAGCTCGAGACCTCGCGCCTCGGGCTCTACCGCGACTTGCTCGTGCTCGCCAAGACCTTGACCATGGTCGGCTACGCCCGCGACGACCGCGTCCGCGCCGCGGTCGGCTACGAGATCGAGTGCGGCGTCCGAAAGGGAGCGCCGGAGCCGTCCGTGGATCCGCTCGGCGACCTCGCCCCGGAGGGCACCGAGGAGGACTGCGACGTCGTCATCGTCGGCTCGGGGGCCGGGGGTGCCGCGGCGGCGGCACGGCTCGCCGAGGCCGGCATCGACGTCATCGTCCTCGAGGCGGGGCAGTACTTCGACCGCACGACCTATCCGGACGACCCGCTCGACGCCCTGCCGGCGCTCTACCGCGACGGCGGCCTGACGATCGCCGAGGGCCGGCCGCCGGTGCCGATTCCGCTCGGACGCGCGGTCGGCGGCACGACGGTGATCAACTCGGGGACCTGCTTCCGGGCCCCCGACGACGTGCTCGAGATCTGGCGCGACGAGGTGGGGATCCCGTGGGCGACCGACCTCGACGACGAGTTCTCCGACGGCGAGAAGACGCTCGATGTCCAAAAAGTGCCGGTCGTGGACATCGGCCGCAACGGGCAGCTCTGCCACAAGGGAGCACGCGCGATCGGCGCCAGCGGCGACTCGATCAGCCGCAACGCGGGCGATTGCGTCCAGTGCAGCTCCTGTCCGCTCGGCTGCCGCCTCGACGCCAAGAAGGCGATGCACGTCTCTTACCTGCCGCGCGCCGTCGCCGCCGGAGCGCGAATCCGGGCCGGGATCGAGGTCGAGCGGATCGTGATCGAGGACGGTCGTGCTGTCGGCGTCGACTGCAGGATCGGGAGCGAGCCGACGCCGAGTCTCGACTCAAGCACGGACGGCTCGCGGAACGGCGCTTCGCGGAACGGCTCCCGGCCAAGTCCTCGCCGTCCGTACCGCGTTCGCGCCCGAGCCGTGATCAGCGCCGCCGGAGCGATCGGCACTCCCGAGCTGCTGCTGCGCTCAGGAGTCGAGAGCGATCACCTCGGCCGCCACCTCCACGTTCATCCCGCTGCCTGGATCGGCGCCCGCTACGACGAGGAGGTGCGCGGCTGGGAGGGGATCATGCAGAGCTACTACGTCGACGAGTGGCACGAGCGCGGACTGATCCTCGAGGCGACCTTCACGCCGCTCAGCTTCGGGGCCCAGTGGCTGCCCGGGGTCGGGGCCGAGCACCAGAAGCGGATCAGCGAGTTCAACCACGTCGGGTCGATCGGCGTCCACCTCTCCGATCGCGACTCCGCGGGGCGCGTCGGCATCGGAAGCGGCGGGGTCTCGCGGCTCACCTACACGCTGACCCGCGATGACGCGGTGACGATCCACTACGGGATCGCTCGTGCCGCCGAGATTCACTTCGCCGCCGGCGCCACCGAGGTCTACCCACAGCTCGGCCCGGTCTCGGTGATCGAGCCCGGCGGGTTGGCGGACTTCGAGTCTCGGAGCGTGAAGCCCGAGGATCTGCGGCTCGAGGCGTTCCACCCGATGGGGACGGCGCGGATGGGGTCCGACCCCTCAACCAGCGTCACCGACACGAGCGGCGCGGTGCGGGGCGTCGAGGGCCTCTACGTCGCCGACGCGGGACTGCTCCCCACCTCGGTGGGGGTCAACCCGATGATGACCATCCTCGCCTTCTCCTCGCGCGTCGCCCACGCGGTCGGCGAGAGCCTCGCTCCCGGGAGGCCGAGGAAGCCCCGGAAGCGCGCCGCGCCGCGGAAGCGCGCTTCAACTCGGCGCGCAGATCGGTCCCCTCTGCGCGCAGGGTGAGCAGCGCCCCGAGCACGATCAGCCCCGTTGTCCCGAGGCTGAGGAAGAGCGCCAGGTTGCGGCGGTAAACGACGTCATCGACCTCGATCGGGTCGATGACCCGGTAGGCGATCGCGAGCGCGGAGAGCAGGCCCATGACCGCGACAACCGCGGCCCCCGTCATCGGCAGGTGGACACGCGAGCCCGCGGCCGAGATCACCGCGGCGCTGACCGCGCAGAGGACGGTCGCAAACAGCAGCAGGTCGATGAGCCTGAACGCGTGCCAGGCATCCGGCGCTGTCTCGAAGCCGATCGCGTTCGCGGGAATCTCGGCGGCGGTCTGGTGCTCGAACCAGACCGCGAACATGAGGCCGAACAGCGTCAGCCCGGCGATTGCCGAGAGCAATTCGCCGGGCTTCAGCCGCTCGAAATCAAACCTGACCGTCTACCTCGGAACGTCGGAGAAGGTGCCGGAGCCGGCGTCCTCCTGCATGCCCCGGTAGCCACCGTAGGCGACTGCACCGGCTGCGAGCAACCCGACGAAGATCCCAAACTTGAGATCGAGGTCGGCCTCGCCCGGGCCGGGCGGGTTGATGATCCGGTAGAGCACGAGTAGGACTGAAAGCGCGCCCATTCCCGCGACGACCGAACTGGCCGCGACGGGCAGGCTGACTGCCTCGCCGCTGGCGCTCAGCAGCGCCGCGCCGATGGCGACAACCGCGGTCAGGAACAGGATGATGTCGATCAGGTCAAACGACTGCCATGCGTTAGCGGTCGTGTCGATGCCCGCGACGTCGGCGACGCCGGGGACTCCGTACCAGGAGAGCCAGAGGCTGATCAGAAGAACCACGCCGCCGATGCCGGCGATCCGCTCTCCGTCATTGAGCCTGTTGAGATCCATTCCGCTCCTCTCGGGTTGGGGACGCTGACCCTACCGCGCCGCGATCAACTTCCGCGCCGCGCTGGCCGTATTGGCTAGCAGCATCGCGATCGTCATCGGTCCTACCCCGCCGGGGACGGGGGTAATCGCGCCGGCGACCTCCTTCACGGCCTCGAAGTCGACGTCGCCGACGAGGCCGTCGTCGGTCCGGTTGGTGCCGACGTCGATCACCGTCGCGCCGGGCTTCACCATCTCGGCCGTGACCAGCTTCGGGCGGCCAGCGGCGGCGATCAGGACGTCGGCGCGGCGGCAGACCTCGCCGAGGTCGCGGGTGCGGCTGTGGCAAACGGTCACGGTCGCGTTCTCGGCCAGCAGCAGGCTGACCAGCGGGCGTCCGACGAGGTTGGAGCGGCCGACGATCACCGCCTCGGCGCCCTCGATCTCGACCCCGGCGTGGCGGAGCAGCTCGATCACGCCCGCCGGGGTGCAGGAGACAAGCCCCGGGGTGCCCCTGGCCAGCAGGCCGGCGCTCTTCGGGGTGAGGCCGTCGACGTCCTTGGAGGGCGGAATCGCGTCGATCACGGCGTCGGGGTCGAGGCCCTCGGGAAGCGGCAGCTGAACGAGGATCCCGTTCACCTCGTCGTCGCCGGCAAGCGTCTCGACCAGCTCGAGCAGCTCCTCCTGGCTGGTCTCGGCGCCGAGCTCGTGGTGGATCGAGCGGATCCCGACCTCCTCGCACGCCTCGCGCTTGCGGCGGATGTAGATCGCCGAGGCCGGGTCGTCGCCGACCAGCACCGTCGCCAGCCCCGGCGGCGAGGGCATCCCGGCGACCTCCGCGGTGACCCGCGCTCGTACCTCGGCCGCGACGGCCTTGCCATCGATCACCGTCGCGCTCATGAGGCCTTCCGCAGGGGCGCGTAGTCGGCCATCAGCTTGCGCTCTTCGCCGTTCGCGAAGCTGACCGCGATCACCCCGCCCGGCTCGACAGAGGTGACGACGCCTTCGCCGAAGCTTGCGTGGACGACGTCGTCGCCGGTCGCGAACGAGGGCACCTCGGTTTTCGGCTGAGGAGCTGACTTGCCTGCTCCGCCGAGCGACCATCCGGTCGGGCGCTGCTCGTCCTCGTGGCGTTCGATCAGATCCTCGGGGAGCTCGTCGATGAACCGCGACGGCAGGTTGCGCTCGCTGGAGCCGAAAAGGCGGCGCTCGCGCGCGTAGGTGATCGTGAGCCGCTTCCGGGCCCGGGTGATGCCGACGTAGGCGAGCCGGCGCTCCTCCTCCTCTCCCCCCTCCTCGAGCGATCGCATGTGCGGGAAGACGCCCTCCTCGACGCCGATCATGAACACGGCGTCGTACTCGAGGCCCTTGGCGTTGTGGAGCGTCATCAGCGTCACCAGCGACTCCTCCTCCGTGAGCGCGTCCTGCTCGGTGTAGAGCGAGATCTGCTGCAGGAACTCCTCGAGCGGGCTCGCGTCCGAGTCGCCCTCGACCGCTCGGTTGGCGTCGAACTCGCCGGCGACCCCGACCAGCTCCTCGAGGTTCTCGATCCGGCCCTCGGCTTCGACGGTGCGCTCGGCGCGGAGCGCCTCGAGGTAGCCGGTCTGCTCGAGCAGCGCCTCGAGCAGCTCGGCGACCGGCGCCTTGCGCGACTGCTCGCGGAGCGAGTTGATCGTCGCCGCGAAGCGCCCGATCGACTTCACCGCCGCGGTGCCGAGGTCGGCGATCCGTGGGGCGGCCTCGACTGCCTCCCAGATCGTCGTCCCGGTGGTGTTGGCGTGGGCGACGACGCGCCCCTGGCTCGTCTGGCCGATGCCGCGCTTCGGCGAGTTGACGGCGCGCAGAAAGCTGACCTGGTCGGCGGGGTTGGCGATCAGCTGCAGGTAGGCGACCGCGTCCTTGATCTCGGCGCGCTCGTAGAACTTCGTCCCGCCGATCACCTGGTAGGGCACCTCGAAGCGGACCAGCGTGTCCTCGAGCACCCGGCTCTGCGCGTTGGCGCGGTAGAAGACCGCGATCTCGTCGCGGGGAAAACCCTCCTCGCCGCTCAGGCGCTCGATCTCGCCGACCAGCCAGCGGCCCTCGGCGTGCTCGTCGGCGAGCTCGGCGACCGTGATCGCGTCGCCCCGCTCGCCTTCGGTCCAGAGCTTCTTCTTCTTGTTGGAGCGGTTGTGCTTGATGAGCTCGTTCGAGGCGTCGAGGATCGTCTGCGTCGAGCGGTAGTTCTGCTCGAGCTTCACGACCTCGGCGTCGGGGAAGTCGCGCTCGAAGTCGAGGATGTTGCGGATGTCGGCGCCACGGAAGCTGTAGATCGACTGGAAGTCGTCGCCGACGACGGTCAGGTTCTTCTCGTCACCGCTGAGCAGCTGCAGGAGCCGGTACTGGGCGCGGTTTGTGTCCTGGTACTCATCGACGAGCAGCCAGCGGAAGCGCCTCTGCCACTTCTCGCGCGCGTCCTCGAACAGCTCGAGCACGTTGACGACCCGCACCAGCAGGTCGTCGAAGTCCATCGCGTTCGCCTCCAGCATCCGCTTCTCGTAGAGCTTGAACGCGGCGGCAACGACCTCCTCGTAGGGCGAGCCCTGCATCGAGGCGAGGGTGTCCGGGTCGACAAGCTGGTTCTTGGCGTCGCTGATCCGGGCGCGGATCGCGCGCGGCGGGTAGCGCTTCGTGTCTACCTGCTGCTCGGTGAGCACGCGCTTCAGCATTCGCAGCGAGTCGGCCTCGTCGTAGATCGAAAACTGCGGCGAGTATCCGAGCCGCTCGGCTTCGATCCGCAGGATCCGCGCACAGGCCGAGTGGAAGGTGGTAACCCACATCCGTCGCGCGGTGCGCCCGACGAGCTGCTCGACCCGCTCGCGCATCTCGCCCGCCGCCTTGTTGGTGAAGGTGATCGCGAGGATCTGCTCGGGGTGCGCCTGGCCGGTGGCGAGCAGGTAGGCGACGCGGTAAGTGAGCACGCGCGTCTTGCCCGAGCCGGCGCCCGCGAGCACCAGCAGCGGGCCCTCGCCGTGCTGCACCGCCTCCCGCTGGGGCGGGTTGAGATCGGCGAGCAGCTCGCCTGTCGGGTCGCCCCCGGGCTCTACCGGGGCCCCGTGTTCCTCGGCGGTCTTCACGTGCCGAGAATAGCCGGGGCCCCGGCTGAGCTGAGGGGGTGTCGAGCGACTACTGCGCTGGAGCGCCGCCTCCGGTTCCGCCACCGGCGTCGGTCTCGGTGCCGCCCTCGATGCTCGTGGTGCCTTCCTCTTCCTCGGCGCCGCCTTCCTCCTCAGCGCCGCCCTGGCCCTTGAAGCACGGAGCCAGGTTCTCCTCGAACACGGACTCGTCGCCTTCGAGCAAAACGGCTTGCAGGTCGGCGTCGGGAACGTCCTCGAGCTGCGTCCTGATGCAGTCCGCGGCCGCCGGATCGGTCGCGCCTTCCTCGTCGGCGCTCGTCGCGATGCTCTCGACGAACGCGGCGCGGTCGAACTCGGCGAAGCTGACGATCTCGTCGAGCTTCCACTGGTCGCCCTCCTTGACGAGGCCAATGTCGAGCGACTGTCCATCGATGAAGCCGTCACCGAATGCAACCACGGCGGTGGCGGTATCGCCGTCGACCTCGACCTCCGAGACCTCGACCGTCTTCGCCGCTGCCTCGTCGTCCTCGGTAGCCGACTCCTCGCAGCTCTTCACAGCCTCGGCCTCGTCCTCAACTCCTTCGGTCTGCTGGGTGAAGTTGGCTGTTTGCACCTCGGTGCAGTTGGCTGGATCCTGTGTCGTCGCAGCTTGTTCGATCGCCGCGGTGATGTCGTCCTCGTCCTCGTTCGAGTCGCCGCCGCAGGCCACGAGCGCCACAGGGGCGATCGCGAGCACCGCCGCGAAGATCGCAAAGCGATAGCGCTTCATTGAGTCTCCTCTCGTCGGTTCTTCGCCGCTCCCGACCGGCGGCCCAGATCGAAGACTATCCACCTGCTGAGGAGGGGCCTTTCTTCGGGCGCAGCTCGGTGACGTCAGCGTCTCCGGACTCCTCCCCCCGCAGCTCCTTGACCTCGCGCTCGAGCTCCCCGATCCGCGTCGAGAGCTCCTTGATCGCCTCGGCGACCGGGTCAGGCAGGTGGATCCAGTCGGTGTCGGGGCCCTCGACCGGTCGGCCCTCGACCCGCACCGGGTGACCCGGATTGCCGACCACCGTCGTACCGGGCGGCACGTCTTCGATCACGACCGTGTTGGCGCCGATCTTGGCGCCGCGCCCCACGGTCACCGGACCGAGAAGCTTCGCCCCCGAGCCGACCGTGACCTGGTCCTCGACCGTCGGATGGCGCTTGCCGCGCGCGACCCCGGTGCCGCCGAGCGTCACCCCCTGGTAGAGCGTGACGCTGTCGCCGATCTCGGCGGTCTCGCCGATCACGACGCCGGCGCCGTGGTCGATGAAGAAGTCCTCGCCGATCCGGGCCGCGGGATGGATCTCGACCCCGGTGACCGCGCGGCTCATGTAGGCGATCGTGCGCGGCAGCAGCGGCACTCCGGCCTCGAACATGGCGTGCGAGAGCCTGTGCGCGAGCAGCGCCTGGACGCCGGCCCAGCCGGTGAGGATCTCGAGCGTGCCGACGCCGCGTGCGGCGGGGTCGCGGTCGCGGGCCGCGGTCACGTCGGCGCGAACTTCGCTGAGCAGCCGCCTCAGCATGCCAGCGTCACGGTTGCGCTCGCTCATGGGAAGAAAGGCAGCGACATGTAGCGCTCGCCCGAGTCGGGGACGATGGTCACGATCCGCTTGCCGTTCATCTCCTTGCGGCTCGCGAGCTGCAGCGAGGCGTGGATCGCCGCCCCGGCCGAGATCCCGACCAGCAGGCCCTCGCCGCGGGCGCTGCGCCGAGCGGTCTCGAGGGCATCCTCGTCGGTGACCGCGATCACCTCGTCGATGACCGAGCGGTCGAGCACCTCGGGGACGAAGCCGGCGCCGATCCCCTGGATCTTGTGCGCGCCCGGCAGCCGGCCCGACAGAACCGCCGAGGCCGCGGGCTCGACGGCGACGATCCGGCAGTCGGGATGGCGCTCCTTCAGCACCTGCCCGACGCCAGTGATCGTGCCGCCGGTTCCGACCCCGCAGACGAAGGCGTCGATCTCGCCCTCGGTCGCGGACCAGATCTCCTCGGCGGTCGTGTGGCGGTGGACGCCGGGGTTGGCGGGGTTCGAGAACTGCTGCGGGATGTAGCCGCCGTGCTTGGCGGCGATCTTCTCGGCGAGGTCGACCGCCTCGTTCATGCCGCCCATCGACGGCGTCTCCTCGACCTCGGCGCCGTAGGCGCGCAGCAGCGCCGCGCGCTCGCGGGTCATCCCCTCCGGGAGGGTGAGAATGAGGCGGTAGCCGCGCGCCGCACAGACGAGGGCAAGGGCGATGCCCGTGTTCCCGGATGTCGGCTCGACGATCACCGAGGAGCCGCGCTCGATCAGCCCGTCGCGCTCGGCGGCGTCGAGCATCGCGACCCCGATCCGGTCCTTGACCGATCCGCCGGGATTGAAGTACTCGAGCTTCGCGACCACCTCGGCGCCGACGTCCTCGCCGAGCCGGTCGAGGCGGACCATCGGCGTTCCGCCAACTGTGGCCGAAGCCTCGTCGGCGAGCCGCGGGGCCGCGGTCGGTTTCTGTGCAGACTCCACGCGCCCAAGGTAGCCTGCCGCCTCGTGCTCCGCCGCCAGGTTCTTCCCGCGCTACTCGCGACCGCCGTTGTGCTCGCGGCCCTCGCCCTCCCCGCCTGCGGGGGCGGCGAAAGCGACGAGGATCAGATCAACGAGATCGCCGAGCGCGCCTTCCTCGAGAACGACCCGGCGATCTGCGACGAGATCGTCACCGACAACTTCATCCAGCTGCTGTTCGCGGGCGACATCGAGGCTTGCCGAAAGGAAGCCGAGAACCCGGCCGACGACGCCGAGTCGATCGAGGTCACGAGCCTCGAGGTGGACGGCGAGACCGCGAGCGCGGAGATCAAGACGGTCGGCGGGGCCAACGACGGCCAGGTGATCCCCTACACGTTCGTCAAGCAGGAAGGGGACTGGAAGTTCGATTCGGCGGTCAACCCCGCAGCCGCAAGCGTGCTGAGCGCGGTCCAGGAACAGGCGCAAGCGGCCGGACTCGACGAAGCCGCGATCGACTGCGCCGTCGAGCGGCTGCAGGCCACGCTGAAGCCGAACGACCTCTCTGGGCTGATCGCGCAAGGCAAGCCCAGCCCTGCCCTGCAGAAGAAGATCGCCGCCGCCGCTCGTGAGTGCGGAACGGCGAAGTAGCGGACGCCTAGAACTCAGCCGGCTCGTAGAAGCTGACCACGCGCGGCCAGTCGAGGTCGATCTCGTACAGCGCGTCGGCGACCTGGCGCGCAGCCTCGCCGAGCTGCACATCCCCGATCACGGTGATCGCAACCTGCTGAGACCCGGCGGAGCCGGGGCCCTGCCGCACCGCATCGAAACGCTCGTCCAGCCCGGCGACGATCTTCTCGAGCCGCGCCGCATCGGCCTCGGGATCGGCCTCGAGCGTGATCATGTGCCGGCGATCCTCGGTGGCGCGGTCCTTGAACGGCTCGCTGGTCTCCATCAGATCCGGCCCGCTCTGTACATCAGGCTACGACCACGCCTCGGAGCCGGCGTCAGCCGTCGCCCTGGCCGCAGACTTGAAGTCCGTACCCCTTGGCGAGCGCGTCCGCCTCCTTATCGATATCGGACAGTTCGGCGAAGATCGCGTTTTGACGTTTGGGATCCTCCGCTCGAAGAGCATCGACCAACCGCGCGCCGATGACCAGGTTCTGCTCCCGGGCGGCAATGATTTCGCCGACAACCTCCGCATCCGCCGCCGGCGGGGATAGCGCCGCAAGTTCCTCCACGCCCGGCTTGCTCGTGCTGATGAACTGATCGAGGCTCTCGGCAGCGCCCTGCGCATCATCGGCTTTCACCTGACGCGTGAACGCCTTCTCGAAGCCGCTCGTCTTGTCCATGTAGGTCTGGCAAATTCCGTCGGCCTGCTCGATGAACTCGGCCTTCGTCAGCGGCTCCCCCTCGGAGGACGTTGCGGAATCAGATGTAGTACATCCGCGGTCCGGCCTCGTCGGCCTGGCGCTCGGCGATGTCGGCGATCGTTGTCTCGCGGAAGATGTTGCGCAGGGCCTCGACCCCCTCGGCCCAGATGCCGCCGGCCTCCTTGGCCTCCTCGCCGATCGTCCCGTCGAGCGCCTGGACGACCTCGAGCACGTTGATCTCGGCGGCGGGCCGGGCGAGCTGGTAACCGCCCTTCGCGCCCCGCTGGCTGGTCAGAAGCCCGGCGCGGCGCAGGGTCGAGAAGAGCTGCTCGAGGAACTGGACCGGCATCCCGCGGCGCTCGGCGACCTGGCTGATCGGGACCGGTCCCGGGCCCGATCGCGCCAGCTCAGCGAGGGCGACGACCGCGTAGCGGGACTTCGAGGTGATCGAGATCACCCTGTTCTTGTACAAGACTCAGCGGCCGAACGTGAATCCCGCCGTCCGCAGAAGCCTGCGCCGTGCCTCGGTCGCCCCGCTCGCCTGGATGGCGGTGATCTTCCTGCTCTCGGCGCAATCCGACCTCGATTCCGGGCTCGGGCTCGTCGATCTGATCGGGCGCAAGATCGGCCACCTGCTCACCTACGCCCTGCTCGCCTGGCTCTGGTTCTGGACCCTGCGCGGCACCGTGCGACGGCCGATGCTCACCGCGGCGGTGATCTCAGTCCTCTACGCGGTCAGCGACGAGTACCACCAGAGCACGGTCGAGAACCGCCACGGCAGCCCGGTCGACGTGCTGATCGATTCGCTGGGTGTTGCCCTGGCGGCGTGGTGGTCGGCTAGAGCCAACCGCGCTCGGTGGCCATGAGCACGGCCTGGGCGCGGTCGAGCGCGCCGAGCTTGCCGTAGACGTTGTGGAGGTGGCTTCGCACCGTGCTCGCCGAGAGCTCGAGCTCGTAGGCGATCTGCTTGTAGACCTTGCCCTTGGCGAGCCCGCGCAGCACCTCGAGCTCGCGGGCAGAGAGCGGGCACGGGGCGCTGACCCGGCGTCGGCGTCCGGCGGCGCGCGGCAGCTCGTGGATCAGGGCACCGAGCGCGTTGGAGTCGACGCCGCAGCTGGCCGCGGCCTTGACAAGCACGCCGGCCTCGATCGGATCGCCGTCGAGGTGCGCGGCGAGCATGTCGCCGACGCGGACGATCGTCGCCTGGCTGCCGTTGCAGTCGGTGTGGTGGCGCTCGATCGAGGTCGCGATTGCGGCCGAGAGCTTCCAGCGCCGCGCGAGTACCCCTCCGACCAGGGCGTGGTCGATGCCGAGCTCCTTGCGCTCAGCAGCGATCCGCTCTTCGGGTGAGGCGAGCCGGCGGTCGAAGCGCTCCGCGTAGCCGGGGTGCAGCCGGGCGAGCACGAGGCGTCCCATGTCGTGGAGGAGTGAGATCAGCGCGATCCCGTCGCGGTCGGCGCTGCCGCTCGCATCGGCGACCGCATCGGCGGCGCGCTGCACCGTCAGCGAGTGGATCCGGAAGCGCTCGGGGTCGGAGACCGGGCCGCGAGCGCGCTGCAGCGGCTGGTGGCCGGGAGCGTCGCGGACCGCCTGCTCGAGCTTCGCCTGGCCGACCGCGTCGACGACGTCGCTGACCGAGTTGATTGCTGGGGCGCCGGGCAGCTGGCCGAGGGTGCGGAGCGCGGCCACGGTGAGCCCGACGTCGGACTCGATCGCCTCGGCGATCAACGGGTCGGGGGCGCCGCGCTCAACCGCTTCGAGCAGGTTCGTGCGCGCGGGCTCGAGGACCGGAAAAACCTCTACCTGCTCGAGTGCTGCTGTCAGTACGCGGCCGCGCCCGCCGCGCTGGGTGCGCTTGCGGGTTTGGCCAGCAGTGGTTGCTGCTGCCGAAGCCATTACTGGTGCATCGGCAGGCTGGCCGAATTGTTTAGCCCGATTACTGGTTAATCGGCCTGGAGGCGCGAAAGCGCCCGTTCGATCCGCTCCAGCGAGCGCTCGCGGCCGAGCACCGACAGCGATTCGAAGATCCCCGGTGACACCGACGTGCCGGTGATCGCCACCCGGATCGGCTGAAAGACCTTGCCCGGCTTGGCGCCGCTCGACTCGACGACGCCGGTGAGCGCCATCTCGAGCGGCTCGGGCTCGAATTCCTCGACCCCCCGAAGCGCTTCGAGCGAAGAGGCGAGCAGCTCCCCGGCGCCGTCCTTCATCACCTTTCGCCACGCCTTCTCGTCGTAATCGGGCTCGTCGAACAGGAACCCGATCAGCGGCCAGACCTCGTCGAGCGTCTGCGCCTTCTCCTGCGCGATCGCGCAGGCGGCCCGCAGCGGTTCGTCGGGCTCGCGGCCGAGGAGCTCCGCCACCGCGCGCGTGTACTCCTCGAGCGGCATCTCGCGCATGAAGCGCCCGTTCATCCAGCGCAGCTTCTGCTCGTCGAAGAGCGCCGAGGAGGTGCCGACTCGCTCGAGCGAGAAGCGCTCGACGAGCTCCTCGGTCGGCATCAGGGTCGTGTCGTCGTCGGTGCCCCAGCCGAGCAGCGCCAGGTAGTTGCGGATCGCTGCCGGCAGGTAGCCCTGGTCGCGCAGCTCCTGCACCGATGCGGCGCCGTGGCGCTTGGAGAGCTTCTTGCCGTCGGGGCCGTGTAGGAGCGGCAGGTGGGCGTAGCGGGGTGGCTCGGCGCCGAGCGCCTCGATCGCGAGCAGCTGCTTGGGGGTGTTGGAGAGGTGGTCGTCGCCGCGGATCACGTGCGTGATCCCCATCTCGAGGTCGTCGACGGCGACCGCGAAGTTGTAGAGAACCGAGCCGTCGCCGCGCGCGATCACCGGATCGTCGAGCGCGGCGTGCTCGAAGCGGACCTCGCCGCGGATCTCGTCGTCGACGACAGTCGCGCCCTCGTCGGGGATCCGGAGCCGCACCGCCGCGTCGGCGGTGCCCTCGGGAGCCGGCTCGCCGCGATAGCCGGCGCCGCCGTGCTCCTTCTTCCACGCCCGTACGTCCTCGCTGGTCGCAGCGTCGCGGTACGCCGCGCCCGATTCGAGCAGTTCGGCGAGCCTAGAGCGGTGCTGCTCGGCCCGCTCGGCCTGGCTCAGCGGGCCCTCGTCCCAGTCGAGCTCGAGCCAGCGCAGCGCGTCGAGGATCTGCTCGACGTTCTCGGGGGTCGAGCGCTCTCGGTCGGTGTCCTCGATCCTGAGCACGAGCTCGCCGCCGCGCCCCCGCGCGAAAAGCCAGTTGTAGAGCGCGGTGCGCGCGCCGCCGATGTGCAGCACCCCGGTCGGGGAAGGCGCGAAGCGGACTCGAATCGGATTTGATCCCTGAGTGCTGATCGGCGCTCATGTTTCCACAGGGGGAGGTCTCCACACCGCGATCGAGCGGGCGAACGAGCTCGGCTGCGAGGCGATCCAGATCTTCAATCAGAGCCCGCGCATGTGGCGTCCGACCAAATATGGAGACGAGGACTTCGCGCGCTTCCGGGAGGCCCTCGAGGGCTCGAAGGTCGAGGTGGCTGCCATTCACGCGATCTACCTGATCAATCCGGCGACCAACGACCCGGAGATGCGAAAGAAATCGCTCCAATCGCTGATCCACGCCCTCCGGGTGGGCGACGCGATTGGCGCGGTAGGCGTGGTCGTCCACCCGGGCGCGCTCAAGGACGACACCCGGGCCAACGCGAAGAAGCGGGCGATCAAGCTGATCAAGGAGGCTCTGGCCGAGAGCGAGTCGTGCCCGATCATCTACGAGAACACGGCGGGCTCGCCGCAGCTGCTCGGCCTCGACTTCGACGAGACCGCCGAGTTGATCGAGAAAACGGCGACTGCTTCGAACGCCGGCCGGCTCGGCCTCTGCATCGACAGCTGCCACCTGCACGCGACCGGCTACGACGTGCGTTCTCCGGACGGGATGAAGGACCTCACCGACGAGATCGACGCCAAGATCGGCCTTGAGCAGCTCAAGCTCCTGCACGTCAACGACTCGCGCGATGCCCGGGGCTCGAATCGCGACCGCCACGCTCCGATCGGCAAGGGCGAGATCGGCCGTTCGGGCCTGCGGGCTTTCATGGGCGCCAAGGGCCTGCAGGGCGTGCCCGCGGTCCTCGAGGGGCCTGGCATGGACGGCCGGGCGCCCGATCGCAAGTCGGTGCAGCTGATCAGGCGCCTGTGGCGCGAGGGGACGAAGACGGGCTAAGTCACTAAGAAGGGATGCGGTTCAGGCTTCGGGCCGCAGCGCGTCGCGGAGGTCGAAGAGCTTGAAGCCCTCGGCGCCGTTCTCGACGCAGTCGAAGAAGCGGCGGTTGACGCACTCGTATTCGGAGCCCTCGCCCTCGTAGGCCCGCTCGACCGAGAACTGGCACTGGGGCAGCGGGTCGCCGGTCATCTTGATCGTGCCGAACTTGCCCTCGACCACCGCCTCGGCCTCGATCTCGCCCTTGAAGACCTTGTTGATACAGCCGAGGTAGACCTTGCCGTCGAGCTCGTCCGTGTAGGAGTAGAGGTATCGGCAGCCGATCTCGATGCAGCCCATCGGGTCGACGAGCTTGTCGCAGAACGATTGACACTGGCGACACTCACCAGCCGTCGTCTCGCTCTCCTCAGGCGATCGGATCGGCATCTCGGCCATGGACATCAGTCTACGACTGCGGTGCGGTCGGAAGGGCCATTCGATGGACCCCTCGGCTGTTGACAACGAGTCCCTCTGGTGATAGCGGACTAGGCCGCTAGAGCGCCGGGGCCGAGCAGCGAATCGAGCTCGGCGCGCAGCGCCATCGAGGGCTGGACGCGGTAGTCCTCGCCGAAGCGCAGCTTGCGCAGGCCCTCGTGGGTCTCCATCTCGAGCAGCACCTCCGCCTGGCCCGGGAAGCTGCCGAACACGCTCTTGAGCTCGTCGAGCAGCCCCGGTCCGAAGCCACCGGCGTGGATCCGCAGCACGAGCGGCTCGGTCGACCGCGGCGCCCTCGCCGCGCGTGCCCTCGCGACCTCGTCCTGGGAAGGCTCGAACGGCGCCACCTCCTGCGCGACCAGCTTCGTCTCGCCTCGCTCCTTGTGGTCGATCCGTCCCTTGACGGTGACGACGGCGTCGTCCTCGATCGAGCCCGAGTGCTGCTCATAGGCGTTGTTGAAGACCAGGATCTCGACTTGTCCCTCGATGTCGTCGAGGGTCGCGAACATCATCTTCTTGCCCGCTTTGGTGGTGATCTTCTTCGACTCGGCGATGATGCCGCCGACGGTGACCATCGAGCCGTCCTCGCGGCGCGGTAGGTCGGCGAGCGAGCAGTCGACCTTGGCGCGCAGGGCGTCGCGGACCGCGTCGATCGGATGCGCCGAAAGGAACGTGCCCAGCGTCTCCTTCTCGAGCCGCAGCAGCTCGCGCGAGTCGAACTCGGCGAGCGCGATCGGCGGGTGCTGGGGGCCGGTCGATGGGGCCTCCTCCCCCGCTCGCCGAGCCGCCGAGCTCGAAGATCGAGCCCTGGCCGGCGAGCGCGTCCTCCTGCGCCTTCTGGCCCGCGGCGGCGGCCATCGGAAGCGCCTCGAGCATCCCCTTGCGGGTGGCGCCGGTCGAGTCGAGCGCGCCGCACTTGACCAGGCACTCGACGGCCCGCTTGTTGACGGTGCGAGCGTCGATTCGCTCGCAGAAGTCCCACAGCGAGCCGAACTCGCCGCCGTCGGCGCGGGCGGTGAGGATCGTCTGCACCGCGGCGTAGCCGACGTTCTTGACCGCGTCGAGCCCGAAGCGGATCTTGTTGCCGGAGACGACGAAGCCATGGTCGGAGGCGTTGACGTCGGGCGGGAGCACCTCGATTCCCATCTCCGCGCAGCGGTTGACGAAGAACGGCACCTTGTCCTTGGTCCGCATCACCGATGAGATCAGCGCCGCCATGTACTCGGCCGGGTAGTTGGCCTTCAGCCAGCGCGGTTCGGTAGGCGATCAGCCCGTAACACGCCGCATGCGAGCGGTTGAAGCTGTAGTCGGCCGCCGCGGTCATCAGCGACCAGAGGTCCTTGATCACCCGCTGCTCGGTCCCCGACTCCTTCAGCCCCGCCTCGAACTTGGGACGCAGCTCGGCCATCTGCTCACGCTTCTTCTTGCCGACCGCCTTGCGGAGGTCGTCTGCCTCGGCGCCCGAGAAGCCGGCCATCTGCTTGGCGATCTCCATCAGCTGCTCCTGGTAGATGACGCAGCCGTAGGTCTCCTGCGTGATCGACTTGAGGCGCTCGTCGGGGAAGCGCACCGAGCTGGGGTCGCGCTTTCCCTTCGCGTAGTCGGGGATGTAGCGCATCGCGCCGGGCCGGTAGAGCGAAACGAGCGCGACGATGTCCTCGAACTCGGTCGGCTTCACCTTGCGGAGGGCCTCGCGCATGCCGTCGGACTCGAGCTGGAAGACGCCGACCGAGTCGCCGCGGGCGAGCATCTCGTAGGTCTTCTGGTCGTCGAGCGGGATCGCCTCCATGTCGACCGGCTCGCCGCCGGAGCGATCGATGATCGCCACCGCATCCTCGATCACGTCAAGGTTGCGGAGCCCGAGGAAGTCCATCTTCAACAGGCCGATCTCCTCGATCGGGCCCATCGAGTACTGGGTGACGATCTTGTAAGAGCGCTCGCCGTTCTCGCCGCCGGTCGCCCGGTCCTCGGCGAGCTGCAGGGGGACGATCTCCTGAAGCGGGCGGTCGGCGATCACGACCGCGGCGGCGTGGATCGAGTTGTTGCGGACGATCCCCTCGAGGCCCTGGGCGACGTCGAGAATCTTGCGCGCGTCGGGGTCGGACTCGTAGGTCTTCTGCAGCTCCTCGCCGGGCACGAGGCAGTCCTTGAAGCGCGGGTTGCGGCCCATGATCGGCTCCGGGATCTGCTTCGCGAGCCGGTCGCCGACGCCGTAGTCGTAGCCCAGCACGCGGGCGGCGTCGCGGGTCGCGGCGCGGGGAGCCATCTTGCCGAAGGTGATGATCTGCGCGACCGATTCGCGGCCGTACTTCTCCTGCACGTAGCCGATCACCTGCTCGCGGCCGCGGACCGAGAAATCGATGTCGATGTCGGGCATCGACTTGCGGGCCGGGTTCAGGAAGCGCTCGAAGAGCAGCTTGTGCTCGAGCGGGTCGACGTCGGTGATCGCGAGCGTGAAGGCGACGATCGAACCCGCCGCCGAACCGCGGCCGGGACCGACCGCGATCCCCTCCTGCTTCGCGTAGCGGACGAAGTCCCAGACGATCAGGAAGTAGGACTCGAAGCCCATCTCCTCGATCACCCCTAGCTCGTACTCGAGCCGCTCGAGCGCCTCGGCGGGCGGCGGTTCGCCGTAGCGGCGCGAGAGCCCCTCGGTCGCGAGCCGGCGCAGCATCTGCTTCGGCTCCTCGCCGTCGGGTGTCGGATAGCGGGGCAGAAGCAGCTTGCCGAGCTCGAGCTCGACCTCGCAGCGGTCGGCGATCTCGAGCGTCGTCTCGACAGCACCGGGGTGCTCAGAGAAGTCGTTGGCCATCTCCTCGGGGCTCTTGAGGAAGAACTCGTTGTTGTCGAAGCGCAGCTTCGGCTCGGCGACGGTCGACTTCGTCTGCACGCAGAGCAGCGCCGCGTGCTTGTCGTAGTCCTCGCGCTTCAGGTAGTGGACGTCGGCGGTCGCGACCAGCGGCCGGCCGACCTCGTTGGCGACCTTGACGATCCCCTCGTTTGCCTTCTCCTGCTCAGTTAGCCCGTTGCGCTGCAGCTCGAAGTAGACCTGCTCGGGCCCGAACACCTGCATCAGCTCGTCGATGTGGGCGCGGGCATCGCCGGGGCGGTCCTCGACCAGCCGCCGGCAGAAGCGCGACTGCAGGCATCCGGTGAGCGCGATCACGCCCTCGCTGTGGCGCGAGATCAGCTCGAGGTCGAGGTTCGCCTTGCCGCGCGAGAACCCCTCCAGGAATCCGGCCGAGCTCAGCTTGACGAGGTTGCCGAACCCGGTGTCGCTGGTCGCGATCAGGGTGAGGTGGTTGCGCTCGTAGCGCGGTGTGGCGGCGATCTTGTCGCGGTCCTCGACCAGGTAGGCCTCCATGCCGAGGATCGGCTTGATGCCGTTGGCGCGGCACGCCTTGTAGTGCTCGACCGCCCCGTTCATGACTCCGTGATCGGTGAGCCCGAGCGCCGGCATGCCGAGCTCGGCGGCGCGCTCGGCGAGCGACATCCTGCCCTCGGGCTTGCCGCTCTCCTTGTCCTTCTTGCGCGGCGAGAGCTTGCAAGCCCCGTCGAGCAGCGAGTATTCGCTGTGGACGTGGAGGTGGACGGCGGCTTGAGCCCTGCTCACCTGCCGATCTTCGCAAGCGAGGCCGACGCTAACGGCGGGGCGGGTCTTGCCTGGCAGGCTTGTTTGCGGAGTTTCCGCACCGAAAGTGTCATCCTCAGTACTTCAGGGATGAGCGAGACCGAGACCGCCGATAGCAGGTTGCGCGACGCACTTGCTGCGGGGCGCTTCGTTCTCTACCGCCAGCCGATCGTCGAGCTCGCCACCCGCGAGATCCACCAGCAGGAGGTGCTGCTGCGGCTGCTCGAGGGCGACAAGCACATCGACCCCCAGCATTTCCTGCCCGCCGCGGAGCGGCTCGGCATCGTCCAGGAGATCGACCGGATGGTGCTCACCGACGCGATCTCGATCCTCGAGACCGGCGGGGCCACACAGCTGCACGTCAACATCTCCGGCGCCTCGCTCGGCGACCAGAAGCTGCTGGCGCTGATCGAGCAGGAGCTGAAGAGCACGAGCGTCGATCCGGCACGGCTCGTGATCGAGGTGACCGAGACCGCCGCCGTCGACGACATCCCGGCGGCGATCGAGTTCGCCGAGACGCTGCGCGGCTTCGGCTGCTCGCTGGCGCTCGACGACTTCGGGGTCGGCTTCGGCTCGCTCCACTACCTCAAGTACCTGCCGCTCGACTATCTGAAGATCGACGGCGAGTTCGTCCGCGACGTGACCTCCAACAAGCGCGACCGCGCGATCGTCGAGGCGATCGTGGTCCTCGCGCACGGGCTCGAGCTGAAGACGATCGCCGAGTTCGTCTCCGACGACGAGACGATCGAGCTACTGCACTCACTCGGCGTTGACTACGGGCAGGGCTACCACCTCGGCGAGCCGATGATGGGCCCGCGTCCGCAGAGCGCCGCGTCCAGCAAGTGACCACGGGGTGAGATGCGAGTGATCTGGCTGCTGCGCCACGGCGAGGCAGAGGACGCATCCGGGGACGACGCGGCGCGCGAGCTGACCGGGAAGGGCGAGAAGCAGGCGCGGCGCGCCGGGGCGGCGCTCGTGACGCTGGGGGCGGGGATCGAGGTCTGCCTGACCAGCCCGAAGGTGCGCGCCCTCGACACGGCCCGGATCGCCTGCGAGGCGCTCGGAGTGGAGCCGGAGATCGACGAGCGGCTGCGCGCCGGATTCTTCGATCCAATCGAGGTTGCCGCCGGCCGCGGCGAGGTGCTGCTCGTCGGCCACGAGCCTGACTTCTCAGGTGCGATCGTCGAGCTGACCGGCGGGCGGGTGAAGCTCAAGAAGGGCGGTCTCGCCGCCTGCGAGGTGGGGATCCTGCACGGCCTCTACTCGCCGAGGGACCTGAAGCAGCTCGGCTAGGCGCAGACCCACTGGCTGGGGCCCGAGTTGCGCCAGATCTCCCCGGCGATCCGGTCCTGCTCGGCCGGCGGCGCCTGGTGGGGAAGTCCCTTGCCGCCGTAGGCCCTCCAGGTCGAGGGAAGGATCTGGTACGCGCCGCCGGCGCCGCTGGACGGGTTGAGCGCGTGGTAGTTGCCGCCGGACTCGCACATGACGATGTACTCCGGGATCGCCCACTCGCCGTTGCCGAACAAAGCCCCGAGCTGCTTCGAGCTGAGCTCGGCACGCAGCTCGTCGATCGTGGAGCGAATCGCGGCGAGGTCGTCGGCCGCCGCGGCCTTGGCGGCGGCGAGCTCGTCCGTCTGACGGCCCAGTTCCGCCCTGGTCTCGGCGACCTCCTCGCGGGCGGCGGCGAGCTCGCGGTTGTGCTCGTCGATCTCGGCCTTGAGCGCATCGATGCGCGCGACTTCGTCCTCGACCAGCTCGCTCAGCTCGCGGACGCGTGCCGCGGCACGCTCGTCGGAGTGCGCGATCGCCTTCATGTACTCGAGCCGGGTCGAGATGTCGTCGAAGCCGTCCGAGGAGAGGATCAGCTCCACGTAGCTGGTTTCGCCCTCCTTGTAGATCTCGACCAGCCGCTGGGCGAGAACGGCCCGGGCGCGCTCGAGTCGCTTGCGGGCGGCTGCCAGCTCTGCCTCGGCGGTGGCGAGCTCGGTCGCGGCCTGCGCCGAGCGCTGCTTGCCGGAGGCCAGCTCCTGCGTCAGCTGCCCGATGCGAGCCCTCGCTTCCTCGGTGCGCTGCTCGAGCGCCGCGATCTGCTCGCCGCGGGCCTGGATCTTCTCCTCGAGCGCCTCAGCGTCTTCCTTGGCGGCGTCGATGCGGTCCTTGAGCCCGGCGTCGGCGAAGCCCCCTGCGAGAGCAAGGCTGAGCGCGCAGAGCGCGGTTGTCGTCACGGCGAAACGGCGCACGACCGCCGAACTTAGCAACCGCTCACAAACTGAAATGGCAGGCCGGGGCGCGCGGGGCTACTTCTTGCGCTTCTTCTTCACGCACTTGCCCTTCTTCAGCTTCTGGCCTTTCTTGCACTTCACGGCCTCACTCGGGGGGGCGGGTGGAGCTGCGAGCGGGCTGGTCGCGACCGGATTCCCCGCAGGCGGCGTCAACTCTGCCGGGGGCGGCTCACCAAGCAGGCGCCCCCAGATCTCGTGCTCCCCGGCCTCGTCGAGATCGTTGCCATCCCAGGCGACCAGGTAGGCGTTGGCAGTCGGATCGACGGCGATCGCGGGCTTGATGGCGTCGCGGGCGGGATTGTCGTCGGCACCGACGCTCGAAATCCGCGTGTCCGTGCCGAGCTCATTTCCTGCCGCGCTGAGACGCTGGCTGAAAATCTCCTCCTCGTCGTTGATGTCGAGCCCGTCACCCGACCAACTGACCAGGTACTCGTCCGTGGTCGGGTTGTAGGCGATCGAAGGGTCGCGGGGATCGCGAAGATGATCGGTCTCTGCGCCGACGGTGGAGATCCGGAGCTCGCCTGTGAGCTCCGCTCCGGCGGCATTCAACACCTGGCCCCAGATCTCCACCTCTCCGGGGGTCACGAGAGCGTTTGCCTCCCAGACGACCAGGAACTGGTTTGAGGTCGAGTCGTAGACCACCGACGAGCTGCGGGCGCTGCGGGTGGCGTCGCCGTCGGGGCCGACATTCGAGATCTGAACATTCCCACCGATCTGCCCGACGCCTACGTTCAGCCGCTGTCTCCAGACCTCTATCTCGCCCGCGGTGGCGCCAGCGTCGGCCTCCCAGGTGACCAGGTATTCGTTCTGGGTCGAGTTATAGGCGACCGACGGGAAGTCGGCCTCGCGGGTCGCGCCGGCCGGAGACGTCAACGAGATCGCGGTGTCCACCCCGTCCTCGCTGCCGTCAGCGTTCAGGCGCTGGCCCTGGATCTCGTAGTCATCCTCGCCCAGATCGTCGCCCCGCCATACGACGAGGTACTCGTTGGTGGTGGAGTTGAAGGCAACCGCGGCGCTACTGACGCCCCGTGTGGTGACGCCTTCCGCTCCGACGTTGGAAATCCGAAAGTCAGTGCCGTCCTCGGTACCGTCGGCGTTGACCCGCTGGCCGAAGACCTCTATTTCGCCGGCGGCCGGCGGGCCCTTACCCTCCCATACCACCAGGTACTCGCTCTCTGTCGAGTTGTAGGCGACCGCGGGGCGCTGGGCCGCTCCGGCGGCACCGACGTTAGAGATCGGGAAATCCGAACCGATCTCGTTGCCACCGGCGCCCATGAGCTGGCCGAAGATGTCGGGTTGGCCGCTGACCGTTTGCCTCCACACCACCAGGTACTCGCCGTCGTCCGGGTTGCTGGCGACGGCAGGCGTAATACCTTGGCTGGCGATGTCATCGTCTGTTCCCGCGTTCGAGATCCGGAAGTCGGCGCCAAGGGGCGTAGTGGCAGCGAACGCACTCGACGCTGTCAGTACCGCGGCGGCCGCAAGCGACACGCCAAACCCTCTCCCTAGTGGACGTTTACCCACTGGGAGGACTATAGCCCCTGTCGAGCCCCCCGGCACACTCAGAGGACCTAGCCTTCGTCGTGGTCGTCGTGGGTCAGCGCCAGCCAGGCGCCGATCGCGACCCCGATCACGGCGACCGCGGCGGCGGCGCGGATCTGGGGCCGGAAGCGGTAGAGCACGAAGCGAACCACCGCGCGGCCGATCAGCGCATAGATACTGTCGCCGGGCCTTCTCTCCATGCGGGCGAGCTTACTTCTTCTTGCGCTTGCGCTTCCTGCACTTCAGCTTGCCCTTCTTGCGGACGAGCTTCCGGCCCTTCTTGCACTTCTTCGCCGCCGCTGTGGGCGGAGCGGGCTGCACGATCGGTGCGACCTGCGGGATCTGGACCGGTGACGAATCGCCCTCGAGGCGGAAGAGGAAGCCGGATTCCGGCGCCGGCGTCGCCGCGCGCCCGGCCGCGACGACCTTGCCGTCCGGCTGCAGGGCCACGCCGTGCGCCGCATCGACGGTCGTACCGCCGTTGTCGACCCCGATCGCGCCGTCACCGGCGAAGCTCGTATCGAACGCCCCGTTCAAAGGACCGGGCCCCCCGATGACCGTGAGACGGTAGACCACGGCGTCGGGCCCGACCGTGGACGAGCCCACGGTGACGATCTTGCCGTCCGGCTGCACCGCCACGTCGCGAAGGTTCTCGGAGCCGCCGCTGTCGATCCCGGCTGTACCGTCGGTGTCGAAGCTGGTGTCGAAGGCGCCGGTGGTCGTCAGCCGATAGACGACGCCGTTACCACTGTGAGGGCCCACGACCACTATCCGCTGGTCGGGCGCGATCGTGACCCCGTTCGCAATCTCGAGGCTGTCGAGGATCGCGAAGCCGGTCGGGTTGTTGAATCCGCCGGTGTCGAGCGAGCAGTTGCTGCCCAGCAAGCGAGCCACGAAGCCGTTGTCCGGGGTCGGGCCGGAATCGGTCTCGCCCGCGACGACGATGTCCCCGTTGACCTGCAGGTCGACGACGTCGGCTCCGCCCGCGGTGCCGCCGACGCTGAAGACCATCACCCCATCCATGTCGCAGGTGTTGTCGGGGCCCCCGGTGGTGCCGTCGCGCCTGAACACATAAGTCTGGGCGCCGACCCCTCCGACCGCGACGATGTTGTTGTCCGGCTGCACCGCAACGCCCCTGAACGCGAAGCTGACCAGGGGAGTGTCGATCTCGAGGTGGCCGTCGCCGCCCCCGAAGCCCGTGTCGGGCGTGCCGTTCGAATTCAGCTGGTAGATGAGCGAGTCGCCGCCGATCGAAGTCTGCCCGACGCCGACGATCTTGCCGTTCGGGGCGAGGGCGATCGCCTCAGTTGAGTCATCCCCACCCGCGTCGATCGCGACCTGGCCCGGCGTCGTCCCCATCGGGTTGAAGCTGGTGTCCGGGGTGCCGTTGGGGTTGTAACGCCAGACCATCGCGTCGAGGTTGCTCGTGGTGCTGCCCGCGACGACGATCTTGCCGTCGGGTTGGAGGACGACGTCCCTGGCATCGTCGTTGCCGGGGCTCGGGAGCGCCACCTTTCCGGTGGCATTGAAGGCGGGGTCGAGGTCGCCGGCGGCGCCGAGGGCGGCCGCGGCGGTGGCCCCGGCGCATGCGAGCGCCACGGCGATGGCGATCAGGTTATGGCGAAGCTTTCCCGCTGTGGTGATCTCTTCCCCGCTCTCTTTGGACGCTGCGGACGATACCTATTTGCCCCGCGAGCGGACCCGGTGCGCGAGGCGGCTCTGGAGCGTGAACAGCTCGATGAACCCGGGGCTCGCGGCCTGGCTGAACTCGCCGCCGGACTCGCCGAACGAGGCGAGCGAGCGGTCGTAGAGCGCGTAGGGCGAGGAGCGCGACACCGGGGTCGCCTGGCCCTTGTAGAGCTTCAGCGCCACCTCGCCGGTGACGAACTCGTTCGCCGCGTCCATGTAGGCGTCGAGGTCGCCGCGCAGCGGCTCGAGCCAGAGGCCGGCGTAACAGAGGTAGGCCCAGTGGGTCTCGAGCGAGCCCTTGAAGTTGTTCTGGTGGATGGTCGAGACGAGCTTCTCGAGCTCGCGGTGGGCGGTGAGGATGATCGCCGCGGCGGGGACCTCGTAGAGGTCGCGGACCTTGAGCCCGACGACGCGGTCCTCGATGTGGTCGACGATCCCGACGCCGTGCTTCCCGCCGAGCTCCGCCGCGGCCTCGATCAGCTCGACGAGCCCGAGCTGCTTTCCGTCGAGCGAGACGGGCTTGCCGGCCTCGAAGCCGACCGTGACCTCCTCGGCCTCGTCGGGCGCCCGCTCGGGCGGGGTGACGAGCTGGAAGACGTCGTCGGGAGGCGCCTGCTCGAGATCCTCGATATCGCGCCCCTCCGAGGAGCGGCCCCAGAGGTTGTCGTCGATCGAGTACGGCGCCGCCTCGCTGCCGCCCTTGACCGGGATGCCGTGCTCGCGCGCGTAGGCGATCTCCTCCTCCCTGCCCATCTCCCACTCGCGTACCGGGGCGATCACCTTCAGCTCCGGGTCGAGCGTCGCGATCGTCGCCTCGATCCGGACCTGGTCATTGCCCTTGCCGGTGCAGCCGTGGGCGATCGTGTCGCAGCCGTGCTCGCGCGCCGCCTCGACGGCGAGCTTCGCGATCAGCGGCCGGCCGAGCGCGGTGAAGAGCGGGTAACCGCCGCCGTAGAGCGCGTTGGCCTTGATCGCCGGCAGCACGTACTCGCTCGGCGAACTCCTCGCGCGCGTCGACCAGCACCGCCTCGACGGCGCCGAGGTCCTTGGCCTTGCCGGTGACGACGTCCCAGTCCTCGCCGGGCTGGCCGAGGTCGATGGTCAGCGCCACGACCTCGGCGTCGTAGGAGTCCTGGATCCACTTCAGCATCACGCTCGTGTCGAGCCCGCCCGAGTAGAGCAGCAGCACCTTGGCGACCTGGTCTGGATCGGCCTGGTAGGAGGCGATTCTGGGGTTTCTTTCCGGGCTCACGGAGCGCCGAAGTGTGGCAGGGCGATAATCCCGCGAATGCAGAGGTTCACCCGTGTTCTCTCTACCGTCCTGATCACCGCCGGGCTCGTCGTGCTCGCCGACGCTGGGCTGACGCTGCTCTGGCAGGAGCCTCTCTCGGCCGCCTACGCCGAGTTCCAGCAGGGCAAGGCCGAGGACGAGCTCGCCCAGCTCGAGGACGAGTTCCCGAGCGCCGCCGACCTGGCCGCGGTCGCCGGCGTCAGCGGCGACGTCGAGCGAACCGCGATCCTCGCGCAGCTGTTCAAACAGCGGGTCAAGATCGGCGACGCGATCGGGCGGATCGACATCGACCGCATCAACCTCGACATCGTGCTCATGCAGGGCACCGACACCTCGACCCTGCAGCGAGGCCCCGGCCACTACGAGGACACCCCGATGCCCGGCCAGGGCAAGACGACCGCGATCGCCGGACACCGCACCACATACCTGGCGCCGTTTCGCCACATCGACGAGCTGAAGCCGGGCGACGAGATCCGGATCTCGATGCCCTACGCGGCGCTCACGTACACGATGACCAAGAAGGAGATCGTCGATCCCGGCGACGTCGAGATCATCGACCCGGTCGGCTTCGAGCAGCTCGTGCTCACGGCCTGCCACCCCGTCCACAGCGCCGCGCAGCGCTACGCGGTGTTCGCGAAGCTGACCCGGATCGACGGCTTCGCGCCGGGCGGCACGGGCGCCTGGATCAGTCCGTAGCCGCTAGAGCCCGGGGCCGGGCGCGGGGGTGCCGCCCGAGGGCGGCTGCTGCGGAGTCGTGCGGGTGGGCTGCGTCTGCGTCGTCGGCTGGGTCTGGGTGGTCGTCTGGCGGGTCGTGGTCTGTTCCTGGGTCGTTTCCTCTTCCTCTGTGGTCGTCTCCTCCTCGGTGATGCTCTCGAGCGTCACCGAGTCCTCGTCGTCGGAGGAGTCGTCGCCGCTGACGATGATGAATCCGACCACGAGGCCGATGATGATCGCGATCAGCGCCGCGATCAGCATCCGGTTGCCGCCGCCGCCGCCATCGTCGTAGTCGTCACCGCCTCGGCGCGGGTCGCCCTGGCCGCCGGGCATGACTCTGGTTCGGTCCTCGTTCACAGGCCGGGAAGCTAGCGAAGCACGCGGCCGAAGATCTCCAGCGCCTCGTCGACCTCGGTATCGCCGATCACGAGCGGCGGCAGCAGACGCAGCGTGCCGGGCACCGGGACGTTGACGACCAGGCCCTGCTCGAGCAGCGCGGCGACATCAGCGGCGGCGTCGCGGCCCTCGGCGAGCGCGACGCCGAGCATCAGGCCGCGGCCGCGCACCGACTCGACCCCGGGCAGCTCCTCGAGGCGCTCGATGAGCCTGCCCCCGAGCTCGCGCGCGTTGCGGAGCAGCTCGGGGTCGTCGATGACGTCGAAGGCGGCGAGCGCAGCGCGGGCGACGAGCGGGCCGCCGGCGAAGGTCGAGCCGTGGTCGCCGGGCTCGAGAACCTCGCCGAGCTCGGGCGTGCTGACCAGCGCGCCGACCGGGAGGCCGCCGCCGAGCGCTTTCGCGGTGGTGATCAGGTCGGGCCGGGCGGGCAGCTGCTCGTAGGCCCACAGCGATCCGGTCCGCCCCATCCCGGTCTGGATCTCGTCCAGCACCATCAGGGAACCACTTTCATCGGTGGCCTCGCGCGCGGCGACGATCACCTCCTCGGAGATCACGTTGACCCCCGTCTCGCCCTGGATCGGCTCGAGCATGACCGCCGCGGTGTTCTCATTCACAGCGGATTTCAGTGACCCGGGATCGCCTCGCGGCACGGCCACGAAGCCGGGCAGATAGGGCGCGAAGCTCTCGTTGTCGGAGAGCCCGGGGGTCGCCGAGAGCGAGCCCATCGTGCGGCCGTGGAAGGCGCCCTCGAGCACGACGATCTCGGGCTCCGCGATCCCCCGGCCGTGCGCGTGCTTTCGGACCAGCTTGATCGCGGCCTCGTTCGCCTCGGTGCCCGAGTTGCAGAGGAAGGCGCGGCCGCCGAGACTCGAGCGGCAGAGCCGCGCCGCGAGCTCGAGCCCGGGCCTCGAGTAGTAGAGATTGGAGACGTGGGTCAGCTCGCCGGCCTGCTCGCGGACCGCCTCGACGACCGCGGGGTGGCAGTGGCCGACCGAGCAGACCGAGATTCCGGCGAGAAAGTCCAGGTAGCGCTTGTCGTCGGCGTCCCAGAGGTAGGCCCCCTCGCCGCGCACGAACTCGACCGGCGCCCGCTTGTAGGTCGGCATCGCCCACTCCGACTCCAATGACTGCAGGTCCTGGATCCCGGATGCGCTCACGGGGCCGCCCCCCTCACGGAGTGACCATCGTGCCGATGCCCTCGTCCGTGAACAGCTCGAGGAGGAGGGAATGCGGCTGGCGGCCGTCGATGATGTGCGCCGACTGCGCCCCGCCCGAGATCGCCTCGACGCAGGCGGCGAGCTTCGGGCGCATTCCGCCGTCGATCTTCTTCAAGCCCTTGCTGACCTCATCGACCGTCGCCCTCGAGATCAGCGTCTCGGGCTTGTCGGGATCCTCGAGCCAGCCCTCGATGTCGGTGAGGAAGATCGCCTTGTAGGCGCCCATCGCCGCCGCGACCTTGCCGGCGGCCTGATCGGCGTTGATGTTGTGCGGCTGCCCGTCGCGGTCGGCGCCGACCGACGCGATCACGGGCACGTAGTCCTCGGCGATGTGGTCGATGACCTCGACGTTGACGCGCTCGATCTCGCCGACGAGCCCGACAGCGTCGGAGTGGTCGACCCGCTTGACCTCGAACAAGCCGCCGTCCTCGCCGCCGAGCCCGACAGCGTTCTGGCCGTGGCGCCGCAGCCGCACGATGATGTCGGCGTTCACCTTGCCGAGCAGGACCATCTTCGCGACCTCGACCGTGGCCTCGTCGGAGACGCGCTGGCCCTCGTGGAACTTGACCTCCATGCCGAGCCGCTCCATGTACTCGGTGATCTCGGGGCCGCCGCCGTGCACGATCACCGGGTTGAGGCCGACGTACTTGAGCAGCACGATGTCGGTGGCGACCGCCTCGCGGAGCTGCTCGTCACGCATCGCGGAGCCGCCGTACTTGATCACCACCGTGCGGCCGTGGAACTCCCGGATGTAGGGGAGCGCCTCGAGCAGGGTCTCGACGCTGGTGTTTCTGGTCGTCTTGTCGGTCATGTCGTGTACTCGGAGTTGATGGCCACGTACTCGGGGGTCAGGTCGCTGAAGAAGACGTGCGAGGAGCCGTCGCCGCGCCCGAGCTCGATGCTTAGCTCGGCCTCCGCCGCCTCGGAGCCGAGCTCGGTGGCCTCGATCGACTCCGGCCCGAGCTCCGGCAGCTCCTCGCCGGCGAGCGCCATACCGGCCGCCTGAGCAATCCGGCCCCAGTTGGGGTCGCGACCGTACAGCGCGGTCTTGACGAGCGGCGAATTTGCGATTGCACGCGCGACGCTCTCGGCCTCCTGCTCCGAGGCCGCGCCGGTGACCTCTATCCGCCCGACCCGGGTCGCGCCCTCGCCGTCGGCGACGATCTCGAGCGCGAGCTGGAGCAGGACGGCGTCGAGCAGCTCCGCGGGGAGCGGCTTGCCCGAGTTCCCGCTGGCCTGCAGCAGCACGGTGTCGTTGGTGCTCATCTGCCCGTCGACGGTGATCCGCTCGAACGACCCGGCGGTGGCGGCGCGCAGCACGGTATCCGCGTCCTCGACCACCGCGTCGGTCTGCACGAAGCAGAGCATGGTCGCGAACCCGGGCTCGATCATCCCGGCGCCCTTCGCCTGCGCGGAGATCGTGACGTCGCCGACCCGCAGCGCGCAGAGCTTCGGCGAACGGTCGGTGGTCCGGATCGCGGCGGCGAACTCGCGGCCCCAATCGGGCGAGATCTCCGCCGCGGCCTCGGCGATCCCGCTCCGAACCGATTCGATGTCGAGCGGGACGCCGATCGTCCCGGTCTCGGCGACCGCCACCCGTTCGGCGGGCAGCGCGAGCCTCTCGGCGGCGGCCTCCTGCATCGCGACCGCATCGGCGTAGCCCTGCTCACCGGTGGCGGCGTTGGCGTTGCCCGAGTTGACGACCACGGCGCGGATCGAGCCCTGCTCGCAGCGCTCGCGGCAGACCCGGACCGGGGCCGCCGCGGCCGCGTTGCGGGTCAGGAGCAGCGCCGAGGAGACCTCCGCGAACTCGCCGGGATCGCAGCTGACGATGCCGAGGTCGGTGCTGCCGCCGTCCTTGAGCCCGCACGAGACGCCGGCGGCGGCGAAGCCGTTGGCGAGCCGCGCCGGGTCGAGCTCTTCGACGCCGTCGGGCGGGGTCACCCAGCGCGAGCGAAAAAAGGTGGTTGTGTCGGCGCCGCTCACGAGATGCCGGCCCCCTCGTCGAGCCCGAGCATCAGGTTGAGGTTCTGGAGGGCCTGCCCCGAGGCGCCCTTCCAGAGGTTGTCGATCGCGGCGAAGACCAGAACCCGGCCGCCGTCGTCGGTCGCGGCGTGGATCCGGCAGAGGTTGGTCTCGCGGACTTCGCTGACCTGCGGCGGGCCCTCCGCCATCTCGACGAAGCGCTCGCCGGCATAGCGTTGCTCGTAGAGGCCGGTCAGCTCATCGTCGCCCACCGGCCGCGAGGTGCTCACGTAGCAGCTCACCAGCTCGCCCTGGTCGAAGGGCAGCAGGTGTGGCACGAAGGTGAGTCCGGGACCGCTGCCCTGCAGCGCGGCCAGCTCCTGGGCGATCTCGGGCTCGTGGCGGTGCCCCTCGGTCCCGTAGGGGGCGTGGTCCTCGCGGTCCTTGAACGGGCCCATCTCCTCGGCTGCACCGCGGCCGGCGCCAGAGACGCCCGACTTCGCGTCGACGATCACGTCGTCGATCAGCCCCTGCTCGGCGAGCGGCGCGAGTGCGAGCAGGGTCGCGGTCGGGTAGCAGCCGGGGTTGGCGACCAGCTCCGCGTCACCGATAGCTCCGCGGTAGAGCTCGGTGAGCCCGTAGACGGCGCCGTCGAGCAGGCCGGGATCGCCGTGCGGCCCGTACCAGCGCTCGTAGGTCGGGACGTCGCGGAGCCGGAAGTCGGCGGAGAGGTCGACGACCTGGATCCCGAGCCCGCGGAGCTCGGCGATCACCGGCGCCGAGGCGCCGTGCGGGTAGCCGACGATCGCGGCGTCGATGCCCTCGAGCGCGCCCAGGTCGAGCTCCTCTATCTCGAGCAACACCTCGTACTGCGGGTAGAGCTCGTCGAGCCGCTTGCCGACCTCGCTGCGGCCGGTGACCTTCGCGAGATCGAGCTCGGGGTGCCGGTGGACGAGCTCGGCGGCGAGCGCGCCCGCGTAGCCCGTGGCTCCTGCTACGAGAACCTCAGTCACGGAGCGACCCCCCGATCCCCTCCAGGGAGCCGGCGATCGCGCCGCGCCGTTCAGCGACCTCGTCGTCGGTCAAGGTCCGGTCGGGGGCGCGGAAGACGAGCCGCAGGGCGAGGCTCGACCTTCCCCTCCCCGACCTGCTCGCCCTCGTAGCGGTCGAAGACCTCCGCGGTGCGCAGGTTCTCGCCCCCCGCCTCGAGGACGAGCTCGCGCACCCGCGCCGCGGGCACCCCGGACGGGACCACGACCGCGATGTCTTGGTGGACGGGCGGGAAGCTGATCACGTCCTCGTAGGTCTCCAGCCCCGCCGTCGAGGCGGCGACGAGCTCCGCCGCCCAGACCTCGAACGCGACCGCTCCCGGCAGGTCCCAGGCGCGGGCGACGAGCGGGTGCAGCTCGCCGATCCATCCGGCGTGGAGATCGCCGAAGCGCACCAGCGCCGAGCGCCCGGGATGCAGGAAGGGCTCGGGCGCCTCGGGAACCGCGACCTCGAGCGGCGTCCCGCTCGCGGCGGCGAGCGATTCGAGGATCGCCTTGCCGGCGAAGAAGTCGGGGTCGCTTTGATCTCCATCGCGCCAGCCGGGTGACGCCGGGCCGGAGAGCAGGCAGCCGAGGTGGTGCGGCTCGTACGCGGGCGCGGGCACGTCGCCGAGAAAGGTTCCCCCCAGCGTTCCGGCCCCGGCGGCCGCCTTGCGGTTCGGATCGGGCTCCGGGTGGTAGACGCGAGCGGACTCGAACAGCCGCACCCGCTCGGCGCCGCGGGAGAGATTGAGGCGCGCGGCATCGAGCAGACCGCCGAGCAGCGTCGTCCGCAGCACCGATTGCTCGGCCGACAGCGGGTTCGAGATCTCGATGCTGTTGCGCCGCGGGTCATCGCCGGCGAGCCGCAGCCGGTCGGAGAGCCCCGGGTCGTTGAAGCTCCAGGCGACGATCTCGTCGCAGCCGAGGTCGCGGAGCTCGTCCTCGGCGCGCCGCAGGAGCAACTGCTCGCGAGTCAGCGCACCGACATGCTCGCCGGTGCCCGGCAGCGTCGAGGGGAGCGCGGTGTCGAGTTCGTTGACGCGGGCGACCTCCTCGATCAGATCGACCTCGCGCCAGACGTCGTAGTGGCGCTCGAACGGGACGGTCACGGTGAGCACGTCGCCCTTGCCCTTGACCTGGACCTCGAAGCCGAGCCGCTCGAGGCTCTCCGCGCAGCGGCCGGAGTCGATCGCCATCCCGAGCAGCGCCTCGACCCGCTCGACCCTGAGCTCGATCACGTGCTGTTCGGGGATTTCGCCGGTGACGTCGATCGTCCCCGGGACCAGCTTCGCGCCGCAGAGCTCCGTGAGCAGCTTCGAGGCGACGGCCTGACCGCGGAGCGCGAGCTCGGGGTGGAGCTGCTTCTCGAACCGCCCCGAGGCCTCCGAGCGCAGCGCCAGCTTGCGCGAGGTGCGGAGGATGTTGACCCCGTCCCAGTTCGCGACCTCGAGCAGGACGCGGGTCGTGTCCGGGCTCACCTCGGAGGCCGCGCCGCCCATGATCCCGGCGATCCCCGAGGGGCCCTCGGCGTCGTAGATCAGAACGGCTTCGTCGTCGAAGCTGCGCTCGACCCCGTCCAGGGTCTCGAGCTTTTCGCCCTTCTTCGCAGTGTCGACGACCAGCTTGCCGCCCGCGACCTCGTCGAGGTCGTAGGCGTGCATCGGCTGCCCGATCTCGAGCATCGCGTAGTTGGTGATGTCGACAACGTTGTTGATCGGCCGCTGGCCTGCGGCGAGCAGCCGTGCCTTCAGCCAGGCCGGCGAGGGCCCGACCTTCACGTCGGTGAAGACCCGCGCTGTGAAACGCGGGCAGAGCTCGGGAACCTTGACCTCGACCGAGGCGAGGTCGTCCACGTCCCCCTCCCCGTCCGCCTTCGCGTCGTCGTCCCAGGGAGCGGCGGCGAGATCGGCGTCGCTGATCGCATGCAGCTCGCGGGCGACGCCGTAGACGGCGAGGCAGTCGGGCCGGTTCGAGGTCACCTCGAGCTCGAGCACCGACTCGGCGACCGGCAGCACCTCGCCGAGCGGCGCGCCGGGCTCCGCTTCCCCATCCAGCACCATGATCCCGTCGGCATCGTCGCCGAGCTCGAGCTCGGTCTCGGAGAGGATCATTCCGTCGGATTCGACGCCCCGGAGCTTGGCCTTCTTGAGCTTGTCGCCGCTCGGCAGCACCGCGCCCGGCAGCGCCACCGGCACGAGCTGCCCGGCGGCGACGTTCGGGGCGCCGCAGACAATCGTCCGCGTCCCGTCGCCGGTGTCGACCTCGCAGACGCTGAGCTTGTCGGCGTCGGGGTGCTTTGAGACCTCGAGCACCTTGCCGATCACGAAGCCGTCGGCGCTGCCGCCGCCGGGATCGGCGACCCGCTCGACCTCGGTGCCGGTCATCGCGAGCCGCTCGGCGATCCGCTCCGGGTCCCAGCCCGGGTCGGAGTAGCTGGTCAGCCATGTCACCGGAACCTTCATGCGAACTGCCCCAGCACGCGGACGTCGTTCTCGACGAACAGCCTCAGGTCCGGCAGCCCGTGGAGCAGCATCGCCATGCGCTCGATCCCGAACCCGAACGCGAAGCCCTGGACCTTCTCGGGGTCGTAGCCGTTGTCGCCGACGAACCCGAGCACGTTCGGATCGACCATCCCGGCGCCGCCGACCTCGATCCAGCCCACGCCCTTGCAGAGCGAGCAGCGCGAGCCGTCGTCGAGCTTCCCGGAGCCGTCGCAGACATAACAGGAGACGTCGAACTCGACGCTCGGCTCGGTGAACGGGAAGAAGTGGGGCCGCATCCGCGCCTCGCGGCCCTCCCCGAACAGCCCGCTCAGCATCGCGGCCAGCGTCCCCTGAAGGTCGGCAAGCGTGATCCCCTCGCCGATCGCGAGCCCCTCCATCTGGTGGAACATCGGCAGGTGGGTCGCGTCGACGGTGTCGCGCCGGTAGGTCTTGCCCGGCACCGCAACGAAGATCGGCGGGCCCTGCGCCTCCATCGCCCTGATCTGCATCGGCGAGGTGTGGGTGCGGAGCATGACCAGCTCCTCATCGGGGGTGTCCGGGCCCTCGGCCTTGCCCTTGCCCGCGCCGCGGGCGGCCTTCAGCGCCGCCTTCGACAGCGCGCCCGGGGCGACGTAGAGGGTGTCCTGCTCCATCCGCGCCGGGTGCCCGGGCGGGTGGTTGAGCGCGGTGAAGTTGTAGTAGTCGATCTCGACCTCGGGCCCCTCGAGGATCCGGTAGCCGAGCCCGACCATCGTGTCCTCGATCAAGCGCCGGGTTCGCGTCACCAGATGCAGGTGGCCGGGCGGCAGTGCCGGGGCGCCGGGCAGGGTCACGTCGACGGTGTCCTCTCCGATCGACTCGCTGAGCTCGGCCGAATCGAGCGCCTCGCCGCGCTCGGCGATCTGCGCCTCGAGTGCCTGCCGCGCCTCGTTGCCGGCCTTGCCGACCGGGCCGCGCTGCTCGGCGGGGAGGTCGGCGATCCCGCGCAGGATCGACGTCAGCTCGGCCTTGCGGCCGAGGTAGTTGACCCGCAGCTCCTCGAGCGCGGCGCTGTCGGGCGCCGAGGCGATCGCCTGCTCCGCTTCGCCGCGCAGCTCCGCGATTCGATCAGTCGTCTCAGCCATTTCCGCTCACCCCGCGCGACGATATCCCTTGAAGTGCGATCGCAGCCGCCGCGCCCACGTTGAGCGACTCGGCGCCGGGCCGGAGCGGAATCGTCACCGACAGCTCGCAGCTCTCGAGCAGCTCGGGCGGCAGCCCCTCGCGCTCGGAGCCGAGGCAGAGCGTCAGCGGCTCGGCCGGGATCGACTCGAGCGGCTCGCCGCCATGGGCCACTAGCGCGACCCGAGGCTCGGGCGTGTCCCCGATCCCCGCCCTCGCGATCGGCTGCGAGAACAGCGCCCCCATGCTCGCCCGCACGGCCTTCGGCGAGAACGGATCGGCGCTGCCGGGGCCGAGGACGACGGTGCCGGTGACGAGCGCGGCGGCGCTGCGGACGACCGCGCCGACGTTCGCCGGGTCGCCGAGCTCGTGCAAGTAGACGGCCACCGGCCCCGAGACTGGGGCTTCCTCGATCGGCCAGATCCCGATCGCGCGCGTTCCCGAGCCGAGCGTCGAGACCGCGTCGAGCAGCTCCGGCTCGACCTCGGTGCCGCCGAGCCCCGATCCGGCCGCGCTGAGCAACTCGACCGGCTCGCGGCCGGCGGCGCGCGCGGCCTCGACCAGGTCCTCGCCCTCGCCGGTGAACAGCGATTCGCGCTCGCGGTGCTTTCGCTGCTGCAGCTTGCGCACCAGCTTCAGCTTCTCGTTCTGTGGGCTTGTTATGGGAGATTCATTCATGTTGGTCAGGCCATAAAAAAGGGCGGTACCGCTCTGCGGTCCGCCCGGGGAAGTGAATATGAGGCCTCGGCTAGCTCGCCTGGGCCTCCCGGGCAGTCTCCACAAATCGGCGGAATCCATCGCGGTCGTTGACCGCGATGTCCGCCAGCATCTTGCGGTTCACCTCGACGCCGGCCTCGGTGAGACCGTGCATGAGCTCGGAGTAGGTCATCCCCTCCTGCCGCGCCGCGGCGTTGATCCGCACGATCCAGAGCCGTCGGAACTCGCGCTTGCGGACGCGCCGGTCGCGGTAGGCGTACTGGCCCGAGCGCTGCAGCTGCTCGCGCGCGGCCCGGTGGCTGGTCCGCTTCTGTCCGAAGTAACCCTTCGCCTGCTTGAGGGTCTTCTTGCGGCGGCGCCGCGAGGCGACCGATGACGTCGAGCGCGGCATTACTTGCCCCCGCCGAGCAGGGTCCTGACCCGCTTCTGGTCGGGCTTGGCGATCTCGACCGGGCGCTTGAAGCGCCGCTTGCGGGCGGGCGACTTCTTCTCGAGGATGTGGCTCGAGTAGGCGCGCCGTCCGCGCAGCTTGCCCTTCGCGGTCTTGCGGAACCGCTTCTTGGCACCGGAATGGGTCTTCATCTTCGGCATCGAGCCGACTATTGAAGCAGAGATCAGTCGGAGTTCTGGGCGCCGGCGGCGCGTGTGGGCGCGAGCAGCATGTGCATGTTGCGCCCCTCCTGCATCGGCCCGGTCTCCATCTCGGCGAGCTCGCCGAGGTCCCCGACGAGGCGCTCGAGCAGTGCCCGGCCGCGCTCGGGGTGCGAGTTCTCGCGGCCGCGGAACATGATCGTCACCTTGACCTTGTCGTGCTGGTTCAGGAACCGCTCGACGTGGCCCTTCTTGGTCTCGTAGTCGTGGTCGGCGATCTTCGGGCGCAGCTTGATCTCGCGGACGTTGGTCTGCTGCTGGTGCTTGCGCGCCGCCTTCGCCTTCTGCTCGAGCTCGTACTTGTACTTCGAGTAGTCGAGGATCCGGCAGACCGGAGGTTTTGCGTCGGAGGCCACCTCGACCAGGTCGAGATCGGCCTCCTGGGCCTTGGCCAGCGCGTCCGCCGTCTTCAGCACGCCGACCTGCTCGCCGTTCTCATCGATCAGCCGCACCTCGGCAACGCGGATGCGCTCGTTGGTGCGGGTCGGGTCGCGGTCAGGCGGCCTGCGGTCGAAGCGCGGGTTCGCCACTAGTAAGAGAAGGGCGCTGCGATCAAATGGTGGAGGAGGTGGAGTTCAAGCCTGCGGACACGGGGCGCTCAGCGGCGCGGCGTCGTGATGTAGGTGCCCGGCATCTGCAGCCAGTATAGGTGAGACGGGCCCGAGATCTCTAGACTTTCGCGGCGATGGGACAGGGACGACTTCTGGGGGTTGTCTGCGGGCTGGCTCTGCTGGCGGCGCCTGCAAGCGCGCTCGCCGGCAACGGCACCTTCGGCCCGGCAACCGACGCGACCGGCCACAACGTCTTCGACCGCGACGAAGCGAGCGCCGGCGACTTCAACAATGACGGCCATTTCGATCTCGTCACCGCCCACGATGACATCGAAGCCTTCCTGGGATCCGCGAGCGGGGCGCTGACCAGCAGCTACACCGAGGCGGACGCGAGGACCGATCCCGCCGTCGGCGACTTCGACGAGGACGGCGACGAGGACTTCGCTTTCACGCGCACTACCGCCGACCTGGTCCTGATCCGGCTCGGCGACGGTGACGGGACCTTCACGCCGGCGGCCAACATCGATCTCTCCGGAGGAGGCGACGACGTCAAGGGACCCGCGGCGGTCGGTGACTTCAACAACGACCGTCACGACGACCTCGCCTTCCCCGCCGAAAACGGAATCCGCATCCACCTTGGGGTCGGCAACGGGACCTTCGGCGCCGGCACCTACTCGGCCGGCAGCCAGTCGCTCCATCCGACGATCAATGAGGACATCGCGGTCCTCCACCTCAACATCGGCGGCAACGAAGACGTGATCACCTCCACCCAGGGCGGCTTCACGGTCTTCCGCGGGAACGGTGCCGGCGGCGTTAGCGATGCAAGCACCTACGCCGGGGGAGATGCGGGCGCGGGAGATGGGGGCATCACGATCGCGGACTTCAACGCCGACGGAGACCCGGACGTCGCCCAGGTCGGGCGCTATGCGTTCACGGACTACGCCGTAATCCGACTCGGCGATGCCAACGGCAGCTTCGTTGGAGGGCTGCACACCGTGAACGTCCCCGCCCCGTTCCACATGGCCAACGGCGGCGCGAGCGTCGGCGACTTCAACTCCGACGGGCGACCCGACCTGCTGATTCCGGTCAGCAACAGCTTCCTCACCGACGGCATCGGCGGGCAGCTGATCGCGCTAGGCAACGGCGACGGCACCTTCACCACCCCGGTGCCCGCCCCGGCCGACGACGCCGAGCAGTCCGACGCCGTGGTTGCGGACTTCAACTCCGACGGCAGCCAAGACTGGGTCGCGAAGTACATGGCGTTCGGCAACGGCCCGGCGCTCGGCAGCGGCAACCTGCTCGCCAACGGGGACGCGGAAAGCGGCAGCGTCGCCGGATTGAATGTCGCCAGTACCCCGGCCGGGGCCGCGGCACTCACCGGCTGGGATGAGACCGTCCATTTCACCGCGGTCCGCTACGGCGTCCGCGGCGGCTTCCCGCGGCAGGTCGACGCGCCGGCCTGGGAGGGCGGCATGAACTTCTTCGCCGGCGGGCCGAATGCCAACGTGGCGGAGGCAGCGAACCAGGAAGACCTCGCGATTCCGGCAAGCGCGGCCGCGATCGACGCGGGCCGTGCGACGGCGACGCTGCGCGGCGACCTCGGTGGCTTCGGCGAGGACGACGACTCGATGCAGGTCCAGGCGACCTTCCGCGACGCAAATGACGCCCAGCTCGGAGTGCTGGCGATCGGCCCGGTCGACGCGAGCGACCGGCACGAGGTGACGCAGTTGCTTCGCCGGGTCAGCTCAGAACCGGTTCCCGCCGGGGCGCGGACGATCGATGTCTCGATGATCGCCGTTCGTGCTGATGGCACCTACGGCGACGCGTACGCCGACAACATCGGGCTGTTCGTTAACGTCGCGCCCGAGCCGCCGCCGGCCGGTCAGGCACCCGCCACGGTCGCCCCCGGCGCTGCGGCGCCCGCCTCCGGTACGGCCAAGAAGTGCAAGAAGGGCCGCAAGCTGAAGAAGGGCCGCTGCGTCAAGAAGAAGCGGAAGCGCTGAGCACTCGCTCGGCGAACTCCGCCACGCTCAACTTCCCGACCTCGCCCTCTTCATGAGAGCGGACCGCGACCTGCTTCGCGTCAGCCTCCTCGTCGCCGACGACCAGCATGTACGGCACCTTGGCGAGCTCGGCGTCACGGATCTTGCGGCCGACCGACTCGCCGCGGGTGTCCGATCGCACGCGCACCCCGGCCTCGCGCAGCTCATCGACCACTGACGCCGCGTAGTCGTTGTGACGGTCGGCGACCGCGAGCACCAGCGCCTGGGTCGGCGCCAGCCAGAGCGGGAAGCGGCCCGCATAGTGCTCGGTGAGCACGCCGGCGAAACGCTCCATCGAGCCGAGCAGGGCGCGGTGGATCATCACCGGGCGGTGCTCGGCGTTGTCGGCACCGGTGTAGCTGAGCTCGAAGCGCTCGGGCATGAAGAAGTCGAGCTGGCAGGTGCCGCACTGCCACGAGCGCCCGAGCGCGTCGGTGACGTGGAAGTCGATCTTCGGGCCGTAGAAGGCGCCGTCGCCGGGGTTGAGCTGGTACTCGCGGTCCTGGCGTTCGAGCGCCTCGGTGCAGCGCAGTCTCGGCTTTCGCCCATTGCTCGTCGGTGCCGATCGACTTCTCGGGCCGGGTCGAGAGCTCGACCCGGACATCTTCGAATCCGAAGCGCTCGTAGAGCTCGTCGATCGCCTCGCAGATCGCCACCACCTCATCGGTGATCTGGTCCTCGGTGCAATAGACGTGGGCGTCGTCCTGGGTGAAGGAGCGGACCCGCAGCAGCCCGTGCAGGACACCCTCGAGCTCGTTGCGGAACACCTGCCCGAACTCAGCCAAACGAAGGGGTAGCTCGCGGTACGAGTGGCGGCCGGCGCCGAACGTGAGGCAGGCCCCCGGGCAGTTCATCGGCCGCAGCGCGTAGCGGCGCTCTCCCGCCTCGGTGAAGTACATGTTCTCGACGTAGTTCTCCCAGTGCCCGGAGCGGTGCCAGAGCTCCTCGTTCAGGACCTCGGGAGTGCGGATCTCCTCGTAGCCGCGGCGATCGAGCTGGGCCCGGACCTCGTCCTGGATCAGGCCGAGCAGCACGGTGCCCTCCGGGAGCCAGAACGGCATTCCCGGCGCCTCCTCGCGGAGCATGAAGAGGCCGAGCTGCGGCCCGAGCCGGCGGTGGTCGCGCGCCTTCGCCTCCTCGATCCGCTCGAGGTGCTCGGCGAGCTCCTTCTTGTCGAAGAACGCGGTGCCGTAGATCCGGGTCAGCATCTGGCGCGACTCGTCGCCGCGCCAGTAGGCGCCGGCGAGCGAGGTGAGCTTGAAGGCGCCGATCCTCTTCGTCGAGGGCCCGTGCGGGCCGCGGCAGAGGTCCTCGAAGGGGCCGTTGCGGTACAGCGAGACGGTCTCGACACCCTCGTCGCGGACCAGGTCCTCGATCAGCTCGACCTTGTAGTCCTGATTCTGGCCGCGGAAGATCTCGAGCGCCTCGGCGACCGGGACGTCGCGGCGCTCGAAGCTCTCGTCGGCCTTGACGTGCTCGGCCATCGCCTTCTCGATCTCGGCGAGGTCGTCCTCCCCGGGCGCCTCGCCCTCGGCGAACTCGAAGTCGTAGTAGAAGCCGTTCTCGATCGGGGGTCCGATCGAGACCTTGGTGTTCGGCCAGCGGTCGAGGACGGCGGTGGCGAGCACGTGGGCGGCGTCGTGGCGGACGAGGTCGAGCGCGTCCTCGGAATCCGCGGTGACGATCTCGATCTCATCACCGTCGGCGAGCGGCGCATCGAGGTCGCGGATCTCGCCGCCGACCTTGATCGCGAGCGCGGCGCGGGCGAGCCCGGCGCCGATCGCGGCAGCGGCATCGGCACCGGTGGCACCGTCGTCGAGCTCGAGCTCGGAGCCATCCGGGAGCTTGACCTTGGGCACGGCCTACAGCCCCGGCAGGTGCCGCATCTCGTATCCGGCGGGGTAGGCATCTAGCGGCTGCCAGCGTGGCCCGGTGCCGTTCTGGTTGCCGACCGTGTCCCAGCGCAGCCCGCCGACAACGGCGTAGACGTGGCTGCCCTTGGCGTAGACCGTGAGCCAGCGGCCGCGGCCCGGCTCGCCCCATCCGGCCAGCTCGCCCGAGGTGGCGGGCCGGTTGATCAGGCCCGCACCGGCGAGCGCATAGCTGACCGCGCCCGAGCAGTCGTAGCCGCGCGAGCGAAACGAAGCATGGCCTCCGCCCCACAGGTAGGGCTGGCCGACGATGGAGTTGGCGGCGCTGACGACGTTCTGGATCTGGGGCGGCGCGCCGGGTGGCGCGATCGCCGTGTCGCCGAGCAGCAGGGCGGCGTCGCCCTCGTCGGTGCCATCGGGGAGATGGGTCTTGGCGCCGATGCGGCGGCGCTCGGAAGCCGGGCGCGGCTCATAGGAGCCGTTGCTGCCCGCCGACGCCGGCGGGATCGTGGTCGGGTCCTGCTTGACGCGCCGGCGCAACTCGGCAGCCTTGCGTTCGGCCGCGAGGACCTCCGCGTCGGTCTGCGGCACTGCGGCCGCGGCCGCCTCCTCGGGCGGCAGCGGCAGCGGGTTCGCCTCCGCCTGCGCGACCTTCGCCGGCGAGTCGTCGTCGCCGAACACGGCGGAGATCGCCCAGGCGCCCGCACCGGTCAGGGCAATGCAGCAGACGGCTATCCCGATCTTCCTGCTCACGCCGACGATCCTAGGGAACGCATCCGGCACAAACGCTTGCGAGCGCAACACGCGGGGAAGGAGTGTGTTCGTGGAAGACCGAAAGAGGGAGTGCACGATTCACCTGAACCGACGCACAACCCCTATTACGAGCGGGCCGGCTTTCCCCGCCCGCGTCGCGATCGTGATGGTCGCGGGGATCGTCCTCTGCCTGATCGGGCTCGGTGCCCAGCAGGCCCAGGCCGAGCGGCAGGGCGCCAACGAGGGCGGGCGCATCCCTGATCTGACCCGGCATCCCGGCAGGGCAAGCGCCGCCGGGCTGCCCCCCCACGTTCGCGCCCAGCTCGCCCGCAAGCGCAAGCCCCGGTATCGCTACGGCGCGCGCCTGATGCGGAGCGGAATGACCGGGCCAGACATCCGGATGCTGCAGGGCTTCCTCAACAAGCTGCAGATGACGACCGGCGTCGACGGCGCCTTCGGCCCCGGGACACGGCGGGCGGTGAAGGGGGTCGAGCGCCAGCGCACCTGGCCGATCGACGGCGTCGTGCAGCGCGCGCAGGCGAAGAAGATTCGCGCCGCGGCGGCCAAGGTGCAGCCGCCGGTGCCCGGCGATCACGTCTTCCCGGTCCCCGGGGCACACAGCTTCGGCGGCACGGGCTCGTTGTTCGGCGCCGACCGGGGCGATCACATCCACCAGGGCCAGGACGTCGCCGCTGCCTGCGGGAGCCAGATGGTCGCCGCGCAGGGCGGGATCGTGCTCGTCAACTCCTACCAGGCCAGCGGCGCCGGCTTTTACACCGTGATCCGGGGCGCGCTCAGCGGCCAGGACTACGTCTACATGCACCTCGCCTCGCCGGCGATCCCGATCGTCGGACTCGTGGTCAGCACCGGGCAGTGGATCGGCAACGTCGGCTCGACCGGCTCGGCGACGGGCTGCCACCTGCACTTCGAGCTCTGGACCGCGCCCGGCTGGCGCGCGGGCGGCGCACCCTACGATCCTCTCCCGTCCCTGCTGGCCTGGGACGCTTACTCGTAGAATTCAGAACCCCGGGCGTATAGCTCAGTTGGGAGAGCGCCGCCTCGACAAGGCGGAGGTCACTGGTTCGAGCCCAGTTACGCCCATCGACTCGAATGCCGTCTGCTTCAACCGGGGTATCCCGCGCGCAGCGATGAGTTCGGCCGGCTCCGGCCGTCTTAGGGACAAAGCTCGACTCAAGGAGGAGACCTGATGGGAAAGCTCAGATTCCAGCTATCGATGTCGCTCGACGGCTACGTCGCTGGACCGAACCAGAGCGAGGAGGAGCCGCTCGGCGAGGGCGGCGAGGACCTTCACGAGTGGATGTTCAAGCTCAAGGCGTGGCAGGAGGCGCACGGCAGGGAAGGCGGTGAGGTCAACGAATCGAGCCCGATCGTCGAGGAGCTCGACGAAGGGCTACGGCGCGATGATCATGGGGCGAAAGATGTTCGGCCCGATCGGCGGCGGCGACTGGGGCGACGGGTCGTGGACCGGATGGTGGGGCGATGACCCGCCGTACCACGCCCCTGTCTACGTCCTCACCCACCACGCCCGCGAGCCGGTCGAGATGGAGGGCGGGACGACGTTCCACTTCGTCACCGACGGGATCACCTCAGCGCTCGAGCAGGCGCGCGATGCGGCAGGTGATGCCGACGTCCAGATCGCCGGTGGCGCGAACACCGTCCAGCAGTACCTCGCCGCGGGCCTGGTCGACGAGATCAACATCAACGTCTCGCCGATCTTCCTCGGGGCAGGCGAGCGGCTGTTCGACAACCTCGACGGCACCGACCTGAAGCTCGAGCAGGCCCGGGTAGTCGGCGCGCCCGGCGCCACCCACCTCCAGTACCGCGTCGTGCGCTGAGTGGCCGCGTCAGCGCCCGTTCGTGAGCGTCCCTTCACCAGAGCTATCGCGCAAGGTTTTTCCCGTGTACGCGGTTCGACTGCAACTTTTGAGGAGGGCTGGTGTTAAGTTTTGCTGAGACACGGTCGAATCATGACCGTGAGACTTGAAGGACTGACGGGCCAGTGAGTTCTCCGGATCCCTGGTGGCACGTCCTTTACGGAGTCGAGGGCCCCGCAAGGGGCCCTTTTCCGTTCCGTAGGGGTGAGGCGAGAGGCGCCTGCCGGAATCGAACCGGCGTAAACGGCTTTGCAGGCCGCTGCGTAACCACTCCGCCAAGGCGCCGCGAAAGCAAGCCTAACGACGCGAAACGCCCCCAGACCGGGGGCGTTTCGAGAGCGGCTGATGGGATTCGAACCCACGACCTTCTGCATGGCAAGCAGACGCTCTAGCCAGCTGAGCTACAGCCGCGCGAGCGGGGAAGTCTAGCCGTCCAGGGCCTCGTTGACGAGCGCGTCGGCGGCCTCGTTCTGCTCGCGCGGAACGCTTCTGATCGACCACTTCTTGAAGCCGCGCAGCTCGTCGAGGACCTTTGTGTGCAGGGGGCGCAGGTCGTCCTTCTTCACCTTGTAGTCACCCTTCACCTGGCGCACGATCAGCTCCGAGTCGCCGATCAGCTCGACCTCGTCGGCGCCGAGCTCGCGCGCGAGCTCGATCCCGAGCAGCAGCGCCCGGTACTCGGCGACGTTGTTGGTCGCGACGCCGATCGTCTCGCTGCGGTCGGTGAGCTCGCCACCCTTCGCGTCGCTGGCGACCGCGGCGATCGCCGCCGGGCCCGGGTTGCCCCTCGAGCCGCCGTCCACATTCACCGTCACCTTCACGCGCGAGACGGTACCGTGTGAAGTCCACCCCAGGGACAAGGAGGAGCGAATGCGTCGGTCGGTGATCAACGTCCGCGCCAACCTGCTCAACTAGCGCAGCTTCAGGCAGCCCTCACGAGGACTCGAGCAGCTCGATCCGGTAGCCGTCGGGGTCGCGGACGAAGCAGAGCCGCGACCCCCCCTCGCGGACGCTGTACGGCGGCTTCTCGGGCTCGATCCCCTTCGCCGAGAGCTTCTCGAGCGTCTTGTCGAGGTCGTCGGCCGTGATCGCGATGTGGCCGTAGCCGCTGCCGATCTCATACGAATCGACGCCGAAGTTGTAGGTGAGCTCGAGCCGCGGCTTGTCGCCGTCGCCGGGCAGGTTCATGAACACGTTGACCGCCTCGTCCTTGATCGGGACGCGGCCGATCTCTTCGAATCCCAGCGCCTCATAAAACTCGATCGAGCGATCGATGTCGCCGATCCGGTAGCAGGTGTGGATCAGCTCGCTCAAGGCGTGCTCAGGCCCTGACTTCCTCTTCGGAGCCGGCCTCCGAGATCACCTTCTCGGCGAGGTGCGCCGGGATCTCGTCGTGGCGGACGAACTCCATCGTGTAGTCGCCGCGCCCGCCGGTAATTGCGCGCAGGTCGGGGGCGTAGTCGAGCACCTCGGCCATCGGCACCTCGGCCTTGACCTCGGTCGCCGAGCCCTTCGCCTCCATCCCGAGCGGATGCCCGCGGCGCGAGTTGAGGTCGCCGATCACGTCGCCGACCGATTCCTCGGGGACGCTGATCGTGAGCTGCACGATCGGCTCGAGCAGCACCGCGCCGGCCTCTGCCATCGCCTTCTTCCAGGCCATCGAGCCGGCGACCTTGAACGCGTTCTCCGATGAGTCGACGGCGTGATGGGAGCCGTCGACGAGCCGCACGGTGACGTCCTTGACCGGGTAGCCGGCGACCTCGCCGTGCTGCATCGCCTCGGCAATGCCCTTCTCGACCGCGGGGATGAATCCCTTCGGAATGGCGCCACCCTTGATCTTGTTTTCGAATTGGAATCCGGTCCCTGTCTCAGCCGGCTCGATCTCGATGTGGCAGTCGCCGAACTGGCCGCGGCCGCCGGTCTGCTTCTTGTAGCGGCCATGCGCCTTGGCGGGCTTTCGGATCGTCTCCTGGTAGGGCACCCGCGGCGGCTTGAGCGCGATCTCGGCGCCGTAGCGGCTCTTCATCCGGTCGACGATCACCTCGACATGAATCTGAGTCAGCCCGGCGATGATTTGCTCGCCGGTCTGCCGGTCGCGGTGGACGTCGAGCGTCGGGTCCTCCTCGGAAAGGCGGCGGATCGCGTTCGCGCTCTTCTCTTCGTCGCCCTTCGTCTTCGCCTCGAATGCAAACGCCATCACCGGCGCCGGCAGGTCGAGCCCCGGCAGCTGCACGTGCGAATCCTTGCCGGCGAGCACGTCCCCGGCCCGCGTCTCCTTCAGCTTCGCGACCGCGCCGATGTCACCGGCGCCGAGCTCGTCCGCGTTCTCGTGCTCCTTGCCCTGCGAAACGAGCAGCGGGCCGATCCTCTCCTTCGCCTTCTGCGTCGTGTTGAAGACCTGCGAGTCGGACTTGACCACCCCGGAGAGGACGCGAAAGAGGTTGAGGCGCCCGGCGTAGGGGTCGGCGAGGGTCTTGAAGACGTAGGCGACCGTCGGGCCGGACTCGTCGGGCTCGACCTCGATCTCCTCCCCATCGTCGTCAGTCGCGGCGATCGCGCCGCGCATCGCCGGCGAAGGCAGGTCCTCGACCAGCGCCTCGAGCAGCCGGCTGGTGCCGAGGTTCTTGGTCGCGATCCCGCAGGTGACCGGGAAGATCTTGCCGTCGGTGACGCCCTGCTTGAGGACGGTGACGATCTCGTCGTGGTCGATCTCCTCACCCTCGAGGTAGCGCTCCATGAGCTCGTCGGAGTTCTCGGCGACCTCGTCCATGAGCTTCTCGCGGTACTCCTGGGCCTGCTCTTTGAGCTCCTCGGGGATCTCCTGCGCGGTCGCCGCGCCCTGGCCCTCGCCCTCGGCGACGAACGCCTTCATGTCGATCAGGTCGACGACGCCGCTGACCTCGTGCTCGGCGCCGATCGGGATCTCGGTAGCGACGACGTGGGTCCCGAAGGCCTTCTGGAGCGACTCGAGCGTGCGAAAGAAGTCGGCGCGCTCGCGGTCGAGCATGTTGACGAACACGAGCCGCGCCAGGCCTTCGGTGTCCGCGCGCGCCCAGAGTCGCTCGGTGTTGACCTCGACCCCCATCACGGCGTTGACGACCACGACCGCGGCGTCGGCGACCCGCAGCGCGCCGATCGTGTCGGCGACGAAGCTCGGATCGCCGGGGGTGTCGATCAGGTTGATCTTGCGGTCCGAGTAGTCGAACGAGGCGATCGTCGCCCCGATCGACATCTCGCGCTTCTGCTCGTCCTCCTCGAAGTCGGAGACCGTGCTGCCGTCCTCGACCTTGCCGAGCCGCTTGATCGCTCCGGCCTCGAACAGCAGCGCCTCGTGGAGCGAGGTCTTGCCCGAGCCTCGGTGCCCGATCAGGGCGACGTTGCGGATCCGGTCGGCGGCCTTGTGAGGCATCGGCGCCGGACTATATACGCGCTATGCAGGCTGCTTGGAGAGCCGCGAGCGCAGGCGCAGCACGGCCTTCGAGTGCATCTGCGAGACCCGCGATTCGGTGACGCCGAGCACCTGCCCGATCTCGCGCAGGGTGAGGCTCTCGAAGTAGTAGAGCGCGACGACGAGGGTCTCTCGCTCGGGGAGCGTCTGGATCGCTTCGACGAGCTGCTCGCGGATGTCGGCGCTGTCGAGCGAGGCCTGCGGATCGGGGGCGTCCGGGTCCCGGATCGTGTCGAGCAGAGAAACGCTGTCGCCCGAAGAGTCGGGGACCATCCAGAGCTCGTCGAGGGCGAGGATCGAGGAGTTGGAGATCCGTGTCAACGAGTCCTCGAGCTCCTCCATTTCAATGCCGAGTTTCTCGGCCAGCTCCTCGTCGGACGGCACCCGGCCGAGCTGCCCCTCGAGGTTCGAGTTCGCGACCTCGATCTCCTTGGCCCGCGAACGAACCGACCGCGGCACCCAGTCCATCGAGCGCAGCTCGTCGATGATCGCGCCGCGGATGCGGGGCATGGCGAAGGTTTCGAAGCGCACCTCGCGCGAGGCGTCGTAGCGGTCCATCGCCTCGAGCAGTCCGACCATCCCGTAGGAGATCAGGTCGGCGTCCTCCACGTGCGAAGGCAGCCCGGCGCCGGTGCGGCCGGCGACGTATTTGACGAGCGGCGAGTAGGCGACCACGAGGCGCTCCCTTGCCGACTTGTCGCCATCTTCCTTGTAGCGCTTCCAGAGCTCGCGGAGCTCGATGGATTTGACCGTGGTTTCCATGCCTTTCCCTGGGCTGGTTCTAGGCCCTCGGGTGACTGCGAGCGTACTGCGAGCGCAGCCACGACGGCTCGACACGTGTGTAGATCTGGGTCGTCGCCACGCTCGAATGCCCGAGCAGCTCCTGGATGGTGCGCAGGTCTGCGCCTCCCTCGAGCAGGTGGGTGGCGAAGCTGTGCCGGAGCGCGTGCGGCGAGACGCCGCCGGCAATCGCTGCCTCCTTGACCCAGCGCTGCAGCCTGCGGCGGACGTCGGAGGGAGAAAGGCGGCGGCCGCTTTTGGAGAGGAACAAGGCCGGCTCGGCGTGGTTCGAGACCAGCGTGTGGCGGGCGCGCTCGAGGTAGCGCCCGACCGCGCGCTGCGCCGGCTCGCCGACCGGGACGATCCGCGTCTTCGAGCCCTTGCCCTCGATCCGCAGCTGCTCGGAGTCGAAATCGAGCGCCCCGAGGTCGAGGTTGACGATCTCCTCGGCGCGCAGGCCGCACGCATAGGCGAGCTCGAGCATGGCGCGGTCGCGGACCTCGAGCGGGGTGAGGGCCGGGATCCGCTCGAGCAGCTTCGTGATCTCGTCGCGGTCGAGGACGCGCGGAAGCTTGGACTCGCGCTTCGGGGAACTGAGCAGGTCGGCGGGGTTCTGCGGAACGGCGCCCGAGCGCCGCAGCGAGTCGTAGAGGCCGCGGATCGCGGCAAGCTTGCGGGCCACGGTCGCCTTCGAAGCGCCGACCTCGGAGAGGTGGGCCGCGTAGCCGCGCAGGTCGCGATAGGCGACCGATTCGGGGGTGAGCTCGCGCGCTTGCGCCCACTCGGAGAGCTGCGCGAGATCGCTGGCGTAGGCGCGACGCGTGTTGGCCGCCGCGCTGCGGCCGCTCAGCTCGCGGTCATAGGCGTCGAGCGCCTCACTCCATTCCACCCCGATAGCTTCGCCGCTCGCGGGCCGCCGCCTGCGAGCCGCCGTTCACGGCTAGCCGACGTAGATGGGTGTGCCGTGCGGGACCTGGTCGTAGAGCTCGATCACGTCCGGAACCGCCATTCGCACGCAGCCGTGCGATGCGGCGCTGCCGAGCGAGCCGATGTCGTCGGTGCCGTGAATCCCGGCCCCGTCCGCGATCCCGATCCAGCGCGCCTTGAGCGGGTTCCCCGGGCCGGGCGGGATCGACTGCCCGGCGAGGTCCCCCGTCCATTCCGAGGTCGGGACGTTCCAGGTCGGGTTGACCTGCTTGTCGCTGACCTCATAGACCCCCGTCGGGGTGTCGTAGCCGATACCGCCGACCGCGATCGGGTAGGTCTTCTTCTTTTCGAGGTTCTTCCACAGCGTCAGCTTGAAGTTGGAGCGGTCGACGGTCACATAGGTCGGGTAGGCAGTCGCGAGCTCCTCGGTCGTGACCTCGGGCTCGGTGACCTCCCCGTCCGCGGTCACCTCGCGCGGGCCGGCCCCGTCCTGGAGCGCTTGCTGGACGTCCTCGCGGAGCTTCTCTTCGTGGACCTCGAATCCGTTTTGCTCCTTGGTCGGCGTGATCGACGAACCGCTCGGCTCGATGCTCGCGTCGACCGCCTCGCGGTCGATCGAGCCGACGATCCGCTCGATCTCCTCATCTAGCGCCTTGTCGGAGTAGCTGATCCGCGGCTGGAGGTTGGCCGAGACCTCGCCGTCGGTGGCGTATCGGATCAGGCGGGTCGGCAGCCCGCCCTGGCGGCTCTCGGCGACCGCCTCGTCGAGCATCCCCTTCAGGTCTGCGTCCATTTCGAGCTGGTCGGGGGTGAGCGTGTAGAGCTCGTCCTCGTACATCACCTTCACCGGGCGCATCAGCGGCTCGACGACGCTGTCGCGGAGCAGCTTCTTGGCCTCCTTGGTGTCGTGGCCGCCTACCTCGACGCCGGCGATCATCACGCCGGGGGCGATCTGGTCGCGTTTCGCCTCGTCGTAGGCGAACGCGGCTCCGACGCTCGCCATCACGAACACGGCGAGCGTTACGAGGGTGATCTTTGCGGCGCGGCTCATTTTTGTGCTGTTTCAGTCCCTACCTATTGGACGTTGTAAACAGTCTACGAAGCGTCCCGCGTGTTCCCTCCAGGGCCGGACGTCCTCGCAAGCCCGTTTGCGGCTTGAATTCAAGCATTCACGGCGGATCGCGGCCAACCTAGTATTGGTGAGATGTCGCCGCCGGATCCTGCCTCGAGCAACCGCATGCGCACCAAGGACCAGATCCGCCGCGAGGTCTGGCGGGCAATGGATCGCGAGGGCGTCGCCCGCTTCCCGGGTGCAGAGGGGCGGATCCCGAACTTCGCCGGCGCCAAGCTGGCCGCCGAGAAGCTCACCGCACACCGGCTCTGGAAGCGCGCGCGGACGGTGAAGGTGAACCCGGACTCGCCGCAGACCCACGTCCGGCGCACCGCGCTCGAGGAGGGCAAGACACTGATCATGGCGGTGCCGCGGCTCCGCGACACCCACCCCTTCCGGCTGCTCGACCCGCGCAAGCTCTCGGCCAAGGAGATGCGCGAAGCGGCGACGATCAAGGGCGCGATGCGCCACGGGCTCGTCGTTGCCGAGGAGGAGCTGCCCGAGATCGATTTCGTGCTCTGCGGCTCGGTCGCCGTCAACCTGAGCGGTGCGAGGATCGGCAAGGGCGGCGGCTTCTCCGACCTCGAGTACGGGCTCCTGATCGAGGCGGGCAAGATCGACGACCACACGACGGTCGCCACCACCGTGCACCCGATCCAGATCCTCCGCGAGCACCTGCCGGTGATCAATCACGATCTCCCGGTCGACCTGATCGCCACCCCGCGCGCCGCGATCGAGGTCGAGCGACAGTACGAGCGCCCACGCGGCATCCTCTGGGACCACTTGCAACCGCCGCAGATCCGCGAAATACCGATCCTCGAGCGCATGGGGTACGCCTGATGGCGGTCGCCGAACGCGCCTCGGACCTTCAGCGCGAGCTTCGCGGCACCGTCGGCTACCTCAACCCACTCGTTGCGCCACCGCCCGCGACACCGGCCGACGGCCCCGACCCATACGGCAACCCCGATCCCGAGTGGCTGAAGATCGACTGGAGTGAGCGCCTGCGCATGACCGACGTCGTCGGCGCGGAGACCAACTACGTCGAGCTCGGCGAAGGGCCGCCGATTCTGCTCGTCCACGGGCTCGGCGGCTCGTGGCAGAACTGGCTCGAGAACATCCCCCACCTCGCCCAGCGCCACCGGGTGATCGCGCTCGACCTACCCGGGTTCGGCTCCAGCCCGATGCCGCCGTGGGAGATCTCGATTGCCAGCTACGGGCGTTTCCTGCGCGACTTCTGCGAGAAGCTCGGCCTCGATCCTTGTCCGTTGATCGGCAGCTCGATGGGCGGGTTCATCGGCACCGAGCTGGCGATCAACGAGCCCGACCGGGTCGAGCGCCTGGTGCTCGTCTCGGCGGCCGGGATCACCTGGGCGCGGGCGCGAAGCGAGCCCGCGAAGGTGGTCGGACGGGTGGGGCGCGCGGCGGCGCCGCTCGCCTTCCGCTACCGGATGGAGGGCCTGCGGCGCTCGCGGCTTCGTCATCTCGCCTACCGCGGCATGGTCGACGATCCGCGCTCGCTGCGGCAAGAGTTGCTCTGGGAGATCACCGCGCCGGCACTGCGCTCACCGGGCTTCTACGACGCGATCACGACTTTGTTCGGGTACGACATCCGCGACCGGCTGACCGAGATCGAGGTCCCGACGCTGATCGTCTGGGGGCGCAACGACCGCGTCGTCCCCTCCCCGCCGGACCGTCCTACCAGCGGCGGATCGGCGACAACGCCGAGCTCGTCGTCTTCGACCGCTGCGGCCACCTGCCGATGGTCGAGCGCCCGGTGCGCTTCAACCGCTTGATCGACGAGTTCCTGGCCGGCGACTAGCCCGTAACGGCGCCCTCGGAGGCCGAGGACACCGTGGCCGCGTACTTCGCCATCACGCCGCTCGTGAAGAGGGGATCGGGCGGCTCGTACTCGGCGACCCGCTTCGCGATCTCCTCGTCGGAGAGCTTCACCTCGAGCTTGCGCTCGGCGATGTCGATCGTCACCTCGTCGCCGTCGCGCAGCGCGGCGATCGGGCCGCCCTTGACCGCCTCCGGTGCGACGTGGCCGACCATCAGCCCTCGCGTTGCGCCCGAGAAGCGCCCGTCGGTGAGCAGGCCCACCTTGTCGCCGAGCCCTTCCCCGACCAGCGCCGCCGTGGTCTGCAGCATCTCGCGCATCCCCGGGCCACCCGCTGGGCCCTCGTTGCGGATCACGACCACGTCGCCGGCCTCGATCTTGCCCGCCTTGACGGCCGCGAACGCCTCTTCCTCAGACTCGAACACCCGCGCGGGGCCGGAGTGCTCCATGCGCTCGTAGCCGGCGACCTTGACCACGCAGCCCTCGGGGGCGAGGTTGCCGCGCAGGATCACGAGGCCTCCGGTTTCCTTGAGCGGGTCGTCGAGCGGGCGCACCACCTCCTGGCCGGGGGTCTCGGTGGTTGCGTCGGCCTCCTCGCCGATCGTGCGACCCGTGACCGTGAGCGCCTCGCGGTGCAAGAGCCCGGCCTCGTCGAGGCGCTTGGCGAACACGCCGATGCCGCCGGCGTCGTTCAGGTCGCGGGCCACGAACTTGCCGCCGGGCTTCAGGTCGCCGAGCAGCGGCGTGCGCTCGGAGATCCGGTCGAAATCCTCGAGGTCGAGCTCGATGCCGGCCTCGCGCGCGACCGCGAGCAGGTGCAGGACGCCGTTCGTCGAGCCGCCCGACATCGCCACGGTCGCAATTGCGTTCTCGATCGAGTCGCGGGTGATGATCTGGCTCGGCTTCAGGTCGTGCTCGAGCACGTTCATGACCAGCTCGCCGACCTTGCGCGAAACGTCCTGGCGCTCGTCGGCGACCGCGGGCACCATCCCCGAGCCCATCGGGGCGATTCCCATCACCTCGAACGCGCTCGCCATCGTGTTGGCGGTGAACTGGCCGCCGCAGGCTCCGGGCCCGGGACTGACCACGTCCTCGAGCGAGCGCAGCTCTTCCTCGGTCATGTCGCCGGCCTCGTAGGCGCCGATCGCCTCGAAGATGTCCTGGATCGTCACGTCCTTGTCTTTCCAGCGGCCGGGCAGGATCGAGCCGCCGTAGAGCAGCACCGCCGGGATGTCGAGCCGCTGCAGCGCCATCACCGAGCCGGGGATCGTCTTGTCGCAGGCGCAGATCGCGACCAGCGCGTCGAACTGGTACCCGCGCGCAGTGAGCTCGATCGAGTCGGCGATGACTTCTCGACTGACCAGCGACGCTTTCATGCCTTGCGTGCCCATCGTGACGCCGTCGGAGATCGCGACCGTGTTGAACTCCATCGGCGTGCCGCCGGCCTCGCGGACGCCCTCCTTCACCTTGGCCGCGACCTCGCGGAGGTGGAAGTTGCACGGCATCGCCTCGATCCACGTGTTGGCGACTCCGATCGTCGGCTTGGAGAGGTCGGCGTCGTCGAAGCCGATCCCCTTCATGTAGGCGCGCGAGAAAGCCCGCTCCGGACCGTCGAAGACCACCGAGCTGCGCGGCCGCGGGGCGCTCACGCCGTCCTCTCCGCTCGGTCAGCCCAGGCCCGCAGCGCCTCGAGGTCGCGGCGCACCTGGCCTGGGTCGAGCTGGCGCCCGAGCGGGTCGAGGTTCGACTCGCCGATTACGAGCTTCTCGTCGGCCTGCAAGGCCATCCATTTCGCGAGCACGTCGTCGGCGTCGGGAAGCCGCGGCGAGGGTTCGCTGGAGTCCGGGAAGCGAACGCAGAACTCGCTCAGCGGCTCGCCGCTGCGTGCGTCGAAGGCGACGAGCGGGCGGTGCGGGTAGATCAAATATCCATACGCCGCCTCCTCCGCTTCGCGTCCGGGGGCGGCTTGGTCCTGGGTAGGGATGACCGCCAGAAAGCCGAGCTCGCGGTACATGGCGAAGGTGTCGGGGCCGACGACCGAGGCGAGCAGCTGCTCGGCACGGCGGTCGGCGCGCCGAGCGCCCTCAGCGATACGGGCTCCGTAGGACATCGCCCTAGCCCCCCGCCGCGGGAGGGAAGAAGATCACTTGCTCCGCGTCTCGGGGGACCTCCGAGAATTCCCTGACCATCGTCGCCTCGCGGCTGCCGTCGCGGGTCTCGTGCGGGACCACCGCCCACATGCCGAGCTCGAGCTGGCGGCGGAACTCCTCGACGAGGCGCTCTTCGTCCTCGCTCAGCTCGGGGTCGCCCTCGGCGAGCAACAGGTCGCCCTGTCCGGGTGTCATCCGCACCAGCTTCACACGACGATTATTACCGAGCGGCGCTACGGCCTTTGCTTCTCGAGGCCCAGCACATCCACGGGACCCGCTCCCTCGCCAAGATCGCGGAGGCCGGCGCCGACCGCCTCGGCGGCGATCTCGCGCGCGGCGCGGGCCGCCTCGAGCGGGGTGCGCCCGAGCGCGAGCTGCGCGGCGAGCACCGAGGAATGGGTGCAGCCGGAGCCGTGCGAGGCGCCCTCGGGGTGGCGCGGGCCTTCGATCTCGACCGCGCGTGCGCCGTCGAAGAACAGATCGGCGCCGGCCTCGGTGTGGCCGCCGGTTACGACGACGACGTCGGGGCCGGGGCCGGCGAGCGCGTGGACGACGCGCGCCAGCTCCTCCTGCGGTGCGCCCTCGCCGAGGCCGGAGAGCTCGCGCGCCTCCGGCACGTTCGGGGTGACGACGGTGGCGAAGCCGAACAGCTTGCGAACCAGCGCCCTTCTCGCGCTCGGCTCGAGCAGGCTCGCGCCGCTCTCGGCGACCATCACCGGGTCGATCACGACCGGCGGATCGCCGCTTCCGCGCAAAAACGCGAGCGCGGTCTGGGCCGCGTCGATCGTCTGCTCGTCGCCGAGCATCCCGACCTTGGCCGCGTCGACGCCAATGTCCTCGGCGACGGCTGTCACCTGGGCGACGATGATCTCGGGTGGAATCGGGTGCACGGCGGTGACCCCGGCCGTGTTCTGCACCGTGACCGCGGTGATCGCGGAGGTCCCGTGCACTCCGCAGCGCGCGAACGCCTTCAGGTCGGCCTGGATCCCGGCGCCGCCGCCCGAGTCCGAGCCCGCGATCGCGATCGCTGTCGGTATGTCGCCAGACATACAGCCAGCTTATGGCGAGACGGAATAGCGGCCCGAGCCGTCCGCGACCAGGCGCCCGAGCAGCTCGAGCGATGCGAGCGCGGCGATCGCGCCGCCGACCGCCATCCCCGAGGCCGCCGCGACCGCGTCGGGGGTGGTGTGGCCGCGGCCGACGAGGTCGAGGACCGCGGCCTGATCGCGGCTCAGCTCGGGCGCGGAGCGCTCGAGCCGCGGCGCGCCGGCGCCGAGCACGGCGTCGAGGATGTCCTGCGCGTCGCGGACGACGATCGCGCCGTCGGCCAGCAGGTGGTTCGTGCCTGCCGCGAGCGGGGTCCCGACCCGGCCGGGGACCGCGCCGACGTCGCGGCCTATCTCGGCGGCCAGCCTGGCGGTGATCAGCGAGCCCGAGCGCTGTGCGGCCTCGACGACGACGGTCAACCGGCCGAGCGCGGCCATGATCCGGTTGCGGGCCGGGAACATCCACTTCGCGGGCTCGGTCCCCGGAGGCTGCTCGGAGAGCACGAGGCCGTGCTCGGCGATCCGCTCGTAGAGGTGGCGCTTGGCGCGCGGATAGACGACGTCGGCGCCGCCGCCCAGCACCGCCACCGTACGCCCGCCCGCCTCGAGCGCTCCCTCGTGGGCCCAGGAGTCGATTCCGATCGCCATCCCGCTCACCACGGTAAGCCCGGCCGCGCAGAGATCGGCGGCGAGCCTGCTCGTCACCTCGCCGCCGTGGCGGCTCGCCCGCCGCGCCCCGACCACGGTCACCGCGGGCGCGATCTCGGCAAGCAGCTCGCGGTCCCCGCGCCCGTACAGCACCTCGGGGGGCTGGTATACAACGCCGAGCGCGGCCGGGTAGAGCTCGTCGCCCCGGGCGCACGTCCAGATCTCCTGCGCCGCGCTCACCGGCCGCGGCGGCGATAGGTCATCGCCTGGGAGACGTGAGCTGTGTCGACCCGCTCGCTGCCGGCAAGGTCGGCGATCGTGCGCGCGACCCGCAGCGCGCGGTCCCAGCCGCGCCCGCTGAGCCCGAGCGTCCTCCGCGCCGCCGCCATCTGCGCCTTCGCGTCGACGGTCAGCCGGCAGGCGCGCCGCGTCTCCCCAGCCTCCGTGTCGGCGTTGCAGCGCCCGTCGCCGAGCCGCTCCGCGGCGAGCCCGCGCGCCGCGATCACGCGCTCGCGGACGGCAGCCGATGCCTCACCGCTCTCGCGCGCAAGCGCCTCCGAGCTCGGCTGTTCGATCGCGATCGAGAGATCTATCCGGTCGGCGAGCGCCCCGCTCAGCTTCGCGGCGTAGGCCCGCACGGCCCGAGGTGGGCACTTGCACTCCCCGGAGTCGGGCCCATGCCCGCAGGGGCACGGGTTCGCCGCCGCGACCAGCATGAACCGGCACGGCAGCGTCACCGAGCGGCTGGCGCGGACGATCGTCACCCGGCCGTCCTCGAGCGGCTGGCGCAGCGCCTCGAGCGCCTGGCGCTGGAACTCGGCGAGCTCGTCGAGGAACAGCACCCCGCGGTGGGCGAGGGTCACCTCGCCAGCTCGCGGCTGCGTGCCGCCGCCGACCAGCCCCGCTGTCGAGATTGTGTGGTGGGGTGCGCGGAACGGCCGCTCGACGACGAGGCGTCCGTCCGAGCGCCGCCCGCAGGCGCTCGCGATCCGCGTCGCCTCGAGCGCCTCGGCGGGCCCGAGCGGCGGCATGATCGAGGGCAGCCGCATCGCCGCCAGCGTCTTGCCGGATCCGGGCGGCCCAGTCATCAGCAGGCTGTGGCCGCCCGCGGCGGCAATCTCAAGCGCACCGCGGAGCGCCGGCTGGCCGCGGAGGTCGGAGAGGTCGGCCTTCTGCCCCGCCTTTGGGCTGGGCTCGGGTCCGGAGTTCGCCGGCAGTGCGCGCGGCAGCCCGTTGTCCAGCTCGGGCAGCTGAGCAAGTCGTTGAAGCGGCACTACCTCGAGGCCGTCGACGAGCGCCGCCTCTCCCCCGTCGCCCTCGGCGACCGCGATTCCGCCGATCCCGGTCCCGGCCGCCCCCTCGGCCATCGCGAGCGCGCCGGGCACCGGGCGGATCGAGCCGTCGAGCGCGAGCTCGCCGGCGAGCGCGAAGCGCTCGAGGTGTACGTGCTCGAGCTGGCTCGAAGCGGCGAGCAGCGCCGCCGCGATCGCAAGGTCGAAACCGGGACCGACCTTGCGCAGGTCGGCGGGCGCCAGGTTGGCGGTGATCCGCTGCTGGGGGAACTCGAACCCCGAGTTGACGAGCGCGGCGCGGACCCGCTCCCGCGACTCGCGGACTGCGGTATCTGGCAGGCCGACGATCGAGAACGAGGGCAGCCCGCTGCCTATATCGACCTCGACGCTGACCGCGCGCGCCTCGATCCCGACCAGGGCGAATGTCCGCGCCACCGCGAGCACTCGTCCATGATCTGCTCGGTCGGTGGCGGGGTTGCGCGCGCACTGTCACAACTCCGTGACGCCGCCGATCCGACTCGCGCGCACCGCGCGCGGCGCCCGGGTGCAGGGTCCGTGCGATGACGATCGCCCGCCAGAGGCTCGGCGCCGCCGCCGAGCAGATCGCCGCCCGCAGGCTCGCGTCGGCGGGCTGGGAGATCGTCGCCCGCAATGTCCGCACCCGCTACGGCGAGCTCGACATCGTCGCGCTCGACAGCGGCGTGCTGGTCTTCGTCGAGGTGAAGGCGGGAACGGTCGGCACCGCAAGGGGCCCCGAGCGCCCCGCGTTCGCGGTCGGCCCCCGCAAGCAGCGCCAGGTCCGGCGGCTCGCAGCCGCCTACCTGGCCGAGCACCCTCCGCTGCCGAGCTTCGATCGGATCCGCTTCGACGTGATCGGGATCAGCTTCGCCGCCGGTCAGATCGCCGACTACGAGCACATCCGGGCCGCGTTCTAGCGATAGCCGGAAGCAAGCCCACCACCACGCTGTCGCGGTAGGTGAGATCCAGCGGAGGATCCGAACTAAATATCTAAGCTATCGCTCGTGGGGAAGCTGCTCTACTCGATGGGCGTCTCGCTCGACGGCTTCGTTGCCGGGCCTGATGGCGACTTCCAGTGGTCCGAGCCCGACGAGGAGCTGCATCGGTTCCACAACGCGCGGGTGGGCCGGCTGAGCGCCCATCTCCTCGGCCGCAAGCTCTACGAGACGATGGTCTACTGGGAGACGGCGGAGGAGGATCCGGCGATCACCGACTATGCAGCGGAATTCGCCCGCATCTGGAAGCAGCTGCCGAAGGTCGTCTTCTCGAGCACGCTGACCGAGGTCGAGGGCAACACCAAGCTCGCGACCGGCAGCGTCGAGGAGGAGGTCGCGCGCCTCAAGTCCGAGTACGACGGTGAGATCGCCGTCGGCGGGCCCGGGCTCGCCGGCACCTGCACCGAGCTCGACCTGATCGACACCTATGAGCCATTCACCTATCCCATTGTCGTCGGCGGCGGGCTGCCCTTCCTCCCAGCCCTCGCTGCGCCGCTAGAGCTCGGACTCGCCGAGACCCGGACTTTCGGCAACCAGGTGGTTTACATGCGCTACGAGAGACTCCACACGCAAGGCTGAGCCGACTAGAGCAAAGAAGTGTCGCTTCCATGCATTAGGGCAGGCGCGGTCAGGGCGTGAGCGCGGCGACGAGCTCGGCGGCCGGGCGAACGTCCTCGATCCGCGCCACGGTCTCCCCCGCGTACAGCGCCCCGCTCTCGAGCAGCGTCTCGGGCAGCCCCTCGACAGGCGGCGCGGGGCCGAGCAGCCTGCTGTCGGGACGCTGGGCGCCGGCCATCCTCGCTTGGGCGCCGGCCGGCACGTATCGCGCGCCGGCAGCGAGCAGCCGGTTGAGGGCGCGGTTGATCCTCGGCCCGCGCGGGTCGTCCCCGAGCCAGTACTTGGTTGCCGCGTTCGGGAGCACCCGGTGCGGGGCCGGCCACCCGGCCCCGAACAGCTCGGTGAGCAGCGTTTCGGTGCCGTCGAGCAGCCGCTGCTTGTACGCGGGCTGGGCCTGGCTCTCCTCGGAGGCCAGGAAGCGGGTCCCCGCGACCGCGGCGCTCGCGCCCGCCTCGAGCGCCGTTCGGACGTCGCCCTGTTCGGCGATCCCTCCGGCAAGCAGCACCGGGTAGTCGCGCGGCAGCTCGTCGCGGGCACGCTCGAGCAGCTCGAGCGCCGGGGTCGTGCCGCGGACGTGACCGCCGGCCTCCACCCCCTGCACGATCACCGCGTCGGCTCCCGCGGTCCGCGCCGCGTGCACCTCCTCGATCGACCCGCACTGGTGCATCCAGTTGCCTGGGACGCGGCGCCTCGGCGCGCCCCAGAACGTGACCACGACGTCGGCGTCTGCCGCGGCCTCGAACCAGTCGCGGCGCGCGAACGGGAGCAGCAGGTTGACGGCGAGCGGCTGTCCGGTGAGCACGCGCGCCGCGGCGAGCTCGCTCGCCAGCGCTTCCGCCCCGCCGGCGGTGATCGTCCCGAGCCCGCCCGCTTCTGAGACGGCCGCGGCGAGCTCGTGCGCGCTCAGCCCGCCCCCCATCCCCGCCTGGACGACGGGAACCTCGATCCCGAACGGCGGCGCCGCCAGCGCTTTTAAGCCCCGAGGTCGAGCTGGGTGTAGGCGACCGACTGGAAGGAGACTCGGTGAAGCGGCGAGATCCCGCGCTCGATGATCGCCTCGCGGTGCTCGGGGGTCGAGTAGCCGACGTTGCCCTCGAAGTTCCAGCCCGGGTAGAGCTCCGCGGCGCGGTGCATGTAGCGGTCGCGGGTCACCTTCGCGATCACCGACGCCGCTGCGATCGCCGCGCTGCGGGCGTCTCCGTCGATCACCGCCTCGTGCTCGATTTCGAGCTCGGGACGCGAAAGCCGTCGGTGAGGCACTTCGCCCCGGGGCAGGCGACCGCGCGCAGGCAGTCGCCGAGCGCGGCGAGGTTGGAGACGTGCAGCCCGCGGGAGTCGATCGCGCGCACCGAACGCACCGCGACCGAGACCTTGGCGGCGGCGCGCAGCACGGCCGGGTAGAGCGCCTCGCGCTCCTCGATCGACTTCTGCTTCGAGTCATCGAGCCAGGCGAGCGCGCGGCGCTCGCGCAGGCCGATCCCCTCGAGGTCAATCAGAACGCCGGCGGCGACCAATGGTCCCGCGAGCGATCCCCGCCCCGCTTCGTCGGTGCCGGCTACGTACCGGTGCCCGAACGAGCGGTCGAAGCGGAACAGCTTCTTGGCCGTCGGGCGCTTGCGCCGCTTCGGCTTCGCCTGCTGGCCGCTAGAAGATTCCGATTCGGTTCGGCGGCCAGTAGGTGGCGAAGGCCTTTCCGATGATCCAGTCGCGGGGGACGGGTCCCCAGAAGCGGCTGTCATCGCTCTGCCCACGGTTGTCTCCCATCATGAAGTAATGATCGGGTGGAATGGTGATCGGGTTGGGGAGCTCGCATTCCCCTCCCGGCTGGCACTCCATGATGTAGTCCTCCTCGAGCTTCGGGACGCCGTTGACAACCGGGTGCCCGCTCGCGACAGCGAGCGTGTCGCCGGGCCCGGCGACGATCCGCTTGATGAAGTTGACGTCGGCCTTCTCGGGCGTCGGCATCGGGCAGGGCTGGCCAACCGCGCGGGTGCCGCCGCACTGGTTGCCGCGCTCGGCTCCCGCGGGCGGGTTGAAGACAACGATGTCGCCGATCGAAGGATCGCCGATGTGGTAGCCGAAGCGGTTGACGAGCACCCGCTGGCCCACGTCGAGGGTGGGCTCCATCGACTCGGAGGGGATCTGGTACGGCTTGACGATGAACGCCTGGATCCCGAGCGCCAGCCCAAGCGCGAGGGCGACGATCAGCACGAGCTCCGCGAGGGCGCCCGAGGTGGTCTGGGGCTTGTGGACCTTCAGGCCGTGTCCTTCTCGGCCTCGGCCTGCGGCTCGGCCTCGGGCTTCTCATCAGCCTCGGCCTCAGCAGCTGGTTCCTGGTTCTGCTCAGTCTTTTCCTCGCCCTCCGCCTTGGCGTCGCCCTTCCCCTCGCCTTGACCTCGCCGTCGCCTTCCTCTTCCTCGGGCTCGACCAGCTCGGCCTCGGCCTCGCTGATCGCGACACCCTCGGAGTCGAGCGCCTCGACGTCTCCGTCCTCGGCGACCACGAACTCGTCCTCGATCCCCCAGCGTCGCTCGGCGACCCGCGAGCCGCGGCCGACCTTCTCGCGCAGGTAGTAGAGCTTCGCGCGCCGGACGTCGCCGCGCGCGGCGACCTCGAGCTTCTCGACCTTCGGCGAGTGGAGCGGGAAGGTCCGCTCGACGCCGACGCCGAACGACTGCTTGCGGACGGTGAAAGTCTCGCGGGCCCCGGCCCCCTGCCGCTTGATCACGATCCCCTCGAAGACCTGGGTCCTCGAGCGCTGGCCCTCGGTGACCTGGAAGTGGACCTTTACGCGATCACCTGCACCGAACCGCGGCCGCTTGCGGATCGCGCGCTGCTCGATGCTGTCGATGACAGTGCTCATAATCCGGGAGGGTGCGGGGGCTCAATTCAGGTGGTTGGATGGAGAGGGCGCGGCAAGCCGCCTGCGCGGCGGCGAATGGTAGCGGGCTAGCCGCTGAACTTGCGCCGGACTCGGCCCAGGGCCACCCACAGATGGTGGAACTATCACGACGCTTACGACGGCGGTTGAGCCGCTGCGGCGGCTGACCGCGATCGCGTATTGTTGCCGGGTCAGCGATACCTTCAAGGAGGGAACCGGTGAGGACGAGGGACGCATCTGGAACTACAGGACGGCCCGGGCTGCGCGCGCTCGCGCTCGTACTCGGCGTCTCGGCGCTGTTGATCGCCGCACCGTCGGCCTGGGCCGCGTGCCCGGCCGGATCACTGCACGTCTGCGACAACGGCGACTCGGGCCTCGACACCCAGCTGCGAACCGTGGTCGCAAACGCCGCACCGGGCGCGAGCGTGATCATCGACCCGGGCACGAACCCCGTCCTGACGACGGGCGAGATCGCGATCGACAAGAACCTCTCGATCCAGGGCCAGGGCGCCTCGGCGACGACGGTCTCGGCCGCCGGGATGAGCCGCGTCTTCAACATCGGCTCGGTGACCCCCGGCGCCACGGTGACGATCCAGAACCTGACGATCACGGGCGGCAAGGCGCCGAACGGTGTGATGGGCTTTCCCAGCACACCCGGCGGCTCCGGCGGTGCGATCCTGAACTCGGCGACCCTGAATCTCCAGAACGTGACGATGACCGCGAACCAGGCCGGGAACGGCGCGGCGGGCGTCTGCTGCGCCGGCGACCCTGGAGCACCCGGCGGTGACGGCGGCGCGATCGCCAGCACCGCGACCGGGGTGCTGTCGATCATCGGCTCGAGCCTGAGCGGCAACTCCGCCGGCGCAGGCGGCGCCGGGGCGACCGGTGGCGGAGCGGGCGGGCTCGGCGGCGGGGGCGGCAACGGCGGCGCCGTTCGGAGCGCCGGCGCGATGACGATCACCAACAGCAGCTTCTCCGGCAACGAGGCCGGGAACGGCGGCCACGGGGGCGATGCCGGCATTCCCGCACCCGGCGGCACCGGCGGCAACGGCGGCGCCGGCGGCGCCGTTCACAGCGCCGGCCCGCTGACGATCGCCGGGTCGACGTTGAACTCGAACCTGACCGGTCACGGTGGCACCGGTGGTCAGAACCAATTCCAGCCCGGCGGCAACGGCGGCAACGGCGGCAACGGCGGCGCGATCGCCGTCGCGGCGGCGGTGGCGGCGCTGACCAACGTCACCGTGGCTTCGAACGAGACAAGGGGCGGGGGCAGCGGGGGCACAGCCAACGAGACCGTCGGCGGCAACGGCGGCGACGGAGGCAATGGCGGGGGGTTGTCGGCTGTCGGCGGCGCCCTTTTGCTCACCAACGCAACCGTCGCAGAGAACGAGACCGGGCCCGGTGGCCCCCGCGGCAGCGGGGGGACTGGACCCGGGATCAACGGATCGACCGGCGTCGGCGGCGGCACCGACAATGCGGTCACGTTGCGGAACTCGCTGATCGTCTCCAACGACGGGTCGGCGACGCCGAACGACAACTGCGCGGGTGCGGCCACCGGCGCGGGCTTCAACTACAGCTTCCCTGCCGGTACCGGCTGTCCGGACGGCACCCCCCTCAATCCACTGCTCGGTTCGCTGGCCGGCAACGGCGGCCCGACCCTGACGATGGCGCTCGGCGCAGGGAGCCCTGCGATAAACGTGGTGCCGGCGAGCGGCGCCAACTGCCCGGCCACAGACCAGCGCGGCATCACCCGCCCGCAGGGGACCGGATGCGACATCGGCGCCTACGAGCGCTGCCTGACGCCGAACGTCGCGTTCCCCGAGTGTCCGGCGGCGCCCCCGATAAATCCGTTCCCCCCGGCGCCTCCTGCCAGCGGTGGCGCGAGCTCGACCCCCGTCCCCACCCCCGCGACGACTGCCCCCGGCCCGACCGGCCGGCGCGCCGCGGCGCAGAGGCGGTGCAAGAGGAAGAAGGGCAAGAAACGCCGCAAGTGCCGCAGGAACGCGCGCAGGCTGCCGGTCTAGCGGCGCGCACGGCTGCGCTCCAACCGCCAGTCCCTGATCTTTGCGTGGTCGCCGGAGAGCAGGACCGCGGGCACCGTCCAGCCCCTGTACTCCGGCGGCTTCGTGTAGTGCGGGTACTCGGGGGCGCCCTCTAGAGCCTCGCTGAACGACTCCTCGACCGCGCTCTCGGGGTCGCCGAGCGCGCCGGGCAGTTTGCGCAGCACCGCATCGGCGAGCACCATCGCCGCCAGCTCGCCGCCCGAAAGCACGTAGGGCCCGATCGAGACCACGTCGGTGGCGAGGTGCTCGTGGACGCGCTCGTCGAAGCCCTCGTAGCGGCCGCAGAGCAAGGTCAGTTCCTGCTCGCCGGCGAGCTCCGCGGCGAGGCTCTCGTCAAGCCGCCGGCCCCCGGCGCCCATGGCGACGATCCGCCTACCCTCCCGGTCGGCGCCATAGGCAGCCTCGAGCGCCGCGTCAACGACGTCGACCCGCATCACCATCCCGGCGCCGCCGCCGTACGGGGTCTCGTCCACCCGCCCGCCTTTCATCGGCGTCGTCTCGCGGTAGTCGACCAGGTTGAGCTGGGAGCCGCCCTCGAGCACGTTGCGCACGTGCCGCTGTCCCAGGAACCAATCGAAATGCCCAGGAAACAGGGTGAATATGTCGAGGCGCATGACCGGCTAGTCGAGGATCTCGACCATGACGCGCTTCTCTTCCTGCACGGCGGCGGCCTTGATCACCGAGCGGAGCGCGTTCGCGACCCTGCCGCCGCGGCCGATCACTCGCCCCATGTCGTCCTCGGCGACCTCGAGCTCGAGCACGATTTCGCCTTCGCCCTCCTCGAACTGGGTGACGACAACCGCGTCGCCGTCCTCGACCAGGGCACGGGCGAGGAACTCGAGCAGCTCCTTCATCGCCGCCCCTGCATCCCTATGAGCCGTGCGCTTCGATGCCCTTGGTGCGCAGCAGCGTCGCGACAGTGCGGGTCGGGCGGGCGCCCTTCTCGAGCCAGTGGCGGGCGCGGTCCTCGTCGAACTCGATCAGCGAGGGCTCGAGCTGCGGGTTGTAGCGGCCGATCGTCTCGATCGACCGCCCGTCCCGGGGGTTCTTGCGGTCGGCGACAACGATGCGCCAGATCGGGTTCTTGGAAGACCCGACTCGTCTAAGTCTCATACGTACCACGGCGCGGAAGGGTAGCGGGCCTACTGCTTGACGACGTCCTTGCCCGGGCCGCCGTTGAGCTTGTCCCGGTCGGCGTTGCCGAGCAGCGTGTCCTTGCCCGTGCCGCCGACGAGGCTGTCGGCGCCCGTGCCGCCGGCTAGCCGGTCGTTGCCGTTCTCGCCGAGCAGGGTGTCGCCACCGGCGTTGCCGGAGACCGTGTCGTTACCCTCACCGGCGCAGACGAGGTCGTCGCCGCCCTGGCCGTTGATGCGGTCGTTGCCGCCGAGCCCGGCGATCACGTCGGCCCGCGGGGTGCCGTTGACGACCTCGGAGGCCTCGGTCCCGAACCGGGTCGCGGCGCGCCCCTGGCACTCGGGCGGGACCACCGGCGGGGCCTGAGGGCTCGTCTCCGCCGGCGGCACCTCCGACGGGGGAGCAGCCGGCGGCTCGGGGACGATCGCGACTGCGGTCGGAGCCTGCCAGGCAGGATCGGCGTTCAGCGGCAGGGGCGGGAAGCCGGGCACGAAACGCAGCAGCGAGCCGCCCCCGCCGCCTTCGGCGAGCACAAGCCTGCCGGCGGAGTCGAACGCCATGCCGGTCGGGAAGATCAGGTCCGGCGTTGTCAAGAGCGGCAGCGGCGGATCCCCGGGCGCAAAGCGCATCAGGCTGGGCGGGTTGGAGACCAGCACGCGGCCGGCCGAATCAAGCGTCAGGTCGGTCGGGTTGCCGTAGGCAGCTCCCGAGGAGAGCACCGCCGGCTGATCGCCCGGCGCGAAGCGGAAGACCGCGCCCGTGTCGGTCATCAAGCCGTCGGGATCCGTCGACTGGTCGGCAACCAGCAAGCGGCCCTGGGAGTCGAACGCCATCCCGAGCGGCTGGCCGAAGTCCTCGCTGCTCGCCAGTAGCGCCGGGGTGTCTCCGGGCGCGAAGCGGAAGATCGCCCCGGTGCCCGGGTCGACGCCGTTCGGATCGGCGCCGATGTCGCTGATGAGCAGGCGCCCGGCGGAGTCGATGACCACCCTCGCGGGCGAAACAAGCGGGGCACCCTGGGCGAGCGGGGTGCCGGGAGGGTCGCCCGGCGCGAAGCGGAAGACCTTGCCGGTCAGATCCGCGACGATGATCCTGCCCTGAGCGTCGACAGCCACCCCGCTCGGAAAGCCGAGTGGGGCTCCCTCGTGCAGGGGTGTTCGAGCGCCGCTGACCGGATCGACCGCGTACACCCCCGCGCTCATCGAGTCCGCGACCACGATCGTCCCCGGCGCCAGCGGCACGGCGCTCGCCAACGCCGGGTTCAGGAGCGCGGCCGCGCAGGCAGCGGCTGTCGCTAGAAATCGGCGGGCTCCCGTCCTCCCCATCGCCCCTAATACTAACTAACGGCTAGCGGCCGGGCTACTTCTTGCGCTTCTTCTTCACGCACTTCCCCTTCTTCAGCTTGCGGCCCTTCTTGCACTTCTTCGCGGCCACCGCCGGGGCATTCGCGGCCTGGCCCACGAGGAGCGGAGCCGCAACGACGGGTACCGGCGGGCAGCCAGGCAGGGCGCTGGGGGTGACGCATTCGGCCTCGAACGCGCCGATGTCGCAGCGCCGCGCCCTGGGGACGGCTGATGCCGCGCTGATCGGTGGGCGGGCAGCCGTCGTCGGGCGGGGAGCCCTTGTCGACCGCCGGGCTGGCCTGACCGAGCGCCTGCGTCTCGGTCGGGCCGCCGTTGTCGGCCAGATCACCGAGCAGCGGGTTGGCGAACAGGAATGTGGCCGGGCAGTCGCCGCCCGAGCCGGAGAACTGGATGTTGTGGCCCGAATCGGTGACCGGGCCGAAGCACTGGTCGGGAATGCCTGGCCCAACGCTGTTGTCGGCGACGATCGAGCTTCTGATCGACAACTCGCCGGCGATCCCGCCCCCCTCGGTCGAAGCGACGTTCTCGGTGATCGTCGAGCTGTCGATGCTCCCGAAGTCTCCCGCGGCGAAGAAGAGGCCGCCGCCCGAGCCGCCATCCGAGTCGTTCCCGGGGGGAACCCCCTCCCCTCCCCTGGAACCGCCTCCGTCGGTGTTCGAGTGCACGGTCGAGTTTGAGACGCTTCTCGGCAGGCTCGCCACGTCGAAGGCGGCTCCGCCCCCGCCACCGCCGTCGCCCGCGTCGCCGCCGGCCCCGGCGTCGCCCCCGCCACCACCGTCGCCCCCATCGCCGCCGATTCCCCCAGGCCCGGCGTCGTTGTCGACCAATGTGGAGCGCATTATCGACGTGAGGCCGGACCCGGCAACGCCGCCGCCGGCTCCGCCCCCGCCCCCGTCGCCCCCTTCTCCGCCGTCCGACCCGGGGCTGATTCCCTCCCCGCCAGTACCGCCATCTCCGCCATCTCCGCCGTCGTTATTGTCGATCGTGGAGTCAAAAATCAGTGTCGGACCGGTGGTGGCCAGGGCACCGCCCGTGCCGCCCGCTGTGGCGTTGCCCGCATTGCCGCTCGGGATGTTGCCGTCGGTGCCGGCGCGTCCGTTCCCCGCCGCGCTGCCGGTGATCCTCGAGGATTCGATCGTCAGGATCTCGGTGTTGCGGATCGCGCCGCCATCGTTGATCAGATCGAATGCGGGAGTGTCGCTGGGTGCCCGTCCGTCCTCCAGGGTTACGTCCCTGATGATCACCCCGATCGTCCCCGGGTCATCGATGTTGAAGATCCGACTTGCGTCATTGGCGTCGATTGTCGTCGAGCCGACGCCCTGGCCCTCGATCGTCAACGTCTTGTCGATGGTGATCTGCCCGGAACTCAGGACAGGGTTCTTTCCCGGGTCGATCACCACGGTGGCGTCGTTCGGGGCGGCGTCGATCACAGCGCGCAGCGAGCCCGGAACGTTGTCGGCGTCGGTGGTCACGTGCAGAGGGACTCCGGCCGACGCCGAGGAGGCGAGGCCGGCCGCGAGAATGCACACGCAGAGCAGTAGTTGGACCCCCAGCCGCGGGCCGCTTCGCGTCACACGTATGAACATCTGACCCCTCTCCCTTGGGCCCGGTGCAGGGCCCGTGCGAGATCCATGAGGATCCCGTCTACTACGAGCCTACAGGTCGGCCCCGGCTACCGCATCCCCTTCATCAGCTGCTTCGGGTCGAGCGTCTTGCCCTCGGCGAGCTGTTTCATCATCTTCTTCATTCCGTCGAACTGCTTGACCAGCTGGTTGACCGCCTGAACGCTGGTGCCGGAGCCGGCCGCGATCCGCTTCCGGCGCGAGCCCTTGATCAGCGCCGGGTTGGCGCGCTCTTCGGGGGTCATTGAGAGAACGATCGCCTCGACGCGATCGAGCTCGCCCTCGTCAACCTCGCCATCGAGGTCCTTCATCGCGCCCCCCATCCCGGGGATCATCCCGAGCAGGTTGCCGATCGGGCCCATCTTGCGGACCTGCTTCATCTGGGTCAGGAAGTCCTCGAACGAGAAAGTCTGTTTGCGGATCTTCTCCTCGAGATCCTCGGCCTCGGTGGCGTCGAACTCCTCCTCGGTCTTCTCGATCAGGCCCATCACGTCGCCCATGCCGAGGATCCGGCCGGCGAGGCGGTCGGGATGGAAGCGCTCGAGCTCCTCGAGCTTCTCGCCGGTCGAGGCATAGAGGATCGGCTTTCCGGTCACCGCGCGGACCGAGAGCGCGGCGCCGCCGCGCGCATCGCCGTCGAGCTTCGTGATCACGACACCGTCGAACTCGGCGGTCTCGGAGAACGCCTCGGCGACGTTGACCGCGTCCTGGCCGGTCATCGCGTCGAGGACGAGAAGCACGTCGTGGGGCTTTGTCGCGGCACGAATGCTCGAGAGCTCCTCCATCAGGTCCTCGTCGACGTGCAGCCGCCCGGCCGTGTCGACGATCAGCACGTCGCGGCCCTCCTCGCGGGCCGAATCGAGCGCCCACTTCGCGACCTCGACCGCGTCGGTGGTGCCGCGGCGGCTGTAGACCTCGACCCCGGCCTGCTCGCCGAGCGTCTCGAGCTGGTCGATCGCGGCGGGCCGCTGCAGATCGCAGGCGGCGAGCGCGACGTTCTTGTTGTCCTTGGCGAGCAGCTTGCCCAGCTTCGCGCAGGCGGTGGTCTTGCCCGAGCCCTGGAGGCCGGCGACCAGGATCACGGTCGGGCCGCTGGAGGCGAAGGCGAGGTCGCGGCCGCCGGCGCCGCCCATCAGCTCGGTGAGCTCGTCGTTGACGGCCTTGATCACCTCCTGGCCCGGGTTGAGCGCTTCGGAGATCTCGGCCCCGGCGAGCCGTTCGCGGAGCGCCGCGGTGAACTCCTTCACGACCTTGAAGTTGACGTCGGCCTCGAGCAGCGCGAGGCGGATCTCGCGCAGCGTCGCGTCTACGTCTTCAGCGGTGAGCTTGCCCCGCGAGCGGACGTCCTTGAGCACCCCCTGGAGGCGCTCGGAGAGCTGGTCGAGCATGGACGGGAGGTTAGACGCAACTCAGGCGGGCCCCGTATCCGGGGGCCCCGCGTTCCTTCGGCTACCCGCGCCAGGGCGCGGGAGCCGGCGATTCCTAGAACGGGTGCGCCTCGATCTGTATCGCGGCGGTCTGGACGTTGACCGTGCCGGCTGGGTTCTTGTGGCACCGGACATCAACGGTATGCGTACCGGGGCCGACGCCCTGCGGCCACACCAGCGAGAGCGAGTCCTCCGCGATCGGTGCGGTGGAGAACTCGACGCTGTCATTGCCGCCACCATCGCCATCGATACGCAGCGTGCAGGTCGCCAGGTCATTGCCGCCGCCATTCCCCAATAGGGTCAACGCGGCCGAGGTGACCAGCGTGGCGTTCGACGGGGTCGAAATCGTGAGCGAGAGGACGTCGCCGGTCAAGGCATCCGTGTCCGCCAGTACGGGCAAACCGTCGCTCCGGGCGTCGCCCGTTACCTCGCCCAGGGGGCCGGGAGGGCCCTGAGCGCCCTGGGGTCCCGGAGCGCCGGGATTCCCCTGGGGCCCCTGGGGGCCCGCCGGTCCGGCGGGACCAGCCGGTCCGCGCTTCGCCTTCTTGGCCGCCTTGTCGGCGACGTCGCCCAGCGACGGTCCTCCGAACGCGGGGGTGATCGCGGTCGCCGCAACGAGCGTGGCGCCGATTACGACCGCCATCCACTTGCTATCTCTCTGTCCTTTTCTCATCCCATCCTCCTCTAATGCTGCATGTGTGAAGGACGAACATAGCTGGCGTCAGTCGTAGATGTAGATCTTGTCCCCGAGGTCGATCCAGTTGTAGATGTACTCGGAGTACGGGATCGGGTTGCGGATGCAGCCGTGGGAGGCGGGGTAGGTCGGCACCGAGGCGTATCCGTGGGTCGCGTACTCGCCGTCGTAGAAGACCGAGTAGTACATCCCGATCGCGTTGTAGCCGGGTTGCTTGGAATAGAACTCCCACTCCCCGCGCGGGGTGCCGCCGGCGCCGCTCGAGATCCCGAACACGCTGCTCACCTTGCCGTCCTCGACCAGCGCCATCACCTGGCGCGAGATGTCGACCTCGACGTGGCGGCCGTCATCGTCGTGCGCCGGCTCGAACTGGCCGCGGCCGCGGAACAGGTAGGTGAACAGGCTCGGCGCGTACTCCTCGCTCGGAGTCATGTCGTTCGCCTTGCGCAGCGCCATGATCCCGAGCGCGGTGCTCTCGTCCGGGGTGTCGGTAACCGACCCCATGTGGAAGCCGCGCTTCTCGAGCATGCGGTTGAAGAGCAGCGCCGTCGGGCCGGGTTCGAGCTCGCGCGGCCCCTCGACCTCGAAAGCGATCGGGTCGGAGCGGTCGCTGCCGTGCGCGGCCTGGACCATGTAGTCGCAGCACTCTTCGAGAGTGAGCGGCATCCGGTAGCGGCCGCTCGCCGGATCGGTCGGGACCCGGTGGGAGCCGACCGGCGAGCCCTCCCGCCACACCGTCACGGTCACCGACTGGCCCGGGCCCGGGGATCGGGACGTCGCCGTAGACCTGGACCCGGTCGAGGATCTCGGGGCGCCCGTCGCTCTCCTTGAGCGCGATCGTCGTGCCCGGAGAGAGCCGAGTCGCGAGACGCCGATGTCGGGGGGTGACTCGGCCAGAGCGGCGACTCGGCGCAAGCGCGGCGGTCGCGGCTGTTGCGCCGACGATGCCGCGAACCGCCCCGAGCAAGGCTGGCTTCAATCCCGATCCCACGCCGGGATTTCTACCAGCCGGCGGCAGCCGCAGCAGGATCAGCTATCGAGCAAAGCGCGGGAGAATTGCTCGGGATCGAACGGGCGCAGGTCCTCGAGCGCCTCGCCGATCCCGATCAGCTTCACCGGGATGTCGAGCTCGGAGGCGATCGAGAGCGCGACGCCGCCCTTGGCGCTGCCGTCGAGCTTCGTCAGCACCGCGCCGCTGACCTCGGTCGCATCGGTGAACGCCTGCGCCTGGCGGAGGCCGTTCTGGCCGGTCGTCGCGTCGATCACGATCAGCGTCTCGTGCGGGGCGTCAGGGATCTGCTTCGCGATCACCCGCCGCACCTTCGCCAGCTCCTCCATCAGGTTGCCCTTCGTGTGCAGGCGCCCAGCGGTGTCGCAGATGACGACGTCGGCGCCGCGCGCCTTCGCGGCCTCGATCGCGTCGAAGGCGACCGCGCCGGGGTCGCCGCCGGTCTCGGCGCGGACGATCTCGGTCCCGGCGCGCTCGGACCACTCGGCGAGCTGCTCAACCGCGGCGGCGCGGTAGGTGTCGCCCGCGGCCAGCATCACCTCGAGCCCGAGCTCGCGCTGCATGTGCCAGGCGAGCTTGCCGATCGTCGTCGTCTTGCCGGTGCCGTTGACGCCGACCACCATCAGGACGGCGGGCTTCGATCGCAGGTCGATGCGCGGCTCTCCGACCTGGGCGACCTCGGCGAGCAGCTCGATCAGCCGCTCGCGGACGTCCTCGGCCCCGGTCACCTTGCCACCCGAGACCTCGCCCTCGAGCTCTGCCACCACCTTGGCGGTGGTCGGCGCGCCGACGTCGGCGAGGATCAGCGCCTCCTCGAGCTGCTCCCAGGTCGCCTCGTCGATCTTGTCGAAGAGGCTGGCGCCGAGCTCGCGCGGTGAGGGCCTCGCGGCTGCGCGAGAGCCCGCCGCGGAGGCGCTTGAAGAAGCCCTCGGGCTCCTCCCCGGCTTTCCTCGGCCGCAGCCGCACATCGTCGCCGAGATCGAAGGCCTGCCGCCAGTCGGTATCCACCGTTTCAGCCTATGTGGTTGGATGGCTGCTCCTGTATTCGAAGAGGAGGGAATTATGGACTCAGCAAGAATCGTCCGCCTGATCCGGTCGCAGGCAATCGGGCTGGTCGCGCTCTTCGTTGCCCTGAGCGGCAGCGCGGTGGCGATCCAGACCGCGAGCGACTCCGGCGACACGGCCGCAACGGCGAAGAAAAAGAAGAAAGGCAAAAAGGGCAAGCGCGGCCCGCAGGGCCCTCCGGGTCCCTCGACCGGCCCCGCGAGCGGTGATCTGACCGGCACCTACCCGGGTCCGGCGATCGCGCCGAACGCGGTCACGACGGGCAAGATCGCCAACGACGCTGTCACGACCGCCAAGATCGCCAACGACGCTGTCACGGCTGCCAAGCTCGAGCCGTCGCAGCGCTCCGAGACGTTCGAGGCGGACGAGGGCGGGGTCACGGCCGCGCTCCCGTCGCCGATCAGCTCAACTCCGTTGGTCGTTCAGACGCTCGATCTGCCGGCCGGGGGCAAGTACCTGGTCACCGCGCAGACGGAGCTGCGCAACACGGCCGCCACGACCGCCCAGCGCGAGTTGCTCCGTGGCTGGGGTGGCTGGCAGTGCCACGGGCGCTGCCACCTTCATCGGGCAGCCTGACCTGCTCTACGGGTCGGGTTCAATCTCGCTCGCCGGGATCTCGACTGGTGGAACGGTCACGCTCGGGCTGCGCCTCCGACACCGCGGCGACGACGTTCGCGGCGAACAGGAGGATCCAGGCGGTTCGAGTCGGCTAGCAAGAGTCACAGTGTGAACTCAGCGGCTTAGGCCGCTGTGGCTTGAAGGGGCGGCGCTTCGGCGCCGCCCCTTTCTTTTTATGAGACCCTGCCGCGTCCAACTACGAGCAGGAAGGGACAGATGAGCAAGGAGACATGGAGGGGTATCGCAATCGGTGCCGTTTTGGCCGCGGCGGTGTCGATCACGCCGGCGTTCGCCGGATCGGCGCTCGACGCGGTCAGCTCGAAGAAAAAGAAGAAGGCGAAGGTCGTGCGCGGCCCAGCGGGCCCAGCGGGGCCAGCGGGCCCCGCCGGCGCGCAGGGACCGCCAGGTCCTCCGGGACCCCCGGGCAGTGCCCGCGCCTCGGCGACGCTCGCGGTCTCGAGCTGCGAGGCCGCGATGGCCGACAACGACTGCGCCGGGGTCCGCAACGGAGTCACCGAGATGAAGCGCGTCAGCATGGGCGACTACTGCATCACCGCGCCGGGCATCGATGCACGAACCACGCCGGCCGCGATCACCGTCGACTCGCTCGACACCGACTTCATGGTCGCCGACGGCGCCGCGGCCTACTTCAACTCGTTCGCCGGGCTCTGCGGCGACGACTCGAAGTTCGGGGTGCGAACGACGCGAATCGACACCGCGACGGGCCAAACCCTGAGCAGCGACGACGTCGCGTTCACGATCGTGATCCCCTAGGTAAGCCTCAGGCGGCTTCGGCCCCGGCCTCGGCGAGCGGCGGCTCCGCGCCGCCCTCGTCGTCGCTGGCGCCGGGGTCGAGGCCGTGGTGGTCGTCGTCGCGGGGCAACTTGCGCGACACCACCTTGGTGATCCCGTCCTCGCCCATGCTGATCCCGTAGAGCGAGTCGGCGGCGTCCATGGTCCGCTTCTGGTGGGTGACGATCACGAACTGCGAGCGGTCCGAGAACCGGCGCACGACGCGCAGGAAGCGGTCGAGGTTGATGTCGTCGAGCGCGGCCTCGACCTCGTCGAGGATGTAGAAAGGGCACGGGCGGGCGAGCAGCACCGCGAAGACGAAGGCGAGCGCGACGAGCGACTTCTCGCCGCCCGAGAGCAGGCTGAGGCGGCGGGTCGACTTGCCGGCCGGGGTGACCTCGATCTCGATCCCGGCGCTGTCGATCTCCTCCGACTCGACGTCGACTTCAGGCACTCCGTCCCCGCCTGTCCTTCGCCGTCATCGCCGGCGCCGTCCTGCGTCGGCGACCGGTCAGCGGCCGTGGGCTCTCCTCGACCTTGCGCAGCTTGCCGCGCCCGCCGGGGAAGAGCTCGCCGACCATCTCCTCGAAGTTGCGCGACGTGGCCTCGAAAGTCTCATCGAAGGCGGCGGTGATCTCCTTGTCGGTGCGCCGGATCAACTCCTGGAGCTCGCGCAGACCGCTCTCGAGGTCCTTTCGCTGCTCGGAGAGCGAGTCGACGTGTTCGCGGGCCTCGTTGTACTCGCGCTCGGCGAGCGGGTTGACCGGGCCGATCTGCTCGCGGCGCCGCGCCACCCGGGCGAGCTTGGTGTCGATCTCGCTCGCGCTCCTCCTCGGTGAGATCGCGCTCGGCGGCTGTGAGCTCGCGCTCGAGCCGGCCGGCCAGCTCCTCGAGCGTCGAGACGGTTTCGGTGTGGCGGTCGCGTAGCTGCGCGGCCTCGACCTCGGCGACCGTCACCGCTTCGCCGGCCTCGCGGAGCTCGGTCTGGATCCCGAACTCCTGCTGCGAGCACTCGCGCAGCTCGGCGGCGATCCCCTCGCTCGGGGCCTCGCCCCCGTCCTCATCGCCCGCGAACTGGAGCTCCTCGACCCGCTCACGGAGGCGGTCGGCGAGCGTCGCGAGCGCGTCCTCGAGCTTGCCGAGCCCCGGGAGCAGCTCGCGCTCGAGCTCGACCCTGGCGGTGAGCTGCTCGCGGTCGCGGCGGCGCGTCTCGCGGCTGCGCGCGGCGGCTTCGGCGTGGCGGCGCTCGGCGGCGAGCTCGGCCTCGATCTTCGCCCGTCGCACCGCTTCCGGGCTCGCCTCGGCGTCGTCGGCGGCGGCGCGCGCCTTGGCGAGCTCCTGCTCGGCGATCTCGAGCTCGCGGCGGGCGCGCTGCTCGGTGGTCTGGCGCTGCTCGAGCCGCAGCGCGAGCTCCTCGCGCGCCGAGCGGGCGAGCAGCGCCGGGTCGGTGGCGTCGCGCGGAAGCCGGCGCAGCTCGCCGACCGATCCGTCGAAGCAGTCTCCGTCGACCGTTACCGCGATGCCGCGGAAGCCCTCCGGGAGCGATGCGAGCTCGTCGACCAGCCACGTGTCGGCGAGCAGCCGCTCAGCGACCGGGCGGGCGCCCTCCTCGGTCTCGACCATCTCCAGCAGCGGCCGCGCGTCGTCGGTCGGCGGCTCGCCGCGCGAGGTCTCCGCGCCGTGGTCAGCGACCAGGGCCCTCGCCGCGCCCTCGGCGCGGTCGAGACGCCCGGTACCTTCGCCGATCGAGCCGACCACCGAAGCGCGAAGGCGCTCGCCGAGCGCTGCCGAAAGAGCGTGCTCGATCCCCGGGGCGGCCTGGATCATCCCGGCGAGAAGATCGTCGCCGTCGGCGCCGAGCGCCGCCGCGAGGCGCGCCTCGACCGCTGCCAGCTCCCCCGCCAGCTCGCCGCGCAGCCGGGCGGCCTTGTCGGCCTCGGCGCGGGCGCCGTCGCGCTTGTCGACCGCCTCGCGGACCTCGGCGGCGCCCTTCATCGTCGCGTCGAGCTCGGCGAGCTCGGACTCGAGCTCGGCGATCCGGCCCGCGAGCGCTTCGTCGTCGTCCTCGGTGAGCTCGTCGAGGCGCAGCTGGCGCTCGCCGAGCCCGGCGCGGAGCTGGAGCATCGCGGTGCGGACGCCGTCGCGGCGGGCGCCGACCCGGTCGAGGGTGCTGCGCGCCTCGAGCAGGCGCTCGCCGCGGTCGCGGCGGGCGCGGTCGCCGGCGGCGATCCGCTCCTCGATCGCGGTGCGGCGCTTCGCGACTTCGGCGAGACGCTCCTCGATCTTGTCGCGCCGCTCGCGCCCCGTGGCGACGGTCTTCTCGGCGGCGGCAAGGCTCGCGTCGGCGCCGCGGAGATCGGCGGCGACGAGCTCGGCGCGGAGCTCGTCCTCTTCGCGCTGCAGCCGCGCGCCGCGCTCGGCGGCCTCGGCCTGTGCCTTCAGCGGCCGCATCCGCGAGCGCGCCTCGCGCTCGACGTCGATCGCGCGGTCGAGGTTCTCGCGCGTGCGCTCGAGCTTGAGCTGGGCGCGGTGGCGGCGCTTTCGGTGCTTGCCGAGGCCGGCCGACTCCTCGATCAGCAGCCGGCGCTCACGCGGCTTCGAGCTCACGATCTGCTCGACGCGGCCCTGGCTGATCACCGAATGCATCTCGCGGCCGAGGTTGGTGTCGGCGAGCGCGTCGAGGATGTCGGAGAGCCGGCAGCGGGCGTCGTTCAAGCGGTATTCGCTGTCGCCGGAGCGCTCGACGCGGCGCTTGATCGAGAGCTCGGAGAACTCGCTGTTGGCGCGGCCCTCGGAGTTGTCGATAACGACCTCGACCTCGGCGAAGCGCCTCGGCGAGGAGCCTTTGCCGCCGGCGAAGATCAAGTCGGTCATCGAGGCGCCGCGGATGGCCGAGGGACTCTGCTCGCCGAGCGCCCAGAGCACGGCGTCGGTGATGTTCGACTTGCCGCAACCGTTCGGGCCCACGATCACGCTGACGCCGGGCGAGAAGTTAAGCCTCGTCCGGTCGGGAAAGGACTTGAAGCCCTTCAGCGATAGAGATTTCAGGTACATCAGTTGCGCATTCTCTCGAGAGCCTGCTCGGCTGCGGCCTGTTCAGCTTCCTTCTTCGATCGGCCGGAACCGGCGCCAAGCTCCTCGCCTTTGGCGCTCGCGCTCACCTCGAACACCTTGGCGTGTGGCGGGCCTTGCTCTTGAACGACCTCGTAGCTTACGGTCAGTCCGGTGCGGGCGAGCCGTTCCTGGAGCTCGGACTTGAAGTCGAGCTGGGTCTCGGTCGCGAACGCGATCTGCTCCGAGAACGCCTTGACCACGGCCGCGGCCGTGGTGTCGAAGCCGTGCGTGGTGAAGCAGGCCCCGATGACGGCTTCGGTGATCTCCGCCATCGGGCGCTCGGCGGCGATCAGGGTCTCGACCTCGAGCCCGGAGCCGTCGGCCGGCGCCTCGCCGACGATCCTGGCCGGGATCTCGAGGTCGAGGGCGACCGCTGCGCAGGCGCGGCCGCTGACGGCCTGGTTGTGGATCTTGGTCAGCTCGCCGCTGTCGGCCTCGGGATAGACGCGGACGAGCTCGGCGGCGACCGAGAGCCCGAGGACGCTGTCGCCGAGGAACGCGAGCCGCTCGTAGGACTCGGTCCGCTCCCCGGCCCAGGAGGAGTGTCTGAGTGCCTGCCGGCGCAGCTCTTCGGGCGTGTCCTCGAACAGCTCCACCAGCGCGGCGGTGTGGGAGGTCATCGGTGCGGCTGTCGCTCTCCCTCCTAGTTGCCCGCGGGCACCCGATCGCAGACGAAGTCGACCGCCTGGCCGACCGTCTCGATGCCGGCGGCCTCCTCCTCGCTCATCCTGATCTTGTAGCGGTCCTCGAGCTCCATGACGAGCTCGTAGAGGTCGAGCGAGTCGGCGTCGAGGTCCTCGCGGAAGAGGGTCGCGTCGTTGATCTTGCCCGGGTCGACCTCGAGCTCGGTGGATAGGTGGTTCCGGACCAGGTTGAGCACTTCATCGCGATCCATCGGCGGATTGTCGCAGGCGCCCCCGGACGCGCAGCAGAGGAGGCGCCGCTTATGTTGAGCGGAGCGCCTCGCGGGTCGCGCCTGAGGCCTCGAGGCGCTCGGCGGTGCGCTCGACGGCGCGCTCGCGCACGGCGCGGTCGGCGAGCCGGACCGCGTTCGCGATCCCCTCCGCGCTCGAGCCCCCGTGGGCGACGACCGCGATCCCGCGCAGCCCGAGCAGGATCGCGCCACCGACCGAGTTCGGGTCGAGGCTGGCGCGCAGGCTGCCCATCGCCGGGCGCATCATCAGCCCGCCGACCGCGGAGACCGGGTTCGAGCGCGCCGCCCCACGGACCGCGCCGGCGACCGCGCGCGCGGTGCCCTCCATCAGCTTCAGCGCCACGTTCCCGGTGAAGCCGTCGGTGACGACGACGTCGGCGGCCCCGTCGAGCAGCTCCGAGCCCTCGATGTTGCCCGCGAACTCGATCCCGTCGCTCGCGGCGAGCGCCGCGTGGGCCTCGGCGACGTCCGGGGTTCCCTTCTTCGATTCCTGCCCCACTGAAAGGAGGGCGACGCGAGGGTTCGGGCGGTCTAGAACAGCCTCGCTGAACGCGGCCCCGAGGTGCGCGAACTGGATCAGGTGCTGGGGGCGGACCTCGACGTTCGCGCCCACGTCCAGGAACAGGACATGACGGCCGGCTGCTCCGCTTCGCGTCCGCTGCCGCCGCAGGTATCGGGACCTGCGCGGCGAGCGCCGGGCGGTGCACGCCCTTGAGCCGCTTGAGCGCGAACAGCGCCGCGGTCATCGTCGCCCCGGTCGACCCGGCACTGACCAACGCCGCCGAGTTCCCGGCCGCGACATCGGCCGCCGCCATCACCACCGAGGCGCCCTCCTTGCCGCGGACCGCGGCGACCGGCTCCTCGTCGTTCGTGATCGACTCGCTGCTCGCGATCACCTCGACGCCGTCGGGGGGATCGGACAATTCGGCCGGCGGGCCGAAGACCCGTACCGCGATGCCGTCGGCGGCCGCGATCCCGGCGCCCTCGAGTATCAGTCCGGGGCCGCCGTCGGCGCCGAACCCGTCGAGCGCCACCGGGGTGGCCACGCCCTACTCCTGCGCTTCTTGGTCTGCCGCTTCCTGCTTGGCGGCTTCCTTCGCCGCCAGCTCCTCGGCGGTCGGGAAGGTGATCACCTCGCGCCCGGCGTAGGTGCCGCAGGTCGGGCAGACGCGATGCGGCAGCCGCATGCTGTGGCAGCGCGGGCACTCGTTGAGGCGCGGCGCGCTGACCTTGTGAGTAGCGCGGCGCTTGTCGCGCCGCGTCCTCGAAGTTCTCTTCTTCGGTACCGCCATGAGGCGGGTGATGGTAGCTACTTCTTGGGCTTGCGCCGCACGCACTTGCCGCGGCGGAGCTTGCGGCCCTTCTTGCACTTCTTGCTGCTGCCACCCAGCTTGGCGGCGGTCGCGGGTGCCGCGGGCGGCGAGAGGTTCGGCCCGATCAGCGGCGGGTTGATCCCGTCGCCCGGCCTGAACAGGGTCGCGTTGATGTTCAGCAGCCGCATCGGGGTGAAGCCCGAGAATCCGTAGGTGCTGGGCGGGGCGATAAATCCGGCGGTCTCGTTCAGCGCCACGTTGTTTCCGGTCGCGACCAAACCATGCGCGTCGGTTCCCGCGGCGGTCGTCACATCGACCGGGACGTCCCCGGCAGACTCGGTGGAGCGGCCGAGTATGTCGCCGCCCTGAACCGGGATGCTGGTCGTGTGGGGAGTGACTGTGTTGGGGGCAATCGTCTCGAAGGCGCTCAGTCCGACCACCCTGAACCCGTTGACGCCGTCGGGGCGCCAGATCACGGCCCGCGCCATGCCGGGCGTCGTCGTCCCCCCGGCCATCGACCACGAGGTCACCGTCCAGTTGCCGGGCGGCACCACGTAGGAGGCCTGGTTCAGGGCGCTGTTGAGCTGGATATGGGTGCAGAAGGTGCAGGGCGCACCGCTGGTCGGTACCGGTGTCGAGCCGATGAAGCGATTCTCGGCGGCGGCCTGGCCTGCGCAGGCAGCTGCGAGCACAGCGGCGGCCGCGAGCGCGCCCGCCAGGCTCCTCAGACGTGACCTCCTCCAGATCACGCCGGGCAACCTAACACTTTTCAGTACCGCGTGAGTCAGGTAGCGGCCGAAGGTCAAGCTCCAAGTAAGTGATTGTCAATGTTCATTTCAATTGGTCGAGCTTCGCCCAGCGCGGATCGCGGCGGCCACCGTGCTCGTGCTCGGCCGGGTCGGCGTCGTTGAGCGGCGCTCCGCAGACATCGCAGAGCCCGAGGCATTCGGTGCGGCAGAGCGGCTGCTGGGGCATCGCGAGCACGAGCGCGTCGTCGGCCCAGCGCGCGACGTCGACCTCGTGGCCCTCGACGTAGGGACTGCGCAGCTCCTCGTCGGAGGTTCGCTGTTCCTCGACCTCGCGGACATCGATCTCGAGCTCGAACGAGGCCGGCTCGAGGCAGCGGACGCAGGTTCCATCGATCCGCGCCGCGAAGGTCAGGTGCAGCGCCCAGCCGCCGCTCGTCCTCGAGACCTCGAGCCTGCCCTCCCCACCCTCGACGGCCGGCACGTAGTCCTGACCGCCGACGTGGATCGTCGAGGGGTCGAGGGGCACCTCGAGCCGCCTGCCCTGGCCGTGCTCGAGCGCCAACCGGCCGAGATCGATCGTTCCGCTGCTCAGCTTGGCCACTAGTCTCAGGGTACCCGTGGCCCCGCAGTTTCACCAGGACCCGAACACCTACCTAGACCGGATCCGCTCGGCGTTCCCACGCTACGACGAGCTCCAGGCCGAAGCGGTGAAGGCGATCCCGTTCGCCCCCGAGCGCGTCCTCGACCTCGGCATGGGCACCGGCCAGACCGCCAACGTCCTGCTCGAGACCTACCCCGACGCCTGGATCATCGGCCTCGACGCCAGCGCCGAGATGGTCTTCCGGGCCCGCCAGGACTACGACGACGTGCAGCTGGCGCGGATGGAGGACCCGCTCCCCGACGGCCCCTGGGACCTGGTGATCTCGGTGCTCTCCACGCATCACCTGACCTCGGACGAGAAGAAGAGCCTCTTCCGCCGCGTGCGCTCCGAGGCGAAGGCGCTCGTGCTCGGGGACCAGGTCAAGACCGACAAGCAGACGCTCGAGCCCGAAGCCGGCGTCGACTACCTCGAGACCGCCGAGGACCTGGCGGAGTGGGCCGGCGGCGAGGTGACCTGGACAGCCGACGACCTCGCCGTGATCCGCGCGGTCTACGACTGATGGCGGCCGCGGAATCACGCCGGGCGCTGGTCACCGGCGCGGCACACGGGATCGGAGCCGCGATCGCCGAGTGGCTGCGCGCCGACGGCCATGAGGTGACGACGCTCGACCGCGCGCCCGGCTGCGATCTCGAGCTCGACCTCGTCGCCGACTCACTCCCCGACCTCTCGGACATCGATGTCTGCGTCTCCAACGCGGCCCTCACCGACACGGTCGCGCCGGCACACAAGATGACCGCCGAGCAGTGGGGCGGCGACATCGACGTCAACCTGACCGGCGCCTTCAAGGCCGTCCAGGCCTGCCTCCCCGGAATGCGCGAGCGCCGCTGGGGGCGGATCGTCGTCATCTCCTCCGGCGCCGCGGTCAACGGGCTGCCAGGCCAGGTCGCCTACTCGGCCTCGAAGGCGGGTCTGCTCGGGATGGTGAAGACGCTCGCCGCCGAGGGGGTTCGGCGCGGCATCACCGCGAACGCCGTCCTGCCGGGAATGGTGGCGACCGAGAAGGTGCGGGCGATGCCGGACGAGATCCTCGAGCAGCTCAAGGAGGTGGTGCCGGCGGGGCGGATGGCCGAGCCGGACGAGGTCGCCTCGCTGGTCGCGTTCCTCGCCTCCGAGGACGCCGGCTACATCACTGGCCAGACCGTCGGCATCGACGGCGGCCTGCCGCTCAACACCTTCACTCTGGGCTCGCAGAAGCGCGGCGACTGACCCCAGCAGTCGAGCCCGTAGCGCTCCCAGTGGCTGTCGGGGATGTCGGCCGGGTCCTTGTACCAGTGCCAGATGCACGGATCGCGCTCGAAGTCCTCGGGCGGCTCGGAGGGATAGACGGGATAGCCGATCCAGTTGATCGGCCCGATCTCGTTCATGAACGCGCAGTGGGTGCAGTAGAGCGGGAAGCCCTCGCGCCCGTATGACCAGTCGTGGGCCTCGTCGGTGACGCCCCAGCCGTCGGGCCCGTAGCGGCCGTTTCGAACCAGCCGCTGTCCGGAGCCGCAGGGGTTCATCGTGAAGGTGAGCTTGTCGTCCTCCTCGGCGATCTCGAACGAGCCCGGGTTCGGGCCGACGCCGCTGGTCGAGTGGGCGCGCCAGGTCGCGGCGAGCGCACGGGCGATCAGCTTGCGGTCGCTGGCGTCGATCTTCTCGACCTGGGGCTTCCAGCTCCGCTCGAGGCTCCACTCCCAGGCCTCGCGGACGCCTTCGTCGCCGAGCTTCTCCTTGATGAACGAGATCAGCCCCGCGGTACCGTCGACGAGCAGGTCGTGCATGAACTGCGACTCGTGCTTCATCTCCTCGCAGAGCTGCTTCGCCCGCTCGCTGTCACCGCGATCGATCGCCTCGATCGCGCGCTCCATCGTCGGCCGCGACATATCGGCCAGCTCATCGTCTGAGAACCATCGCTCGCTCATCTCGCTCTCCTCTCATAAACCGGCACCTCCTCGGCTTCGCCTCCGGGGGTGCCGGGTTTGGGTTCGATCGATGGGGCCCTTTCCAACCAGGGCTATTGCGAGAGGGTATATCCGGGCGGCTGGCGCTAACCCAGCTCGGAGGGCTCGCGCTCGCGGCCCTGGAGGCGGTCGCGCCCGCGCTGAACCGCCTGGAGGAACTTCTGAAGGTTGACCTCGAGCGTGTTGAGGATGTCGTCGGCGTAGTCCTCGGCGCCGAGACGGATCTCGCGCTCGCGCTCGCGGGCCTCCTCGACGATCTCCTCGGCGGCGCGCTCGGCCTGGCGGGAGATCTCCTCCTGGTCGACGAGCCGGGCCTGCTGGTCGCGGGCCTCCTTGACGACCCGCTCGGCCTCGCGCTTTGCCTCGGCGAGCATCTCCTGACGCTCCTTGACGATCCAGCGCGCCTGCTTGATCTCCTCGGGGATCGTGGCACGCATCTGATCGAGGATGTCGTAGACCTCCTCGCGATCGACCCGCACCTGGTCGGTGAGCGGCACGGGTCGTGCGTTGTGGACGAGATCGTCCAGTTTGTCGATCAGTACAAGTACGTCCATGGATCGGCGCTAAAGCTTAGTGAGCGTGCGTGCGGAGGCCCGCAATCGAGGATTCGCCCCGCATATGCAATCTCCTTCCCAAAATCCACCCGCCACCTCCTCGGGCTTCGCCCTCCGGGGGTACGGGGTTTTGCCTCAGCGTTTCAAGCGGTCGACCAATTGAGCGGCTACGCCGTCCGGAACGAGGCCGGAGACGTCGCCGCCGAAGGTCGCCATCTCCTTGACCCCCGTCGAGGAGAGGAAGCTGTACTGGGCCGAGGCGAAGATGTACATGCTCTCGATCTCGGCGGCGAGCAGCCGGTTGAGCTGGTTCATCTCGAACTCGTACTCGAAGTCGGAGATCGCCCGCAGCCCCTTGATGATCGCGCTCGCCTTCTGCTCGTGGGCGAACTCGACCAGCAGGTTCGAGAACACCTCGACCTCGACGTTCGGCATGTCCGCGGTCGCCTCGTCGATGAACGCCTTGCGCTCCTCGGCGGTGAACAGCGTCTTCTCCTTGCGCACCGGCTGGCGGACGACCCCGACCACGACCCTGTCGAAGACGCGCGCGGCGCGGCTGATGATGTCGATGTGGCCGTTGGTGACCGGGTCGTAGCTGCCCGGGCAGACCGCGACGCTCGGCTCGGTCATGCCGGCTCCTCGTAGACCCGCAGCAGCGTCTCGCCGTAGCTGCGCTCGAGCCGCAGCGGCAGCGACAGGTCGAGCGGGGCCTCGGGTGAGGCCTCGACTACCACCCTGCCCGCCTCCGCGAGACGCGCCTGTATGAGGGGATCGAGCTCGGCTGCAAAGCGGTCGGCGAGTGTATAGGGCGGGTCGCAGAAGATCAGGTCATAGGCGGAGCGGTCCGCCTGGCCGAGGAAGCGGACCACGTCCGAGCGCACGACCGAGGCCCGGTCGGAGATCCCGAGCTCCTCGACGTTGCGCTCGGCGGCCCCGGGCCTTGTATCGACGAGCGTCGCCTCGGCGGCGCCGCGCGAGACCGCCTCGATCCCGAGCGCGCCGCTGCCGCAGAAGAGGTCGAGGACACGGGCGCCGCCGACGTCGACGAGGATCGAGAACACGGCCTCCCTAACCCGTTCGGTGGTCGGTCGCACCGCGCGGCCTCGGGGGACCTTCAGCTTTCGCCCTTTCAGCTCGCCCCCCGCGATCCTCATCAGCACTTATTTCGAGCTTCTGGTCAGGCCGCGACCTGATTCCAGTCGAAGCGCATCTTTGCCGCATCGATGAGAGGGCCGAGCTCGGGGGCGTCGAACGAGCCGTGCTCGCGGAGCAGGCGCAGGGCCTGCTCGCGGGCCTCGAGCAGCAGCGGCGTGTCCTCGGGGAGGACCGCGGCGCGGAAGCGCGGCAGGCCGTGCTGGCGGGTGCCGAGGATCTCGCCCTCGCCGCGCAGCCCGAGGTCGATCTCGGCGAGCCGGAAGCCGTCGCTCTCGGTCGAGATCGCGTCGAGCCGCGCCGCGCGCCGTCTCGGACCACGGGTCGGCGAACAGGATGCAGGCCGAGGGGTGCTCGCCGCGGCCGACGCGCCCGCGGAGCTGGTGCAGTTGCGAGAGCCCGTAGCGGTCGGCCTCCTCGATCACGATCACCGCCGCGTTGGCGACGTCGATCCCGACCTCGATCACGCTCGTCGCCACCAGCACGTCGGTATCGCCGGCGACGAAGCGGCTCATCGCGGCCGCCTTGGTCTTCGAGGGCATCTGGCCGTGGAGGACATCGACTTCGAAGTCGGCGAGCTCGCCCGCCGCCAGTACCTTCGCCTCCTCGGTCGCCGCCTTCGCCTGCAGCTTCTCGGACTCGGCCACCAGCGGGCAGACCACGAACGCCTGTCGCCCCTCGCGCAGCCGCCCGCGCAGGTACTCGTATGACTCGGCCCGCTCCTCCGGCGGCGCGACCCAGGTCTCGACCGGCTTGCGGCCCGCCGGGAGCTCGTGCAGCGCGCTGGCGTCGAGGTCTCCGTAGGCGGTCAGCGAGAGCGTGCGCGGGATCGGCGTCGCGGTCATGTGGAGGGCGTGGGGAACCCGGTCCCCGGGTCCCTTCGCGTCGAGCGCGGCGCGCTGCCGCACCCCGAAGCGGTGCTGCTCGTCGACGACCGCGACCGCGAGGCTGCGGAACGCGACCGGCTCCTCGATCAGCGCGTGGGTGCCGACGAGCAGGCCGAGCTGGCCGCTCTCGAGATGCCCGAGCAGCTCGCGGCGGGCCGGCTCCGGCGTCGCGCCGGTGAGCAGCGCGGCGGGCAGGCCGGCGCCCGCGAGCAGCCGCTCGAGGCTGCGCGAAGTGCTGCTCGGCGAGGGTCTCGGTCGGCGCCATCAGCGCCGCCTGGTGCCCGGACTCGACCGCGCGCAGCATCGCGTACAGGGCGACGACGGTCTTGCCGGAGCCGACCTCGCCCATCAGCAGCCGCTGCATCGGCGCTGCGGCCTCCAGATCGGCGTCGATTTCCTCGATCGCGGTCCGCTGGTCGCCGGTGAGCTCGAAAGGGAGCGAGTCGAGCCACGCCGCGACGATCTCTCCGCTCGGCTCGAGCGCCGCCGCCTCGGTCTCGCTGCTGCGGTTGGCGCGCCGCTGCGCGAGCGCGGCCTGGTAGAGGAGCAGCTCCTCGAAGGCGAGCCGCCCGCGAGCGGAGGCGGCCTGCTCGGAGTCGGCCGGGAAGTGCGCGGCGGCAAGCGCGTCGCCGGCGCCGGGCATCCGGCGCCCGGCTCGCATCGGCGCCGGCAGCGCCTCGATCGTATGCCGGGCCAGCGCGGCAGCCTGCCACGCCCACTCGCGGAGCTTCTGCGGCTTGATCGGATCCGATGCCGGGTGGACGGGGACGATGCCCGTCGTGTGGATGCCCTCGGGCACCTCGGAGCGGCTGTCCAGAAACTCGTGCGCCTCGACCCGGAAGCCGCGCTTGTCGAGCTTTCCCTGCAGCAGCAGCCGCGTCCCGGCCGCGAGCCGCTCGATGAGCCAGGCCTGGTTGAACCAGATCGCGGTCGCGGTTCCGCCCTTCGGGTCGGCGACCTTCGCCTCGACGATCGTCAGGCCCCGCCGCCGAGTCGGGCGCAGCTTCGCCGAGCGCACCTCGACCTCGATCGTCGCGGTCTCGCCGAGCTTGAGCGCGTCGATTCCCACCGCATCGGCGGCGTCGCGGTAGTCGTGCGGCAGGTGCCAGAGAAGGTCGCCGAGGCTCTCGATCCCGAGCCCCTCCGCGGCCGCGGCCGAGAGCTTCGGCCCCGCGCCGTGCAGCTTGGTCAGCGGCGCCACCAGGATCGAGGGTCGCGGGACCGACTTCAGCGACGCCGCGAGCAGCGCTTCACGATCCGGCGACGAGTTGGAGGCGAAGCCGCGCGGCAGCTCGGGGACCTCCGCAGGGGGATGCTTAGCCTTGGCTGCCTCCATCGTGCCCAAGGCTACGGCGGTCCGCAGATGACTAGGTGATCTCGGCCGATTCGCCCCGGTGGCGCTCCCAGATCTCCGAGATCCACTTCACCCCGGGGTGGTCAGCCAGCCGCTTGACGATCGACGCGGGCGGTGGGCGGTCGGGGAGCTCGTACTGGAACTGCGCCGGCCACGCGAACGGGTAGAGCAGCGAGGCCGCGGTCAGGTCGGCGACACTGAACGAGTCGCCGACCAGGTAGCCGCTGGGCTGGCGCTCGGCGACTATCCGGTCGAGCGCCTCCGCCAGCTTCTCCTCGGCCAGCTCGGCTTCGTCCGGATAGAACCGATAGCGGCGTTTCGCGTAGAGCATCCCGAGCGGCATTCCGGTCCTCAGGAACCGCCGGGTGAAGGGTCGCTGGCCGGTGCCGATGAAATCGCCGACCCAGTCGGGGTCCTCGCTGAGCATCTGGACGAACCCGGCACGGCGCATCTCATGGCCGGCCTCCTCGTCGAAGAACTCCTCGAGCTCGAGCGCCCGCTTCCGCTGCTCGGGGTCCTGCGGATAAAGAGGGCGATCGGGCCACCTCTGCTCGAGCGCGGCGATGATCGTGGTCGAGTCGACGATCCGCTCGCCGTTCAGTTCGAGCACCGGAATCGTCCCGCCGCGCACCGAGAGCCGCATCGCGCGCGGGCTCCCCGGCATCAGCGATGTGCCGCCGGTGTGGGATCCGCTTGCATCGAGCGCCCAGCGGACCTTCTCGTTGAAGTTCGAGAACGTGTACTGCAGGAGACGCGGAACGGGCTCGGCTGTTTCCGCGGGTGCATACACGGCGGTCAGCCCCGCTCGAGCTCGTCGAGCTCGATCCAGACGACCGTCGGAGCCGGCAGCGGGCTTCCGATCGGCGAGCGCGGCACCACCTTGCGGCTGGTCGCGAGCGTGAGCCCGCCGCAATCCCCGTAGGCGGTGCTGAGATGGACGCCGTTGGCGAGCGAGGCGACGACATCGGGGTGGTAGTCGTGGCGGCAGATCAGCCCGTCATCGCCGAGGTAGACGGTCTGGTCGGCGCAGTGGGTGTGGACCGTCTCCGGGAAGCGGAGGTCGAGGCGCCGCAGCGTCTCGCCGTCCTCCTCAAGCGGCTCCCCCTCTTCGCTCTCGACCCCGGGCCAGTCGAACAGGAACGGCATCGTCATGTAGTTCCACATCGCGTAGCCAACGAAATAGAGCATGTCGAGGTCGTCCCAGCGCAGCTTGCGCTGGATCCCGTGCGCGCCGAAGAACATTTCCCGCGCCCCCTCCCTCTCCTCGAGCAGCTCGCCCTCCGAGGACTCGATCCGGACGTCGCCGGCATCGAAGACGCCGCGCTGGCCCTCCTCCGGATAGGGATCGAGGAAGGCGCGCTGCTCGCCGGTGTTGACGATCAGCGAGTAGTCGGCGATCTTCCGCGACTTTCGCTTCATCCTCGGCAGCAAGCCCCCTGACCTCACGTGCGCCTTCAACTGCTTGCTGCGTTTCCAGCGGCGGCGTCCACCATGCGCGTCGATGACTTCGTCCAATAGTGCCATCAGGTTGGAAAGGGCCCCGGCGTGTGCACCAGACCCGGCACCGCCGCAGGGCGAAGCCCGAGGAGGTGGCCGGCATATGTCATCACTGCGCGGCCAATAACCACCAGTAGCTGGGTTGTCCCCCTCGTGCAGTTCCAACTCGGTGTCTTTCGGGGCGTGGGCCTCGACGTTGGCGAGCTCGATCGGGGCGCCGGCGCCGCCGATCACGGTGACGATCTCGGCGCCCTCGCCGAGCGAGGCGAGCGTCCCGCGAAGCACCGACCCGGCCCCGCCCCAGGCGACGATTTCGTCGTCGACGAACCCAACCGCGTCGCCGGCCACGAAGCGCCCCTGCGCATCGTCACGAGCAGCCGGGGCGACCGAGCCGACCCGCACTCCATCGAGGGCGCTAACGAGGCGCTCGGCGTTGTCGTCGAGCGCCCCGGCGACATCGAGCTCGACCAGCGCCACGAGGCCGGCCTGCTGCGAGTTGCAAGGCACGACGCGCGCTTGCTTGTCGGAGAGCTCGCAGGCGCGCTCGGCGGCCATGATCACGTTCGGGTTGTTCGGCAGCACGACCACCTCCTCGGCGCGCACCTCGTGGATCGCGGCGAGCAGGTCGGAGATCGACGGGTTGAGCGTCGCGCCGCCTTCGACAACGTAGGCCCCGAGCCCCTCGAATAACTCCCGCATCCCCTCGCCCGAGCAGACAGCGACCGCGGCGCAGCGCGCCGCCTCGAGCCGTGCTGCCCGCTCGGCGATCTGTTCGCGCATGTCGGCGTTATCGACCTGGGAGACCTCTCCCGCGTCCTGGAAGATCGCCATCGCCGATTCCGGCGCATCGGTGTGGACGTGGACCTTGAGCGTCGCCTCATCGCCCACAACCAACACCGAGTCGCCGATCTCCTCGAGCCTCGGGACGAAGGCGCGCCCCCCGTCGAGGTCGCGGCCGGTGACGATGAAGTTGGTGCAGTAGCGGAAGCGGCTGTCGGCGTGTTGGGGTCGCGTCGTCTTCGCGGGCTCCTGGGTGGCGACCTCGGGCAGCGCTCCGGCGTCGTCGCGGAGCCCGGCGACGATCCCGGCGAGCAGCAGCACCAAGCCGTGGGCGCCGGCGTCGACGACCCCCGACTCGCGCAGCACCTCGAGCTGCTCGGGAGTGCGGGCCACGGCTTTCTCGCCGTCGGCGACCGCTTCCTCGAGCAGCGCCGCGAGCAGCTCGTCCTGCTCGTCCTCGCTGATGTTTCCGTTCAGCCGCGCCTGCTCCATGTGCGGGATCCGCCGCGAGACCGAGTGCGCCATTTCGCGGAACACGGTCAGCATCGTGCCCTCGGCGGGCTCGCGGACCGAGTCGTAGGCAGCGTCGGCGGCCTTCGCCATAGCGCTGGCCACCAGAACGGGATCGACGAGCTCGCCACGGCGGCTGGCGAGCTCCTCGGCGGCGCCGCGGACGATCTGCGAGAGGATCACCCCGGAGTTGCCCCGGGCGCCCATCAGCGCGGCGCGGGCAAGCGCGTTGACGAGCTCGGTGCGGCCGATCTCGTCGACGGCCTGACCATCGAGGCGGTCGAGCTCGTCGAGCGCCGCGCGCAGGGTGAGCACCATGTTGTCGCCTGTGTCGCCGTCGGCGACAGGGAAGACGTTGAGGTCGTTGACCTCCTTGCGCCGCGCGTCGAGGTGGGCGTGCGCCGCGCGAAGCACGCGCCTGAATCTCTCGATCGAGGGATCGGTCATCGAGGCGGTTGCAGTGTAGGGCCGTCTAGCTCAGGCGGCCTTGGTGACCTTGCCGGCCTTGAGACAGCGCGTGCAGACGTAGACGCGGCGGGCTCGGCCGCCGTCGTCGATCCGGACCTTCTGCAGGTTCGGGTTGAAGCGGCGCCGCGTCGCGGCCATCGAGTGGCTGCGCGAGTTTCCGAACGCCGGCTTCTTGCCGCAGCTGTGGCAGACCTGGGCCATAAGGCGCGGAAGCTTAGCGGTCGTTCAATTCGTCGCCGAGCGCTGCCATCTGCACCACGGCGAGCGCCGCGTTACGACCCTGGTCGCGCTTGTCGCCGCCGGCGCGCTCGAGCGCCTGGTCCATGTTCTCGACCGTGAGCACCCCGAACGCACACGGCACGCCGGTCTCGAGCTGGACCTGCTGGATTCCGCGCGCCGACTCGGCGCAGACGTAGTCGTAGTGGGTGGTCTCGCCGCGGATCACGGCGCCGAGGCAGGCGACGCCGGCGAAGCGCCCCGACTCGGCGGCCCACTTCGCGGCCAGGGGCAGCTCATAGGCGCCGGGGACGTCGAAGCCCTCGATGTGCTCGGCGCTCACCCCTGCCTCTTTGAAGCCGGTGACGGCGCCCTTGGTGAGGCGCGCGGCGAGGTCGGGATAGAAGGAGGCGACGCAGATCGCGAACCGCTTCTCGCCGAGCCCTTCCCCCTCGGCCGCGCTCACTCCTCTTCCTCGCGGCGGCGCTCGTCCTCGACCTGCTCGTCGTGGACCATCTCCTCGTCGAGCGCCAGGCCCTGATGGTGGAGCGTGTGCCCGAGCAGCTCGCGTTTGGTGCGCAGGTAGTCCTCATTGTGCGGGTTGGAGACGGCCTCGATCGGAACCTGGTCGGTGACCGAGAGCCCGTAGCCCTCGAGGCCGCGGATCTTCTTCGGATTGTTGGTCAGGATCCGGATGCTGGTCAGCCCGAGGTCGCCGAGGATCTGGGCGCCGATCCCGTAGTCGCGCAGGTCGGCGGGCAGCCCGAGCTTCAGGTTCGCCTCGACCGTGTCGAGCCCCTCCTCCTGGAGCCGGTATGCGCGGAGCTTGTTGAGCAGCCCGATCCCGCGCCCCTCTTGCGAGAGGTAGAGCAGCACCCCCTCCCCCTCCTGCTCGATCGTCGCCAGCGCCGCTTCGAGCTGCTCGCCGCAGTCGCAGCGCAGGCTGTGGAAGACGTCGCCGGTCAAGCACTCGGAGTGGACGCGGACGAGGACGTCCTTTTGCCCGGCGACCTCGCCCTTGACCATCGCGACGTGGTGCTTGTCGTCGACCAGCGAGCGGTAGCCGACAGCTGTGAACTCGCCGAAGGCGGTCGGGAGGTTGGTGGCGACGATACGCTCGATCAGCCGCTCGGTTCGGCGCCGGTAGGAGACCAGCTCGGCGACCGTGATCATCTTCAGCCCGTGCTCGGCTGCGTACCCGGCGAGGTCGGGCACCCGGGCCATCGTCCCGTCCTCGTTCATGATCTCGCAGATCACCCCGGCCGGGATCAGGCCGGCGAGCCGCGCCAGGTCGACGCTCGCCTCGGTGTGGCCGGTGCGCTCGAGCGTGCCGCCCTCTTTCGCCTTCAGCGGGAACACGTGCCCCGGCTGGCGCAGGTCGCCGGGCTTGGTGTGCGGGTCGATCGCGACCTGGATCGTGTGGGCGCGGTCATGGGCCGAAATCCCGGTGCTGACCCCCTCGCCCGCCTCGATCGTCACCGTGAAGGCGGTCTTGAGCTGGTCCTCGTTCTTGGCCGGCATCAGGTCGAGCTTGAGCTCGTCGCAGCGCTCCGGTGTCAGCGCCAGGCAGATCAGGCCACGGGCGTGCTTGGCCATGAAGTTGACCGCGTCCGGGGTCGCGAACTGGGCGGCGATGACGAGATCGCCCTCGTTCTCGCGATCCTCGTCGTCGCAGACGATGATCATCCGCCCGCTGCGGATCTCCTCGATCGCCTCTTCGATCGTCGCGAACTCGGTCTCGGTTTTCTTGGTGCTCATTGGTCCTCCTTTGATCTTGACACGGGGCCCGCCAGCCGCTGCAGATATCTCGCCATCAGGTCGCACTCGACGTTGACCCGGTCGCCCTCGGAAAGCCCGCCGAGCGTCGTGCGCTCGAGTGTCTCCGGGATCAGCGAAACCTCGAACTCCTTGTGATTCACAGCGCTGACCGTGAGGCTGACGCCGTCGACCGCGATCGAGCCGCGCTCGGCGATCAACGGCATCAGCTCGCCGGGGGGCTCGATCCGGAGCCGGCGCGCGATCCCGTCATCGGCCGCAGAGGCGATCACGCCGACCCCGTCGACGTGGCCCTGGACGATGTGGCCGCCGAGCCGGTCGGATGCGCGCAGCGCGAGCTCGAGGTTGACCGGCGTGCCGGGAACGAGCGCGCCGAGCGTGGTCAGCGACAGCGTCTGGCTCATCACGTCGGCCTGGAAGCTCCCGTCAGCAGTCTCGGCTGCTGTCAGGCAGGCACCGCCGACCGCGATCGAGTCGCCGGGCTCGAGCTCGGAGGCGAGCTCGGTCTCGACCCGCACCCGCGAGCCGCCGTCGGCCTGCTCGACCGAGGCGATCTTTCCCATGTCGGCGACGAGCCCGGTGAACATCAAGCCTTCCCCATCAGTCCGTCACCACTCCCTCAACCGCGCTTCGATCAACAGGTCGGGGCCGACGGTACGGTGCTCGACCGCCAGCGGCCGGATTCCCTCGCCGAGCCCGGTGCCGGCGAAGGCGCCGGGTCCCTCGCCGTCGCCCGTCCCGCAGAGCACCGGGGCGATGAAGAGCTGCAGCGCGTCGATCTCGCCGGCATCGAGGAATGCCCGGGCGAGGGTCGGCCCGCCCTCGAGCAGCAGGTCGGAGATCCCGCGCTCGCCGAGCTGATCGAGCGCGGTCCCGACGTCGGCGGCGTCGACGACGATCAGCGGTGCCTCGCCGGTCGAGGAAGAGAGCTTCGAATCGTCCGGCAGCCGGCCGCGGCGGTCGAAGACGACCCGCGTCGGCTGCTCATTGACCTCGACATCGCGCGCGGTGAGCAGAGGGTCGTCGGCGAGCGCAGTTCCGATCCCGACCGCGACCGCGTCGGCCTCGGCGCGCCGTCTGTGGACGAGCTCGCGCGACTCGGGGCTCGTGAACCAGCCGCCGCCCTCGACCGAGACCCGGCCGTCGATCGTCTGCGCTGCCTTGTAGGTGACCAGCGGCCGTCCGGTGCGGGCGTGTTTGCGGAACGGCTGGACCAGCAGCCGCGCGGCGGCGGCATCGGCGCCGGCCGCGAACTCGACCTCGACCCCCGTTTCACCGAGCTGCCCGGGTCCGTGCCCCGAGGCCTTCGGGGTCGGATCGTCGGTGCCGATCACGACCCGGGCGATGCCGGCCTCGAGGATCGCCTCTGTGCAAGGGGGTTGGCGCCCGGTGTGCGCGCACGGCTCGAGGCTCACGTAGAGCGTTGCCCCGGCGGGGTCCTCGCCGCGCTCGCGGGCGTCCTCGAGCGCAGCGCGCTCGGCGTGCAGGCCGCCCAGCTTGGCGTGGAAGCCCTCCCCGATCACCCGACCGTCGCTGACGATCACGGCACCGACAAGTGGGTTCGGGCTGACCCGGCCGCGCCCGCCCTCGGCCAGCTCGAGCGCCCGGCTCAGGTGGGCTGAGTCTTCCGTTTTGACCGCGGCCATGCGACTCCTTGGTCGGCAATGCGACTGATTGACTGGTCAGTCAGCCAGGATTCTACAGCCCGCAACCGCGGCGCCCCGTCTGGGTTGCGTGTTAGAAGCGTCCGACAAACCCGATCGAGGAGGAGAACCATGCAGCGACTTCGACGCAACACGGGCCCGGCGGGCCTGATCATCGCCTGCCTGGCCCTGGTCGTCGCCGTGAGCGGCGGCGCCTACGCGGCGGTCAAGCTCGGCAAGAACGCCGTCAAGGCGAAGAACATCAAGAACGGCGCCGTCAACAAGGCCAAGCTGCGCACCGAGGCCGTGGTCCAGGGCAAGATCGCCGACGCGGCGGTCAGCAATCCGAAGCTCGCTCCGAACGCGGTCACCGCCAGCACGATCACCGCCCCCACGACCCAGTTCACGCTGTCGGGGCCGACGGCGGACGCCGATGCTGTTGCCAACGGCGGCGCGGTCGGCAAGACCGGGATCATCACCGCCTCGTGTCCGAGCCCTCAGCGGCTGATCTCGGGCGGCGCGAGGTGGAACGTCGGAAACGACGGCCTCAAGAACGTCTACATCAACCAGTCGTTCCCCGACGGCCAGAACTGGAAGGCGGAGGGCATCGTCGACTCGGGCAACGCCGCAGGCACGGCGACGCTCGAGGTTCTCGCGATCTGCCAGCCGTAGCACGGCCTAAGCACCCAGATCACTACAGCGGGCGTATTTGACGCCCGGGGGCGGCGCGGCAACGCGCCGCCCTCTCTTTCTCTGGGGCCGTCACTACGCTAGTGGGCGGATGAAGCTGATCATCCAAATTCCCGCCCTCAACGAGGAGGCGGTCCTCCCGGTGACGCTCGGCGAGCTGCCGCGCCAGGTGCCGGGATTCGACTCCGTCGAGTGGCTGCTCGTCGACGACGGCTCCAGCGACCGCACGGTCGATGTCGCGCGCGAGCACGGCGTCGACCACATCGTCCGCCTCACCACCAATCGCGGCCTCGCCGCCGCCTTCCAGGCCGGGCTCGACGCGAGCCTGAAGCTCGGCGCCGACGTGATCGTCAACACCGACGCCGACAACCAGTACCGGGCCACGGACATCCCGGCGCTCGTCGAGCCGATCGTCGAGGGCCGCGCCGACATGGTGGTCGGCAACCGCGAGGTGACGAGGATCGAGCACTTCTCGCGCGTCAAGAAGGTCCTGCAGCGGATCGGGAGCTGGGTCGTGCGGCGCGCCTCGGGCACCGACGTCCCCGACGCGACCTCGGGCTTCCGCGCCTACAACCGAGAAGCGGGGCTGCAAACGATCGTCGTCTCGGAGTTCACCTACACGCTCGAGAGCCTGATCGCGGCGCGCAAGATGCTGATAACCGTCGACCACGTCCCAGTCGGCACCAACCCGGTGATGCGGGAGTCGCGGCTCTTTCCCTCGGTCGGGGCCTACGTGCGCCGTAACGCGCTCTCGATTTTCCGCGTCTACTCCATGTACCACCCGCTGCGCGTCTTCAGCGTCGCCGCGATCCTGCTCGGGCTCGGCGCGATCGGCGCCTGGACGCCGTTCCTCTACGACTGGATCGTGAACGGCGACAACTCCGGGCACATCCAGTCGCTGATCCTCGGCGCGGTGCTGTTCATCGCCGCAGTCCAGCTCGCTGCGCTCGGAGTTGTCGGAGACATCCTCGCCGGCCAGCGCGTGATCACCCAGCGCGTCTTCGAGCGGGTGCGGCGCATCGAGCTCCAGCTCGGCGTCGAGCCCTCGCACTACGAGCGGTCGCGCGAATCGGCGCCGGTCGAGCGGATCGGAGCGTGAGACCCGAACCGCGTTCGGCGCGCTGATGTCGACTTCAGAGCGAGCCGAAGCCGAGGCGCGCCGCTATGGGCGCACCGCCAGCCTGCTCTCGATCGGGGTCGGGGCGACCGGCATTGTCACCTACCTCTACTTCGCGATCGCCTCGCACGAGCTCTCCGCGAACGACTACGGCGAGATCGCGATCCTCTGGTCGGCTGTCTTCATCACGATCTCTGTCCTCCAGCGCCCGATCGAGCAGCTGCTCTCGCGCACTATCGCCGACCACATCGCCACCCACCGACCGACCGGCAGGCCGATGCGGGTCGCGGCGACGATCCAGCTCGCCGGCGTGCTCGTCTTCGTCGCCCTGGCGCTGGTGTTCCGCGAGCCGATCCAGGACAACCTGCTTTCCGGCAAGGAGACTCTCTACTGGGTCTTCGTCACCGCCGTCACCGCCTACGGTGCGAGCTACTTCGCGCGCGGCTTCCTAGCCGGCAGCCACAGGCTCGGGCTCTATTCGGCGCTGATCCTCTCGGAATCGGTGTCGCGGACGATGTTCCCGCTCGCGCTCGCGATCGGGATCGCCACCGGGCAGTCGGTGGTCGCGCTCGGGATTCTCGCCGCTCCCTGCCTCAGCCTGATCGTGGTCCCGTTCGCGTTCAGCCGCCGCGCCCGCGCCGCGGCCGCCGATCGCTCCGAACAGGACGACTTCGCAAGCGAGTCCGAGTTCACGCTCGCCCACGGCGGCGTGTTCGCGGCGGCGGTGCTCGGGATCTCGCTCAGCGAGCAGATCTTCCTCAACGCCGGCCCGCTGCTCGTCCAGGCGAGCTCCGGTCCTCCGGTGGCCGGGTTCGTCTTCAACATCCTGATGATCGCCCGGGCGCCGATCCAGCTCTTCCAGGCCGTGCAGACCAGCCTCCTCCCCCACCTCACCAAGCTCCGCGCCACAGGCAGCGAGGAGGACGACCAGACCTTCCGCGCCTCGATCCGGGTCACGGTCCTGGCGATCACCGGCTTCGCGCTGCTCGTCGGGCTCGCGATGCTGATCGCCGGCCCGACGCTGATGCAGATCGCGTTCGGCGAGAACTTCGACTACCAGCGCGCCGACCTGCTGCTCGTCACCCTCGGCATGGGGATCTACCTGACCGCCGGGACCCTGAACCAGGCCGCGCTCGCCCAGGGACAGGCGCGCCGGGCCTCGCTCTGCTGGGTTCTGTGCGCGGTGGCGTTCGTAATCTGGTGCCTGGTGCCCGTCTTCGACGAGGTGCGCCGGGTCGAGGTCGGCTACGTCGGGGCCTCGGCGCTGCTCTGCGGGCTGCTGCTCGTTCTGTACCGCGCCCCGCACCCGCGGGGCGAGGATGAGGTCAAGCCGGGATCGCCGGAGGAGATCGAAGTGCAGATCGCGGCGGCCGACGAAGCCGGTTAGTGCACTAGGCCGTGTCCGATGCAGAGCTGATCCTCGTCGCAGGCGCGCTGCTGGCGGCCGGGATCGCCGCGGCGCTGGTCGCAAACCGGGTCCGGGTCCCCGGCCTGCTGCTCTTCCTCGCGCTCGGGATCATGGTCGGCTCCGAGGGCATCGGCGGAGTCGAGTACGACGATGCCGAGCTCACGCGGACGCTGGGGACGATCGGCCTCGTCCTGATCCTGTTCGAGGGTGGATTGAGCGCGGGATGGCAGGAGATCCGCCCGGTGCTCGGATCGGCGGTCTCGCTGGCGACGATCGGAACCGTCGTCACCGCCGTGGTCGCGGGGCTCGCCGCAACGATGCTCTTCGACCTCGGGACGCTCGAGGGCCTGATCATCGGCGCCGCGGTAGCCGCCACCGACTCGGCGGCGATCTTCGCCGTCCTGCGCGGATCGAAACTGCGGCGCCGGGTCGCCCGCGCGCTCGAGGGCGAGTCGGGGATGAACGACCCGGTCGCGCTGCTGCTCGTCATCGGCCTGATCGACTGGATCCAGGAGCCCGACTACGGCGCCGGCGACGGAATCACGCACTTCGCGGTCGCACTCAGTCTCGGGATCGCGTTCGGGATCGCGGTCGGATTCGCGGCGCGCTGGGCGTTCCGCGCCCTCGACTACCCGACCGCGGGTCTCTATCCGGTCGCCTCGCTGGCGACCGCGGCGCTTGCCTACGGGGTCGCCGAGTCGCTCGAGGGCTCGGGCTTCCTCTCCGTCTACATCGCTGCCCTGATTCTCGGCAGCGGGCGGATGCCCGCCCGGCGCACGATCGTCGTCTTCCACCAGGGCCTGGCGTGGATCTCGCAGATCGCGCTCTTCTTCCTGCTCGGGCTGCTGGTCTTCCCGAGCGAGCTCGTCGACGTCGCCGGGAAGGGGCTGCTGCTCTCGGCGGTGCTGATCTTCCTCGCCCGGCCGGTCGCGGTCTGGGTCTCGACGATCTTCGCCCCGTTCGACATCCGCGAGCGGCTGATGCTCGGCTGGGCGGGGCTGCGGGGTGCGGTGCCGATCTGGCTCGCAACGCTGCCGGTGATCGCCGGCGTCGAGGGATCCGACCAGATCCTGAATGCGGTTTTCTTCGTCGTCGTCACCTCGACACTGGTCCAGGGGGTGACGTTCGAGAACCTCGCCCGCTCGCTCGGCGTGACCTCCGACGAGCCCGCTGTCCCGCAGCCGCTGGTCGAGAGCGGGCGCATCAAGCAGCTCGGCGGCGACGTCGTCGTCGTCAAGGTCCTGCCCGAGCGACGAGATCGTCGGGCATGCGGTGCGCGACCTGGGGCTGCCGCGCGAGGCGGTCGTCAACGTGATCGTCCGCGAGAGCTCGGCGATACCGCCGCGCGGCTCGACCGAGATCGAGGCCGGCGACGAGCTCCACATCCTCGTCCGCACCGAGATCCGGCCGCTCGTCGACGAACTCAGCGAGCGCTGGCGCGCGGGGCCGCTGTTCGAGCCCGCGCTTCCGGCTCCGCTCGCGCGCAGCGCGCCGCAGGTGTTCACGGTCCGGCCGTGGAGCGAGAACGACGGCGATCCCTCGCGGCCCGAGCGGATCGACGGCGTCGAGGTCGCGCAGCGTCTGCGCACCCGCCACCGCGAGCCCGGGGCGCTGGTCAGCCTCGCCGACGGCCGCTACGCGGTCACCGGGCGCCTGCTCGCCGTCGGCGGCCGCGGCCTCGTCGCGCGCTGGTGCGTGCGCCGGGTCGAGCATGCCGAGGGCGGCGAGGAGCGCGCCTGGTGGCTCGAGGTCAGCGGGGTGCTGAGCGCGCCCTTGCCGCGGGCGTAACTACTCAGCCTTCGCGGCGGCCGCGATCTCGCGGTAGGCCGCGGCGGGGTCGTCGGCGCCGAAGATCGCCGAGCCGGCGACGAACAGCGCGGCGCCGGCGTTGGCGACGCTGCCGGCCGTCCCTGGGTCGATGCCGCCGTCGACCTCGATCGCCCAATCCGGATCGATCTCGCGCAGGCGCTCGACCTTTCCGGGCGAGGACTCGATGAACGCCTGCCCGCCCCAGCCGGGGTTGACGGTCATGCAGAGCACGATGTCGGCGCAGCCGCCGAGCTCGGAGACCTCCGCGACCGGGGTGCCGGGGTTGATCGCCAGGCCGGCCAGGCAGCCGAGCTCGCGGATCGCGGCCAGGGTGCGGTTCTGGTGAGCGGTCGCCTCGGCGTGGATCGTGATCGAGTCGGCCCCGGCTTTCGCGAACTCCTCGATCTGCTCCTCAGGGCGCTCAATCATCAGGTGGCAGTCGAGCGCGCCGCCCGCATCGTGGACCTGGTCGGCGATCGAGGAGGCGATCAGGGGGCCGATCGTAATCGGCGGCACGAAGTGCCCGTCCATCACGTCGACGTGGATGATCCGGGCGCCGGCGTCCATCACCTCGGCGACCTGCTCCCCGAGCCGGGAGAAGTCAGAGGAGAGGATCGACGGGGCGACCCGCTTGCTCTTGTAGAGGTCCTGGGCCGCTATATCGGTCGCAACATCGAGTGGCCGCAGTGCTGGCACTTCATGTCCTCGGTGCGGCTCATGCGCGCGATCGTCTGGTGCTCGCCGCAATCGGGGCACTGCGAGACGAGCTCGTAGCGGCGCAGGCAGTTGACGCAGACGAAGCGGCCCGGGAGCTGCGCGGGACGCAGCCACGGCTCGCCGCAGCCGGGACAGTCGGGGCGCTGAAGCTGGACGCCCCCACTGGTGGAGTCGCTTGTGGAGTCCTCGGGCGTTTCCGCCATGCGACGAGGATACGGGTGTTCACACCGCGCGCTTCGGAATCTCGTGCCCGCGCAAGAACGCATCCGCCTCCATCGGCTTCTTTCCGGGCGGCTGAACGATCTCGAGCGCCAGCCCTCCGTCCGCGGTCCCGAGCACGAACCCGTCCTCGGTGGCGAGCTCGCCCGGCTCGGGCCCGGCTTCGATCGCGCGCGCCCGCCTCACCCCGAGCCACTCGCCATCGGGGAGCTCGAGGTGGGTGCCGACGTGCGATCCGAGCGCGCGCACGATCCGCTCGAGCTCGGCCGCGGGACGGGCCGGGTCGAGGTGGCGCTCGGAGCGCTCGAGCTTCTCCGCGTAGGTGGCGGCGTCCTCGTCCTGGTCGGTGAACTCGAGCTCGCCGCGCTCGAGCCGGTCGAGGGCGTAAACGAGCAGGTCGCCGCCGAGATCGGCGAGCTTCGCCTCGAGCGATTCGAAGTCCTCACCGGATTCAATGGCGACCTGCTCCTGAAGGGCGACCGGGCCCGAGTCGAGCCCTTCGGTGACGCGCATGATCGTCATCCCGGTCTTCTCGTCGCCCGCGATCATCGCGCGCTCGATCGGCGCCGCGCCCCGCCAGCGCGGGATCAGCGACGGATGCACGTTCAGCATCTCGGTCTCCGAGAGCAGCGGCTCGCGGATCAGCTGCCCGAACGCGCAGACGGCGATCGCCTCGGGCGCGGCGGCTCGGATCCGCTCGACGGCCTTGGCGTCATTGACGTTCTTCGCCTGCAGCAACTCGAGCCCGAGCTCGCGGGCAGCGTCAGCTGCAGGCGGCGGGGAGAGCTTCGCCCCCGGCCGCGCTTCGCGTCAAGCGGCGTTACGACGAGCGAGGGCTTGTGGGGTGAGGCGGCGAGCCTCCGCAGCACGGTGGCGGCGAACTCCGAGGTGCCGAGGTAAACGGTCCTCATATATGACCGTTCTCATATATGACGGTCCTCAAGCGGCGGGTTCTTCTGCTTCGGCTTCTGGCGCGGCTTCCTCTTCGTCTTCGCGCGGAGGCGCGAAAGTGCCGCCCTCGCGAAGCGCCTTCATCGCGCCCTTGCGCTGCTCGCGCGAGGTCCGCTCGAGGGTGAGCACGCCGTCGAGGTGGTCGATCTCGTGCTGGAGCACGCGCGCCTCGAGGCCCGAGGCCTCGATCTCGACCTGCTCGCCCGCGGCATCGAGGCCGCGAACCCGCGCGTAGAGCGCGCGCTCGACGTCGACGACGATCCCCGGCAGGCTCAGGCAGCCCTCCTCGGCGGTCGCGAGCTGCTCGGAGGTCCACTCGATCTCGGGGTTGACAAGCGCGGTCGCCGGGGCGTCGGGACCGGCCTGGAAGACGAGCGCGCGGCGCAGGATTCCGAGCTGGGTGGCGGCGAGCCCGACGCCCATCGAGTCGCGCATGATCCGCACCATCCGCGCCAGGTCGGCGACCAGCGCGTCGTCGAACCCGGTCACTGGCGAGGCCTCCGAGCGCAGCACCGGGTCGCCGAACTTGACCACCTCGGCGAGCGCCGCACGGCGGCGCTCGAGAACCTCGGGGGCGAGCCCCTCGGGCTCCTCGTCGACCTCGATCGGCGCGTTCTCGTCGTCGAGGACCTCGGTTGTCTGGTCTTCAGTCATCGGAGGCGAGATTACCGTCCTGACCTTGCGCCGATCGGCGTATGATCGGTCGCGATGGGTCGCAGGGGTGCAACGCGCATCGTTATCGGGCTGGCGGCCGCTGCAGCCCTACTCGTCGCGACGCCATCGGCCTCGGCGATCGATCTCTACGTCGACGACGGCGGCAGCAACGCGATCAACAACTGCGAGACCGCAGCGAATCCGTGCGCGACCATCAACTACGCAGCGGGGATTGCCAACGCCAACGCCTCCCCGACCGATTCGGTCCGGGTCGGAGGCGGTTCCTATACGCAGGCTGTCACGCTGCCGGCGGGCGTCTCGCTGCTGAAGGACAGCTTTGGTGCCGGTACGACCGGTGCAGCGACGATCGACGGCGGAGCGAGCCCGGCGGTCACGGTGCAGCCCGGCGCCCCGATGCGCCAGCTCGCCGGTGACTTCATCTTCAAAGGCGACAGCGACGCCAACGAGGGCTCGGTGCTGGTCGCGGGCGGAGCGAACGCCGGGTTCGTGACGATCTCCGGAGCAACGTTCAACGACACGGCCACGGACAAGCAACTTTCGATCCTCGACGGCTCGCCCCGGATCCTCTCCAACACCTTCAGCGCCACCGTGAACACCGTCTCCCGGCGTGCGATCTCCTACGAGGGTGACGGCTCGCCCGAGATCGGCGGCAACTCGATCGCGGCCGCAGGCGCTGCGACTTCGGCGTATTTCGAGGCGATCTACGTTCAGGGCGTGGGCGGATCGGCCACCCCCAACATCCACGACAACGCGATCAGCAGCATCGGAGCCGACATCGTCGACATGAACGGGGCGGGCATCCACCTCCGGACCGCCAGCGCGACGATCACGGGCAACACGATTCGCAGGGCCACTGCCGCTTTCACCCCGGCGGCGATCCGGATCGGCGACAACCTGACAGCGACCGGCACCCCCCTCACCCTGTCGCGCAACCAGGTCTACGACTTCCTCGTCGCCGTCCTGGTTTCGACCAAGGACCCGGTCACGCTCTCCTCGGACGTAATCGCCGACAACATCACCGCGCTGTCGCTAAACGCGTCCGCGGGGGTCACCGCGACCGGGATCACGACCCGCAACAACGGTGGCGCGCCGGCCGAGATCGCCCTCGTCGACACGTCTCTGACGCTGGACTCGAGCTTCCTCGGCAGCGCGGGACCGGTCGTGCAGCTGATCGGCACCAGCACCTGCACGAGCAGCTTCTCGTTCAGCACCGAGGCGCCCGGAAACTGCGGCCTCGCCCCTGTCGCCAACCCGATGTTCGCCAACCAGGCGATGGACGACTACCACCTCCTGCCCGGTTCACCGCTGATCGAGGCGGGAAATCCAAACGCACCCGCCGCCGGAGTTCTCGACGTCGACGGTGCTCCGCGGGCGCTCGACGGGGACGGCGATTGCGCCGCCCGTCGCGACGTCGGCGCCTACGAGCTTGCCGCGGGGCCGTTCGCCCAGTGCCTGCCGCAGCCGGTGGCGGCGCCGCCCGCCTCGGCTACCCCCGTCGTGCCGGCGGCCAAGAAGTGCAAGAAGGGCCGCAAGCTGCGCAAGGGCAAGTGCGTGCGGAAGAAGAAAAAGAAGAAGTAGCCGCGCGCTACTGCGGGTCTACGTCCACACCGACCGAGACGCCCTTGAGCTGACCGCCGGAGGCCGCTGACTCGACCGCGTCGCGGACTGTGTCCACCGTCGCCTCGCGTTGATCGTTCGGGGTCTTGAGCAGCAGCCGCCGCCGCTCGCGGCCGCGGAGCCTGAATTGCGGCGCCGGGCCGAGCAACTCGACTCCGTCCGGGAGCATGGCCGCGACCGAATCGCGCAGGTTCGCCGCCGCGGCGTCGAGGGCCTCCCGGTCGGGAGCCGCGAGCCCGATCTCGACCAGGCTCGAGAACGGCGGGTAGCGGATCGCCTCGCGGCGGCCGAGCTCGCCGGCGAGGAAGGCCTCGGCGTCGTGGGTCGCGGCGCAGCGGATGCTCGGCGCCTCGGGCGAGCGCGTCTGCACGAGTACCTTGCCGCCGGCCTCGCCGCGCCCGCTCCGCCCCGCGAGCTGGGTGATGAGCGCGAAGGTGCGCTCCTCGGCACGGAAGTCGGGGAAGCGCAGCGTCGCGTCGGCGTCGAGGACGACGGCGAGCGTGACGTCGGGGAAGTCGTGGCCCTTGGCGACCATCTGTGTGCCGACCAGGACCCCGGTCTCCGCGGCCTCGAAGCGGCGCAGGATCGCTCCGTGCGCACCTTCTCCCTCGGCGGCGTCGGAGTCGAGCCGGAAGACGGACGCGTCGGGGAGCAGCTCGGCGAGCTCGGAGACGACCCGCTCGGTGCCGGCGCCGACCCGCGCCAAGCTCACCGAGCCGCATTCCGGGCAGGCCTCCGGCAGGCCCCGCGTGTGGCCGCAGTGGTGACAGCGCAGCTCGCGCTTGCCATGGAGGACGAGCGAGACGTCGCAGTCGGGGCACTCGATCGCCTCGCCGCAGGATCGGCAGCCGATGTACGGCGCCCAGCCGCGGCGGTTCAGCATCACGATCGCCTTGCCGCCGCTGCGCGCGACCTCGCTCAGCCCCTCGATCGTCTCCGGGTGAAGCGGGCCGGAAGCCCCCTTCATGTCCAACAGCTCGACCGGCGGCAGCCTGCGGCCGTCGACGCGCTCGGGCAGCTCGAGCCGCCGCAGCTCGCGCCAGCTCTCCGGCCGCGGAGTGGCCGTCCCCGCGACCAGGGTCGCCCCCGCCTCCTCGGCGCGCCGGCGGGCGACGACCCGGGCGTCGTAGCGGGGGTCTCCCTCCTGCTTGTAGGAGGAGTCATGCTCCTCGTCGATCACGACCAGCCCCAGGTCGGCGACCGGCGCGAAGATCGCCGAGCGTGGGCCGACGCAGACCCGCGCCTCGCCCGAGCGCAGCCGCCGCCACTCGTCGTAGCGGGTGCCGAGCGGCAGCCTCGAGTGGACGACCGCGACCGTCTCGCCGAGCCGGGCGCGGAAACGGCCCACGGTCTGCGGCGTGAGAGCGATCTCCGGGACCAACACAATGACCCCGCGGCCTTTCTCCAGGGCAGCTTGGGCGGCGGCGAGATAGACCTCGGTCTTGCCCGAGCCGGTGACACCATGCAGGAGGAAGGAAGAGCCCGGCTCCGCTGAGGAGATCTGCTTTACCGCGGCGCGCTGGGCGGCCGTCAGCTCGACCCGCTTCGAAGGAGCGCCGACGCTCGCCTCGACCGGCGCGCGGCGCCGCTCGACATCGCTCAGCTCGAGCAGCCCGCGCTCGGCGAGCCGGCGCAGCGTCGCCGGCTCGGCATCGATCTCCTTGCGCAGCTCCGATCCGGTCCGCGGTCCCGCCACCAGCGCCCGCAGCGCGGCGCGCTGGCGGATGCCGAGCTTCCGTCCCCCGTCGGGCGCCGCGCCGTCCCCGGCGGCAGCCTCGCGCCCGGCGGCGGTCAGCTCGGCGCGCAGCTGGCTCTGACTCCGCGCCCGCTGCCCTCCCCTGCCCGTCCCGGGCGGCAGCACCAGGCCGAGGCCGCGCGACGGGGTCGAGCAGTACTCGCGCCCCGTCCACAGCCCGAGCCGCACGAGCTCGGCCGGGACGCCGGCCTCGAGCGCCTCGATCGGCTCGGCGAGCCGTTCGGGCGGCAGGTCGCTCGACTCCGCCAGCTCGACCACGACTCCGAGCATCCGCCGCGGCCCGAACGGCACCCGGAGCACGCTCCCGACCCCGACGTCCGCCATCTCAGGCGGCAGGCGATAGTCGAACGGCCCGCGCAGGGCGCGGGCGCTGACCAGCGGCTCGACCTTGGCTATTGCTGACATGGGCAACTGGTCCAGGCTAGGAGCGGACGCGGATGTAGCGGATTCCTTGTGCTGTGGCCAGGGCGATAGGAAAGCTCAGAAGTGCAAGAAGGGCCGCGGCCGCTGCGTGAAGAAGAAAAAGAAGAAGTTGCGGGTAGCTAAGCGGCTGCGCCGGCCCCGGCGCCGGCGGCCTTCGACAGCGCATCGGCGCGGTCGGTCTTCTCCCAGGTGAAGTCCGTGTCGTCGCGGCCGAAGTGGCCGTAGGCGGCGGTCTTCGCGTAGATCGGGCGGTGCAGGTCGAGGTACTGGCGGAAGGCCGCGGGCCGGAGGTCGAACTCCTCCTGGACGAGCTCGGCGATCCGCGAGTCGGGAAGCTTGCCGGTCCCGAAGGTCTCGACCATCACCGAGACGGGATGGGCGACGCCGATCGCGTAGGCAACCTGGACCTCGCAGCGGTCGGCGAGGCCGGCGGCGACGACGTTCTTGGCCACGTAGCGGGCGACGTAGGCTGCCGAGCGGTCGACCTTCGAGGGGTCCTTGCCCGAGAAGGCGCCGCCGCCGTGGCGAGCCATCCCGCCGTAGGTGTCGACGATGATCTTGCGGCCGGTGAGGCCGCAGTCGCCGACCGGCCCGCCGATCACGAAGCGGCCGGTCGGGTTGATCAAGAAGGTCTCGGCGATGTGGTCGGGGTCGTAGAGCCCGTCGGGGAGGACGGGTTGGATCACGTGCTCGATCAGGTCCGGGCGGATCTGCGAGTCGCGGTCGGCCTCCTCGGCGTGCTGGGTCGAGATCAACACGCGCTCGATCCCGACCGGCTTGCCGTCGCGGTAACGGACCGTGACCTGGGTCTTGGCATCGGGGCGCAGGTAGTCGAGCGTCCCGGCCTTGCGGACGTCGGCCATCCGCTTGGCGAGCTTGTGGGCGAGCGAGATCGGCAGCGGCATCAGGTCCTCGGTCTCATTGCTCGCGTAGCCGAACATCATTCCCTGGTCGCCGGCGCCGGCGAGGTCGAAATCGTCGTCCGAGCCCTCCTCGCGGGCCTCCTGCGCGGCGTCGACTCCCTGCGCGATGTCGGGGGACTGCTGGTCCATCCGCTGCATCACCTCGACGGTGTCGGCGCCGAACTGAGGGTCGAAGCCGTCGTAGCCGATCTCGCGGATCGTCTCGCGGGCGATCTTGTCGAGGTCGAGATCGGCCTCGGTCCGGTACTCGCCCGAGATCACGACGAGATTGGTGTTGACGAGCGTCTCGCAGGCGACGCGGGCCTCCTCGCCCTCGCCGTGCGCCATCACCGCGTCGAGCACCGCGTCGGAAATCTGGTCGGAGACCTTGTCGGGGTGCCCCTCGGTCACCGATTCGGAGGTGAACAGGAGCTCGTTCTCGGCCAGGGGTATCTCGGTCACTTGTCTTTGTTCTCCCGTCTCGGTTTGGTCAGTCGATGGTCACGAAAAGCTGCGTGTGGAGCTCGTGGTCGCCAGCCTCGACGCCGAGCGCCAGGGCGTGAAGCTTTCGAATGTCGTCGCGGAATGAGGCGTACAAGGGATCCTCAACCCTGCCCAGAGCCTCAGCGAGGTCGAGAAGCTCATCGAGATTGAGAAAGACTAGCGCCGAGAGCGAGTCTCCGAGTGGACGCGTCGCCTGCTCGAAGGCCTCCGAATCGGCGAGCCGCTCCTCCCCGCCCGCCTTCACCTGCTCGACGCCGGCAGGCTGCGTGGAGACGACCAGCTTGCTGTCGAACAGCGAGTAGGTGAGGTTGACGAGTGGGGAGACCTGCAACTGGTGGGCGTCGGCTCCGGCGATCGAGGTGGTCGTGAACCCGGGCAGCGGCTGGCCGCTCTGGGGGTTTATCGAGCGCAAGAGTGGCCCCTGCAGCTTGGCGAGCGCGGTACGGGCGCGCTCTTCCTCGACCTCTTCGGCAATCAGGCTCGCGAACGGGATCCCGTCGGTGGGCTCGGCGACCAGCGCCGCCTCCCCCCTCAGCGCCGGCAGCAGGTCGCGCCCCGGGTCGACCTTCGCTTCGGCGTCGAGCCTCGTGCTGAAGTCGCTCAGCGACTTGGCGAGGCCGGCGTCGACGTTGCTTGCGCGGTCGAGCACACCCGCGAGGCCCTGGCCGGCGTCACCGACCCCGATGTAGCCGAGCGCCCGAGAGCCGACGTCCTCGGCGAGCGTCGGGCGGAACTCGACCAGCGGTGTGAAGAAGCTCGGGCTCGTCTCCTCCTTCTTCGCGTCGAGCAGGCTGACGAGGTCGAGCTCGATCCCCTCGTCGCGGGCGATCAGCCCGGCAGCGAAGCCGCGCGTCGCGCCGTAGTCGACGAACGTCTCGAGCTGGGTCGAGGCCGCCGAGGCGTTCGGCGTCAGCAGCTTCGCGACTCCGTCCGCGGAGACGTAGACGTCGGCAAAGCGGTTCTCGGGCAGCTGCTCGCGCGCGGCGTCAGCGGTCGGGTCCTCGTCGAGCGTCTTCACGCCCTCGGCCCCGGCCGCGATCAGCGTCCGCACCGCGTCGGCGTCGCCGAGCACGAGCACTTCGCCGTCGACAGCGGTCGCAAAGCCATTGTCGTAGGTGGTCAGATCGACGTCGTTCTCCTTCCCCGTCGTCCCGGGCCCCGGCGCGACTTTCGCGACCAGCGCCTCGGCGCCGGCGCGGTCGTCGATCGAGATCATCACCCCGGTCGCATTCGCCCCCGCGGGCCCGGGAACGATCGCGACCGCGGCGTCATCGCCCGCCCAGGGGCGGACGTCGTCGGCGTAGGTGACCTGGGCGCCCGATGGCGGGCGCAGTACATCGAGTCCCGCCTGGGCGAGCTGCGGGAAGCGGTCGATCCTGCCCAGCACGTCCGCGGCGCGGTCGAACTGGGCGACGTCGTCGTCGAGGGTCAGGTGCGCATAGGCGAGCGCGTTCGCCGGGATCCGCTCGAGCGTCGCGTCCACCGGCGTGCACTCCTTGGTCGCCGAGACCTGACACGGGATCCCCGGCAGGGCGGCGAACTTGATCAACGCGTAGGCGAGGAAGACGCCGGCGATCGCGACGATCCGCGCCCGCGTTCCCGGCGAGCGGGCGCTCCAGAAGCCGCGCGCCCGCTCTTCGAAGCGGTCCCAGCGCCGGGTCAGCTTCCAGGACTGCTCGCGGAGCCCGTAGCCGACCGCCCTGACCCGCGTCGTCGCCCTGAAGCCGGCGTCCTCGGGCATCCGCACCCGCGGCACGCGCGGCATCCGCGGGCGGGGCGGCCTCGGCAGGCGGCGGTCCTTCTCCTCGCTGGGGAGACGGTGGGTGCGGTGCGCCCGGCGCGGGCGCAGGCGCGAGCGGCGGAACGGGAAACGGGGGCGTCGCACGGCCGACCCTTATACCCGCTCCGCCGAACGCGGGCGCCTGCTCTGCTTTTTCGGTACGTAGTCGATCACAACCGGAATCCCCTGCAATCCGTAGGTCTCGCGGAGCCGGTTCTCGAGAAAGAAGGCCCACTCGCGCGAGATCAGGGCGCGGTCGTTGACCTGGATCGCGAATCGCGGCGGGCGCCGCTCGACCTGCGCCGCGTAATAGAGACGCAGGCGCTTGCCGCGCTTCTGCGGCGGCTGGCGCTCGGCGGCGACGTCGGCGATGAACCGGTTCAACTCCGCGGTCTGGATCCGCTGCCCGGCGCGGTCGGCGAGCGCGACCGCCTCGTCGAGAAGCTTGTCGAGGTTGCGGCCCCTGAGCGCCGAGGTCGTGATCACCGGTGGGCGCTGGCGCAGTTTCTGCGCGACCCGGGCCTTCGCGTCGAGGTGATCGGCCTCCGCTTCCTCACCTTCCTTCAGGTCCCATTTGTTGAGCGCGACGACGGTCGCGCACCCCGATCGCATCGCGAGATCGGCGGCGCGCAGGTCTTCGGCGGTCACCCCCTCGGCGGCGTCGCAGACGACGATCGCGACCTCGGCGCGCTGCGCCGCGGTCTCGGAGCGGAGCTGCGCGTAGTAGTCGACCGAGCCGGGGAGCTTCGCGCGCCGCCGCAGCCCGGCGGTGTCGACGAGCACGATCGTGCGGCCGTCGCGCTCGATCTCGGTGTCGATCGAGTCGCGGGTCGTTCCCGCGACCTCGGAGACGATCGCGCGCTCGTCGCCGAGCAGCGCGTTGAGAATCGAGGACTTGCCCGCGTTCGGCCTGCCGATGATCGCGATCCGCGTCTTTTCCGTTCCACCCTGGGTCGGCTCGGCCTCACCGAGGCTCTCGACGATCCGGTCCAGGAGGTCCCCCGTTCCCAGTCCATGAGCCGCTGAAACGGGTATGGGGTCGCCGAGCCCCAGCGCGTGGAGCTCGGCGGCGAGCGGCTCGTCGGCGGTGCGGTCGATCTTGTTGGCGGCGATCAGCACCGGGCGATGCGAGCGCCGCAACAGGTCGGCGAGCTCCGAGTCGCCGGGGCCCGGACCGGCCTTGGCGTCGATCACGAGCAGCACCAGATCGGCCTCGGCGATCGCGGCCCGGGCCTGTTCCTGCACCGCGCGCGAGAGCTCGTCGCCCTCGGCGAGATCGACCCCACCCGTGTCGATGAGGTCGAAGCCGACCCCGTTCCACTCACAGCGGATCGCCTTGCGGTCGCGGGTGACGCCGGGCTCGGAGTGGACGACCGCCTCCCGCCCTCCCGCGAGCCGGTTTACGAGCGTGCTCTTGCCGGCGTTCGGAAAGCCGACCACGGCCACCTTCATGTCAGGTCCCGCTGTTTGGCGAGCTCGACGATCTTGTCGCAGGTCTCGGCGATGCCGAGCCCGGTGGTATCGATCTCGACCGCGTCCCCGGCCGCCCTCAGGGCACCGTGGCGGCGCTCGCGGTCGCGCTCGTCGCGGTCGCGCTGAGCAGCGAGCACCGCTTCGACGTCCTGGCCGGTCTGCTCGGCGCGGCGCCGGGCGCGCTCCTCGGGGCTCGCGGTCAGGAAGATCTTCAGCGGCGCCCCGGGGCTGACCACGGTGCCGATGTCACGCCCCTCGGCGACGAAATCGCGCGTCTCGATCAGCTCCCGCTGGCGCGCGACCATCGCCTCGCGCACCTCCGGGTGCGCCGAGATCACCGATGCGGCCTCGGTCACCTCGGGCGCGCGGATCCGATCGCTGACGTCGCGGCCGTCGAGCAGAACGCTGCCGCGATCGAAGCCGATCTCAATCTCATCCGCGATCGCTCCCATGAGCGGGCCGGACTTCAGGTCGGCTTCACGGTCGAGCGCGGCGAGCGCGACGCAGCGGTACATCGCCCCGGAGTCGAGGTAGGTGAAGTCGAGCGCGTCGGCGACGGCCCTGGCCACGGTGGACTTCCCGGCCCCGGCCGGGCCGTCGATCGCGATCACCATGACGCGAGCGTAGACGCTCCCTGGATAGAGTCCGAAGACACCAATGCAGACCTGGGACATCAACGACATCGACGTCGACCAGCACCATCCCGCGGTGCTCGTATCGAAGCCCGAGGGGCGGGCGATCGTGCTCGAGCTGCCAAAGGGCCAGCAGCTCCAGGAACACCAGGTGCACGAGCGATCCTGGCTGTTGGTCGCCGACGGCAAGATCGAGATCGAGGACGACGGCGGCGAGACGATCAAGGGTGGCGCCGGCTTGCTGGCCGAGTTCGAGCCGAACGAGCGCCGCGAGGTGACCGCGGCCAAGGATTCCCGGCTGCTGCTCATCCTCGCCCCGTGGCCCGGCGTCGGGCACCCGAGCGAGCAGAGCTAGCAACCGTCTCGCGCGATACTTCCGACCGAGATGTCGGAGCAGAACGTCGAGCTGATGAAGCAGAGCGTCGAGGCGTTCAACCGCGCCGACATGGCGGCCGTGCGCCGATTGATGGATCCGGAGATCAAGTTCGAGCACCGAATCGCCCAGCTCGAAGGGGACTTCACCGGCGCCGACGCGGTCGCGGACTGGTTCGAGGACCTCACGCAGCACTTCGACCGTTGGAAGATCGAATGCGACGACTTCCGTGATCTCGGCGACCGGGTGCTGGGGCTGGGCACGGTTCACGCCGTCGGCAAGGGAAGCGGGGTCGAGGCCGAGGTGCCCTGGACGGTCCTGGCCGAGTACAGGAACGGCCTCGTGACCCACTTCACCGATTACGCCGACCGCGACAAAGCGCTCGAGGCCGCCGGGCTCGCGGAGTAGCTCGCACTACGCCCTTGCCCTCTAGCTGAGCGCCCGCAGGTCCCGTTCGAAGCCCGGGTAGCTGACGGCGGCGGCCTCGAAGCCCTGCACCTCCACCCCCTCTTCTGAGGCGAGCCCCGCGACCGCGCCCAGCATCGCGAGCCGGTGGTCGCCGAGCGCATCGACCGTGCCGCCGCGCAGGCCACCGCCGCCCTTGACCGCGAATCCGTCGTCGCGCGCCTCGATCTCGGCGCCGAGGCCGCGCAGGGCATCGACCACCCCAGTGATCCGGTCCGACTCCTTGTGGCGGAGCTCGGCGGCGCCGGTGACCACTGTCTCGCCCTCGGCAAAGCAGCCGAGCAGCGCCAGCAGCGGCAGCTCGTCGATCGCCGCCGGGACCTCTTCGGGCTCGACCTTCGTTCCGCTCAGCCCCGAGGCTCGAACGTGGAGCGCGCCGAACGGCTCCGGGCCGGCGTCGCGGATCTCCTCGACGACGATCCCGCCCCCCGCCCTCTCTTCCTGGGCGGCGGCCATCTCGACCCCCATCCGCGAGAGGATCGCCAGCAGGCCGAGGCGGGTGCCGTTCAGCCCCACCCCGCTGATCACGATGTCGCTGGCCGGGACGATCAAGGCCGCCGTGAGCGCGAACGCAGCCGAGGAGAAGTCGCCCGGGACCTCGATATCGACGCCCTCGAGCCGCTCGGCCGGGTTGACCGAGATCGAATCGCGCTCGCGGCGCAGCTCGGCTCCCATCCCCGCCAGCAGGCGCTCGGTGTGGTCGCGCGAGTGGATCGGCTCGCGGATCGTCGTCTCGCCCTCGGCGAGCAGCCCGGCGAGCAGCAGGCACGACTTCACCTGCGCGCTGGCGACCGGAAGCTCGTAGTCGATCCCGCGCAGCGCCGCGCCCTCGATCTCGAGCGGCGGCAGCCGCCCGTCGCGGGCCTCGACCGCGGCGCCCATCGCGTTCAGCGGCTCGGCGATCCGGTCTACCGGGCGGGCGCGGATCGACTCGTCGCCGTCAACCGTCCAGCTCTTGTCCGGCGCCTGGCCGGCGAGCCACCCGGGGGCAATGCGGAGCAGCGTACCGGCGTTGCCGACGTCGATCGCGGCGGGTTTCGCGCCGCGCAGCCCGACTCCCTGGATCAACAGCTTCATCGAGCCATCGGCCGGCTCGGCGGTGACGTCGGCGCCGAGCGCCTCGACCGCAGCCAGCGTCGAGCGGGTGTCGGCCGAGTCGAGAAAGCCCTCGACGCGGGAGTGGTCGTCGGCCATCGCCCCGAGCAAGGCGGCGCGGTGCGAAATCGACTTGTCGGGCGGCGGCTGCAGCTCGCCCTTCAGCGCATCCGCGGGGTCGAACCGCGTCATCGGGCGATCAGCGTCACGTCGTGGCCGAGCTCGCGGACCCGGTCTGCCGCCCTCTCCGCCTCTTCGTCGCCTGCGACCCAGATCGAGATCGCCCCCGAGCGCATGTCGGCGGCGGGGTAAAGCGCCATGTCCTGGATGTTGACCCTGGCCTTGCCCATCGCCAGCGCGACCTCGGCGACGATCCCGGGCTGGTTCGGGACGCTGATCCGAAGCTCGCGCAGCGCGCCGCCGGAATCGCCGGCGGCGAGCAGCTCGTCGCGGCGCTCGCCGGCGCCCCGGTGCCAGTCGGCGACCGCGCCAGAGTCGCCGTCGCGGAGCAGCCGCGAGGCCTCCTGGAGGCGCTCGATGACGGCGTCGATCTCGCCGGCGACCGCTTCGCGGTTGGAGGCGAAGATGTCGCCCCAGATAGCGGGGTTGGCCCCGGCGACGCGGGTCGTGTCGCGAAAGCTCGGACCCACCTCCGGGATGCCCTCGCTGTCCTCCCCCAGCTGCTCGGCGGCCTGTGCGGCGAGCACGTTGGCGAGCACGTGCGGGAGGTGGCTCACCGCCGCCATGATCCGGTCGTGGGCCTCGGCATCGATCGCCTGCGGGCGGGCGCCGAACTCGGACAGCGAGCGCTGCAGGCGGTCGTAGAGGATGCCCTCGGCCTTCTCGGTCGGGGTCAGGTACCAGCGCGCGCCGTCGAAGAGGTCGTCGCGGGCGGAGGCGACGCCCTCGGTCTCGGCGCCCGCGAGCGGGTGCCCGCCGACGAACCGCGGCTCCTCGCCGACCTGCGCGACCAGCTCGCGCTTCGTCGAGCCGACATCAGTGACAACAGCTTCAGTTCCACTCGCCTCGAGCGCGCTTCGCACCAGCTCGGGGAGCGCCCCGACCGGCGCCGCGCAGAAGACGATCTCGGCGTTCTCGCACGCCTCGGCGATCGATCCGGCGGCCGAGTCGATCGCCCCGAGCTCGACCGCCCGCTCGGCGACCGAGGGATCGGGGTCGTAGCCGGCCACGTCGGCTCCGAGCCGCTTGCGCGCGGCGAGGCCGATCGAGCCGCCGATCAGCCCGACTCCGAGGACGGCGACCTTCATCGGTCCCCCTCAGGCGCCGGCTCGGCGCTTCTCAACGGCAGCGGCGAGACGGTCGAGCGTCAGCACGGTGGCATCCCAGTCCATGCACGCGTCGGTGATCGACTGCCCGTAGACGACCGAGCCGGGTGCGTCGAGGTCCTGGCGCCCGCCGACGATGAACGACTCGAGCATCACCCCGGCGATCGCCGGGTTCCCGGCCGCGACCTGGTCGGCGATCTCGGCCGCGACCTCGACCTGGCGCTCGGGGTCCTTGCCGCTGTTGTCGTGCGAAGCGTCGATGATCAGGTGCTCGGCGAGCTCGGCGGCGCGCAGCGCCTCGAGCACCCCGGCGACGCTCTCGGCGTCGTAGTTTGGCGCCGAGCGCCCGCCGCGGAGGATGACGTGGGAATCGCTGTTTCCCGAGGTGTGCTGGATCGCGGGCGTGCCGCTGACATCAACCCCGGCGAAGGCGTGCTTGGCGGCGGCGGCGCTGACCGCGTCGACGGCGACCTTGACGTTGCCGTCGGTGCCGTTCTTGAAACCGACCGGCATCGAAAGCCCGGACGCGAGCTGGCGGTGGATCTGGCTTTCGGTCGTCCGCGCCCCGATCGCTCCCCAGGAGACGAGGTCGGCGATGTACTGCGGTGTGATCGGATCGAGGAACTCGCATCCCGCCGGCAAGCCGAGGTCGAGGACCTCGCGAAGCAGCGCCCTCGCCATGTGGAGGCCGGTGTTGACGTCGCCGGTCCCGTCGAGATGGGGATCGTTGATGAGGCCCTTCCAGCCGATCGTCGTCCGCGGCTTCTCGAAGTAGACCCGCATCGCGACCAGCAGCTCGCCCTCGAGCTCGCTTGCGCGCTCGCTGAGCCGGCGGGCGTAGTCGAGCGCCGCCTCGACGTCGTGGACGCTGCACGGCCCGACCACGACCAGCAGGCGGTCGTCGGAGCCGCCGAGGACGGCGGCGACGGCGGCGCGGTGCGCGAGCACGGCGTCCTCCTGCTCGGTGCTGAGCGGCAGGTGTTCGAGGATCTGCGCGGGCGGCACGAGCGGCACGACCTGCTCGATCCGCTGGTCGCGGACTCGGTCTGATCGGGTTGTCTTCTTGGCGTCTGTCATCTCAGCCTTCATCCCGCGACCTTCTCTACCACGGCGGAGAGTGCCGAAGTGAACCTCTCGTTGTCGGATCGCTCGCCGTAGGTGACCCGGAAGTGGCCGGGGTCGCCGAGCGGCGTTCCGGGGCGGACCAGGACACCGGCTTCGGCGAGCTTGGAGACCAGCTCGGCCTCGTCGCGGTCGCCGGTCGAGACCCAGGAGAAATTGGTCTGGCTGTCGGCGCGTTCGATGCCTAGCTCGTCGAGCCGCTCCTCGACCCACATCCGTTCGACCGCGTTTCGCTCGACTCGCTTCAGGACGTCGTCCGAGTGCAGGATCGCCTCGGCGGCCGCCGCCTGGGCGATCGCGTTGACGCTGTAGGGCTGGCGGACCGCGTCGACTGCGTCGCGAAAGCCCGGCGCGCAGAGCGCGTAGCCGGCGCGCGGCCCGGCGAGGCCGTAGACCTTGCTGAACGTGCGCAGCAGGACGAGGTTCGGAAAGTCCTTGAGCAGGTCGACGGTCGAGTCGGGGTCGTCGACGGTCTGGAACTCGATGTATGCCTCGTCGAGCATCACGGTCACGTGGCCGGGGACCTTCTCGAGGAAGGCGCCTATCGCCTCGCGGCCGAGGTAGGTCCCGGTCGGGTTGTTGGGGTTGCAGACGACCGCGATCTGGGTCGCGGCGGTGATCTCGGCCACGATCGCGTCGAGGTCGTGGTCGAAGCCGTCGAGCGGCACCCGCACCTCGCGCGCCCCCGAGAGCGGCGCCATGTAGGGGTAGATCGAGAACGAGGGCCAGGCGAAGACGATCTCCGCGCCCGGCTCGCAGAGCGCCGCCGCACCGGCAAGCAGGATCTCGCAGGAGCCGTTCGAGACCGCGACCCGGGCCGGGTCGGTATCGAAGCGCTCGGCGATCCGGCGCCGCATCAGCGTCGCCCCCGGGTCGGGGTAGCGGTTCGCGGAGGCCGCGGCGCGGGCGATCGCCTCGACGACGTCGGGGTGGGGCGGGAACGGCGACTCGTTCGAGGCCAGCTGCACGGCATCGCCGGAGGCGACGGCCTCGGGTGTCTTTCCCTCCGGAGCGCCCGGCTGGTAGCCAGGGATCCGGGCGAGCTTTTCGGCGAAGGTAATAGTCATAGGCATGGAGGGTAAACCGGCCGCCGCCCCCGGACGCGAAGCGGAGGAGGCGGCGGTTAACGTGACGGCGCTACTGAGCGGCGCCGAGGTCGCTGCGCAGGGCCTGGGCCTCGCCGAGGTAGGTGTGAGCAGGGGTGTGGTCGCGGGGCGCGTAGTAGTGGACGAGGGCGCGGATCACGCGCTCCATCGAGCCGGGGACAGGGATCTCGCGCGCGCAGAGCAGCGGCACGTCCTCGAGGCCGACCCCGCGGGCCGCGGCGGCCGGGAACTCGGCGTCGAGATCGTCGGTGCTCGTGAACACGCAGCTCACGATCCGCTCCGGCTCGAGCGCGTTGCGCTCGATCAGCTCGCGGACGAGCTCCTCGGTCGAGGCCCGGATCGCGCCGGCGTCGTTCGACTCGACCTGGGTCGCGCCGCGTACGGCCCAGATCCTCATTTCCTCGGTGGTGCTCATAGCTCTGAATCCTTCCAGAGAGCATCCAGCTCGCTGGGAGAAAGCCGCCGCGCCGCGCCCGGCTCGAGGTCGCCGATCTCGAGCGGGCCGATCCGCACCCGCTGCAGCGAGAGCGCCTCGTTGCCGACCGCCTCGAGCATTCGCCGCACCTGGCGCTTGCGGCCCTCGCGGATCGTGATCTCGATCTCGCGCTCGCCGACCCGCTCGACCCCGGCGGGCAGCGTCGGCCCGTCCTCGAGCCGCAGGCCGCGGCGCAGCCGCTCGAGCTCGGCGTTCGCCGGCGGTCGCGCGGCCCGGACCCGATAGGTCTTCTGAACCTCGTAGCGCGGGTGGGTGAGGCGGTTGGCGAGCTCGCCGTCGTTGGTGAGCAGGATCAGCCCGGTCGAGTCGGCGTCGAGCCGGCCGACCGGGTAGAGGCGCGCCTCCGTCTCAACCAGCTCGACGACGGCGCGCCTCGATCCGGGCTCGCTCGCGGTCGAGACGACGCCCTTCGGCTTGTGGACCGCCCAGACCTCGGTCGGCTCCGGGGCGACGGGGCGCCCGTCGACCTCGACCCGGCTCGTAGTGTCCACGTCGAGGGCGGGATCCTCGGCGGGCTGACCGCCGACCGTGACCCGCCCACGGGCGATCATCTCCTCTGCCGCGCGCCGTGAGGCGACGCCGCTGTGGGCGAGGTACTTGGCAAGTCGCATCGAGGGGAGTACGATCGTATTCGCGCGTTCGGGACGGGAGCCACCGAGGTTAAGCTTCGCCGCGAGGTCGAGGATCTACTGTCGCTGCTTGTCGCGCCCCTTGCCGCCCTTGAGCTTGTCCTTGTCGGCGCCGCCCTCGAGCAGGTCCCTGCCGGGCCCGCCGAACAGCCTGTCACGGCCGCTCTCACCGCGCAGGCGGTCCTTACCCGGCCCGCCGATCAGCGTGTCTGCGCCGGCGCCGCCGCAGACGAGATCGTCGCCCTGGATCCCGTCGACGGTGTCGTTGCCCGACAAACCGACGTAGACATCGCGATCTCCGGTACCGGTGAAGCTGTCGTCGCCGGCCGTCCCGACCAGCGTCGGCGTGACGCCGGCGCATAGCGGCGCCGGGAACGCCTCGACCGCACCCGCGTCGCAGCGGCCGCCCACCGGCCTGATGCTGCCGCGCTGATCCTCGCCAGGGCAGCCCGTGGCGATCTGGTTCAGGGCCAGGCTGGTCGAGAGCGGTTGCTGGGTGCGGGTCGAGCCGCCGTTGAAGCGCAGCGGCCCGAGCCCCGGATCGGAGTTGACGAGGTCGCCGAGCCCGGGACTCATCCCGCAGCTGTTCGCGGTCTCGACGTTGCCGCCGGCGCTCAGGAACCCGAGGCCGCCGCAGTTGGCGGCACCGCCGCCGGCGGTGTTGAAGCCGAGCACCGAGCCGCGAAGCGCGATCAGGGTGCCCGCACCCGAATCGATCCCGCCGCCGCCGCTGTCGGCGCTGTTGACGGTCATTGTCACGTGGTGGAAGCTGGTCGTGCCCGGACTGTCGAGGAGGCCCAGCCCGCCGCCGCCGCACTCGGCGTGGTTGCTCGAGACGGTCGAGTTGAGCAGGGTGAGCGCACCGCCCGACGGGGCGCTGTGCAAAATCGCCCCGCCCTTCCCGCTCGTCGGCAGAACGGAAAGGCATGGACCGTCGGCGCGGTTCTCGTTCATGGTGGTGCGCGAGATCGCGGTCGGGCCCCGGCTCGCGAGCGCGCCTCCGCTCAGCGCGCGGTTCGCCTCCAGGGTCGTGTCGGTGAGCACCAGCCCGCCGGCCGATCCCTGAATCGCACCCCCGCTCCCGACCCGGGCCTCGTTGCCCGAGAGCAGCGAGCCGGTGATCTGGCCGCCAACGCTCGAGGAAAGCGCGATCGCCCCGGCGCCCCCGGACCCCGTGGAGAAGTTCCCCCTCACGATGCTGGCGGTGAGCGTGAGGGCGGATCCCTTCTGTTCGATCGCGCCGGCGGAACTCGCGTTGTTGGCGGCGAGAAGGCTGTCGGTGACCACGGTCGCGCCCGGGGTCGAGACGGCGCCGCCGCTCCCCGCCTGGTTCGCGGTCAGCCAGACGCGCTCGAGGATCAGCGCGCCGGCGGCCTCGGTGTTGCGGACCGCGCCGCCGTCGCCGCCCACCTTGCCGCCGGTGATCGTGAGGTCCCGAAGCGTGAGCACGACCGGGTTGGGCCCCGGGACGTCGAGGGCGCGATCGATGCCGCCCGGATCGATGCAGGACGCGGCGCCCGAGCAGCTCCCGGCGCCGGCGCCGGCGATCGTTAGCGATCCGGTCAGGTCGAGATCGCCCTGATCGCCGCCATCCTCGCCGGAAGAGCCGATGCTGAGCCCGTGCACCCCGGCGCCGAGCAGGACCGTGTCGCTTCCGTAGGAGCCGCTCGAGGTGCAGCCGCCCGAATCGGCGTCCGCGTTCGCAGCGCGCACCGCCTCGCGGAGCGAGCACGGGGGGCTGGCGTTGAGCTGGTCGGAGGCGCTCGTGACGGCGATCGTCGCCGCGCCCGCCTGATCCGCGGAGGTGGCGCATATCGCGAGCACGATCAGGCCCGCGGCCATGGATGTGTGCCCCTGCTTCAAGTCCCGCAATGGTGCCAGTTGCGCGGCCGCAGCTCAGCAGCCGCCGAGCGCCGCGAGCCGCTTGCGGTAGACCGCCATCGAGGCGGCCTTCATGTCGCCATGGGTCTGGTCGCGCAGCGAGGGCACGAGCTCTTTGTGAAACGGCGAGCTGAGGCTCTCGTTGTGGCCGATCACGTTCTCGGGCGCGATCCCGTAGCGGCAGCGCAGGAACTGCGTCAGCCGCAGCGAGGCCTTGAGCTCCGCCGGGCGGCCGAGCACGTCACCGTCGTCGGAGCCGACGTGCTCGATCCCGATCGAGGTGTAGTTGAGCCCGACCGTGTGCCGGCAGCGGATCCCGGGCGGCACCAGCATCCACACCTTCCCGGTCGGCCCGACGGCGTAGTGGGCGCAGACGTTCGGCAGCTCGTTGAGCTCGGGGTCGGGGTGGTCGGGGGCGAAGATGTTGAAGATCGACTGCAGGCTGCCGGACACCGCGACGTGCTCGACGATCACCTGCGGGGCGCTCAGCTTCCAGGCGCCGTCGCCGTAGTGACGCTGCGAGTACGCGGCCATCTCCTGTTTGCGCTCCGGGCCGAACGGGATCGGGTGCTTGGAGATCGGTGGCTTGGCGGCCGCCGACACGCTCGCCTCGGGTACGGCCTCCGAGGCCGCGGGCAGGGCGAGCGCAAGCGCGGCAAGAGCCGTCGCGACAACAGCCATCAGCTCGCGCGCTGCTCGCCGGCCTTGAGCAGCCGCTCGCGCAGCGCCCGCTCGTCCTCGGGGGTGGGGTCGAACTGGGCCGGGTCGGGGAGCCCGTCGAGCCCCGAGAGCCCGAACAGCTTCTCGAACAGCTGCGTGGTCGCGTAGGTGACGGCGCCGAACTGCGAGCGCCCCGACTCCTCGATCAGTCCGCGCTCGGTCAGCGTCGCGACCGCCGAGTCCGAGGAGACGCCGCGGATGCGGGCGACCTCCGGCCGCGAGACCGGCTGCAGGTAGGCGACGATCGCGAGGATCTCGGCCTGGGCCTGGGTGAGCGGCGGGGTGCGCGGCTTCGAGAGCAGACGCCGCGCCGCCTCCTCGGCGGCCGGGATCGCGGCAAGCGTGTAGCCGCCGGCGACCTTGCGCAGCTCGAGCCCGCGCTGCTCGCCGTCGTAGTGGCCCTCGAGGCTCTCGATCGCCGAGAGCACGTCTTCCTCGTCGGCGTCGGCGGCCTCGGCGAGGTCGGAGGCAGCGACCGGCTCCGGGGAAAGGAAGAGAAGGGCCTCGACGGTCTTCGCCAGGTCATTCATGTTGTCTCCTCACGTCTTCGATACCTCGATCGAGCCGAAGCTCTCCTTCTGGCTCCAGGTCGCCTCGCCGCGGCGGTGCATCTCAAGCAGCGCGAACAGCGTCACCGCCTGGGTGAGCCGGTCCTCGGTGCCGAACGCCTCCTCGAAGTCGAGCTTCGGGCCGCGCTCGAGCAGCTCGCGAATCACGCCGAGCCGGCGCTGGAGGGAGACGGTCGGGCGGATGTGCGAAGTGCTCGGCTCCGGCGGCGGCGTGAGCAGATCGCCGAGCGCCGAGCCGAGGTTCGAGGGCTCATACGCCTTGCGGGCGGCCTCGAGCGCCGCGCGGCGCAGCTCTGGGGGCGGCGGCGCCGAACGGTACAGGTAGGGCGCCTCGGCGGCGTACATCTTCTCGATCGCCTTCGCTGCCCGGCTGTAGCGCCGGTACTCGAGCATCCGCGCCAGCAGCTCGTCGGCCGCCTCCTCGGGTCCCATCTCCTCGTCCATCTCGGCCCCGGGCAGCAGCAGCCGCGACTTGAGCTCGAGCAGCGCCGCGATCAGAACCAGGAACTCGGTCGCCGCGTCGAGGTCAAGCTCGCCGCGCTCCTCGAGCCGCTCGATGTATGCGACGACGATCTCGCCGAGCGCGACGTCGGCGAGCGCGATCTCCTCGCGCAGCACGACGGCGAGCAGGAGGTCGAACGGCCCCTGGAAGACGTCGAGATCGAGGTCGAGCTCGGATACGGCGCTCACGCGGCTAGACAGTAGTGCGCTGCCCGGTTCTCTACCGCCGGTCGGCTATTTCTTCTTTTTCTTCTTCACGCACTTGCCGCGCTTCAGCTTGCGGCCCTTCTTGCATTTCTTGCGCGGCGTCGCGGGCGTGATGGCCGGAGCGATGGCCGCCGGGGTCGTCGCGACCGGCACCGCCGGCCGCGGCACCGACCCCTCGAAGGCGCCGATCGTGCACGGTGCGCCCTGCCGGTTGACGTTGCGCTGGTCGGTGCTCACCTGGCAGTCGGCGGCAGGGATCGCATCGACCGCCGGGCTGCCGTCGAAGGGGGCGAGCATCGGCAGCGGCTGCGAGAAGAACCCGCCCTCGACCGCGTAGAGCGCGAGCGGCGAGAGCTGCGGGTCGGTGTTGATCAGATTGCCGACCCCGGGCGTCACCGGCAGCTCACAGGAATTGCCGCCGTCGAGGTTGTGGGAGCCGAGGTAGCCGAAGAACTCGCCGTCGATGTCGCAGTTGACACCGCCCATCGGGCTCGTGTTGCCCGCGTAGATGCTGCCGAAGCCCTGCACCTTCAGTCCGGTGCCGACATATAGCCCACCGCCGCCGGCGATCGCCTCAGCGGTGTTACCGACCACGGTGACGTTGTGGATGCTGGGCTGCTCACTGGGATCCGGACCGATCGCGATCGCCCCGCCGTTTGACCCGGTGTTTCGGGTGAAGGTGTCATTGGCGAAGTGCGGGTCGTTGCCGGGGAATGCGTACACCGCACCCCCGTCGCCGCCGGCCTGGTTGCCGACGAACGAGCTCGAGGTGATGTCCATGCTGCCGAACGGGAGCGTGTCCCGAATGTCGTAGGAAATCGCGCCTCCGTGGGATGTGGGGTCGCTGGGCTTGGCGCTGTTATCGGTGAAGGTGCTGTGGCTGATCTCCAGGTCTCCGGTCGAGTCAATCGCGCCGCCGGTACCTACCGCGGCGTTGTCCTCGAAGATCGCGCTGGTCACGTCGACAGCGTTATCCGAGCCGCTGAGCGCGCCGCCCGACCCGTCGGTGAATCCGTTGACGAAACGCACGTCATCGATCGCGACTCTGAACTCGGTGCCGTCCATGGTGTTCTTGAGCCCGATCGCGCGATCCAGGTTCTGGGCGTCGATCGTCGCCATACCGGCCTCGCCGAGACCGACGACGATGATGTTCATGTGATCGCGCGGATTGAGGTCCCCGGTCTGGTTTTCGGACTCGAAGATGCCCGGGATCTCGAGCTTGTAGGTGCTACCGGGCTGCAGCCTGATGTTGTCCTGGGTCATCACACTTCCGGCTGGGCAGCCGCCGTGCGGCATGTCGGTGTGCGCCGCTTCCACGGCCTCACGCAGCGCGCAGCCGGTGCTGCTGGGGACGTTGTTGAACTCGTCCTCGACCGTGGTCACGTCGATGGTCGCGGCTTGCGCGCTACCGGCGCCCGCGAACAACGCCGTGAGCGCGATCGCGACCGTGAGGACTGTGCGTCGACCCCGTCCAGCTGGCATCCCCTGCCTCCGTCCGTTCGTGATTGCCCGACCTGCGGCGCGAAACCCTACACAAATTCAACGACGTCTAAGCCGGACCAATTCCGATCGCCATCCGCACCTCCGCGAGGGTCTCGGACGCGATCTCGCGAGCCTTCTCGGCGCCGGCGCCCATCGCCTCCTCGAGCGCCTTCTCGTTGGGTCGCAGCTCCGCGTAGCGCTCGCGCACCGGAGCCAGGTACTCGACCACCGCCTCGGCTACCGCACCCTTGAAGTCGCCGTAGCCCGAGCCGTCGAACTCGCTCTCGATCTCGGCCGGGTCGGACTCGCGGACCACGGCGAGGATGTCGATCAGGTTGGCGATCCCATCCTTGCCGTCTCCCCTCTTCACCTCGGAGCCCGAGTCGGTGACCGCGGACTTGATTTTCTTGGCCACCATCTTCGGCTCGTCGAGGACCAGCACCGTTCCCTGCTCTGAGCCCCCGGTCGTCGACATCTTGTTGGCCGGCTCCTGGAGGTCCATGATCCGCGCCCCGAGCTCGGGGATGCGGTGCTCGGGCTCGACCAGGATCTCGCCGAAGCGCTCGTTGAAGCGCCGCGCGATCTCGCGCATCAGCTCGATGTGCTGGCGCTGGTCCTCGCCGACCGGGACCTCCTCGGCCTTGTAGGCGAGCACGTCGGCGGCCTGCAGCACGGGGTAGAAGAAGAGCCCGGCCGAGACGAGCTCGCGCTGCTTCGCCGACTTCTCCTTGAACTGGTGCATGCGGTTGAGGTCGCCGTGGGCGGTCAGCGCCGCCAGGTACCAGGTCAGCTCGGTGTGCTCGCGAACGTCCGACTGGCGGAAGAGGATGCAGCGCTCGGGGTCGAGGCCCGAGGCCAGGAGAATTGCGGCGGTGTCATAAAGGTTGGAGCGCAGCTCGGCCGGGTCCCAGGGAACGGAGAGCGCGTGCAGGTCGACGATGCAGTAGATCGCCGGGTCGCCGCGGTCCTGCCCCTCGACGTACTGGCGGATCGCGCCGATGTAGTTGCCGAGGTGCTTCTGACCTGTGGGCTGAATGCCGCTGAAGATGCGCATCGCGCCAGCCTAGATCAGCGTCAGGCGGCGGCGGGCTCGCCCGCCGGCTCGTGATCGGCGTGATCGCGGTCGTGACCCTGCTCGCTGCAGCGCCCGCACTCACCGGCCGTGCTCGCGCGCGGCGCGTGGCGCTCCTCGGCACCCTCGCGGGGCGGGTTGCGGAGCCCGATCCCGGCGAGCGCGCCGCCGAGGATCATCAGCAGGCCGGCGACCTCGAGTCCGAGTTGGAAGCCCTCCTCGGCCGAGCTCGCGACCGCGGCGTCGACCCGCCGCGCCTCTCCAGGTGGCAGATCGCCCACCTCGGCCCCGCCGAGCGGCCGCTGCTTGGCGTCCTCGATCGCGTTCTGGGCGGCCGGCGAAAGCGGCTCCTTGCCCAGGCTGTCGTCGATCGATGAGCCGAACTGACCGGAGATCAGTGCGCCGAGGATCGCGATCGCGAGCAGGCCCGCAACCCGCGCGACCCCGTTGTTGATCCCCGAAGCCGCCCCGGCGTTTTGCTGCGGAACCGAGTTCAAAGCCGTCGCCGTCAGCGGCGCGACGGTCATTGCGAGCCCGAGACCGAAGATGACCGTCCCCGGAAGGATCGCGGTGACGTACTCGGGATCGGTTCCGGCGCGGGAGAGCATCAAGAGCCCGATTCCCCCGATCACCGGTCCCACCGACATCGGAATCCGGGGGCCAACCCCAGTCGAGATCTTGCCGAACAGCGGCGAGAGCGCGAACAGCATCAGCGAGGTCGGCGTGGTCGCGAAACCGGCCTCGAGAGCGCTGTACCCGGCCGTCTCCTGGAGAAAGAGGGTGAGAAAGAAGAAGGCGCCGATCAATCCGGCGTAAACGATCAGCGTCTCGATGTTGGTGACCGCGAAGTTGCGCACCCTGAACAGGTCGAGCTCGAGCATCGCGTGCCGGTAGCGCGACTCCCAGAACAGGAAGAGGGCGAATAGGAGCACTCCCGCCACCAGCGGCACGTAGACGAGCGGGTCGCCCCAGCCGTGGGTCGGCTGCTGAATCAGTGCGTAGACGGGGGCGCCGAGGCCCGCGGCGGAGAGCCCGATCCCGAGCCAGTCGATCATCCGGTCGGCATCCGGGTCCGAGCTCTCCTCGATGTAGCGGTGCGCGAGCCAGATCGTGAGCACGATCAGCGGCACGTTGACCCAGAAGATCGCCCGCCACGTGAAGAGCTCGATCAGCGCCCCTCCGCCGGCCGGGCCGACGAGGGTCGAGATCCCACTCCACGCCGTCCACGTGCCGATCGCCTTTCCCCGCGCCGCTCCCTCATAGGTCGCGGCGAGGATCGCGAGCGAACCCGGGACGAGGAGCGCCCCAGCGAGCCCCTGGGCCGCGCGCCCCGCGATCAGGACCTCACTGTTGGGGGCGATCGCGCACAGGACCGAGGTGGTCCCGAAGCCGATCAGCCCGATGATGAACATCCTTCGGCGCCCGAACTGGTCGCCGAGCAGGCCGCCGACGAGCATCACCGAGACGAGCGACAGCATGTAGGCCTCGACCACCCACTGCTGGTCGGCGAGGCCGGTGTCGAGGTCGTCGCTGATCGCCGGCAGCGCGACGTTGACCACCGTCGAGTCGAGGAAGACGATCGTCGAGCCGAGGATCGTCGCGATCAGGGTCAGTGTCTTGCGACGCCCGTTGCTCACTGAAGCGATTCTACGGAGCGGGTGGCTCGCGCAATTGGTGGGCGTCGGTGAAGAAGTTGCGCCGCGCGAGCGTGGTCGCGATCAGCGCCGCGATCGAGACGCTGCCGAGCAGGGCGTAGAGGAGGATCAGCTGCAGGCGGACGGCGTCGGTCGGATCGGCGCCGGCGAGCAGCATCCCGACCATCGTCCCCGGGAAGAAGATCAGCCCGGTCGTCTTCGTCGAGTCGACGAGCGCGATCGTCCCCGAGCGCAGGCTGCGGCGAACGATCGGGGCTACCGCGCGGCTCGAGGTCGCACCGAGCGCCAGCGTCGCCTCGATCTCCGCTGCGCCGTCCTTGACTTCGTCACCGAGGCGGTTGAGCGCTACCGCGGCGGCGGTCATCGCGTTGCCGATCACCATCCCGCCGACCGGGACCATGTAGCGCGGGGTGGCGTCGAAGATCCCGAGCGCAACCACGAGCCCGAGCGTCGAGGCGCCGGCGACCGAGAGCGCGATCAGGAGCGGCACGAACGCACCGGGGACCGTCTTCGTTCGTGCGCGGGCGGTGATTGCCCCGAAGACGACCATCACGACGATCAGGGCCAGCGCGAGCGCGAGCTCGTCGCTGTCGAAGATCAGCGTGATCACGTAGCCGATCGCGCTCAGCTGGATGAAGGCGCGGATCGCGGCGACCGCGATGTCGCCCTCGAGCCCGGTCCGCCGCCAGAACGAAACCGCGATAGCGATCGCGACGAGGGCGAGCGCCGCGAGGGTCTGCTCGAGCGAGACGTCGATCGAGCTGGTCATGCGAGCACCTTCGCGGTCAAGCCCTGGCTGACGACGCGGCCGGCCTCGACCTTGACGACCCAGTTCGCGAGCCGCCGCGCCTGGTCGAGATCGTGGGTGACGAGCACGATCGAGATCCCGAGCTTTTCGCGCAGCGAGGCCAGCGTCGACTCGATCGCCCCCTTGGCCCCCTCGTCGAGCGCCGAGGTCGGCTCGTCGAGCAGCAGCACCTTCGGCTCGAGCGCCAGCGCCCGCGCCAGCATCACCCGCTGCTGCTCGCCGACCGAGAGCTTGCCGGCGTCGCGCTCGGCGAACGAAGCGTCGAGGCCGGCGAGCCCGAGCCAGCGGGTGACTTCAACCTCGGCGTCGTTGCGGCCGTTCAGCGACGGGCCGAAGCTCACGTTCTCGGCAACCGACCCCTCGAGTAGCGCCGGCAGCTGCGGGACCAGGCAGACCTCGCGCCGCAGCGCCAGCACCTCGAACTCGCGCACGTCGCGCCCGTCGTAGGTGACCGTGCCGCGATCGGGGTCGATGAGCCGGTCGAGCAACCGCAGCAGCGTCGACTTGCCACTCCCGGAAGCCCCGGCGACGCAGGTCGCTCCGTCGGGAAGGATCGCGTTGACGCCGTCGAGGACAAGCTCCTCGTCGCGCGTGTAGTCAATGCCTGCGAGCTCGAAGGGCACGCCGGGATGATCCCAGCGCGGGCGCTACTTCTTCTTCTTGCGCTTCTTTTTCTTCTTCTTGCTCTTGATCGGGCCGATCGTCGCCGAGGTCGTCCGAACGCCGGCGACGGCGGTCTGCGGCGTGTAGGTGACCTTGATCGGCACCGTCTGCGGCGATCCGCGCATAAGCAGGGCTCTGAGGGGCTTGGTCGGGAACACATGCAAGGCGACGGTCTTCGGCCCGATTCCGAAGGCCGAGTTCGTGTCGACGGTCAACAGCGCGCCCGCCGCCTTCTTCTTCCGCCTCTTCTTTTTCTTCTTTTTCGAACTCTGCGCGAAACGCTTCACCGCCGGGTCGCTGGCGTCGCCGGCGGCCAGCGCGCCCGCTCCGGGAACATTCGCCTGGATCAGCACGCTGCCGTCGGCCTGGACCGCGGTCGAGATCGTGAAGTCGTTGCTGCAAGTCTCCCCGGCGTTCGCCTGCGTGAGGCACTTGTCCTGGCTCTCGTCGCCAAAGCCGTCGTTATCGGCGTCGGGCTCGATGTCGGCGTTGACGAGCATCTCGGTCATCAGGAAAGAGCTGTCGCCGCTGCGCTGGGCGCCGTTCGGGATCGGGCCGGTCCCGAATCCGCCGAAGACCGTCATCGCGCCGGCGCCCACCGGCACCGGCGCCCAGAACTGGTGCGCGGACATTGCGCTCGCGCAGCAGTCGACGCCGATGATGTCGCCGGACGCGATCGGCAGCCGGGTATCGACGATGTTGAGTCCGGCGGTCGGCGTGTGCGGCACAGTCGACTTGCCGACCGCAGCCGCGATCTCGGGCGCGTCGAGGATCCGGAATGCCATCGGCGCGCCGGCGTTGTTGGCGCTCAGCATCCGAAAGCGGGTCACGACCCCGTCGACCGTGGAGAAGATGCCGCCGGGTGCCTGGCGCGCCGGGTCGAGCGACATCGGGTTCATGTAGGCCGCGGTGCAGCCGGTCATCGGCGAGGCGGCGCAGATCCGGTTGGTGCCGTCCGGCGGATTGGAGAGGCTGCTGCCGATCGTGGTCACCGCGTGACCGGTCGCCGGGGCGAACAGGATCCCGATCGCGACAAGCCCACCGATGATCGTCCCGCGACGCATCGGGGTCATCCTATCCAGTGATGGCCGACCCAAGCCGCACCGAGCCGTTCCCGAAGCGCCTCGACCCGATGCTCGCCAAGGTGGGGGCGCTACCCGAGGGGGACGAGTGGGCTTACGAGATCAAGTGGGACGGGATCCGCGCGCTCGCCTTCGCGAACCGCGGATCGTGGTCGATGCGGAGCCGCCGCGACGAGGACATCAGCGCCCGCTATCCGGAGCTCGAAGGCATCGCCGAGCAACTCGCGGGGCGGGCCGCTGTCCTCGACGGCGAGGTCGTCGCGTTCACGGATGACGGGCGGCCGAGCTTCCAGCTCGTCCAGCGCCGCATGGGGCTGTCGGACCCGGGGGTGATCGCGCGCCGCCGCCGGGAAACCCCGGTCACCTTCGTGGTCTTCGACCTCCTCCACCTCGACGGCGGCTCGACCCGCGAGCTGCCCTATGACGAGCGCCGGCGGCTGCTCGAGAGCCTCGGACTCGACGGCCCGAGCTGGCAGACGCCCGCAAGCCACGCCGGTCCGGGCGCTGACCTGCTCGAAGCGACGCGGGAGCGCGGGCTGGAGGGCGTGGTCGCAAAGCGCCGCAACAGCCCATACCGCCCCGGGAAGCGCAGCGGCGAGTGGGTCAAGGTCCGGAACTGGAAGCGGCAGGAGTTCGTGATCGGCGGCCACATCCCAGGAGAGGGCAAGCGGGCCGAGCGGGTCGGCTCGCTGCTGGTCGGCTACTGGGAGAAGGGAAAGCTTGTCTTCGCCGGCGGCGTCGGCTCGGGCCTCAAGGAGGCCGACCTCGACTTCCTCACCGGCGAGCTCGCCAAGCGGCGGCGCCCCGACAGCCCGTTCGACGTCGGGGCGCCGAGCGGGCCGAAGGCGAAGCTCGCGGTGTGGTGCGAGCCCGAGCTCGTCTGCGAGGTCGCCTGGACCGAGTGGACCCAACAGGGAACCCTGCGCCAGCCCGCGTTCAAGACGATGCGCAGCGACAAGGACCCGCGCGAGGTCGTCCGGGAGCTCTAGGTCACTTCTTGCGCTTCTTCACGCACTTGCCCCTGCGCAGCTTGCGGCCCTTCTTGCACTTCTTCGCGACAGGGGTGATCGGCAGGGGGGCGAGTACCGTCGGGACCGGGCAGGCGCCCTGCGCCGCAGCGCTCGTCGGGCACTGGTCCTGGGTCTCGTCACCGAAACGGTCGCCGTCGGCGTCGGGCTCGATCACCGCGCTCAGGTTGAGGCGCTCCATGTCGCCGATGTTGTGGAACTGGAAGGGATCGGATTCCATGCTCTGGTAGCCCCAGTCATCGGCCGCGGACAGGGTCTGACGCAGGCACGCACCGAAGTTATTCGGCTGCATGTTCGGCACGTAGAGGCCTATCGACTGGCCGGCCGAGATCGGCACGTGCAGGCCGGAGAAAACGTTGGTCGTCGAGGCCATCGTGTTCGTGCGGGCTTGTGTGTCCTTCGCGACGACTGTGTGGCTGTGGTTGGTCGTATTGACCTCGACCACGAGCAGCTTCATGCTGGTCTGGAAGTTTGTCCCGCGCGCAAGGGTGGCGAACGAGGTGATCACGCCGCTTGTCGTGGCCGTGTAGGAGGGATTCGCGGCGACTCCCTCCTGCACGTTGGTGGTGTTCTGGGTGCACTGATCGGCGCCGCCGACCTGGCCAACGGATTCTGCCGCCGAGCCGGAGGCGGGAAAGGCGAGCAGGCCGCATACCGCGGACGCTCCTGCGACGGTTCTGATCAGTCCCCTCATCGGGTATCTCCTTTGTCTGCCAGTCCCTTTCCACGCCAATCCTAGCCACAATCCGCCCTGCAACCCGCCTCCCACCGTTTGCCGACTCGCCGTCGAAGGTACCCTGCATGCGAGCGATTAGTTTCCGACCCGGCCCCAGTCCTAACTGACACATGCCTAGAGCAATTTGGAGTGGATCGATCAGCTTCGGGCTTCTGAACGTGCCCGTGAAGCTCTACAGCGCCGTCTCCAAGCAGCAGGTGCGCTTCAAGGAGCTGCGCGAGGACGACGGCTCGCGGATCCGCCACAAGCGGGTCGCGGAGGCCGACGGCGAGGAGGTCCCCTACGAGAAGATCATCAAGGGCTACGAGTTCGCCCCCGACCAGTTCGTGAAGCTGACCAAGGACGAGCTCGCCGAGCTCGAGCCGCAGAAGACGCGCGCGATCGAAATCAAGGACTTCGTCGATCTCGACGAGATCGACCCGATCTACTTCGACACCCCCTACTACCTCGGCCCCGACAAGGGAGCCGAGAAGGCCTACGCGCTGCTCGTCGAGGCGATGCGCGAGGAGGGCAAGGTCGCGATCGCCCGCTTCGTGCTCCGCAACAAGGAGAACCTCGCGGCGATCCGCCCGATGGACGACGTGCTGACGATGGCGACGATGCGCTTCCACGACGAGGTCACCGATCCCGCTGACCTCGACGAGGTCTTCGGCGAGAAGCCCGCCGAGCCCGACGAGCGCGAGGTCGAGATGGCCCAGCAGCTCATCGCTTCTTTGTCCGGCGACTTCGACCCGAAGAAGTACCGCGACGAGTACCGCGAGGAGCTCACCGACCTGCTCGAGCGCAAGGCCGCCGGCGAGGAAGTCGTCGCCGCGCCCACCGAGGACGTCAAGCCGACCAAGGCCCCCGACCTGATGGCGGCGCTCGAGGAGAGCCTCGCCTCGGTCAAGGCCGAGAGCAAGGGCAACGGCGGCGGGGCGAAGTCGAAGAAGCGCAAGGCCCCCGCGAAGGCCTCGAAGACATCCTCGAAGAGCTCCGCCAAGTCCTCATCGAAGAAGAAGCCGGCGGCAAAGCGCAAGACCAAGGCCAAGGCTGGCAGCAAGTAAGGGCACCGAGGTCACGGTCGGTGGCCGGCGCGTCAAGCTGACCAACCTCGACAAGGTGCTCTACCCGAGCACGGGCACCACCAAGGCGGAGGTGATCGACTACTACGCGCGGGTCGGCGACGCGATCATCCCCCACCTCAAGGGGCGCCCGCTGACGCTGCGCCGCTTCCCCGAGGGCGTCGGCGAGCAGGCCAAGTCGTTCTTCGAGAAGAACTGCCCCAAGCACCGGCCGGACTGGGTGAAGACGACCCCGATCTAGGTCGACCGCCGCGCCGGCGAGATCGACTTCTGCCTCTGCGAGAACCTGCCGACGCTGACCTGGATGGCGCAGCTGGCGGCGCTCGAGCTCCATCCCTCGCTCTCGAGGGGGAAGGCGATGGAGCAGCCGACCGTGCTCGCCTTCGACCTCGACCCGGGCGAGCCCGCGGCGCTGGTCGAGTGCTGCAAGGTGGCGCTGCGGCTCCGCGAGCTGTTCGGGAGCTTCGGGCTCGAGTGCTTGCCGAAGGTCTCGGGCGGCAAGGGCCTGCAGGTCTACGTGCCGCTCAACACCAAGGTGACCTATGAGCAGACGAGCCCGTTCGCGAAGGCGGTCGCGCAGCTGCTCGAGAAGGAGACCCCGAAGGACGTGGTCTCGAAGATGGCCAAGAAGGAGCGCAAGGGCAAGGTGTTCGTCGACTGGAGCCAGAACCACCAGAAGAAGACGACGATCGCCGTCTACTCGCTGCGCGCCCGCGAGCGGCCGACCGCCTCGATGCCGGTGAGCTGGGAGGAGGTCGAGCAGGCGGCGAAGAGCGGCACGGCCGCCGATCTCGTCTTCGAGATCCCCGCAGCCGTGAAGCGCGTTGACAAGCAGGGCGATTTGTTCGAGCCGGTGCTGAAGATGAAGCAGAAACTGCCGAAGATCGAGGAGCTCGCTGAATGAAGGCCGCCGCGCCCCTGGCCGTAGCCGCGGCGCTTCTCGTAGGCTGCGGGGAGATGAGCGACGAGAGCGCACCCGAGACTCCTTCGCCCTCCGGCGCCGGCGCCGCGAGCGTCCTCGAGCACACGGTCGCCACGATCACCGGCGAGCCGAAGAACCTCGCCGACTACAAGGGCAAGGTCGTGCTGGTCGTCAACACCGCGACCGAGTGCGGCTTCACGCCGCAGTTCGAGGGGCTCGAGAAGCTCTACGAGCAGAAGAAGGACGAGGGCTTCGTGATCCTCGGGTTCCCCGCCGACGACGTCGCCAACCAGGAGCCGCGCGAGGACGAGGCGATCGCCGAGTTCTGCGAGCAGAACTTCGGGGTCAGCTTCCCGATGTTCGAGAAGTCGAACCTCGTCTCCGACCCCCAGAACCCGGTCTACGCCGAGCTCAACGAGGCGGTCGGGCGCCCCGGCTGGAACTTCAACAAGGTGCTGCTCGACCGCGAAGGCAAGCCGCTGCAGCGGTTCGGGGTGCAGACGGCGCCCGAGGATCCAACGCTCGTCGATGCGATCGACGAGCAGCTGAAGCGCGGCTAGCGCCGCCCGCCCTGGGCGGGCGTATTATCGCGAGCATGAAGTGCAGGGTGCGATCGATATTCGTAGCGCTGGGGTCGGCTCTATTGCTGGCGGGGATGGGCGCCGCTCCCGCCTCCGGTGCGACCCGGCTCGGTGCGAGCTCCACCCCACCCGTCTACTGCCTCGAGGACACCGCCTATTTCCAGCAGGGCATCTCGGGCCTCTTCGGCTACACGGCGAGCAGCTACGGCGTGATCACCTCGTGGCTCACCGGCACGCCTCTGGAGGCCGGCCACACGCTGCAGCTGCTGGTCGCCCGGCGCGACTTCCCGCCAGGTGGCTTGAATCACTACTTCACGGTCAGCAGGAAGGACGTCGTCAGGCCTCTGAGCACAGTCGGGGAGAACTTCTTCCGGGGGCTGAGCATTCCAATCGAAGCCGGCGAGGAGATCGGGCTCTATGTGCCCGCCGGCCAGCCCGAGGTCACCTTCATGGGGGTGACCGCTCCGGCCGGCACATGCCTGTTCACAGCCGGCGGCGTCGCCAACCACTACCGGTACCGCACCGGCGACCCGCCGACCGGCATCCCGGTCGACTTCACGAGCTCCGGAACCGGCTACCGGCTCAACGCCCTCGCGATCGTCGAGCCCGACGCCGACCGCGACGGCTTCGGCGATGACACCCAGGACTTCTGCGACACCGATCCTTCGACCCAGGGCCTGTGCCCGGTCGCGCCGAGGGTCAGCGCCAGCGCAACGACCCCGCCGCGGGTGCCCGGCAAGAAGTGCAAGCGCGGCAAGCACTACAAGAAGGTCAAGGGCAAGCTGCGCTGCGTGCGCAAGAAGGACCGCAGGAAGAAGTGAGCTAGAGCGGCTGGCGGACGACCGGCTTGCGGGCTGCCTTGACCTCGTCGAGGCGGCGGACCGGGGTCGTGTAGGGAGCGTTCTGGGCGATCGCGGGATCGCTCTCGGCCTCTTCGAGGATCTCCTCGATCGCCGCGGCGAACGAGTCGAGAGTCTCGCGGGTCTCGGTCTCGGTCGGCTCGACCATCAGCGCCTCGTCGACCAGCAGCGGGAAGTAGACGGTCGGCGGGTGCATGCCGAAGTCGAGCAGGCGCTTGGCGATGTCGAGCGTCTTGATTCCGAGCTCCTTCGAGGCCGGGGCCCCGGAGAGGACGAACTCGTGCATGCAGCGGCGCTCGAAGGCGGGCGGCAGGTACTTGCCCGCTCGGCCCTCGGCGAGCTTCGCCTTCAGGTAGTTCGCGTTCAGGACCGCTGTCTCCGAAGCCTCGGTGAGCCCGTCGCCGCCGAGGCTGAGGATGTATGCGTAGGAGCGGACGAAGACGCCGAAGTTGCCGGCGAAGCCCCGCAGCCTGCCGATCGACTTCGGGCGCTCGTAATCGAGGTCGAAGACCGGCGCCGCGCCCCATTCAAGTCGGTCCCCTTGCGGCGGACGACCTGCGGCCGCGGCAGGAACGGCTCGATCCGCTCCGAGACCGCGATCGGGCCGGCTCCCGGGCCGCCGCCGCCGTGCGGCTGCGAGAACGACTTGTGGAGGTTGACGTGGACGATGTCGAAGCCCATGTCGCCGGGCCGCGAGTGGCCCATGATCGCGTTCAGGTTGGCGCCGTCGTAGTAGAGCGTCCCCCCCACCCCGTGCACGACCTCGGCGATCTCGGTGATCTTCTCGTCGAAGAGCCCGAGCGTGCTCGGGTTGGTGAGCATGATGCACGCGACCTGGTCATCGGCTTTCGAGCGCAGGTCGTCGACGTCGACGCCGCCGCGGTCGTCGGTCGCCACCTTGACGACCTCGTAGCCGGCCATCGTCACCGAGGCGGGGTTGGTGCCGTGCGCGGTGTCGGGGGTGAGCACCTTGGTGCGCTGTTCGCCGCGGTCCTCGTGGTAGGCGCGGGTGAGCAGCAGCCCGGCGAGCTCGCCGTGCGAGCCGGCCGAGGGCTGGAGTGAGACATGCGGGAGACCGCAGACCTCTGACAGCGCCTCGCTCAACAACCACATCAGCTCGAGCGCGCCCTGGGCGCGCTTCGGGTCTTGCGCCGGGTGCAGACGCGCGTGGCCGGGGAGCGCTGCAACGCGCTCGTTGAGGCGCGGGTTGTGCTTCATCGTGCACGAGCCGAGCGGGTAGAAGCCGGTGTCGAGGTCGAAGTTGCGGCGCGAGATCCGGTTGTAGTGGCGGACGATCTCGGGCTCGGCGACCTCGGGCAGCTCCGCCGGCTTGTCGCGGAGCAGCTTCTGCGGGATCAGCTCGGAGAGCGGCTTCTCGTCGACGTCGGTCTGCGGCAGCTGGGCGGCACGGCGCCCCTCGACCGAGCGCTCGAAGATCGTCGTCGCGTGATCCTTCTGCATCGGAGTCTCGGTGATCTCGACGCTCACGCGGCCGCCCCTTGCTTCGTGCGGCACTCGGCGACCACGTCCGCCAGAACCTCGGCCAAGCGGTCGATCTCGGCGCGGCTGCGGCGCTCGGTGAGCGCGACGAGCAGCCCGTCGGGATGCTCGGGGTACTCGCGCCCGAGCGCATAGCCGGCGCCGATCCCGCGCTCGGCGCAGCGGTCGAGCACCTGGTCCACCGGGGCCTCGACCCGGAGCGCGAACTCGCGCACGACGCCATTGGGCGCCTCGTGCAGCGCCTCGACCCCGTCGATCGATGTCAGCCGCTCGCGCGCGTAGGCGGTGCGCCGTACGAGCAGCTCGCCGAGCTCGCGGAAGCCCTGCTTGCCCAGCCAGGAGAGATAAATCACGCCGGCGAGCGCGTTCAGCGCCTGCGCCGTGCAGATGTTGTGGGTCGCCTTCTCGCGGCGGATGTGCTGCTCGCGGGTCTGCAGGGTGAGCACGAAGCCACGGCGGCCGTCGACGTCGGTCGTCTCGCCGGCGATCCGCCCCGGCATCCGACGGATGTGGTCATCGGTCGCGGCGAAGAACCCGAACGAGGGGCCGCCGAAGTCGAGCCGGTTGCCGAGCGGCTGCCCCTCGCCGACCGCGATATCGGCGCCGCACTCTCCAGGCGGCTTCAGCACCGAGAGCGCCACCGGGTCGCACGCCACGACCAGCAGCGCCCCTTTCTCCTTCACCGCAGTGGCGAGCTCCTCGATGTCCTCGACCGCGCCGAGGAAGTTCGGGTTCTGGAGGAAAACGGCGGCGGTCCCCTCGTCGACCGCGTCAGCGAGCTCGCTCGCTGAGGTCACCCCGCCCTCGAGCCCGACCTCGCGCAGCTCGGAGCCGTAGCCCTCGCCGTAGGTGGCGAGCGACTCGCGGCTGTGCGGGTGGAGGCCGCGCGACGCGACGAATCCCTTGCGCTTGGTCGCGGCGATCGCCAGGTAGGCCGCCGAGGCGACCGATGACGGCCCCTCGTAAAGCGCCGCGTTCGAGACCGGCAGTCCGGTGAGCTCGGAGATCGCTGTCTGGTACTCGAACATCGCCTGCAGCCCGCCCTGCGAGATCTCGGGCTGGTAGGGCGTGTAGGGGGTGAGGAACTCCGAGCGCGACGTGATCGCGTCGACGATCGCGGGGACGTAGTGGTCGTACATCCCGGCGCCGAGGAACGAGACCTCGCTCTCGGCGTCGACGTTGCGCGCTGCGAGCGCGCGCAGCCGCTCGTAGACGTCGTGCTCGGCGAGCCCGGGCTCGAGCTCGAGCGGGCGCCCAAGCCGGACGTCCCCGGGGATCTCCTCGAAGAGCTCGTCGATCGACTTGGCGCCGATCGCGTCGAGCATCGCCGCGCGTTCGGCATCTGTTGCGGAGGTGTAGCGGGTCACTCCTCGAGCATCTTCTCGTAGGCCTCGGCGTCCATGAGGTCCTCGGCCTCGGAGGCGTCGGCGAGCTTCACCTTGACGAGCCAGCCCTCGCCGTAGGGGTCCTCGTTGATGCGCTCGGGGTTCTCCTCGAAGGCGGAGTTGACCTCGGTGACCTCGCCCGAGAGCGGCGCGTAAACCTCCGAGGAGGCCTTGGTCGAGTCGATGTCGGCGTAGGGCTCATCCTTCTTCACCTCGGCACCCTCGTCCGGCAGGTCGATGAAGACGACCTCGCCGAGCGCGTCCTGCGCGTACCAGGTGATCCCGAACGTGGCCTGCTCGCCCTCGACCCGCGCCCAGTCGTGCTCCCGGTGGTAGCGGAGTTCCTTCGGATAGTTCTCGTCGGCCAATTCAGCTTCCTTTCGCGGGATAGAGGGGACGCTCTTCTACACGAGCCGAGCGCCGCTTGCCGCGCACGTCGATCTCGATCTCGGTGCCGGGCTCGGCGAGCGCAGTCTGGAGATACGCCATGCCGATCCCCTTCTCGAGCGACGGGGAGAAGCTGCCGCTGCTCACCACCCCGACGGGCTCCTCGCCGCTAATCACCGGGTTGTCCTGGCGCGGCACGCCCTTCTCGGTGAGCGCGAACGGGGCGAGCAGCTCCTCAGGTCCGTCGGCGCGGCGGCGGGCGATCTCCTCCGAGCCGATGAAGTCCGTCTCCTCCTTGCAGCACCAGCCGAGCGCCGCCTCGATCGGGGTCCGATCGGTGGTCAGGTCGTTGCCGTAGAGGCAGTAACAGACCTCGAGCCGCAGGGTGTCGCGTGCGCCGAGCCCGGCGGGCGTCACTCCCGCCGTGGTCAGGGCTTCCCAGAGCGCTCCGGCGGAGTCAGGATGGATCAGGATCTCGACCCCGGGCTCGCCCGTATAGCCGGTGCCGCAGACGAGGGCGTCGCCGACTGAGAGGTTCATCTCCTTGGTCCTGAACCGCTCCGGCAGCTCGCCCTCGGCCATCTCGGCGAGGATCGCGCGCGCCTTCGGGCCCTGAACGGCGAGCATCGCGTAGTCGTCGGCATGGTCGTGAATCTCGACGTCGAAGCCCTCGGCCTGCTTCACGAACCACTCGTGGTCGGAAGCGTGGTTGGAGGCGTTGGTGACGGTGAGGTAGTGGTCGTCGGCGAGCCGATAGGTGAAGAGGTCGTCGAGGACCCCGCCGTCCTCGCGACACAGGCACGAGTACTGGGCGCCCCCCACCTCGAGCTTGGAGACATCGTTGGAAAGCAACCGCTGCAGGAAATCGGCGGCGTCGGGCCCCTCGGTCTCGATCTCGCCCATGTGGGAGACGTCGAAGACGCCGGCCCCGGCGCGGACCGCGAGGTGCTCCTCCCGGATCCCGCCGTACTGGACCGGCATCTCCCAGCCCGCGAACGGGACCAGCTTCGCGCCTGCGGCGCGGTGGGCTTCGATCAACGGCGTATGGCGCAAGGTCTCGACAGCCAAGACCCCGCAGGATAGTTAGGGGTTTACTTCAGGAAGTCCGGGACGTCGATATCGGCATCCGGGATCTCGAGCTCGCGGTCGACGTTGCCCGGCGAGCGCGGGCGCTCGGGTTCGCGGTCGCGCTCGGCGCGCTCGCGCTCGAGGATGCTCGGGCGATCGCGGCCGGCTCGGCCGCCGCCGCGCTCGGGGAACAGCTCGCCGACCCGGTCGCCGACCTCCTTGCCGATCCGGTCGGGGGTGCGCCGGTAGTGCTCGATTCCGCTCTCGAAGCCCGCTGCGATCACGGTGACGCGGACCTGCTCGACCATCGCCGCGTCGATCACCGATCCGAAAACGATGTTCGCGTCCGGCTTCGCGGCGCTGGCGATCATCTCGGCGGCCTCGGAGACCTCGAACAGGCCGAGGTCCTCGCCGCCGGTGATGTTGAGCAAGAGGCCCTTGGCGCCGTCGATCTGCTCGTTGATCAGCGGCGAGGTGATCGCGGCGCGAGCGGCCTCGATCGCGCGCTTCTCACCGGTGCCCTCGCCGACCCCCATCAGTGCGCTGCCGGCCTCGTGCATAACGAGGCGGACGTCGGCGAAGTCGAGGTTGATCAGCCCGGGAATCGTGATCAGGTCGGTGATTCCCTGCACGCCCTGGCGAAGGATGTCGTCGGCCTGGCGGAAGGCTTCGAGCATCGTCGTCCGGCGCTCGACGATGTCGAGCAGCTTCTCGTTCGGGACCACGATCATCGTGTCGACCTCGCGCCGCAGCGCGTCGATGCCCTTCTCGGCGGCCTGCATGCGCTTGCGGCCCTCGAACTCGAACGGCTTCGTGACCGCGCCGATCGTGAGCGCGCCGATCTCCTGCTTGGCGATCTCGGCGATCACCGGGGCTGCTCCGGTGCCGGTTCCGCCGCCCTCGCCGCAGGTGACGAAGACCATGTCGGCACCCTTCAGCGCCTCCTTGATCTCGTCGCGGCTCTCGGCCGCGGCGCCGGCGCCGACCTCGGGGTTGGCGCCCGCTCCCAGGCCCTTGGTGAGGTTGTGGCCGATGCCGACCTTGACGTCCGCGTCGCAGGCCAGAAGGGCCTGGGCGTCGGTGTTGACGGCGATGAACTCGACCCCCTTCATGCCGGCGTCGACCATCCGGCTGACGGCATTGGAACCACCGCCGCCGACCCCGACGACTTTGATGACTGCTAGGTAGGACGACTCCATTTGAGTTGGTTGGTTGGACTTCGCGAAGCGATCACATGCCCTCCCCGCGGCCGAAGTCCGGACCTGGCCGCCTCCCGGGAGCGCATCGAAATTGGCTGGAAACTAAGGCGAAAGTAGGCCATATACGGGAATCTGTCAACGCCATTCGTGCCTGTACCCTCAAGTCTTGCTTGAGAGTAGTCGTATAGTGAGGCTGGAGTCGAACCCTAGGGTCAGTCTTGGTCGAGGGTTGCCAAAACCCCTGCATATGACGCTCTCGCGGGGGCCTCAGGCGCGGTTTCGGGCGCAGCTCGGCCGCGCCCCGGGCTATCGAGATCGCTGCAGGAGGCGTTGCATCGGCGGCCCGCAATTGGACCGCGCTCAGCCCGAAACGCCTCCGGTGACCGGCCGGTCGGGGACGCTGACGTCCAGGTAAGCGGGCTCTCCGAGCTCCGGGCTGGCGAGCAGCGCGGCCGCCGCGGCCCACTTCGCGGCCGCCTCCGAGGCATCGCCGAACCGCAGCTCGATTCCGTTGCGGAGCTCGACCGACACGCCCCCTTCGGCGTCGTCGAAGCGCGCTGTCTCGATCGTTTTGCGGAGCTCTTCGGGGGCCTCGCCGAGCAGCGCCGCCTGGTCCGCGTCGTGTTCTCCCAGCCGCGCGTCGCGAACCGGTTCGGAGAGCTCGAGCGCCGGCAAATCGGCGGGCGGCTCGACCCCTCGCAGCAGATACCCGTCGGCCGAGACCGGCACCTCCGCGCCCCCGAGCTCGGCGACCGCGGCGGGGAGACGCTCGGTGACCTCAATCTCGAGCTTGTGCAGTGGACTCGAATCGACCCTGATCGAGCTCACGGTCGGGAACCGGCCGGCCGCCGAGGCGAGCGCCCCTTCGTCGACATCGAGGGTGGTCATCCGCACGGCCTCGGCCTCGAGCGCGGTCGCCACCTCGACCTCGTTCACGGTCACGCCCTTGACCTCGACTTCGCGGACCTCGACCAGCGAGGACTCACGAAGCCAGAACCAATATCCGGCCGCGAGCGCGGCGACGAGCAGGCCGAGCGCGATCAGCCTGCGACGCCAAATCTTGCCTTTACCCATCCAGGTCCCAGTCAGCCGGCCACTCGACCTCGCCGAGCAGCTGCACCTCGGGCTCGAGCACGATCCCAAAGCGGTCGAAGACGCGCCGGCGGCCGGCCGCCATCACGGCGAGCACGTCGGCCGCGGTCGCATCGCCGCTGTTCTCAACGAAGTTGGCGTGCTTCTCGGCGAACCGGGCGCCCCCGACCGCGAGCCCGTTGCAGCCCGCCTCGGAGAGCAGCTGCCCGGCCGTGCGGTGTGGATCGTCCGGTTTCAAGGGTGTCGGGTTCTTGAACGTCGATCCGAAGGTCTTGATCCCCGAAGGCTGGGCATCGAGGCGTTTCTCGCGCATCCCCGCCATCGTCGCCTTGACCTCCTCTGGGTCGGCGGCGGTGAGCTCGAACGAGGCCTTCGCGACCACCTCGCCGGGCCCGAGGTTCGAGCCCCGGTAGCGGAAGCCGAGCTCGCCGGGGGCACGCTGTTCGCTTCCGGCCGCGGTGCAGACCGTGACCGACTCGAGCACCCGCGCCAGCTCGCCGCCGTAGGCGTTCGCGTTCATCCGCACCGCGCCGCCGACCGTGCCGGGGATGTTGACCCCGAACTCGAGCCCGGCCAGGCCCCACGAGGCGGCCTTCGCCGCGGCCGAGGGCAGCCGCGCCCCGCCGCCGCTCAGCAGGTGCTCGTCACGGCGTTCGAAGCGGGTCAGCGCGCCACCGAGCTTCATAACCAGGCCGCGGAAGCCGGCATCGGAGACGAGCAGGTTCGAGCCCGAGCCGACGATCCCGATCTCGACCCCCTGCTGTTCGGCCCAGGCGAGCAGCTCGACGAGCGCCTTCTCGGATTCGGGGCGCGCGAACCAATTCGCGGGGCCGCCGATCCGGACCGTGGTCAGCCTCGCCAGGTCGTAGTCGCGCTCGAGGTTGTCGGGAATGGCGTTCATCGCGTGTGCTGGCGCTCGTCCTCGGTCCCATCCTCGACCAACGTCTCCGCGAGCCTGAAGATGTCGCCGGCGCCGAGTGTGATCAGCAGGTCGCCCTCGCCGATCCGCGAGCCGAGCGCGACGGCCGCGGCGTCGGTGTCGGGAAGCCACCAGACGGGGCGGCCGCCGGCGTGCTCGGCGGCCGAGCGGGCGATCATCAGGCCGCTGACGCCCTCGAGCTCGCCGACCGGCTGCTCGCGGGCCGCATATACGTCGAGGACGGCAATTTCGTCCGCGGCGGCGAGCGCCGCCCCGAACTCCGGCGCCATCGCCTTCGTCCGCGAGTAGAGGTGGGGCTGGAATGCCGCGATCAACCGTCCCTCGGTGAGCCCGCGCGCGGCCTCGAGCGCGGCGGCGACCTCGGTCGGGTGGTGCGCATAGTCGTCGTAGATCCGCCCGCCCTTCCTCCGGCCCTTGAGCTCCATCCGCCGCACCACACCGGGGAAGCTCTCGAGCGCGGCGATCGCGCGCCCGGTGTCGACGTCCATCAGCTCGAGCACCGCCGCGGCAGCCACAGCGTTGAGCTGGTTGTGGCGTCCGGGGACTGAGAGAGCGATCTCGGCCTGCTCGGGCTCGACGACGCGAGCGAGCCCCTCGCGACCGAGATCGACACCGGGGCCGACGACGACGGCCTTCGCCGGCTCGGCGAACTTGCGAAAGGCCTCGACGAGCTCGGAGCGCGAGGACCAGCGCGAGTGGTGGTCGAGCTCGATGTTGGTGATCACGGCGATCTCCGGGCGCAGCTCGAGGAAGCTGGCGTCGCTCTCGTCTGCCTCGGCGACGACCCACTGACCCTCCCCCCAGTCCGCGTTGCCGAGCCCGGGGAGCTCGCCGCCCAGGAAGTAGGCCGGGTCCGCCCCGGCGGCGCGCAGGCCCCAGACCAGCATCGCGGCGGTGGTCGTCTTGCCGTGGGTCCCGGCGACGGCGACGAGCCGGCGCTCGGCGCAGAGCTCGGCGAGCAGCTCGCCGCGGTGGATGACCCGCTGGCCGCGGCTGCGCGCGATCGCGAGCTCGGGGTTGTCGTCGGCGATCGCAGTCGAGACGACGACCTCGGCATCGGCGGGCACCGCGCCGGCGTCGTGGCCGATCTGCGGCTCGAGGCCGGCGTTCCGCAGCCGCTCGATGTAGGAGGACTCGGCGCGGTCCGATCCGCTCACCTCGGCGCCGAGCTGCTTGCAGACCAGCGCCAGGCCGCTCATTCCGGCGCCGCCGATCGCGATCAAGTGGAGCTTGCGCCCGCTCCAATCAGCCACGGGCTTGCCCCGCTTGTGTGGCAGCCAGGATCTCCGCGGCGATCGCTCTCGCGGCGTCCGGGCGGGCGAGCGAGCGCGACGCCTCGGCCATGCTCGCGAGCTGCTCGCGGTCGGCCAGCAGCTCGCGCGCCCGGCTCGCGAGCAGCTCCGGGGTGAGGTCGGCGTCAGCGATCGCCTCCGCCGCCCCGGCCTCGGTCATCCAGCGGGCGTTGGTGGTCTGGTGGTCGGCGGTCGCGTGCGGGAAGGGAACCAGGATCGCGGGCCGCCCCGCGGCGGCGATCTCGAACACCGAGCCGCCGGCCCGCGCGAGGACGAGATCGGACGCGGCGAGCACCTCTCCGAGGTTCGGCTCGTACTCGAGCAGGACATAATCGCCGCCTCCTCCGCTTCGCGTCCGGTGGCGGCTCAGCTCGTTATGCAGACGCTCTCGTGAGGATGCGTAGTCGCGGCTCCCCGCGACGTGGAGGACGTGGAAGCCGCGCTCGCGGTCGCCGGCGAACGCCTCGAGCGCCGCCTCGTTCAGCGTCCTCGCTCCGAGGCTGCCGCCGAAGACCAGCAGGCAACTCTCCTCGGCGCCGATTCCGAACCGCTGCCGCGCCGCGCCGCGGTCGGCGCCGACAACGGCCGCCGGGACCGGGCGCCCGGTGACCAGGTAGGGGTCCCCTTCGCGGCCCGGGATCGGGAACGCGAGGCAGACCCGGCGCGCCCTTCCGGCCAGCAGCCGGTTGGCGAGCCCGAGGTGGCTGTCGGCCTCGGTCAGCACCAATGGCAGCCCGAGCCGCGACGCCGCGAGCCCAGCCGGGCCGGCGACGTATCCGCCCCCTCCCATTACGACGTCGGCACCGGCGCCCCGCAGCAGCCGCTTCGCGCCCCCGACCGCGCGCGCGGCCTTGATCGCCGCCAGCGCCGCCTTGAACGGGTTGCGGCGGTCGAGGCCGCGGACGTCGAGGAACTCGAGCTCGTAGCCGGCCTCCGGGACCAGCTTCGCCTCGGCACGCTCGCGCGTGCCGATGAACGAGACCTCGGCGCCCTCAGACCGCAGCGCGTCGGCGACCGCGAGAGCGGGCACGACGTGCCCGGCGGTCCCGCCGGCCGCGATCACGACGCGGGGCGCTCGATTTTCTGGGCTTTTTGGAGGTGCCGCCATCGAGCACGCGCAGTTTCGCACCGGCCGCGGAGCGCTCCCCGCCCGCGCCCTTGCTGCGGCTCTCGCCGCTCTTGTCGGCCCCCGATCTCGAAGCGATGCCCCGGGTGCGCGCGACATTGAGGATCAGCCCCGCCGAGGCCAAAGTGACGATCAGGCTGCTGCCTCCGTAGCTCACGAACGGCAGCGTCACCCCGGTCAGCGGCGCGAGCCCGAGCACCGCGAACAGGTTGACCGCTGCCTGGACCAGGATCAGCGACGTCAGCCCCGCCGCCATCAGCTTGCTGTAGCGGTCGCGGGCGCTGTGCGCGGCCCGCAGCCCCGCCCAGCCAAATAGCCCGAACAAAGCGATCAGGGTCGTGAAGCCGACCAGGCCGACCTCCTCCCCGACCACCGCCGCGATCATGTCGGTGTGGGCCTCGGGCAGGTAGGAGGCCTTCTGGACGCTCTCGCCGAGCCCGACCCCGAGCAGCCCCCCGGAGCCGACCGCGATCTTTGCCTGGGTTCCCTGGAACCCGGTGCCCTCGGTGTCGGCGCTCGGGTTCAAGAAGCCCGTGATCCGCTCCTGCTGGTAGGGGTTGATCGTCGTCATCACGAGCACGACGAGCAGCAGCGCCCCGGCAACCGGGGCGAGCGTCCGCAGCCTGACGCCGCCGGCGACCATCACTGAGCCGACCCCGAACGCGCAGACCATCGTCGAGCCGAGGTCGGGCTGTTGGGAGATCAGAAGGCAGCAGGCGCCGGTGACGAGCAAATACGGGCGCAGCCCCTCGAGCGTCCGCACCCGGCGCGGCCGGCTGGTCAGCAGGTGCGCGCCGTAGAGGACGAGCGCCACTTTCGCGAGCTCGGAGGGCTGGACCTGGAACAGCCCCGCGCCGATCCAGCGCTGCGAGCCGTTCGCCGAGTGGCCGACGCCCGGGATAAGCACCGCGAGCAGAAGCACGATCGAGACTACGAGCAGCGCCGGGGTCAGCGCGCGCGCCAGCGGCGCGCCGCGCGCCGCGAGCAGCCGCATTGCGAGCAGCCCGACACCGGCGAAGATCACGGTGCGCTTGAAGTAGTACATGCCGTCGCCGCCCTCGGTGAGCAGCGACTTCGCCGAGCTGGCGCTGAACACCATCACGGCGCCGAACGCGAGCAGGCAGAGCGTCGCGGTGAGCAGCAGCGAGTACTCGAGCGGCGGCGGGCGCTTCATCGCAGCCCCTCGACCAGCTCGCGGAAGTGGCGGCCGCGCGCCTCGAAGTCCTCGTAGGCATCGAAGCTCGCGCAGGCCGGCGCGAGCAGGACGACCTGGCCCGCGGTCGCCGCGGAGGCAGCGATCCCGACCGCCTCGGCGAGCCCGGCGCAGCGGTGCACAGGCACCCCGACTTCCCCGAGGTCTGACTCGATCTGATCCGCCGCCTCGCCGATCAGGTAGACCGCCGCGCAGCGCTCGGCGACCGGGTCGGCGAGCGACTCGAAGCTCTCTCCCTTCGGGGAGCCGCCGGCGATCAGGTGGACCTCGCCCTCGAACGACTCGATCGCGGCGGCCGCGGCGCTGACGTTGGTCGCCTTCGAGTCGTTGACGTAGAGCACCCCCTCGATCGCCTCCACCGGCTCGAGGCGGTGCGGCACGCCCTCGAAGCTCCGCAGGCCATCGGCAACCGGTTCAGGAGCGAGCCCGAGCGAGAGCGCCGCGGCGGCGGCGGCCATCGCGTTGGCGACGTTGTGGCGGCCGATCAGCTGCAGCTCATCGACGCGGACGAGCGGCTCGCCGCGCCAGCTCACCTGGCCGTCGTCGAGGCTGATCTCGCAGCCCGGCTCCTCGGTGCAGAAGAGGACCCGCTGCGCGGCTCCGAGGTCACGGCCGGCGAGCGCCGGCTCGTCGCCGTTCACCACCGCGACGTCGTCGGATCTCTGGTTGGCGAACAGCCGCAGCTTCGCCTCCAGGTAGTGGTCGAGCGAGGGATGGCGGTCGAGGTGGTCGGGCGCGAGGTTGAGGAAGACGGCGCACTCGGGCGCGAACGCCTCGGTGTCCTCGAGCTGGAAGCTCGACGCTTCGCAGACGATCGTCGTCTCCTCGCCCAGATCGCCGACCAGCGACGCGAGCGGCGTGCCCACGTTGCCGGCGACCTCGACCGGTTCGCCGGCGGCGCGCAGCACGTGCCCGATCAACTCCGCCGTCGTCGTCTTGCCGTTCGTTCCGGTGACGGCGACGAAGCGGTTCGGGAGCAGCCGCCAGGCGAGCTCGAGCTCGCCAGTGACGGCGGCGCCGCGATCGCGCGCCGCCTCGATTACCTCGGCCTCCGCCGGCACGCCGGGGCTCTTCACCACCGTCATCACGCCTTCAAGAAGCTCGGTTCCGGGGTCATTCAGACGGACTTCGACGCCTGCCTGCCCCAGCCCTTCCGCCCCGTCGGGGGCGCCCGAATCGACCCCGACGACCGACTCCCCGCGCGCGGCGAGCAGGCGTGCGATCGCCTGCCCCGAGCGGGCCAGGCCTACGACCAGAAAAGGCCCTTCGGGCAGGGGCGGCCGACCTAACGGCTGAGGGGTCATAACCCCTCTATTTCAACGTTGGTGGCGGAGCCCCTTCGGCATCAGATCGGGGCCACAGGCGGGCGCCGACATCTTTCGCGGCGGCTTTGCCGCCGCTCGAAGTAGGGCGCCCTGGTGGCCCCTTAGCCGATCGACTGCTGGTAGAGCGTGAATCCGACCCCCGAGCAGACCGCGGCGATGATCCAGAAGCGGATCATGATCTTGGTCTCCGACCAGGCGAGCAGCTCGAAGTGGTGGTGGATCGGCGCCATCAGCAGCACCCGGCGGCGGAAGAGCTTGAAAGCGGCGACCTGGAAGGCAACCGAGAGCGCCTCGAGCACGAAGATGCCGCCGATGATGATCAGCAGGATCTCGGTCTGGGTCATCACCGCCATCGCACCGATCGCCCCGCCTAACCCGAGCGACCCCGTGTCCCCCATGAAGATCGACGCCGGGAAGCTGTTGTACCAGAGGAATCCCACGCAGCCGCCGACCAGGCAGGCGGCGAGCAGCGAGAGGTTCTCCTGGGCGCCGGTGACAAACGTGATCGCCGTGTAAGAGAGCAGCACGATCGCGCAGCAGCCCGCCGCGAGGCCGTCGAGCCCGTCGGTGAGGTTGACCCCGTTGCTCGCCCCCGCGATGACGAGGAAGACGAGCACGAGGTAGGCGGCCTCGGGGATGTCGAGCTGAGCGTCGGAGATCCGCAGTTCGATCACCGAGTCGAGCCCGGCCTCGTGATCGGCGACGTACCAGAGCCCGACCGCGAGCAGAACCTGCGCGAGGAGCTTTGTGCGCGCCGAGATCCCGAGCGAGCGCCGCTTCGAGATCTTCACCCAGTCGTCGGCGAACCCGATCGCCGCGCATCCGACCCCGACCCCGAACACGGCGAGGCTCTGGGTGTCGAGGTCGGAGAGCACAAGGTAGGGGACCGAGATCGCGATGAAGATGATCAGCCCGCCCATCGTCGGCGTGCCGGCCTTCTCGTGGTGTTCCTCGGGCCCCTCCTCGCGGATGTTCTGTCCGAACTCCTGCAGCCGCAGGTACTCGATGAACTTCGGGCCGAGGAAGATCGTGATCAGCATCGCCGCCATCCCGGCGATCAGGATCTCGCCCACGAGTCAGTCCTCCCCGAGCTTCTCTGCGACGCGCTCGAGGCCGACCGCGCGCGAGCCCTTGACCAGCACCGCGTCGCCCCTCCCGAGCTCGGAGGCGAGCAGCTCGGCCGCGGCGTCCGCATCGGCGACCGCCCAGTCGGGGCCGAAGGCCTCGCCGAGCTCCCCGACCCCGATCACGAGCTCGGCGCCGGCGCGCCGCGCGTGCTCGCCGATCTCGCGGTGGTAGTCGGGTGCGTCGGGGCCGAGCTCGCGCATCTCGCCGAGCACCGCGATCCGCTTTCCCTCGATCTGAAGCGAGCCGAGATGGTCGAGCGCGGCTCGCATCGAGACCGGGTTGGCGTTGTAGGAGTCGTTGATCAGGATGGCGCCTTCGGGGAGGCGGACGAGCTCGCCGCGCAACCGCGAGAAGAGTATCCCCGGCGCACGACGCGCCATCTCATCGAGCGGCAACCCAAGCGCAACCCCCGCGGCGATCGCAGCGAGCGCGTTCTCGAGGTGGTAGGCCTCGGTGAACGGGAAGCGGAAGCTCTGCTCGCCCGCCGGGGTCGCGACAAGCGCCTCGAGTCCGGCCTCGCCTCGCGCCACATCGCTCGCGCTCACGTCGCCGCCGTCCCCGAATCGGAACATCTTCAGGTCGCGGGCCAGGTGGCGCTCGAGCGGGCCGGCGTCGGCGGGAACGACCGCGGTCCCCTCGCCCGCGAGCCCCTCGAGGATCTCGGCCTTCGCCGCGGCGATCGCCTCCAGGGTGCCGAGCAGCTCGACGTGCACCGGTCCGACGTTGGTGACCACCGCGACGTCGGGCTCGGCGATCTCGGCGAGCTCGCGGATCTGGTCGGGGCCGCGCATCGCCATCTCGAGCACGAGGAGCTCGGTCTCGGGGTCGGCGCCTAGCACCGCGAGCGGCAGCCCGATCTCGGTGTTGTAGTTCTCCGGGCTCGCGTGAACGCGGCCGGGCAGCATCGCTTTGGCGATGTCCTTGACCGAGGTCTTTCCGGTCGAGCCGGTGATCCCGATCACCTTCGCACCGGAGGCGCCGAGCTCGCGGCGCCAGTCGCGTGCCATTGACTGCATCGCCTCGAGCGGGTCGCTCGTCGAGATCGCCCGGTCGCCGTAGCGGCCGCTCAGCGCCCGGGCACGGTCGGGCGTGACGACGACCCCCCACGCCCCTGCCTCGAGCGCCGCTTCGGCGAACTCGCCGCCGTCGGCGTGCTCGCCGCGCAGGGCGAAGAACAGGTCGCCCTCACGGATTGCGCGCGAATCGATCGACGCGCGCTTCCATGGGCGACTCACGCCGGGGACGCGAGCCGGCGGAGCTCGTCGCGCGCCACCTCGCGATCGTCGAACGGGATCTTCTTCCCGCCCTCGAACTCCTGGCCCTGCTCGTGGCCCTTGCCGGCGATCAGCACGATGTCGCCGGACCCTGCCTGCGCGAGGCCCGCGACGATCGCCTTGCGGCGGTCCTCCTCGACCTCGATCTGGGCCTCGGTGCCTTCCATCCCGGTGACGATCTCGGTGATGATGTCCACAGGGTCCTCGGAGCGCGGGTTATCGGAGGTGACTATCGCGACGTCGGAGAGCTCGGCCGCGGCCCTCCCCATCAGCGGGCGTTTCCCGTGGTCGCGGTCGCCGCCGCAGCCGAACACCGAGATCACCTTGCCCTCGGTCAGCCGCCGGGCCGCGCGCAGCACGTTGTCGAGCGAGTCGGGGGTGTGCGCGTAGTCGACGAGCACAGTGAACGGCTGCCCTTCGTCGATCGGCTCGAAGCGGCCCGGGATTCGCTCCGCGCCGGAGAGCGCCTCGGCGGCATCGGCCGGCTCGACACCGAGCACGTGGGCGGCGGCGAGCGCTGCGAGCGCGTTGGAGACGTTGAAGTGCCCGGGGAGCGAGGTCCGCACCTCGACCTCTCCGGCGGGGGTGAGGGCGCGGAACACCGCGCTCGAGCTGTCGTAGGTAATTCCCTCGGCGCGGTAGTCGGCGGCGATCCCCGAGGCCGAGAAGGTGACGGCGTCCGCGAAGTCGTTCGCCAGCCGCCGGCCGTAGGGATCGTCGGCGTTGACGATCGAAGTCCCCCCCTCCATCTCGAACAGTTTCCGCTTCGCGGCGAAGTACTCGTCCATGTCGTGGTGGAAGTCGAGATGGTCCTGGGTGAGGTTGGTGAACAGCTTCGCGTCCCAGTGGATCGCGTCGGCGCGGTGAAGGGCGAGCGCGTGCGATGAGACCTCCATCGAGCAGGCCTCGTCGCCGGCCTCGAGCATCCGCTTGAAGGTGGCCTGGAGGTCGATCGCCTCGGGCGTGGTCCGCTCGACCTCCTCCTCGGTGCCGCCGATCACCTGCTTCACGGTCCCGAGCAGGCCGGTCCGCCGCCGGGCCGCCTGGAGGATCTCGCGGATCAGGAACGCCGTCGTCGTCTTGCCGTTCGTCCCGGTCACCCCGGCGACCGCGAGCTCGGCGGTCGGGTCGCCGAAGAAGGTCGCGGCGAGCGGCGCCATCGACACCCGCGCGTCGTCGACCAGCGCCTGGGGGACGTCGAGTTCGAGCTTTCGCTCGACGACCAGCGCCGCGGCGCCCGACTCGACCGCCTGCGGGGCGAACTCGTGCCCGTCGGCCTTCATTCCGCCGACGCAGAAGAAGAGGTCGCCGTCGCCCACGCGACGGCTGTCGTAGGCAAGGCCGCCGACCCCGGGATCGCCGCCCACGATCTCCGCGTCTGTGCCCGCCGCCGCGATCAACTCGCTCAGCTTCACGCGGCGGATCTTAGGTCCAGCGCCCGATCAGTCGGGCGAGATGCCCATATACGGGAGCGCGAACTCGGCGATCTCCCCGAACGCGGGGGCCGCAACCTCGGCACCGGCGTGCTCAAAGCCCGGCTCGTCGACGACGACCGCGACCAGCAGCCCGGGGTTGTCGGCGGGCGCAAAGCCCACGAAAGAGGCGACGTAGCGGGTCTCCGAGTAGCCGCCGTCCTCGGCCTTCTCGGCGGTTCCCGTCTTGCCGGCGAGCTTGTATCCCGGCACGGTGACCGAGGCCGCGGTGCCGCCGGGCTCGAGCACACCCTCGAGCATCCGTCGCACCTTGGCCGCGACCGCCGGATTCAGCACCGGCTGGGCCTTCTGCGGGGCCGGGATCTGGGTGCCGACCTGGGTGACTAGCCGCGGCTGGCGCAGGACTCCGCCGTTCGCGATCGCGGCGTATCCCGCCGCCATCTGCATCGGCGTCACCGAGAGGCCCTGTCCGATCGGCAGGTTGCCCATCGTCGAGCCCGAGTACTCGTCGCGGGGCGGCACGAGCCCCTGCTCCTCACCCGGGTAGCCGGTGCCGGTCGGCACGCCGAACCCGAACCGGCGGATCCAGTGGTCGAAGCGGTCGGCGCCGACCTCGAGCCCGATCTTGACCGCGCCGACGTTCGAGGACTGGGCGACGATCTCGGAGACCGTCGCGTCGATCGGCGGGCGCGCGTGCGCCTCCTCGATCTCGCGGTCGTAGACCTGGAGCGTCGAGGGCAGGTGGAAGGAGGTGTCCGGGGTCACCTTGTGGTCGGCGAGCGCCGCCGAGACGGTGAACGCCTTGAAGGTCGAGCCGGGCTCGTAGGTGAAGTTGGTGGAGCGGTTCTGGAGCTGCGCATCCTCGGCGTCCTCGAGGTTCTCGGGATCGAACGGCGGCCAATTCGCGATCGCGAGCACCTCGGATGTGCGCGGGTCGACCGCGATCGCGGTCGCCCCCTTCGGGTCGTAGGCCGTCCCGACGTTCTCGAGCGCCTCCTCGGTCTTGTCCTGGATCGCGGCGTCGATCGTCAGCCGGATGTCCTCGCCGGTCGTCGCCGCCCGCTTCTCCTCGAGCCTGATCGGATCGCCGAGCGCGTCCTTGACGATCTCCTGCTCGCCGTCGCTGCCGCCGATCGTCTCCTCTTCCCCCTGCTCGAGCCCGGTCAGGCCCTGGTTCTCGGTCCCGACCGCGCCGATCAACTGCGAGGCGAGCTCGCCCTGCGGGTAGATGCGGCGGCTGTCGGGGAGCAGGTCGATTCCCTCGATGTCCATGTCGCGGATCTGCTCGGCGGCGCGCAGGTCGACCTTTCGCGCCAGGTACTCGAAGCCCGACTCGCGGTCGGACAGCGTCTCGGCGATCTCGCTCGCCGGGACGCCGAGCAGCGATGCGAGCCGTGTCGCAACGCCCTCGGGGTCGTCGACCAGATACGGGGTGGCGACGACCGTCGCGGCGTCCTCGGAGACCGCGAGCACCTTGCCGTTGCGGTCGAGGATGCGACCGCGGCGGCCCGGGACGGTGACGGTCTCGCTCTGCTGGCTCTGGGCGCTGGCGCGCAGCTCTCCACCCTTGACGCCCTGCAGCCAGGCGGCGCGGGCGAGCGCGACCGAGAACAGGAGGACGAAGAAGACGAACAGCAGCCCGAGCCTGCGGTTAATCAGCTTCACGGCGCGGGGCTGGTGGCGGCTCCCGCGACCTTGTCCCCGGCGCGGGTCCGGTCAGAGCCGCTGTACGTCAGGTAGCTGATCTCCTCGGGAGCGGGGACGGCGAGCCCGAGGTCGGCGGCGGCCACCTCGACCTTGCTGGAAGAGAGGCTCTCGGCGATCTCGGCGCGGAGGGCGGAGTTGTCGCGCTCGAGCGCGTCGATCTGCTGGCCGGTCCGGCCGCCCTCGGCGTTGAGGCCGAGGCTGACCACGTTCAGGGTCACGATCCCGGCGAGCAGCGCACCGAGCGCGCCGATCCAGAGCCGCCCGCGGGTGAGCCGCAGGATCGCGCCCGAGTCAGGCAGCTCACGGACCGCGACCCCCGCTTCCGGCGGCCTCGCCGGCGCGGCCGGCGGCGACCGGAATCAGCCCGGCAGCGTTCTGGGCGACGGCGAGCGCCGCGTTCGACTTGTACACGGTCATTTTCGGGTGTCCCGGTTTCGGTCGCCCGTCCTTCTTCGAAAGCTGTTTGGCGCCCGGCGGGCGCTTGGCGGCGCGGGCGCGCGCCTTGGCCCGCGCGCCGGAGTTCGGATGCGGGGCCTTGCGGCCCGGGGGAGCCGGCGCCGGTGCCTGCCTGGCGGCCGCCGCGGCGGGCATCAGCCCTTGCCCCCCTGAGCCAGCTTTGCTGCCACCCGCAGGTGGGCCGAGGATGAGCGCGGGTTGCGCTCCTTCTCCTCGGCCTGGGGAGAGACCGCGCGCCGCGTGACCAGCTCGGCCTCGGGCTCGTTGCCGCAGACGCAGACCGGAAGCTCGGGCGGACAGACGCAGCCGCGGGCGCGCTCGGCGAGGAAGCGCTTCACGGGCCGGTCCTCGAGCGAGTGGAAGGCGATCGCGCCGATCCTGCCGCCCTCGCCGAGCAGCTCCCATGCGAGCGGCAGCCCGCGGGTCAGCGCGTCGAGCTCACCGTTGACCGCGATCCGGATCGCCTGGAAGGTGCGCTTGGCGGGATGCCCGCGGCCGAAGCGGTCGGCGGGCGGGATCGCCGCTTTGATCGCCGTGACCAGCTCGGAGGTGGTCTCGAGCGGGCGGCGCTTGGTGATCTCGCGCGCGATCGAGCCGGCGCGGCGCTCCTCGCCGAATTCCTTGATCGCCTTCGCGAGCCGCTCCTGCGGCCACTCGTTGACGACCTCCCGGGCCGAGGTCTCCTGGCCGGGGTCCATCCGCATGTCGAGCGGAGCGTCGTAGGCGTAGGAGAAGCCGCGCTCCCAGGCGTCGAGCTGCAGCGTCGACATTCCGAGGTCGAAGTAGACGATGTCGGCGCGCAGGCCCTCGGCGAGCAGTTCGGTGAGCGCCTCGGAGTACTCGCCGTGCACGAATCGCGTCGTGCACTCGAGCTCGGCGGCGACCTCGTTGAAGTTCTCCTCGACTCCGGGGTCGCGGTCGATGCAGACCAGCGTGCCCTCGGGCCCGAGGCGCTCGCCGACCGCGCGCGCGTGCCCGCCGCCGCCGAAGGTGCAGTCGACGGCGAGCTCGCCGGGCTGCGGGGCGAGCAGCTGAACCAGCTCGTCGATCATCACGGGCTCGTGCTGTTGGGGCATGTAGGTAAGGGTGCCTTGACCCGGGTGGGTGTGCGGCGCCGTGCTGCGCAGAGGTTGCGGTCGAGCGGCCATCAGCTCTCCTCCGCCCCTTCTTCGGCGACCTCGTTGACCGTCCTCGCCACCTCGGCGCCCGCCTTCTTCCATTGAGCGGGCTGCCAGACCTCGAAGAAGTCGCCGTTCCCCCTCACCACGCAGTCGCCCTTGAGGCCGGCGTGGTCGATCAGGTGCTTCGGCACCCGCACGCGGCCGGCCGAGTCGAGCTTCTCCTCGAACGCCTCGCCGTAGAAGTGGCGGCGCAGCGTCCGCCCGCGCTTGCCCAGCGGGTTGACGCTGCCGATGAAGCTGTCGGAGAACTGCTCGTAGCCCCCGGCCGGGAAGACCCACAGGCAGGGGTCGAGGCCCGCGACGAGAACAACGCCGTCACTGAGCGCCGCACGGAACTTAGACGGGACCGTGAGGCGATCCTTGGAGTCAAGACTGTGCTCGTAGTGACCGCGAAAAGCCAAGTGGGTTTCCTCTCCAGAGCCGGCCCGTTAGTTGAAGTCGGGCCGGGGAGGTGAGGTGGGAGGAGCCTCACTTCCCCGGCCCTGTTGACCAACTCGATTTGGGACGTTAACCCACTTTGCCCCACTTCGCAACACGGAATTGAACTTTTTCCGTCGGACGGAATCGCTACCCGGGCTCTGAAAGCGGCGCAAACGCCTTTCTGAAGCGGTTTGCGGCCACCGGCCGGGGCCCCGCGAAGGGCCTCGAACGTGCAAGCCGGGTTGCAGATGTAGCCTCACCGCCGTGGCGCCTCGCAAGCTCGTCCTCGCCCTCGCTCTCCTCGTGCTCGCCCTCCCCGCCGCGGTGCAGGCGCGCGAGCCGCTCGACATCTCGGTCTTCGCCCGCATCGGGCAGCCCGGCCAGCCCGAGCCGGTCGCGATCGGCCCCGACGGCCTCGTCTACATCGGCAGCAACCAGCTCGGCCACGGCGACGCCGACGCTCCCTCGAAGATCTGGGCCTACCGCCCCGATGGCCGGCTCGTGCGCGAGTACGTGATCGAGGGCCAGCCGCTGGACAAGTCGCACGGCATCCAGGGGCTCGCCTTCGACGGCCATGGCCTCCTCTACGCGCTCGACCGCTCCGCCGACCCGCGGGTGATCGTCATCGACCCGGCGAGCGGGGCGCAGCGCCGCTACGCGAGCTTTCGCGACCTGCCGCCGTGTGCGCCCGGTGGCCCAGCCGAATGTTCGGCGACCGCGCTCGACGGGCCCGCGGGCCCCGACTATGGCGTCTTCGCGCCGAACGGCGACCTCTACGTCACCGACATCGACCAGGCGCTGATCTGGCGAGTGCCCCGCGGCGGCGGCAAAGCGCAGATCTGGCTCACCGACGCCCGACTCGAGAGCCTCTACGGGCCGAACGGGATCCAGTTCATGGCCGACGGGCGAACGCTCCTGTTCGCGAACACCGCCTCGGGGCCGGTGTCCGGCAACCCCCTCACCGGGCGCCTCTACGCCGTGAGTGTCCAGGCCGACGGAAGCCCCGGCCCCCTGACCCAGGTCTGGGAGAGCGGCCTTCTCGACGCGCCCGACGGAATCGCGATCGCCGCCTCGGGCAGGGTCTACGTCGCGCTCTCGCTCGGCAACGCGGTCGCGGTGCTCTCGCCGCAGTTCACCGAGATCGTCCGCTCTCCCCCGAACCTGATCGCCAACCTGTTCGAGGAGATCCCGCTCGACGGCCCCGGTAGCCTCGCCTTCCTCGGCGACCGGATCCTGTTCTCGAACCACTCGCCGATCTTCGGCAACCCGGCGAGCTGGGCCGTCCTAGACCTCTACGCCGGCGAACGGGGGCTGCCGCTCCATTACCCGCGGATCTACGACGGCGGGGCGGCTCCGTCCCCTGCCTCCACCCCCGCGACGGCGGCGGCGAAGCCAAAGCCGCGGCGCACGTGCAAAAAGCGGAAGGCCGCGAAGCGCAAGCGCGGCAAGCGCTGCAAGCGTCGCCACTAGAACCCCGAGGTGAGCAGGCCGGCGTTGGCGAGCAGCGCAGCGGCGATCATCAGCAGCACCGAGGGGACGAGCAGCAGCGCGACCGCGAGCTGGATCTTCGGCGCCGCGCGGGCGGCCTGCTCCTCGACCCTTCGGCGCTGGTCGCCGCGCAGCGCCGTCGCCTGGCCGCGGAGCTGGTCGGTGAGCGGCGATCCGTAGCGCGCCGAGCGCTCGATCACCGAGACCAGCGAAGCGAGCTCCGAGCCCGGGGCGCGGTCGCGGAGCCCGGCTAGCGCATCGGCCTGCGAGGAGCCGCATCCGAGCTCGGCGACGGTGATCGCGAGCTCGCGCGCCAGCGCACCGTCCTGGGTCTTTGCGATCTCAGCCATGCCGCTGGCCGGGTTGCGGCCCGAGGCGGCGCCGACCGCGAGCAGGTCGAGGGCGTCGGGCAACGCCGCGAGCAGCTGGCGGGCGCGGCGCCTCGCGCGGCGCTCGAGCAGCGCGTCGGGTGCCAGGAACCCGGCCGCCGGCAGCCCAGCGGCGACGATCAGGGAAAGCCGCCCCGGCGCAGCCGGCGATGCGACAGAGGCGACCGGCAGCGCGGCGAGCGCGCAGCCGAGCTTCGCCGCCAGCACAGCGCCGAGCCCGAGCCGCGACTCGAGCCCGGCCCGCCGCAATCTCGCCGGGATGCCGAGCCTGATCGCCGCGCCGGAGAAGGGCAGCTCCACCCGCCGCGGCTCGAGCGAGCCCGCGAGCTCGCGCAGCGCCGCGAGGCAGAGCAGGACCGCGACCGCGGCGAGTAGCGCCGTCACTCGCTCACCGCGCCGAGCTTTCGGATCGCCAGAAAGCCCCCGACCTGGAGCCCCGCCGCCATCGCCAGCATCACCACAGAGGCGGGGTCGGAGAGCAGCCGGCGGGTGAAGCCCGGCTCGAGCAGCTCGGCGAACAGCGCCGCGCCGCAGGGAAGTGCGACGACGAGCAGGCCGGTGAACCGCGCCTGGGTGGTCGCGGCGCGAGCGTCCTCGAGCACCCGCTCGCGCTCGGCGCTCGCCGCCGCGTAGCGGCGAAGCAGCTTCGCGAGATCGCCGCCGGCGACCTGCTGGCTGAGCAGTGCCGAGCAGAAGACGTCGACCCGCTGCGAGCCGAGCCGCCCCCGGAGGCCGCCGAGCGCCTCGCCGGTCGGCACCCCGAGCGAGAGATCGGCGGCGAGCCGCGCCATCTCCGCCTCGGGGGGACCCTCGAGTGAAGCCGGGGCCGCCGAGAGCGCGCCGCGGACCGACTGCCCGGCCGCGAGCGCGTCGGCGACCGCGGCGGCGATTTCGGGCATGCGGCGCTCGACCGCGCGCCGGTAGCGGGTGCGGCGGGTCGTGAGCGCCCAGCCCGCGGCGGCAGGTCCCGCCGCGGCGACGAGCGCCAGCGGGCCCGGTCCCGCGAGCAGCAGCGCGAGGCCGAGCAGCGCCGCGGTGCCGACGATCGCGAGCCGCCGCCGCTCGATCTCGCTCGGCGCGTAGCCCTCGCTTCCGGCGCGGCGCAGCGGCTCGACCGCGGCAACCAGCCAGTTGGCGAGCGCGGGCGTTGCGACGACCGCCTCGCGCGCTCCGACCGCGAGCATTCCGCCGGCGGCCGCGCCCAGCATCAGCGGTGCGAGCTCGTTCATCCCCCGACCAGCGCCCCCGGGTCGAGCGGCGCCTCGCGCGAGCGGCTAAAGATCTCGCGCACGCCGACCGAGCCCGCCACCCTCGTCACCTCGGCGACCTCGACCACGCGCCGCGACCCGTCGGCGAGCCGCGCCAGGTGGACGATCAGCTCGACCCCGCGCCCGAGCTGCTCGCGGATCGCCGCGTGCGGCAACCCGACCCCTGCCATCAGCGACAGCGTCTCGAGCCGGCGCAGCGCGTCCTCGGGCGAGTTCGCGTGCACGGTCGATAGCGCACCCTCGTGCCCGGTGTTGAGCGCGGTCAGCAGGTCGAGCGCCTCGGCGCCGCGGACCTCGCCGATCACGATCCGGTCGGGCCGCATCCGCAGCGCATTGCGGAGCAGGTCGCGAATGGTCACCTCCCCCCTTCCCTCGATGTTCGCGGGGCGGCTCTCGAGCCGGACGACGTGCGGCTGCTGGAGCCGCAGCTCGGCCGCGTCCTCGATCGTGATCACCCGCTCACCGGCGGAGACGAAGCGCGAGAGCGCGTTCAGGAGGGTCGTCTTCCCCGAGCCGGTGCCGCCGCTGATCATGATGCTGCGCCGCGCCTCGACGGCCGCCGCGAGCCCGTCGCGGAGCTCCGGCGTGAGCGTGCCGAGCTCGACCAGCGCGTCGGGGTCGGGGCGCACCGCGGAAAAGCGCCGAATCGACACCGACGGCCCGTCGACGGCGAGCGGCGGGATGACGACGTTGACCCGCGACCCGTCCGGGAGCCGGGCGTCGACCATCGGGCTGAGCTCGTCGACGCGGCGACCGAGCGGCGCCAGGATGCGCTCGATCGCGTCGCGCAGCGCAGCCTCACTCGGGTAGGCGATCTCGGTGCGCTCGATCCGCCCCCTCCGCTCGACGTAGACGCGGTCCGGCCCGCAGACCATCACCTCCTCGACCGCGGGGTCCTCGAGCACTTCCTCGAGCGGGCCGAGGCCGGCGGCCTCGCGCATGATCAGCTCGGCGACCCGCTCGCGGAGCGGGGCCGAGAGCATCGGCGCCTCGGCGTCGACGAGCTCGCGCGTCGCGGCGTCGAGATCCCCCTCGGGCGCCTCGCCCGACGCGGCTTCAGCGCGTCGGCGCTCGAGCAGCCGCCGGCGCAGCTCGCTCGCCAGCGCCTCCGCGTTGCGCGCCACCGGGTCGTATCCCATACCTACATAAGGCCGCGAGAGCGGATTTAGAATCGCCGCCGTGGCCACCGAGATCGAAGTGCAGCGCGCCGACATCACCAAGCTCGAGGTCGACGCGATCGCCAACGCCGCCAACTCGGAGCTCAAGCACGGCGGCGGCGTCGCCGGGGCGATCTCTCGCGCGGGTGGGCCTGACGTTCAGCGCGAGAGCGACGAGCTGGCGCCGATCGAGCTCGGCGACGCGGTCGCGACCGGCGCCGGGGCGATGCCGAGCCGCTGGGTGATCCACGCCGCGACCATGCACCTCGGCGGCCCGACCTCGGCCGAGATCATCCGCAAGGCGACCGCGAGCACGCTGGCGGTGGCGGACGACCTCGGCGCCAAGAGCCTGGCGCTGGTGGCCTTCGGAACCGGAGTCGGCGGCTTCCCGCTCAAAGAGGCGGCCCGGATCGAGGTCGAGGAGGTCCGCCGCCACCAGGGAGAGAACCCGGAGCGGGTTGTCTTCGCCGTCCACGGGGCGGATGCTGAAGCCGCCTTCAGGGCCGCGGCAGAAGCCTGATCTGCCGCGCCGACGCCTCCGCCGAGATCAGCTCGAGCGCCTGCTCGCTGGTCAGCGCCAGCGTCGCAGCCGAGCCGCCCGACCCGCCCTCGTGGCCGGCGCCACCGAGCGCCAGCAGCCTCACCCCCTCGGCGGCGATGTAGGTCTGTCCGGATCCGGTCCCGCCCGGCTCCTTACTGACCACGACGTCGACGAGGCTGCCCTCGGGCGGGCCGGTGAGGGTCAGCGCCTCGGCCCCCGAGACCGAGATCTGAACCGGGCGGCGTCCGGCCCCGAGCTCAGGGCCCTTGCCGGCGTCGGGCTGCGGCGCTTGGAGCTGGGCCGCGAGCAGGTAGGCCCCGATCGGGACCGGCGCCGCCGGTACGCGCCCGATCGCCTCCTCGGCGCGCGCGATCGCCCCGGCGGGGACGAAGCGAGCCGGGACGCGACGGGCCGCGGTCAGCGACGCGAGCTCGTTCGGGCCCAGCACCTGGCCGGCCGGCAGCTCGCCGGTGGCGACGAGCACCTCGCGCAGAGCGCCGTACTGGTTCGTTACCCCGTCGCGGTAGCCGTCGGCGAGCGAGGCGGCGAAGATCGCGCAGACCGCGGCCGCGAGCGTGAAGGCGAGGGCGCGCTTGCGCCGCGTCACGGACTCATCAAGCCGCCGCGGCGGCCCGCGGTCCGGCGAGCGGCAGCTCGAGCGCCGCGACCGAACCGCGCCGCGAGCGGCTGAGTGCGAAGCGGCCGCCGTGCGCGGCGGCGACATCGGAGACGAGCGCCAGCCCGTGGCCGCGGCGTGGATCGGGGCCGCCGCCGTTTGCGTTCCGGTTCGGGGACGCAGCGGCCCGCACGCCGGCGTCGGCGAGCGTGATCCGCACCCGTCCGCTGACCAGCGAGGCCGTCAGCGCGAGCGGTGGGCGGCCGTGCTCGAGCGCGTTGGCGATCATGTTGTCGAGCGCCTGCGCGATCCGGTCGCGGTCGGCGAGCACGATCGCCTCTCCGGCGTCCCAATAGAGCTTCAGCCCGAGCGAGGGCGACCGCGACCGCCAGCGGGCGACCGCGGCGACGATCAGATCGCGCGAAGAGGAGAGCTCCATGCGGTGCTGCGTTCCGCCGCCCCCGTTCACCGCGCGGTCGAGATCGGCGAGCGCCGCGAGCGCGAGTTCGAGGAACCCGGGAGGCCCGCCATCCTGCGGACCCTCGCCCGCGAGCGCCAGCGCCTGCAGCGGCCGTCGCAGCTCGTGCAGCGAGCGGTTCAAGGCCCGCCGGCGGCGCCGGTCAAGCGCCCGGTCGCGGACGAGCACGATCGCCGGGACGAGCGCGAAGATCAGCCCGGCGTGCGTCGGCTCCACCCTCACTCCTCGATCAGCCGGTAGCCGACGCCCCAGGCATTGATCACGAACCGCGAGCGCTCAGGATCGAGCTTTCGTCGCAGCCGGCTGGCGTGCGAGTCGAGGGTCCTGGTCTTTCCGAGCGAGCGGAATCCCCAGACGTCACGGAGCAGCTCCTGCTTGGTGAAGACGCGGGTCGGCTCGGCGGCGAGCTGGCGCAGCAGCGCGAACTCCTTGTTCGAGAGCCGCACCCGCTTGCCGGCGACGCGCACCGCCCGGGTCGCCGGGTCGAGCGACAGCTCCCCGACCCGCACCGGTCCCTCGTGCCGCGCCTCGCGGCGCCGCAGCACGGCCCGCACCCGCGCCGCGAGCTCCGGGTAGTGGAACGGCTTGACGAGATAGTCGTCGGCGCCCTCGCCGAAGCCGCGGACGCGGTCGGTCGGAGCGCCCCGGCCGCTGAGCACGATCACGGGCAGCCGCGGATCGAAGCGCCCCAGCGCCCCCTGCGAGGAGCGCACCTCGCGGAGCACGTCGAGCCCGGCCGCGTCGGGGAGCCCGAGGTCGAGGATCATCAGGTCGGGGTGGTTGTACTGGCAGAGCCGCAGCGCGTCCGATGCGCACTCGGCCGGCAGCGCCTCGTAGCGATCGGCGGTCAGGTGGTCGCAGAGCAGCGACCGCGTGGTCTCGTCGTCCTCGCAGACCACCACCTTTGCCAGTTGCTCCGACTCGGGAAGCATCAGTGATTAGAGTCAGCGGCAACGAAAATTCAGCCCCCAAGGAGGTAGGAATGGACACCCCACCGACCGTCTCGCCCAAGGAGTGGGAAGCCGCCCGCGAGCAGCTGCTCGTCAAGGAGAAGGAGATGACCCACGCCCGCGACGCGCTCGCAGCGGAGCGCCGCCGGCAGCCGTGGATGGCCGTCGAGAAGGACTACCGCTTCGAGGGGCCCGACGGCGAGGCGAGCTTCTCCGACCTCTTCGACGGCCGCCGCCAGCTTGTCGTCTACCGCGCCTTCTATGAGCCGGGAATCACGACCACGCCCGGTGACCGCGACTATCCGCAGGTGGGCTGCATCGGCTGCTCGTTCATCGCCGACCAGATCTCCGACCCCGTCCACCTGAACGCGCGCGATACGACGCTGATCTTCGCCTCCCGTGGTCCCCAGTCAGAGATCCAGGGCCTGAAGGAGCGGATGGGATGGGAGCACATCCCCTGGTACACGATCACCGACGACTGGGACAAGGACTTCGACGTCGACCAATGGCACGGTACGAACGCCTTCATCCGCGAAGGCGACGACATCTACCGCACCTACTTCATCGACGCCCGCGGCGACGAGGCGTTGGGCACGACGTTGAGCTACCTCGACATCACCGCGCTCGGCCGCCAGGAGGAGTGGGAGGACTCACCCGACGGCTACCCGCAGACGCCTGTCGGGTGGTGGAACTACAAGGACCAGTACTAGCCGCCTTGATGAGAGTCGAGCCAGCCCGGTAGCCTGGGCCGCGATGAAACGGGGGACGCTGAGAGCAGCGGCTATTGCGATCACGCTCGGCTTCTGGGGCGCCGCTTTCGGGGGAGTTGAGATCGCCGAGGCCGACGTCGTCTGGCTTTGCAAACCGGGGATGCAGCCCAACCCCTGCCGAGACTCGCTCGAGACCACGGTTCAGGAATCGGCGAGCTCCTCGCACGTCGAGAGCCCGCCGCTGCCCGCCGACCCCCCGGTCGACTGCTTCTACGTCTATCCGACCGTCAGCGGCCAGCTGACCACGAGCTCGAACAAGAACATCGACCCGGAGCTCGTCGCGGTCGCGCAGCAACAGGCCTCGCGCTACTCGCAGACCTGCCGCGTCTACGCGCCGGTGTATCGGCAGAGGACCCTGCTCGCGCTCACGCTCGGTGACAATTCGCCGGCAGCCGCCCAGCTCGCCTATTCCGACGTGCTCGAGGCCTGGAACGAATACCTCGCCAGCCATAACGGCGGCCGCGGCGTCGTTCTGATCGGCCACTCGCAGGGGACGCGGATGCTGCGCCGGCTCGCCCGCGAGGAGATCGATCCGCGGCCCGAAGTGCGGAATCGGCTGATCTCCGCGATCCTGCTCGGCGCCAACGTCACCGTCCGCAAGGGACAGCGCGCCGGCGGTGACTTCGCTCAAATCCCCGCCTGCACGAGCCCGGATGAGACCGGCTGCGTGATCGCCTTCTCGGCCTTCAACGAGCCCCCGCCCGCCAACTCGCGCTTCGGGCGCGTCCCCTCCTCCCCCGACACGACTTTCAACATGCCCACCGGCCCCGACTACGAGGTGCTCTGCACCAACCCGGCATCGCTCGGGGCCAACCAGCGCGCTCCTCTCACCTCGTACCTCCGCAGTGAGCCCTTTCCCGGTCTGCTTGGGCTATTCACGACCGTCATGTACGGCGCGCTGCCGCCGCACGCGCCGACCCCGTGGATCCGGCCCTACGACCGCTACAGCGGCCGCTGTGAGCAGAGCAATGGCGCCAACGTACTGATGATCGAATCGATCGACGGCGCTCGCAGGCTCAATCCGTCACCGGAGCCGAGCTGGGGCCTTCACCTCGCCGACGCCAACATCGCGCTCGGCGACCTTGTCGGCGTGGTCGTGCGGCAGGCCGCCACGTACCTGGCCGGAAGCCCGCAGCCGCCGATGCCCGCCGGCGGCACCGCAGCCGGCGGTGCGGCAAACACGGCCAAGGCTAGAAAGCGGAAGCGGTGCAAGAAGCGCGGCTCGAAGAAGCGCAAGCGACAACGCTGCCGCCGATCTCGATAGGCTCGCGCCATCGTACGTCGACCCGCAAGGTTCATCGCTACTGCCCTTCTCGTCCCGGCGCTTCTGGCCGTGGGTTGCGGGGACGATGACGACTCCTCGGAGAACGGCACGGCCACGGAGAGCGGTAAGACCGAGGAGGCAAAGCCGCAGCAGTTCACGCCCGTCGTCGCCTCGACGCTCGGCGAGCTGACCGCGCCCGTGAAGGGCACCGACGGCAAGTTCCACGTCGTCTATGAGCTCGAGCTGACGAACGCGAAGCTGTCCCCGGCGACGCTGCAAAAGGTCGAGGTGCTGGATGCAGCGGACGAGTCGCGGGTGCTGGCAACGCTGGAGGGCGAGGACCTGGTCGGGAACCTGGCGGCGCTGAGCACGCTGCCCGCCGAGGATGCGGACATCGAGCCCGACGGCTCGCGGCTCTTGTACATCGACATCCCGTTCGACTCGGCCGCTGACGCGCCCGACACTCTCGAGCATCGCCTTACGCTGCTCGGCGCCGAGAACCCGGGCGCGACCGAGCCGACCGAGCTCAGCTACACGATCACCCCCTTCGACATCGGCACCAAGGAGCCGGCGACGCTCGACGCGCCGCTTGCCGGCGACAACTGGGTCGCGGTCAACGGCTGCTGCGAACCGGGCCACATCCATCGCGACGCGGTTCAGAGTGCGAACGGCAAGCTCTGGGACTCGCAGCGATTCGCGATCGACTACATGCGCCTCGATGAGAGCGGCAGAGTGGTGACCGGGGACGTGTCGAATCCCGACAGCTACACCCAGTACGGCGCCGATGTGCTCGCGGTCGCTGATGGAACCGTCGTCAGCACGATCAACGACCTACCTGACCAGGTGCCCGGTGCCCTTCCCGATCCCGGTTCATTCGAATCGCTCGAAGACGTCGACGGCAACGCGGTCATCCTCGATCTCGGAGGCGGCGTGTTCGGGTTCTACGCCCATCTCCAGGAGGGCTCTGTTGCGGTCCAGCCGGGCGACGAGGTGAAGACGGGCGACAAGCTCGGCCTGCTCGGCAACTCGGGGAACACCACCGCGCCGCACCTGCACTTCCACCTGATGACCTCGCCCGAGGCGATCGCCGCCGACGGCATCCCCTACACGATCGACTCCTTCGAGTACGCAGGCGAGATTCCGCCGAAGGTCTTTGACGCTTCCGAGGACCTCACCGACGACTTCAGCGTCGGGAAGCTCGCCACGCCCGAGCCGCGCGAGAACGAGCTCCCGCTCAACCTGTCGATCGTCGACTTCCCGGGCGAATAGGCGACAGCGCCTGAGGCAGTTCGAGCACCGCGTCGGCCGCGCGGCAGCCGACGACGCGGCCGGGCCCCACGCCGCGAACCGTCCGGACCACCTCCCCGCTCGCATCGATGAAGTAGAGGTCGAGCCGGAACAGCATCCCGAGCGTGTGGATGCTGCGGCAGCGCGGCATCAGCAGGCCCAGGCCCGCGCGTGAGCGCCGGAGCAGCGCCAGCCCGAGCAGGCGCGAGCGGCGCGACTCGGCGACCCTGACCTCGAGCCCGAGCACGGTCGCGACCGAGAGCCGCCGCAGCCGTCGGGCGAGCCGTTCGTCCATGAAGACATGAGTCGAACCCGGCAATAAGTAGGCTGCCCGCTTCATGGAAGCCGGAACCGCAGTCGCCCGCCCCGCCGCCGTCGAGTCCGGCTTCCTGCAGCGCGTCTTCATGTGGATGTTCCTCGGGCTCGGGGTCACCGGCGGCGTCGCGGCGCTGATCGGGTCCAACGACGAGCTGCTCACGACGATCACCGAGAGCCCGGGAATCGTGATCGGGGTCGTGATCGGCCAGCTCGCGCTCGTCTTCTTCCTTGCCTTCGCGATCAACCGGATCTCGCCCGCGGTCGCGACGCTCGCCTTCCTCGCCTACGCGGCGCTGATGGGTGTCACCTTCGCCTTCGTCTTCGAGCTCTACACCGCGCAGTCGATCTTCACCACCTTCCTGATCGCGGCGGCGATGTTCGGCGCGCTCGCGGTCTTCGGCGCGGTCACCGACATCGACCTGACCAAGCTCGGGCCGATCCTGTTCGCGGCGCTGATCGGGCTGATCATCGCCACCGTGGTCAACATCTTCGTCGCCAACTCGACCCTCTACTGGGTGACCACCTACGCCGGGGTGATCATCTTCGCCGGCCTCACCGCCTACGACATGCAGAAGCTGCAGAAGCTCCACGAGCAGGGCGTAAGCGGCGAGCAGGGCAGCCGGCTGGCGATCTTCGGCGCCCTCCAGCTCTACCTCGACTTCGTCAACCTCTTCCTCTTCCTGCTGCGGATCTTCGGCCAGCGCCGATAGCACTTAGAACGTGCAAATGCACGTTCAGCCCCCCTGCGGGATATCCGATGCAGTCCCTGATTCGCAACTATCCCCATCACGGCCGCAGGGCCGGTGACCAACTTGAGCAGAGACGACACAGCACGACGAGGGAACTACGAATCCGGCTCGGACTACGTCCTCGAGTACGGCGACCTCAAGTTCGCCTTCAACGAGGACGACTTCGCGCAGCGGGTCGAGCAGGCTGCCGTGAAGCTCAATTTCGTCAACCAGGGACTGACTGAGGAGGAGCTTCACGACCTCCTCGAGCTCGCCGTCAACGGCGAGATCAACGAGCCCTCTTCGGCGCTCGGCGAGCACGTGAACTCGAACTGGGAGGAGCTCGTCGGCCCCTCGAACCGCAGCCTCGTCCACTGGCTGCGGCGGCTCGTCTTCCGCGGCGCCTGGCTCGACCAGCGGGTCAAGGAGGGCGAGCTCGACGTCGTCTTCGATGGCGGCAACCAGACCTTCGGCTACGTGCAGCCCGACCGCGACCACGAGGTCATCGAGCTCTCCAAGGAGCCGTCGTGGTCGGGAGTCGCTTACACCCCCAGCCGCTGACCCGGCCCCGGATCCCCCTCTCCCGACCGCCGCAAGGCGGTTTTTCTCTTTGAGAGGGCGCTATCATTAGTGCATGGCGAAGGCAGCGACACCGACGGCGCCGGCGAAGCGGAAGTGGGAGAAGCGCGCCGTCGAGACGCTGGCCTCGGAGGGCCACCGCGCCGGCGGCGCCCGCACCGCGGTCGTCGACCTGCTCGCGAAGCAGGACTGCTGCCTCTCGGCCCAGCAGATCCACGACCGGCTGCGCTCCGATGACCGCAAGATCGGGATCGCGAGCGTCTACCGGGCGCTCGAGCTGCTCGAGGAGCTCGAGCTCGTCCACAAGCTCGACATCGGCGACGGCGGCGCCCGCTTCGAGCCGGCGCTGCCCGGCGGCGAGCACCACCACCACGTGATCTGCGACAGCTGCGGCGAGGTGACCGCGTTCGAGGACCGCAAGCTCGAGGACGCGATCGAGAAGCTCGGCGGCCGCCTCGAGCACATGGTCGGCGCCCACGACGTCGTCATTCACGGCACCTGCCGGCGCTGCTCCTAGCCCTTCAGCGCGCGGCTACTTCTTCTTTTTCTTGACGCACTTGCCGCGCTTCAGCTTGCGGCCCTTCTTGCACTTGATCGGTGCTGCCGCCGGCGGGGCGGGCGTGATGATCAGCGGCGCGGGGGTCGAGGCGCCCGGTCCGCCGCCGGGGGGCGGCAGCCCGCCGTTGCCTTCGACGTAGGTGAAGCCCGCCGAACAGGCCGAGACGTTATTCGCGTCGTCATTCGCTGCCGCGTAAACGATCGTGGTCGAGTTATCGGGGACCGTGAGCTGAAGGCCCGGGGCCGCGAAGATCCCGGCGCCGTCGAAGGTGATCGGCGGCGCCGGCCCGTCACAGTCCGGGGCTCCGAAGAGCGCGACCTGGTTGGCGCCGGAAGAGCTGCCGTAGATGAACGGCATGTTCTCGCTCCCACCCGAGGCCGGCGTGCTTCCGAGGATCGTCGGCGGATCCGGCGCGATGTTGTCGTGGACGTAGGTGAGGTTATTCGAGCAGTCCGAGGCCGGGTAGTCGACGGCTGCGACGGTGACCTGGGCCCGGGCGGAGAATGTGTTGCTCGCGTTCTCGTTCGCGACCGGAGCCGCGAACCCGAGGCCGTCGAACGCAAATTTCGTCCCGCTGGTAGCGGTCCCGGCGCAATCGGCCTCGTTGTAGACCACCACCGTCACCACCGCAGCTCCCGAGTCCCCGATGACCGACGGAGTCGAGTCATTGCCGGGCGTACCCGGATTGGTGTGGGTGATCAGCGGGGGGTCGTTGTGGGTGTAGGAAAAGTTTGTCGCCGAGCAGCCGTAATTGGCACCGGTGCCGTTTGGCCCGTTGAACGCGGCGGCGGAGAACTGCGTGGTCGCGTTGTTTGCCGCGACCGGAGCCGAAATCCCGCTGCCGGTGAACTCCGCCTCAGTGCCGGCGGTCGAGGTCCCGGTGCAGCCCGGCCCGTTGTAGACGAGCACCGACAGAATCGGGGAACCCTGTGTGGTCCCCTTGATCGCGGGATTGGCGTTGGTGCCGGCGAAGGCGGGGGTACTCGCGGTGACCACGGGGGGCTGGGCGCCCGCCATCGCCGCCGGCGCCATGGCGAGCAGCGCAACTGCGCACGCCCCGAGCGCGGCCAACAGACCGGACAGGCGAACCGACGCGGAATCTCTCATCACAGCCCCTTTGTCCCGCCCGTCCATTGTGGCCGGGCAAAACCACCGTACCACCTTCTCGGTACGTCAGCCGGCGAGCGCGGCGACGGCGTCGGGGACACCGCTGTCGGCTGTGGGGAAGCGCGGCGACCATCCGAGCTCGCTCTTGATGCGCGCGTTCGAGGAGCGAGCTGAGCGCGTCACCGCAGCGACCGGGTCGCTTCCGGCGGCGAGCCGAGCCACCCAGATCGGCACCCGCCGCGGCTTGCCGCGCCCGAGCGCATCGGCCGTCTTGGCGACGAACTCGTAGAAGCTCAGCGGCTCGTCGTCGACGACGTGGAAGAGCGAGCCGGGCTGCGCCGATTCGGCCGCGTCGACGAAGGCCGCGGCGACGTCCTCGACCCGGACCACGTCCCAGAGGTTCTCGCCCGAGCCGATCACCGCGAAGCGCCCCGGCTGCTTGAGGCGGGTCACGAACTCCTCTTCGAACCAGCCGCCCGGCCCGTAGACATGTGAGGGGCGGATCACGACCGAGTCGAGCGCGGAATCGCGGACCATCCCCTCCCCCTCCTGCTTCGAGCGCCCGTAGGCGGTCTCGACCGGGAGCGCGGTCTCCTCATCCAGGAGCGCGCCCTTCGCGTCGCCGGTGACGACCGTCGAGGCGAACAGGAATTTCGGCCGCCTGTCGATCGCGGTGCAGGCCTCGAGCAGGCGGCGGGTCCCCTCGACGTTTGCTTCGCGGATCTTGTCCTCGGAGCGCTGCGAGGCGATCTCGGCGGCGAGGTGGATGACGGCCTCGGGGCGGCTCTGGCTGACAGCGCGCTGGAGCGATTCGGCGTCGGCGAGGTCGCCGTGGGCCTCGGTCGCGCCCTCGGGCGCCGAGCCCTCGCGGCGGCAGAGCGCCACCGGCTCGTGGCCGCGGGCGCGGAGCTCGTCGCAGACGTAGCCGCCGAGGAAGCCGCTCGCGCCCGTGACCAGCGCCTTCAAGGTCGAATCCCCCACGAACACCGCATCGGGCTAGCCTACGGGGGAACCCGGGAAAGGAGAAGAAATGTCACTGCTAGACCGCCTCAAGAGCCTTGGAAACTCAAAGCAAGGCAAGGACGCAATCGACAAGGCGAAGGACTTCGCCGAGGACCCCAAGAACCGCAAGAAGGTCACCGATGCCGCCGACGACGTAAAGGACGCCGCCGCCGACGTAGCGAAGAAGGTCAGGAAGTAACCAGAGCGGCCGGGTCGAGGCCCTCGCGAGCGGCGACGTCAGCCCACGCGGCGGCCTCGGCCTTGATCCGCTTCTTGTCCCAGCCGAGCTCCGAACCGAGCAGCTTGGCGACGTTCTTCGCCACCTTGCCGTCGCGCAGGGCCGGCGCCGCGAGCAGCCCGAGCCGGGTGCGGCGCAGCAGCAGGTCGGCGACCGTGCGCGCCTGCTCGGCCCGAGCGGCGAGCACGACCTCGGCGAGCATGTCGGGCTGGCCGGCGACGATCGGCTCGGCGAGCTTCGGATCCGCCTCTGCGATCTCGATCACGTGCCGCGCGGCGTGCCCGTATCGGAACGCGAGCTGCTCGCGGGCGCCTTCGGGGAGCTCGAGCTCGGTCGTCAGGTCCTTGTCGGTGGCGGCCATCCCGAGCGGGATGTCGTCGGTGCGCGACTCTCCCTCGCGGCCCTCGCGCTCGACCAGCCTGTCGACGACCTGCTCGGCCATCCGCCGCCAGGTCGTCAGCTTGCCGCCGGTGATCGTCAGCATCCCCGATGAGGTCTCATAGAGCTCGGCCTTGCGCGAGATGTCGACCGACTTCTTCGGGTCGCCGGATGAGATCAGCGGACGCACTCCGGCATAGGCGCCGACGATCCGCTCGCGCCCGATCTCGAGCGCGAAGAACTCGTTGACGGCATCGAGCAGGTAGTCGATGTCGTCGCCGCTCGGCGGAACGGCATCGATCTCTCCCTCGTAGTCCTCGTCGGTGGTCCCGATCAGCGTCCGCCCGTACCAGGGCAGCGCGAAGATCCTGCGGCTCTCGCCGGCGGGGACGATGCAGGCGGCGGTCCCGATCTCGAGGTCCTCGGTCGAGACGAGGACATGCGTCCCGCGGCTCGGCTTGATCCTCGGGGCCTCTTCGGCAGTGAGGATCTCCTCGGTGCGGATCCGGTCCGCCCAGACCCCGGTCGCGTTGATGACATTCTCGGCCTTGATCTCGAAGCTCTCACCGGACTCGGCTTCGGTGACCTCGACGCCGCTGGCGCGGTCGTTCTCGTCGATGACCTCGGTGACGTCGGCGCCGTTCAGGAGGACGGCCCCGAAGCGCTCCGCCTCACCGAGAATCGTGAGCGTCAGCCGGACGTCGTCGGTCTGGCAGTCGTAGAAGAGGTAGGCCTCGGCGGGGTCGCGGGGCGCGAGCGCCGGGATCAGCTCGGAGGCCTCGCTTCCCTCGATCGTGCGATGGCGATCGGGCGACCAGTAATCGGCCTCGTCGCTGTGCTCGGAGCGCTGGCTGCGGCCGCGCCCGACGCGCGAGGTCGCCATCACGTCGTAGAGGTTGAGCCCGGCGCCGAGCATGCGGCTCTTTTTCTCCTCGCCGAGCGCCGGGACCAGGAACGGCGTCGGGTAGACGAGGTGGGGCGCGAGCTGCACCATCAGCGCCCGCTCGAGCAGCGCCTCGCGGACGAGGCCGAGATCGAAGTTCTCCAGGTATCGAAGGCCCCCATGGATCATCTTCGAGGAACGGCTCGAAGTGCCCTGCGCGTAGTCGTCACGCTCGACGAGCGCCACCGAATAGCCGCGCGAGGCGGCATCGAGGGCCACCCCGGCGCCGGTGATCCCGCCGCCGATCACGACGACGTCGTAGTGCTCGCCCGCCAGTGCCTCGATCGCCTCGGCGCGGGTGATCATGCGAGGAACTCCACGGCTTCGGAGGTGGGTGGTTTCTCCGGCGGGTTCTTCTCCTGCACCGGCCGGCCGAGGTGGAGCAAGCCGACGAACCGCTCGCCGTCGGGGAGCCCGACCGCGGCCCGGCCCTCCGCGGTGCGCAGAACATCGGGGGTGCGCCAGTAGCCGGCGAGCCCGCGGGCGTGGGCGGCGAGCAGGACGATGTAGGAGGCGACCGCGGTCGCGTGCAGGTCCTCCTCGTCGGTAACCGGGTCGCCGCTCAGCGCCGCCGAAGCGACGATCAACGTCGGCGCGCGGTCGAGCTTCGCCGCCGCCTCCGGGCCCGCCGCCTGCTTCAGCTTCGCGAGCGACTCGGGCCCGATCACCCGGAAGCGCCACGGCGCGGTCAGGTTGTGGTTCGGCGCCCAGCGGGCGAGCTCGAACAGCTCCTCGAGCGTCCCGCGCTCGACCCACTCGGGCGCGAACGCCTTGTGGGTGCGCCGGCTGCGGATCGCCTCTTCGACTTCCATGCCCCCACCGTAAGCGAATCATTCGGCCGGAGCCTGTGTTTCACTGCACGAGATGCGGAAACGCCGCTTCACAATCGCAGCGCTCCTGATCGCAGTCGCGGTGCCCGCGGCAGCCGCCGACGCCAAAAAGCGCAAGTTCAGGGGCATCGCGATCACCAGCGTCAGCAAGCGCGGCGGCTCCTCGGTCCGTCCGCCGACCACCTTCACCGCCAGGGTCGGCCTGTCGAACCCGAACCGGAGGCGGGCCCGACCGCAGCCGATCTCGATAACGCTCGGCAGCTTTGCGACCACGAACGGCATCACTCCGTTCATGCGCCGCCGCAGCAGGACGACCGTCTCCTACGCGGTCAACCTGCCGACCGGGATCCCGTCCGGCAACTACACGCTTCAGGCCTGCAATGAGGGCAGGGTGTTCCCGGGGGCGAGCCCCTGCGGCCAGCGCTCCAGGTTCGTGAACGTGCTCGCGCCCCGCGTCACGCTCTCGATCAGCCCGACGAGCCATGCGTTCGGGAACGTGACCGTCGGGACCGCCTCGCCGCAGCAGACGTTCACTGTCACCAACACCAGCCTCACCCAGAGCGGGGTGCCAACCGTGAGCTTGACCGGAGTCGGGTATCAGCTCGGCTCGAACGGCTGCACGGTCGCGATCTCGCCCGGAAACACCTGCGCCCTCACCGCCTTCTTCAACCCCACCACCACGGGCAATTCGAGCGGCAGCGTCCGGGTGACTGCGAGCGGTGACACCGCGACCGCGACGCTGACCGGCAACGGCGTCTAGACCAGGCTCAGCGAAACCGGCTCAGGGGAAATCGCCCCGCCGCACGAGCCTCGCGACCCATGCCGCGAAGGCAAGCATCACGCCGATCGCCGCGAACAGCTTCCACAAGTCGCCGTCACCGTCGTCCTTCGCGGGCGCCGGGGCGATGTTCGTCGGGCCGGTCGGCCCACTGGGCCCGGTCGGGACTGGCGTGCTCCCGGTCGGGACGGCGGCGGGCGCCGGTTTCTTCTTCTTCGGAGCGGTGTCCGGCGGGGTCGGGGGCGCAGCCGGCGCAGCCGGAGCGGCCTGGGTGGATGCGCTCGGGGCCGGCTCAGTGGACACTCTTCTTCTTCTTCGCCACGGGATCGACCGGGAAAGGCTGCTCTGCGACCGCGGCGAGCGCCTGCGCGGTGACCCAGACCGGGGTCTGGTCGCTCGACTCCGAGTAGCGGTAGTGGCCGTCGGGCGCCTGGCGGGCGGCGAGATAGGCGAGCGGGTCGCCGTTCTGCATCGCGTTCGGGTCGGTGCCGGCAGCGACCAGGCCCTGGACCGCCCAAGCCGTCGACTGCGCGTTGACCGCTCCGTGCGAGAGCGGGAAGCCGCCGCCGGGGCGCTGGTTGCCGCGCAGGAAGCCGACGCCGCGGCTGAGCGCGTCGCCATGGCCGCCGGCGGCCGCGAGCGCCTGCAGCGCGGCGCCGGTCGAGTCGGCATCGCTGGCGGTGCGCTGCGCGAAGCCCCAGCCGCCGTCGGGGTTCTGGCTGCCGGCGAGCCAGGCCGCCGAAGCCTCGTTGCCGGGCGCGCCGGCGGCGTCGAGGGCGAGGATCCCGAACGCGGTCAGGTTCACCTGTCCCGAGAAAGAGCCGTCGCCGCCGCGCTGGCTCAGAAGCCGCGCAGCCATCGGGCGACCTCCGAAGCGCTTCGTCGGCAGGCCCGCGCCGCGCAGGACGAGGATCGTGCGCTCGAGGTCGGCGGTGGTGCGGATCGCCTTCGCCTTGCGGCGCAGGTAGTCGATCGGGCTCGGCTTGCCCGCGGCACCCGAGTCGAGCGGGTTGAGGCCGGCGGCCTCCATCCCGAGCGCGACCCAGCTCGTCATCCCCGGGTTCGAGGTCTCGCCCTTGTCGGTGCCGAAGCCGCCGTCCTCGTTCTGTGCCGCGCGCAGCCAGGCGAGCGCGCCGCGCTTCCCCGATGCCTTCCCTGACGGCTTCGCCGATGCCTGCTCGGCCTGCGCGGACACCATTCCGCCGATCAGCAGCGCCAGCGCCACCAGCGGGAGCGCCGGCTGGGCCCGCCAGCGGAACTCGAACCGCTCCCGGAAACGAATCAGCATCCGGATCATCGCCGGACCGGCGACGAGCGCGATCACGAAGTTGCCCGCCGCGTGGGCAATGTTGAACGGCACCCCGCGCGAGGAGAGGGCGAGGAAGCGGTCGAGCGACTGCTCGCCGCCGTAGGTGACCATGAGCGAGAAGTCGAGCAGCGCGCCGTAGGCGAAGCCGGCGAGCGCGCAGGCGAGCGCGAGCGGCAGCCGCCCCATGTCGAGCAGGCGTCGCCCGGTTACCGCGGCGAGCCAGGCGCCGAACAGCCCGCACAGACCCCAGCCCGCCATCTGCCACGGCGTCCAAGGCCCCTGGCCCAGCCAGAAATTCGAGACCAGGCCGGCCAAGGCCCCGACCGCGAATCCCGGGGCCGGGCCGATCGCGTAGCCGGTGAAGATGACGATGTCGGTCGTCGCGACGACGTTCGGGATCACCGGGAACGCGACCCGCCCCGCGACCGCGAGCGCGGCGAGCGCCGCGACCAGGGCGACGATCTGCGAGGGCGGCTTCGAGCGCTCGTACCAGGCGAAGCCGCCGATCAGCACGACCGCGAGCACGGCGAAGGAAGCCGCTTGCCAGCTCAAGCCTTCACCCGCCCGCGGAGATAGGACGCCCCCTGTTCGGGGGTGATGATGCCGGGCTCAGCGAGCACGCGGGCGACCTCGGTCGCGAAGTACCAGCCCCCGCTCAGCAGCTCGCCCGCGCCGCCGTCGGCGATCTGCTCGCCGTCGCCGAGCATGACAACGCGGTCGGCGAACGCGGCCGCGAACTCGACGTCGTGGGTCGCTATCGCGACCGCGGCGCCGCCGGCCGCGAGATCGCGCGTCATGCGGGCGAGGTCCTGCTTTCGGCCGCGGTCCATGCCGCGCGTCGGTTCGTCAAAGAGGACGACCGCAGAGTCGTCGCGGCCCGCCATCACGATCGCGAGCGCGAGCCGCTGGCGCTCGCCGCCGGAGAGGTCGCGCGGGTCGACGTCCCCCACGCCCTCGAGCCCCACCGCCGCCAGCGCCGCCGCTCCTTCCTCACCGGGCAGCTCATCGGAGATCCGCTCGCGGACGAACAGGTCGCCGGGGTTCTGGGGCAGGAGCGCCACCTCGCCCCCGGCGTCAACCGAACCCCGCGCCGGTTCCAAAAGCCCCGCCATCGTCCGCAGCAGCGTCGTCTTGCCGGCCCCGTTGCGTCCCATCAGCGCCGCGGTCTCACCGCCGCGCAGCTCGAGGTCGATCCCGCGCAGCACCTCGGCCCCGTCGAGCTCGACCCAGAGATCGCGCACCGCGAGCGCGCTCACGCCAGCACCTCGCGGGCCGCCTTGACCCCGACCGGCAGCGGCCGGATGCCGGCAAGCTCGAACATACGCGCCACCGGGGTCGCCAACGCCGGGTCGGCCTCGAGCGCCCAGTCGAGGAACTCGCCCGGTTCGCCGTCGAAGCCGACCGCTCCATCTTCGAGCGCGACGACGCGGTCGGCCGCGGCGAGGCAGCGCTCGAGCCGGTGCTCGCAGAGCAGCACCCCCACCCCCCACTCCTCGTTCAGCCGCCGCAGCAGCCAGATCAGCTCATCCCCCGCTACGGGGTCCAGTTGTGAGGTGGGCTCGTCGAGCAGGATCAGCTCCGGGCGCGGCGCCAGCGCAGAGGCGATCGCCACCCGCTGCTGCTCGCCGCCCGAGAGCGAGTCGAGCGGGCGGCGCAGCAGATGCGGGATCGCGAGCGCCAGCGCCACCTCCTCGACCGCCCGGGCGCGCGCCGCGGGCGACTCGCCGCGCAGCTCGAGCGGCAGCTCGAGCTCGGCCGCGACCGTGGTCGCGATCGCCTGCGTCTCGGGGTCCTGGGAGACGAAGCCGACCTTTCCGGCCAACTCGGCGGGCCCGGCCTCGCGGGTGTCGATGCCGGCGACCTCGACCAGCCCGGTGATCTCGCCGCCGTGGAAGTGCGGCACCAGGCCGCAGGCGGCGCGCAGCAGCGTCGACTTGCCCGAGCCCGAGCGCCCGGCGAGGACGGCGAACTCGCCCCGGTCGAGCACGAGGTCGACCCCGCGCAGCGAGTCGGTGCCCGCCTCCGGGTAGCGGTAGCCGAGGCCCTCGATCCGGAGCAGCGGCTCAGCCACGGCGCACCGCGAACGGGAACAGGCCGGCCAGGGGCAGCGCCGCCGCCACGAACAGGGTCAGGGCGCCGGTATCGATCGAGATCTCGGGGTAGGCGTCGAAGTCCCCTGCGCCGGCGATCCGGGCGCCGATCCCACCGAGCGTGACCGCCGCCGCGACGGCATACAGCAGCCGGTCGTGGCGGGATCGCCGCATCGGCGCCGGCCCGGCGCCCCTGGACGACGCCGGAAGCGAGTAGCCGCGCAGCTCGAGCGTCGCGGCGACGTCGACGGCGCGGTCGAGCGATCCGGCCAGCGTCCGCCGTGCCATCGCCCCGCGGCCGACCGGCGCCGCGGCGGGCCCGCGCAGCTTCGCCGCCTCCCGCAGTCGCGCCAGGTCGGCGGCCGCGACCGGGACGAGGCGCCCGACCAGGGTCGCGGTGAGCGCCGAGCGCCGCGCCAGCGGGCGCAGCAGCCGAAGCACCTCGTCTGGGTTGACGCAGGCCGAGTAGACCGCGAACAGCAGCAGAGTGGTCAGCACCCGGAGCCCGATCGTGCCGCCGGCGACCAGCGACTCGAGCGTCACGTTCACCTGTCCGAGCAGCGGCCAGTCGCCGCCTCGCACCAGCACCGTCAACCCGCGGTCGGTGACGATCCCGTTCACGACCGTCATCAGCAGCGTGACCGCGATGCCCCAGCGCAGCGTCGAGGTGATCGCGCGCCTCGCCCCCGCGGCGATCCCGATCGCGCACGCCGCCACCCCGCACGCGGCGACGACGATCGGGCTCGGAAACACAAATGAGACCACGGCGAATGAAGCAAGGAAGGCGATCGCGGCCGGGGCGCTCGCCGCGTGCAGCGGGTCGCGCCCCGGGCGGTAGGCGAGTGCGGACCTCATTCCTGGCCACCCTGATCCCCGCCCCCCTCGCCAACCGGGAGGGCGATCGGCTCGCGCCCGGGGGCGCTCGCCACCGCGTAGCGGTCGAGGAGCACGTCCTCGTCGAGCAGCCCCGCCGCGGCGTCGACTCCGGCGGCGTCGGTCCCGGTCACGACCCAGGTCGGCGGCGTCTCCTCGAAGCGGACCGCCGCAACCAGCCCCGTGCCCTTGCCGAGGCGCTCGGCGGGACGGCCGCGGACGTCGAGCCCGAGCAGGCTCGTTCCCCCGCCGGAACCCGCGAAGCGCGCGAAGACGCCGCTGCGCTCGGGGCCCTCGTCGATCTGTGCCGCAGCGCGATCTGCGCCGACCCGCGCCCAGGTCCCGACCAGCACCCGTAGCGTCGGCCCGGCCTCGGCGTCGTGGCCGGGGGCCTGCTCGGCCTCGAAGATCCCGGCCTCGACGCCGGCGTCGGCGAACGCGCGCCGGACCCGCTCGCAGACCGGCAGCTCGATCAGGCAGTCGATCCGGGTCATGTAGTCGCGGTTGTCCTCGAAGCCTTCGGCGAACGGTGCCGGCCACGAGCCGACGACGGCCGGGGCCCGCATCGCATCGGTCCAGTCGCGAAAGTCCCACCAGACCCGGTCGCCGTCGCGTACGGGCACGTCGGCCGAGCCGACGGGTGACTCGACCCCGTTGACATAAAAGAACCAGTCCTGCCGCCTTCCCCCCGCGCTGCCGCCCTCGATGCCGTCGATCGACTGCACGAAGCGGCCCGCGTAGCGGGTCGTGATCTCGGCCTCTCGCTCGAGCATCCGCAGCGCGTTCTCTGAGTCGGAAATCCCGTCAACGGTCCCCTCGGCGACGAGCTCGGCGCCGTAGTCGCGGGTCACCCGCAGCTCGGCGGATCCCTGCTCGTCCCCGGGACCGACCCCGCAGCCCGCGACCGCCGCGCAGATCAGCGCGATGGCCGCAGGACTGCGGCGGGCGCTCACGCCTGCGCGGCCCTCCGCACCTTGCGGCGGCACTTGCGGCGCTGCTTCTTGGACTTGCGCTTCTTGTCCTGGCACGCGAGCCTCGGCCGCAGGATCTCCTCGCAGCTCACGCGGTCGACCTTGTCCTGGCGATCGACGCGGGCGATGTCCTCGCCACCGCCGCAATCGACCTCGTCGATGAATCCGCCGCGGACGCGGACGGTGTCATCGCCGGCGCGTGCCTTGACCCTGTCCGGGCCCGCGGTCCCCCCGATTGCGTCCTCGTTCTCGGAGCCGAACATCGTCCGGCCGTGGCCTTCGGGACAGAGGCTCTGATCCGCGTTGACGCAGATCTCGCGCCCCGGCGAGGGAATTGTCCCGGGCTTGGTCGCCGAGACGTTCGTGTTCTGGGTCACGGTCATCGTCGTGATCCCTCGCGCATCGGTCGGTGCCGAGGCACCTGGGACGTTTGCGCCCACCGACGCCGTGGCTACGCCCGAGTCCGAGAACTGGTTGACGTGGATATTCACCGTCTCGCCGGGCAGCGCCCGCGCGGGCGCCTCAATCACCAGCTCGGGCACCGTCGGTTGGCAGGCGAAAGGCGGAACCTGCTCGCACACCGGCGCCGGAACCAGCGCCCAGAGGACGTCGCTGCCGGCACCGGCCTGGTCGCCGCCGACCTGTAGCGCCTTGTGGTCGACGCGCACCTGCCAGAACGAATCCGAGCCACTTGGCTGGAGGCCGCCGAACCCGCAGACGCCGAGCCCGAACGAGAACTCGTCGGTGATCAGGACCGGATCGAGCGCCGGAACGCTCGCCGCGGCATCAACCGCGATCCCGAGCGCGGTTGTGCCGGGCACCGGCGCTCTGCGGCCGCTGCCGCCCTTGCCGCTGATGAAGCACTTCGCATTCGGCGAGGTCGGGACCTGGATCGTGCTCGCATTCGCGAACTGGCGCACGTCGGCGAGCTGACCGTCCATGGTCGCGATGCGCAGGTCGGTGCCCGATGCCGCCTTCGCGGCGGCGGGAACCAGGATGAAGACGGCCAGGGCGCAGAGCAGAGCGCGGCCGGTTGAGGTGAATCGGGGGATTGGCATAGGGCCACCCTTTCCTCGAGGGTTTACATGGCTGGCCGGGGCAGGTCTCCTGGCTTCCGGGCTCGCTGAGCGCCCTTCCCGGAAGCCAGCTGCGGCTCCCAGTGGATTTGCGTCAGCGGATAATCGCCCGGTCACAGTGGCGGGACCGCGCCGGTTTCACACCGGACTTCCCTTGGCCACCGGCCTATGTGGATGCGAGTCTAGTCGCCGGGCGCTACTTCTTCTTTTTCTTCACGCACTTGCCCTTGCGCAGCTTCCGGGGCTTCTTGCACTTCGCCGCCGCGGGCGCCGCCGGGGTTGCCGGCGTCAAGGTCGGGGTGAGCGCGGTCGTGCCGCCGTCGGGGGGCGGTGGGGGTGGAGGCGCCGGAAACACGGGCGCCTCGTAGGCGCCGATGTCGCAGGCCGGGCCCACAGGGCGAATGAGGCCGCGCTGGTCGGTGGCCTCGCAGGAGGCGCCCAGCGCCGGGACCTGGTCAATCGCCGTGCTTCCCGGACCGAGCGCCATCGTCTCGGTGGTGCCGGGGGCGTTGAGCGTCAGCGGGCCGAGCAGCGGATTGCCGGTTGCGAAACCGGCGCAGCCGGTCCCGGCGAAGGAGATGTTGTGGAGGCCGTTGAGGACGTTGGCTATGCAGTTGGTGGTCGTCGGATCCGAGGCATTGAGGTTCGAGGCGACGATTGAGTTTCTGAGCGTCCCGCTGACCCAGATGCCACCGCCCTGGCCGGCCGCTCCGACCGGGCTCCCCGTTCCTGGGGTCGCGATCGCGTTTCCGGCGATTGTGAGGTGGTAGCCGCCGAACGCGCCAAGCGCGCTGATCCCGCCTCCGGGGCCGGCGTATCCGCCGGACTGCGGATTGGGGGCACCCGAGTTCCCTCCGGCTCCCGCCAGGTTGCCGGTGATCGTGGAGTTGATCAGCGCCGCCGCTCCACCGATGTTGATCCCGCCGCCCGAGCCGCCCGGGCCACCCGCTCCCGCCATGCCGATGCCCGCGGTGCTGGTGCCCGGCGCGCCTCCGAGCCCGCCATCGCCGGCGATGTCCGAGTTGATCGTCGAGTTCGTCACGTTGATCGGGTCCTGGTTGTAAACCCCGCCACCAGTGCCGCCGGAGCCCCCGTTGCCGCCGTTCGCGCCGCTGACTGTATTCGTGGGATCGCTGCCGCCGGTGCCGCCCGCTCCTCCGTCCCCCGCCAGGTTGTCCGAGAAGGTCGAGTTCGTGATCGACATCGTGGAGAAGCCCGCGACTCCGCCGCCGGACCCGCCGAGGCCGCCATTACCCCCGGCGGTGGGAGCCGGCCCGGTCAAGCCGTTCGCGCCGCTGCCGCCGTTGCCGGCATGGTTGCCGGTGATCGTCACCGAGTCGAGCGTCAACGGCGCGACCGCGCCGATCGCGCCGCCGGACTCGCCGGTGTCGCCAGATTCGCCGGGGAGCACACCGTCGTCGCCATCCTGCGCGCGGCCGCCAGTGATCGTCATGTCCTTGATCGTCGCCGGATCGAAGAGGAAGAAGGCGTTGTTCTGGGCCGATGCCGCGATCGCGTCGACGGTGGTGACGCTCGCTCCCGCACCCTCGATCGTGATCGCATCGAGGATCTGTACCTCCTGTCCCAGCGTGAGCACGGGATTGATGCCCACGGGAATCGTCACGGTGTTGCCGTCCACGGCGACGTCCACCGCTTCGCGGAGCGTGCAGTCCATGGTCACCGCTGTGCAATCGCCGTCGTCGCCGTCCGCGCTCGTATCGACGGTGGTCCCGAGAGCCCAGGCGGGCGCCGCCTGAGCGGCGAAGCAGCCTGCGATGGCGGCGATCAGCAGTGCCTTGCGAATCATCTCTTCCTCCTCTTGACGCATTTGCCCTTCTTCAGCTTTCGGCCTTTCTTGCACTTCGTCGCGACTGCGGCGGTAGTCAGGCCCGCGGCCGAGGGCGTCGGGACGGGAACGGCTGCCGCGGGAAGTGCCGGCGGACAGCCGTCGGAGCCGCTCCCCGCGACTGTCGGGCAGTTGTCAGAGGGGTCGGGAATGCCGTCGCCGTCGCTGTCCGGCGGAGCCGGCGTGACGCCAACGTCGATCTGACCGGCGCTTCCTTCATGGAGGAATCCACCCCCGTAGGTCCCGTTTATCTGGTGCGTCCCTGTACCGAGTGTGTTCGGGGTATAGGAGAGCTGGCATTCACCCTGCGCAAAGCCGATGCCGACCGGGATCAGCGTGCACTTTCCGCCTCCACTCAGAGTCCCCGAACTGTCGGAGACAAAACTCACGATCCCACCTGGTCCGCCGGTCAGTCCGGGGGAAATGTCGGTCACGCTCGCGTTGCAGGTGGTGGGTCCGGTGCTCAGCGCCAGCGAAGCCGGAACGCATTCGAGGTAGGTGCTGGTCGAACGGCCGAGCTCGTCGGCGCCGATGTCGTTTTCGCCGATCACGGCGTCGCGGTTGATCGACCGTGCTTGACCGTCGAGGTCATAGTCACCGCTCGAGCTGTCGGTTTGGCCCTGGTCGATCGTTGACACCGAGGTCGGGAGTTGGTGGTAGCCGTCGGCGGCGAACACCGGCGGCGTCGTCTGCTGGCTTCCCTGGTCGGCGATCTCGCCGCCGCTCGCTTCGAGGAAGGTCGAGTAGTTGGCGTGGTCGATCTGGAGCGAGGCAGTCCCGGTGTCGAGCGCATTCACCTCGACATCGGTTCCGCCGGGGGCGCGAGCGATCACGCTCTTGGCATAGACCGTGATGTCGCCCGTGCTCCCGAGGAACTTGATTCCGCGGGCCGAAACGGACGCTCCCGACGCTACGGCTGTCACGCCCCGGAGCTTCGGCGTGAAGTCGGTGCTCGGGCCGATCGTCCCGGACCCTACCCCCGTCCCGCCGGTCCCCGAGGTCGCGACGCAGAAAGAGTTTCGGAGCAGCCCCGCATCGACTTCGCAAGCAGTTGCAGAGCTGCGTGCCGTGCGGGAGATCACGTCGTCGACGACCCCTGACGCGGTCGTGATCGCGAAGTTCGACAACGGGCCGTTGACGTTGGGGTTCACCAGCTCGAGGTGAGAGAGTTTGCCCGTCACAGTCACGGCCGGGTTGGAGCCGAGAGCGGTGAGCGTGATCAGCGGGCGCGGCTTGCCGGCCTGGCCGTGGATGTCGCCTGCCACCTGAGTGAAGCTGCCACCGGCTCCGAGATCCCCGCCGTTGGCGAGGTTGGTGTCGGAGTAGCTGCCGGGCTCGACCACAACCGTGTCGTCCGAAAACACTCCGGCGCCGGCCGCCGCAGTCGCGATGCTGCAGCGCTGGGCCAGCATGCTCGAGCTCTGGCAGTTAGCCGCCGGCGCGTTTCCGCCCGGCGCCGCGTAGCGGGTGACCCCGCCCGCCGAGGCCTGCGCGGCTCCGACGGCTGCGAGCGCGCAGGCGACCGCTCCCGCCAAAAATATTCTCCTCGCCAAGATCTTTCGATCTGAAATGACCCCCCTACCTCCTCTTCTTCTTCACGCATTTGCCCTTGCGCAGCTTGCGGCCCTTCTTGCACTTCTTGGCGGGCGCGACGGGCCGCGGCCGCGGCCGGGGCAGGGGCCAAGGGAGCAACCGGCGGAATCTCCGGGACGGCAACCGACGGTAGGCCGACGCCGAGTGGCGTCGAGCCCTGACTCGACTCGGTGGTTGCGGTCGTCGGGTGGTTGCCGGTGATCTGATGCGTGCCGAGCGCACTCGGCGTATAGGTGACCTGACAGTTGGACTGGGAAATTCCGGCCGGCGCCAGGGTGCAGGTCGAAGCGCTGAATCCCCCGGGAGAGTCGGAGCTGAGCTGGACCGTCCCTCCGGGTGAACCGATGCCGCCCGAGGCGAAGACCGTCGCGGTGCAAGCGCTGGCCGATGCAAGAAAGATCGAAGCCGGGGCGCAGGCGAGCGTCGTATTCGTAGTGCGGCCGATCTCGTCGGCGCCGATATCGGGGATCGCGCTGACTGTCCGCGACTGCCCGTCGATGTCCTCGGTGCCGCTCGATCCGTCGGTCGCGCCGAGGTTGATGGTCGATGCCGAACTCGGCAGCTGGTGGTAGCCGTCGGCGGCGAATGTCGGGGCGACTGAATGGTTATTTCCGCCATCCGTGAGCACGGCCCCGAACCCGACACTGTTACCCCCGTAATTCGAATGGTCGAATTGGAGCTCGATCTGGCCGGCCCCGAGCTCGTTCACCTCCACGTCTGTTCCGGGGCTGCGCGCAATCACGCTCTTCGCGAAGAAGGTCACGTTCTCGGTGTTCCCGAGGAACTTGATGCCGGTTCCGGCTCGCTTCGGAGGCCAGCGCCGTGACCCCGCGGAGGTCGGGCGTGGTCGCGATGGTGGGGCCGCTTGTTCCGGACCCGACCGCGACCCCGCCGCTCGTCAGGCAGACGCTGTTTCGGAGCAGGCCGCCATCGATTTCACACGCGGTCGCGGCGATTGGCCCGGTCGCGCGAGAGATCAGGCCGTCGATGACCCCTCCCGGGGCCGCCATGATCACGTTCGATGGCCTGTGTGCGACCGGGGTTCTGATCTCGAGGTGGGAGAGCGTCCCTGTGACGGTGAACGCCGGCTGGGCGATGGTGTTGTTGATCTGAAGTACCGGTCGCGGTTTGCCGGCCTCGCCGTGGATGTCCCCGGCCACCTGAGTGACAGTGCCGGTCGGGCCCAGATCACCTCCGTTGGCGAGGTTGCTGTCGAGATAGTGGCCGGGCGTGATCACGACCGAATCGGCCGGATCGACCCCGACGCCCGCCGCGGCCTCGGCGATGCTGCACCGGAGCGCGAAAATGCTCGAGCTCTGGCAGTTGGCCGCGGGCGCGTTCCCGCCCGGCGCGGCGTATCGCGTCACTCCGCCCGCCGAGGCCAGAGCGGCACCGAAAACTCCGAATACGGTCGCGATGATCGCGGTCGCGAACACCGTCCTTACGGCCATCCTTGGGCCAATCACTGTGAAGCCTCCCTGTCCAGGGGTTACTGCCGGCGGAGGCCAAGCGAATGGCGAGTCAGGTCAATCGGCTAGTCAGCCGATCAGCTCCCGTCTACAGCTGAACTGACCAGGCTACAGCAATACCCGGCACCCATTGAGCCCTTCCAAAAAGAGGCACCGCTACGGGATTCGATACCGTTCTCCCACCAACCATTTAGGAGGGAACGAGTTGAGATTCGCAGGCTTGGGGATCGGTTTGGCGGGGCTGGTGCTTTGGCTGGCGCCGTCTGCATTCGCGGCGACAATCCCCGTCAACATCGTCGCCGACGCGGTCAACGACGACGCGAACTGCTCGCTTCGCGAGGCGATCGGCACCGCGCAAGCCAACGCGCCGGACCCCCTTGATGGCTGCGTAGACGGCGAGAGCGCCGTCGCCGACGTCGTCACCCTCAAGGCCCCCGACAGCAACTACATGCTTGGGGGAGCGGCCGACGAGGACTCGAACGTCGGCGGCGACCTCGACGTGAGGCAGCCGCCGGGCGCCGACGCCGGACTGACGATCAAGGGAGACCTGGACCCGGTTGCCGGCCCGCTCGACGTGATCGACGGAGCCAGCAACGACCGGGTGATCCATGTCCTCGCGACCACACCGGTGACGGTCGACACGGTTGGGATCGTGGATGGCCTCACGGGCGGCGACGGCGGCGGCATCTTCGCCGCCACGGGCAGCTCACTTACGGTGAAGGCAAGCTTCGTGTTCAGAAACGTAGCCGGCCGCGGGGGCGGGATCTACAAGGACTCGGGCGGCTCGCTGAGCATCTCGGACACCTCGATCGGGGGGCCGAACGCCATGTCGCCGAAGGGGAACACGGCGGGCCTGGCCGGCGGCGGTCTCTACTCGGAGGTCGGGGCGAGCATCGTCCGCACCGTGGTCGAGGACAACACGGCCACCCAGGGCGCGAACGCGACTGATACCGAGCTCCGGGGCGGAGGGATCGCGATCCAAGCGTCAACCGGCACATCCCTGATCCAGGACTCGACGATCAAGGACAACGACGTCAACTCCGCGGAAGACGACGACGTGGCGCACGGCGCGGGAGTCGATCTCATCGGCGTCGCGCCGCTTCGGATCACCGGCAGCACGATCAGCGGCAACAACGTCTTCACCCACACTCCGGGTGGACTCTGCCCTTGCCCACGGCCGGGCGGCGGCGGGATCTGGCAGGACGCTTTCACCTCGCTCGAGGCGCTCAACACGACGATCTCGGGGAACAGCACGACAGGGCCGGCCGTCGACGCCGGTGGCGCGATCGCCACATCGTTCCCGGCGGCGACGGCTACGACGAAGCTCGTGCACACGACGATCGCCCTCAACACCACCGACGGGGCGCTCGACGGGATCGCCAACAGCGGCACCCTGACCCTGCGCGGGTCACTGATCAACCAGGCGGGCGAGGGATGCGAGGCGGCGGCTGTCGCCGATGCCTACAACGTCGACGCCGGTGAGAGCTGCGTCGGGCCTCCCGGCGACACCGACCTCCCCGGCACGCTGGCGATGCCCGAGTTCTTGGCGGACAACGGCGGCCCGACCGAGACCCACGCCCTTCCAACAATGAGCCCGGCCCTCGACGCCGTCCCGCCCGCGGCCTGCCTCGACCTCGCCTCGGCGCCGCTTCTCGTCGACCAACGGGGTGCCCAGCGCCCATTCGCCGCGGGCTGCGACGCCGGCTCCTACGAGCGCGTCAGCTGCAACGGCGTCGTCACGGTCACCCCCTGCGCGGTCGATCCCAGCCCGGCGCCGCCCTCCGGCGGGGGGACCGCCCCGCTCGCGACAGCACCAGCGGCGGCGGCGGCGGCGCGCTGCAAGAAGAAGCGCAAGCGCCGTCGTGCAGCCACGAGCGCAAAGCGGAAAAAGAAGACCTGCACGAAGAAGCGGCGACGAAAGAAGTAGCACCCGACCGAGAGGCACCGCTACGGGGATTCGAACCCCGGTTTCCGGACTGAGAATCCGGCGTCCTAGTCCCCTAGACGATAGCGGCGAGAACGAGCCGAAATTCTATCGAGGCGGCTCGGCGATGCCACGGTAATCTTGAAACCCCCACGCGGCTGTGGCGGAACTGGTAGACGCGCGGCGTTCAGGTCGCCGTGTCCGCAAGGACGTGGAGGTTCGACTCCTCTCAGCCGCATCGATGTGTGACGAAACGGGTTCTGCTCCGTAGAAGGGACGATGGGCGGGAACAAACGCAAACTGATCGCGGTCTCGGTGGCGGCGCTGCTCGCCGTCGGCGGCGCGGCCGCTCCCGGCTCCGCGACTGCGAAGAAGAAGCAGGGGGCCGCGAAGAAGAAGGGCAAGCGCGGCGCGAGGGCCGGCAAGGCGCGCCTCGTCGGCTTCAACTCCTGCGGAGCGCTGCGCCGCTACTCGAGGCGCCACGGCGGCGCGGGCTCGAAGAAGCGAGTCGGAGGTGGCAGCGGCGAGGTCCTGCCCCTGGCCTCCCCGGAGGCGGACGGCCAGGGCGCCCCGGCTACCGGCCTCGGGAGCGCCGGCGAGACCCCCGCCTTCTCGCAGACCAACGTCCAGGAGCCAGGGATCGACGAGCCCGACATCGCGAAGACCGACGGCGAGCGGATCTACTCGCTTCAGGGCGGCAAGCTGCACGTGATCGCCGCCAACCCCGAAGGGCCGCTGAAGCTTGCCTCGCTCGAATACCGAACCGGGAAGGGCGGGCGCGGGATTTCCACACCCGACGACGAGCTGCTCCTCTTTCAGGCCCGGGCGCTGATCTTCAGCCCGCTCGATTCCGGGAGGACGCTGCTCACCGACGTCGACCTCAGCGCCCCGGCCGCCCCCCGGATCGTCTCGACCGTCAACGTCGAGGGCGGCTACGTGAGCGCGCGGCTCAACGGCGCGACCGCCCGCGCCGTGTTCTCCTCCGCGCCCCAGACCCGCCCCGTCGTCCCCGACGCCGTCACCAGGGTCCCGGCGAGCGCGCGTGCGAAAAAGCGCAAGCTCGTCCAGTGCCGCGACGTCAGCCACCCGGCCCGCTTCTCGGGCCTCGACATGCTGACCGTGCTCACGATCGACCTCGCCCGCGGCCTGCCGGCGATCGACTCCGACTCGATCACGACCGCGGGCGACACGGTCTACGGCTCGGTCGAGAGCCTCTACGTCGCGACCGAGACCTACAGCGGCCGCGCCGCCAACGCGACCACCGCGATCCACAAGTTCGACCTCGAGCCGGGGGCCACCAACTACGTCGGCAGCGGCCAGGTCGAGGGCTACATGCTGAGCCAGTTCTCGATGTCGGAGCGAAACGGCCTCCTGCGGGTGGCGAGCACCACCGATCCGACCGCCGCGCAGCGGCGCTCGGAGAGCTTCGTCACCGTGCTCGCCGACTCCGGCGGGCGGCTCGACCCGGTCGGCCGGGTCGGCAACCTCGGCCTCGGCGAGGACATCTACGCCGTCCGCTTCATCGAAGACCTCGCCTTCGTCGTCACCTTCCGCCGCATCGACCCGCTGTACGTGATCGGGCCTCGCAATCCGACGGCTCCCGCCGTGCTCGGCGAGCTCAAGATCCAGGGCTACTCCGCCTACCTGCACCCGATCGCTCCCGGGCTGCTGCTCGGCGTCGGCCAGGACGCGACCACCGAGGGGGCGGCGCTCGGCACCCAGCTGTCGCTGTTCGACGTCTCCAACCCCGCCGCGCCGGCCCGCCTCTCCCAGCAGGTGATCTCGGACTCGAGCTCGGAGGTCGAGGAAAACCACCGCGCCTTCCTCTACTGGCCGCCAGAGCAGCTCGCGGTGGTCCCGCTCGAGGTCACCGACAAGCAGGGCCACGGGCTCAAGTTCTCCGGCGCGGCCGGCTTCCGCGCCGGGCCCGGGCATCCCGATCCAGGAGATCGCCCGCTTCAGCCACGGGACCGGGACCCAGTACCCGATCCGGCGCACGATGGTCGTCGGCGGCCGCCTCTATTCGGTCTCCGAGGGCGGCGTGCTGGCGAGCAACCTCAAGACCTTGCTGCTCGAGGCCTGGATTCCCTTCCAGTAGGGGCCGCCTGGGTGGCGATCCGACCCGCGGAGTCATAGGGTTCCAGGGCACGAGATGCCCTTCCTCTCCCCCTCACCGCCGCCGTTCGACATCGATGAGTGGAAAGCGAAGCCGCACCTCTCCCGGATAAAGCCGCTGGTCCAGGACTGGGGCCTGAACGGGTTCGGCTCCCCGACCTTCGTCTACCTGCTCTACGGCGTCAAGCTGATCATCTGGACGCTCGCCGCCTTCTTCGTGATCTCGCTCACCCCGGGCCTCGGCAGCCTCGGGAACATCGGCGACTGGTGGACCGAGCCGATCGTGTTCCAGAAGCTCGCCATCTGGGCGCTGCTCTGGGAGATCCTCGGCCTCGGCGCCGGATCGATGCCGCTCACCTTCCGCTTCAAGCCGCTGATCGGCGGGCCGCTTTACTGGCTGCGGACCGGAACGATGCGCCTGCCCCCCTGGCCGGACCGCGTCCCGCTGACCGCGGGCACGTCGCGCACCCCGCTCGACGTCCTGCTCTACGCCGGCGTGCTCGGCTCGGCGATCGCGCTGCTCGCGGTCTCCGGCGTCGACTCCGACGGCACCGCGGCGGGCAGGCTGCCACAGACCGGGATCGCGACGCTGCTCGTGCTGTTGGCCCTGCTCGGCCTCCGCGATAAGGTCTCGTTCCTGGGGGCGCGGCCCGAGGTCTACGTGCCGATGCTGGTCGTCGCGATGTTCGCGCCCGACCAGTGGATCGTCGCCTGGCAGTTCATCTTCCTGTTCATCTGGTGGGGCGCCGCCTCTTCGAAGCTCAACCACCACTTCCCGTTCGTCGTCTCGACCATGGTCAGCAACGCGCCCTGGATGCGCTCGAAGGCGATCAAGCGGCGGCTGTGGCGCGACTACCCCGAGGACATGCGCCCCTCGCGCGAGGCCGCGCTCTTCTCGCACTTCGGGACGGTGCAGGAATTCACCTGGCCGTTCCTGCTCGTGTTCGTCGACAACGACGTCGTTCGCACGATCGCGATCGTCGGGATGATCCTCTTCCACCTCAACATCACCTCGATGTTCCCGCTCGCGGTGCCGCTCGAATGGAACCTGTTCATGATCTTCGGGCTCCTCTTCCTGTTCGGGCACTACGGCGACGTCCCGCTCTCCTCGCTCGATGACCCGCTGCTGATCGGCCTGCTCGCATTCTGGGGAATCGGGATGCCGATCCTCGGCAGCCTGCTGGCCCGACAAGATCTCGTTCCTGCCGGCGATGCGCTACTACGCCGGCAACTGGGCCACCACCCAGTGGCTGTTCCGGAAGGGAAGCGGCGCCGAGGAGAAGCTCGACACCGAGCTCAAGAAGCCGGCGCGGCTGGTCGTCGAGCAGGTCGCCGAGCTCTACGACCGCGAGACCGCCGAGTACCTGCTCAACAAGGGCCTCGGGTTCCGCTCGATGCACTCGCACGGGCGGGCGTTGAACGCCCTCCTCCCCCACGCCGTCGACGACGTCGAAAGCTACGACGCCCGCGAGGGCGAGCTGATCTCGAACGTCGTCAACGGCTGGAACTTCGGCGACGCCCACTTCCACGGTAAGCAGCTGCTCGACGCAATCCAGGAGCACTGCCACTTCAAGGAGGGCGACGTTCGCGTGATCACGCTCGAGTCCGAGCCGATGGCGGGCTCGCCCGGCCGCGGCAAGCAGCACTACAAGATCTACGACGCCGTGTCCGGGCTGGTCGAGGAGGGCGACGTCAGAGTCGCCGACATGGTCGAGGCCCAGCCCTGGCTCGACGAGTCGTTCGACTTCCCGGTCGACGTGACCGGCGGCCCGGATCCGGGCACGAAGCGCGACGCGCCGAGCGAAGTCGCGCCCGCCGTTTGAGCACCGCGATCAGTCGTCGGCTCGGGCCCGAACGGGCTCGCCTGCGCGGCGGAGCTGGCGCGGAAAGGTGTCGAGGTCACCGTCCTCGAGGCCGAGGAGACGATCGGCGGCGGGACCCGAAGCGCCGAGCTCACCGAGCCTGGCCTCGTTCACGACGTCTGCTCGGCGGTGCATCCGATGGCGATCGGGTCTCCGTTTCTGCGCTCGCTCGAGCTCGAGCGCCACGGCCTCGAGTGGGCCTATCCCGAGGTCGACCTCGCCCATCCCTTCGACGACGGCAGCGCCGCGGTCATGCTGCGCTCGGTCGAGGAGACCGCCCGCGGGCTCGGCGAGGACGGCGCCGCCTGGACGAAGCTGTTCGGGTCGCGCGCAAAGGGCTTCGACGATCTCTTCGGTGACGACCTCGTGCGGCCGATGGCGCACCTGCCCAGCCACCCGCTGCGGCTGATCCACTTCGGCCTCCCGACCCTGGCTCCGGCGGCGACGCTCGCGAAGCGCTTCTCTCCGAGGCGGCACGGGCGCTGTGGGGCGGGCGTCGCCGCCCACGCCTTCAGCCCGCTGACCGGGCCGATGAGCTCCGCGGTCGGCTTCGCGCTCGTGCTCGGCTGCCACACCTGGGGCTGGGGCGTCGCCCGCGGCGGCTCGCAGAAGATCGCCGACGCGCTCGCCGCGGTGATCCGCGAGCACGGCGGCAAGATCGAGACCGGGGCGCGGGTCGCCTCGCTGGCGGCGCTCCCCGACTCGGACGTGGTGGTGCTCGACCTCGCCCCAGCCGCGGTCGTCGATCTTGCCGGCGAGCGGATGCCGAGCCGGGTGGCCCGCGCCTACCGACGCTACCGCCGCGGCCCGGGCGCGTTCAAGGTCGACCTGGCGGTCGAGGGCGGCGTGCCCTGGGCGAACGAGGCCTGCGCCAAGGCGGGAACCGTGCACGCGATCGGCTCGCTCGACGAGCTCGTCGCCGCCGAGCGCGATATCAACGGGGGGCGAATGCCGGAGCGGCCCCTGGTGCTGGTGGGCCAGCAGTACCTGGCCGACCCCTCGCGCTCGAAGGGAGACCTGCACCCCATCTGGGCCTACGCCCACGTGCCCTCCGGCTGGGAGGGCGCCGGCGACAGGGGCGGTGAGAACGTCGTGCTCGACCAGATAGAGCGCTTCGCCCCCGGCCTCCGCGAGCGGATCGTCGCCACCGCGACCCGCTCCCCCGCCGAGCTCCAGGCGCAGAACGCCAACTACGTCGGCGGCGACATCATCACCGGCGCCAACACGCCGCGCCAGATCACGGTGCGGCCGCGGGCGACCCTCTCCCCCTACAGCACCGGGATCCCGGGGGTCTACATCTGCTCCGCGGCGACCCCGCCGGGCCCTGGCGCACACGGGATGTGCGGCTTCAACGCCGCCCGCGCGGCCTTGCACGAGATCGCCTAGGGGCGTAATGTTTTCGAGGCAATGAGGAGAGCAGGGATCAGCTTTGCGGCAGTGGTCCTGGCGGCACTCGCCGTGGCGGCGAGCGCGAGCGCCAACACGATCACGGTCACTTCGCTCCTCGACGACGGCACCAACTGCACGCTGCGCGAGGCGGTTGGCAGCGCCAACACCGACTCCGCGGTCGGGACCTGCACAGCCGGCAGCGGCGATGACAGGATCGAGTTCTCCAACTCGCTTTCGCTTCCCGGCACGATCACCCTCACCGGCGGCGAGCTGACGCTCGGCGCCGGCATGGGTTCGACCGACATCCTGGGACCGGGCGTCTCGCAGCTCTCGGTATCGGGGAACGACGACTCGAGGGTGTTCGTCGTCAACGGCGGTCAGACCGCGGCGGTCTCCGGCATGACGATCAGGGACGGCGAGAACACCGGATTCGGGGCCTCCGGCGGCGGCATCTTGAACGCCGGCACGCTGACCCTTGACCGGGTCAACGTCGCCGAAAACAACGTGATCGCAAACCACACCGCCGTCGGCATGGGCACCCTCGCGATCGGAACCGGTGGCGGCATCGCGAACTTCGGCACGCTCGCGATCGACCACAGCTCGATCCAGAACAACGCCGTCACCGGCACCGCGAACGGTGCAGCCGGCTTCACGGCCAGTGCGCAGGCGTACGGCGGCGGCATATACAGCGACACCGGCAGCACCCTGACCATGCTCCGGAGCACGGTCAGCGCCAACCTCGCCGGCGCGACTGCCATCAACGCAACCACGAATCAGAATTTCGCCGCCGGCGGCGGCCTCTCCGCGGTCCTCACCGCATCGGCGATCATCCGCGTGAGCACGATCGCCGACAACTCGGTCACCGGGATTCCGATTGCGGCGCAAGCATTCGGCGGCGGCGTCCACGGCGACAGCGCCACCACGCTGACCAGCGACACGATCACCGGCAACTCCAATCTGACGGGAGGTGGGTCGAACGTGTACGGCGACGCCTCGCTCGAGAACACGATCATCGCCAACGGCTCCGTCGGGGACAACTGCGCCGGCACGACGTCCAGCGGCCACAACCTCTCCGACGACGCGAGCTGCAACCTGGGCGGAACCGGCGACCAGCCGAGCACCGATCCGAACCTGCTCGGGCTCGGAGACTACGGCGGCCCGACCCGGACCAATCCGCCCGAGCCGCCGACGATGATGACGCCGACCACGGTGATCGACAAGGGCGTCGCCGCCGGCAAGATCGAGGACCAGCGCGGGCTGGACGGGACCGTGGACTTCACGAACGTCCCGCCCGCCACCGGCGGCGACAACACCGACATCGGTGCGGTCGAGATCCAGGGCGCGATCCCGACCGGCACGACGCCAGCCTCGCCCAATGACGATGACACACCTTTGGTGTTCGGCGCCGCCGAACCGGGCTCGCTTGTGGCGATGCGGACCGGCTCGAACTGCACCGGGACCCTCGTCTTCCAAACGAACGAGACCGTGTTCGTGTCTCCCGGGTTCCCGGGCGCCGGCCCTCCCAGCCTCATTCCGGCGCTGGCGCCCGACAGCCTCACCACCTATTCCGCGGACCTCCAGTACGGGACAGCTCAGTCGGAGTGCTCGCCGACGTCGGTCAGCTACATCCGCCGTCCCCAGGCTCCGCTGCTCAACGCCACGGTCCCGGGTTCCGGGTCGAACAACAACAGTCCGCTGGTCAAAGGCACGACGACGAGCGCCGGCCAAGTGACGCTCTACACCGACGCCGCCTGCATGGGCGCCTCGGTCGGCGGAGGCCCGAGCGCGACGCTCGCCGCAGCGGGCATCCCGCTCACCACGCCGGTCCCCGACAACTCGACCACCACCTTCTACGCGAAGCTGGAGGGCACGAACGCAACCTCTTCCTGCTCGGCGACCGGCCTGACCTACGCCGAGGTCACCCCGGCGCCTCCCTCGCCGCCGGCGTCCCCGCCGAGCACGACGACCCCGCCGTCGAACTCCACCGTCGTCACCACGACCAAGAAGTGCAAGAAGGGCCGCAAGCTGAAGCGCGGCAAGTGCGTGAAGAAAAAGAAGAAGTAGGCCCGTGAGGCGGGGTGTAGTGTCAGCGGCCGCATGAAGCGAGCAGGCCTTGGCATAGCGGTTGCGATCCTGTCCGCGCTGGTCCTCGCCGCGAGCGCGAGCGCCGCCACGATCACGGTCAGCTCGAACCTCGACGACGGCACCGGCTGCACGCTTCGCGAGGCGATCGAGTCGGCGAATGACGAGATGCCCGTCGGCGGCTGCACGGCGGGAAGCGGCGGCGACACGATCCAGTTCGCGAGCAGCGTCACCGGCGAGATCGTGCTCGGCGCGTCCGGGCCTCTGGTGATCGACGGCATGGGCAGCCTCGAGATCCAGGGTCCCGGAGTCTCGACGCTCGCCATTGACGGCAACGGTGCCACCGGCGTCTTCGAGGTCGACGACGACGAGGACGCGGCGATCACGGGGCTGACGATCAAGGAAGGCCTCGCCGGGCAGGGCGGCGGCATCTATAACGAGGGCGACCTGACGCTCGAGCGGGTCACGGTCACCGACAACTCAGCGGTCGGTCAGGACCTGACGGTGGGTCCGACGACGTTCGCCGTCGTCCAGGGCGGCGGCGTCTTCAACGCTACCGGCAGCAGCCTGACCGTGGCCGAGAGCACGATCTCCGACAACCTCGTGCAGGTGACCGCAGCCAATGGAACCGTGTTCAACACTGCGATCGGGCAGGGCGGCGGCATCTTTGCCGGCTCCGGCTCAGCACTGTCGGTCAGGCGGAGCACGATCGAAGGCAACTCGGTGACAGCGAGCGCGACGGGCACAGGTGCTTCGGATTCAGCACACGGCGCCGGCGTGTACGCGCTCACGACCACTGGGTCGACGATCTCGCTGAGCACGATCCACGGCAACGCCGGATCGACGGTCAGCTTCCCCGGAGGGGCGAGCGGTGGGGGCGTATTCGGGGACTCAGGGCTCAGCCTGACCAGCGACACCGTCACCGGCAACCTCTCACTCGGTCCCGGCTCGAACCTGTTCAGCAGCACGACGATGCCGGGGATGACGATCCAGAACACGATCGTCGCCGACCCGGAGCCCACTTCCACCAACTGCAATTCCCAGATCGACTCGCTCGGCCACAACGTCACGGCCCACACGGTCGCCGATGCCAGCTGCGACTACACCCCGGCGAGCGGCGACATCCAGCTGGTCGGCCCAGCGCCCCTGCTCGCGCTCGGTGACTACGGCGGACCGACCCAGACGCGCCCGCCGGCGCCGCCGACGCTGCTCACCGACCCGACCGCGATCGACAAGGGCGTCGCGGCCTCGCAGGCGACCGACCAGCGGGGGCTGACGCGCACCGTGCAGTTCAATGTCACCGATGGGGTTGGCGGCGACGGGACCGACATCGGCGCGGTCGAGATCCAGGCCGCACAGCCGCTCGCCACCAATCCCGCATCGCCGGGCCACCTCGAGCAGGCGCTCATCACCGGCAGCGGCGACCTCGCCGCATTCGTGCGCGCGTACGCCAACGCGGACTGCAGCGCCCCGCACTTCAACGAGAATTTGGCGTCCGTCTTCGCCTCCCCCGGATTCCTCGCCCCGCCGACGCTCCCCGACAGCCTCAACATGTACAGCGCCAGGACCGTCCACGGCGCGGCGCTGTCGAGCTGCTCGACGACGCCGCTCACCTACATCCGCCGACCGGACGCTCCGACGCTTGACTCGGTCAGTCCGCCGTCGGGCTCGAACGACAACACCCCGACCTTCTTCGGCACCGCGCCGGCGGGGACGATGGTCAACATCTACACCGAGCCCGAGGCGCTCGGCGGCTGCCTCGGGACGCCGGCGGGGTCGGGGACGGAGGCGGAGTTCTCGGGCACCGGAATCGAGATCAGCACACCGATTCCCGATAACTCGAGCACCCGCTTCTACGCCGAGGTGGTCGGGACCCACGCGTCATCGCTCTGCTCGGGCGCCCTCACCTACGACGAGGTGACGCCGCCTTCTCCGCCGGGACCGACGACGCCCGCGAGCACGACGCCGCCGGCAACGACCACAGTCACCACGACGACTAAGAAGAAGTGCAAGAAGGGCCGCAAGCTGAAGCGCGGCAAGTGCGTGAAGAAGAAAAGGAAGAAGTAAGCCGCCGCCCGATTGGGTGTATCGTCCCTTCGATGAGGCGAGTTGGGATCGCCACAGGGGTTGCGGTACTGGCGTCACTGGGCCTGGCGGCGAGCGCCAATGCGGCGACGATCACGGTCGATTCGCTCGCCGACGACGGCACGAATTGCACGCTGCGCGAGGCGATCGACAGCGCCAACGCGAACTCGGACCAGGGTGGATGCAGCGGCGCCGGCGCTTATGGCGACGACACGATCCAGTTCTCGAACTCGCTCACCCTTCCGGGAACGATCACGCTCACCGGCGGACAGCTGTCCGTGATCAGCGGCTTTGGATCGGTGGACATCGTGGGGCCCGGCGTCTCACAGCTCACGGTCTCCGGCAACAACAGCTCGAGGGTCTTCCAGGTCAACAGCGGCGCGGTCGCGGCGATCTCCGGCGCGAAGATCACGGGCGGTAGTACAACCGGCACCATGGCCGCAGGTGCCGGCATCCGCAACCTCGGCACGTTGAGCCTCAACCGGGTCAGCGTCACCCAGAACAACGCGGCCGCCAGCGACACCATGAACGTATCGAACAGGGACGCGTTCGCGGGCGGGGCCGGCATCCACAGCACCGGCACGTTGGGCATCGAGTTCAGCTCGATCGCGAACAACCAAGCAATCGCAATCGCGGCCTCGACCGCGACGCTCGACGCCAGCGCCGCAGCGGTCGGCGGCGGCATCTGGGCTCAGCTCGGCACCGTGAGCGTCTTCAGGAGCACGATCGAGGCCAACAGCGTTTCGGCAAGCGCAATTGGGCCGGGCATCAATTTCGATAGCGCCAGCGGCGGGGCCCTCTACACACCGGGCGTCGCGGCGAACATCAAGCTGAGCACGATCTCCGACAACGACGCCGCCGCGTCTGCGATCCCGCTGAATGGCAGAGCCGGCGGAGTCACCGGCGATGCCAACACAAACCTGACCAGCGACACGATCACCGGCAACTCGCACTCGAGCAGCGCTCCCGGCGCGAGCGTCTTCGGCGTTTCCAACGTCAACCTCGAGAACACGATCGTCGACAACACCTCCGCCGTGTTGAACTGCGCCAACACGGTGTCGGCCGGACACAACCTCGCCGATGACGCGAGCTGCAACCTGGGCGGGACCGGCGACCAGCCGAGCACCGAGCCGAACCTGCTCGGACTCGGCGACTACGGCGGCCCAACCCGGACCAATCCGCCCGAGCCGCCGTCGATGGCCACACCCACCACCGTGATCGACAAGGGCGTCGCGGCGTCTCAGGCCACCGACCAGCGCGCCCTCCAGCGGACCTGGGAGTTCGATGTCGCAAACCCGGCAAGCGGCGACGGCACCGACATCGGCGCAGTCGAGATCCAGGGACCCAGCTTCACCGGTATCAGCCCGCCCTCGCCGGGAGACGACGCCTCTCCCGAGATCACAGGCCGCTCGGAGCCGGGGAGCATGGTGCAGCTCTACAGCGGCTTCGGCTGCGGGTTCGCCGCCGGTCCGGCAACGGGCGCAGCGGGCTTCGCCGCCCCCGGCATCACGGTCGGCCCGTTTGCCGCGGACAGCTACAACGCATTCCAGGCAAAGACGCAATACGGGAACGCGTTCTCGATCTGCGCCGCGCCGTTGGCCGAATACATCCGCCGCCCGACTGCGCCGGTGCTCACCAGTACCGACCCGCCCTCTGGATCGGACAACAACAGCCCGCTGATCAAGGGCACGACGACCACGGCGGGCCTGGTGACGCTCTACACCGACGCCGCTTGCACGGGCTCCTCGGTCGGTGGAGGCCCGAGCGCCACGCTCGCCGGAGCGGGCATCCCGCTGACCACGCCGGTCCCCGACAACTCGACCACCACCTTCTACGCGAAGCTCGAGGGCACCAACGCGAACTCGTCCTGCTCGGCGACCGGCCTCACCTACAACGAGGTGACGCCGCCGCCCACGACGACGCCGCCCACCTCAGGCCCACCCGCCCCCGCCAGCGCACCGAACCTGCTGGGCACCGGGCTCAAGAAGTGCAAGAAGGGCCGCAAGCTGAAGCGCGGCCGCTGCGTCAAGAAGAAAAAGAAGTAGCCGCGCTCAGGCCGACTCGACCGCGGCCTTGAGCTTGCCCAGCATCTGCTCGGTGGCGTCCTTCATCCCCTTCTCGACCATCGAGTTCTGGTCCCACTCCCCGGATTCGATCGACTCGCTCTGCGAGTGGATCATCTTTTCGATCATCTTCTGAATCGGCCCCGCCAGCTTCGCGATCTGCGCCGCGGCCTCGGCCGGCATCGCCATCTTCGCGTAGTCGGTGTCGCTGGCCACCTCGACCTTTGTGCCGTCACCGTCCGCGCTCAACCGGTAGCTCGAGCTCTGATCGCCGCCGGCGTAGGTCGTGCGGGTCGCGAACTCGCGCGGCGGGTCGAAGGCGGTCACCTCCCAGTCGGTTTCGCGCGGCCCGTCGGGGGCCTGCATCGTCCCCTTGCTGCGGTAGCCGACCTTGAGCTCGGAGGCATCAGCCGGCATGGCGTCGGGGTCGACCCCCGCCCACTGCGTGACCTTGGCGCGGTCGGTGATCCACTCGAAGACCTTCTCGGGCGGAGCGCCGATTTCGATCGACGCCTCGGTCCTGATCCCCACTCTGTCTAGGGAGCGCCCGGGTACCCGTGCGAGTAGCACGGGATCGGGGTGCCGTTCTCGAACGCGATCGGAGGCGGTGGGTCGGGCCTGTTGGCGGCGGTGCACGGATTGCGGACCTTGCCGCCGATCTGCAGGAACGCCGACTTCTGGGCGCGGGCCTTGACGTCGTTGCGCGGGTAGGAGTGGGGATCGGCGCCCTCGGCCGAGCCCGGCGGCGTGTTGGTGAGCGGCGCCGGATCGGTGCCGCCAGGGTAGCTCTTCGGCCCGCCGTCCCAGTTGACGATCGCCGAGCCGTCGAACGGGAAGCTCGGGATCGACGGGATCCCGAACAGCGGCTCGACGTCGGGCGAACGGCCCGGGTCGACGACGGGGCGGTAGGCGTAGGCGCCGATCGTCCGCGCCTCGACCTCGGCGGCGACGTTGGCGACCTGGTGGTCGCCGTAGGCCGGATGGAGCAGCACCTGGTGCTCGGGGGTATTGGGCAGCGGATCAGTCGTCATGTGGTGCGCGTAGCCGTTCGGCTCGCCGCGGTCCCAGAGCATCTGCAGGAGCGCGAAGACCATCGGGCGCTGCAGGTAATTCGGGTAGTTGTCGTAGAGACCGAGCGGCGAGTCGTCGGGCAGGATCCCGCAGACCTCGTCCGGCAGCCCGGCCGCATCGCAGAGCGCGTCGGTGAACATTCCCTCGGCGTAAGGCGCGAAGTCGGAGCTTCGGCGCAGAAGTGTCGAGTAGTTGATCGCCGGCACACCCAGCACGGCGCGGTTGAAGTCGGGCGCGAGCGCGGTCAGCGCGCCGCCGAGGATGCCGCCCTGGCTGTTGCCGTCATAGAAGAGCCGGTCGGTGTTGATGGCGCTCTGGCCTCCGACCTGGAACGCCGGATGGGAGCTGAAACCGTTCGGATGGATCATCGTCCGGCCGAGGAACATGAAGTTGAGGAAGCCCTGCTGCGTGCGGTCGGCCATCTTCGGGAAGTTGTTGATGTCCTGGAGGATGAGCAGCACCGAGGGAAGGTCCCCGGTCGAGAACCCGATCCAGTCGGTGGCGCAGAACATCATGTTGTGCTCGTTGCCCATCGCCTTGATGTTTCCGCCGCCGACCTCGTTCGCCGAGCCGAGCAGGCCGTGGCCGTATAGCGAGGGCCGCGCGGGCTGTACGCCGCCGTCGACCGTGACCCGCGGGATGTTGCAGATGAAGTTGGCGCTCGTCGTGTTGCCGGGTATCCGCACCGGCTTGTTGGTCGCGTCGTCGATCAGGAACTGCGAAAGCGTCGGGCAGCCGGGCAGGAACGTGTAGCAGGGCACCGTCACCCTGCCGGTGACCCGGCGCGCCATGCGCGAGTCCTGTGCCTCGGTGAAGTCGGTCACCGAATCGACCTGGAACTGCGGCGAGGAACCCTGCACCTGCATGTCGGCGAGGTTGGTGTCGCCGAGCTCGGCGAAGGCGCTGTCGCGGATGTGGAGCGCCCGCCGGGCGATGTTGTCGCCGCTCGCGACGGTGAAGTCCCAGGCGAGATCGAGGGGCAGCCGCTTGATTCCCGAGTCCTTCAGGGTCGCGAACAGCTCCTCCATGTGCGGGCGGCGGTTCTCGATCGCGGCCTGCGGCGTGATCAGGCGATCGCGGTAGACCTTGAACCCGAGCGAGGGCTCGATCGCGTTGCCGTCGGAGTCCTTGAGGTTGCGGAGCGCGACGATGTAGCGCGCCCCCTCGTCGAAGTTGCGCGCCGGGCGAATGATCAGCGTCCGGTCCTCGTCGGAGGTGGGGTTGGCGTCGATCTCCGCCCAGATCGGGTGCCGCTCGCCGGTGTCGGCGTTGATGACCACGATCGGCTGATCGGGATCGTCGTAGCGCCCCATGTCGGTGATCGGGACCGCGCCGGTCTCCTCCAGCGCCTCGTCGTTGTCGAGCCCCGGGACCTTGGTGATGATCATGCTGCCGGGGCTGAAGCCGTCGGCGCGGTTGTACTCGGTCGGCGCCACCGGGATGCCGAGCAGGTTCCTCGGCGTGGAGAGGATGTTGAAGTTGATCCGCTTGCCGGTGTAGGTCGTCGGGTCGTTGACCGCGAAGAAGTCGTTCGGGAACGGGTGCATGCAGAACGAGGGGTCGAGCCAGTCGCAGCGCTCGGGTGCCTCGAGGACCGGGCCCGGCGAGGTGCCGCCCGGCGGCACGTCGTCGCCGGGGGTCGGGCCGCCGCCACCGCCGCCGCCGCCTGCGCCGCCACCGGTGCCGCCGCCGGCACCGCCTGCCGAGGCGAGCGTCCGGCAGGCCGCCGAATCGCGATCGAGCGAGACCTCGCTCATGGCGGCGAAGCTCTTCGAGGCCCGGGCCTTTCGCTTCTGCGCCTTCAGCCTCCCCTGCACACTCAGCGTCTGCGAGCGGCAGGCCGCGACGGTTGTGCCACCGGCCGCGCTCAACGGCAGGCTCACGACCCGCGAGCGGCGGCGCTTGAAGCGCACCACCTTCGGAGCGGTGATCGCGGCCGAAGCGCTGCCCGCGCTCGAGTCGACCGATCCCGAGAAGCCGGTCAGCGTCACTCTGCCCCTGCGGCGCGCCTGAACGCGGACGCTGAGCGCGCCCGCGGCGCCGATCGACTGCTGGCTCGTGCTCAGCGCGCTGACACTGAGCGGTGTGGCCGCGGACCCGGAGGCGGGAAGCGCGAGCGCAGCCGCGGCGAGCGCCGCAACCAGCACCACTCCTATCCACCTGGGTCCGACCCCTGACACGGCGTCCAGCCTACATACACTTGGTGCGTGGCGAGCCAATCGGAGGAGATCGTCGATGCGATGAACGCCCTGCATGGCGCGCACAGGGGCTTCCGCGCCGCGCACGCCAAGGGCACCTTCTGCCGCGGTACCTTCACCGCCGCCTCCGAGGCGGCCGCCCTGAGCCGCGCCCCGCACCTGCAGGGCGAGAGCGTGAAGACGACGGCGCGGTTCTCGAACGGGAGCGGCGACCCCGAGGCCGAGGACGGCGACCGGCGCGACGGGCGCGGGCTCGCGGTCAAGTTCCACCTCGACGGAGACGAAGCCACCGACATCGTCGCGGTCAGCCTGCCGGTCTTCTTCGTCAAGACCCCCGAGGACTTCCTCGCCTTCCTGAAGGCGCGCGAGCCCGATCCCGAGACCGGCGAGATGGACATGGAGAAGGTCGGCGCGTTCATGGCCGAGCACCCCGAGACCGGCGCCGCCGTGCAGCTCATCCTCCCGGCGCTCACCCCTCCCCCGAGCTTCGCCAACACCCGCTACAACGGCCTGCACGCGTTCGAGTTCGAGAACGCCGAGGGCGATAAGCGCTTCGTCCGCTACAGCTGGGTCCCCGAGGCCGGCGAGGAGACGCTGCCCGAGGCGGAGATCGACGGCAAACCGCGCGATTACCTCCAGGAGGAGATCCGCGAGCGCATAGCGACCGGGCCCGTCGGCTTCGAGCTCGCCGTCCAGATCGCCGAGGACGGCGACCCCACCGACGACCCGACCGTCGCCTGGCCGGAGGAACGCGAGCAGGTCACGCTCGGCCGCCTCGAACTCACCGAGCTCGCCGACGACGCCGAGACCCCGGAGGCGCCGATCGTCTTCGACCCGGTCAACCTCGTCGACGGGATCGCGCTCTCCGACGACAAGATCCCGCCGGCGCGCTCGGCCGCCTACTCGGTCTCGGTCGAGCGGCGGATGGCGAGCGCCTGAACCGACGCGGATCGTGAAGTTCGTTCTTCTATTGCTGCTGATCGCTGCCGCCGGAGCCGCCTACGTGATCGCCGATCCGCTCGCCGATGACGATGACGCACCGAGTGCGAGCCGAGACGCCGCAGCCCCGAAGCCCCCGCAGCGCCCGATCGACACCAGCGGCCTCTCGGGCAGCGCCTGCGAGAAACTCGCCGAGCTCGCCGGCCTGATCGCCGAGCAGGAGCCGACCCCGACCGGCTTCCTGCGCAGGCTCGGCCGCGAGGCGGCGGGGATCCGACCAGGGCGCTCGATCATCGACCTCGCCCGCGGCGGCCGCAACCTGATCCTCGGCCGCGGGTTCAGGCCCGAGCTCGACGACGGCACCGAGGGCCAGGTGCGCCACTTCGGCGGCGTCGCCTATGCGGCCACGCTCGGCGGCGCCAGCCCGACCCGCTGGATCTCCGAGAACCTGCGCGACGACCCGGCCGACTCGCCCGACGGCCGGCTCACCGACGAGGCGATCGCGTTTGCGGGGCTCGTGCGCCGCGGCGAGCTCGAGCCGGGCGAGAGCCGCGAGTGGCTCGCGGCCGAACTCTGCTCCGGATAGGGTTCCGCCGATGGCAGCGGACAGCGGGAAGCAGAGCGGGGGCGCGCTGCGGCAATTCGCCGAGCAGCGCGGTCTCACCTTCACGGACAAGGCGAAGCTCCCCGGCTCGACGCTGCTCTCGATGACAGCCGAGGCGGAGTCGACCCACATCGTCAGCGGCGATCTGCCGGGCTTCAAGGGCCTGCTCTCGGCCTACACGATCACCAAGCCGGCGAGCAACTCGAACTCGAAGCCGATCGTCACCGAGACGAACGTCGCGCTGACGCGCGTGCCGGAGAGCATCCGCTACATCCCCTCGCTCACCGCCCGCGACGCCAAGGTGCGCGGCTTCTCCGAGCGCCTGGTCGGGGCCGGCGGCGTAATCCCGATCTACGACCAGCTCGAGTTCGAGAGCATCAAGTTCAACACCACCTACCGCGTCGGCGTGTTGAAGCGCCAGAACGAGAGCTTCGTCCGGCAGATGTTCGCGCCGAGCTTCATCGACTACCTCGCCGAGCAGGCGCCCGAGGGCTGCTACTTCGACCTCATGTTCGGGGTCCTGATGGTCGCCGCGAACAAGCCGCTGACTACCACCGAGGAGATCGACTCGTTCTGTGAATTCACGGCGCGCGTCGCCGATCGCGTCCGCGAGGAGTGTCGGGAGAGCATCGAACTCGACACCGATACGACCGATCTCGTCCCGGAGCCGGTTCGCAAAATGGAAGCCGCGCGGCTCGAATGGGTCGAGAAGGTCCGTTTTGACGGCCCGCCCGAGAACGTCAAGGACGCCTCGAAGCCCTACCGCGGCTTCGCGCTGCGAAAGCCGAGCACCTGGCTCGGCTCGGCGGTGATCGCCGCGATCCTCGCGCTGATGATGGCCGGCATCGCCGCCTTCTTCACGGTCGCGTGGGCCGGCAAATACGCGCTGTTCGCATCGCTCGGCGTGTTCGCGCTGGTCTTCGCCTGGTCGTTCGTCGTATTCCTGCGCGGCACGGTCGTCCGCGAGACCGTCAACTGGGGGCTGGTGGCGTTCGCGCGCGGCTACGCGTCGCAGCGCAACCTCAAGTGGGAGCCGGGCTCGCAGTTCGCGACCACCCACGCCCACATCAACGCCGTGACCAACATCGGCATCGCCCTCGAGGGCCGGATGCCGGGCACCGAGCGCGAGGGCACGCTGCTGGTCTCGGTCAACCCCGACAACAAGGCCCGCAAGACGACCGGCAACCTGAACCTGGTCACCGAGCTCAAGGGCCCCGAATCGGAGGCCCTGATGCTGCTCCCGGAGGGATTCAAGGCCGAGTCGACCGCGCTCGGCGGCTTCCTGATCGAGGAGGCCGAGGGCGTGCACGAATCGGAGGCTGACCGCTCCCAGCGCGAACGCACCGAGGCCCTCGGCAAGCAGGTACTTGGGAACGAGGACGGCCAGCAGAAGTTGGGCCTCATCCTCCAGGGCGACGACCTCGCGGTGCTCAGCGACAAGATGAAGGCCCTCGACTGGGACGCCGAGGCTCTCGACAGCTTCGTGCAGCGGGCCTCGGCAACGGCCGAGCGCCTCGAGCAAAGCCTCGCGGCGCCTTAGCCTTCCCAGCGCGAGATCTTCGGCAGCTTCTCGCTGCCGGGAGCGCGAAGCCCGTCGAGGGCGATCGCGAGAAATCGCTTCCAGGCCTCGTCGGAGCCCACCGGCCCGGCATTGCCGGCCTCGATCACACGGCCGAGACCACAGGTGATCATCGGAATGTCCTCGGGGATCACGTCCTTGCGCATCACGCCGGCCTTCTTCATCTGCGCGACCAGCTTCGTGAGCGCGTCGAAGGCCCCCGAGGCGCGGGCATGCTTGCCCATCGTCTCGGGCCTCGAGGCCATCAGGTGGCTGAGCGCCCGGTCGCTGGCCTGGAGTTCGACCGAGAAGTACATGTAGTCCTTGAACGCTTCCCAGGGGTCGTCGGCCGCGCGGGCGAGCGCCTTCTCCGCCTCCTCGGCGATCAGCTCAAAGCGCTTCTCGACCAGCGCCTCGATCAGGTCGCTCTTGTTCGGGAAGTGGCGGTAGACGGTGCCGACCCCGACCCCGGCATCGCGCGCGATGTCGTCGATCTGAGCGTCGATCCCGTCGTCGGCGAAACGCCTGCGGGCGGCTTCCAGGACCGCCTCGCGGTTGCGCCGCGCGTCGGCGCGCAGGCTCTTGGGCTTGGTCTTGGTGGCTGGTGTCATCAGTTCTCGGTGTTCTTTGAGATTCGGCTTGACAACCGGAATCTAGGTTCCGTATAGTAACCGAAACCGGAACTCAGCTTCCGATTATCTCACAGCCAATCAGACCAGTCAACACAAGGAGCTCCAGATGACGACCGCCGAGGAATACGCCGACAAACGCTGGTCCGCCCTCGCCCTCCTCTGCGCCGCGCAGTTCATCGTCGTCATCGACGCGGCGATCGTCAATGTCGCCCTGCCCTCGATCGGCGAGTCGCTCGACTTCTCGAAGGAGAACCTCTCCTGGGTCGTCAACGCCTACGTGCTCGTCTTCGGCGGCTTCCTGCTGCTCGGTGGGCGCGCCGCCGACCTGCTCGGCCGCCGCCGCGTCTTCATGTCCGGCCTCGTCCTCGTCGGTGCGGCGTCGCTCGCCGCGGGCTTCGCGACCAACGAGACCCAGCTGATCGCCGCCCGCGCCGCTCAGGGCCTCGGCGCCGCGATCGTCTCCCCCGCCGCGCTCTCGATCGTGACCACGATCTTCAGCGACGGCGCCGAGCGCAACAAGGCGCTCGGGATCTGGGGAGCCGCCGCCGGTTCCGGTGGCGCCGCCGGCGTGCTGCTCGGCGGCATCCTCACCGACACCCTCGGCTGGGAGTGGGTGCTGTGGGTCAACGTCCCCGTGGCGCTGATCGCGCTCGCCCTGACCCCGCGCCTGATCGGTGAAAGCCGCCAGGAGTCCGCGACCCGAAGCTACGACGTGCTCGGCGCGGTGACGGTCACAGCGGCACTCTCGATCATGGTCTACGCCTTCGTCGACGCCACCGACGCCGGCTGGGGCTCGACCCAGACGATCGGCCTGCTCGCGCTCTCCGCCGCCCTGCTCGGGGTGTTCGTCATCACCGAGCTGCGCTCGAAGGCGCCGCTGATGCCGTTCTCGATCTTCCGCATCCGCACCCTGACCGGTGCCAACGTGGTCGGGCTGATGGTCGGAGGCTCGCTGTTCTCGATGTTCTTCTTCATCAGCCTCTATATGCAGCAGGTGCTCGGCTTCAGCGCGATCAAAGCCGGCCTCGCCTACCTCCCGCTCTCGGTTCTGATCATCGGCTCGGCGGCGATCGGCGGCCAGCTGGTGACGAGAGTCGGTTACAAGCCGGTGCTCGCAAGCGGCATGGCGTTCATCGTCGCCGGGCTGGTCTGGTTCAGCCAGATCTCGGTCGGCGGCAGCTTTGCGGGCGACGTGCTCGTCCCCTCGATGCTCGCCGCGGTCGGACTCGGCTTCTCGTTCGTGACCACGACGATCGCCGCCGTCTCCGGGGTCGAGGAGAAGGAGGCCGGCCTCGCCAGCGGCCTGATCAACACCTCGCAGCAGATCGGTGGCGCGCTTGGGCTCGCGATCCTCGCCACGATCGCCAACTCGCGCACCGACGACGTCATGGCCTCGGGCGGCTCCTCGCTCCCGAACGCGCTCACCGAGGGCTTCCAGGCCGCCTTCCTCGGCGGCGCGGTGATCGCCGCGATCGGCTTCTTCGCCACCCTGATCCTGATCAAGGGCAGCGACAGCCGCGCCCACGTCGAGATTGGCGACGCGAGCGCCGCCAGCGCCGGCGCCTAGCGCGTTAGTCTGCGGCCTCCCGACACCAGGAGGTCGCATGTCCGTCGAGTCATCGCTTGCCCAGTACAAGGAGACCGAGGCCAGCGAAGCGTTCTCGCTCCAGAACTCGAAGACGCTCAAGGTCGAGCTCGCCGACGTCACGATCCAGGCCAAGCTCGGCTCGATGGTCGCCTACCAGGGCGACGTGAAGTTCGAGCACGCCGGGCACGGCGGCCTCGGCAAGATGATGAAGAAGAAGATGACCGGCGAGGGCACCCACCTGATGAAGATCGAGGGCAAGGGCGAGGTCTTCCTCGCCGACCAGGCCCAGGAGATCGAGGTCATGAAGCTCGACGACGAGGAGATCACCGCCAACGGCGCCAACGTGCTCGCCTTCGACGAGGGGATCGACTGGGACATCAGCCGCGTCAAGGGTGTCTCGGGAATGATGGGCGGCGGCCTCTACAACATGTCGCTGAAGGGAAGCGGCTATGTGGCGCTGCTCTCCGACGGCGCGCCGGTGATGATCGAGATCGACGGCGAGGACACCTTCGCCGATCCGCAGGCCGCGATCACCTGGTCGAGCGGCCTCGAGACCGGGGTCCACACCGACGTCGGCCTGAAGACGCTGATCGGCCGCGGCTCCGGCGAGACCGTGCAGATGAAGTTCTCGGGCAAGGGATGGCTGCTTGTCCAGCCCTCCGAGGGACGGCTCGCTGGTATCCCCTCAACGGGAAGTAGCGGATCGAGCGGTCTTGGCAACATGCTGGGCGGGTAACCACTACAAGGAGGAAGAGATGTCGGAAGAGAATGTGGAGCTGATCCGCAGCGGCTACGAGGACTTCAACGCCGGCAAACCGGAGACGGTGCTCGGGCTGCTCACGCCCGAGGCGACGTGGACCGAGCCGGGCGGCGGCAACTCGCCGTCAGGGACATTCACCGGTCCGGAGAGCGTCGGTCAGGACGTGCTCGCCAAGGTGGGCGAGCAGTTCGAGGAGTTCAGCGCCAACCCCGAGCAGCTCGACGACCAGGGCGACACCGTCGTCGTCAAGAGCCGCTTCAAGGGCAAGTCGAAGAGCGGCACCGAGCTCGATACCGCCGCCGAACAGACCTGGACGCTCGAAGACGGAAAGGTCACGAGCATGAACAACGTGATCGAGGACACCGACGCCTGGGCCGCGGCCTGGAGCTGAGCCGCCCTGCTTGATGCGCGGGCACGGCCAACGTAACTCGGGGCCGCGCCCGCCTTCGCTTAACGGGGCCGCTTGTGGTGGCGGCGGTGCTTTCGGGCGCATCGGCGCCGATGGCGCTTACCGCGGCTCCGGCGCCGCTTACACGCCGCACGGAGCGTCACCGCAGATCCCGAGTAGACCGCATCCCCGCCGGTGGGCCCGCCGCCGGCCGGCCCGGGGGTCGCCCCCGGCGGGGGCACCCTGGGAGCCGATGCGGCGCAGCCTCCGGCGTCCCCGGAGAGCTCAGCGACGAGGTTGCAGTAGGTGCGGAAGGCGGGCTTCTCGGTGTAGTCGTCATTGAGCAGGCCCCAGTGCTGGCCGAAGTCGAGGCTCGAAGTGTCGCCGTCGCGGAGATCGAAGTAGAGGTATTCGGTGACGTTGTAATTGGCGCGGAATTCGTTCACGGCGCCGAGCATCGTCTCCAGGAACTGAGCCTGCATCTGCGGTGTGCGAGCGACGAGGTCGGTCGCCCAGCCGTTTTCGGTGATTCGGATCTCGACCGAGTCGTCGAGGCCGGCGAGCGGCATGAAGCAATTGCGGAGCACATCCATCGCGTTCAGCATCCCGCTGCGACCGTAGGTCGGGTCGAGCGGCGGGAAGAAGGTCCCGGGATAGGCGTCGAGCCCGACCCAGTCGACCGCGTCGCGAAACGCGTCGCCGCCGAGGCTGCCGATTTCGTCCCAGAAGTCCTCCTCCATCCCCGGAGCGAGGCGGTAGAACCAGTTGAAGCCGACCGGCAGCGACGCGACGCCGATTTTCCGTGCCTCATCGTCGGCGGCGATCACGCCGTCGACGAGCGCCCGCCGCGCCTGCGGGAAGGCGCCGTCGGAGGCGTCGGGGGCCGTCGGCTGGTTGACCTCGTTGGTCACCTGTAGCCCCTTCAGCGCCGGCTTCGGCGCGAGGCGGGCGACCACAGAGCGCATATAGGCCGCGAAGCCGGCGGCATCGCCGGATCTCGACACATAGCGGAAAACCTGCTCGACACCGTAGCCCGCGGCCGCGTAGGCATCGATCCTCGCGGCCGCGTCATCGAGCGTCCGCGCGTTTGCCTGCGCGTTGTCGCCGAACACCGCGTAGAGGTGGACCGTGAACGGCGTGCTCGCCGGCTTCAGCAGGTCGAGCGCGTGGAAGATCGCAGCCTGGTCGTTGGGCTTGGCCGGCGGCGGCACGGGCAATATCGAGCCGGAGTAACCCTCGGGATTGATCCCGAGGTCAAGCGGCCGGCTTGCCGGCTGCGGGGAGGGCTCGTTCGGCGGAAAGATTCCGATGCAGTAATCCTGGGCGCGCGCGGCCCCAGGCACGGCGAGTGCCGCCAGCGCGCCGAGCACTGTGGCGAGCGCCAGGCGAGAGCGCCAGGGGACCGTGGGGCGAACGTACGTGATGACTCGCCGCTCGCTACTTGATGTGAACGCCTGAGATCGCGCGGGCGATCACGAGCTGCTGAATCTCGGCGGTGCCCTCGAAGATCGTGAAGATCTTCGCGTCGCGGTGCATGCGCTCGACCGGGAACTCGCGCGAGTAGCCGTTGCCGCCGAGGATCTGGATCGCCCGCTCGGTCGCCCAGACGGCGACCTCGCCGGCCTTGTACTTCGACATCGACCCTTCGGCATTGTCGAAGTCCTTGCCGGCGCGGCCCATCCAGGCGGCGCGGTGGACGAGCAGCCTCGCGGCGTCGATCTCGGTCTTCATGTTGGCGAGGTCGAAAGCGATTGACTGGTTCTCGATGATCTTGCGGCCGAACGCCTCGCGCTCCTTCGCGTAGTCGAGCGAATACTCGTAGGCGGCGCGCGCGATGCCGACAGCCTGCGCGCCGACCGTCGGGCGCGAGAGCTCGAAGGTCTTCATCGCCGCCTGGCCCTTGGAGCTCTTGCCCTCCTTGGCCTTGGCGATCCGCTCGTCGAGCTTCTCCTTGCCGCCGAGCAGGCACGAGCCGGGGATGCGAACGTCGTCGAGATGGACGTCGGCGGTGTGCGAGGCGCGGATGCCGTGCTTCTTGACCTTGGCGCCCTGCTCGCAGCCCTTGGTGTCGGGCGGGATCACGAAGCCGGCGTGGCCGCGCGAGCCGAGCTCGCGGTCGACCGAGGCGATCACGACGTGGATGCTGGCGATGCCGCCGTTGGTCGCCCAGGCCTTTTGGCCGTTCAGCACCCACTCGTCCTTGGCCTCGTCGTACTTGGCCGTCGTCCGGTAGCCGGACACGTCTGAGCCCGCGTCGGGCTCGGAGGCGCAGAAGGCGGCAACCTTGACGTCGTCGGGGGTGCCGAAGCACTGCGGGACCCACTCGAGCAGCTGCTCGGGGGAGCCCGGAGCCGTAGATGCCGGCGACCGCGAGCGACGGTACCGAAGATCGCCATTCCGATCCCGGCGTCGCCCCAGAAGAGCTCCTCGTTGACGAGCGGCATCGAGAGGCCGGAGGGATCGGCCCAGAACTGGGCGATCGCCTCGAAGCCGTAGAGGCCGATCTTCGCGGCCTCCTCGACGACCGGCCATGGGAACTCCTCCTTCTCGTCCCACTCCTCGGCCGCCGGGCGGACGGTCTGCTCGGCGAAGCCGTGCGCCCACTCGACGATGTCCTGCTGGTCCTGGGAGAGCTCCATCGAGAACGGGCTATCTGAGACCTCGATGCCGAGTCCCTCTACCTGCTCCTCGACGCTCTCCCGCCTTGGTGTTGTGTCGGTCGCGGGCATCAGCTGCTGGCCGTCGGGATCTTGAAGAAGCCCATCAGCTTGCTGGCGAGCATCAGGTCGCCCTCGAGCTTTAGCTTCCCGGACATGAACAGGGTCGGGCCCGAGGCCTGGTTGGCGGCCAGCTTCAGGAAGTTGACGCCGTCAACCTTGATCGTCACGTTGGCGTCGTTCTCGGGCTTCTCCGAGAGCGTCGCGGTGCCGTCCTTGAAGACAACCTCGTAGTGGTCGTATCCCCCACCCTGGTCCTCGGGCTTGTCGAGGATCTTGAAGTGGATGACCGCGTTGGTGTCCTTGGCGCCGGCCGGATCGACGTGCTCGGCCATGCGACCGAAGATCTGATCGAGCACCTGGGTGCGCATCGGGCTCGCCATCATCTCGGCGAGCTGCTCGTCGGTCACCCCGGACATCAGCGAGATGAAGTCCTCGGGGCTGACGTTCTCCATCGCCTCGTCGGTGATCTCTCCGTTGGTGGATTCGGCGGAAGTCTCTGCGTCGGCCATCTCAGTTCCTTTCGGTTTGTTTCCTACCCAGGGTAGGAAAAGGCTAACATAGGACGCCATGGAGCGAGGGGCGACTACGAAAAGGCGTGCCACGAAACGCAAGCGCGCCGAACACCTCGGCCCGGAGCGCCGCCGCCCCCAGCTCCTCGACGCCGCCCTCGACCTCTTCCTCGAGCACGGCTACGAAGGCACCTCGATGCAGGCGGTCGCCGACCGCGCCGGGGTGACGAAGCCGGTCGTCTACTCGGCCTTCTCCTCCAAGGACGAGCTCTTCCGTGCCCTGCTCGGCCGCGAGGAGGAGCGGATCGTCGGCGAGATCTCCGCGGCGTTCGAGAACACCGACCTCACCGATCCCGAGCAGGCGATGACCGACGGCTTCACCGGCTTCCTGCGCGCCGTCGACGCCTCGCCCGAGGTCTACCGGCTGATCTTCCTCCAGGAGGGCGGCGGCAACGCGGCGGTCGCGAAGCGCTTCCAGCGCGGGCGCCAGGGACAGGTCGAGGCCCTGACGACGCTCGCCAGGAGCTGGCTCGAGAGCGGCCGCATGAAGAACAAGGCTTCAGGGACTCGCAACTCGGACGCCAAGCGGCTCTCGGGGCTGATCGGCGAGGCGCTCGTCGCGCTCGGCGAGGCAGGCGCCCGCACGCTGCTCTCGGAGCGCGGCTGGACGCCGGAGACGCTCGGCGAGACGCTCGGCCGGCTCGCGGCCCGCGGCCAGGCGGCGCTCTAAGGTGGCGCCGGCTCAGTCGTGTCGTCGTTCGGCTGAGTCGGGCCCGAAGATGGCGCCGAGCGCGACCCCGGCGACGGCGAGCGAGAAGACGAGCAGCCCGATCATCAGCTTGCCCGCCTGCTGGCCGTTGACGAGGAAAACGACGACGATCGCGAACGGTGCGGTCAGCGCCAGGGTCTTGAAGGTCGTCCCGATCACGCGCGGCAGTGTAGTGGCCGGGCGGCGTGGCGCAACTGGCACCGGTGTCGGCCGAATGTGGAACGCTCTCCGCGGGATGTACGCAAGGAGAGGCGTGCTGCCGAGAGAGGAGCCCGCGTGAGCGCGCAACCGCGCTCGCTGCCGAGGGCTGCTCTCGGGGCAGCGAAGCGGACGATCGACCGCGACGACGTGCCGCCGAAGTCGTGGATCAAGACGCTCGGCGGAATGGCGGCGCTTTCGATCCAGACCACTGGCCAGCTCGTCACCCCGGGGCTCTCGTGGCGGCGCGAGTTCGTCCGCCAGTACATCTTCTCCTTCCGCGCCACGCTGATGCCGGCGACCGTCGTCGCCTTCGTGATCGGCTTCTCGACGATCGGCATTCAGGGCGGCTCGCTCGCCTCAGCGTTCGGCGCCATCGACCGGATCTCCGCGGTCGCCCCGATCGCCTTCCTGCGCGAGCTCGGCCCGCTGCTCACCAGCGCGATCGTCGCCGGGACGCTCGGCTCGACGATCACCGCCGAGATCGGCGCCCGCCAGATCCGCCAGGAGATCGAGGCGCTCGAGATCCTCGGCATCAACCCGGTTCGGAACCTCGTCCTCCCCAAGGTGCTCGCCTGCGCGTTGATGATGCCGGTGCTGAACCTGATCGCGCTCTGGGCCGGGATCGCGGGCACGCTCGGCGCCGCGGTCGTCCTCTACGGCTCGACGCCGGGGGCCTTCTTCGACTCGCTGCTGACGCTGACCACATTCATCGATCTCTGGGGCAGCGAGATGAAGCTGATCCTGTTCGGCTGGATGATCGGCATCATCGCCTCCTACAAGGGGCTCACGGTCGGGGGCGGCGCCGAGGGCGTCGGCAAGGCGGTCAACGAGTCGGTCGTCGCCAGCCTGGTCGGGATCGCCATGGTGTGCGTCGTCTACACGCAGCTCTTCCTCGCCTTCTACCCGGAGGCCAACTCGGGCGTCTGATGAACCCGGAGACGCTCGAGAAGGAGGACACGAAGGCTGCCAACGGCCACGATCCGAGCCGCACCGAGCGGATCCGCGATGCGATCGAGGAGCCCGATCACGTCCCGGCCGTCGACTCGGTCGGCGAGTACTCGGCCTTCGTCTGGAAAGGCGTCAAGGGAGTGCGCCGGGTCTCGGACTTCTCCTCGGAGGTGCTGCGCCAGACGGCGCTGATCGCGACCGGGAGCATGCTGGTGATCGTCTGGATCTCGTTCCTCGCCGGCGCGACCTGCGGGCTCGAGGGCGCGGCTCTGGCGCGGGCGCTCGGCGCCGGGATCGCGGGTCCGCTGTTCAGCGCCTTCTGCACCACCCGCGAGGTGGTGCCGTTCATCTTCGGCTTCATCGTCGCCGCCAAGGTCGGCGGCGGGATCGTCGCCCAGCTCGGCGCGATGCGGGTCAACGAAGAGGTGGATGCGATGGAGGTGATGGGCGTCCCCTCGATCACCTATCTGGTCTCGACCCGGATGCTGGCCGCGATGCTGATGCTCCCGGTCGCCTACCTGCTCTCGCTCGGCGCCGGCCAGGCCGCCTCGTGGCTGACCTCGTTCGTGCGCTCCGGCGACGTCTCGCAGGGCACCTGGGAGCTCGTCTTCTACACCGCGATCGACCCCGTCGACATCCTCTATTCGCTGATCAAGGGGATCGTGATCTCGTTCTTCGTCATCGTCACCGCGCTCTACTTCGGCTACCGGGTGCGCGGCGGGCCGGTCGAGGTCGGGACCGCGACCGCGCAGTCGATGGCGGTCAACCTGATCCTGGTCACGGTCCTCAACATGGTCATGACCTTCATCTTCTGGGGCTTCAACCCGAACCTGCCGATCGCATGAGCGAACGTCCCAAGAGCAGGGCGGGCGCCGGAGACCAGCTGGCCGAGATCGGGCCCGGTCATCGCCCGCGTCACCGCGATCGGGGCGCTGGTGCTGGCGGTCATGATCGCCGCGATCCTGCTCACCCGCCCGCGCGACACCTACGAGGTCGACCGGGATCTTCGACCAGTCGCGCGGGCTGATCGAGGGCGGCGAGGTGACCGCCGGCTTCCAGAAGGTCGGCACGGTCCGGACGATGACCCTGGGCGACGACGGCCTGCCGCACGTGACGATGAAGATCGACGGCGACTTCCCCCTCCACCAGGGGGCGTTCGCCGACATCCGCCTGAGCTCGAACGTCGGCGCCGTCAACCGCGTCGTCGACCTGAAGCAGGGCGACACCGGACGCCGCCGAGCTCGAGGACGGCGACGCGCTCGGCCCGAGCTCGACCGACCAGCCCGTCGACCTCGACGCGGCGGTCTCGACCCTCGACCCGGAGACGCGCAAGGACGCGGCGCGGCTGCTCGCCGGGCTCGACGCGGCGACGCGGGGCCGCGGCGCCGACATCGACCGCCTCCTGCGCACAGCGCGCGGGCTCTGAACGAGACCGCGAACCTGCTCGGCCAGGTGAACAGCGACGGCGCCGCGCTGCGCCTCGCTGGTCGCCGACACCGGCACCGTCGTCGGGCGCGCTCGCCGAGGACCCCGACGACGCTCGGCGCCGCCGCCGAGCGGACCGCGCACGCTGCTCGACGTCACCGGCGGCCGCCAGGCCGAGCTGCGCCGGGCACCGCGGGCGCTCGGGCCCGCGCTGCTCGTCCGGCCGCCTGACGCTCGAGGAGCTCGAGGCCGCGATCCCCGACCTGCGCGGGCTGGTCGTGGCGCGCCGCCCGCTCGTCTGACGCGCCTGCGCCCGGTGGCGAAGAGGCTGCCGAAGACGATCGAGCCGCTGCGCCCGACGCTCGCCGAAGCGAGGAGGCTGTTCGACGCGGCCCGGAGCTACGCCGCGGATCACCCCCGCGATCGACGCGGCGATTCCGCTGTCGACCGAGCTCGAGCCGACGCTGAGGCTGCTCAACCCGCTTCCTCGATCACCTCCGCGTCCGCGCCCCGGAGACCGTCGGCTTCTTCGCAGCTCAGCGCCGACGCTGGTCGCCAACTACGACATCAACGGCCACATGATCCGCTTCATCCCGCGGCTGACCCAGTTCCCGACCTGGAGCGCCGCCGGACACATGATCGAGCCCTCCGACAGCGGCGCCGGGCCTGCTGGAGCGGCCGTTCAACCGCACCCCGGGCATGCTCGAGGGCGAGCCCTGGGAGGACTACGCCGACAGCTTCATCGGCGGCGGCACGAGCGTCGAAAGCGAGCAGCCGTGAACGCCCCGATGGCGAAGATCTCGGCGGTGATGAGCGTCGTGCTGCTCGCCGCCGCAGTCGGATCCTCTGGGTCACGTCGCACCCGGGGCCCGGCGCGACCACCGTCAAGGCCGAGTTCGAGGACGCGTTCCCGATCCTCGCCGGGATGAACGTGCGGATGTCGGGCGCGATCGCCGGCTCGGTGCGCGAGGTCGAGCTGACCGACGACGGCACCGCGCTGGTCACCCTGAGCCTGAACGAGGGGACCGAGCCGCCGCGCAGCGACGCCGCGGCCTCGATCCGCCAGCAGGACGTGACCGGCGACAGCTACGTCTCGCTCTCGACCGGCGAGGACGCCCGAGCGAGCTCGGCGACGAGACGATCCCGACCGAGCGCACCCTGGTCACGCCGCGCTTCGACGACCTGCTGAACAGCTTCGGCGAGCCCGAGCGGCAGGCGCTGCGGCTGATCCTGGTCGAGGCCGGCAAGGCGCTCGAGAGCCGCGGCGAGGACGTCAACCGCGCCGCGCTGCAGCTGCGCCCGGCGCTCGAGGCGACCGGGAGGCGCTCGCCGAGGTCGGCTCCCAGAACCGCGCGCTGCGGCCGCTGGTCGCCGACGCCGAGCAGGTCACCGGCCAGACCGCCGGGCGCTCGAAGCGAGCTCGCCGGGCTGGTCGACTCGCTGTGCGATGACGCTCGCGACGACCGCCGACCACGGCGCCGGCGCTCGACGCCGCGCTCGCCGAGGCGCCCGAGACGCGTGCCAGCGCGACGAAGAAGACCCTGTCCCGGCTGCGGCGGACCGCGGTCGCCGGCGATGCCGCTGGCGCAGGCCGTCGGGCAAGCGGCGCCCCGGGGCTGGCGAAGGCGCTAAGCGGCTGCCGCCGTTCCTCGGCGACTCGCGCGCCGGCCTCCAGACCCTGAAGCCGACCCTCGATCTCAGCCGACGAGCTGCTCCGCAACGCGCGGCCGACCCTGCAGGCCTCGCCGAAGCGCACGCTGACCGCGCCGTTCGACCTCGCCGGGGGCGTCGGCGACCTGCTGCGGGTGCTGCTCGGCAACGAGCCGGTGCTCGAGACGCTGTTCGGGGCCGACGCCTACGGCGAGCCCGGGCCCGCGCACGCGGACGACGTCGGCCTCGGCGCGGTCGCGGTCGAGGGCGGCGACCAGAGCGGCTACCCGGGCAACGACCCAGAGCGCCGCTTCCTGCGCGCGGTCGCGATCCCGAGCTGCGAGCTCTTCGGCCTGCCGATCGCGCCCGGGCTGCCTCGACGACGCGATCACTAACGGCCGCGAGCCGCGGCTCGCAGCGGCGACCGCGGTGGAGCGCAGAACTCCGCCGGTGCCCGCGCCGGGCATCAACCCCGGCGCGCCGGCCCCGGCCAGCGTCCCCGGCCTCGACGCGACGGCACCGCGCCGCAGGTCGGCCAGCCCGGCCGCCCAGCCGCTCGGTCCCGGGAGCGGCCCGGCGCAGGTCCCCTGCCTGCCCGCTCTACCCCTGCCCGGCCGGGGCCAGGCCAGAACCCGGCCGGCCAAGCGGGCGGCCCCAGGACATCGAGCGGCCTCCTCGACTTCCTTGCCTGGCGATATCCTGATGACGACCCACGGCAGGACGAAAGCAGCCACCCGATGCGCAAGTCAACCTGGCCGTCTCGCAGGGTGACCGCGCGCATGGCCAAGCACGTGATGTCCTCGGGCTGCTCGTCGCCGCGTCGGCGGCTTCCTCGCCTACATCGCCTGGATCTCGGTCAACGGCCCGCCGTTCCAGGACCGCTACGAGCTCGACGCGTCGTCCCCGCGACTCGCCGATCCTGAAGGCGGGCGGCCGGTGCGGATCGCGGGCAAGATCGCCGGGACGATCACCGAGGTCGAGCCCGCCGAGGAGGGCGTCGAGCTGACGATGGAGCTGCGGCCCGACTACGCGCCGGTCGGCAAGCGACGCGCGTGCGAACGTCCGCGTGCGCTCGATCGTCTACCTGACCTACCTCGAGATCATTCCCGGCGAACAGGGACGATCCCGATGACCGAGGGCGGGACGATCCCGCTGGCGCGGACCGGCTCGGGGGTCGACCTGCTCGAGGTCGTCCAGCTCTTCGACGAGCGCACACGCGAGGTGCTGCGCCGCTCGCTCGTCAACCTCGGCTACGGGGTCGCCGGCCGCGGGAGCCGAGCTGAACGCCTCGCTCGCGGACCTCGACGAGACCCTCGAGGTCGGGATCCCGCAGCTACAGGCGCTGACGCCGCGCGAGGGTGAGCTCGGCGGCCGCGGTCGGCGGAGCCGCCGGCGTCGCGAGCGGGCTCACGGGCGAGCGCCCCGACGACGTCGAGGCGCCTGATCACCTCGGGCGACGCCGTGCTCGGAACGCGTCGCCTCGCGCGCACGCCGAGCTCGGCCAGCGCGGTGGAGCTGCTGCCTCCGGTCGAGGACGAGTTGCTCGGACCGCGCCCGCTCGCCGACCCGGTGCTCGCTGACGCCGAGGCGCTCGCACGCGAGCTCGCGCCGACGTCGCGCAGCCTCGAGAGGCGCTCCCGCAGGTCAACCGCCTGCTCGCGCTCGGGCGACCCTGCGACCGGCGCGAGACCAAGCGGCTGATCGCGGCTCGCGAACCCGGTCCTGGAGCTCGCCGCGGCCGCAGATCTACGACCTCTATCCCGACGGTCGCCTCGCTCGACCCGCTGATCGACCTCGCTCGACCAGACCGTCGCGAACATCGAGCCCTACGCAGCAGCGACATCACGCTCGCCGGGCCAGTGGATGGTCGAGCGCCACCAGCGCGCCTATCCGAGGGCCAGACGGCGCCGAACAACCCGGTCCTCCGCTTCATCCCCGTGCTCGGCTGCCACGGGCCGCGACCCCTTCCCGGCGCCGGGCGAGGCCCTGAGGACCCAGGCGGCGACATGCTGAGCCGCGACGCGCAGGCGGACGATCGGGATCGCGATGATCCTGCTCGCGATGATCGTGGTGATCGCGTCGTCGCGCTGCGGCCGAAGCCGTTCTTGCCGAGCGCGAGCTACTGGGCCGAGTTCGACAGCGTCCAGGGGCTCGGCTAGCATCGACCGCGACGTCCGCGTCGGCGGGCGTCAACGTCGGCAAGATCGGCGCAGGTGGAGCGCAACGGCGACGACGCGCGGGTCGAGCTTGATCCTCGACTCCGAGGCGGTCGAGGTCCACGCGGACGCGCGGGCCGACCTGCGGCCCCACACCCTGTTCGAGGGCACCGCGCTCGTCGACCTCTCCCCCGGCAGCCCGAGCGCGCCCGAAGCTCGAGGACGGCGAGATGATCCCGCTCGAGCAGACCCCGTCTACGTCTCGCTCGACCAGGCGCTGCGGGTCCTGCGCGAGCCGATCCGCGAGGCGCTCCAGGAGCTGCTCGCCTCGGCGCGCGAAGACGTTCGAAGCCGAGGCGATCACGGGGCTGCAGCGAGACGCTGAAGAATCCGCCCGCCCTCGCCAGGGACCTCGGTCCCGCCGCGCGCGGCGCTGCAGGGCCCGGACGGCGTCGAGCTCGCCGGCGCGGTCCAGGGGCTCTCCGACACGGTCGACGACGTCGCCGCCAAGGAGGCGCACCTGGTGCCGCTCGCTCGGCGCGCCGAACAAGACCCTCGCCGCGCTCGAGGTCGACGACGGCGTGTCCGCTCGACCGTGCGCTCGCAGCAGCTCCCCGGCGCGCTCGAGGAGCTTCAGACCGCGCGGCCCGGCGCTGACCCGCGTCGTCGACCGGCTCGACGTGCTCGCCGAGCGACGCCCAGCCCGCGCTTCCCGAGCTCAGCAAGCCGGCGCTGCGCGAGCTCGCAGCCGCTGCTCGACGCGCGCTCCGCCGATCCTGGCCGCGCCCGCCCGCTGATCGCGCCAGCTCCACACGATCGTCGACCGCCTCGCGCACGCCGCGCCCGCGACCTGCGCCACGCTCACCAAGGAGCTCACCCCGGGCGCCAAGACGCTCGGCCGCTCGGTGCTCCCGTTCCAGACCAGGACCCCAGCTCGGGATCCCGCGCTACCAGCAGCTGATGTCGACCTTCAGCGCGCTCACCGGCGCCTCGAAGCCCTACCAGACCGAGGCGCAGAGCCTCGCCGGCGCACGGGCACCTGATCCGGCTCGGCGCCTATCTCGACCCGGGCGGATTCTCCGGCGTCGCGATCCAGTCCTGCTCGCTGATCGCCGTCATCGACCCGAACGTCGCCACCCTGATGCAGAGCCTGGGGCTGTGCCACCATGAGGCGCATCCTCGCCATCCCCGCAGAGATCGGCCGCTTCTTCTGGGGCTTCATCAACCCGAAGCGGACGGCGGGCCGAATCCCCTACGGGCGGATCGCGATCGCGGTCCAGATCGTCGGCGCCGCTGATCTTCCTCGGCTACACGCTGGCCAAGAAGAACATCGACCTGCCGTTCGCCGAGGAGCCCTACGAGGTCCAGGTGATCTTCCCCGACGGCAAGGGCCTCGACCCGCTCGACGGCCCCGCGGCGGCGGTCGCCGGCAGCCCGGTCGGCAAGGTCACCGAGGTCGAGTTCTCCAACGGCCGCGCGCTGGCGACGCTCGAGCTCGACTCCGAATGTGAAGGGCAAGATCTTCGCCGACGCCGACCGCCGCGCTGCGGCCGGCCTCGCGCGCTCCAGAACCTGCTCGTCAACGTCGACCCGGGTACGCCCGATGCGGGCGTGCTCCCGAGAGGACCAGCCGATCGAGCCCCAGAACACCGAGGCCTTCGTCGCCATCGACGAGCTGACCTCGGTCTTCGACGCCGATACCCAGGCCTACACGCAGATCCTGTTCGTCCGAGGCCGAGAAGGCGCTCAAGGGCCGCGAGGGCGATCTCCGGGAATCGCTCGCCGAGCTCGGCGAGCGTGACCAGCACCGCGACCCCGGTCGCGAACGCGCTCGCCGAGCGGCGGCAACTGCTCGCCCAGCTGGCCGCCAACCTCGACACGATGTTCGCCACGCTCGCGACGCGCGGCGAGCAGCTCGGCACCACGGTCGAGGCCGGCAGCCAGACGCTCGGCGTCACCGCGGGGCGCTCGAAAGAGCTCGAGGCGGTCGCCCGCGACCTCGCCCCGGTGGTCACCGAGGCGCGCCGCGCGCTGGCCGCGACCGGCGAGCTCACCGAGGCCGCTCGCCCCGGCGCTCGAGCGGCTCGCGCCCGCGGCGCGCTATCTGAAGCCCGGTGCCAAGAACCTCCGCCGCCTGATCCCGACCGCGAACACGTTCCTCGACCAGCTCGACACGCTCACCACCGAGGGCCAGATGCCGCTGCAGCTGCTCGTCACCGGAACCGAGGACCTCGGCCCGAAGGCCGCCGGCCTGGTCCCGATCGCCAAGGACCTCAGCTTCCGCACCAGCCTGATGGACAAGTACAAGGGGGGCTCGGCGCAGTTCGGAGACCTGTGGTCGGGCGCCTACTCGGTCGCCGACCAGGGCGGCATCTTCGGCCAGGTCTCGGTGCTCAAGTTCGAGGCGGGGCGGGCGGAGAACTTCGGCCTCTCGGCGGCCTCGACCCGGGCGGGACCCGACGGCATCTCGAAGCTCAACCGGATGCTCGCGACCGCGCTCGAGCAGCGCTGCGGCCTCAACGACGAGCCAGCCCGCTCGCCTGCATGCTGCGCTTCGGGATCAAGGGTCTGCCCAAGCAGCCGCTGACCGCGTCGGCCCAGGGCGGCAAGGAGACGGGCGGCTAGATGGATCACAGAGTCCCCGCGATAGGAGCAGCGGTCAGCATCGTGGCGGCGATCGTCGCGCTGATCAGCTTCGTCTTCCTGAACGAGTCCTTCGAGGGCCCGAGCGTGACCGGCCAGGTCACCGATCCGTACGAGCTGACCGCGACGTTCGACGACGTCGAGAACCTGCCGACGAAGACCTCGGTGCTGACCCGCGGCGTCGGGGTCGGCAAGGTGCACGAGGTCTACTACAACCCCGACCAGGTCTCGGGGACGGTGACCTTCTCGGTCGAGGACGAGTTCCGCCCGATCTACAAGAACGCGACCGCGAGGATCGGCGAGCGGACGATCCTCGGCGACGCTTTCCTCGACCTCGACCGCGGCAACGAGGCCGCCGGCGAGCTCGAATCGGGCGGCGAGGTCACGGCGCTGCCGAGCGTCGACTTCGACGAGGCCTTCGACTTCCTCGACGAGAAGGGCCGCAAGCACCTGAGCTCGGTGATCGAGACGATCAACGAGGGCGCCGGCGCCCAACCGGCCAACGGCGAGAGGCTCAACGCCACCATCGGCGGGATCACTCGCACCCTCGACGAGCTCAACCGGCTCACGCTCGCGCTCCAGGGCCAGGAGCAGAACATCGCCCGGCTGATCAGCGGCTCCAACGTCGTGCTCGGCGAGCTCGCCCAGCGCGAGAGCTCGGTGCGGACGATCGTCGGCTCCGGGCGCACGACGCTCGACGCCCTGGCCTCGAACACAGCCGGGCTCGAACAGGGCATCGCCGAGCTGCCGGGGCTGCTCGACGCCGGGCGCAGCTCGCTGCGCGAGTCGAGGCCGCTGCTCACCGAAGCGCGCCCGCTGGTCGCCGACCTGCGCTCGATCGTCCCCGACCTGAAGCCGGTCTTCAAGCAGGCCGGGCCGCTCGCCCGCGACGCCTCGAGCGTGATTGAGGGGCTGAAGCCGCTCCGGATCGGGACGACGCAGCTGCTCACCAAGACCGAGCAGGCGCTGATCCTGGCGCTGCCGGTGATCGACAAGCTCGAGCCCGGGGTCCGCAACCTGGTCACGATGCTGGGGTTCTTCGCGCCGCGGATCAACGGCGTCTCGTCCTTCTTCTCGAACTGGTCGGCCGCCTTCTCGCACGGCGACGCGAACGGGAAGTGGGCGCGCTTCAACTTCAACCTCGTCCCCGGCGAGCTGGTCGGCGGCTCGCAGCCCGGCACCTGCCAGCCCGAGGACGACATCCCCTTCAACTCGGGCGTTTGCGAGAACGCCTACCCGAAGATCAACGACGCGCTCGACAACGAGCCCTACGAGCAGGGCGACTACAAGCGCCTCCTGCCCTACGAGATCCCGCCGCGGCCCAGCCCGTAGCCGCGCGAGGGGGCGAGGAGTTCGCCCTCGGGACTCAGGGAGGCATAGGAAGACGCCAGCGACACAGCGAGTTCGAGACCTTTCGGACGAGGAGGTCGAGCAGCTCGCCAAAAATCCGAACGTCCCGTGGCCCGTACGACTGAAGCTGATCCAGGAATCCAAATGGCGCAAACGTCGAAACATTCAAAAACGTCGGCGGAGGTAGGCCGGATCCGTACGATTGAAGGGATGAACCGATACCGGACACGCGGATGGCTCCGGGCCCACGCTCCAGGGGCGTTCAGTCGCCTGTTTCCGAAAGGCCCACACGACTGCGGCAATCACGTCTGGTACCGCTCAGACGAATCGACCTGGCGGTGTTACTACTGCGAGCCGGGTGTCACGCACGAGAGTCCCTGGACCGAGCGGGAGTCGGCCAGATACGCACTGGCGGCTCTCGATGTACTCGACGGCCTACCGGCGGACAGCGGCGAGATTGCGCGGCTGCTGCAAGACGCCGGGACTTCGATGCTTCGCGAAGCCGAGGCTCTCAAGACCGGCGCCGGTCAGCCCGAGCCGGACTGAGAACTACGGACAGCTGGCCTTCGAGTCGAAGCCGGGGCCCCCGCGGCAGCGGTCGCGGTGGCGGCCGCCGACCAGCTGGTCGGTGTCGAGGCCGCCCTTGAGCTTGTCGCGGCCGATGTTTCCACCGAGATAGTCGTTGCCGGTGTTGCCGACGAGCCGGTCGCGACCGAAGCCCCCGATGATCGAGTCGGAGCCGGTGCCGCCGAAGATCGTGTCCGAGCCGAAGTCGCCGCAGACGATGTCGTTGCCAGCGCCGGCGAGCACGAGGTCATTGCCGGCCAGCGGGGCGATCACGTCGGTGCCCGCGGTGCCGGTGATCGAGTCATCGCCGACCGTGCCGATGATCGACGGGCTCGAGCAGCCGCTCGCCTTCACCTTCTTGGTCTTCTTCTTCTTTTTGTTCGTCGTGGTCGTCGTCTTCGGGACCGATGGAGCGTTGACCTTCGTCGTCGTCGAGTCCGAGTTGTTGGCGCCGTTCGAGTCGGCGACCGTCGTGCCGACGATCGCGCTGTTGGTCACGTTGCCGGCGCTGAGCGCCGTGACGGCGATAGTCGCCGTGGCGGTGCCCCCGGCAAGCAGAGTCATGAAGTCGCAGCTCACCGTCCCGGCGTTGAACGAGCAGGTCCCGTTCGGCGTCGCCGTCGAGAGGAAGGTGACGCTGCTGGGCAGGACATCGGTGACCTTGACGTCGGTGGCGTCGTTGGTGCCCTCGTTCTTGACCTGGATCGTGTAGGTGATCGTCCCGCCGACCGTCACCGGGTCGGGGCTGTCGGACTTGGTGACCTTGAGATCGGTCGGGCCGACCACGGCCGAGGCACCGCCGAGCGGGCCCGCGACTGTGGCTAGAAAGACTCCGAGGACTGCGGCCGACGCAATTTTCTTTCTCATGGTCATTTAGGTAAGCGCTGCCTCCTGGCGCACGGTTATTACCCGTTTTGCGGGAATTCACCCCTGTACCGGGAAATGGGCGTAGGGTTGTGCCTGGAGAGAGCGATGAAGCTTCTGAAGCCGACCGACGCCCCGTGGCTGTTCGTCGAGAGCCACGAGCAGCCCGTGCACGTAGCCGTGATGGCGACCTGCACGCCGCCGAAGGGCGCCCCCGACACCTGGCTCAACGACGTCGTCGAGGAGTGGCGCCAGTTTCGGAGCTTCGAGCCGCCGTTCAACTACCGCGCCCGCACCACCCCTCCCGCCTGGGTCGAGCTCGAAGACGACGAGGTCGACCTCGACTACCACCTGCGCCATTCGGCGCTAAATAAGCCCGGCGGCGAGCGCGAGCTCGGCGTCCTCGTCTCCCGCCTCCACAGCCAGCCCCTAGACCGCGACTACCCGCTCTGGGAGGTGCACCTGATCGAGGGGCTCGAGGGCGGGCGCTTCTGCATGTACATGAAGATGCACCACGCCCAGGTCGACGGGATGGGCGGGATCCGCTTCATGCAGCGGATCCTCTCGCCGGTCTCCCAGACCCGCGCGATGAAGCCTCCGTGGGCGATCGGGTTCGGGGGCGGAAGCCGGCCGAAGCCTGAGCCCGGAACCGACGAAGAGGAGACGAGCGAGGAGAACGGGAGCAGCAACGGAGCGCTGAGCCTGGTCGGCAACCTCGCCGGCCAGGTCCGCGGAGCGCCGGCGATCGGCCGCGCGATGGCCGGCATGGTGCGCGACGGGATCGGGGTCGGCTCGACCGAGGCCGCCGTCCCCTACGTGGCGCCGAACACGATCCTCAACGGCCGCATCCACCGCCCGCGGCGCTTCGCGACCCAGCACTACGAGCTCGACCGGATCAAGAGCCTCGCCAAGGCCGGGACGGTGACCGTCAACGACGTCTTCCTCGCGATCTGCTCGGGTGGGCTGCGCCGCTACCTCGACGAGATGGGCGAGCTCCCCGACCGCACGCTCACCACCGCTGTCCCGGTCTCGATCCGCCCCTCGGGCGGCGAGGACGTCGGCACCGCGATCAGCTTCATCCACGCCAAGCTCCACACCGACATCGACGACCCGGTCGAGCGCCTCGACGCGATCGGCGACTCGACCCGGGCGGCGAAGGCGCGGGTGGAGGCGCTGCCGGGGGCGGCGATGGACGCCTACACGCTGATGGTCATGGGCCCCTACATCGCCCAGATCTCGCTCGGGCTCGGCGCGATCGCGCGCCCGATGCACAACGTCGTGATCTCGAACGTCCCCGGCCCGAAGCAGCACCACTACCTGAACGGCGCCCGGGTCGAGGAGATGTATCCCGTCTCGCTGCTGTTCAACGGCCAGGCGCTCAACATCACGGTGCTGAGCTACGCGGGCCAGTTCAACATCGGCTTCACCGGCTGCCGCGACAGCCTCCCCAGCATGCAGCGGCTCGCGGTCTACACCGGCGAGGCGCTCGAAGAGCTCGAGAGCCGGCTGGGCTAGGCCCGGGCCCGGGCACGAAAAGGGCCGCTTTCGCGGCCCTTTCCGAATGCTTGTTCTAACTGGCTTGCCTGGCTACGAGGGTCGCTGACCTCCAGCGAGCCTCTGGGCGGCGGCGATGCACTTCGCCTCGTCGCTGGCCTGGCTCAGCGGCGCGCATGCGACTTCCGGCGCGACGCCGCGCTTCGCGACCTGCTTCAGGGCCTTGACGCACTGCGAGTGCGGGGTGCCCTTCTCGCCGGCGATGTGGCGCTTGCTGACACCACGACAGCGGCGGCCGTAGGCGCGGGCTTTGCCCTTCTTCTTGCCCTTCTTGCCCTTGGCACCGGTCGGACCGGTTACCTGAGGCTTCGGACCGTTGCCGTTGCCGGGCTTAGCGGCACTACCGGCCACGACCAGGGCCGATGCGATGGCGAGCGCGCCAACGATTGCGGCCAGCCTGGTACGGAATTTCACGGATTCTCCTTCTGCGCCTCTCTGGACGCGTCGCGTTCAGTGCCCCGTTAAGCGCCCAAGTTGCGCGAAGGGTTACTCGACATCCGCCGCGAGAATTGCTACGGTGCCGTAGTTCCGAGCTACGGTTGCGTAGGAAGCGCGGCCGGCCCAGGCACGAAACACGCACAAAACACGCACGAATGGACCCCACGATCGCAGCCACCGAGACCGCCCCCGCCGGGGGCGCGGCCATGGGCCAGGTGATCGGCATGACCCTCGGCCTGTTCGTCGCCTTCGGCGCCGTCGTCGTGCTCGGCGAGATGCACCGCAGCGGCCGCCGCACCCCGCTCGGGCTCGCCGGCGCCTTCGCCGAGCGCGTCTCCGGGCTCCCCGCCTGGGCCGCGATCCCGCTCGCGGTCTGCGCCGTCGCCCTCCCCGGCGCCCTGTTCGGCTACATGTGGGACGCCGGCCTGCACATCGACCGCGGCCGCGATGACGGCCCGCTCGCCAACCCCTCCCACTATCTGATCCTCGCCGGCCTCTACGGGATCATCGCCGCCGGCTACCTCTCCACCGTCTTCCCGAAGCCCGGCCAGAAGCCCGGCCGCGGCGCGCTCCGCCTCGCCGACAACTTCCAGATCCCGCTCGGCGGCGGCCTGATCCTGTTCGCCGGCTTCTTCGCCTTCGCCGGCTTCCCGCTCGATGACATCTGGCACCGGCTCTTCGGCCAGGACGTCACCCTCTGGGGCCCGACCCACCTGATCATGCTCGGCGGCGGGATGCTGACCCTGGTCGGCGTCGTGCTGCTGTTCGAGGAGGGCGTCGCCAACTCGCCGCGGCGCCGCATCAAGGGCGTCGGCGAAGTGACCCAGGGCCGCGACGTCCCGGTGCGCACGCCGGTGAAGCGCCTCGACTCGCCGCTCGCCAGGCTCGCTGATGCCCTCCCCACCGTGCCGCTGCGGCCCTCGCGGATGCTGATCGCCGGCGGATTCCTCGCCGGCTTCTCGATCTTCCAGGGCGAGTTCGACTACGGCGTGCCCCAGTTCGAGCTCGTCCTGCAGCCGCTCCAGCTCGCGGTCTCGGCCTCGATCGCGCTCGTCGCCGCCCGGGTCTGGCTCGGCGCCGGCGGAGCGCTCGGCGCGGTCGGCTTCTACCTCGTTGATTCGCGGAATCGTTTCCCTGCTCGTGGGCCCCGTGTTCGGCGAGACCGCCCCCGCCTTCCCGCTCTATCTCCCCGAGGCGATCTGCGTCGAGCTCGCCGCGCTGCTGCTCGCCCGCCGCCCGCTGATGCTGGGCGCGGCCTCCGGCCTGCTGATCGGCACCGTCGGCTTCGCCGGCGAGTGGCCGTGGATCAACGCCGTGATGCCGATCGGCTGGAGCGAGAACCTGCTCCCCGAGGGCCCGATCGTCGCCACGGTCGGCGGCATCGCCGGCGGCATGATCGGCGCCCTCTTCGGACTCGCGCTGCGCCGCGAGCTGCCGGCGCCGCGGCTCGCCGCCCCGGTCGCCGTCGCCTCGCTGGCGGCGATCATCGGCGCCTTCGCCTTCGGGCTCGCCGACCGCAACGTCGAGGGCACCGCGAGCGTCACGCACGGCCGAGGTCTCGCCGCCGCCGAACCGCGAGGTGATCGCCACCGTCCGCTTCGACCCGCCGCAGGTCACCGAAGGCGCCAACTGGGTCCGCGGTCGTCGCCTGGCAGGGCGGCGGCGCTGGTCAACGACGAGCTCGAGGAGATCTCCCCCGGCGTCTTCCGCACCCCGAATCCGGTCCCCGTCCACGGCAGCTGGAAGGCCGGCCTCCGGATCCAGAACGGCCACACGCTCGCCGGGATCCGCCTCTACGCGCCCGCCGACACGGCGATCCCGCTCCCCGAGGACCCGGCGCTCCCCGCCTTCACCCGCCCGCTGGCCCCCGACCGCGAGCTGCTCCAGCGCGAGCGCAAGGACGACATCCCGACCGGGCTCTGGCTCGCCTCATCTCTAGCGGTTCTGTTCATGTTCTTCGGCTTCTTCGCGCTGCTCGGCTGGGCGCTCAACCGCTACTCGAACGACCCGGGCTCCGGCCCGAAGCCCCCGCGCCGGCCCGAGCCGCGCGCGCGAGCCCACGCCCACCGCCCCCCAACCCGCAGGAGTCGCCTGAAAACATGGCCCGCTACGACGTAAACGGAAAGCACGTTCTGATCACCGGCGGCGCGAACGGGATCGGCCTCGCCTCGGCGAAGCTGCTCGCCGAGCGCGGCGCCCAGCTCTCGCTGGTCGACTACGTGGCCGATGACGCCGAGCGCGCCGCGGCCGAGATCGGCGCCACCGCGGAGCCCTTCGTCGCCGACGTCACCGACCGCGACTCGATCGCCGCCGCGATCGCCGCCGCGCGCGAGCGCTTCGGCCCGGTCGACGTCTGCGTCGCCAGCGCCGGGATCAGCGGCAACGCCGACTCCCTCCACCGACGTCACCCACGACGAGTTCGAGCGCGTGATCGAGACCAACCTGCTCGGCGTCTGGCGCACCCTGCACGGCGTGCTCCCCGACGTGATCGAGCGCAGCGGCTACCTGCTGCCGATCGCCTCGCTCGCCGCCGCGGTGCCGGACCCGCTGCTCACCGCCTATGGCGCCAGCAAGGCCGCGGTTCACTCGATCGGGCGCTCGCTGCGCTTCGAGCTCGCCCACACCGGCGCCAAGGTCGGGGTCGGCTATTTCAGCGTCATCGACACCAACATGACCCGCGAGGCCTACGAGAAGCCGGTCGTGAAGCGGTCGCTGAAGAGCATTCCCCGAGCCCTCAGCCGGCCCGCCCCGGTCGAGGCCGCCGCCGCCGCGGTCGTGCGCGGGATCGAGGGCCGAAAGCGCCGCGTCTGCCACCCGCGCTGGGTCAGCCCGGTGCTCTCCATGAACGGGATGACGACGAACTTCGAGGTGCTCGCCGCCCGCGACCCGCGCTTCGTCCGCAACTACAAGAAGACGCAGCAGGAGATCCGCGAGGGCAAGACGGTCGAGGCCGGCGCGCCCGAACCCAAGCCCGAGAAGGAGACCGCGTGACCCAGGACCGCGTGACCCAGAATCAGGCGAGCCCCGACCACGAGGTCGCGATCATCGGCGCCGGTTTCTCGGGAATCGGCGCCGCCTACAAGCTCCAGGAGGCCGGGATCGACGACTTCGTCGTCATCGAGCGCGAGTCCGAAGTCGGAGGCACCTGGTGGGTGAACACCTATCCGGGCTGCCGCTGCGACGTGCCCTCGCATATCTACTCGTACTCGTTCGCGCCGAACCCGAACTGGAGCCAGGCCTACTCGCCGCAGCCCGAGATCCTCGAGTACCTGAAGGACTGTGCCGAGCGCTTCGGCGTCTACCCGAGGCTGCGCCTCAACACCGAGCTCACCGGCGCCGAGTGGGACGACGACGCCGCGCTCTGGCGGCTGACGACCTCGGAGGGCGACACATTCACGACGCGCTTCGTGATCTCCGGGATCGGCGGGCTGGTCGAGCCCGCGCTGCCCGAGATCGAGGGCGTCGAGGACTTCGAAGGCGAGATCATGCACTCGGCGCGCTGGAACCACGACTTCGATCTCGACGGCAAGCGCGTCGCCGTAGTCGGCACGGGTGCCTCCGGCGTCCAGATCGTCCCCTCGATCGCGAAGAAGGTCGAGCACATGGACGTCTACCAGCGCACGCCCGCCTGGATCCTGCCCCACCCCAACCGCCGCATGTCGAAGTTCGAGAAGGCGCTGTTCCGGGCCTTCCCGCCGGCCCAGAAGGCGTTCCGCGCCGCGATCTACTCGTTCTTCGAGCCGGGAGCAATCGGCTTCACGATCAGGCCGGCGCTGCTCAAGGGCCTCGAGGCGCTCGCGCGCCGCCACCTGAAGGCGCAGATCCCCGACGACCCCGAGCTGCGCGAGAAGCTGACCCCCGACTACCGCGCCGGCTGCAAGCGCATCACGCCGACCAACGCCTACTACCCGGCGCTGACCCGCGACAACGTCGACCTGGTCACCGACCCGATCGCAAAGGTGACCCCGACCGGGATCGTCACCGAGGACGGCGCCGAGCGCGAGATCGACGCCCTGATCTTCGCCACCGGCTTCGACGTCCTTCACCCGCCCGGGCTCGACCGGGTCCGCGGCCGCGGTGGCCAGAACGTCTACGAGCGCTGGGGCGAGGGCGAGATCCCCCGCGCCCACCTCGGCACCACGATGGCCGGCTTCCCGAACTTCTTCACCCTGCTCGGGCCGAACACCGGCACCGGCCACCAGTCGATCGTCTACATGATCGAGTCGCAACTCAACTACGTGATCGACGCGATCGGCGAGATGAAGGAGCGCGACCTGGCCTCGATCGAGGTCAAGCAGGAGGCGATGGACGACTACAACGAGTGGCTGCAGAAGCGCAGCAAGCGAACGGTCTGGGTCTCGGGCGGCTGCAAGAGCTGGTACATCGACGAGCAGGGCCAAAACGCGACGATTTGGCCCAGCTTCACCTTCGAGTTCCGCCAAAAGACCCGCAAGATCGACCTCGACGAGTACATGCTGCGCCCGGCCGAGCCGGCGACCACCGAGCCGACGCGCGATGACGACGTGCCGGTTCCGGCGTGAGCTCGAGCAACGGCTCAGTCAACGGCGCGGCCCCTTCCACCAACGGGCACCGCACCGAGGCCGTCAAGCCCGACCACGAGATCGCGATCATCGGCGCCGGCCTCTCCGGCCTCGGCATGGCCTCCGCCCTGCGCCGCGCCAACGTCACCGACTTCGTGATCCTCGAGCGCGCCGACGACGTCGGCGGCACCTGGCGCGACAACACCTATCCCGGCGTCGCCGTCGACATCCCCGTCTTCGCCTACCAGTTCTCCTACGACCTGAAGGCCGACTGGTCGCGCTTCTTCCCCAAGGGCGCCGAGGTCAAGGCCTACATCGACGACTACGTCGAGCGCTTCAAGCATCAAGGACCACATCCGCTTCAACAGCGATGTCGCCTCCCGGACCTGGGACGAGGACAACCACCTCTGGCGCCTCGACGTCGGCGGCAAGGAGGTGACCGCGCGGTTCGTGATCAGCGCGATCGGCCCGTTCGTCGACCAGAAGCCGGTCGACATCGACGGCATCGACGACTTCGAGGGCAAGGTCATCCACCCGAACCGCTGGGACCACGACTACGACCTGACCGGCAAGCGCGTCGCGATCGTCGGCACCGGGGCGAGCGCGGTGCAGATCATTCCCTCGATCGCCCGCGACGTCGAGCAGCTCGACGTCTACCAGCGCACGCCGATCTGGATCTCGCCGAAGACCGACCCGAAGATCCCCGGCTGGGCGAAGCAGCTGCTCGAGCGGGTCCCGTTCGCGCACCGGATCGTGCGCGCGGTGACGATGAGCGCCACCGAGCAGATCATCGTCCGCGGTGCCGCTCAACTTCTCGCGCTTCCCGCTCCCGGTGCGGATCGTCGAGCGCAACATGCGCCGCTTCATCAAGCAGCAGGTCAAGGACCCCGAGCTGGCCGAGAAGCTCACCCCCCAGTACGGGCTCGGCTGCAAGCGCCCCTCGATCTCGAATCACTACCTGCGCACCTTCAACCGCGACAACGTCGAGCTCGTCACCGACGAGATCGAGACGATCACCGCGAACGGCGTCCGCACCGCCGACGGCCGCGAGCGCGAGGTCGACGTGCTGATCACCGCGACCGGCTTCCGGCTCGCCTTCGACCCCGAGAACTTCCGCACCACCCCGGTCACCGGCCGCAACGGCCTCGACCTCGCCGAGCACTACCAGCAGAACCGCCTCAAGGCCTACGAGTCGATCAGCATGCCCGGGCTGCCGAACCACTTCATGATCTTCGGCCCCTACGGCTGGACCGGCGCCTCCTGGCACGTGCTCGTCCAGACCGCCTCCACCCACATCATGCGGGTGCTCGAGGAGGCCCGCCGGCGCGGCGCCACCGCGGTCGAGGTCTCCGAGCAGGCGACCGACCGCTACCACGAGAAGATCAGCGCGAGCTTCAACGGCTCGGTCTGGTTCACGAACGGCTGCGCGACCGCGAACAGCTACTACTTCGACCACCACGGCGACGTGCCCTACATGCGGCCCGACCACGGGCCGCGCCGCGGCGAAGGCCGCCCGAAGCTTCCCGCTCGACGACTACCGCTACGAGACGCTGGTCCGCGAGGCCGACAAGGAGCCGGTGGCGGCATGAGCGCGAAGCCCGCCGCCAAAGGCTCCGGCACCAAGAGCACCCCGCGCCGCTACGCGCCGCGGATGCCGGCCGCCGAGCGCCGCGACCAGCTCCTCGACGCGACCCTGAAGCTGATCGCCGACCAGGGCTACGAGGCGGTCTCGATGGAGGCCGTCGCCCGCCAGGCCGGGGTGACGAAGCCGGTCGTCTACGACCTCTTCGGCTCGCTGACCGACCTGCTCGAGGCGCTGATCGAGCGCGAGGAGGAGCGCGCCCTGCTCCAGCTCGCCGAGCTGATGCCGACCCCGAGCGAGGGCGCCGACCCCGAGGACCTGATGATCGACGGCCTCAAGGCCTTCCTGGCATCAGTCGAGGCCCGCCCCGACGCCTGGCGCGTGATCCTGATGCCCGACGACGCGATGCCGGGCATGCTGCGCGAAGTCGTCCAGGCCGAGCGCCGCCAGGTCGCGAGCCAGCTCGAGTCAATCGTCCGCTGGGGCGTCGACCAGCTCGGCCTCGAGGTCGAGGACGTCGAGCTCCTCGTCGAGCTGATCATCTCCTCGTCTGAGGAATCCGCGCGCAAGCACCTCGCCGATCCGGAGCGCTATTCGATTGAGCGGCTGACGGGGTTTACGGCGAGTTTGCTGGCGAGTGTGAAGCGGTAGTCGCCTGCCACGGCGTCGGCCTCACAACCCGAAGGTCGCGGGTTCGAATCCCGCCCCCCCGGAGAGAGAGTCCCCTCATTTCGAGGGGGGCTTTCTCGTTTCTAGATCAGATTGAGACTCCGGCGTGAATCTCAGCGGGTACCAAGCGGGTACCAAGCCGTAGAAAGCCGACATCCGCCTCAGGACCGATCTGAGGATCAGCGCCAGCGCGTATTGAAGGAATCGCTTTTGGCCCGAGCTTGGAGAAAGGCCATCTTGGGCCAGTGGGTTACGGTATTTGCCCCTCGGGGAGCTATAGCGCTCTCGTGGGACAAAACGACTCGGGGAAAGTCCAGTCACTGCGGTTCTTGACGGAAGGATTGCGCCCAGACGGCCGAAGTCCCCGGCAGCTATTGGTTTTCTGTCGAGTTGACGAGCTCGACTTCCGAACGATTTCGGCTGATGCAATAGAACACGGATGGAGACAGGACGGCTCGTCTTCAAACAGCTTTGACTCGATAAGGCGGTGGCAATCGAAGTTCAGCTGCACGCTTCCGACGGCCATTGAGTCCGAGTCCCGAGAAACGCTTTTGGATGAGTTCGTCACCACCATCTGCCGTGGCGTTCGCAAAAACTTTCAGTCCCCGCTTAGCTCATTAGCCAAGCTCGCATGTCGGCCTATGGAGTCTGTCCAAAGCCGATCCAACTACATGCTGGCGTTCGAACCTGATGTGGATTCGGAAGTGGCGACTGCGCACGTATGGCTTTGCGTGCCCCCCCGCGCGCTGCTGTCCGACGAGGATGTCCAGCGCACCGCGGTGCTTGCCGACCCGGAGCAATCAACACCACCGAAGGGTATTCCGCTGGAAGCTATTCGACGCCTCGCCGAGGAGAACGAAGAATTCGAACCAATGCTGGAGTTCTACGAGAGCCTCGCCTGGGGTGGAAGTTCGCAGGAAGAGATCGGAGGGGTTTTTCACGCGATGGCCGAGCTCATTAAGCAACTCCAGTGGCATTGGGAGCTGCCGGAAGCTCCGATCCCAATCCTGCCACTGGGCACCACGCAGCTGCACGTTCTCCCAGCCCCCTTTCAACTCCCGATAGCTGACGCCGACTTCCGAGGCAGAAATCGAGAAGGCTGTTTCAACCTGGCTCATAGCATGCCGACACCTCAACCTGCTCGGCGATGACCTTGTCGATCTGATCTTTTCACCGGATGCGACGCGCAACAATATCAATGGGATCTTCGGCAAGACCACTGGTTCCTGGATACGCCCGATGGATGGAGTCTGAACCGCGCGGTCGTAAGCGGTTGTGAATTGCTGACCGCCAGCGCGGCCACACGACTGCCGCCCCAAATCGCTGAGCGCTACAAGCCCATTGTGAGTCCGGCGAAACCGGCGGAAGGCTTCCGCCTGACGATCGAGGCCCATGCGCCATCCGAGGATCCCGCCCAATCCGCAACCTTCCCCATCGACAGATTGGCTGACGGCTATCGGGTGTGGGTACAGCTCGGGCTTTTGGAAGCTGCGTTTGAACTCGAGCGTCATTCGAAGCTTCTTCGTGCCCACGTCGAGTCGCTTGAGGAGGTGGTGCGGAGCGGACGAGAACGTTTCTCCCCGACGAGGTGGAGAGCCTGGAGCTCGGTGCGTTTGAAGAAACGGCCAATGTGTTGGACTTGAAGGAACGAATTGAGGAGTCGGGCAATCTCAGCGAGTTCGACGCCGTTTTCCGAGCGTTTCCCGTTCGTGGGTTGGAGCGGTCGACCAGCATCCTTCAGGGTCGGCTCTACCTAATTGACGAACCCGAACGGCATCTGCATCCAGCAGCTGAACGTGGGGTGGCGGATTGGATAGTTGGGGCACTTGCGGCGACTGGTACGCCGCTAGTCGTGGCGACTCATTCGTTTCGTTCATCTCAACGACACGCGAAAATGCGACCTATGCGTACCTCGCTCGAAAGCCTGGGCAAAAGACTCGCCTAACTCCATTTGAACCGCACACCCTCGACGCGCTGGATTCGGTTTCAAAAGAGCTGGGCTTGAATCGAGGAGAACTGATCGCGATGGTCCGCCTGTTTCTCTGGGTAGAGGGGCCCATGGACCGCGCGGTTCTGGACGGGTATTTTGGAGTCGGCCTTCGTGAGCGAGGGATTGCCGTAGCGGTCCTTCATGGAGCTAGAAACACGGGTCGCATCCTTGACGCGGCCCTCACGCAGTACACAAGTGCCGCGGTCGCGGTCTGGCTGGACAAGATCCCGCCCTCCTTCGCGGAATCCTTAAAGGACCGAGCGACGGCAGAGCAGGCCCTTGCCGAGGCGTCCGGAGAGCGGCTAAACCTGGCCCGACTCAACCTCGATGCGCTTGAGCGGGGATACACGCTCCACAGCGTCGGCGTCCACCCGCCGGTCGATGACGTTTTCGAGCTACTGGACGAGGATCTCATCAAGGAACGCTTCCCCAGCTATCCGGGACATGCCGCAGCGGAGGCCGAATTCTCAGAGGCTAAAGCTCACGGAAGTGCAACGGCGAAGAAGGCATTCCTCCAGGACAGATGGAAGGTTGAGGTTTCTGAAGCGACCTGCTTGTGGGCGGCCCGCGAGATGCGTGAGCGCGGATTGCGCGAGCCTCGACTCGAATCGATCTTGATCCAATGCGAGGAGTCTTTGTCCTGACCCCTACCTAGCCCCCGAAGGTCCCGGATTCGAATCCAGCCGCCGATTCCATCTTCAGGACCGGAGCCGACTACGTAACTCGGAGCTATCGGCGGGTGTGGGCGTAGGCGACAGATCGATTCGTAGCTCATCCAATTGCGCATGTCGCCGCTCGCTGCTGACGGACTCAGGCAACCGCGCCAGCAGGCCATCCAACTGCCGCAACTTCGGCAGCGAGTCGGTCGACTGAAGCGAGCAAGTCGCAAGGAGACTGTGGCTGACGCCCAGATCGATTCTGAGATTGGCCCACGCAGTGCACCAAAGCTTCTGGTGCGCGAAATCGACGCGGCCACTGGCGATGTCACCGACAAGCGGGCCATCTTTCGATCACCAACTGCGCGAGTGGAACATCGCGGATGACGGGACGGTTACGAGGAGGTTGTGGCCGGAGAGGCCCGACAGCATCTGACTAAATGGTGGCAGCGCAGTGTGCTTATCGGCACCGCGCCCTGTTCGCCGCCGCTGCGCTCGGTGATAAGAGCGCTTGTCACCTGAGAATTACTCCTCCTCACGCATGGGGGCGTGAACCGGACGACGTTCAGGAGCGCCCCCTCGCATGGGATGCGGAACCTGTCGTGGCCATCGGCACCGTGAAGCAGCCGGTCGGCGCATGCTCAGCCCCGAGTCGACGTTCGCTTTCGAGGCCCGGCGAAACGCGACGAAGGCGCCCCCGGGCTGGCCGAGCTATTGTCGGCACGTGGCAGCCCGGCTCGGCACAGGCATCTCGATCGCAAGCCTCGCTCTCATCGCGGCCGTCCCGGCATTCCAGGCCGGGACGAACTGCCTGGCGTACGCGTTCCTCGGGCTGTTCGCCGGCCTCCTGCTCCTGGCAGCGGCGCCCGTGTTGCCCGGGCTCCACGCTCTTCCGCTGGTCGGGGCGCCGCGGCTGACGGCGACTTTCACGGTGAACGGTTCGGCCGAGCTCGCCGCGGGCATCGGCCCGGACGAGGAGGAGGGACGCACCCTCCTCGTCCGCGTCGGCGTCCGGAATCACAGCCGCGCCGACGTAGCACACGCGCTCCTCAACTTCTGCTTTCCGGTCGGGAGCGGGCTACGGGCATGCGACGCCTGGGGCGAGCCCGACGACCGCGGACGGCGGATGCCGCCGACACAAGAGCTCAGGAGCTTCGACTACTGGGCGATCGACGACCTGCGGTTGCGAGACGGGCGCAACTCGATCTCTTTCACTTCCGGGTCCGGGTGGAGGCTGGCGAGTATCCGATCACGCTACGCATCCAATCGAGCAGCCTCTACCGGGAGCTCGATGTCGACGCGACGGTCCGGGTGGAGCAGGTAGAGGACCCAGGGCTTCGCGATCGGATAAGTCGGCTGATCGAGGACGGCGAGGGGCTGCGGGAACGTGCGCCCGACGCGTTCTCGGAAGACTCCCTGCGCCGAGACGTCGGCGCGTTCATCGTAGAGGCTGCGTACGTCCTGGCCGACGCCGACCTGCACGGGCGCTTCACCGACGCCGACCCCCACTACTCCGGACCCCAGACGGGCCAGGGCTACCTCACGGCTCTGCTCACCGCCAAGATCCGGGTGCTGTACGAGCTCCGGGATCACCTGCCCCGTGATCGGCATCTGATCGAGTACGAGCACAACGTGGCCGCCAATCTGGCGTCGACGACCTTGCCGGTGCTGAGCGGGTCCTTCAACGATCGGAACGACATATGGGGCCACTGCGTTGCTAGGTAACCGAACCATCAAAGAATGCAAGCTCAGGCGAATGCAATGTCCCGACAAGCGCGCCGCGGTCAAGAAACCGATTGAACTCTTCGCACGCGGTCTCGGGCACCAAGCCGCAGGAATGGCACGCTGCGAGATTGCAGGAGTCGGGGCCCTGACCTGTGGTCGAGCCTATTTCCATGCAGACCGGGTCCGCTGCACACCATCGTGCCTGGGTGATGGCGGTTTCGAGAACCCCCTCGAGATATCCGGGGGTCCCCCGTTTCTGACGAGTCCGCCCATGGTCCCCTCGGCATCACCGGCCGCCGTATAGATGAGCATGGCGC
>CAWDBV010000006.1:0-109494 GCA_963800705.1 uncultured Solirubrobacterales bacterium
GGCTGTTCACCTGGTGGCCCTACGCGGTGATCGGCGGCTTCGCCCTGCTGCTCGCGCTGCGCGCCTGGTTCCGCTCGTCGACGAGCGAGATCGCCCGCCTGCCGCGCCGCCAGCGGCCCGTGACCGCGACGATCCCGCTCCAGAAGTCCCAGCCGCCTGAGTAGCGCCCGCCTCTAGACCGGCAGCTTCGCTGCCTTCTTCTTGCACCTCTTGCGCGCCTTCTTCGACTTCTTTTTCTTGCACTTCTTGAGCGCGGCCTCCTGCAGCCCGCTCGCGCCCGGGGTGCCGCTCGGGGTCGCGCCGCCGCCAGCGGCACCTCCTCCGCCGGGATCAGGCGGAGGCGTCACCTCGTCGTAGTGGACCGTAGCCGTCGAGCAGTCCGAGACCGCGGCCCCGAAAGCCGCGGTGGCGTAGAAGTCGGTCGAGCTGTTGTCGGCGACGGTGACCGTGATTCCGGGGCTGAAGAAGTCGGCGACGGCGGTCGGGGGGCCGATTGCGTTCGTGCAGTCCTCGTCGGTGTAGAGCTGCACGGTGCTCGTCGCCGCGGCGGTGCCCGAGATCTTCGGCGAGTTGTTGTTGGAACCGGAGGCGGGGTCGACCATGAGGACGGTCGGGGGCGCGGGCGGCAGGGTGGCGCCGAGCTCGAATGCGCCGACGTCGCACGGCGTCCCGGCCGTCTGCGGGCGGCCGAAGCCGCGCTGATCGGTGGGCGGGCAGTCGATGGCTGCGATCTGGTCGATCGCGACGCTGCCGGCGCCGAGCGCCATCGTCTCGGTCGGGCCCCCGTTGTTCGCCAGCGCCCCGAGCATCGGGTCGGTCGCCTGCTCGCCCGGGCAGCCGGTTCCGCCGTCCGGATAGCTCAGGTTGCCGCCGCCGTCGATCGGCGACCCGCCGCAGTTGCTGTTGGTGACGTTTGCCGGGTTGCGCGTGTTCGACACGACGAGGGTGTTCTCGAGCGTGGCCGGACCCTCGATTCCGCCGCCGGAGAGGCCGGCCTGGTTCAAGGCCACGGTCGCGTTTGTGATCGTCGTCCCGGCGGCGAACGCCTTTATCCCGCCGCCGGTGCCTCCCACGGCGGTTGTGTTCGAAGCCACGGTCACGTTGGTGAGGTTGGTCGTCGAGGAGACGGCGATCCCGCCGCCGCCCGCGACGGAGATGGGACCCCCCGTGCCGGTCTGGTTGCCGTTCACGGTCGAGGCGGTCATCGTCAGGGTGCCGCCGCTGGCGACCCCGCCGCCGACGCCACCCGAAGCGGTAAAGGGAAACCCGGACCCGCCGTTCCCGGCATAGTTGCCGCTGATCGTCGAGCGGCTGATCGCCGCGGTGCCGCCGTTGTTGTGGATTCCGCCGCCGTCGCGGCCGGAGCCGCCGGAGGCACCGAAGAAACCACCGGTGCCGCCGCTGCCGCCGTTGCCGCCCTGGTTGCCGTCCAGGGTCGAGCCGGTGACGGTGAGCGTGCCGGTGGCGCCGTTCGAGACTGCACCGCCGAAGCCGCCGGCCCCGCCGCCGCCCCCGGAGCCGCCGACAGGCATCCCGGTACCGCCGTTGCCGCCGTTGCCGCCCGTGCCGCTGTCGTTGTTGCTCAAGGTCGAGGCCGTGATCGTCAGGGCGCCGCTGTTCGAGATCGCGCCGCCCGCGCCGCCGGCGCCACCGGCGCCACCGGCGCCACCGGGGCCCATCCCGCCGTTCGCGCCGTTGACTCCCGCCCCACCACTGCCGGCGGCGTTGCCGCTCATCGTGACGTCCCTGAGGCGCAGCGTGGCGGCGTTGAGGATGCCGCCGCCGTTCTGACCCGGGCTGCCAGCGGCTCCGGCCCCGACGCCGGCGGCGCCGTCCGGGGCGTTGCCACCGCTGATCGTCAGGTCTTTGATCCTCACGGTCACGCCCGGGACCGTGAAGCCGATGTTGAAGACGCGGCTCGTCGCCGAGCCGGTGATCGTGTTCGAGCCGGCGCCCTGGCCGGTGATCGTCAGGTTCTTATCGATCGCGATCTCGGTCGCGAGGGCCGGGTCGAGGCTGCCGCCGATCTCGACGGTGTCCCCGGGAGCGGCGGCGGCTATCTGGTCGCGAAGCGTCCCCGGACCACTGTCACCGTTGACGGTGACGTTTAGCGTCGCCGCGGAGGCGGGAATCGCGAAGACAAGCACCGCGACCGCGGCGAGCAGCAGCGACGGGAAGATCCGCCGACTCAAGATTCCACGCACCTCTCCTGTCCTCACAACCGATCTCCCAACAGATCGTTGACTCCGATGACACTACTCCTTTTTTGGAGGAGTGCGCGCGACGCTAAGGAGGTGTCACCGAGACCGTCGCGCCGGCGGTCGTCCAGACGCGGACGATGTCGCGCATCGAGAGCACGCCGACCAGCTCGCCGCCCTCGACGATGACGAGGTGGCGGACGTTGCGCGAGGTCATCTCGCTCGCGGCGCGCTCGAGGCTCCAGTCGGGGGTCGCCGAGATCACGCTGTCCGACATGTGGTCGCCCACGGTCTCCTTGTCGGGATCCTCGCCGGCGCCGATCGAGTAGAGGATGTCGCGCTCGGTGATGATCCTCGGGCCGGGCGTCTCGTCGTCGTAGACGATCGCGGCGCCGGTTCCCTTCTCGGCCATCTTCTCCGCGGTCTGGCGCAGCGTGTGGGAGGGCCCAACCGCGAGCACGATGCTCGACATGCCCTCGCGTACTTCCATCAGCTTCTCTCCTTCCAAGTGACCATCGGCTCAAGCTTATCGCCGGATACGGCAGTCCTGCGCGCGGAATAGGATTCTGCGCGTGCTTCGAGCGCTAACGGCAGTAGCGGTCCTCGCGGGTGTCGCCCTGATCAGCGGGTGCGACCTGCAGGAGGACGCCGATCTCGAGCAGGGCCGGATGCTGTTCCAGCAGAAGTGCGGCACCTGCCACGCGCTCGCCGAGGCCGGTACCCAGGCCGACATCGGCCCCGACCTCGATGCGGCGTTCGCCCAGTCGCGCGCCGACGGCGAGGACGCCGACACCTTCGAGGGAGTGGTCGCGGCGCAGATCGAGAACCCTCGCCCGGCGCCGCCCGAGGACGTCGACGTCTACATGCCCGCCAACCTGGTCGAGGGCGAGGACGTCGACGCGGTCTCCGGCTACGTCGCCAGCGTCGCCGGGATCCCAGGCATCAAGCCGCCGCAGCTGCCGCCGCCCGAGCTGTTCGCCGAGCAGTGCGGCATCTGCCACACGCTCGCCGCGGCGGGCTCGAGCTCGACCACCGGCCCGAACCTCGACGACGTGCTCGCCGGGCAGTCGCCGGAGGAGATCATGGAGTCGATCGTCTCCCCCGACGCCAAGATCTCCGCCGGCTTCGGCCCGGGAATCATGCCGAGCACCTTCGGCCAGACCCTCACCCCGCAGGACATCAAGGGGCTGACCGACTACCTCTCAGGGGGCGGCAGCGGGGGCAGCGGCGGAGGCGGCGGCCAGTAGCCGCTCAGCGGTCCTGCTCGGGCCGTTGCGAGATCGCCTCCCTGATCCAGACCCAGGCGTAGTAGAGCCCGACCGCGGCGAGCACGAGCCCGACCACGGCCGCTGCTCGCCCGCCGGCGATCAGCGAGGTGATCCCGACCGCGAGCGCGGCACCCATGAACATGACCAGGATCCGAAAGGCATCCTGCTCGCGCTTGAACGGGTTCCGTTTCAGGCGCCTAGAGGACGTAGACCGTCGTGAACACAATGATCCACATGACATCGACGAAGTGCCAGTAGATGCCCGGCATCTCGACGCCGAGGTGCGCCTTGGAGTCGGGGCCGAAGTGGCCGCGGAAGGCGCGGATCGAGGCGAAGCTGAGCAGCGTCAGCCCGACGAAGACGTGGGCGCCGTGCAGGCCGGTGAGGCCGTAGAAGATCGAGCCGAAGGCGCCGTCGCGGGCGCTGAAGCCGAGGTGGATGTACTCGTTGATCTGGATGAAGAGGAACGTCGCGCCGAGCAGCAGGGTCGAGACCAGCCCGAGCTTCAGCCCGAGCCGGTTGCCGCGCTTCACCGATTCGAGCGCCCAGTGGATCGTGAAGCTCGACGAGACCAGGATCAGGGTGTTGACGAAGGCGACCGAGACCGGGAGCTCGAAGCCGTCCGGCGGCCAGGGCCCCTCGTTGGCGACGACGCGGATGAAGAAGTAGGAGGCGAAGAACGCCCCGAACAGCATCGCCTCGGTGATGATGAAGAGCAGGACGCCGAGCGTCTGCCGGTCGATGCGAGAGCTCTGGTTCGCCTCCGGCGGGCCGTGGTGCTCGTGCTCGGCGTGGCCGACCGCTGCGGTTGCGCTCTCCATCAGCTCGCCACCGCCCCCTCGGCCTTCTCGGCCGGCGTCGACGCGCCGTCACCGGCCTCGATGTGCTCGATCGGCTTGTCGGTGATCTCCTCGACCTTCTCGATCAGGCCTTCCTCGAGCCACTTCGACTGCTGGCCCTTCAGGGTCGAGATCACGATGTCGTCGATCCGGTAGTGCTCGATCGCGTTCTCGATCGCCGGCAAAGGCTCCGGGCTCATCGGCTGCCCGGTGCCGTCGACCTCGTCCCTGTACATCTCGGCGAGGGTCGCCGCCAGGTTGGCGCAGACCTCCTCGCGGGGGATGTCACCGGACTTGGGACAGATGAACGTGAACCGGTGCTTGCGCTCGCGGGCGCGCTCCTTCAGCCGCGCGATCAGATCCGGGCTATGGACGGTTCGGGTCGCGACGACGAGCGTGTGGGTGAGGTCCCAGCGCACCGCGTCGTCGTCGACGCGGACCGCGATGTTCTCGACCCGCGCCTCGAACTTGTCGCGAGCCCACTCGACCAGGTCCTTGCGGGTGAGCCCGAAGCGGGTCTCATAGAGCGCCGAGAGCAGGATGTAGTCGGGGTGCGTGGCGCGCACCGCGTCGTCGATCGCGAGCGGCGGCGAGGGGTCCATGACCGCGCCCACCGATTCGATCCCGAAGTCGCGCAGCACCGCCTGGGTGACGTCGACGCGGCTCTGGGCGGCGTCGCGCGCCTCGCCCTCGTCGATGATCTGCCCGACCTCGGGCTGGTTCTGGGGCGCGACGACGGCGAAGTAGTCGGCGCCGGCGTCGGCGAGCTCACGGGCAGCGGTGAGCAGCTTTCGCCCGCCGGCGACCTCGTTCAGGAAGATCAGCACCCGCTTGACGCCCTCGCGAGAGGGGGTCGGGGTCGGGTCGCCGCTCGAGGCCGGCTCGCGCGCCATCGAGACCTCGGACGCGTGCTCGGGCGGGGTGCCGGCATCGGTGATCGCCGCGGCGTCCTGCTCGGGCAGCTCGGGGGCCTTCAGCTCGTCGCTCACGTCGGCGCCCCCACTCCGGCCTTCTCGGGCTGCTTCACCTCGGCCTCCTCGCCGGCCATGATCGCGTGCCTGGCGCCGGGCACGCCGAACTCGTAGGGCCCGCCGACGACGCGCGGGATCTCGTCGAAGTTGAAGATCGGGGGCGGCGAGCTGACCTGCCACTCGATCGTCTTCGCGCGCCACGGATTCGACGTCGCGCGCGGCCCCCACTTCCAGCTCACCACCATGTTGTAGAGGAAGACGAGCTGCGCGGCCCCGAGCATGAACGAAGCCACGGTGATGATCAGGTTCCAATCGCCGAACTGAGCCGAGTAGTCGGCGACCCGGCGCGGCATCCCCTCCATCCCGATCCAGTGCATCGGGATGAAGGTGCCGAGCATCCCGACCAGGGTGAGGTAGAAGTGAACGCGGCCGAGCTTCTCGTCGTACATACGGCCGGTCATCTTCGGGAACCAGTGGTAGATGCCGGCGAAGATCGTGAACACCGAGCCGCCGAAGAGCACGAAGTGGATGTGGGCGACGATGAAGTAGGTGTCGGAGACGTGGATGTCGATCGGAATCATCCCGAGCATCACGCCGGATATGCCGCCGATCGTGAACGTGACGATGAAGCCGAGCGCGAAAAGCATCGCGGTCGAGCGCAGGTGTAAGACGGATTGGAACAGCGTCGCCAGCCAGGAGAAGATCTTGATCCCGGTCGGGACCGCGATCAACAGCGTCGTGATCATCATCGGGACCCGCAGCCAGCTGAACATCCCGGCGACGAACATGTGGTGCGCCCAGACCGAGTAGCTGAGCACGACGATCCCGATCAGGGCCAGCGCCATAAGGCGGTATCCGAAGATCGGTTTACGGGCGTGGGTAGAGATCACCTCGGAGACGATCCCGAAGCCCGGCAGCATCATGATGTAGACGGCCGGGTGCGAGTAGAACCAGAAGATGTGCTGGTAGCTGACCACGTCGCCGCCCATCGCCGCGTTGAAGAAGTTCGTGTGCAGCGCGCGGTCGAAGAGGACCATGAACTGGACCCCGGCGATGAACGGGGTCGCCGCGACGACCAGCAGCGAGGTCGAGAGGTTGGCCCAGACGAGCAGCGGCAAGCGCCAGAAGTTCATTCCGGGCGCACGCATGGTGATGATCGTGACCAGGAAGTTGAGCGCAGTCGCCACCGACGAGGCGCCCGCGAACTGCACGCCCAGGTTGAAGAATGATTGCCCCAGCGGGGCTCCGGTGGATAACGGCGCATAGCCGGTCCAGCCGGCGTCGAAGGCGCCGCCGGGGACGAAGTAGCTGGCGACGAACAAGAGGCCGGCGATCGGCAGCATCCAGAAGCTGAGCGCGTTGAGGCGCGGGAACGCCATGTCGGGCGCGCCGATCATCAACGGCAGGACGTAGTTGGCGATCCCGGCGAAGACCGGGATCACGAAGACGAAGATCATCAGCGCCGCGTGGGTCGAGAAGAGCCCGTTGAAGGTGCTCGGGTCGACGATCTGGGTGCCGGGCTGGGCGAGCTCGGCACGCATGATCATCGCCAGCAAGCCGCCGAGGAAGAAAAAGAAGAAGGTCGTGACGATGTACTGGATCCCGATCACCTTGTGATCGGTGTTGAAGCTGAAGTAGTCCTTCCAGCTCGTGGCGCCGTGCTGGGAGTGGTCCTCTGGCACGGTCGGCGCTCCGGATGCCCAGCGGAACCAGTAGTCGAAGCCCCCGATCCCGATCAGGAAGCCGAGCGGCCCGGTGATCGCGGGCACGATCACGTGCGGGTAGCCGGTCTGCTCGGTCTGGTAGAGCGGTAGCCCGGAGAGCTCGCGCAGCAGGATCACGAGCCCGAACCCGAAGGCGCTGCCGATGACGAACCCGAGTCCGCCCCGGATCAGGCCCGGCCGTTTGAGTGCGCCTACCATCGGACCATTATCCCGTCTCCTCGGGCGCGGCCGCGTCCGCGGGCGCGGCGCCGCCGGCCGGTGGCGCTCCACCGGCCGGAGCCGCGGCGGGCTCGGGCGGGGGCTGCTTGGCGGCCCAGGCGTTGAACTCGGCCTCGGACTCGACGACCACCTTCGCCCTCATCGTCGAGTGGCCGAACCCGCAAAGCTCTGTGCAGATCAGCGAGAAGGTGCCCTCCTTGTCGGGGGTGACGATCGCGCGGGTCGTGATCCCCGGGACGTTGTCCTTCTTGATTCGCCACTCGGGGACCCAGAACGAGTGGATCACGTCGAGGGCGTGGAGCTTGAACTCGATCTGGCGGTCGACCGGGACGTGGAGCTCCTTGGTCTCGATCGCGCCCTGCTCCGGGTACTGGAAGTCCCACTCGTACTGCTGCGAGTTGATGTTGATGACCATGCGATCAGAGTCGTATGCCTCGATCTTGTCGAGCACGATCCAGCTGTAGGCGGCGCCGAAGAGCACGATCACGGTCGGGATCACCGTCCAGGCAATCTCGAGCCGGGTGTTGCCGTGAACCGGGGCGCCGTCGGACTCGTCGCCGGGTTTCGCGCGCCACTTCAGGATCGCGAAGCCGAGCATCACCATCACGATCGCGAACACGAACGAGCTCAGCACGATCATCACGTCGAGCAGCAGGTCGATGTCGTCGGCCGCGGTCGATGCCTGCTCGCCGTTCCAGTCCGGGATCAGCAGGATCACGGACTGGATCACGGTGAGGAGCAGGATCGCCCCGATCAGTTTTGCGAGCGGAAGTTCCTTGTAATCCATTTAGGCGGCGCCGATTCTATTCACCGGGCACTTCGGCAAGCTGATCGAGATCCCCGGTCGCCCCCGCGACCACGTCCCGGGCCACCCCCTCCCAGCTCCAGAGCTCCGCCGCCCGAGCAGAGAGCGCCTGGCTCGCCTCGCGGCGCTCCCCCTCGGCAAGCGACAGCCACTCGATCAACCTCGTTGCGATTGCCTCGACCGCCTTGTCTTCGACGGGGAACGAGAGCAGGCGGGCGATCTTCGGATCGACCGCGTCGGCGAGCCTCCGCGAGACCTCTCGCATCCCCGAGTGGTCGGCCGAGATCGGCAGCACGCCGGCGGCGGCGGCCTCGACCGCGACCATCCCGAACGCCTCCGCGAAGGTGCTCGGCATGACGAGCGCGTCGGCCGCCGGCATCAGCTCGGCGATCTCATCGTGCTCGAGCCGACCGCTGATCGCGACCGAGCCGGCGCCGGCGGCCGCCGCTTCGGCGTAGCCGGGCGAGCGGTGGGCGAGGAACGAGCTCAGGATGCTGAGCGGCTGGTCGGCGCCCGAGCCCTCGAGCCCGCGGCCGCGGGCGGCGATCCCGCGCGCTGCGGTGATGTTGCCGGCGGTGAGCGTGTTCCAGAGGTTCTCGAGCGGCTCGCGGAACTCGCCGAAGCCGGCGAGCAGCAGCCGCGCGCCGGGGAACTCGCGCAGGACGAGCGGCCAGGCACCGAGCAGCAGATCGACGCCTTTGGAGACGATCAGCTTGCCGACGAACAGCACCCGCGGACCGGTGGCGCCCCCGAACTGGCGCAGCGCGACCGAGGCGTGGTCGGGGTCGCGGCCGAACTCGACGCTGCCGTCTTCCTTCAGCCGCAGCGCCAGCTCGCGTATCGCCTCGGTCGCCGGCTCGCGCTCGCGGGGCGTAAAGGCGGCGACGTCGACGCCCGGCGGGCCGAGCCGCGTCAGGTAGGGAAGCCCGGGGTCCTTGACCGCCTCCCATAGCTGCTCGGCGGTGTGCCGGGAACCGACCAGCGCCGCCCGCGCCGCCGACATCCCCTCCTCGGCGTAGGGCACGAAGCGGGGGTGCGGCAGCACGGTGTAGGAGAGATCGCTGCCGTGGACCTTGACCGCGTAGGAGCTGATCCCGGAGCGCTTCACGATCAGCGGCCCCATCACCAGGTGGTTGGCGAGCGCCGCGTCGATCCCCCCGGCGCGCTCGGCGACCTCGCTGACCGCGGCCACGTTCGCGGCGAGGTAGCGCTCGAGCTCGTTCTCGCTCAGCTCCGGGAAAGTCTTCACCTGCTCGAAGTCGGCGTAGCGGTCGGCGACGAAGACCGGCAGCAGGTCGCCGATCTCGGGCACGTACGCGGTCACGGAGCCCTCGCCACCATGAGCGCTGGGCTCGCGCAGCTCCGAGATCTCGAGCTTGCCGCTGCGCCAGTCGCCGTACCGGTTCACCCACTCGAGCTCGCCGGCAGAGCGGTCCTGGCAGAGCAGGTGCACCTCGTGGCCGAGCGACGCGAGCGCAGGGGCGAGGTTCGCGTTGTAGACATTGCTGCCGGTGCCGCGCAACAGGTACCCGTGGAAGAGGAGGACGCGCAAGGGCCGGAACTGTAGTGTTCGCGCGCGGTGCAGAACCAACGCCAGACCTACCGGTTGCGGGCCCGGGCCTCGGGTCGCGAAGCGCTCGCAGAGGTCGAGCCCGGCGGCGTCTACGTCGACCGCGAGACCGGCGAGGAGATGGAGATCGTCTCCGCGGAGCTTCCGCTCGCTCCCTCCGACTCGGCGCTGCCGCGGATTCCGGAGAACCTCCGTACCTGCTCCCGCTGCAGGCAGCTGATCGGCTACGACGTCAGCGACTGCCCCTACTGCGGGTTGCGACAGACGCCGGCGTGAAAGCGAGATTCGCCGTGCTGCTGACCGCCGCGGCAATCGTCTCGGCCGGTGCCCTCGGATGCGGCGAGCGCGACGACGACCCGGGCATCGCCGCGACGACATCGATCACCGGAACCACCGGCACCACCGGTTCCAGCGGCACACCCACCGGCCCGGTTACCGCGAGGCCCTAGCTCGGGGGCCGAGGGGTGGTCCCGGTGCCGGTTGTGCCGGTGCCGGTCGTTCCCGTGCCGGGCTTGTTCTGCGAGTCGCCGGGCGCCGGCTTTTTCTTCTTCTTCGGCGCCGACTGCGCGCCCTTGACAAAGGTTGCCGAGTAGAGCAGGCGCGCGGTCGTGTAGGAGCAGCCGTAGCTGCGCTCGCTGCCGAGCTGCTCCTGGGCGGTGCCCTTCTTGATCTCGTCGGTGTTGGTGCAGGTGCCGGCGGCGCGGCTCGCCCGCCACGCGTTCCCCTCGGGGAGGCCGATCGCGAATGCGGGCGCCCAGGTCGGGACCGAGATCGCGATCATCTGGCCGGTGCGGACCTTGAGCGGGGTGCTGAGCGTGAAGGTGCTCGTGCCGCCCAGCACCGTCTCTAGCTCCTCGATCGGGGTCTGGGCGCGGAGCTTCCACGAGGTCTTGCTCTGCTTGACCGGCTTCAGGACCGAGATCCGCGCGCTCGGCGGGCCGCCGTAGAACTCGTTGAAGAACTTCGCCTGCTCGGCGCTGGGCGCCGAGAGCTTGATCGACCAGGCGACGATCGTGCCGTCGTAGGGGACGAGGAACGGGCTCTTCATCTTCCCGATCGTGGTCTGGTAGCCGCTAACCTTGCCGATCGCCTGGCAGGGGCTCGGCGGGCAGGCCGGGTTCGCGGTCTGCGCCGAGGAGCCGAGCACGGTGATCTTCGCGGCGTCGGCGCTCTGGGCGCCGAGGGCCGCGATCACTATCGCGGCGGCAGCGAGAAGCGCCGCGGCGGCCGCGCGTACGCGGGCATGGGTAATCGCGCTCATCGGGACCATCAACACACAGTTTGCCCAATCGTTGCGTCGTTTACGCATAGGCTTGTGCGCCCTTGAACGAGGCCGATCCCTCCGAGCACATCGCGGGCATGCTGGGCGCCTTCGGCGTCGAGGTCGACGAGGTCGACAAGGCGGTGATCGGGGCGGCCTGGGCGACGTTCCGCCCCGACATCCGGGCGCTGCTCGAGGCCGATCTCGACGGCGTCGAGCCCGAGGCCGGCTTCGACCCCTCGAGGCCCCCAACGTGAGCTTGCTCGACCGGCCCCTGCGCGAGCAGGCGGCGGCGATCGCTTCCGGGGACGCCGACCCGGAAGGGCTGCTCGACGCCTGCCTGGAGCGGATCGATGAGCGCTCGGAGCTGAACGCGATCGTCGAGACCTTCCCCGAGCGCTCGCGCGAGATGCTCGCCGCTGCCCCCGACGGCCCGCTGCGCGGCGTTCCGGTGGCGCTCAAGGATGAGTGGCCGCTCCCGTGGCGTGCCGAGCGCTTCGGCGCCGCCCAGATGCTGGTCCCGACCGCGCCGCGCGAGTCCGGTCCCTACCGGGCGCTCCGCGACGCGGGCGCGGTGATCGCCGGGGTGGCGAACATGCACGAGTTCGGTGCGAGTTCGACCGGAGCGATCTCGGTTTACGGGCCGGCGCGAAACCCCTGGGACCTCGAGCGCTGCCCGGGCGGCTCCTCGAGCGGCTCGGCCTCCGCGGTCGCCGGCGGCCTGGTCGCGGGCGCGATCGGCGCCGACGGCGGCGGCTCGGTGCGCTACCCGGCCGCCTACTGCGGGCTCACCGGGCTGAAGCCGACATTCGGGCGCTCGACGAATGACGGCCACCACGTCGGCAACACCGAGACGATCGTCTCCGGCCCGCTCGCCGCCGACGCCGCCGACTGCCGGCTGCTCGCCGCGGCGATGTTCGGCGAGCCGCTCGAGGCCGCCGAGGCCCCGAAGCTGCGGATCGGGGTGCTTCGCGATCCGTTCTGGGACGACAGCGCGCCCGGGGTGCGCGAGGCCTGCGAGGCGGGACTCGCGGCACTCGTCGAGGAGACCGGCTCGGAGCTGGTCGAGCTCGACTCGATCGCCGCGATCGAGCTCACGCGCATCGTCTACCTCCTGCTCGCGATGACCGAGGAAGCGGCGGCGCTGACACCTGAGAAGCTGAACAACCTCGACCCGGAGCTGAGCCCGATTGCCAGGGCGCTGCTCAAGTACCGGATGATCGTGCCGGCCACCCTGGTCGAACGCGCGAAGGTGGCCCGAACGCAGCTGCGGCGGTCGCTCGCCGAGGCATTCGAGCGCGTCGACGTGCTCGCGTGGCCGACTCTCCCCGCGGTCGCGCCGCCGCTCGCCGAGCCGATGGTCGAGCTCCCCTCCGGACGCCGATCCGCCGATGAAGCGAACACACCCCACGGCGCCTCCGCCAACCTGAGCGGCATCCCGGCGATCGCGATGCCGGTCGGGCTCAGCGAGGGGCTTCCGGTCAGCCTGCAGCTCGCGGCGCCCTGGGGACGCGACGAGCTGCTGCTCGACGCGGCCGAGGCGCTGGAGCGCGCGACCGGCCGCGAGCACGTCGAGCGCCGACCGCCGATAGCGGCTCCCGCCTAGGGCCTAAGCTCTCCCGCCGTGGCCGCCGCGATCGAAGTCGAGGACCTGCAGCGCGAGTTCGACGGTGAGATCAAGGCCGTCGACGGCGTCGACCTCGAGGTCCCCGAGGGCGAGATCTACGGCTTCCTCGGCCCGAACGGCGCCGGCAAGACGACCACGGTGCGAATGCTGACCACGCTGCTCGCGCCGACCGGCGGCCGCGCGGTGGTCGCGGGCTACGACGTTGCCACACAGGCGGCCGAGGTCCGCAAGCAGATCGGCGTTGCGCTCCAGGAGGCAGCGCTCGATCCGCTGATGACCGGGCGCGAGCTGCTCCACCTGCAGGCGACTCTGCACGGGATCGGGCGACGCGAGAGCCGCGAGCTCGCCGACCAGCTGCTCGAGCGGGTCGGGCTCGTGCAGGCGGCCGACCGGCAGGTCGGCACATACTCGGGCGGGATGCGGCGGCGGCTCGATCTCGCCTCCGCGCTGGTCCACCAGCCGCGCGTTCTCTTCCTCGACGAGCCGACCACCGGGCTCGACCCGCAGAGCCGCCAGGCGATCTGGGAGGAAGTGACGAAACTGAACAACGAGGGAACCACTGTGTTCCTCACCACCCAGTACCTCGAGGAAGCCGACCAGCTCGCCGACCGGGTCGGGATCATCGACAACGGCAAGCTCGTCGCCGAGGGCACCCCGACCGAGCTCAAGGCCGAGGTCGGCAAGCCGCACCTCGAGCTCTCGCTCGCCGAGGGGCGCGACGAGCAGGCGACCGAAGTGGTCTCGCAGTTCGGCAAGCCGCTCCCGTCGGCGGACGGCAAGGTCATGGTCGAGCTCGAGGGTGGGGCGACCGGGGTCGCCCCGGTCGTGCGCGCGCTCGACGACGCGGGGATCGCGGTCGAGTCGCTCGATCTCGTCGAGCCGACCCTCGACGACGTCTTCCTCGACAAGACCGGCTACCACCTCGAGGGCGAGGACGAGGAGACGCCCCCCGAATGATCACTGGCGGCCTGGCGACCAACCTGCGCGTGATCGGCGCGCTCGGCGCGCGCTCGGTGCGGCAGACGATGCGCCGCCCGCAGCTCGTCGCGCCGATCCTCATCTTTCCGACCGCCCTGCTCGCGATCCAGACCGGCGGTGCCGGCAGCGCCGTCAACCTGCCGCAGTTCCCCCCCGTGCAGAGCTTCCTCGCCTTCATGCTCGCGGGGGCGATGGTGCAGTCGACGCTGCTGGCCGGAAACAGCGGCGGGATCGCGATGGCGATCGACATCGAGATGGGCTTCGTAGACCGGCTGCTGGCGGCGCCGGTATCGCGCTTCTCGCTCGTCCTCGGCCGGCTCGCGGGGACGACGGTCCTCGGTGCCTTCACCGCGGTCTGGTTCCTGGCGATCGGGCTGATCTTCGGCGTCGAAATCGAGGAGGGGCTCCTCGGGGCGGTCGTGATCGTCGTCATCGTCGCGCTCTCGGCGCTCGCCTTCGGCGGCATTGGCTCGGCGATCGCGCTCCGCAGCGGCAAGGCGAGCGTCGTCCAGGGCCTGTTCCCGCTCGTGTTCGTGATCCTGTTCGTCTCGACCGCCTTCTTCCCCGCCAACCTGATCCTCGAGCCGGCCGCGTCGATCGCCGAGTACAACCCCCTCAGCTTCATCGTCGACGCGGTCCGCGAGCCGATCGTCGGCGAGTTCACAGCGTCGACCGTGCTCGAGGGGCTGGCGGCGCTCGCCGGGGTGATGGCGTTCGGGATCGCGCTCAGTGCCTGGGCGCTGCGCGGGCGGCTGAGGAGCGGAGGGTGATCCGCCGGTGAGCGACCTCGACCTCCGCTCCGAGCTGGCGACGGTGGGCGCGCTCGTCAGACGGGCGAGAAACGAGCTGCTCCGCGTTCCGGGCGCGGCCATACCCGGAGTGCTCGCGCCGACGATCTTCTTCATCGGGCTGACGAGCGTGTTCGGCAACCTCACCCTGCTGCCGGGCTTCGACACCGACAGCTACCAGAGCTTCCTCGTTCCGGTCAGCCTCATGCAGGGGGCCGCGTTCACCGGCGCCGCGACGGGGGTCAACCTGGCGCGCGACATCGAGGCCGGCTGGTTCGACCGCCTGCTCGCCTCGCCGGCGCGGCGACCGACTCTGCTAGCGGGGCTGGTCGCCTCGGCGAGCCTGCGAGCGCTGATCCCCGCGACGGTCGTGCTGGTCGTCGCGCTGGCGCTGGGGGCGAAGTTCCCCGGGCTCGACGGGCTGGTGATCGCGATCGTGATCGTCATGGGGATGGCGACGGTCGCGGCGACCTGGGGCGTCTCGCTGGCGCTCAAGTTCCGATCCCAGTCGGCGGCGCCGCTGATGCAGGTCGGGATGCTGCTCGCGGTCTTGTTGACAACCGCCTACGCGCCGCTCGACCTGCTCACCGGATGGCTTCAGGAGGTGGCTCGGATCAACCCGGTCACCCAGGTCGTCGACGCGGCGCGGCAGGGGTTCGTCGGCGACGTCACCTGGGCGGGGACCTGGCCGGGCCTGCTGGTGATGGCCGGGCTGGCGGCGGTGCTGGGCTTCTTCGCACTGCGCGGGATGCATCGGATCACGGTTGACTGAGCGCGCCCCCAACGCCGAGGCCGTGCTCGGCAAGTGCCGGGACACGCTGGAGCGGAATTGGAAGCACGGCGACCGCGACGGGGTCGACTACACCTACACGGCTCCGAGCCCCGGTCACTACCCGTGGCAGTGGTACTGGGATTCGTGCTTCACCGGGATCGTCTGGCGGCGATTCGACCGCGGCCGCTCCGAGTCCGAGCTCGGAAGCCTTTTGAGCGCGATGACCGACGACGGCTTCATCGGCCACGTCACCTTCTGGGAGGGACACGTCGACTGGCGGCGCCGCTTTCTCTACAACGTCAGCTCGCGCAAGGCGCGCCAGACCTCGACGATCCAGCCGCCACTGCTCGCCTGGGGGTGGAAGATCGCGGTCGGCGACCCGAAGGCCGAGCCGCGGATCGCCCGCCACCACGAGTGGCTGCGGACCAACCGCGACCTCGAGGGCGACGGCCTGCTGTGGATCATCCAGCCCGACGAGTCGGGCCTCGACTCCTCGCCCAAGTTCGATCCGGTCTGGGGATGGAAGGCGCACGCCCACATCGGCTTCCCGCTGCTGATCCACCGCAACAACAAGCTCGGCTGGGACGCGCGCCGGATCCTCGACAAGGGCGGCCCGGTGCTCTGCGAGGTGGTCACCAACGTGCTCTGGAACCTGTCGCGGATCGCCCACGGCGAGCCGTCGGTGACGAGCGCGCTGATCGACCGCTGCTGGGACGAGCGCGCCGGCCTCTTCTATGACCAGGTGCTGCCGTCGGGTGAGCGGCCCGAGGTATCGACCTGGGACTCGCTGGCGCCGCTCGCGCTCCCCGACCTGCCGGAGGAGATCGGGCGGCGGCTGGTCGAGGAGCACCTGCTCGACACCGAGCGCTACTGGACCCCCTTTCCTCCCCCCTCGGTCTCGCGCCAGGAGCCCGGGTTCGAGCCCCGCGACTGGCAGACCTCGTGGGTGCGCCGCTACTGGCGCGGCCCGACCTGGATCAACTCCGCCTGGCTGCTGTGGATGGGGATGCTGCGGCTCGGCTACGACGAGCAGGCGGCCGAGATGGCGAAGGCGCTGTGCGCGGCAGTCGAGCGCGAGGGCCTGCGCGAGTTCTACGAGCCTTTCACCGGCGACGGCCTCGGCGCCCAGAGCTTCGGCTGGTCGACGCTGATCGCCGAGCTCGCCGATCCCGACCCGGCCGCCGCCGCGTCCCACCTCTGATTACAGGTGATCGGGAACGCCGTCTCGCCGATGCCCCGATTGGAAAACGACGGGTACGTGCGGGGCTTGCGGTTTCGAGCAGGGGGCGACCACGCGCTGCACGATGGAGGCCCCGGACGGCAACCTCGGGATCACGGTCACCGTCGAGTCGGTCGGCGACGACACGGTCAACATGAACTTCAAGGCCGACCAGAAGTCGACCAAACCGACCAAGTAGGGAACCGCGTTACGGCTTAGTGCTCGATGTGGGTACGGCGCTCAGGCCGATCAGCTGTGCTCTTCGACCTCGACCTCGAAGGTCGTCTCCTCGGGCGGACCCGGCAGACCCTTGTCGCCGACTTCCTCGAGGCCGGAGAGCAGCGTCTCGTCGCGGAATTTCTCCCAGCTCTCCTTCGAATCGTGGATCGCGACCACGATCCAGCCGTCGTCGGTCGGCCCCGCGTAGTGATGGACCTGGCCCTCGGGCAGCGCCCCGTCGGGGTGGACCACCGCTGCGACCGCGTCGTACTGCTCCTTGTTGCCGCCCTTGAACTTGTGCGTGATGCCGTATGCCATCGTGACCTCCTTGTCGTCGGTTTAGCCCCCTGAACCGGGACCCTACCTGCGCTGCCTAGGGCTCGTAGTGGCCGAGCTGGGTGCGGCGTTCGAGGTTGAAGACTTCGAGCGCGCCGGGATGGGTCGGGTCGGGGATCGGGAGGCCGCCGCCGAGCGCGTAGGTGAGCAGCTCGGTGAGGTCTCGGACGAGCTCGATCGGCAGCTGCATCCGGAGCCCGTCGGGGAAGCGCGCCTCGGTCCAGATCAGCTCGCCCGAGTTCGGGTCCCACATGATCTCGGGGATCACCCAGCCGTCGTCGCCGGAGTAGGTGAGCCGGCGCACCGCATTCGTCGCCAGGTCGAGCTCGTAGAGGTCTGTCGACTCCTGGGCGACCGGCTGCAGGAAGCCGAGCTCGAACATCGGCAGGATCGTCAGGAAGTCGGTCTCCGACCCGAGCCCGAGCGCGTCGGCGATGTTCCGGTAGCTGTTGAAGAAACCGGGGTGGTCGCGGCTCGACATGAAGATGATCTTCGACATGTCCGGGGTGAAGGTCGCCTGCTCGTCCCAGGCCGGGTTGTCGGTCAGCCGCGTGATCTGCCCGTCTGAGACGCGGTAGAAGAAGAGCTCGAGGTTGAGCGAGTTGTCGACCGACTCGGTGAACAGGAAGCCGGACCCGTCGGGCGCCCAGAGCTGGGTCTCGTAGTAGTGGCCGTTCTCGGGGCGGGCGACGCGGACGTTCTCGAGCTGCGGATCTCCATTTCCGTCGTCGACGTAGTCGGCGAGCAGGATCCGCATCATGCAGCGGCCGTCCTGGGTGACCACGTTGCAGTCGAGGTGGGTCCAGGAGATCTGCTGGCCGTCGGGCGAGAAGTAGGCGTGGTAGTGGTCCTCTCCCTCGCCGGTCGAATCGCCCTCCGAGAGCTCGGGACCGTCGCTGAGCCTGACCGGGTTCGAGCCGTCGGGGTTGACGACGTAGAGCTCCGAGCCGACGCCCCCGAACCCCGGCGCGCCGATCGTCAGCGCCTTGCCGCGCCAGGAGTGGAAGAGGATCTTGTCGCCCTGGGGCCGGATCGAGGCGACCATGTTCGGGCCCGGCTGCCCGCAGGTGACGCAGACGCTGCCGGAGCCGTCGCGGTTCGCGGTGTGGACCTGCCAGACGCCGTCGACCTTGGCCTGGTGGGCGACCCTGGTGCCGTCGGCGGACCATGTCGGTGCCTGGCCGAAGGTCGCCGAGTGGACACCGTGGACGAAGCGGCCCGAGTAGCGTGAGGCTTCCGTTCCGGACGGCGCCGGGGCCGGCGCCTGGGCCTGTGTGGTTGCCTGCGCCGGCTTCTTCGAGGCCTGGCGCTTGCGCTTGCAGCGCTTCTTGGCCCTCTTCGCCTTCTTCTTGGCGCAGGAACGCTTCTTCGCCCCGTCAGCGATCGGCTCGGCGAACGAAGCCGGCGCAAGGATCGCCAGGACGAGAACCGACGCGAGTGCCGCGACCCCTCTGCTCACGCGGCTACTTATAGCGGTAAGTGATCCGCCCGCGATCCAGGTCGTAGGGCGAGAGCTCGATCTTCACCCGGTCGCCGGGGAGGATGCGGATGTAGTGGCGCCGCATCTTTCCCGAGATGTGTCCGAGCACGACGTGGTCGTTGTCGAGCTTGACGCGGAACATCGTGTTCGGGAGGGCCTCGGTGATCTCGCCCTCCATCTCGATCTTTTCTTCTTTGCCCATCCGCGCTGAGGGTAGCCCTACTTACCTTCGAAGGTCGCCTTCCCCGGTCCCTCTGCAAGGAAGCTCTTGACCGCGTTCTGAAGATCCTCGCTCGCGAACAGCTCCGCGAACTGCTCGTCGGTGACTCCGTCTGCCTCGTCGACGCCGCCGGCCCGGTAGGCCCGGATGATCCGCTTCGTAGCCGCGTGGGCGACCGTCGGGCCGTTGGCGAGCCGCTGCGCGAACTTCATCCCCTTCTCGAGCAGCTCGTCGTCTCCAACGACGCGGTTGATGACGTTCCATCGCTCCATCGTCGCCGCGTCGTAGAGGCCGCCGCTCATCACGAACTCCGCGGCGCGCGCCGGCCCGGCGCGCTCGGCCATCCGCTGCGTGCCGCCGGCGCCGGGCGTCAGCCCGACGACAGCTTCGACGAGCCCGAACTGCGCGTTCTCCGAGGCCCAGATCATGTCGCAGGCGAGCGAGACCTCGAGCCCGGCGGTGAGGCAGAGCCCGTGGACGAGCGACAGGGTCGGGATCTCGAGCGCCTCGAGCCTCTGCGCGGCGACCAGCAGCGACTCGTCGGATTTGCTGGGACCCCCCTTGTCGACCGTCGCCTGGAAGTCGTTGACGTCGGCGCCGCCGGTGAACAGGTCGCCATCGGCGCGGAAGACCATCGCGCGCGCATCCGAATCGGCGAGCTCGTCGATCCGGGCGACGAGCGCCTCGAAAACCGCGGCGCTGAACAGGTTGAGCGGCGGGCTGTCGAGCACCATCACCGCGAGCGGGCCGTCGCGCTCGAGCCTCACCAGCGTCGATTGCTCGGCCGTGGCTTCCTTCTCGGTCACGTCCGCAGCCTATCCGCGATCGCCGCGATCTCGTCCTCGTCGGCCCCGCGCGGGATCCAGGGCAGCTTCAGCGGGTCGTCCTCGTAGCGCGGGATGACGTGGATGTGGAAGTGAAAGACGGTCTGCCAGGCCGCCGGGCGACAGGCGTTGAGGATATTGATCCCGTCCGGCTCGACCGTCTCGTCCATTCGCTTTGCGAGCCGCTGCGCAGCGGTCATCGTCGCCGCGAGATCATCCTCGCTTATGTCCGTGAGGTCAACGCTGTGCTCGCGCGGAACAACGAGCGCGTGGCCCTTCGTAGCCGGGTTGATGTCCATGAAGGCAACGGTCTTCTCGTCCTGGTCGACGATCTGACCCGGCACCTCGCCGGCGACGATTCCACAGAAGAGACAGTCCTCAGCCATCCGCGGCAGCCTATTCGGAGTCCCCTGCTCAGGGCGGAGGGGGCGGCACGTACGGCAGCTGGACGAACACGTGCGGCGAGACCGCGCGCTTGCAGAGCAGCAGGTAGCCGCCGATCGGGCGCTGGGCCTCTTGCTTGGACAGCATGGCCCAGAGCTCGACCGTCGTGCCCGGGCGATAGTCCTCGCGGTTATCCCAGCTGAAGCGGATCTCATTCGAGTACGCGAATGCTCCCTTGGGGGCGACGCGCGAGTTGCCGACCTGGTCCTGCCTCCCGTCCGGCAGCTTCGCCCACAGCTCGACGTTGCGGTTCGAGCGGCAGAGCTTCTGCGGGGACTGGATCAGGCCGGAGGCTTCGACGGTCAGAATGCCGCTATAGCGGTCGAGAACCGGAGCCTGAGGTTGCGCGGTGAGCGTCAGCGTCGTCTTGTATTTGCCGGCGACCGCCTCGCCGCGTTCGGCGCTCGCGCCGGCCAGCGCGACCATCGCGCAGAAGAACCCGAAGGCCAGGGTGACTCTCCGCCTCTGTCCCAGGGAACGGACCACCGGTCCATCGTACGCCTCTGGGCTAAAGGCCCCGCCTGGCGAGCTCGACCGCCTCGGCGCGGGAGGTGATCTCGCCCCCATAGGCGGCGGCGCGCAGCTCCTCGAGCAGCTCGCCGAGCTTCGGCCCGGCGTCGATCCCGAGCTCGGCGGCGAGATCGGTGCCCGAAATCGGCGCCGCGGGTGGATCGCGGCGCCAGTCGAGCGCGGCGCCGATCATCTCGCGGGCGAGATCGACGTGGGCCTCGATCATCTCCGGGCTCGCGAGCGGCCCGCTGCCCTTCGCCGAGAGCCGGTCTGCCACGGTGAGCAGGGTGACGTCGGCCGACGCCGGCTCGGTCGCGCTCAGGTACTCGTAGACGCGGCCGCGTTCGAGCGGACGTTCGTGGACGAGGAAGCCGAGCCTCAAATGATGCTCGGCGATTCCCTGCAGGTAGGCGCTGAGCTTGTTCGAGGTCCGCAGCCGCTTGCAGATCTTGGCGATGATCTCGGCGCCGACCGAGTCGTGGCCGATGAAGGTCACGTAGTCGCCCATCTCGCCCCTGGTGTCGGGCTTGCCGATGTCGTGGAAGAGGGCGCCGAAGCGGAGCGCCTCGCCGCGGGTGAGCTCGTCGGCGAGCGGCTCGTCGAGCAGCTCGCGGAGCTCGGCGGCGCGCTTGCCGGCGTAGGGCTGAAGATCCTCCTCGATCCCGAGCAGCTGCTCGAGCACGGCGAGCGTGTGCCCGAGCACGTCGAGGTGGTGGTTGGGGTTCTGGACCACGCCGCGAAGCGCTTCGACCTCGGGCAGCACCGGCGCGGTGATCGCGAGCTCGTCCATGAGCTCGAGGCCGCGCAGCGGCGCGGGCCCGGCGAGGATGCCGCGCAGCTCGGCGAAGCTCCGCTCGCCGGCCGGCTCGGTGGCGAGGCCGGCGGAGCGGCGCGCCAGCTCCACCGTCTCCCGATCCAGCTTCAGATCCAGCCCGGCGCCGAGCCGCGCCGCGCGCAGCAGCCGCAGCGGGTCCTCGGTGAAGCTGCGCTCGGAGACCACCCGCAGGCTGCGGGCTTCGAGATCGGCGAGCCCGCCGTGCGGGTCGACCGGGTCGCCGCCGCCGAGCGGCACCGCGATCGCGTTGACCGTGAAGTCGCGCTCTTCGAGGTCGGCCTCGATCGAGCCGCCGCGGAGCGCCGCCACATCGACCTGCCAGGAGCCGTTCCCGGCCACCGCGCGCCAGGTGGCGAAGCGCTCCGAGAGCGGGAAGGCGTGGCCGCGGCCGCGGGCGATCGCGCGCGCCGCCTCCTCTTCCCCTTCGGGGACGGCGAGGTCGAGGTCGGTGACCTCGCGGTCGAGCGCCGCGTCGCGCACCGCGCCGCCGACGATCCACGCGTCGCGATCGGCGAGCTTCTCGCGCGCCGCCTTCACTGGCCCCGCTGCGGCGAGCTGGTCGGAGAGCGTCATCGCGCCCTCACCCCGCGGCGACCCGCGGCACGCGGGCGGAGATGCCGCAGGTGATCTCGTAGTTGATCGTGTCCAGGGCCTCGGCGAGCTGCTCGGCGAGGATCCGGTCGGTGCCCTGGGCGCCGATCAGCACCGCCTCGGCTCCGCAGGAGACCTCGGTCTCGGGCCCGAGGTCGATCGTGATGTTGTCCATCGAGACCGTGCCGACGAGCGGGTAGCGGCGGCCGCCGACCAGCACCTCGGCGTTGTTGGTGAGCCCGCGCCGGATCCCGTCGCCGTAACCGACCGGCAGCACGCCGACCCAGGTGTCGCGCTCGGCGATCCAGCGCCGCCCGTATCCGGCGCTGCTCCCCTTCTCGAACCTCTTGGTGTCCGCGACCCGGGAGCGCAGCTCGAGCACCGGCTCGAGACCGTGATCCGCCGGATCGGAATGGAAGGGATCCATCCCGTAGACCGCGATTCCGCATCGGACCATGTCGAAGTGCGAGCGCGGCTCGCGCAGCGTCGCGGCGCTGTTCGCGGCGTGGACGAGGATGCCGGGGTGCTCGCCGCGGATCCGCTCGACCAGCGGCTCGAAGCGCGCCAGCTGCTCGTCCAGGTAAGAGGCGTTCGGTCCGTCGGTCTCGTCGGCGGTCGCGAAGTGGGTCCATAGCCCGGCGAGTTCGAGGTTGTCGTCGGCGGCGCAGGCCCGCGCCAGCTCGGCGACGATCTCGGGGTCGGCCTCGCCGAGCCGGCCCATGCCGCTGTCGTGCTTGACGTGGACGCGGGCCGGGGTGCCGAGCTCGCCCGCGATCCGCGCCGCCATCGCGCGGAAGCCCTCGCGCCAGACCGCGATCTCCGAGCCGGCGGCGAGCGCGTGGCGGAGCTCGGGCTCGCTCAGCGCCCCCATGGTCAGGATCGGCGGGTCGGGGAGCGCGGCGCGGATCTCGTCGGCCTCGGCCGCGGCTGCGACCGCGAGCCAGCTCGCGCCGCCGGCGAGCGCGGCCCGCGCGGCGGTCACGGCGCCGTGGCCGTAGCCGTCGGCCTTGACGACCGCGCACAGCTTCGCATCGCCCTTCCAACTTCGAGGCGAGCAGCGCGCAGTTGCGCTCGATCGCGCCCGCGTCGATGCGAGCTACCGCGCGCTCGCTCATGCTTTGAGCCCGGCCGGGATCGAGTCGATCACGTCGCCGGCGATCACCGACTCGACCCCGCCGATCCGCTCGGCAGCATCGTGACCGGCGCGCGAGTGGGCGAGCACGCCGGCGCAGGCGGCCTCGAACGGTCCCATCCCGCGCGCGATCAGCGCCGCGATCATTCCCCCGAGCACGTCGCCGGTGCCCGCGGTCGCGAGCGCCGGGGTCCCGTGGCGATTGATGGCGACCCGCTCGCCGTCGGTGACGATCGTGTCGTCGCCCTTCAGCACCACGATCCCCCGCGCCTGCTTCGCGGTCGCCTTCGCGCTCGCCAGCCGCCGCGCATCGACCTCGTTCGACTCGGCGCCCATCAGCTGCCCGAGCTCTCCGGCATGGGGGGTGAGAACGGTCGGCGCGTTGCGGGCCGCGAGGCTGCCGACCGACCCGGCGTGGGCGTTGAGCCCGTCGGCGTCGAGGACGAGCGGCGAGCCGATCCGCAGCGCGACCTCCTGCGCGAGCTGGGCGACACCGGGGTTGCGCCCCATGCCGGGGCCGAACAGCACCGCGCCTGCGCCGTCGCAGGCCTTCATCAGCTGCTCCTCGGCCGCCGGCCGCAGGTGGCCCTCGCGCGACGGCAGGCCGACCGACATCGCCTCGGTCAGCTTCAGCTCGAAGATCCCCTCGAGCTCGGCCGGGACCGCCACCGTCGCGTAGCCGGCCCCGGTGCGGATCGCCGCGTTGGCGGCGAGGCAGACCGATCCGGTCAGCCCGCGCGAGCCGCCGACCACCACCACCCGGCCGGCATCGAACTTGGTCGTGTCCTGGGCGCGGCGCGGCGCGAGCTCGAGCACGCCGGGCGCGATCAGGCCGGCATGAACCGGCATCTCCTCGGCTCCGCCTCCGGGGATGCCGGCCGGTGAGCTCGGGATGCCGATCTCGACCACGCCCAGCTCGCCCGTGAGCTGCTTGCCCGGCGAGACCCAGTGGCCGATCTTGGCCGAGTGGAAGCTGATCGTCTGGTCGGCCCGCACCGCGGCGCCCTCGACCTCGCCGGTCGAGGCGTTGACGCCAGAGGCGATGTCGGCGGAGACGACAGGCGCCGGGCAGGCATTGATCGCGCCGATCGCGGTCGTCGCGGGCTCTCGCGGCGCGCCCTCGAAGCCGGTGCCGAAGATCGCGTCGACGATCACGCCCGACCCCTCGAGTGCCTCGGGGAGGCCGGCGCCGGCCATCGTGCGCGCGGTCGGAAAGCGCTTGAAGTTGGCCTTTGCGTCGGGGGAGAGCTCGTCGCTCGCCGCGAGCATCAGGGCCTCGACCTCGAAGCCGGTATCGGCGAGCAGCCGCGCCGCGACGAGGCCGTCGCCGCCGTTGTTGCCCTTCCCGCAGACAACCCTCGCGGGCCCGTCGGTGGCCGCCGCCGCGGCGGCCTCGGCGAGCGCCTTGCCCGCGGCCTCCATCAGATCGAGCGAGGGCACCTTCTTCTCCTCGATCGCCCAGGCGTCGGCCGCGCGCATCTGCTCCGCGTCGAGGACCGGCTCAAGCCAACTCTCCATGTCGCGCAGGCTAACCCGGTCGAGCGATCGCCACCGCGCCCGCGATTTCACGCGAGTGGGTGAGCGAAACCTCGAGCGTCACTCGTTGCTCGGCAGCGGCCTTCGCCGCGCCGCCGCTCAGCTTCAACGTCGGCGGCTCGCCGGCCTGTACCTCGACCTCGCTCAGCGCCAGCCTCCGCCCAAGCGCCTTCACCGCCGCCTCCTTGGCGGCGAAGCGCGCCGCCAGATGCCGCCCTGGGCGGGCGCGGTCGCGGGCGTAGGCGAGCTCGCGCTCGCTGAACACGCGCTGTGCCAATCGGGGATGGCGCTCGAGCGCGCGCTCCATTCGCCCGATCTCGAGCAGGTCGACTCCGATCAAGGAGAAAACTCGGTCGAGCCGGTGTCGGTGCTCTCGGTCGAGTCGGTCGTCTCGGTCGAGTCGGTGGACTCGCCGGTATCCGTCGTCTCGATGCCACCGGTCTCGGTCGTCTCGATCGTCGGCTCGGGGTCCTCGAACTCGCCGGCGCCAAGCACGATCTGCAGCCCGCCGTCTCCGCCGCCGGCAACCAGGTAGGCGAGCCGCTCGAGGTAGGGCTTCAGCCGCTTGGAGTTCGCTCCCAGCTCCGGATCGTTGGCGAGCACCTCGAGCGCCGCCGGGACCGAGAGGAAGAAGGCGGGGCCCGAGCTGCCGAGCGCCCCGGTCGCCGCGCCGAACCTCGGCGAGTCAGAGAGCCGCCCCGACGGCGTCAGCGCCGCGGCGGTCGCCGCCTCGCCGAGCCCGATCACGAACAGCCCGCTCTGCTGGACGAAGAGCAGATCCTGCGGTGCCGAGGGCGTCGTCAGCCGGAAGCCGTTGCCGCCGATTCCGAGGTCGAGCGGCTCCGGTGAGCCGCCGGCGACGCCGCCGATCGACTGCCGGAGCTGGTCGAGCGACCGCGCCGCGGCCGCATCGTCAGTGGTCTCGACGACAAGCGCACCATCGAGCGACGCCGGATCGCTGCCGCGGATGAAGACCGCGACGTCGCCGACCCAGCTCGTCAGGTCCTCCTCGAGGTCGAGGCCCGCCTGCGTGCTGAGCAGCGCCTCGATCGTCCCCTCGCCGAGCCCGGGGATGCCGGCCGACTCGATGTCTTTGACCGCCTCGCTGAGCTTGCCGCCGGCGTCGCCGATCCCGACCGCGAACCAGGCGTCCTCGGGGAGCTGGCCGAGCAGCTGCGGGGGCTCGGACTGCTTGCGCTCGATCCCGCCGAGGTCGACGGAGATGTTCTCGTCGCCGGCCGCCACGGAGGCGACGAGCGCGTTGCCGATACCGAGCTTGCCGACCGCGTCCTTGACGGCGCCCGCGGGAATCCCCTGCTCCTGGGCGGCTTCCCCGATCAGCCCCTTGACGTCGATGTATGCCGTGGCGAGCGAGTCCTCAGGAAGATCCTTGGTCGTATCCTTGAAGTGCTCTGCGTCGGCGAGCGAGCCGTCCTCTTCCTCGGAGGCATCGACCGCGGCCTTGTAGGCCTCCTCGTCACCGAGGACGACGAAGTCGTCGATCGCCCCGATCGCCTGGTTCTCCTCGTCGAGCGAATAGCTCAACCCGTTGTACTCGCGCTCGGTGAGCTTCTGGGACTCGGATTCGAGCAGCTCGACGCCCTGGTCGGTGTCGTCGGATTGCGCGACGACGAGCGCCGGCGGGTTGTTCGCATAGCCGACCGTGAACACGCCCGCCTCGTCGCCGAGCCAGGGCTCGATGTCTTCCTCGAAGCTCCGCTCCTCCCCCTCGGCGCTGAACTCGTCGTTGATCAGCTCCGTGATCTCCTGTCCGGGATCGTCGGTGTCGAGCATCACCGAGAGGAACTTGTCGAGGTTCTCCTTCTGCTCGCCCTCGGGGCGAACGGCCCCCTCCACGTACAGCGAAGCGTCGGCGGGCGCGATCGTCGCCGGGCTCTCGTCGCCGCCGCCCCCGATGCCGCAGCCGGCGAGGGCGAGCGCAGCGGTTGCCGCTGCCGCGGCGGCGGCTATCGAATGATTGACCCGCATGAGAAGGGAAATCCTAGGTGAAACCCTGGGCGAGGACCCCTAGGGAACCTCGACCACGACGCGGGTCGTGGTCGTATCGCCGCTCTGCTCGGTGCCGACGGTCAGGAAGTCGATCGGCTCGAGGTAGGGCAGCGCCTCCATGAAGTCCGGATCGTCCCCGCCGCCGGTCGACTCGGCCAGGCTGAGGATCGGCGCCATCTCGAGCAGCAGGTTGACGCCGAATCCCTCGCCGAGCGCCCGGGTCGCCTTGGTGAACGACCCCGACCCGGTCAGGCCCCCGTCGCCGGAGAGCAGCGTCTCGGTCGCCTCGTCGCCGCCGGCGATCACGACCCGGTCGCCCATGCTGGCGGCGTTGATCGGGATCGGGAATTCGTTCGGCAGGATCGAGAAGCCCTGCGCTCCCTCGAGCTCGAGCGGCTCGACCGTCGCGTCGCCCTGGCGCTGGACCGCCTGGCGGAGGCCGTTCAGGAGCCGCTCGCGCGCGGCGGCATCGGTCGCCTCGACGACCGCGCCGACCTGGAGCTCGACGATGCTCTCGCCGGCCGCGAACACGGCGATGTCGCCGAGCGCGGAGAAGTCAGAGAGCTCGATCCCGGTTGCCTGGCGGAGCTGCTGCTGGAAGGCGTTGAACTCCGCCTGGGGCACGCCGAGGTTCTGGATCTGTCCGAGGAACTGGCCGACGTACTTGCCGACGTCGCTGGCCCCGAATACCGCCCAGGCGTCGGCGGGACCGGCGTCGAGGAGCGGCGTCTGCGCCGCCGCCGACGCGGTCGCCGGGCCGCTGCCCGCCGTGTACTCGATCGTTACCTCGTCCTCGGCCACGTCGAGCGCCCCGAGCACGGGCTGCTCGAGCTGTCCGCCGAGCACGGACTCGAGCGCCTGACGGTCCTGGGCGTTGAAGTCGGGGCTCGGCGGGACCTTTTCGACCAGCGCCTTGGCGTCGACGAAGAAGCTGCCCAGCCGGCCCTCGCTGTCCTGCTCGCTGAAGTCGGCGTAGGCCTGCTGCGCTTCAAAGGACTCGCCCTCGCTTGCGTCGATCGCGGCCTTTAGTCCGGGCTCCGTACCGAGCACGACGGTGTCGTCGACCATGGCCGCGGCGGTGGCGTCGGTGTCGTCGGGGCCCTGCGGAGCGGCGAAGTCGTAGCTGATCCCGTTGTACTCACGCTCCTCGACCGCCTTGTTGCCGCCCTCGGCGAGCAGCTCGCCGATCTTGGTCTCGGCCTCGCCCGCGTCGCTGGTCTCAGCGACGAAGGCGCCGTCGATGTCCACGTCACCGCGGTTCCCCTTCGGGATCAGGTCGGTGAGGAAGAACGCGGCCCGCTCGCCGAGCCACGGCTCGATGTCCTCCTCATAGCTGGCGGAGGGATCGTCCTCCTTGAGGCTCTCCTCGATGCCGCTGCGGAACTGCTCACCGAGCTGATCGCCCTGCGGGAACTTGCCGAGCAGCGAGTCGATGTTCGACTGCAGGTCGCCCTCCGGCTTCAGCGCGCCCTCGACATAGACGAGGCTCCCGGCCGGCGCGAGGCCGGTGAGCTCGCTGCTCGAAGCCTCATCGCTGCTGCTGCCGCCGCAGCCTACGATCAGCGCCGCCGCCAGCGCGGCGGCCAGTATCGGTCCCGCTCGCCTCATCTACTCGACGGTAACAGTCTTCGCGAGGTTCCTGGGCTGATCGACATTGAGCCCGTTGAGGCGGGCGATGTCGTAGGCGAGCAGCTGCAGCGGCACGATCGCCAGGATCGGCTGCAGGATCCAGTCGGCGTCGGGAACGAAGATCGTCTGGTCGGCGACGTCGGCGACCTGGTTCGAGCCCTCGCTTGCGATCGCGATCACGTCGGCTCCGCGGGCGCGTACCTCCTCCATGTTGGAGAGCATCTTCTCGAGCACGGGGCTGTCTGTCGCAACGCAGACGACCGGGGTCGACTCGTCGAGCAGCGCGATCGGGCCGTGCTTCATCTCGCCGGCGGCATAGGCGTCGGTCGGGATGTAGGAGATCTCCTTCAGCTTCAGGGCGCCCTCGAGGCAGACCGGGAGGCCGATGTGGCGGCCGAGGTATAGGAAGAAGCGCTGGTTGCGGTGCGAGCGCGCGATAGCGCGGGTCCGGTCCCCGACCTTGGTCAGCGTTTCCTCGATCTTCGAGGGGATGTTCTTGAGCTGGCGGATCAGCTCACCGAGGCGCTCAGCGGGCAGCGTCTCGCGGAGCTCGGCGAGCCGCAGCCCGAGCAGGTACATCGCCGCCACCTGGCTGACGAAGGTCTTGGTGGCCGCGACGCCGATCTCGAGCCCGGCGCGGGTGAACAGCACCGCGTCGGAGTCGCGGGTCGCCTGGCTGCCCATGATGTTGGTGACCGCGAGCACCTTGGCGCCGTTCTCGCGCGCGAGCCGCATCGCAGCGAGCGTGTCGGCGGTCTCGCCCGACTGGGTGATCCCGATCACGAGGTCCTCGGAGCTGACGACCGGGTCGCGGTAGCGGTACTCGGAGGCGACGTCCATCTCGACCGGGACCCGGGCCCACTGCTCGATCGCGTAGCGGCCGACGAGGCCGGCGTGGTAGGAGGTCCCGCAGGCGACGATCACGATCCGCCGCACGTTCTTGAGGAACTCGTCGGAGAGATCGATGCCGAGGTCGACCGACTCATCGTGAGGAAGTCGGTCGGAGATCGTCTCGGCGACCGCGTCGGGCTGCTCATGGATCTCCTTGATCATGAAGGTGGGGTAGCCGCCCTTCTCGGCGGCGTCCTCGTCCCAGGTGACCTCCTCGATGTCGCGCTCGATCGGCTCGCCCTGCGGGTCGGTGACCGTGACGCCGGACGGCTCGATCGTGACGATCTCGTCGTTCTCGATCAGCATCACGTCGCGGGTCTCGGCGAGGAACGCGGGGATGGCGGAGGCGACGAAGTTCTCGCCGTCGCCGGTGCCGACGATCAGCGGGCACTCCTTGCGAGCGGCGACGAGCTGGTCGGGGTGCTCGGTGTGCATGGCAACGAAGGCGTAGTGGCCGCGCAGATCGGCGAACGCGCCCCGAACGGCGGCGGGCAGGTCGCCGTCGTAGTGCTTCTCGATCAGGTGGGAGACGATCTCGGCGTCGGTTTCGGAGCTGAAGGTGTGGCCCTCGGCCTCGAGGTCGCGGCGAAGGTCGGCGTGGTTCTCGACGATCCCGTTGAGGACGATGTGGATCTGGTCCTTGCAGTCGCCGTGCGGGTGGGCATTCTCCTCGGTCACCCGGCCGTGGGTAGCCCAGCGGGTGTGCGCGACACCGATCGTCGCCGGGGGCGCTGCGGTCGCGACGCCGCCCTCGCCGGCGCCGTTCGAGCGCTCGGCCATGGCCTCGCGCAGGTTGGCGAGATTGCCGACCGCGCGCACGGATGACATCTCGCCGTCCGAGACAACTGAAACACCGGCCGAGTCATAGCCTCGGTATTCGAGCTTCTCGAGCCCGGCGATCAGCAGGTCCCGGCACGGTCGGCCACCCACATATCCGACGATGCCGCACATAGGAGGCGATACAGGGTAGCCGCAGCGGGCTTCGGGGTCTAGGAGCCGAGCTCGGAGCGGGCGAGCTCGGCCAGCCGCGAGGCGACCCGGTCGCACTCCTCGGCGCTCGGCGCCTCGACCATCACGCGCAGCAGCGGCTCGGTCCCCGAGGCGCGCACGAGCACCCGCCCGCGGCCCTCGAGCTTCGCGTTCTCGTCCTCGACGGCCGCCCAGAGCCCCTTCGCGCCCTCGATCGCGCCGCGGTCGGCGACCTCGACGTTGACGAGCTTCTGGGGCAGGCGCTCGAACGGCCTCACCTCGGCGAGCGGGGACCCGTCGAGGGCGCGCATCGTCAGCAATGCCGCAGCAACCCCGTCCCCGGTCGGCGTGAAGCCGGTCCAGACGATGTGACCCGACTGCTCGCCGCCGAGCCGCCAGTCGCGCTCGAGCAGCGCCGCGATCACGGCGCGGTCGCCGACCGCGGTCTCGGCGACCTCGATCCCGGCCTCTTCCATCGCCTTGTGAAAGCCGTAGTTGGTCATCACTGTGACTGCGACGCCGCCCTCGAGCTCGCCGCGCTCGGCGAGGTGGCGCGCAGCGAGCGCAATCAGCTCGTCGCCGTCGTGGACCTTGCCGTTGCCGTCGACCGCGATCACGCGGTCGGCGTCGCCGTCGAAGCAGAAGCCGATGTCGGCGCCGGTCTCCGCGACCCGCTCCGCGAGCGCCTCTGGGTGGGTGGCGCCGCAGCCGTCGTTGATGTTGCGGCCGTCGGGCTCGGTCGCGATCGCGTCGACCTCGGCCCCGAGCCGCTCGAAGATCGCCGGGCCGGCGCGGTAGGCGGCGCCGTTGGCGCAGTCGAGCGCCACCTTGGTGCCGGACAGATCGAGCGGGTACTCGCCCTCGAGCGCGCGCAGGTAATCGTCGAGGGCGCCCTCTAGCTTTCGCACCCGCCCGACGTCGGTGCCGCCGGGAGGCTCCTCGTCGAGCCGCGCCTCGATCCTCGCCTCGTGCTCGTCGTCGAGCTTGGTCCCGGCCGCCGAGATGAACTTGATCCCGTTGTCGGCATAAGGGTTGTGGGACGCGGAGACGACCACGGCGAGATCGAGGCTGAAGCGGCGGGCGAGGATCGAGGCCGCCGGGGTCGGCAGCACACCACCGAGCAGCGCTTCGCCGCCAGCGGCGGTGATCCCGGCGGCGAGCGCCGACTCGAGCATCGGGCCCGACTCGCGCGTGTCGCGGACGATCAGCACCTGCTTGGCCTCGGCATCGAGCGTCGCCGCCCTGCCGAGCTGCATCGCGAGCTCCGGGGTGAGGAACTCCCCCGCGACGCCCCGGACTCCGTCGGTCCCGAACAGCTTTCGTTCCGGAGCGCTCAGCGCTTCGAGAACTGCGGCTTCTTGCGGGCCTTCTTCAGCCCCGCCTTGCGCCGCTCCTTGACCCGCGCGTCGCGGGTCAGCATCCCCCGCTTCTTCAGCTCGCCCCGAAGGCTCGGGTCGATCTCGGTCAGCGCGCGGGCGATCCCGTGGCGCACGGCGCTTGCCTGCCCCGCGATGCCGCCCCCGTGGACGCGGATCTGGACGTCGACCGTGCCCTCGTATCCGGTCTGGGTCAGGGGCTGCTTGGCGACCGTCTGCAGATAGGGGCGGGGGAAGAACTCGTCGAGCTTGCGCCCGTTGACCTCGATCGCGCCGCCGCCAGGCTTCACGATCACGCGGGCGACCGAGCTCTTTCGCTTCCCGGTGGCGCTGTAGCGGGCGTCCTTGGCGAGCTCGGTGGGCTCGACAGCAGCGGCCGGCTCCTCCACCGGCTCGGCGGTCGCGGCCTGCTCGGCGCGGGCGCGCTCCTCGGCCTCGGCCTCGCGCCGGGCCTTCTCCTCGGCGGAGGGCTCACGCCCTTCGGGGATCGCGATCGGGTCGAGCTCGGCGCCGGGGGCGGCCTCAGGAGCCTTGGGAGCGTCGGGGGCCTTCGGGGCCGGGGGCTGCTGCTCGGTCTTCGGGGCCTCGGGGGCCTCGGGAGCCTGCGGGGTATCCGGGGTCTCGGGCGCCGCGGGCTGCTCCTCGGTCTCCGGAGCCTCGGGCTGCTGCTCCTCCTGCGGCTGCTCGCCCTCGGGCTTCTGCTGCTCGTTCTCGGAGTTCTGCTCGTCGTTCATGTCTCGATCTCGATCGGCTTCGGCTGCTGTGCCTCGTGGGGGTGCTCGGTGCCGGCGTAGACCTTGAGCTTGCGGAGCTGCTGGCGGCCGAGCCGGTTGCGGGGCAGCATCCCCTTGACGGCGCGGCGGACAACTTCCTCAGGCTGGCGGTCGAGCATCTCGCCGAGAGTACGCGAACGGATCCCACCCGGGTAGCCGCTATGTCGCCAGTAGCGCTTCTGCTCGCGCTTGCGTCCGGTGACCGCGATCTTCTCGGCGTTGAGAACGACGACGAAGTCGCCGGTGTCGCAGTGCGGGGTGTACTCGGGCTTGCGCTTGCCGCGCAGGATGTCGGCGATCTGGGTCGCGAACCGGCCGAGCGTCTTGCCCTCGGCGTCGACGACGTACCAGTCGCGCTGGCGATTCTCCGGTGTGGCGACAAAAGTCTTCATCAGGGTCCTCTGACCAGAAACCGCGCCCGGTCGGGGCGCGGCCGGAGGAGATAGTAGCCGAGGAACCTCGTAGCAGGGCTTTTGTGAGCGAGCCTTGACACGGCCGCCCAAGTTGTTATTCTGCCGCGCCAATTGAGGTGCCCAATCCCCGATGGCCATGCCAGAGGGGAACGGGGGAACCACTGGGGCCATCAGAAGCACGGCCCCGGGGGCGAATCGGCCAGCATCACGGAAAGCCGTAGCGCTGCTCTTTCTGCGCGAGCCCGTCAGCTAACCCCGTAGGCCCGACGAAAGAGACCCGGCTTGCTACGCAGAAAAAGCGCACTCATTGCCCCGCTTGCGATCGCGGCGCTGACGGCCTGCACCGGCGCGGCGTTCGCGCAGAGCGGCGGCACCCCGCCCCCGGGCGGCACCCCGGCGCCCCCGACGACGACCCCGACGCCGACCACCCCGGTCGTCCCGGTGCCCACGAGCCCGTTCGTGTTCCCGATCCAGGGCCCGCACACCTACGGTGACGGCTTCGGAGCCGCCCGTGGCGGCCGCGGCCATCAGGGACAGGACGTGATGTCCCCCTGCGGAACGCCGCTCGTCGCCCTGACCGCGGGCCGGATCGTCGTCAACAAGACCCACGGCGCGGCCGGCAACATGGTCGTGCTCCGCGGCCGCTCGCCGGCAAAGCAGGACTACGTCTACATGCACCTCTCGGCGCCGTCGCTGCTCGTGAAGGGCGCGCCCGTGACCGCCGGCACCGTGCTCGGCGCGGTCGGCAAGACCGGCAACGCGAGCGCCTGCCACCTGCACTTCGAGCTCTGGGTCACCCCCGGCTACTACAAGGGCGGCAAGCCGGTCAACCCGCTCGGCGCCCTGCAGAGCTGGGACGCGATCAGCTAGCTCCCCGCCCCGCCGAAGCGCCTCTCCTCTATATGGTCGGCACCTAGAGAGGAGCGGAAATGTCTCGCACAGAGGTAGCGACCACCAGCGGAACGGTTCCGGTTGCCGAGCTCGGGAAGACGCTCGTCCACGAGCACCTCTTGACCGTCTCGGAAGTCGTGCGCAGCGAGTGGCCGCATCTGGCCGATCGCGATGCCGAGAAGCAGAGCGCGATCGAGGCCCTGGAAGCGGTCAAGGCCCACGGCGTGCAGACCTGGGTCGACCCGGCCTGCATGAACCTCGGCCGCGACGCGAAGCTCGCGAGCGAGGCTGCCGACGCAACCGACACGAACGTCGTGCTCGCGACCGGCGCCTACGTCTACGAAACCCTGCCGCGCTATTTCCGCAACCGTGACGAGACCGCCCTGGCCGACGCCTTCGTCCACGACATCGAGAACGGGATCCAGGGCACCGAAGTGAAGGCGGCGTTCATCAAGTGCGCCGTCGACGAGCACGGGATCACCCCGGACGTCGAGAAGGTGCTGAAGGCGGTCGCGATCGCGCATGACCGAACCGGCCTGCCGGCGATGACCCACTGCGCGCTCTCGGGCTTCAGGCTCGGCCCTGAGGGCCCGATCCAGCCCGACGATGAGCGCAAGGCCGCGGCCCTCGACCAGACCCTGAAGCAGATCTCGATCCTCGTCGACGGTGGCGTCCCCCCCGAGTCGATCCAGGTCGCCCACATCGGCGACTGCCCTGACGTCGACACGATCGAGAAGGTGCTCGAGAAGGGGACGTTCGCCGGCATGGACCGCTACGGGCTCGACATCATCTGCCCCAGCCCCGAACGCAACCGCGTCGTCGCCGAGCTCTGCTCCCGCGGGCACGCCGACCGGCTGATGCTCTCGCAGGACAGCTGCGGCACCATCGACTGGTATCCGGCCGAGCTCGAGGCCGCGCTCGCACCGCGCTGGCGGCCGACGCTGCTGTTCGAAGAGGAGATCCCCGCCATGACCGAGCTCGGCGTCAACGACGAGCAGTTCGAGACGATGCTGGTCGCAAACCCGGCGCGCTGGCTCGCTGCGTAGGCCTGGACCTCAGCCGGTAGATCGGGCCGAGTCGATCACCGCTGAGCGCGGCGATTCCCCCGCTTGCACTTCCTGCGCTTCTTCCGGTTCTTGATCCGCCTGCAGTTCTTTTTCCGTGTTGTCGCTGGGGCAGTGACCGTGACTACCACGACACCTGCCGCGCCAGTCGGGTTCGCGAAACCGCCTATGGGCGGGGTGCCCGGCGTGTACTGCGCCGAGCCGCTACCGCCACCGATCAGTCCGACCAGCAACCCGGCGGCGACCACAAGGACAGCGAGCCCTGCATGTCTTTGCCAGTTCATGGGTGCGTCCTACCCCAAAAGCGATGGTTCAGAACCTTGGGTCCTTGACGCGCTCAAGCGCGGCGGGAAGGTCGGGCACTGGGCCTCGGCGCGACTAGGCCGCGAGCGCTACTCCCACTCGATAGTTCCAGGCGGCTTTGAGGTCAGGTCGAGCGTGACGCGGTTGACGCCGCGGACCTCATTGATGATCCGGTTCGAGACCCGCTCGATCAGGTCGTAGGGAAGGCGCGCCCAGTCGGCGGTCATCGCGTCGTCGGAGGTCACGGCGCGGATCACGATCGGGTAAGCGTAGGAGCGCTCGTCGCCCTGCACACCGACCGACCGCACCACCGGCAGTACGCAGAACGACTGCCAGAGCTCGCGGTAGAGGCCCGCGGAGCGGACCTCCTCCTGAAGGATCGCGTCGGCTTCGCGGACGATCTCGAGACGCTCGCGGGTAACGGGGCCGCCGACGACGCGGATCGCGAGCCCCGGGCCGGGGAACGGCTGCCGCCAGACCAGCTTGTCGGGGAGCCCGAGCTCGGCGGCCACGACCCGGACCTCGTCCTTGAACAGGGTCCGCAGCGGCTCGACCAGGTCGAGGTCGAGGTCCTCGGGCAGCCCGCCGACGTTGTGGTGCGACTTGATCGTCGCCGCCTCGCGGCCGTCGCCGCCCGACTCGATCACGTCCGAGTAGAGCGTCCCCTGGACGAGGTAGCGGGCGTCCTCGAGCTTCTCGGCCTCCTCCTCGAAGACGCGGATGAACTCCTCGCCGATGATCTTGCGCTTGGTCTCGGGGTCGTCGACCCCCTCGAGCCGGGTCAGGAAGCGGTCGGAGGCCTCGACGTGGACGAGCGGCACGCCGAGCTGGTCGCCGAACGCGGCGACGACCTGCTCGCCCTCGTTCTTTCTCATCAGACCGTGGTCGACGAAGACGCAGGTGAGCTTGTCGCCGATCGCGCGATGGACGAGCAGCGCGGCGGTCGCCGAATCGACCCCTCCCGAGAGCCCGCAGATCGCTCTCCCTTCCCCGATCTGCGCCCGGATCGCCGCGACCTGCTCGTCGATCACCGAGGCCGGCGACCAGCGCTCTTTGCAGCCTGCGACTTCGCGCAGGAACCGGGTCAGGATCTCGCCGCCGTGCGGCGTGTGGACGACCTCGGGATGGAACTGGATCCCGTAGAGGCCGCGCTCGCTCGACTCGAAGGCGGCGACCGGCGACTCGGGGCTCGAAGCGAGCGCGTCAAAGCCGGGCGGAGGCTCAAAGACCGTGTCTCGGTGGCTCATCCAGCACTGCTGCTCGGCGGGCAACCCCTCAAGCAAGTTCCCGGGTTCGATCACAGTGAGCTGGGTGCGGCCGAACTCGCCAGCCGGTGCCTGCTCGACCTTGCCGCCGAGCTCGTGGACCATGACCTGCATCCCGTAACAGATGCCGAGCACCGGGATCCCGAGCTCGAGCAGCTCGGTGCGCAGCTTCGGGGCATCCTCCGCGTAGACCGATGCGGGGCCGCCGGAGAGCACCAGAGCCGCGGGCTCGCGCTCGCGGATCTTCTCGAGCGGCGTGTCGTGGGGAAGCAGCTCGCTGAACACCCCGTACTCGCGGATCCGGCGTGCGATCAGCTGCGAGTACTGGCCGCCGAAGTCGAGCACCAGGACCTCCTCGGTCGGGATCGCCGCCGACCCGTTTGCCTCCGCCCGCACCTCGCCACCGGTCTTGGCCGGGGCGATGACGGGATCAGTCATCGGATACGGCGACTCCCTCGAACACAGCCGCGCGGCCGTTGGAGCCCATTCCGACCGACTGCTCGCGCTGCAGCGCCTTGCCCTCGGACTGCAGCGCCGGCGCCACCATCACCTCGGCGCGGTGAAAGGAGGGGATGTCCTCGTAGCCGCAGGTCGCCATCGAAGTGCGGAGCGCGCCGATCAGGTTGAAGGTGCCGTCGTTCTCGTGCGCGGGGCCGAGCAGGATCTCCTCGAGTGTGCCGTCCTGGAGCGTCGCGACGCGAGTCCCGCGCGGCAGCGAGGGGTGGAAGGTCGCCATCCCCCAGTGGTAGCCGCGACCCGGGGCCTCCTTGGCGCGGGCGAGCGGCGAGCCGATCATCACCGCGTCGGCGCCGCAGGCGATCGCCTTCGAGACGTCGCCGCCGGTCCGCATGCCGCCGTCGGCGATCACGTTGCAGTACTGCCCCGTCTCCATGATGTGCTGGGAGCGCGCCGCCGCGACGTCGGCGATCGCGGTTGCCTGCGGAACGCCGATCCCGAGCACGCCGCGGGTCGTGCAGGCGGCGCCGGGGCCGACGCCGACGAGAACGCCTACCGCGCCTGTCCGCATCAGGTGCAGGCCGGTGTTGTAGGAGGCGCAGCCGCCGACCACGCAGGGGACGTCGAGCTCGGCGATGAACTCCTTCAAGTTGAGCGGCTCGGTTTGCTCGGAGACGTGCTCGGCCGAGATCACCGTGCCCTGGATGACGAGGATGTCGAGGCCGGATTCGAGCGCGATCTCGTGGTGCTCGGTGACCCGCTGCGGGGTCAGCGACCCGCAGGTGACGACCCCCATCGACTTCACCTCTTCGACGCGCTGGGCGATCAGCTCCTGCTTCACGGGCTCGGCGTATATCTCCTGCATCATCCGCGTCGCCACGTCCTTCGGGGCGGCGGCAATCTCCTCGAGCCGCGCGTCGGCATCCTCGAACCGGCACCAGATCCCCTCGAGGTTGAGGACCGCGAGCCCGCCGAGCTTGCCGATGATGCCGGCGGTCTGCGGGCTGACGACGCCGTCCATCGCGGCGCCGAGCAGGGGCATCTCGAAGCGGTACGGACCGAGGGTCCAGGTGATGTCGATGTCATCGGGATCGCGGGTCCGCCGCGACGGGACGATCGCGATGTCATCGAAGCCGTAGGCCCTGCGCCCCTTCTTCCCGCGTCCGATCTCTACTTCCATTGTCCAACCCTACGCTCGTTCGCAGACGAAAAAACCCCGGCGCGCCGGGGTGGTGAGAAGAGGAAACCGCTGTTTGCGGCGTTGTTCTGGACTGAATCCAACGCCCTGCCGATGATAGCGATCAGCTGACGGTGGCTTTTGCCCTCAGCTCGGACACCTCGACCGACTCGAGCACGTGCTCGGCCTCGCCGGCGTCGATCGAGCCGGCTCCGAAGTGCTGGGTCGACTCGGCGCCGCAGGCGACCGCGAACGCGAGGCAGTCGCGGGGCTCGGCGCCCTCGTAGCGCGAGGCGACGTAGCCGGCCAGGAAGGCGTCGCCGGAGCCGACCGTAGAGACCGGCTCCAGCTCCGGGGCCGTGATCTCAAAGGAGGTGCGGTCGCTGCGGCCGCCGGTGATCGCGACGCAGCCACGGTCGGAGGTAATCACGGCCTCGCCCGCGCCGAGCTCGACCAGCCCTCGGACGCCGGCGAGCAGCTCGTCGCGGTCGTTGAACTCGTAGCCGACGGCCTCCTCGGCCTCTGCCGCGTTCGGCGTCACAGCCGTCGGCCCGGCCCGGAGGCTGGCGTGGAGGGCATCGCCCTCGGTGTCGATGATCGTCTCGACCCCGAGCTCCTTCAGCGCCGCGATCATCCGGGCGCAGAACTCGGCCGGGATCGAGGGCGGCAGGCTGCCGGCGATCACGCAGATCTTCGCGCCGCGGGCGAGATAGAGCAGCTTCTCGAGGAAGCGCTCGAGCTCCTCTTCGGTGACTTCGGGGCCGCGCTCGTTGATCTCGGTCTGCTCGCCGGAGGTCGGGTCGACGACGGCGATGTTGGTCCGCGACTCGCCGCTGATCCAGGTGAAGTCGGTGAGGATCGCCTCTTCGGCGAGCCGCTCCATCAGCCGCGCGCCGGTGGGGCCGCCCGCGAGGCCGGTGGCGATCACCGGGCGGCCGAGCAGCTTCAGCGCCCGGGCGACGTTTACGCCCTTGCCGCCCGCCTCGGTGCTCGCCTCGACGGCGCGGTGGCGGTGTCCCTGGCGGAAGTTCGGGACCGCGATCGTGCGGTCGATCGCCGCGTTCAGGGTGACGGTGAGGATCACGCCTTCGTACCCCCTGATCGGTCTCTCTCGTCCTGCGTCTGACGTTTGCGTCGGCGCATCCGCTCCTTACGCATCCTTTCACGCTCCTCCTCCGAGCGCGACGATTCCGGCCCATTCTTTGCCAGGCCCCCCGGATCGAGGTGGGTCTTCGAGCTCGTCGATGGCCGCGGCTTCTTCGTCGGCTTCGCGGGTGTCGCCCGTTTTTTGGCGGCCCGCTTGCGCTTCGGGCGTGACCTCGGCTTCGCCGGCTTGGCCGCGAGCCAGCCGTCGCGCCTCGCGAGCAGCAGCCCGACGACGACGACCAGCAGTCCGACCGGGATCAGGGCGAGCGGGCCGGTGGCGGCGCTGAGCACCTTCTGCGGGAAGCTCGCCGCCGAGACCGCCTCGGCGGCGACGAGCGGCACCGACTCGGCGGGGCGCCCGCCGACGTTGACGGTCACCGTGCCGACCTTCTCGCCCTTCTCGATCGGGCCGTTGACCTCTTCCGGCGCCTCGACCTCTGTGTCGACCGGCTCGCCCTCGCGCGCCGAGACCTCGAGCCCGCGCTCGGCGACCAGGACCACACTGTCGTTGCGGTAGGAGAGCTCGGGGCTCGCGAGCTCATCGCCCTCTTTGACCGGAGTCGACGGCGTGTATTGCGAGAACCCGAAGTTGAGGAGCTGCAGCGTCTGCGCGTCCCGGGCCGGCTCGCTCGGCGCGCCGAGCACGGTCGAGATCAGCGTCGTGCCGTCGCGCTCGCCCGAGCCGACCAGCACGTATCCGGCGTCGAGCGTGTGGCCGGTCTTCACCCCGGTCACGAACGGGGTGCTGTTGAGCAGCAGGTTGCGGGTGTTGATCGTCCGCGGCACCGCGCCCGTCTTCAGGCTGGCGGTCGGCGAGTCGGCGGCCTTCGCGAACAGCGGGTCATCGAGCAGCAGCCCCGCGAGCTCGGCGAGGTCGGCGGCGCTCGAGCGGTTGCCGGCCTCGTCGAGCCCGATCGGGTTGGTGAAGTGGCTGTCCTCGAGGCCGAGCTTGGCGGCGGCGCCGTTCATCTCCTCGACGAACGCCGACTCCGAGCCCGAAACGCCGACCGCGAGTGTCACTGCCGCGTCGTTGGCGCTCTCGAGCAATAGCGCGTAGATCAGGTCGCGGACCGAGATCTTCTCGCCGGCCTGGAGCCCGAGCAGCGACTCGATGTCGGTGGCGGTGTAGGGAGCGGCGGTGAGCTTCTGCTTCGGCTCGAGCTCCCGCAGCGCCACGTAGGCCGTCATCAGCTTCGTCGCGCTGGCGACCGAAAGCCGCTTGTGCTCGCCCTTGGCGGCGAGAACCTCGCCGTCGCGCGGGTCGACCAGAACCCAGGCGGTCGCGTCGAGCCGGGGCGGCGCCTGCGCCTGCACCGCGGGCGCGGCCAGCAGGACAAGCAGGAAGGCCGATGCGAGAGCGCGGCGCACTCGCTACCGGAGCTTCAGCTTGGTGCCGGGAGGCAGGATCTGCGCGTCGACCTCGGGGTTCAGCTCCTGAAGGGTGTCGGCCTCGACCCCGGTCGCTTCGGCGATCGAGGTCATCGTGTCGCCTTCCTTGACCGTGTACTCGCCCTTCTCGATCGCCTTCGCCACGTCGGGGTCCTGGCGCCCGTCCCCCCTGGTATCGCTGTCGCCGCTCGTCACGTCGGGCGATTCCCCTTCCTGGACGGTGATCACCTCGCGCTCGGCGTCGCCGTCCCCGCCGCCACCCGAGGTGGCAATGAGCCCGATTGCGGCCAGGAAGACGACGATCAGGCCGCCGACGGCGACCAGGCGCGCGGTCGGGGATGTTCCTTTCTGCGGCATCGGCCGGGGGATTCTAGGGCTGCGTCAGTTGAGGGCCCACACCGCGTCGCGGAGCTCGCCCGCCGCGGCCGCGGGATCGTCAGCGCCGGCGATGCTGCGCGCCGCCGCGACGAGGATCGACGCGGGCTTCCCGGCGACGAGCGCCGGGCCGAGTTCTTCGGGCCTTCCCCCTTGCGCCCCGATTCCCGGAATCAGGAAGATCGAGCTCGGCATCAGGCCGCGGAGCTCGCCGAGCAGGCCGGGCTCGGTTCCGCCGACGACGGCGCCGGCGCCGCTCAAACCGCTCTCGCCTTTAAGGCGATCCGCCCTCGCCGCGACCAGCCCGGCGAGCCGCTCGCGGAGCGGCGGGTCGCCGGCGTCCTGGATCTCGGCGGCGCCTGGATTCGAGGTGCGGACCAGGGAGAACACCCCGGCGCCGGCCTCCTGCGCCGCATCGACGAACGGGTCGAGCGCGTCGCCGCCGAGCATCGGGTTGACGGTGAAGGCATCGGCGCCGAGCTCGACCAGCGACTCGGCGTAGACCGACGCGGTCACGGGCACGTCGCCGCGCTTGCCGTCGGCGACCACCAGCAGGCCGGCCTCGTGCGCGGCGGCGATCACCTCGCCCAGGACCGTCCAGCCCTCGGCGCCGAGCCGCTCGAAGCAGGCGAGCTGCGGCTTCACCGCCACGCATGCTGGCCCCGCCGATGAGATCAGCTCGGTGCAGAGGGTCGAGACCTCGGCCGCGGGGCCGCGGGCGGGGTCGAGCCCGAGACAGATCTGGCTGCGGCGCTGATCGGCGAGCGCCGTGAGTCGATCCGCGAACGGCTTCAGCTGGCGCCCTTGACCCGGTTCTTGAGCCCGGCGCCCGCCGAGAAGCGCGGCACCTTGGTGGCGGGAATCGAGATCCGCTCCTTGGTGCGCGGATTGATCCCCTGGCGCGCGGCACGCTCGGAGACGCTGAACTTGCCGAAGCCGGTGAAGTTGACATCGCCGCCACCGGCCATCACCTGGGTGATCGCGTCGAGCACCGCCTCTACGGCAACCGACGCCTCCTTCTTGTTCTTGATCCGGTGGTCGCGAGCCAACAGCTCGATGAAGTCGGCCTTCGTCATTGCCGCCTCAACATATACGGCTTCCCTAGCTGCCGCTCACCGTCATTTCGCCGACCAGCAGCGGCGCGGTCTTGACCGAGCCGCCGAATGGGACCCAGCGCGGCTCGCTGCCGACCGCGCCCACCGCCGCCAGCATCGAGACCAGGTCGCTCGCGATCGTGAACTCGCGCAGCGGCTCGGCGAGCTCGCCGCCGCGGATCTCTCGCCCGGTCGCGCCGACCGAGAACGTGCCCGAGACCGGATTGACGCCGGAATGGAGCCCGGCGACCTCGGTGACGAAGACTCCGTCGCCGGCTTCAGCGAGCAGCCCGTCAAGGTCCAGCGACCCGGGCTCGACGATCAGGTTCGACGTCCCGACGCTCGGCGGCGAGCGGTAGGAGCCGCGCTCGGCGTTGCCGGTCGACTCGGCCCCGCCGCGCCGCGCCGTGTAGGAGTCGTAGAGGTAGGAGCGCAGGCTGCCGTCCTCGATCAGCGCGGTGCGGCGGCGCGGGGTGCCTTCGCCGTCGAACGGCGTCGTGCCGAGGCCTTCGGGGTCGGTCCCGTCGTCGGCGAGAACGAGTTTCTCGGAAGCCAGCGACTCGCCGAGCTTGTCGGCGAACGGCGAGCGGCCGCGCTGCACCGCCTCGGCGGAGAGCATCCCGCCGATGAACGAGGCGAAGCTGGCGGCGACGGTCTCGTCGAGCACGACGGGGCAGGCGCGCGATTCCGGCTTGCCGGCGCCGAGCATGGCGACGGCCCGCTCGGCGGCCTCGCGGCCGATCGCGTCCGGATCGAGGCCGGCCGGGCCGCGCCCGACCTGGAAGCCGAGCCCGGTCTGGCGCGCCGAAGCCTCTCCGGCGAGCGCCTGAAGGTAGGCATAGGCCTGCGAGGCCCTGAACCCCGACGAGACCCCCTTCGAGGATGCGATCGCCGCGCTCGCGTCGGCATCGACGTAGACGGCCACCTCGACCGCCGCGACCTGCGAATCGAAGTCGAGCGCCGCCTTCTCGACTCTCTTGGCGAGCTCGACCGCGTCGGCCGGGTCCCACTCGGCCACGCTCGGGTCGAGCAGCCCCGGTATCTCCGGCGGCTCGCCCGCCGGCTCGGGCGCCGCGGAGTGCTCGTCGGGATCGGCGACCTTGGCCGCCTCGGCGGCCGCGGCGGCGACCTCGCGCAGGCCGCCGGACTCGAGGTCGGTCCCGAACGCGTAGCCCGCGGAGCCGTCGACCCAGGCACGCACGCCGATCCCGCCCTCGGTCGCCGAGGTCAGGCTCTCGACCTCGCCTCCGTGGACGCGGACCTCGCGGCTGGTCGTGCTCTCGGCCCAGCCCTCCGCGTCGGTCGCGCCGGCGCCGAGCGCGGCCTCGACCGCGTCCCTGGCCGCTTCTTGGAGCGGCTTCGCCATTTATCGCATCTCCTCCGCTACGCGTCCGGGGATGCTCACGTCGCCGTACCGCCGACGGTCAGCTCGCGGATCCGGACGTGGCCCTGGCCGGTCCCGACCGGGACGCTCTGCCCGGACTTGCCGCAGAAGCCGGTCTTCATCTCGAAGTCGGAGGCGACGGCGTCGATCGCGGCCAGCGCTGTCAGGCAGTTGCCGATCAGGGTGGCGCCCCGGCACGGCTTGGTCACCTTGCCGCCCTCGATCAGGTAGCCCTCCGAGACGCCGAAGACGAAGTCCCCCGAGGCCGGTTCGACCTGGCCGCCACCGAAGGAGACCGCGTAGAAGCCGTTGTCGACCTCGGAGATCAGATCCTCGGGGTCGGCGTCGCCGGGCTCGATGTAGGTGTTGGTCATCCGCGGCACCGGCAGATGGCGGAAGCTCTCGCGGCGCCCGTTGCCGGTCGGCGCGGCGTCGTCGCGTCGGGCGCGCAGCAGGTCGTAGAGGTAGGAGGTGACCTTCCCTCCCTCGATCACCGGCGTCTTCTGGCACGGGGTGCCCTCGTCGTCGATCGCGCCGCTCCCCCACTCCCCCGTCATCTCGCCGTCGTCGAAGGCGGTCAGCAGCGGGTCGGCGACCTCCTGTCCGAGCTTGCCGGCGTAGACGCTCGCACCCTTCTGGATGTGGTCGGCCTCGAGGCCGTGGCCGGTCATCTCGTGGAAGAGAACACCCCCGAAACCGCCGCCGACGACCACCGGCATCGAGCCGGAGGGCGCCTGGTCCGCGTCGAGCAGCGTCAGCGCCTTCTCGGCGGCGAGCTCAGCGACGCGCCCCGGATCGTCGTCGAGGAGCTCGAAGCCCTGCAGCCTGCCGCGGGTCTCGAAGCCGGTCTCGACCGTGCCGTTCCGCCGCGCCACCGCCTGCGCCCCGAGCCGCACCCGGGTGCGGTCGTCGTGGGCCCATGAAACCGTCGGAGTTGGTGACCTCGACCTTGCGCCGGCCCTCGCTGTAGGAGGACTGGAACTGGTCGATCTCGTCCCCCGTCGCCCGCGCGCGCTGGTCGAGCTCGCGCAGCAGCTCGGCCTTGCGCTCGGCGGGGACGTCCTCGGGCCGCTTCTCGACGGCGCCCGGCTCGGGCTGCTCGATCGCCTTCAGCGCCGCGACCTCCGAGCGGCCGCCGTCGAGGGCCGAGGCCGCGGCCTCGGCGGCGCGCGATCAGGTCGGGCTCGGCGAGGCCGTCGACGTGGGCGAAGTAGGTGACGCCGTCGCTGACGACCCGCACGCCGGCGCCCTTCTCCTCTCCTCCCTGCGGGTGCTCGATCCGGGACTCGTCGATCGAGAGGCCGAAGGCGCGGCGGTGCTCGCAGAAGAGCTCGGCGAGCTCGCCGCCGCGCTCGAGCGCCCGGGCCAGCACGCTCTCGGCGAGCCCGGGATCGACGAGGCCATCGCTCACTCGGCGCTCGCCCGCTTCTGCTGGCGGCGCCTGGCGCGCGGCGGCCCCGCGGCTTCGACGAGGTGTGCCGCGGCGAGAAAGAGGGCGCGCCCGTTGTCGGTCTCGGCGGCGTGGGCGGCGCTGCGGCCGCCCGGGTAGTAGACGCGCGCGAACGGCTTTCTCTCCTGGCGCCGGCGGCGCAGATAGGCCGCGGCCTCGCCGGCGATGTCGGTGACCCTGTCGCGGAAGCGGTGGGGCTTGGTGGGCACTAGGTCCGTCGCCGTTCATGTCGCGGAGCGCGGCGCGGAGGTCGAAGGTGACGAGCGAGGCGAGCGCGAAGCGCTCGGTGACCGCGACCGCGACCGACCCGGCGTCGCGGACCATGAACACCTCGCCGTCGCCGGTCGCGATGTGGGCGTGCGAGGCGGGCTCGGCGCCGGCCGCATCGGCGGCCTCGATCAGCTCCGCACCGGCCTCCCGCCAGCCGCTCTCGTCGGAGCTCGCAGCGAGCAGCTCGCCGGCCCCGTCGAGGATCGCGCAACCGCGCATCTCCGGCGAAACCTCGCTCAGATAGGCCACCGCGCGCGCGGCTTTCTCGGGCGAGGAGGTGGCGGCATCCGGCATCCCGTCAAAATACCCGGTCAATGACTCTGGCCCGCGGATCCTGGATCGCGATCGTCGCCATCAGCGCGCTCGCCTGCGTCCTGTTGGCGATCGCCGGCTACACCGGCTACAGCATCGTCACCGGCGCGGTCGGGCTCGCCGCAGCGGTCAACCTGCTCTGAACGGGTCGCCCTCGTCCTCGGCCGGCCCGCGGACTGAGCCCTCGGGCTCGACGTGGATCAGGACCTCGACCTCGGGCAGCTCGGCCTCGATCGCGTCGCGGAGACGGTGGGCGAGCGAGTGGGCGCGCTCGAGGCTCGTGCCGGAGACGAACTGGACGTGCATGTCGACGTAGCGGCGACGGCCGGCGGTCCGGGCGCGGAGCTTGTGGTAGCCGGCCATCTCCTCGGGGCGCGCCCTGGCGATCGCCGCCTCGATCCGGTCGAGCTCCTCGGGGGGCGGAGACTCGTCGACCAGCACCCGGCCGGAGCGGTAGAGGATCCGGACCCCGGCGACCACGATCGCGACCGCGACCAGGATCGCGACCACCGCGTCGAGCTGCTCGGCGCCTGTCCACTCGACCAGCAACAGCCCGACCAGCACGCCGCCCGAGGTGTAGGCGTCGGTTCGCAGGTGAGCGGCGTCGGCGGCGAGCGCGGGCGACTGGTGCCGGCGCGCCTCGCGGTAGAGGTAGGTCGAGACGCCGACGTTGGCGAGCATCGAGAAGGCGACGACCGCGATCCCGATTCCGAGGCTCTCGACCCCGGCGTCGTCGACGAGATGGCGGGTCGCCTCGAAGATGATCACGCCGGCGCCGACCAGGATCAGCATCCCCTCGATCGAGGCCGCGAAGCTCTCCAGCTTCTCGTGTCCGTAGTGGTGGTCGGCGTCGGCGGGCTCGTCGGAGCGGCGCACCGACACGAAGGCGATCACCGACGCGATCAGGTCGATCGAGGAGTGCAGCGCCTCGCTCAGGATCGCGACCGAGCCGGTGATCGCGGCGGCGGCGAGCTTGAGCGCGATCAGAAGGGAGTTCGAGGCGATCGAGACCGCCGCGGCGCGCGCCTTCATGAACTCTTCCCGGTCAGATAGTCGGCCAGCTTGCTGGCGGCGCGGCCGCGGTGGCTGATCGCGTGCTTCTGACCTGGGGTCAGCTCCGCCATCGTGCGTGCGTCGGCGAACTCGTCAGGGACGAACGCCGGGTCGTACCCGAAGCCGCCGCTGCCCCGCGGCTCGGGCGCCAGCGTCCCCTCGCAGCGACCCTCGAACAGCTGCTCGCCCTCGCCGTCGACCCACGCGAGCGCGCAGACATAGGCGAGGCGCTTGTCCTCGGCGTTCTTGAGTTCGGAGATCAGCTTGGCGAGGTTCTGCTCGTCGGTCGCCCCCTCGCCGGCATAGCGGGCGGAGAGAACTCCCGGCCGGCCGTCGAGCGCGGACGCCTCGATTCCCGAGTCGTCGGCGAGTGCTGGCTGCCCGGTCGCGGTGTGGGCCGCGCGCGCCTTTTCGAGCGCATTCTCGGCGAAGCTCTCGGCGCCTTCGGGCGGCAGCTCGACCTCGTCGGTGAGCGGCAGAAGTACGAGCCTGGGGAGCGTCTCGCCGAGCTCATCCAGCTTGTGCCTATTGCGGGTCGCCGCCACGACCGTCATCGGCACGCCGGCCATCAGCCCGGAAGTTCGCCGACCACGCCCCGCTGCGCCTCGCGCAGCTCGGCGATCCCGGCCTCGGCGAGGCCGAGCAGCTCGTCGAGCGAGGCGCGCGAAAGCGGCGTCCGCTCGGCCGTCGCCTGCACCTCGACCAGCCCCTCGTCGCCGGTCATCACCACGTTGGCGTCGACCTCGGCGCCCGAGTCCTCCTTGTAGTCGAGGTCGCAGAGCGCCGCTCCGTCGACGATCCCGACACTGACCGCGGCGACCGACTGGTTGAGCGGCATCCGCTCGATGTCCCCTGCCTCGACCAGGTTCGCGAGCCCGAGCTGAAGGGCCACGAAGCCGCCGGTGATCGCCGCGCAGCGGGTGCCGCCGTCGGCCTGCAGGACGTCGCAGTCGACGTAGACGCTTCGCTCGCCCATCGCGTCGAAGTCGACGACCCCGCGCAGGGAGCGCCCGATCAGCCGCTGGATCTCGACCCCGCGCCCGTCCTGGCGGCCCTTGCTGACGTCGCGCGGCTTGCGGTCACCGGTCGAGGCGGGCAGCATCGCGTACTCGGCGGTGACCCAACCGCGGCCCTTGCCTTCCATCCAGCCGGGCACGCTCTCGTTCACCGAGGCGGTGCAGATCACCCGCGTCTCCCCAATCGAGATCAGCGCTGAGCCGTCGGCGGTGCGGACGTAGCCGGGCTCGATCTCCACCGGGCGCAGGTCGGCGGGGTCGCGGTCGTATGAGCGGCCGGCGGGCATCGGGGCGCCAGTCTAGGGCGGGCCCGCACAGGGAAACGCCCGCCGGCCTGAGGATTCCGGGCCGGCGGGCGCAGTCCCACCATGATCTGGCTACGAACGGCTACGAACCGCGCGTGGTCCCGCGGGTGCTGTTGGCGCCACGGGTCGTGGCTCCGCGGGTGTTCGTGTTCGTGTTGGTGCCGGTGTTCTGGTTCCGGGTACCGGTGTCGGTGGCGGCACCGCGGGTGGTGCCGCGGGTGGTATCGGCATCGGCGCGACCGGTCGTGGTGTTGTCGGTGACGTCGTCAGCGTTGCCGGGACCGCTGTTGTCGCCGCCGCCAGGACCGCTGTTGTCGTCGTCATCGCCGCCACCGCCGGGACCCGAGTTGCTCGAGAACCTGGCGGCGAAGGCCTGGTCTGCGCCTTGCCCGCTGGCGATCCAGAACAGCGGCACCGAGAGCAGAACGAGGGCGGCCATGATGATCAACACCGCCCTGCGAGCCGCGGAGGGACGCTCGGCGATCAGCTGGTCGCCGTCCTGCGCGAGCTGCAGGAACGCGCGGCTCGCCGCTCCTGGCTTGGCGCTATTGGGGACTGACATTTCGAGACTCACTCCTCATCTCGTCGTTTCGTTCTTCTTGCCTGCGGAGGGGAGCTCCGCACCAGTCATTGATCCCCGCGGCGGGCGGAGATCACGCTCGATCGCGAGAAAGTCCGAGTAGTCGGTAGCGGGCTAGTCGAGGTCGAGCGTTTCGCCCGAGCCCGAGCCGCTCGAATCCGAGCCCCCCGAACCGGAGCTGTCCAAGCTGCCGCTGCCTGAGGTGCCCGAGCCCGATGATCCCGATCCACTCGAGCCCGACCCCGAGGAGCCCGAGCCGCTCGAGCCCGAGCCGGATCCGCCCGAACCCGAGCTGCCGGAGCCTGAGCTACCGGAGCCAGGCGATCCGGAACCCGACGAGCCCGAGCCCGAGGAGTCCGATCCCGAAGAGCCCGGGCCTGACCGACCGGAACGCTCGCCGCTCCCCGAGCCGTCCTTGCCGGAGGCGGACTCGGCCTGGGCCGCGTCGCCGCTCGCGGCGTTGTCCCGGACCACCGGCGATACCGCGACCCCGCCTGCAACGGTCCCGGTCACCAGCACCGTTGCGACCGCCTTGGCGGCAAGTCCGCCCCCGGCGGCACCGGCCGCGACCTCGGCCGTCCGCGTCGGGTCGAGCTGGCCCTCGGCGGCCGAGCGGATCAGCGTCCATGGGGTGAGCGCCGAGGCGGCGGTGCGGACCGAATCGCGGGCGCGGTGGATGAGCTGGCGCGCGGCGCCCTTGCTGACCTCGAGCTCGGCCGCGATCTCGGCGTGGCTCTTTCCCTCGAGCTCGCGCAGCAGCAGCGCCCGGCGCTGGTTGTCCGGCAGGCCACCGAGCGCTCCGACCAGGCGCCCGATCCGCTCGCGGCGCTCGTGGGCCTCGGGTGGCTGCTCGACCCCGTCGACCCGCTCCTCGTCGAGAGCGAGGTCCTCGGGTTGGCGGCGGGCCTGCTTGAGCGCGGCGTTGACTGCGATCTTGTTGAGCCAGGGACGGACTTTCTCGGGGATACTCTTCCGCCGGCGCAGCGACTGGTGCGCGCTCAGCAGCGCCTGCTGGACAGCGTCCTCGGCGCCGTCGCGCGGCAGAAGCCGCGAGCAGATCCGCAGCAGGTTGCGGCGGTGGCGCTTGACCAGGGTCTCGAAGGCGCGCTCGTAGCCCGCCGAGGTCAACTCGGCGAGCCGCTCGTCGCTCTGCAAGCGCAGCAGTGGGGCCAGCCCCGCGTGTCCGCTCATAGCTTCCATGCCGGGAATTTTCCCAAACCCGGCTCGTCGCAAACTCAGTGCGTGCGCATGCCGCGGCGGCTGAGCACGAGCTTTGACGGCAGCTCGGCGATCAGCGGCTCGAGCCGCGCAGCCACCTCGGCGGCGCTGGGCCGCTCGCCCGGCTCGGGCGCGAGCATCTCACCGATCAGCTCGGCCAGCGGCTCGGGGATGTGATCAGGGAGATCGACCGGCGGTTCGACGAGCTGCGGGAAGCGCTTCGCCTCGTCCTCGTACTCGCGGTCGCCCTTCGGGCGCGGGAACGGCCGCTCGCCCGAAGCGGCATGAAAAACCGTGGCGCCGAGCCCCCAGACATCCGTGCGGGCGCCGATCCGCCCCGCGTTGCGCTTCGGGGCGCACTGCTCGGGCGCCATGTAGGCATCGGTGCCGACCGGCGTCGCGAGCCGCGACGCGTCCTCGAACGAGCGCGCGACGCTGAGGTCGATCAGCCGCGGCGGCACGCTCATGATGATGTTGTCCGGCTTCACGTCGAGGTGGGCGAATCCCTCCTGCTCCATGTAGTGGAGTGCACCGGCGACGTGCAGGGTGAGCGGCAAGAGCTGCTGGAGCGAAAGCGGCCCGCCGTTGCGGATCAGCCGCCGCAGCGAGGGTCCCTCGAGGTGCTCGAGCAGCAGGTGCGGGTGCTCGCCGTCGGCGACCACGTCGAGCGAGCGCACGATCACCGGGTGCGCGAGCCCCTCGAGCACGTCGGCCTCCTCGCGCAGATCGGAGAGCGCGCGGTCGTCGGTGACCTGGTCGGGGCGGATCAGCTTCGCGACCATGATCGCGTGCAGGTGCTCGTCCCAGACCAGCCAGACCTCGTAGAGGCTGCCGCCGCCGAGGCTCTTGAGCACGGTGCGCCCGGGTGCGATCTCGGCGCCTTGCTCGAATTCCCAGCTCGGCTTGCTCATCGGGAGCCAGTGTAAGAGGGCTTTCGGCACGGTCCGGCGCACAGATCGCCGCAATCACGCGTGGAGCGTTGCGCTCCATGCGGCCAGCATCCCGGTCAAACAAAGGAGGTCTCGATGCACGCAATCGCCGGCGCCACCTATGCCCGGCTCCACACCCTCCGCCGCCGCGTCGGCGGCGATCACAGCACCCGCGCTCAGGGCACGGTCGAGTACGTCGGCCTGATCCTGCTCGTCTCGCTGCTCATGGTCGGGATGGTGGCTGCGATGAAAGGGTTCAACGGCCAGCAAGGAACCGAGTTGGCCGAGGTGATCACCGAGAAGATTCGCGCGGCGGTCGACCGGATCACCTTCAAGTAGCCGCCACGCGAGGGCGGTGGGCCGATCGGCCCACCGCCCTCACCTTTACGCTGGCCGCCGTGCGCGCCCTGGTGGTCACCAACCTCTACCCGGACGACGAGGCGCCGCGCCGCGGACGCTTCGTCCGCGACCAGGTCGAGGCGCTGCGCGCGCTCGGCACCGAGGTCGAGCTGTTCACGTTCGGGCTCGGTGCCCGGGCCTACCTGCGTGCCGTCCGCCCGCTGCGGGAACTGCTCGAGCGCGAGAGCTTCGACGTCGTCCACGCCCACTACGGGCTCTGCGGGTGGACCGCCGCGCGCGCCGGCGCCAGCCCGCTGCTCGTCACCTTCCACGGCACGGACGTCCGCGACCCCAGGGCAGGACGGATCGCGCGCCGAATCGCGCGCCGGATCGACCTCGCCGCCGGCGCCTCGGCATCGATCTTCGGCCCCGAGGGCGGGCGGGCGGGACTCGACCCTCCGCCCGGGCGCGCCGCGGTCCTCCCCTGCGGCGTCGATGAGAGCCGTTTTTCCCCGACTCCGCGCGCCGAGGCCCGGGAGCGGGTCGGGCTCGAGCCCGAGGGCCGCTATCTGCTCTTCCCCGCGGACCCCGAGCGCCCCGTGAAGCGCGCCGAGCGCGCCCGCGCTGTCGCCGAGCGCGCCGGCGCAACCCTGCTCACCGCGGGCGAGATCGATCCCGAGCGGATGCCCGACTACATAAACGCCGCCGCCGCGGTGCTGATCACCTCCGACAGCGAGGGGTTCGGGCTCGCGGCGCTCGAGGCGCTCGCCTGCGGGGTGCCGGTGATCTCGACACCGGTCGGCGTGGTTCCGTTGGCGCTCTCGGGGGTACGGGGATGCATGTCAGCCGAGTTCGATCCAGATTCCTGGGCGGCGCTCGCGCGCCGGCACCTCGATTCCGATGACCCCCGGGTCGACGGCGGCTGGGCGGTGCGCGCCTTCTCGGCCGAGCGCACCGCCGAGCGGGTTTTGGCCGCTTACCAGGGACTTCTCGACGCGACCGAGCATGACGGGGGCGTGCCCTAAAGTTCCGCCCTCCCGATGAGCGATGACCCGCAGCGGATCGGCGAGGCCGGACCCTCCCAGGAAGCACCTGAAACCGACGCGGACCCGTCGCGTCCGCTGACGCCGCGCGAAGCACCCACCAACGGCGACACCGACGAGCGGCTCCGCGAGGCGGTCGATGTCGCGCGCCGCACCGCGGAGGAGCGGGCGACGGCCGAGATCCTCGCCCTCGAGGAGGACCTCGAGAACGAACGCGTGAAGGCAGCCGCCGCGCTCGAGGAAGCCGAGCGCCGGCTCGCCGAGGCCGAGCACGGCACCGGCCCCGCCCCCAGCACGAAGGCGGCCGATACCCAGCAGCTGCCGGCGATCGACGAGGAGACCGTCGCCGAGGCGGTCGCCGAGTCCCACCAGGCCCGCGAGCAGGCGGCGGCCTGGCTTCGCTCGCAGAGCGAAGCCCTTAAGCACGAGGCCCACGAGTCGGTCGCGGGCACCGCCGGCGAGCGCGAGGCCGAGCTGCTCGCCGAGCGCGACGAGGCGGTCGCCTCGCTGCGCGAGGCGCTCGCCGATCTCGAGCGCGCCCGCGACTCGGCGCGCGAGAGCGAGCAGCAGCACCTCGAGTCCGAGCGCCGCGTCCAGGCCGAGGCCCAGCGCCGCATCAACGAGCAGACCCAACACCTTCGCGAGCAGATCGAGGCGCTCGAGTCCGAGGTCTCGACCCGGGTCGAGGACGCGACCGAACGGGCCCGCGCCGAAGCTGCGGAGCAGACCCGCGCCGAGCAGGCCCAGCTGACCGATGAGGAGCTCGCGGCCGCCCGGCTCGAGGCCGCGAAGCGCGCCGAGGCAGCGGCCGAGGAAGCGCGCACCGAAGTCTCCGAGCAGCTCCGCGGCGAGGCCGAGACGACAGCCGAGCAGAAGATCGAGGAGATCCGCGCTTTGGCCATGCGGCGAGCCGAGGAACGTGTCGAGCAGGTCAAGGCCGCCGCCGAGGAGCGCTTTGCCGCCGAGCTCGCCGTGCGCGAGAAGGCGCTGCAGCGCGAGCGCGACGCCGCCGCCGAGATGGCGAAGGAGGCCGAGCAGCGGCTCGCCGAGGTCGAGACCCGAATCGAGAAGACCGGAGAGAAGGTCGGCACCGCCGCCGAGGTCGAGGCGCGGATGGCCCGCGACGCCGAGCAGAAGCTCCGCGACCAGGCCGAGAAGCTGCGCGCCGAGGCCGACAAGCGGGTCGAGGTGACCGTCGAGACCGTCCGCGCCGAGGTCGAAGGCGAGGTCGCCGAAGAGCTGAAGCGGCTGCGGACCGAGCTCGACCAGGCCGGAGGCCGCGCCCGCAGCTCCGAGCAGCGCGCGATCGAGGCCGAGAACGCCCGTCTCGACGCCGAGGTCCACGCCCGCAGCGCCGCGACCGCCTGGCTTCGCTCGCAGACCACCGCGCTGCGGAAGGACGCCGAGAAGCAGGCCCGTGAGAAGATCAACGCCGTGCGACGCGAGACCGCCGAGAAGGTCTCTGCCGAGGCCGAAGAAAAGCTGAAGCGCGAGACCGAGCGCCTCGAGAAGCAGGGCGCCGAGCGAGCCGCCCGCGAAGCCGAGCAGGCACGCCGCGAGGCCGAAAGCGCCGCCGCCGAGCGCCTCGCCCGCCGCGAGGCCGAGCTGACCGCGGAGCTCGACGAGACCGCCGACGCGCTGCGCTCGGTCGAGGTGAAGCTGGGCGAGACCGAGGGGCGCGCCGAGAACGCCGAGCGCCGGCTGCTCACAACCGAGGAGACCCTGCGCCAGGAGGAGGGCAGCGAGCGCTCGGCCAAGTTCGCCGCGGTCGAGAAGCGGCTCAAGGAGGTCGAGGGCCGCGCCGCCGACGTCGGGCGCCGCGTCACCGATGTCGGCCGCAGGCCGTTCGAGCCCGACACCAAGGAGCACAAGGTCGAGAAGAAGGTCGAGAAGCGGGTCGAGAAGCCCCCGGCGCCCCCCGCACCGCCGAAGGCCGAACCGGAGCCGGCGAAGCCCTCAAGGCCTAAGCTCGCGGCTCCGAAGCTTCCGAAGGCTCCCAAGATTCCCGACATGCGCCTGCGCCGCTCCCCCAAGCCCACCCCGCCGCCAGCAAAGCCCGGCGAGCAGGTGAACGCGAACACGGCCAGCTTCGAGGAGCTGCGCGAGATCGGCATGTCGGTCACCCAGGCGACCCGGGTGATCGCCTACCGCGAGCGCAACAAGGGCTTCGACGTGATCGACGACCTCGACGCGGTGCCGGGCTTCCCGAAGGCGTTCCTCGCAGACCTGAAGTCCAAACTAACTGTCTAGTGAACCCAGCCTCACCCTGGCGGCGGCCGGTGACCGCCGCCGCGATCGTGATCGCCGGGCTGATGGTCGTGCTGCTGATCGCCTACGTGAAGCTCGGCGACGACGCCGAGAAGGAAGCCGGAGGCCCGGCGGCCGCGCCGGCCGCCACCCAGCCGGTCACGACAGCGCCTCCAGCGTCGCCACCACCGAGCTAGCGAGAGCGTCGGGGTCGTAGCCGCCCTCGAGGCAGACGAGCACCGGCGCTCCGATCTCTCCGGCGAGCCCCTGCATCCGCCCCGCCATCTCCGCGAAGTGCGGCGTCGTCGAGCGTCGCAGTTGGCGAGCGGGTCGGCGCGGTGCGCGTCGTAGCCGGCCGAGATCGCGATCAGATCCGGGCTCGAGCTCGCGCGCCGCGGGCAGCACCTCGTCGTCGATCGCGCCGAGGAACCGTCGCCGCCCGATCCCGGCGGCACCGGGAGGTTGAGCGTGTAGCCCTCCCCCGCGCCCGCTGCCGGTGTCGCCGCGCGCGCCGGTGCCGGGGTAGAGCGGGCTCTGGTGGATGCTCGCGTAGAGCACCTTGTCGGAGTCGTAGAAGATCTCCTCGGTGCCGTTGCCGTGGTGGACGTCCCAGTCGAGGACCAGCGCGCGCCCGGCGTCGTGCTCGGCGATGCGCGTGCGCGGCGGCGACCGCGACGTTGTTGAAGAGGCAGAAGCCCATCGCCCGGCCGCGCTCGGCGTGGTGGCCGGGCGGGCGCAGCCCGCAGAAGGCGAACTCGGCGTCGCCCGCCGATCAGCCGATCGACGGCGTGCGACCGCTCCGCCGGCCGAGTGCAGCGCCGCCTCCCACGAGCCGGCGCTGGCGACTCGTGTCCATGTCGATCATCCCGCCGCCCGACGCGCTCAGCTCCTCGATCGAGTCGATGTGGTCGGCGGTGTGGACGCGGAGCAGCTGCTCGCGGGTCGCGGCCGGGGCCTCGACCCGCTCGAGGCCGAGCCAGTCGCGCTCCTCCATCGCCGCCTCGATCGCCCGCAGCCGGCCGGCGTTCTCGGGGTGGGCGCCGGTGTCGTGCTCGAACGAGCTCGGGTGGCGCAGGTAGAGGCCCGGCATGCGCCGATACCGTACCCGTGTCCGGTGCCCAGCGCCGTCGAGACGACGTCGTCGTCGTCGGCGGCGGCGCCGCGGGTCTGCACACCGCGCTCGACGCCGCCGAGGCCGGCGCCGAGGTGGCGCTGGTCTCGCGCAAGCCGCTCGCCGAGAGCTCGAGCTACTGGGCCCAGGGCGGGCCTCGCCGCCGCGCTCGGCGACGACGACTCGCCCGAGCTCCACGCCGAGGACACGCTGCGCGCCGGCCGCGGCTGCGCTGCCGGCGCTCGGTGGTCGAGGTGCTGGTCGCCGAGGCCCCGGCGGCCGGTCGCACGAGCTCGAGGCGCGCGGGCGTCGAGTTCGACCGCGAGGCGACGGACGAGCTGGCGCTCGGCGCTCGAGGGCGGGCACTCGCGGCGGCGGATCGTCCACGCCGGCGGCGCGGCGACCGGCCGCCGGATCACCGAGCGGCTCGCCGAGCTCGTCGCCGCCGACGGACGGATCGACGTCCTCGAAGGGCTGCTCGGCGCTGGCGCTGTGGAGCGACGGCGAGCGCTGCGCCGGCGTGATCACCGACGCGCGAGCCTGTCGGCGCCGCGGCGACAGTGCTCTCGACCGGCGGCGCCGCGGCGCTCTGGAGCCGGACCACGAACCCCTGGGGCGCGATCGGCGCCGGCTCGGTGCTCGCCAACGCCGCCGGCGCCGAGCTCGCCGACCTCGAGCTCTGCCAGTTCCACCCCACCGCGCTGCGCGCAGCCCGGCACGACGCACGACGGCACAGCTGATCACCGAGGCGGTGCGCGGCGAGGGAGCGACGCTGCTCGACGCGGCCGGGCGCCGCTTCACCGACGAGCTCGCTCCCCGCGACGCGGTGACGCGCGGCGATCCTCGACCGGATGGCGGCCGACGGGACCGACCACGTCCTGCTCGACCTGCGCGGCGTCGAACCCGAGCGCTTCCCCAACGTCTTCGCGGCGCTCGCGCGACGCCGGGCTCGATCCCATCGCCGACCCGGTCCCGGTCGCGCCCGCCGCCCACTACGTGATGGGCGGCATCGCGACCGACCTCGACGGGCGCAGCTCGCTGCCCGGGCCTCTACGCGGTCGGCGAGTGCGCCTGCACCGGCCTCCACGGCGCCAACCGGCTCGCCTCGAACTCGCTCAGCGAGTGCTTCGTGCTCGGCTCGCGCGCCGCCGCGCGCCGCGCTCGAGCGAGGCCCGCGGCGGACCGCCCCCCGCGCCAGCCCGACTGGCGCTTCGAGCCCCCGACCGCCGAGACCCGCGAGGCGCTCTGGCGCTACGCCGGGCCCGCGCCGCGATGCCGCCGAGGCTCGAGCGGCTGCTCGACGACCCCTACCCGCTGGCGCGGCTGATCGGCGCCGCTGCGCGCTCGAGCGCCGCGAGTCGCGCGGGTCGCACCTCCGCAGCGACTTCCCGCGCGCCGACCCGGGCCTCGACGGCATGCCACATCGTTCACGCCGCCGCGGCGGCGAGCTCGAGAGCTCCAGGCCTGGAACTCGAGCCCGATTCGTACGTTCGTAAGCCCGCTTAATCACGTGCTTAACGCACGTCGACTTTCGCCTTCAATCGGCGCGTTGGGATACTCGCTTGGCTTCGCTGGAAGCGAGGCCGGAAGAGGGACCGACAGAGGACCAAGGAGGAGATATCGATGTATCGGTTCAGCCGCTCGATTTACCGGGAGCTGGCGCCCGCATCGTCCAGGCAGAACGGCGTCACGCGGCGGCGGCGCGGCATCGAAGTGCTCGACGCATGCGAGGCGACGATGCGCCGGCTCGCCTACGACCGCCGCTACTTCGCGCGGCCGGCGAAGTACGCTGTTCAGCGAGATCCGCTGCGCATTTCCCGATCGCCGAGCAGCTCTACGTCTACATGGTCATCGACCGCCACATGAGCCTCGCGCTCGAGCACCTCGAGCGCCTCCGCCGACGACGGTCGGGCTCGACGGGCAGCCGCGCCAGTGCCGCGCCAGCACCCGCAAGGGGACCCCGTGCCAGCGCGAGCCGCTGCCGGGCCGCGACTACTGCCCCTCGCACAAGCACCTCGAGGAGGAGACCTCTTGACGCGCTCGACGACTGGCGCCGCGGCCGAGCAAGGCGGCGCGTGCCGCCGCCAGAGTACTGCACTGCTCCGCTAGGCGGTACGGGACGGGCCCGGCGAGAGCCGGGCCCTCGACCGTCATACATATGCGCTCCTCGGATCGCCGGAGGCGTCGCTGCAGGGCTCCACCGGGTCCACCGTCATAGGCCTAGCGTCCGCATGCTGCTGGGCGTCGACGTCGGTGGGACCTTCACCGACGCCGCGCTCTTCGACGGCGAGCGGCTCCACACCGCGAAGGTGCCGACGACCCCGGCCGACCAGTCCGAGGGCGTGCTGCGCGGCGATCGAGCGCGGTGCTCGACGGCGGCGGGCGCCGAGCCGGCCGACGGTCGAGCGGCTTCACCCACGGGATGACGGTCGGCACCAACGCGCTGCTACGAGAGCGGGCGCGCGCACGGCGCTGGTCGCCACCGCGGGCTTCGCCGACCTGCTCGAGATCGGCCGCCAGGACCGGCCGAGCCTCTACCACCCCTGCGCGCCGAGCCGCGCGCCGCTGGTCGAGCCCGAGCTGCGCTTCGAGCGCCGCCGAGCGCATCGGCCCCGACGGGGTGATCGAGGCCGCTCGACGACGAGGAGGTCGAGCGGCTCGTCGCCGAGCTCGGCGACCGCCGAGCCCGGAGTCGGTCGCGATCTGCCTGCTGTTCAGCTTCCTCGACCCGGCCCACGAGCGCCGCATCGCCGACGCGGCTGCGCGAGGCGCTGCCCGGCGTCCACGTCTCGGCCTCGCACGAGGTGCTGCCGCAGTTCCGCGAGTACGAGCGCTGCTCGACGACCGTGATCGACGCCTACCTCACGCCGCTGCTCGGCCGCTACCTGACGCGGCTCGCCGAGCGCCGCGCGCGAGCGCGGCCTGCCGGAGCCGCTGGTGATGCGCTCCTCGGGCGGCGTCGGCCCCGCCGCGCGAGGCGGCGACGCGCGGGCGCCTGGAGCGTGCTCTCGGGCCCGGCCGGCGGAGCGGTCGGCGCCGGCCTGCTGGCGCGGGCCTCGGGCGACGGCAACGCGCTCGGCCTCGACATGGGCGGCACCTCCTGCGACGTCTGCGTCGTCGAGGACGGCGAGGTGCGCCGCACCGACTCGCGCGAGCTCGACGGGCGCCCGATCCAGCTGCCGATGGTCGACGTCCACACGGTCGGCGCCGGCGGCGGCTCGATCGCGCTGGCGCGACCGCGGCGGCGCGCTGCGCGTCGGGCCGCGCTCGGCCGGAGCCGAGCCCGGGCCCGCCTGTTACGGGCGCGGCGGCACGCGAGCCGACGGTCACCGACGCCAACCTCGCTGCTCGGCTACCTCGCCGCCGGACTCGGCGCTCGCCGGCGGCGTCGAGCTCGACGCGGAGGCGGCCGCGGCGGCGATCGGCGGGCTCGGCGCCGAGCTCGGGCTCGCCGAGACCGAGACCGCGGCCGGGATCGTCCGGGTCGCCAACCAGGAGATGGTCCGGGCGCTGCGCGTCGTGACCGTCGAGCGCGGCGTCGACCCCCGCGGCTTCGCGCTGATGCCGTTCGGGGGCGCCGGCCCGATGCACGCCGCGGCGCTCGCCGCGGAGCTCGAGATCGGGCGCATCCTCTGCCCGCGGGCGAGCGGCGTGCTCTCGGCCCTCGGCCTGCTCGCCTCGGACCGGCGCCGCGACACGACCCGGACGGTGATGCTCGCCGGCGACGAGCTGACCGCGGAGCGGATCGCCGCGGAGGTCGAGCGCGCTCGCCGAGCGCGCTCGGGCCGGGCTCGACGGATGCGCGAGATCGAGGTCGTCTGCGAGATGCGCTACCGCGGCCAGTCCTTCGAGCTCCCGGTCCCGGCCGACGAGCGCCCGACCCGGCCGAGCTCGCCGAGGCGTTCGCCGCCGAGCACGAGGCGCGCTACGGCTACCGCGATCCCGAGGCCGCGAGTCGAGCTCGTCAACCTCCGCGTCGCGGCCGTCGAGCCCGGGCCCGAGCCCGCGCCCCGAGCCGCGAGCCGGCGCGGCGACGAGCTCGAGCGGTCGACCCGCCGGGCCTGGTTCGAGCGGCGAGTGGGTCGAGGCCGAGGTGCTGCGCGGCGAGCCCGGCGGCGGGCAGCGCGCGCCGGGCCGTGCGTCTTCGAGCTGCCCGAGGCGACGCTCGTCCTGCCGCCCGGGCTGGAGCGCCGAGGTGGACGCGCGCGGGATCGATCGTCGCCGACGGAGGCATGCCCGATGAGCGTCGATCGACCCGGTCGACGCTCCAGGTCCTGGCGGTGGGCTGCGCGCCGCCTGCGAGGAGATGGGCGCGGTGCTGATCCGCTCGGCGCACTCGCCGAACATCAAGGAGCGCCGCGACTGCTCGACCGCGCTCTTCGACGCCGGCCGGCGAGCTGGTGATGCAGGCCGAGCACATCCCCGTCCACCTCGGCTCGATGCCCGAGGCGGTCGCGGCGGTCGCTCGACGAGGAGCACGCGCGACGGCGATCTCTGGGTGCTCAACGACCCGTTCCGCGGCGGCACCCACCTGCCCGACATCACCGCTGATCATCGCCGGTGCTTCGCCGGACGAGCGAGCTGATCGGCTTCGCCGCCTCCCGCGCCCACCACGCCGACGTCGGCGGCCCGACGCCGGCGCGGGATGCCGGCCGACTCGACCCGGCCTGGACGAGGAGGGCGTCGTGATCCCGCCGACCCGCTTCGACGACGACGGCCTGCGCGGGCTCGCCGGGCGGATGCGCCAGCCCGGCCAGCGGCTCGCCGACCTGCGCGCCCAGCGCGCCGCCAACCTGACCGGCGAGCGGCGGCTGCGCGAGCTCGCCGAGCGCCACGGGCCCGCCGAGCTGCGCGCCGGGATGGACGAGATCCTCGACTACGCGGAGCGGCGCACCCGCGCCGCGCTCGCCGAGGCCGCCGGACGGCGCGCACGCCGCCACCGACGTCGCTCGAGGGCACCGACGGGAACGACATCGAGCTGCGCCTGCGCGCCGAGCTCCGCGGCGAGGACCTGATGCTCGACTTCGCGGGCACCGCGGACCAGGTCGAGGGCAACCTCAACTGCCCGCTCTCGGTGACCCAGCTCGGCGTGCTTCTACGCGGTGCGGGTGCTGTTCGACCCCGACGCCCCGCCCTCGGCGGGCGCCTGGCGCCCGGTCGAGGTCGATCGCGCCCGAGGGCTCGCTGCTGAACGCGCGGCCGCCCGCCGCGGTCGCGGCCGGCAACGTCGAGACCTCGAGCCGGGTCGCCGACCTCGTCTTCGAGGCGCTGGCGAGGCGTCGTCGACGCCCCCGCCCAGGGGCAGGGGACGATGAACAACCTCACCCTCGCCGGCGAGGGCCCGGTGATGAATTCACCTACTACGAGACGATCGGCGGCGGCCAGGGCGCCTGCGCCGACGCCGACGGCCCGACGCGGTCCACGTCGCGATGTCGAACACGCTCAACACCCCGGTCGAGGCGCTGGAGACCGAGTTCCCGCTCCGCGTCCGCGAGCTGTCGCTGCGCCGCGGCAGCGGCGGCGCGGGCGCCGGACGCGGCGGCGACGGGGTCGTGCGCGAGATCGAGGCGCTCGCGCCGATGCGCTTCACGCTGATCGCCGAGCGCCGCCGGCACGCGCCGCGCGGCCGCGAGGGCGGCGAGCCGCGGCGAACCGGGCCGCGACACGCTGAACGGCGAGCCGATCTGCCGCCGAAAGCCGCGCGGAGAGCTGGAGCCGGGCGACGGCTGCGGATCGAGACCCCCGGCGGCGGCGGATACGGCGCCCCTGGTGAGCACCGACGATTGCATCGTCTGGCCGAGTAGCCAGACCGCAAATCCCATTCCGGTGCGGATTCCGATGCTTACAGCTAAGTCTCCGGCGCTTGTGACACGCTGCACAAGGGTTGTGAATCGTTGACTGTCTCGTCTACAATCCGCCACCCTCGGGGCTTGGGACTCGCGCCCCGCACACGCAACAACCTCCCCCGAACGACCTAGACAGACACTATGCCGATCGCTTTCAAGGAATGGGCCCTCACCGTGCGCGCACTGGCCGAGGGCGAACAGCTGGTCACCCTGCGTAAGGGCGGTATCGAGGAGGACGACAAGCACTTCGAGCTCGAGCACGAGCAGCTTCTTCCTCTATCCGACCTTCGACCACCAGCGGAACGACCTCGTGCGCGAGTCGCACCACCCCGAGCTGCGCCGCGCGCTCGAAGAGGGCGTCTGGCCCGACGAGGAGCCGCCGCCGCGGGCGCTGCTCCAGGACGGCGGCATTCCGCAGCCCGACCGCGTCCGGATCCGCGCCTGGGCCGAGGTCATCGACCACTTCACGACCGAGGACCACCGCATCGTCGAGGCGCTCACCCCCTTCCACATCTGGACCCCCGACTACGCGCAGAAGCGCCTGAAGTGGAAGCGCTCCCACCCGCTGCACGTGCTGCTGCTCCGGGTCCACCGGATCCCGCGCCCGGTCACGGTCCGGGTCAAGGACGAGTACCACGGCTGCCACACCTGGGTCGAGATCGACCGCGACCTGCCCTTCGAGGGCACGCCGGTGATGGCCGACGAGGAGTTCGAGCGCGCCGGACAGGTCATCCGCACGATCTGCGACTCCGCCGGCGAGCCTGTTCCTGCATAGCTGATCATCCCCCCCGAGTAGCCTCAATCCATCGGCCTGGGTCGAGACAGACTCACTGAGCTTCACCGCCCGGCACGAGTCCGCCGACACCGCGTTCGCGAAGCGCGTCCTCGACCGGCTCGAGGACCTGCGGCTGCGCCTCGAGGAGCGCTTCGACCAGGTGCCGGGCGACATCACCGTCGTCATCCACGACAACCCCGCCTGGCTCGCCGCCGCGCACCCGCTGCTCCCCGCGGTGCGCTGGGCGGCCGCGCCGGCAGGCCGCCGCTACCTGGCCGGCTGGCCGATGGCGACCGAGCTCCACGTCCTCAACGAGCAGTGGACCGAGCAGCGCGCCGGCGGCGAGGACTCCGAGCGCGCCCTGCGGGGCACCGCCGAGCGCCTCTACGTGCAGGTCGTGCTCGCCGCCAACAACCCGGCCCTGCCCCCGATCTGGAGCCCGCGGCGCTTTCTGCGCTACCTGCGCTGGGCGTGGATGATCGAGGGGGCGGCGCAGTACTTCTCCGGCCAGGTGCCGCTCTTCCGGCCCGCGGTCCTAAACCGGCTCGGGTCGGCGGGCGGCCGAGGTTCCCGCCCTCGCGCCGCGACGCCGTGATCCTCGGCGGGACGGTCTTCGACCTGCTCGAACGCGAGCGCGGCGCCGCCGCCTGCGAGCTGCTCGTGCAGAGGCTGCGCCGCGAGGGCCCGCGGGGCAACCTCGAGCTCGCTTTCGAGGCGAGGAGCCGCGACATCGAGCGCGCCTGGCGCGCCCAGCTCGAATCGATGGCGAGCCCGCGGGCGGGCGACCTCGGCGCCAGCTTCTTCGACCTCGACGCCGGGCTCTCCGAGCTCGACGAGGGCCCGACCGCCCAGCATCTGGACGGCGGCCCCACGCGCGGCAGAACGCCACAAGATGGTGGTCCGCGCTCGGACCGCCTAGGCGGAGAGCTCGTAGAGGACCCAGACGACCAGTATCGCGAGCGCCGTCGCCGCTAGGACGCCGGCGGCGAGCTTGCCCGGCGAGCCGATCCCCGGCATCTCGCCCGGGACCGGCTCTTGGGAGGCGAGCTCGGTGCCGTCGAGCAGGTCGCGCGCCTTCTCGTAGCCGGACTGGGGGACCATCACGTCGCGCGGGCCGGCGGCGAGGAAGTCGGGGACGTCGAAGCCGCGGGTCCGCCGCAGGATGCTCGGCACGCCCTCCTCGAGCAGGATCCCCTGGATCATCTCGGCCTCGGCCTGGTTTCGGCCCCCGGCGACCCTGATCAGCTCGCCGCGCGAGTACTGCGGGCGGATCTTGCGGGCCTTCTCCTGGGCCTCGGTGACCTCGACCCCCTCGCCGCCGGCCGGGACCAGCGGCATCCCGCAGTTGCGGCAGAAGCGCTCGCTCTCGGCGTGGCCAGCCCGCAGCGCGAGCAAACGAATGGCTGCTCAGCCGTCAATCTCGAGCTCGACCTCGGAGACCTTGCCGTCCGAGATCTCGAACGCACGGATCGGTTCCTCGTCGGTCATCAGGGAGACGATCACGTAGAGCGTGTCCGGGTAGGTGGCGAGGTTGATGTCGGTCTGCGAGGGGTAGGCCGGGCTCTTGGTGTGGGAGTGGTAGATCGCCGCCAGGTCCTCGCCGCGCTCGTCGATCTCCTCCATGATCCGGAACTGGTCGCTCGGATGGAGGTTGTAGCGGAGCGGGCTCGCCTCGGAGTTGCGCGCCCGGTAAATGTTGGTCGCGGCGCCGTCGCGGGCGCCGATCATCCCGCAGCACTCGTTCGGCTCGTCCTCGCGGGCATGCGCGATCAGCTCCTCGAAATGCTCGCGGCTGAGCTTCATCGGCGAGTCAAGCTAGTAGAAGTGGCCTCCGGGCGGGCGCAGCGGCTCACGCAGGTCGCCGGCGGCGCTGCCGAGCAGGTCGGCGTCCTCGCGCCCCAGCTCCCAGAGCAGGTCGTCGAGCAGCGGCGGTGAGATCCCGGCTTTCTCCGCGACGGCGGCGAACGCGTCGGCGGTCGCGGCGCGCACCTCCTCCACCGGGCCCTCCTCGACCAGGCCGGCCCGCAGCGCCAGGCGCATGAGCACGCTGTCGGCGCAGACGCGCCAGGATTCCGGGTCGGAGGCAGCGAGCCAGCCGCGGCGCTCGGCGATCTTGCAGAACAGGAAGCTCTTCTTTCGCAGCGGGTCGGAATAGGCCTCGAACGTCGCCAGCCGGTCGAGCATGCCGCCGTCGGCCCCGAGCCGGCCTTCGCCCGCGGCGATCAACTCCATCGCCGCGCCGTCGTAGTCCTCCAGCAGCTTCCCCGCAAGGTCGCGCCACAGCCGCGCCCGCTCGTCCGGACCGCTGACCGTCTCGCCCTCGATCGAGAACAAGTCGGCGACCAGATCCTCGTCGGCGTCGGCGAGCGCTTCCGCCGACAGAGTCCCGGGGACGTCCTGTTCCTCCGCCACCCCGAGCGCCCAGAGCAGCGCACTGCCCTCGTAGGGCCCCGCGCCGCGGACCTGATGAGCGCGCTCGTACCCGGTGCCGTGGTCGATCGCGCAAAGGAACAGCGCCGCGTCCGGATTCGGCACGTGGGCGAAGTCGGGCGCCTCGTAGCCGGCTGCCAGCTCTGCGACCCGCGCCGCCGCCGCGTCGAGCGCCTCGGGCCCTACCACCAGAACGTCGAGTCGACGTCCTCAAGCTCCTCGAGCGGCTTCGTATAGACGCCCGAGGAGAGGTACTTCCAGCCGTCGTCGGGGACGACGAAGACGACGTTTCCGCCCTCGAGCTCGTTCGCGATCCGGACCGCGACCGAGGCGATCGGCGCCCGAGGAGACGCCCGCGAACAGGCCCTCCTCTTCGAGCAGCTTCTTGGTCCAGACGATCGCGTCGCTGTTCGAGACCATGATCTTGCGGTCGAGCAGCGTGATGTCGATGATCGGCGGGATGAAGCCGTCCTCGAGCGAGCGCAGGCCCTGGACCAGCTCGCCCTGCATCGGCTCGGCGGCGACGATCTTGGTCTCGGGGTCGTTCTCCTTCAGCCGGCGGCCGTTGCCCATCAGCGTCCCGCCGGTGCCGAGCCCGCCGACGAACGCGGCGACCTCATCGAGCTCCTCGAGGATCTCGGGCGCGGTCCCGTTGTAATGGGCAAGCGGGTTTGCCTCGTTGCCGTACTGGTAGGGCATGTAGTACGAGGAGTCCCCTTCGGCCATCTCGAGCGCGAGCTCGACGGCGCCGTTGGTGCCCTTGGCCCCCTCCGAGTAGACGATCTCGGCGCCGTACATGCGCAGCAGCTGGGTGCGCTCCTCGGTCACGTTGTCGGGCATCACGACCTTGAGCGGGTAGCCCTTGCGGCGGCAGATCATCCCGAGCGAGATCCCGGTGTTGCCCGAGGTCGGCTCGAGGATCGTCTGCCCCGGCGCGATCGCGCCCTTCGACTCGGCGTCCTCGATCATCGACTTCGCGACCCGGTCTTTGACCGAGCCGGTCGGGTTGCGGCCTTCGAGCTTCGCCCAGATCCGAACCTCACCCTTCGGCGACAACCTGGGCAGCTCGACGATCGGCGTGTTGCCGATCGACTCGACGATGTCCTGGAAGCGCCCTCCGCAGGGTCTGTTCAGAAGTGGCTCGGCCATCCGCTACTCGCAACGCAGTATAGCTTCAATAATTGAAGTATTGGGCGGCTTCGCGCGCCCCCGCCGCTGAGCGGATATGTTCGCCCCGACTCGTCCCCCGAGAGAGAGGAAGCGAATGAGATCGAGACTTTTTGCAGTGCTGGCACTCGTCGCGCTGCTCGCCACCGCGATCGTCGCCGTCGGATGCGGCGATGACGATGAGGATGACGGCGGCGACACGACCGCGGCTGCAACCGAGACAAGCGGTGGAGGCGGCGGGGATCTCACCGCCACCCCCGACATCGACGTAGCGGCCGATCAGGCAATCGCCAACGCCGTCCCGGCCGAAATCAAGTCGACGGGCACACTGACGGTCGCCGCCGATGCGACCTATCCGCCGATGGAGTTCTATGCCGAGGGCGATAACAAGACGGTGATCGGCGCGGACGCTGACATCGCCAAGGCACTCGGCCAGATCATGGGCCTGGAAGCGAAGGTGCAGAACGTGACCTTCGACAGCATCCTTCCCGGACTTGCCGCCGGCAAGTACAACCTCGGGCTGTCCTCCTTCACCGACACGAAGGAGCGCGAGCAAGAGGTTGACTTCGTCACCTACGGCCAGGCCGGCACGTCGTTTTACACGAGCGCGGACGCCCCGGTCGATGTGGCCACGGTCGAAGACCTCTGCGACCACAGCGTCGCGGTTGAGAAGGGAACCACGCAGCAGGAAGACGCCGAAGCACAGAAGAAGAAGTGCGAGGTCGACGTCCAGGTGTTCCCCGACCAGAATGCGGCCAACCTGGCGATCTCGAGCGGCCGCGCGGAGCTCGGCATGGCCGACTCCCCGGTTGCCGCGTACATCGTCGAGCAGTCGGAGGGCAAGTTCGAGCTCGGCAAGGCCTATGGCGTTGAGCCTTACGGGATCGCGATCCCGAAGGACAGCGGCCTGCAGCAGCCGGTGCTGGACGCCGTCACTGCCCTGTACAAGGACGGCACCATGCAGAAGATATTTGACTACTGGCAGTTGCCGGACACGGCGATCGACAAGCCAGTCGCCAACGGGGCGGTCAGCTAGCGCCTCGTCCCCACGCCGGTGACATCAACCCCCGGCATGGGCAACACGGGTTCGGACCCGGGACCGCCTGAAGAGATCAAGGCGGTCCCGGTCCGTCACCCGGGGCAGTGGATCGCGGCAGCGCTCGTCGCGGTCATCCTGGTCGCGCTCGCCAAGTCGGTCGCGACAAACGACAACTTCGAGTGGGGCGTCGTCGGCGAGTACATGTTCGACGACCGGGTTCTCGAAGGAGTCCTGAAGACGATCGAGCTGACGGTGCTGGCGATGGTGGTCGGCATCGCCCTGGGCGTGCTGCTGGCGGTGATGCGCCTTTCGCCCAACCGCCTGATCAGCGGCTCGAGCTGGACCTACATCTGGCTGTTTCGGGGCACGCCGCTGCTGGTCCAGATCATCATCTTGTTCAACTTCGCGGCTCTCTATCCGACCGTCGACCTCGGGATCCCGTTCGGGCCCTCGTTCATCCATCTCGACGCCAACGAGATCATCACCCCGTTCGTCGCGGCGATGCTCGCGCTCGGGCTCAATGAAGGCGCCTACATGTCGGAGATCGTCCGAGCCGGAATCATTTCCGTCGACGAGGGGCAAACCGAGGCCGCCAAGGCGCTCGGGATGACGCGCGGTCAGACGCTACGGCGGATCGTCCTCCCGCAGGCGATGCGGGTTGTGATCCCGCCGACCGGCAACGAAACGATCTCGATGCTGAAGAACACTTCATTGGTCGCCTTCATCGCCGTTGCCGACCTGCTCTACTCGGTCCAACTCATTTATGCGCAGAGCTACCAGGTGATCCCGCTCCTGATCGTTGCCACCATCTGGTACCTGGTGATGACGTCGGTGCTCTCTGTCGGCCAGTACTACCTCGAGCGCTACTACGGACGCGGCAGCAGCCGCAGCCAGGCCCCGACCATGTTCGAGCAGATCCGCTCCGGCTGGGCGGCGCGGCATGTGGACCCGGACAAGATCCTGCCCCCATCGGACCATCGATGAACGAACCGATCCTCAAGGCCGAGGGCGTGCACAAGTCCTTCGGGCGGCTCGAAGTGCTGAAGGGCGTCTCGATGGAAGTCAACAAGGGCCAGGTCTTCTGCCTGCTCGGGCCATCGGGATCCGGAAAGACGACGTTCCTACGCTGCATCAACCATCTCGAGAAGATCAACGCGGGGAGAATCTGGGTCGACGGGGAGCTGATCGGGTACCGGCAGGTCGGCAACAAGCTGCACGAGCAGCGGGATTCGGCGATCGTCGACTGCCGTGCCGAGATCGGGATGGTGTTCCAGCGCTTCAACCTCTTCCCGCACATGACCGCGGTCCAGAACGTGATGCTGGCCCAGCGCATCGTGCTCGGGCGCAAGGAGGACGAAGCGCGCCGCCGGGCCACCGAGCTGATCCAGCGGGTGGGGCTGGCGGACAAGATCGACGAATACCCCTCGCGCCTCTCCGGCGGGCAGCAGCAGCGGGTTGCGATCGCGCGCGCGCTGGCGATGGACCCGAAGCTGATGCTTTTCGACGAGGTGACGAGCGCGCTCGATCCCGAGCTCGTCAAGGAGGTGCTCGACGTGATGCGCGAGCTCGCCGACGAGGGCATGACGATGGTCGTCGTCACCCACGAGATCGGTTTCGCCCGTGACGCCGCCGACCAGGTCGTGTTCATGGATGACGGTGCGATCGTCGAGCAGGGCCCGCCGGCCCAGGTGCTCGACGCGCCGCGCGAGGAGCGCACGAAGCGGTTCCTCGGGCTCGTGCTCGGGACCTAGGAGCCGCCGGCCATCGCCGGGAGGATCACCACGGTGTCGGAGTCGGAGACCGCGGTGTCGAGGCCGTCGAGCACCCGGACGTCCTCGTCATTGAGGTAGATGTTGACGTAGCGGTTCAGGTCTCCGTCCGGCGAGAAGAGCTGCTCCTTGAGACCGGAGTGCTCAGCAGCCGCAGCATTCAGCACCTCGCCGACCGTCGAGCCGGCGGAGCTGAGCTCGGCGTCGCCGCCGGTGTGCTGGCGCAGCACGGGAGGAACCTTGACCGTGGGCATCGGCGCGGAAGCCTACGTAACCCGGGCTACGCCGCGCAGAACGCTTCGTAGTCGGGGAACTTGCCCATCTCCGACTCGGGGATTTCCTCGGCGTTCGGGCCGCAGATCGGGCACTCGGGGTCGCGGCGGACCTTGAGCTCGGTGAACCGCGTTGTCAGCGAGTCGTAGAGCAGCAGCCGGCCGATCAGCGGCTCGCCGATCCCAGCCGCGAGCTTGATCACCTCGTTGGCTTGCAGCAGGCCCATCACGCCGGCCATCACGCCGAGCACGCCGGCGGCGCCGCAGCTCGGCGCGAGCTCGGCCGGAGGCGGGGTCGGGTAGAGGCAGCGGTAGCACGGTCCCTCGAAGGGGACGAAGGTCGAGATCTGGCCGTCGAAGGCGAGGATCGAAGCCGAGACGACCGGCTTACGGAGCCGCACCGAGGCGTCGTTGAGCAGATAGCGGGTTGGGAAGTTGTCGGCGCCGTCGACGACGATGTCGTAGTCGGAGATGATCTCGATGATGTTCGAAGCGTCGAGCCGCATCCGGTGCTCGATCACCTCGACGTCGGGGTTGAGGGCCTCGATCGTCTTGCGCGCCGACTCGGTCTTCGGCTGGCCGACGCGCTCGGTGTTGTGGATCACCTGGCGCTGCAGGTTCGACTCGTCGACGAGGTCGTCGTCGACCAGGCCGAGCGTCCCGATGCCGGCGGCGGCGAGATAGAGCGCGGTCGGCGATCCGAGCCCGCCGGCGCCGAGCAGCAGCACCTTCGAGTCGAGAAGCGCCTTCTGGCCCTCGGCGCCGAACTCAGGCAGCAGTGTGTGGCGCGAGTAGCGCATCCGCTGCTCGGGCGAGAGCCCGTTCGGCGAGACGACCGGGAGCCCGGCGGCCTCCCAGGCGTGGATGCCGCCGTCGACGTTGGCGGCATTCTCGTAGCCGAGCTGTGCGATCTGGTCGGCGGCGCGGGCCGAGCGGTTGCCCGAGGCGCAGTAGAGGATGACCCGCTGAGACTGGTCGGGGACGAGCTCGTCGATCCGCGCCGCGACCTCCTCGGGCGGCACCAGCTCGGCGCCCTCGAGGTGGGACTGCTGGTACTCGTTGTGGTCGCGGATGTCGAGCAGGGCGACGTCGCCGGAGTCGATCTCCGCCTTCGCCGCGGCCGGATCGATCTCCTCGATCCGCTGCTTGACCTGTTCTGTCGTCTCTGCGGTTTTCATGGCGGGGAAAGCCTAAAACCTGAATCCTGATCAGCTTTACTTCAAAAAGTATAGCGGCCCGGAACCAGCTCGCAAAATAGGAGTAGCCTGGCGGCCATGGGACAGGATCCACGAAGCAGGCGCCGATGGCGCTCGGCGCTCGCATCGATCGCCGCGGCGGGGGCGCTGCTCGCGCTTCCGACCAGCGGTCAGGCCGCATTCGACTTCGGCAACAACCTCGCTACGGCGATCCCGGACGCATCGAGCAATTGCGGCGGTTCCTGCACGGTTTTTCCGGTCGCTCTCCCCCCGGCGAACACCGCCGCCGGGGGGCTGACGGCGCCGATCAGCGGTGTGATCGTCAGCTTCACCTTGAAGAAGTCGGCGGTCCCGATGATGGGGAATCCCTGGTCGCCGATCCACTTGCGGACCGTGCACCAGATCAGCGGCGACTCCTGGAACGGGTTCACCCCCTCGACTCCGGACGTGACGCCGACCCCGGCGGCGGGAGAGGAGACCTTCCCCGCCCAGCTTCCGGTCACGGCCGGGGACTATGCGGCGATCGAGTCCGATGCCCCGCTCGCACAGCTCTACAGCTTTTCCAGCCTCATGGGGGCGCAGTACCGGTCCGCCGGGCCGAAGCTGCCAGCCGACAACTCGCCAGGCACGGCGACGGTGTTTCCGGTCGCGTTCGAAGTGTTGCTGCGCGCCCGCGTCGAGGCCGACGCCGACAACGACGGTTTCGGCGACGAGACCCAGGATGACGACGACGACAACGATGGCGTCCTCGACAACGCCGACAACTGCGACGTAGCCGCGAACCCGGGCCAGGAGGACAACGACGCCGACGGGCTCGGCAACGCCTGCGACCCGACCCCGAACGGGCCGCCGGCGACCCCGCCGCCCACTTCCATCCTCCCGACCTCGACCACCCCGGCGTTGACCACGCCGTTGCCCACCGTCAAGAAGTGCAAGAAGGGCCGCAAGCTGCGGCGCGGGAAGTGCGTCAAGAAGAAGAAGCGGTAGCGGCTAGGCGATCGCGGGGCGCATCTGGCGGAGGCGCTTGACGCGCTCCTCGATCGGCGGGTGCGTTGAGAAGAGACCGGCGATGCCCCCGCCCGAGAACGGCTTGACGATGTAAAGCGGCTCGGTCGCCTGGTTGACCTGCATCGGCGCCGCCTCGGCGCCCTGCTCGAGGCGGAGCAGCGCGGTGGCGAGGCCCTCCGGGTTGCCGGTGAACTCGGCGGCGGTGGCGTCAGCGGAGAACTCGCGCTGGCGCGAGACCGCCATCTGAATCAGGCCAGCCGCGAGCGGCGCCAGCAGGGCAAGCGCCAAAGCGCCGACGAGCCCGAGCGGCGACTCGTCGTCACCGCCGAACCACATCAGCATGTAGGCGATGTAGGTGATCGCGCCGCCGATCGCCGCCGCGATCGTCGTGATCAGGATGTCGCGGTTGCGGACGTGTCCGAGCTCGTGGGCCAGCACGCCCTTGAGCTCCTCGTCGCTCATCAGATCGAGCAGGCCCTGGGTGACGGCGACGGCGGAGTTCTTCGGGTTGCGGCCGGTCGCGAAGGCGTTCGGCTGCTCTTGGGGGATGACATGGAGGCTCGGCATCGGCAGGTCGGCGCGCGTGGTCAGCTCGCGGACCATCTGGTAGAGCTTCGGCGCCTCCTGCTCGGTCACCGGCTGGGCGCGCGACATCTTCAGAGCGATCTTGTCGCTGAACCAGAACATGATCAGGTTGAAGACAAGCGCGCCGATCAGGAACATGCCCGCGACCTCCGGGCCGCCGATCAGGGCGCCGATCACGACCAACAGGCCGGTGAGGCTGGCGAGCAGCAGCGTCGTCCTGAGCGCCGCGCTGAAGTTGGAACGCTTCGTTGTCGTCATTCCTGAGCTCCCTTAAGTTGGTGATGACGTCGGGGGGGGCGACGCCGGGAGAGGAATTATAGGTGGCGCCCTCAACCGGCCATAAACGCCCGGGGCCCGAAGACCGGAGCCGCTAATCCGACCGTTTGGCTAGGATTTAGGGCGATGCTGTTTTCGACCAAGGCCGAGTACGGAGTCCGGTTGATGATCGAGCTGGGTCGCCAGCCCGACGAGTCGCCGGTCTCGCTGAGCGCCGTCGCCGAGGCGGAGAAGCTGCCGCTCTCCTACCTCGAGCACCTGGTCGCCAAGCTCCGCAAGGCAGGCCTCGTGGTCAGCCAGCGCGGCGCCCACGGCGGCTACGTGCTGGCGGCGCCCGCCGAGCAGATCGAGATGCTCGACGTCGTCCAGGCGCTCGAGGGCCCGATCGCGCCGATGGAGTGCTTTCACGAGGAGCCCGAAGGCAAGGTGCTTTGCTCGCACGAGTCCGACGGCGACCACGCCTGCGCGACGAAGCTGCTCTGGACCAAGGTCCAGGGCGGCGTCACCGGTGCGCTCGCCGGCACGACCCTCGCCGAGCTGGTCGAGTTCGCCGGCAAGCACGACCGCGACCGAGCGGTCGCCGGCGCGGCCTAAGACAACTACGAGAAACGGAGACCAGTGGCTGAGCTCGAGATCAAGAACCTGCACGTCCGCGCCGAGGACAAGGAGATCCTCAAGGGCCTCGACCTGGAAGTCCAGAAGGGGCAGATCCACGCCCTGATGGGGCCGAACGGCTCCGGCAAGTCGACGCTCGCCAACGCGATCATGGGTCACCCCGGGCTCGACGTAACCGACGGTTCGATCGTCTTCAAGGGCGAGGACATCACCGAGGCCGCCCCCGAGGAGCGCGCCCGGATGGGCCTCTTCATGGCCTTCCAGTATCCGGTCGCGATCCCCGGCGTCACCGTAACGAAGTTCCTGCGGATGGCGATCAACGCCCACCTCGATGCCAAGGGTGAGAAGGAGATCAAGCTCAAGGACTTCCGCAAGGAGGCCGAGGCGGCGATGGAGCTCGTCAACATCCCCAAGGACTTCTCCTCGCGCTACCTGAACGACGGCTTCTCGGGCGGCGAGAAGAAGCGCATGGAGATCCTCCAACTGGCGATGCTGCGGCCCGAGATCGCGGTCCTCGACGAGACCGACTCGGGGCTCGACATCGACGCGCTGCGCACCGTCGCCGAGGGCGTCAACAAGTTTGCCGGCCCCGATATGGGCGTCCTGATCATCACCCACTACCAGCGCATCCTCCATCTGGTCAAGCCCGACTTCGTGCACGTGATCTTCGAGGGCCGGATCGTCAAGGAAGGCGGCCCGGAGCTCGTCGAGCAGCTCGAGGAGAAGGGCTACGGCTGGATTCAGGAAGAGGTCGCCGCAAAGGCGTGAGGGACTGATGGAACAGGCGACCGCGGCCAAGCCCTTCGATCTCGCCAGGATCCGCGACGCCTTCCCCGCGCTTGAGCGAGAGGTCAACGGCCACCGGCTCGTCTACCTCGACAGCGGCGCCAGCTCGCAGCAGTGCCTGGCCTCGATCCAGGCCGTCGACCGCTACCAGCGCAGCCACCACTCGAACGTCCACCGCGGCGCCCACACGCTCTCTGCCGAGGCCACGGCCGCCTACGAGGGAGCGCGGGCCACGGTCGCCGACCACATCGGCGCCGCCGACCGCCGCGAGGTCGTCTTCGTCCGCAACGCGACCGAGGCGATCAACCTCGTCGCGCGGAGCTGGGGCGCCGCCAACATCGGCGAGGGCGACCGGATCCTGCTCTCCGAGATGGAGCACCACTCGAACGTCGTCCCCTGGTACCAGCTCGCGCAGTCGGTGGGAGCGGAGCTCGACTGGGCCCCGGTCACCGACGAGGGCCTGCTCGACATGGACGCGCTGGCGAAGCTGCTCGAGCGCGGGCCAAAGCTGGTCGGCGTCGCCCACGTCTCGAACGTGCTCGGCACCACCAACCCGATCGCCGAGATCGCCCGCCTCGCCCACGACGCGGGCGCGCTAGTGCTCGTCGACGGCGCCCAGGCGGCTCCCAAGTACGCGCTCGACGTCGCCGCGCTCGAAGCCGACTTCTACGCGCTCACCGGCCACAAGATCTACGGCCCGACCGGGATCGGGGCGCTCTGGGGTCGGATGGAGCTGTTGCAGGAGATGCCGCCGTTCCTAGGCGGCGGCTCGATGATCAAGAAGGTCACCAAGGAGGGGATCAGCTGGGCCGACCCGCCGGCGCGCTTCGAGGCCGGCACCCCTGCGATCGCACCCGCGATCGGGCTCGCGGCGGCGATTCGCTGGCTCGACATGGTCGGAATGGACGCGGTTCTCGGCCACGAGCGCGAGATCGCCGACTACGCGCTATCCAGCCTCGCCGGCGTCGAGGGGCTGACCGTGTTCGGCCCGCCGCGCGGCCCCGAGCGGGTCGGGCCGGTCTCATTCGAGCTCGACGGTGTCCACGCCCACGACGTCTCCGAGATCCTCGACCGGCACGCGATCGCGATCCGCGCCGGCCACCACTGCGCCCAGCCGCTGATGGAGAAGCTCGGCGTCGCAGCCACCGCCCGGGCGAGCTTCGGCGTCTACACGACGCCCGAGGAGATCGACCGGCTGGTCGAGGGACTTGCCGACGCAAAGCGGGTCTTCGGCCTCTAGTCTTTCCGGCATGACTTGGGTGGCGACGAGGAGAGCGGCGTGCGCGGCTGCCACCGTTTTGCTGCTTGCGCTCGCGCTCTGGCCCGCCGCGAAGGCCGAGGCGCAGGCGTCCCACAAGGAGATCATCTTCGTCGGCAGCAACTGGGATGGCACCGTCGACGTGATCGAGCTGACCCGCCAAGCGGCCGGCGGCGGTGCCGGGGGCTCGGCGCCCGGAACCGCCGCGGGGGGTAGTCCGTACGGCTCGCCGAACGCGGCGAAGGCGGCCAAGAAGTGCCGCAAGCGGGCGAAGAGGAAGCGGGGCCGCAAGGCGAGGGCAAAGGCGAAGCGGAAGTGCAAGAAGAAGAATCGCAAGGGCTCCGGCCGCAGCGCCGTCACGCACGCGGCCGGTGATCAGGTGCAGCTGAAGCGGCTCGGCCGGCTCAACATCGTCCCCGACATGAACCAGCGGATCGCCGAGATCGCCACCAACCCGGTCCGGCTCGCCTTCTTCCTCTTCATCCAGCAGGCGGTCGGCGAGGGCAACAACCAGTACGTCGACGATATGTACACCTCGAACGACGGCGAGCTGCTGATCGTCTCGCGGCCGAGCTTCGCCGACGTGGTCGCGATCCGGATCGCCACCGGCGAGATCGTCTGGCGCTCCCCGGTGGCCGGGCAGCGCGCCGACCACATGGCGATCTCCCCGGACGGCAGGCACGTCGCGGTCTCGGCCCAGGCCCCCGCCAACGTCGTCCAGATCCTCGATGTCGAGACGGGCCAGGAGGTTGGCCGCTTCCCCTCCGGGGACACTCCGCACGAGAACACCTACTCCGAGGACGGCAGGCGCATCTACCACGCCAGCATCGGGCACGTCTATACGCCGCTCGACAATCCGGCTCTCGACGCGACCAAGGGGGCCCGCAACTTCCAGGTCGTGAACGCAGAGGACAACTCGATCATCAAGCGGATCAATGTCGGGCAGAAACTCGCCGAGGCCGGCCACCCGAACATGAGCTCCGCGGTAAGGCCAATGGCCATCACCCATGACGAGAGCCGTGTCTACATGCAGGTCTCCTTCTTCCACGGCTTCGTCGAGTACGACAACGTCAACGATCAGGTGCTGCGCGTCGCAAACCTGCCCGATCTCTACGGGGGGCCGCGCGAGAGCTACCTGCTCGACTCCGCCCACCACGGGATCGCGATCAACGGCGCCAACGACCGCCTCTGCGTCGCCGGCACGATGTCCGACTACGCGGCGATCGTCTCGCGCTCCGACTTCAACGACTACACGGTGCTCAAGGAGGGCACGAAGCCGTACTGGTCGACGACGAGCGACAACGGCGAGTACTGCTACGTCTCGTGGAGCGGCACCGACTCGATCTCGGTGATCGACTACGAGTCCCGCACCGAGGTCGGCGAGATCGGCGTCGGCAACCACCCGCAGCGGATCCGCACCGGGCACCTCTCCCCCACGGCACGCGCGGCGCTCAAGGACAATCCGCCGCCGGTGCAGCCGCCGCCACCGCTGGGGCCGCTGCCGATCACGCTCGGCGGCCTCGGCGCCTACTAGTCGCGCGCCCTCAGCGCGGCGCTACCAGCTGCCGCCGCCGCCTCCGCCTCCGCCTCCGCCTCCGCCTCCGCTGAACCCGCCTCCGCCTCCGCTCGACGAGGACTCGGGCGCGACCTGGGAAGAGAAGCCGCCGCCGAAATCGCTGCCGTCGAGCGAGGAACTGTGGTAGTTGCCCGAGAACATGTAGCCGCTCCAGCCGCTCGCCGCGGCCTCCTTGACGGGCGCCGGGATCCGCCCCGACTCGATCATCCGCTCGGCGGTGCCGAAGGCGACGCCGTAGATCAGGATCCGCTTCCAAAGATCGAGCGTCGCCGGTGGATCGTCCTCGAGCCGCGGGAAGTCCTCGGTCCAGCGCTCGAACGACTCCCACTTCGCCGCCCGCTCGCGGTTGTCGGGGGCGATGCGCTTGAACCAGTGCCCGGGCGTGAGCGCGTAGGCCAGGAAGATCAGCACTCCGGCGACGATCGGCACGAACAGGCTCGCCCCTTCCCCGCCGGCGACGATGCTGATCAGGACCACGGCACCGATCAGGACGATGCCGACGAGCAGCGTCAGGCCGTTGAAGTCGCGGTCCCACTTCAGCTCGTCCTTGTCGGCGTCGTTGAGCGCTGAGGTCATGCCCTCCCACTTGCCGCGCCAGGTCGAATCGTGCTCGGGGATCCGGTCCTTCATCTCGCTGAGCGCGACCGTGTCGCCCGCGATCAACTCGTCGTAGAAGTTCAAGACCTCCTTCTCGTAGGGCTTCAAATCCTCGACCGACGGCCGCTTCGCGGCCTTCGTGATCGCGAGGTCGAGTTTCTCGTCCTCGGTGTCCTGAGCCTTCGAGTCGTAGTAGCCGCGCTCGACCAGATCGAGCAGCGTTGCGAGCACGGTGTTGTCGGAGTCCTCGCCTTCGTGGGCGAGCCCGTAGGCGAGCGCCGGGCCCGCGTCGTCGGGGGGCTCTGGAAGGTGCTCGGGGACCGAGACCTTGCGCTCGCGGGCCAGGAAGCGCCAGATGCCGAGCAGCCCGGCGTAGAGCGCCAGCAGCAGGCCGCCGAGCAGCCCGGCGTTGTCGCCGATGAACCGCTTCGACTTGTTGACGGCCGAGTTGTAGTCGTCGTCGTTCTCCATCTCCTCCTCGAGGATCTTCGGCAGCCCCTCGCCCTGCTCAACGCGTGCACCCGAGACGTTCTGGCCCGACTGCCGCGGCACCGTGACCCGCATCTCGACCCACTGGCCCGAGGGCACGTCGCTCGCCTCGAGTCGCGCGACCCCGGGATCGCGGAAGGTCTCGCCCTCGACGTCGCGCGGGTGGCCCCAGACGCGGTAGAGGTTGTTGGCGGGGTCAAGCGCCTGATCGGCGAGGTCGGCGCGCAGGTTCGCGAGCTCGAAGTCCCACTGGTCGCCCCAGACCTTGTAGTTGACGTCGATCACGTCGTCGTAGGCGACCGGCTCGCCGACCAGCCGGTAGGAGATCTGCCAGGTGCGGGGCTCGTTCTGGGCGCGGTAGTGCCAGACGATCCTGCCGCCTCCGTCCTCGCTGTTGGTGGCGCCGAAGACCCCGGGGCGGTCAGTGCTGCCGAGCGTGGTGTCGCCGCCGGGCTGCATCGGCACGCCGTTCTCGCTCACCTGGACATCGGTCATCTTCTCGTCCTCGCGGAGCGGGATGTCGCGGTAGGAGCCCTCGCAATCGCCCTTGTAGTCGAAGGTGAGCTCCTCGGTGACCCGCAGGCTCGAGTCCTTGGCGAGGCTGAGGTGTACGTTCGCGTCGGTGACGTCGCTCGAGTCGCACGCCGCGTTCGCCGCGGCAGGGGCGGCCGCCAGCGCCGCGAGCGCGGCGAGCCCGGCCAGCGACCGGCGGATCACTTCTCGGCTGCGGGCTGCGCCCCGCCGGGCTGCTCTGCGCCGGGCTGTCCGCCGCCCGACTGACCGGTGAAGTCGACTTCCGGGGTGACGGTGGCCTCGTCGGGAGCGTCGAAGAACGCCCTGGCATCGAAGTTGAAGGCCTTTGCGACGAGATTCGGCGGGAAGATCTGGATGCCGGTGTTGTAGGTCTGCACGGTGTCGTTGTAGACCCGGCGCGTGATCTGGATCTGGTTCTCGGTCTCGGAGAGCTCGTTCTGCAGCTGTTGGAAGTTCTCGGTCGCGCGCAGCTCGGGATATGCCTCGGCGGTGGCCATCAGCCGGCCGAGCGCGGCGCCGAGCACGCCCTCGGCGGCGGCGGCGTCATCGGGCGACTTCGCCGCCTGGGCGGCGGTGCGGGCCTCGGTGACCTGGGTGAAGGTGGTCTGCTCGTGGGTCGCGTAGCCCTTCACGGACTCGACCAGGTTCGGGATCAGGTCGTGCCGGCGCTTCAGCGCCGCCTCGATCTGCGCCCAGCTGTTGTCGACCGCCTGGCGACGGGCGACGAAGCGGTTGTAGGTGAGCCAGACGAAGACCCCGACCAGGATCACAACGGCGGCTATGACGATCAGCGGAACCATCGCGGGCGCAACCTACCGGTTAGCTAGCCTCGGTGGTGTGGACGAGCTCTACCGAGACCAGATCCTCGAGCACTACAAGCGGCCGCACAACTTCGGGCCGCTCGAAGACTTCGATCTCGATTTCGAGGACACGAACCCGTTCTGCGGCGACGAGCAGCACGTCTTCATCAAGCTCGACGGCGACGACAAGGTGGCCGAGATCTCCTTCGAGGGCAAGGGCTGCGCGATCTCGACCGCGGCGACCTCGCTGCTCACCGACGAGCTCGAGGGGATGAGCCGCAAGCAACTGTTGAAGCTCGACAAGGGCTTCGTCCTCGAACTGCTCGGAATCGACATCTCCGCGACGCGGATGAAGTGCGCGCTGCTCGGGCTCAAGGTCGTCAAGGGCGCGAGCCTCGGCAAGCCCGTCGACTGGGAGGACGAGGGCGAGCGGGGCGACCCGGCCGAGGCCGCGGCGGACCTCTAGCCGGGCATCCGGATCAGGGCTGGGTCACTGTCCCATCGCGACCGGCGACATCGCCGGGTCGCAGAAGATGTCGGCCTTGCCGCCAAACAGCGCCTTGGCCTGAATCGACGTCGCGTCCTTGACCGCGGTCAGCTTCCAGCGGCCGCTCTCATTCGTCTTCACCGTGCCGAGCTTCCGCGGCGTCGGGGCGATCTCGTTGACGACCACCTTGCGGTCCTTCGTGCAGGCGGGCGGCGCGGTCACCTTTCCGGTGGCGAGCGGAAGATTGCCCATGATGAACAGCTTCGCGCTCACCTGCGAGCTCTTGTGGATCGCATTCTGGCCCTGGGCGGCCGCCGCCCCGAGTGCCACCGTGACCAGCGCGGCTGCAATCGCGATTCCCAGCCTCTGCAGTTTTACCCTCAACCCCCTTGTTCGGATTTGTAATCCGCGAGACTACTGAGATGCCCGAGAAACTCGACGTCTGCCCGATCGCCGATCTCCCGCCCGGGACGACGAAGCTCATCGTAGATGCGGACGGCCGCAAGATCGGGGTCTTCAACTGCGACGGCAACCTGCACGCGATCGAGGACCGCTGCTCGCACGACGACGGCCCACTCGCCGAGGGCGAGTTCGACGCGTCGGCGTGCACCGTCGAATGCCCGCGCCACGGATCGCTCTTCGATCTGACCAGCGGCAAGCCGAAGACGCTGCCGGCCTACCAGCCGGTCGAGGTCTTCCCGGTCGTGATCGAAGACGAGGTCGTCAAGGTCGAGCTTGCCTGACCGGCCGCACCCGATAGAATCCCTAGTGCTCGGGTAGGAATAAGAAGTCGCCCCACACACGGCTACGCTAGACAGGAGCAGATGAACCCACCGGAGACAGTCACCAAGCAGCGCAGCGAAGAAGAGCGCGGCCTCGCCGGCATCAACGCCGATTACGAGGAGAAGTTCGGCTTCCACGACTCCGAGGAGGGCTACGCCTACAAGGCCCCCAAGGGCCTCTCGCGCGAGGTCGTCGAGTCGATCTCCGACTACAAGGACGAGCCCGGCTGGATGCGCGACTTCCGGCTCAAGGCCTACGAGCACTTCGAGAGCCGCCCGACCCCGAACTGGGGCGGCAGACCTCGGCCAGATCGACTGGAACGACATCCACTACTTCGTCCGCGCCTCGGAGAAGAACAGCCGCGACTGGAGCGAGGTCCCCGAGGACATCAAGAACACCTTCGACCGGCTCGGAATTCCCGAGGCCGAGCGCAAGTTCCTCGCCGGTGTCGGCGCCCAGTACGAGTCCGAGGTCGTCTATCACCAGGTGAACGAGAAGCTCGAGGAGCAGGGCGTGATCTTCACCGACATGGACACCGCGCTCCGCGAGCACGAGGACCTCGTCCGCGAGTACTGGGCGACGATCATCCCTCCCAACGACAACAAGCTCGCGGCGCTCAACTCCGCGGTCTGGTCGGGAGGCTCTTTCGTCTACGTCCCGGCCGGGGTCGACGTCGCGATGCCGCTGCAGGCCTACTTCCGGATCAACACCGAGAACATGGGCCAGTTCGAGCGCACGCTGATCATCGCCGAGGAGGGCTCGAACGTCCATTACATCGAGGGCTGCACGGCGCCGATCTACTCGAGCGACTCGCTGCACTCGGCGGTGGTGGAGATCGTCGCCAAGCCGAGCTCGCGGGTCCGCTACACGACCGTCCAGAACTGGTCCCAGAACGTCTTCAACCTGGTCACCAAGCGCGCCGTCGCCCACGAGGACGCGACGATGGAGTGGGTCGACTGCAACCTGGGCTCGAAGCTGACCATGAAGTACCCCTCGATCTACCTGCTCGGCGAGCGAGCCCACGGCGAGATCCTCTCGATCGCCTTCGCCGGCAACGGCCAGCACCAGGACGCCGGCGGCAAGATCATCCACGCGGCGCCGAAGACGACCTCGTCGATCTTCTCGAAGTCGATCTCCAAGGACGGCGGGCGCGGCACCTACCGCGGCCTGCTCGAGATCGCCAAGGGCGCGACCGAGTCGCACTCGAAGGTCGTCTGCGACGCGCTGCTGCTCGATGAGCACTCGCGCTCCGACACCTATCCGACGATCCGGATCGGCGAGGACGACGTCGACGTCGGCCACGAGGCCACGGTCTCGAAGATCGGCGACGAGCAGCTCTTCTACCTGCAGTCCCGCGGCCTCGACGAGGAAGAGGCCTCGAAGATGATCGTCAACGGCTTCATCGAGCCGATCACCAAGGAGCTGCCGATGGAGTACGCGGTCGAGATGAACCGGTTGATCGAGCTTCAGATGGAAGGCTCGATCGGATGACGCTGGGCTAGTGCCGAGCGCGACCGCTGCGCCTCCCCTCCCCGATCAGAAGACCAAGGGCTGGGAGTTCACCGACCTCAGCGGCCTCGATCCCGAGGCCTACAAGCCCGCCGACGGCGAGATCGAGGGCATCGGCGAGCCGGGGGACTCGAAGCCCGGCGTTCCCAGCGATCCCGTTGTGATGCCGCTGGAGCTCGCGGCCGAGAAATTCCCCGACCTGGTCGAGCCGCGGCTCGGCGCATTGGTCCCCGCCGACGATCCTTTCGTCGCCCGCAACGCCGCCGCCTGGAGCCAGGGCGTGTTCGTCTATGTCCCCGCGGGCAAGCGCCTCGACCCCGCCCACCTCACGATCCGCCAGACCGGCGCCGGCAGCGTCCTCAACTGGCGCTCCCTGATCGTGCTCGAGGAGGGCGCCGAGGCCGAGGTCTGGGAAAGCTATGAGTCCGACGACGAAGGGCTCGACGCGCTCTTCAACGGCGTCGTCGAGCTCGTCGTCGGCGCCGGCGCCAACCTGCGCTACATCTGCCAGCAGGAGCTCTCGGAGAGCAGCTGGGTGTTCGCGACCCAGCGCGCAGAGGTCGAGCGCGACGCCTCGCTCGACTGGGTGGCGCTCGGCTTCGGGTCGGGGGGCGGCAAGGTTCGGATGGAGACTCGACTTGCCGGAAAAGGCGCCAGTGCACGAGTCACCGGTGCGTACGCCGGCCACGGTAAGCAGCACCTCGACTTCGACACCACCCAGGAGCACGCCGCCCCTTCGACGACCTCCGACCTCGCCTTCCGCGGCGTGCTCGAGGACACCGCGACAGCGGTCTGGCGCGGAATGATCAAGGTCGACCCCGGCGCCCAGCAGACCGACGCCTTCCAGGAATCAAGAAACCTCCTGCTGTCGAAGAGCGCCCACGCCGACGCGATCCCCGGTCTCGAGATCGAGGCCGACGACGTCCGCTGCACCCACGCCGCCGCGGTCGCACAGGTCGACGCCGAGCAGCTCTACTACCTGCGCGCCCGCGGCCTCGGCGAGGCCGAGGCCAAGCAGGTGATCATCGAGGGCTTCCTCGAGGCGCTCGTCGAGCGGCTCGCCGAGGGCCCGGTGCGCGAGTCGATCTCCGAGGCGCTCGAGCGGCGCCTCGCCGCTGTTCTGGGCTAGTTGCCGATCCCGTCGCGGCGCTCGCGCCGTTGGGCGATAGCGGCGCGGACGGTCACCCCGAGCACGATCAGCGCGGGGAGCGCGTAGACCACCCAGAGCAGCCAGTGGGTGGCGTGGGCGTAAAGAACCGGCACGCCGCAAGTATGGCGAAGCCCGGCCGCGAGTCGGGCGCTACCTCGGGACAGGCCGCACAGCAAGCAGGGCGACGAACGCCGCCACCGCGACGAGCACGATCGAGGCTCCGGCGGCGATGTCGAGGTGCCAGGAGAGCAGCAGCCCGAGCGGCGCGCTTGCCGCGGCGATCGCGGCCGAGACCGCCATCATCGCGGGCAGGCGCCGGGTGACGAGTGCGGCGGCGGCCGGCGGGGCGAGCAGCAGCCCGAGCACGAGCAGGGTGCCGACGATCCGGAAGCCGACGACGACGGTGAGCGTGACGAGCACCAGCATCACGAGGTGGAGGCGGGAAACCGGCAGCCCGATCGCCGCCGCACGGCGCTCGTCGAAGGAGAGCAGCATGAACGGCCGGTAGAGGACCGCGACCAGCGCCAGGACCGCGACGACGAGGATCGCGGTCACCAGCACCTCCGCGCCGGTCACCCCGAGCACGTCACCGAACAGGAACGCGGTCAGGTCGACCGAGTAGCCGTCGGCGCGCGAGATCACGACGACGCCGAGCGCCAGCATGAGCACGAAGACGACGCCCGCCGCGGCCTCGTCGCGGAGCGGGCTGCGGCGCAGGATCAGGTTGGTCGCCACCGCGGTGACGATCCCGGCGGCCGCCGCCCCGACCGAGAGCGCGAGCTCGTTCGGCTCGGCGCCGGCGCTGCCCGCCGTGATCAGGAACGCGATCCCGATCCCCGGCAGCACGCCGTGCGCGAGGCTGTCGGCGACGAGCGCCATCCCGCGCAGCAGCACGTAGCAGCCGACGACGCCGCAGAGCACGCCGACGATCGCTGCGGCGAGCGCCCCGGTGCGGATGAACTCGGCGCTGAACGGGTCGGTGAGGAAATCCATCATGAACCCCCCGTTAGGCCGCCCCGTGGTGATGGTGGGTGGCGTCGATCAGCGCGTCGCCGACCTTGACCACGCCACCGGCGAAGGTCTCGCGGAGCACCGCCTCGGTGCAGGTCTCGGCGGCCGGCCCGAAGGCGACGACGCGCCGGTTGAGGCAGATGACGAGGTCGTAGTCGCGCGCCGCGCTCTCGAGGTCGTGGGTCGCGATCGAGCGATCGTGCGGCCCTGCTTGCTCCACCCGTCGAGGGTCGCGCGCAAGCGCGCCCGCGGGTCGGAGCGTCGACGCCGGTGAACGGCTCGTCGAGGAGCAGGATGTCTGCGTCCTGGGCCGCGGCCTGGGCGAGCAGGGTCCGCTGGCGCTCGCCGCCGGACAGGGTCGCGAAGCGGCGCCCATTCAGCGCGCCGATCCCGAGCGCCTCGATCGCGCCGTCGACGAGGCCGCGGTCACGATCTCCGAAGCGGCGCACGAGGCCGAGGTCCCCGTAGCGGCCCATTTTCACCACGTCCTTCGCGGTCGCCGGAAAGGCCGGATCGACCTCGAGGCTCTGGGGGACGAACGCGATCCGGTCGCTGGAGAGCTCGATCGAGCCCGAGTCGGGCTGCCGCGTCCCGGCGGCGAGCTCCAGCAGCGTCGTCTTGCCGGCGCCGTTCGGGCCGAGGACGGCGACCCGCGAGCCGGCCGGCACCTCGAGCGTCACATCGCTGAGCGCCTCGACTTCGCCGAAGCGAACCGAGGCGTGGCGGAGGGCAATCGAGATCTCCGATTCTCGATGCAAAGGGGCTTCTCGCTGCATCGGGTTATGATAATGATTATCAGTATTGATTTGAGACACGCCCGCTGCGTCGCTGCCTCCCTGCTCGCCGCGATAGCGATCGCCGCCTGCGGATCCGACGACAGCGACTCGGGCGACGAGCAAGTGACGGTTGCGGCGACGACTCCGATCGTCGCCGACATCGCGCGCGCGGTCGCCGGGCCGGACGCAACCGTCGAGCAGATCGTCCCCGACGGAACCAGCCCCCACGACTTCCAGCTCACCGCCCGCGACCGCGCCCGGCTCGAGGACTCCGATCTCGTGATCGAGAACGGGGCCGGGCTCGAGCACCACATCCCGGTCGACGAGGCCGGCGCGCCGAGCTTCGCGCTCGCCGACCACGCTGGCGAGCTGCGCCCGTTCGAAGCGGGCACAGAAGGCGGCGAGGACCCGCACCTGTGGATGGACCCGACGCGGGTCGCGGCCGCGCTGCCCGCCCTCGCCCAGGCGCTGGCCGAGGCCGACCCCGAACACGCCGACGATTACCGCCGGCGCGCGGAGGCCTATGCCGCCGAGCTCGCGGCGCTCGATTCCGAGATCGAGCGGACCCTGGCCGCGATCCCTGAGGGCGACCGGGAGCTCGTCACCTCACACGACGCGCTCGGCTATTTCGCCGACCGCTACGGCTTCGAGGTGGTCGCCACCCCGTTCCCCGCCTCCGGACCGGAGGCCGAGCCGAGCGCGACGAATATCCAGGAGGTCGAGGACGCGATCGAGGCCTCGGGGGTGCCCGCCGTCTTCGCCGAGCAGGAGGACGACCCCGAAATCCTCCAGCAAATCGCGGAAAAAACCGGCGTCGGAGTCGTCACAGGACTGCTCGTCGAATCCCCGGGTAGCGGCGGCTATGTTGAGATGCTGAGACGCGATGCGGAGCTCCTTAAAGACCACCTCGGAGGTTGAACCTGTACCCCGCACGGCGTACCGTCTTAGGTTGCTGGCATCCTCCCGCTTCGCGGTCCCTGACCCACGCCGAGAGGGGGTGAGACGATGGCAATCGAGTTCTACGACGTGAAGAAGCGCGAGAAGGTTCAGATTCCCGAGTCCGAGGTCAAGAAGGTGAAGTTCGAAAAGCCCGGCAAGGACGGCAAAGTGAACGTCCGCTACGCGTTCCGGGCCGAGAACGAAGGCACCAAGCTGACCAAGTTCGCCAGCCAGGCGGACTGGGATGCCCTAGACGCCCCGGAGGAGTAGCCGAGAGATCTGAGCTGTGCGCCGCCAGCGGCGCTGCGATTTGTGCGAGCCTCCTCGCCCTCGATGTGGATCTTGAGATCAGTCGGCTCGATCGCAGCGCTGTTGGCGGCGTTTTCGATCGCCGGCTGCAGCGGCAAGAGCTTCAGCGCCGAGGAGTTCGTCGATGAGGCGAACGAGAACGGTGCCTCGCTCGAGCTCGGTCCCCCGCTGAGCACCAACCAGCCTGGCAAGGAGGTTTACGAGCTGCGACTCGCTTCGCCACTCGGAATCGAGCCGGCGGATGGCGGCGACCGGGCCCACAGCGCCGGCTCGCTCGCCGTCTACGACGACGACGGCAAGGCCGAGGACGGCGTCATGGAGTGCGAGGCCACCGCCGACCTGCTCTGCTACCAGGCCGGCAACGTGGTCGTCGTGCTTGAGGGGGCGCCGAACGCGGCCGGGCCGGCCGAGCTCGCGGCCGCGATCTCGAAGATGGCGGAGTAGGTCGAGGTCCTAGGCGTTCGCCTGCGAGAGCAGGTAGAGCCCGAAGCACGTGAACGCGACCATCACCGAGAGCATCCAGTACTGCGAGCGCGTCGCCTGCTGCGGATCGCCGTAGATCGCGATCGCGCGATCGTGGGCGAGCACGAGCCCGGCGACGTGGCCGATGACGAGTGCGGCGACCTGCACGTACCAGACCGCGGTTGATCCGATCACGCTGTAGTCGATCCCCGACGACGCCGTGCCGAAGTAGTCCTTCCCGGTGCCGAGCGGGTCTGAGAGCAGGAACGTGAACTGGGCCTGTTCCTGGAAGACGAAGAGGCTGAAGTAGTGGGCGACTAGGTAGGCGAGCGCGATCGGGATCAGCGAGTGGCCGAAGGCGCGGCGGAGCTCGAGCGGCGAGCGGGTGCGGTCGATCGTCCTCATGCCGAGGATGCCGAGCGCAAAGACCGCCCCGACGCCGAGCACGATCGCGAGCATGAAGGCGCTGTCGGTGATCCGGAACGCCGCAACCGGGCCGAAGCCGATGTCGCGCATCGCGTCAAAGACCGAGCTGATCGCGCCGCTGAACACCCCCTCCTTGCCGCCGTCGAAGCTCGTTATCCCGATCGCGGCTACGACGAGCCCGACCGAGCCGGGCACCTTCGCCCAGCCAACCGCCCCGGAGAGCGGCCTCCGCACCCCGAGCCGCCCGTCACGCACCTCGAGCGGCGCCAGTCGCGAGAACATCGACATGTAGACCGAGAACGTCTCGCCGTTGCGGATCCAGGTCTCGATCCCGAACAGCGCCATCGCCACGAACGTGATTGCCGAGTAGACGAGGATCGCGATCGCGGCCTTCTCGGGATTGAGCCCCACCGTGAGCCCGCTGGCACCGTAGATCAGCTCCAGATAAGCGAACGCGAGCAGCCCGATCACCGCGGGCCAGCGCCCGAGGCGCTTCGGGTAGGCGAAGGGTGCCGGGGCAGACTGGCCGGCGATCAGCCTGAAGCCGCCCGAGAAAGCGCGCGCGATCGCCCGCCATGGATTGAAGGCCCGGAAGACGTCTCCGATTAGAACGCTGAGCGCGACCATCCCGAGCCAGAAAGTGACGAAGACGAAGGTGAGGGTGAAGTTCCGGTCCGGGGCCTCGGTGCCCTCGAGCCCGGCCCAGATCGTGAGCCCGAACAGGAAGACCCCGATCAGCGCCGCCGCGAAGCAGGTAACGGGTCCGGTGAGCGCCCTTGAGAGGCCCTCGGAGACCGGGCGCCAGCTGTCGCCCTCTAGCCGCGGCTCCTTCCACGCGAACGAGAGCGCGATGAAGGAGACAATCAGGACCAGCGACGCCCCCCAGGCAAAGAGCCAGGCCGGGATCGGCAAATCGGCGCGCCCGACGAGCGCGTGCGCGAGCAGCAACGGGTTGGTCAAGGAGTGACTCGGAGCTCGCCGAGAGCGACGTGAGCGCCGCCGTGCTGGTGAAGCTCGATCTCGTAGACGCCGTCGAGGTCGGCGGGGAAGTCGATGTTCACCTGGCCGCCCGCCGGCACAGCCTTGGTGATGTCGTAGCCGTGGATGTGCACCTCACCCTCGGCGTCGGAGCGGACCACGATTCGCGCCTCGGAGCCCTTGTCGACCTCGATCTCGGCCGGGCCGCCGACAACGGCGCCGCCCTCGATCTCGATCACCTCGCCCTCGGCCTGCTCGGAGGGGACGGTGGCGGTCGTCGTCTCGGTGGTGCTCGCCGCGGTGGTCACCTGGGTGTCGGTCGAATCGGAGTCGTCGTCCTGGAGGACGACGAACAGCACGACAGCGGCCGCGACGAGCGCGAGGGCGACGACGATCCGGGTCGAGTTCGACTGCATAGGGGTTGCTGTCTATCGAATTCGCGTAAAGCGCGGCTCAGCGCGGTCCGGGCTGCGGGGTCGGGGCGGGCTGCGGCGGGGGGCTCGGCTGGGCCGGGGCCGGGGTATTGCGCTCGTCGATCGAGGGCGCATCGACCGTCTCCTCGCTGAACACGAACACGAACAGGGCGACGATGATCAGGCCGAGAACGATCCCGGCGAGGATTCCGATCGCGCGGTCCCCGCGCGCCACGCTGTCCTAGACGCCGTCGAGCAGGCGCCAGTTGGCCTTGAAGGCCTGCTCGGCTGCGGCGACGACCCGATCCTCGTCAGCGGGGCTGAGATCCGAGGAGATCAGGCGCCGGGACTGCTCGGCGTGCTCGACGTCATCGGCCTCGTGGACGCGGAAGTACTCGGTCGCCGGGCCCTCGTTGATGCCGTAGAACCGCGCCAGGCCCTCGCGCTTCACGCGCGCGATCTCGGGCTGGCCGCTTTCGATCGCATAGAGGCGCGCCAGCGCCTCGAGGTAGCCGTTCGGCTCGGTCCAGCTGTTGACGCAGTCCGCCGTCTCGGGGGTCGGCTCGGCGCCGATCTTGCCGCCGGTCGCCTCGACGAAGTTGTCCCAGAGGCCGATGTGGTCCTGCTCGTCGACGGCGTGGCGGCGGAGCTCGTCGCGCGAGTCCGCGGGGGCGGCTTCGGCGGCGTCCGCGCACAGTCGCGCGATCGCCTCGGTCGCGTGGCGATATTGCCCCGCGTAGCCCGCCAGCTCCTCGCCGCTCAGCTCGCCGGCCGACCAGCGAACGTAGAACGGGTGCTCGAGAACGTTGTTCTCGGCTCGAACCTCTTCGATCCTCTCCCAGACGGACTTGCTCACAGCGAATCTCCTCTCAAAGGTTGACCGCGAGAGAATAGCTGGCCGGTGCGACCGCCCCGCGACGACATCGCAGCCCCTCCCTGGCCGCCCGACGCGGCCTGGAGCGGCAGCGACCCTCTGGAGATGGAGCGGCTGACCGCGCGCGGACCCGTCCTCGTCCATTTCTTCGACTTCGGGCAGCTGAACTCGGTTCGCACGCTGCCCTACCTGGAAGCGTGGCGGGAGCGCTACGAGCAGGCCGGGCTGAGTGTGATCGGCGTCCACACCCCCCGCTATCCGTTCAGCGAGGACCGTGATGCGGTCGCCTCGGCGGTCGATCGGCTCGGGATCGCGCACCCCGTGGTCGCCGACGAGCGGCGGACGATCTGGGCCGACTACGGCTGCCACGGCTGGCCGTCGCTGTTCCTGTGGTCGAAGGGCGGCGCGCTGCGCTGGTACCACGCCGGCGAGGGCGAGTACCGGGCCACCGAGGAGGCGATCCAGGTCGAGCTCGAGGGCACCGAGCCGCTCGAGCCGCTTGAGCCGCTGCGGCCTCAGGACGCGCCGGGGGCCCGGGTGGCAACCCCGTCCGCTGAGCTGCTGCCCGGCGGCTCTGAGCGTCAGCCCTGGCGGGCGAGCTCCGAGCAGCCCGGGATCGAGATCGAATTCGCCGCGGCCGGCGCCTGGGCGACGCTCGACGGCGAGGGCACGGTCGAAGTGAGCGAGAACGGCGAACGGCGGCGCTTCACCGTCGAGCGCGCAGGGCTCTACGAGCTCGCCGCCGAGGGGCCGCACCGCGAGGGCCTGCTCGAACTCCGGCCCGAGCCCGGGGTGCTCGTCTACTCGGTCAGCTTCGCGGCGGGCATTCCGATGCCCTAGATCGGAATTAGGGTAGCCTAATGCGCCCTTGAACTCACCGATCCACTTCCGTTCCTTGATCGCGGCCGCCGCGGCGCTGATGCTGCTCGCCGGCTGCGGGAGCGATGACGACGATGGCGACAGCACCGCGGCCGCGAAAGACGCCGCCGGACTGAGCGCCGTCAAGGACTACCTGACCGAACACTCAGCGGATCTCACGGCGCAGACGACCGAGATGCGCGAGCTCGGCGAGGAGTACTTCGCGCTCGCCGAGGCGCTCGACTTCGACTACGAGCGGATGCTGGAGGAGAACGGCCAGGACGTGAAGCGGATCCTCGACGCCTCCAAGGACGTCTACGTGAAAGCGAACCCCGCCTACGAGGAGATGGAGGGGATCGTCGCCGGCGTCCCGAGGCTCGCGCAGTACGACGTCGACATCGACGCCGGGGCCGACGGCTCCGACCCCGAGAACGCCGTTTCCTTCAGCCTCGACCTGCCAGACGGCAAGCAGCTCAAGCAGCCCGGCAACCTCTTCTTCGTCACCGAGACGTCGCTGTACGGGACGAACGAGGACTTCCTCGCCAATGGCGTCGAAGCGGACCTCGAACGACAACGGCAAGGTGGAGTTCGGCGAGGGCCTGCCCGACGCCAACGTCTACGTGGCGGCGGTGCGCGAGTTCGAGCGCCAGGCCAAGGCACTCGACGCCGACGCAAAGGCGTTCGAGCCGACGCAGTCGGACGCCTTCACGGCGCTGACGATCATGGTGCCGACGATGAGCGAGTACTTCGAGGCGTGGAAGAACTCGCGCTTCGTTGCAGGCGAGGGCGCCTCGGAGCAGGCGTTCGTCGCCGCATCGCGCCTCCAGGACATCGCCGACATCCTCGAGGGCCTGGTTCTCACCTACGCCCAGATCGAGCCCGCGATCGCGGCCGAGGACCCCCAGCAGGCCGAGCAGACCGGTAAGGCGCTCGATGACCTGCTCGCCTACGTCGAGAAGCTCCGCGACGAGGAGGCGGACGGCAAGAAGTTCACCGCCGAGGAAGCCGACACGCTCGGCGCCGAGGCGCAGCGACAGGCCGAGGCGATCGCCGGCCAGGTGACGCAGGCAGCGCAGCGGCTCGGAGTGGAGTTGCAGGAAGCGTGAGGGCGCGGGCGGCCGCCGCTGTTGTCGTCGCCGCGGCGACGGCCGCCCTCTTTCCCGCCCCGCGCCTCGGCGGCAGCGCCATGGCGCGAGGCCGAGCAGCTGCGCGCCGCGCTGTTCCAGGCCCAGGCCTCGCTGATCCTCGGCGGCCGCAGCGAGGTCGCCGCGGCCCGAAGCCGGGCGCTCGGCGGCTCGCTCGGACGCGGCCTGCGGGAAGCGGCCCCGGCCGAGCTGCACGAGCTGCGCGCGGCGCTCGCCGCGGCGGAACGCGCCGCGGCCCCGGAGAACGAATCGGCGCTCGCCGCCGCCCGCGGCCGGGCGCTGGCGGCGCTTCGCCGCGGCAGCTACCGGATCACGCTCGAGGCGACGCGGCAAGGCGATGCGGCGCGGGCGAGCGAATGGCTGCTGATCCGCGACTTCCGCCAGGCGACCCGGTTCACACGCCCCGGCATCGACGCTACCGCCGCGCTCGACCGGCTCAACAGGGCGAGATCGAGCCGCGAGGCGGCCGCGACCGAGGTCCGCAAGGACCTCCTCGACGCCTACCAGGCGCGGACGCTGAGCGCTCCTCGCAGAGGCCGATCAGGCAAGCAAGCGCGGCTTCGGCGCCGCGCGGCCGAGAACGCTGGCGCTCGCGGCGGGCTACTGGCCGCTGCTCGCGCCCGAGTACGAGGAGCAGCGGCGCCGCCAGCGCGGGCCCGCGGCTTCGCGCGCTGGAGAGCGCTGGCGAAGGAGACTCTGGCTGCAGGCGACACCGCGGCGATCCGGGCCGGGACTCGACGGCTTCACCGCGGCCGCCTTCAGCGCCGAGGAGCAGGCCCGGCGCGCCGGCCAGCTGATCCGATTCGTCGACCTGATCCCGGTCGAGTACGACCACGGCACCGACGACGGCCGGGTGACGATCCCGTTCGAGCTCCAGGAGGGCTCGCGTTCCTCGATGGCGCCGACGCCGCGTTCGCCGACCTGAAGGGCGAGCTGCAGCGGCGCGATCCGGCCGCGGTCGCTGAGATCGAGGCCGGGCTCGTCGAGATGCGGCGATTCGTCACCGACGCCAACGAGGGCGGCGAGGTCGTCTCGCAGGAAGAGATCGAGTCCGCGCACGGCGCCGCCGCCGACGCGCTCGAGGGGATCCTGCCCGAGGAATGGAAGCAGTCGAGCGACGAGGCCGACTTCGAGCTGATCGCGATCTCGCCTCGACCAGATGCAGGCCGCGCTCGGCGCCGGCGAGTACGAGCAAGCCGAGCAGGCGCGGCTCGCCGCCTACGCCTTCCTCGACTTCGGTCCCGAGCTGAAGCTGAAGGCGTTCGACAACCAGCTCGCCACCGAGCTCGAGGGCCTGTTCTGGTACGGCGCTGCGGGCAACGACGGCCTCGCGCAGCTGATCGGCGAGCGCGCGCCGGTGAGCGAGGTCCGCGAGACGCGCCTCGCCGCTCGACGAGGACCTCGACCGTGCCCGCAAGACGCTCGGCGAGGGAGCCAGCGCGGGGACGGCGATCACCAACTCCGCCTTGATCGTCTTCCGCGAGGGCCTCGAGGCGATCCTGATCCTCGCCGCGATCACGGCCAGCCTGCTCGGGACCCGGCGGCGCCTGCGCAAGCCGATCCTGCGCGGCGCGCTGATCGCGATTCCGGCCAGCATCCTGCTCTGGGTCCTCGCGCAGACTCTGCTCGACTCGCTGTCTCGCTACGGCGAGAAGCTCGAGGCGGTGGTCGGGCTGATCGCGATCGCGGTCCTGCTTTTGGTCTTGAACTGGTTCTTCCACAAGGTCTACTGGACCGAATGGATCAAGGGACACCGGGCGCGCGGCAACAGGCTGGCGGAAGGCGCCGGAGCCGCGGTCGGCGCCTCGGCGACGGTGCTCGGGCTCTACCTGCTCGGGTTCTCGAGCGTGCTGCGCGAGGGATTCGAGACCGTCCTCTTCCTGCAGGCGCTGCAGCTCAGCTCGGGCACCGGCGTCGTCGCTCGCCGGCGTCTCGCTCGGCCTCGCCGTGACCATGGTGGTCGGCGTTGCCACCTTCAAGCTCGAGCAGCGGCTGCCCTACAAGCGCCTGCTCGTCGTCACCGGGGTGTTGATCGCACTCGTCCTGGTGACCATGGTCGGCAACACGGTTCGGGTGATGCAGGCGGTGAGCTGGATGCCGATCACGCCGGTCGACGTCGAGCTGCCGCTCTGGATGGGCACCTGGCTGGGGATCTTCCCGACCGTCGAGACGCTCGGCGCACAGGGCGCCGCGCTCGGCTTCGTGATCGGCAGCTACTACCTCGCCGAGTGGGTGCGAAAGCGCCACGTGCGGGCCGCTCTCGTCGCGAGTGTTCCCGAGCCCGCGATCGTCGTCGGTCCCTCGGGGAACGGGAACGGCAACGGCGCCGCTGCTCTCTAGGCCTGCGCCGAGAGCTCGGTCCGGATCTTCTTCGGAAGCATGAAGCGCACGTCCTCGTCGACCGTGCGCAGCTCGGAGACGTCCTCCGCGCCGCGCTCCTCGAAGTAGGCGACGAGCCGCTCGACGAGCTCCTCGGGGGCGCTGGCGCCCGAGGTGATCGCCGACGGTCTCGACGCCCTCGAGCCACTCTCATCGACCTGGAGGTGGTTGTCGATCAGGTGCGAGGCGGCGCCGTGCTCGCGCGCCACCTCGACCAGGCGGTTCGAGTTCGAGGAGTTCGTCGAGCCGATCACGAGCACGAGGTCGCAGTGGCGGGCGAGCTCCTTGACCGACATCTGGCGGTTGGTGGTCGCGTAACAGATGTCGTCGGTACGCGGGCCCGACGATCGCCGGGAAGCTTGCTCCTTCAGGCGCTCGATGATCTCGGTCGTCTCGTCGACCGAGAGCGTGGTCTGGGTGATGTAGGCGACCTTCTCCGGGTTGTCGACCTCGAGCTCGTCGACGTCCTCGACGGTCTGCACGAGGACGATGTCTCGGGGGCCTCGCCGGTCGTTCCCTCGACCTCCTCGTGGCCCTCGTGGCCGACGAGCACGATCGTGTAGCCCTGCTCGGCGAACTTGACGGCCTCGACGTGGACCTTGGTGACCAGCGGGCAGGTGGCGTCGATCGTCCGCAGGCTGGCGCTTGGCGGCGTTCTCGTGCACGCTCGGCGCGACGCCGTGGGCGGAGAAGACGACCATCTCGCCTTCGGGGACCTCGGTCTCCTGATCGACGAAGATCGCGCCGCGCTCGGTCGAGCTCCTCGACCACGTGCTTGTTGTGGACGATCTCCTTGCGCACGTAGATCGGCGCGCCGTGCAGGTCGAGCGCGTGCTCGACCGTCTGCACGGCGCGATCGACGCCCGCGCAATAACCGCGCGGCGCGGCGAGCAGGACCCTTCTTCGGGGCCTTCTGAGCGGGGCTTAAGGGACGCAGCCGCGTCCAGGGTGATAGGGTTCACTGCATGGCCCCCGAGCACATGGACCGGCTGACCGCGGTCGACGCCTCGTTCCTGACCAACGAGAGCTCGGCGAGCCACATGCACATCGGCGGCGCTGATGATCTTCGAGGGCCCGCCGCCCGCCGTACGACGACTTCATCGAGCACGTCCGCAGCCGCCTGCACCTGGTGCCGCGCTACCGCCAGAAGCTCGCCTTTCCGCCGGTGCAGACCGGGCGGCCGTTCTGGGTCGACGACCCGAACTTCAACCTCGAGTACCACATCCGCCACTCCGCGCTTCCGGCGCCCGGCTCGGAGGAGCAGCTGCGGAACATCGCCGGCCGGATCTTCTCCCAGCAGCTCGACCGCTCGAAGCCGCTGTGGGAGATGTGGCTCGTGCTGGGCCTGGAGAAGAACCGCTTCGCGCTGATCGTCAAGACCCACCACGCGATGATCGACGGGATCTCGGGCGTCGACATCGCGACCGTGCTCTTCGACCTGAAGCCCGTGCCCGAGTCGATCGAGCCCGAGCACGAGTGGGTTCCGAGCCCGCCGCCGTCGCTCGGCGAGGATGGCGGCGCAGGACCGCCGAGGACGTCGCCAGGACGCCGCTCAAGATCGCCCGCAGGCTGACCTCGATGGCGCTGCGGCCGCGCTCGGCGAGCGCGCGCAGGTCGACCGAGGCCGCCGAGGGCATCGGCGAGGTCGCGTGGGGAATGGCCGATCCGGCGCCCGAAGGTGCCGCTCAACGTCCAGATCGGATCGCACCGGCGCTTCCGCTGGGTCCGCTGCCGAGCTCGAGGACTTCAGCACCGTCAAGACCGCGCTCGGCGGGACGGTCAACGACGTCGTGCTCACCGTGGTCTCAGGGGCGCTCGGCGCATTGGCTGCGCGCGCGCGGCCTGCGGACCGAGGGGCTCGAGCTGCGCGCCCTGGTCCCGGTCTCGATCCGGGCAGAGGACGAGCACGGCGATCTCGGCAACCGGATCGCCGCGATGCGCGGCCCGCTGCCGGTCTACATCGATGACCCGGTGAAGCGGCTCGATGTCGTCAAGAAGGAGATGGGCGAGCTCAAGGAGTCGAAGCAGGCGCTCGGCGCCGAGGTGATCTCGCGCTTCAACGACTTCGCGCCGCCCACCCTGCTCGCGCAGGCCTCGCGGATCAACTTCTCGACCCGGCTCTTCAACCTGATCGTCACCAACGTCCCCGGCCCGCAGCTGCCGCTCTACGTGCTCGGGCGCGAGCTGGAGGACGCGTTCCCGGTCGCCTTCCTGCCGAGTCAACCACGCGCTCGCGATCGCGATCATGAGCTACAACGGCGGCATCGAACTTCGGGCTGCTCGGCGACTACGACGCGATGGCCGGACATCGACGTGATCGCCGAGGGCGTCTCCGAGGCCCTGAGCGAGCTGATGATCGCCGCAAACCAGGCCGAGACCTCGGGCCGCGCCGTCGCGGCGGGCTAGCGCCTAGCGGCTCTTGCGCCGGACTCGGGTCACGGAGTCGGGTGCGCTTCGGAGCTGCTCGATGTTGCCGGCCTTGTCGAAGGCCTGCGAGAGGAACCGGTAGCGGGCGCCGCGCTTGCCCTTGAAGCGGAACGAGGGCTCGGCGCCGGTGTAGACGAGCGTGAAGCGGCCGCCGTTTCGCGCCGACCAGACGTTCACCTTCTCGATCCCGGCGGCAGCCACGCCGTCCGCCGGCGGATCGGTTGACTCGACCTTGACCCTGAACGAGCGCCTGCGGCTGCGGCGGGGGCTGCTCAGCTTGGAGCTCGGCGCCGCGCTGTCCTTGGCGCTGGCTGCCGCCGCGTTCGCCATCTCGAGCGCCGCGGCGGCGTCGATGATCCCCCAGCCGAGCGGATCGATCCAGGTCCCCTTGCCACTCGCCGAGAGCTTGATCGCGCGGATCACCGCCGATGCCGCGAGGCCAGGGTGCAGCGAGCGGATCAGCGCCGCCAGACCGGCGACCTGAGGGGTGGCCATGCTGGTCCCGAACAGGTAGCCGAACTTGGTGTCGCCGCCGAACGAGGTCCGTGGTGCGCACGGCGGCGTCAGGCAGACCCCCGGCTCGCGGGTCGTCATGTTGGCGGGGTAGCTCGAGAAGATCCCCGGGGTCGTGTTGCTCGAATCGCCGTAGGCGGCGAGCGAGACCCCGGTGCCGTGGCCGGCGCCGGCATTCGAGCCGTCGTAGCGCGCCATCGTCACCACCAGGCCCTTGCCGACATTGATGTCGGGCGCGGTGCCGGTCGGCTGCACGTAGCGGGCGGGGTACTCCTGGTTGGTCGAGTTCGCGTTCGCGGCCGCGGTGACGATGACGACCTCGCGCGCGAACGCGTAGTCGATCGCCGCGCTCAGCGCCGGCGAGGCGCCGGCCCCGCCGAGGCTCATGTTGATCACGTCGACGCCGCGGCCGGCGGCGTCGTAGATCGCGGCGACGATCGAGGCTTCGCCGAGGTTGTTGCCGTTCACGTCGAGCTTCTCGGCCACGATCCGGCAGTCGAACCCGGCCGAGGCGATCCCGTAGCCGTTGTCGGAGTCGCCGCAGGCGAGCCCGGAGACGTGGGTGCCGTGCCCGTTCTCGTCGCTGGTCGCGCCGGTGGGGGCGGTCGGATCGTGGTCGGCGGCGCCGATCACCTGCTGGAGGTCGGGGTGGGTCGCGGAGACCCCGGTGTCGATGATCGCGACCTCGGCCCCGCCGCCCCGGGTCAGGTTCCAGGCGGGCTCGAAGTTCTGCCGGCGCAGATGCCAGAGGTAGGTGTCGTCGCCCGGCGCGTTCGGGTCGCTGATCCCGTAGGCGGGATCGTTGGGCTGGTAGCGGAGCTCGTAGGCGTTCTCCGAGCGGACGCTCTCGACCCGCGGATCGGCGAGCAGCGTGCGGCGAAGCTCGGCGCCGGTCTCACCCGGCTCGGGCTCGACCGTGAACAGCGCGCCCTCGGGGACACCGGTAGCGACCTCGACGCCGGCGGCGTCGGCGACGCGGCCGATCCGCTTCGCGGCCTGGTCGCGGCTCTCGAGCGTGACCAGGAGCCGTCCGGTTGTCTCGGCCGGTTCGGCGGCGGCGGTGCCGGTTGCGCCCAGCACAAGCGGGACCGCGAGCGCCGCGGCCGTGATTGCTCGTTGCGCCCCGTACTTCGCGCTTCGCATCACTCCTGCATCCATCGGCAATAGAACACTCTAGGGAGAGCTTCCGCGCGGTACGCCGGCTTGCATTTCGCCAATCATTTGTTACTTTGCGGGCGTGCCTGTGGGACTTCAACAAGGCATGCGTCGGGGCCACAATCGCACGCTCGCAGCGCTGCTCGCGCTCGCGATATTGGGGGCATCGGTGCTCGCCGGTACCGCCGCCGCCGCGCCCGGGGACGTCACCGCGGCGCTGTTCAAGGACATGAACACGAGCGGCGACGGGATCTCGATCCCCTTTGGCGGCCCCGATTTCGCGCAGGCGAACGGCTCCCTCTACTTCCAGGCCGATGACGGCACCGCCAACGGCATCGAGCTCTGGAAGACGGACGGCACCGCCGCCGGGACGACGATGATCGACGACGACGTGATCCCGAACGGAGGCATCAACGACAGCGTCAGCGAAGACGCCATCCCGCAGGAAATCACGACCGTAAACGGCACCGTGTTCTTCGCCGCCGAAGACGGCACAAATGGCACCGAGCTCTGGAAGAGCGACGGGACAGCCGCAGGCACCGAAATCGTCGAGAGCGCCGCAGCGGGGAACGGCGGCATCAATCCCGGCGCCAGCGACTCCGACCCTTTCAACCTCACGGCCGCCGGCAACACGCTCTATTTCGTCGCCAGCGATGGCAGCGCAGGCGAGGAGCTCTGGAAGACCGACGGCACCGAAGCCGGGACGGTGATGATCGACGACGACGTGGCCCCGAACGGCGGCATCAACGCCGGCGGGCTCAGCGCCTCGCCGGGCTGGCTCACGAACGTCAACGGCACCCTCTACTTTTCGGCCGACACGGTTGCGGGCGGCAACGAGCTCCTGGAAGACCAACGGCCTCAACGGTCCCGGCAATACGGTGATGCTCGACGACGACGCGGTGCCGAACAACGGCATCAACGACGGAGGCGGCAGCTCGACCCCTCAGGGACTCGCGAATGTCAACGGCACGCTCTTCTTCCAGGCCAACGATTTCATCGCCGGCGCCGAGCTTTGGAAGACGAACGGCAGCAACGGACCCGGCAACACGGTGATGGTCGACGACGACCTTGTGCCGGACGGCGGCATCAACTCCAACGGCGTCGGCGGCGACCAGCCGTCCGATCCCGCGGGAATCACCGACGTCAACGGGGTCGCGTACTTCGGGGCCAGCAACGGCGACGATGGCTTCGAGCTCTGGAGGAGCAACGGCAACAACGGCCCGGGCAACACGGAGATGGTCGAGGACCCGGTCCCCGGCGGCGGGATCAGGAACGGCGCCGGCACCTCCTCGTTCGCCGGCGGGATGACCAACGTCAGCGGCACGATCTTCTTCTCGGCGATCGGAGACAGCGGCGGCGAGGAGCTCTGGAAGACCGATGGGACGCCCGCCGGCACGACGATCGTCGAGGACGGGGCACCGGACGGCGGACTGAATCCGACAGGGGCAATGGGCAGCAACAGCTCCAATCCCTTCGAGCTGACGAACATCGGCGGAACGCTGTTCTTCAATGCCGACGACGGAACCAACGGCCGCGAGCTCTGGAAGAGCAACGCCGCCGGGACCTCGATGGTTGAGGACGGGGTCCCCGGCAGCGGTCTCAACAACGGCGGCGACTCGACGCCGGCCGGGTTCACGGCCTTCGCGGGCGGCGTCTTCTTCAGGGCCACCGACGGCGTGGTCGGGACCGAGCTCTGGCGGGCTCAGGTCGAGGGACCGCCGGCGCCGCCGGGCGGCGACTCGACGCCGGCGTTGCTGCTGCCCGCGGCGAGCACGCCCACCTCACCCGCGAAGAAGAAGTGCAAGAAGGGACGCAAGCTCAAGAAGGGCAAGTGCGTCCGCAAGAAAAAGAAGAAATAGCCCACCAGCGCTTTACGCAAAAACTGGTAGCTTGCTGTGGATGGGGAGATTTGTGTCGTCGGCTGTCCTTGCGTGCTGCGTCGCGCTGACACCCGCTTTCGCCGCCGCCGAGGAGCGGCCTTCGGGCGCCGAGGCCGAGGCCGCGAAGCACAAGAAGAAGAAAAAGCGCAAGAAGCGCCGTGCGTCCTCGACGGCCCCTGCCGCCCCAGTGGCACCCACAGGCCCGACCACGTACAAGCTGAGCTACGGGGACGCCATTGCCGCGATCGAGGCGCGACTCCAGCAAGAGGCGGCCAACGCCAGGGCGACCGCCGGCGACGGCTACCCCTGGACCTACGGATACCGAGGGTGCGCCTTCAAGTCAGAGATCGAGATGGGGTGCACCGCGTACCTGATCAAGATCGACCCGGATCGATGCGCGTTCATGGGCTATCCCGGTCGGCAGTACACCGCCGATGAGTGGTTCATCGGCGCCTTCCTGAGAAACGTGTATTCCCCCCAGGTGAGCACTGCCATGTACCTGGGAGCGAATCAGTACGTCTGCTACGCGTGATCGCGGCGCCGGAGGACCTCGCCACGGCCGCCCGCGGCGGATAGAGAAACCTGCGCGCAGGTGCGGTCGCGGGCTGTAGGCTCGCGACGGTGACCGGCCGCATGGGACTGGGTGGAATCGCCGCGCTCCTCGCGCTGCTGGCCGTTGCGCTGCCGACGCGCGCCGAGGCGCAGGCGGGCGACCAGATCGTCTCGACCGGCTCGCTGGAGGCGATCGTCGACGCCGAGCCATTCCGGATCTCGTTCCGCGACACCGCCAGCGGGCGCATCCTGCGAACCCTCGGCGGAGCACCCGCGAACCCGTTCGAGGCGGCGGGCAAATACGGGGCGCCCGGCTACTCGTTCGACCTCCGGATCCCGATCGTCAACAACGCCTTCCTCGGCTACTACGTCGGCGCGAACGTGGAGACGCTCTGGTTCCACGGCACCCGGGTGATGTCGAGCACCCGCGAGGGGGGCGCGCTCGTCCTCGACGTCGCCACCAACGACCCGCTCGGTCACCGGCTCACCGTCCGCCTCGAGCAGAGCGGCGAGGGCGGGATCACGGTCGACTCGCGGATGACCCCCGGATCCGGGCTGCTGGCGGGTTGGGCGAGCGTCGCCGGGACGGGCTTCGAGGCCGAGGCCGGCGAGCGCTTCCTCGGCTTCGGCGAGCGTTCCAACGCCGTCGATCAGACCGGGAATTACGTCTTCAACTGGGCCGAGGAAGGGCCGTTCTCATCCGGCGTCGGCGAAGACTTCCTGCGGCCGCTGCTCCCCGACTTCACCTTCCCGACCGGCCCGACCGCCTCGAACTTCCCGGTCCCGTGGACGATCACGACCCGCGGCTTCGGAGTCCTGATCGACCAGAGCCAGCGCTCGGCATTCCGGCTCGCGAGCGACAGGGCCGACGCCTGGCAGGCCGAGGCCGACGCGAACTTCTTCCGCTTCACGGTCTTCGGCGGCCCCGACCCGGCCGGCGTCCTGCGCCGCTACTCGAGCTACGCCGGCCGCCAGCCCGACCCGGCGCCGTGGGTATTCGGCCCCTGGTTCCAGCCGACGCTCGAGAGCCGCCCCTACGAGCTCGCCGAGCGCTTTCGCGCCGAGGACGTGCCGGTGAGCGTCGCCCAGACCTACACCCACTACCTGCCCTGCGGGGCGCACGTCGGCAACGCGGCAGCGGAGCGCGCCCGGGTCGACGGCTACCACGAGCGCGGCTACAAGATCACCACCTACTTCAACCCCCACATCTGCGCCTCGTATGCCTCGGTCTACAACCAGGCCGCTGCTAACGGGCACCTGGTCAAGAACGGCCTCGGCCTCCCCTACCTGGTCACGAATCCGTTCACCGCCGACGGGCTCGTCTCCGAGGTCGACTTCACCGCCCCCGGGGGCGACGCGTTCTACGGCGGGCTGCTCGACGAGGCGATCGACGCCGGCTACGACGGCTGGATGGAGGACTTCGGCGAGTACACGCCGACCGACTCGCTGTTCGCCGACGGCCGCCGCGGATCGGAGATGCACAACCGCTATCCGGTCCTCTACCACTGCAGCTCCTACCGGCACACCAGCAAGCGCATGGGCCGCGAGGCGGCGGTCTTCGTGCGCTCGGGTTGGCACGGCGTGCAGCCCTGCGCGCGGATCGTCTGGGGCGGCGATCCGACCGAGGACTGGAGCTGCTCGGACGGACTCTGCGCCGCCGTCCACCAGGCGCTCTCGACCGGGCTCTCCGGAGTCGCCTACTGGGGCTCGGACATCGGCGGCTTCCACGCGATCGTCAACCCGCGCACGAATGACGAGCTCAACATCCGCTGGCTCGAGTTCGGCGCGGTGAGCGGAGTGATGCGAACGCAGGCGAACGGATTCAGCCTCCAGAACAACCGCGCCTCGCGCTCGCAGGTCTGGAGCCCGGCGGTGCTGCCGGTCTGGCGCCGCTACGCGAAGCTCCGCACCCAGCTGCTGCCCTACCTCGAGGCCGCGTCGGAGGCCTACCAGTCCTCGGGCATGCCGCTCTCCAGGCACCTGGCGCTCGCCTACCCGAACGATCCGTCCGCGGTCGTCCAGCAGCACGAGTTCATGTTCGGGCCAGACCTGCTCGCCGCGCCGGTGATCGAGGAAGGAGCGACCGAGCGCTCGCTCTACCTGCCGCAGGACGAGTGGATCGACCTCTGGCGCGCTGTCGACTTCGACGTCGCGGGCGGCGAGCTTTCAGCTCGCGCGCAGACCCGAAGTGCTCGCCGGCGGCCGCGACGTGACGCTGCCGGCGCCGCTCGACGAGCTGCCGCTGCTCGCCGCGGGCCGGGACGATCCTGCCGCTGCTGCCGAACGACGTCGACACGCTCGCTCCCGAGGGCTCAGGCGACGGGCTCGTGCACGCCGGCGAGCGCCGCGACCGGATGTCTCTGCTCGCCTTCCCGCGCGGCAACTCGACGGCGCGGCTCGCGGGCGGCGAGTCGATCTCGTCGTTCGAAGGGCTGCCCGCGGATGGCGGCGGCCCGGCCGGCGACCGGGCTTCGGCCGAGCAGCGCTCGGAGTTCAGGGCAAAGAAGAGGAAGAAGGCACGATGCAGGAAGCGCAGGACCCGCAAGAACCGCAAGCGCTGCCGCAGGAAAGCCGCGAAGCGGCGGGGCTCGGCGCGGTCCGCGGCCCGTGCTTCAGTCGGGTCGTCGTGGACGCTTCGCATCGACGGCAGCCGCGAACGCCGCTACGAGCTCCAGGCCTCGATGACGACGCTGCGGGCGCCGTTCGCGCCCTGCCGCGTCGAGCTCGACGGCGCGCCGCTCGATCTTTCGAGCTGGAACTACGACCCGTCAAGCGGGGTACTGCGCGCGAGTTTCAGCGCCACCGATGCCCGGCTGACCGCGTTCGAGGCCTGCTAGGCCGTGAACTCGCCGCGGATCTCGGACATCAGCCTTTTGAGGGGTCGGGACGTGTGACCGCCTTGAAGCGCTCCGACTCGCCCTTCTCGCACTTGATCCGGTCCCCGTCGTCATCCTCCACCACGACGGGATCGGCCTGGAAGTAGTAGGTCTCGTCGCCGCCCGGGTCGATGAGATTGCGCGGAAAGGCGACGTTCGGACCGCCCCGCTCCTGCGCGATCGTCGGGTCCGCGAAGAGGAACCTGCGGCGTTTCAACTCGACCCGCCGGTTCTCTAAGCATTCGATTGCGTCTGACCGGAGCGTGGCATGGAACTCGCGACCGTAGTTCTCTACACCCCGCAGGAGTCCGATGCTCGTCTTGAACTCCTCAACGCCTCCGCGCTTGCTTCCGTTCTGCTTGCCGTCTTCCTTGTCGCCCTGGAAGCGAATGCGAGCGTCCCCGACAGGCGCCACGGTGGCGGCCAGAGTCGCGGCAACAGCGATCGCGACGGCGATCTTTGCTCTCGGTTTCGTCAACGTACCCCTCCTGCTCGAGTTGCCCGTAATCTAACTTGTTTACGGAGCCGTGGTGCAAACGTGAGGGCTGAAGCGCGACGAGCGCTCGCCTCATAGCCTACGAAGCGTGCTGATCCGCCCGACCGTGATTTCGCTCGCCGTCGCCGCGCTCGCGCTCGGTATCAGCGCCTGCGGAGACGGCGATGACGAGGGCGGCGGCGGCTCGGAGTTCGCCGAGATCACCGCGGTCGACACCGGGACCTGCGGCGACGTCGAGTACGGCGGCGCCGGCGAGCCATCGGCGCTGATCGTCTCCGATCTGCCCGAGCAGGGCGATTCAGCCGAACGCACCGCGCAGATGAACGACGCGATCCGCCAGGCGCTCGACGACCAAGCGTGGAAGACGGGCCAAACGAATGTCGCCTTCCAGCCCTGCGACGACTCGATCGCCGAGACGGGCGAGTGGGACGAGGAGACCTGCCGCTCAAACGCGGAGGCCTACGCCGAGAACACCGACGTGCTCGGCGTGATCGGCACCTACAACTCGGGCTGCGCAGCCGAGATGATCCCGATCCTGAACGAGGCTCCCGACGGGGGGCTGGCGATGGTCTCGCCCGGCAACACCCTCGTCTGCCTGACCGAGAGCTCGAAGGGCTGCGAGGAGGGCCAGCCCGACTCGCTCTACCCGTCAGGGACCCGCAATTACGCCCGCGTGGTCCCAGCACCGGGCAGGCGAACAACTTCCTCGGCGCCGCCAAAGGGCTCGGGCTCGAGATCGCCGGCAGCGAGCAATGGGATCCCGAGGCCGTCGATTACAAGCCGCTGATGAACAGGATCAAGGCCTCCGGCGCCGACGCGGTCGTGCTCGCCGGACTGCTCGAACAGAACGGCGCCAAGCTGATCGCCGACAAGGTCGCGGTGCTCGGGCCCAACGAAGGCGACCAGGCGGCCGCGCAGCTGTTCGCGATGGACGGCTTCGCCCAGCAGGCGACGATCGACGACGCGGCCGCCGACTCGGCGGGGATGTTCACGAGCCTCCCGGGCCGGCTGCCGGACCAGCTCAAGGGCGACGGCAAGGCGTTCGTCGACCAGCTCGCGAGCGGGCTCGGCGGCGAGCCGGTCGAGCTGTTCGCGCCCTACGCGGGGGAGGCCGCGCAGGTGCTGCTCTCAGCGATCGCGCCGAGCCCGACCCGCGCCGACATCGTCAAGGGCCTGACCCAGGTCGAGGTCGACAAGGGGATCACCGGCGTCTTCACGATCACCCCGACCGGCGACCCGAGCATCGGCCCGATCAGCATCTCGGTCGCCAAGGCGGCCTTCGAGCCGGCCGGCGAGATCCCCCCGCCAGCCGACCTCGTCAAGGCCGCCCGCGGCGGCTAGGGCGTCAGCTCCTTGTAGACCTCGAACTCCTCGATCTGGGGCTCGGGGATCCCGACCTCGCCGGCGTGCGGGCCGACCTTCTCCTGGAAGAACGCGTCGAAGGTGGCGCGGTCGTCCCATACGTCGACGACCCGGAAGCCGTTGTCGGTCTTCGTCGACCAGTGGAAGTGGCAGCCTGGCGGTGCCTTGTCGCCGATCTCCATCTTCTCGTTCATCTGGTCGTACTGCTCGATCGTGCCGCCGTCGAAATCGACGATCAGTCCTACGGCCATTGCTGGTCTCCTGTCCTTGGGGGTTGGAGACGCAGCCTATCCTGGCCTGAATGTCCGCCTCGGTACAGCTCGGCCTGCTACTCGCGGTGGCAACCGCCCTCGCCTCGATCGTTGGCTTCCTCTACAAGCATCGAGGAGCGGTCGAGTCTCCCGATGTCGAGTGGCGGCGGCCCGTATGGAGCGCGCTCGTCCTGTTTCGGTCGCGCTGGTACGCACTCGGAGTCGTCATCGCGGTAGCCGGCTGGGGGCTGCACGTGGGCGCTCTCGCGCTGGCGCCGATCTCCCTCGTTCAGGCGACGATCGCGGGCGGGCTGGTGATGCTGACCGTGGTCGCCGACCGCTTCTTCGGCCACTCGGTCAGCAGGCGGGAATGGATCGGAGTCGGCCTCGCCGCGCTCGGTCTCGCATTTCTCGCCGTGACCCTCGACGGCGGCGCAGACTCCGATCACTCCGAGTACGCGACAGGGACACTCGCTGTGTTCGTCTCCCTGGTCGCCGGGCTCGGAGTCGTGGTCGCCGTGGCGGGACGCGGCGGCGAGCGGGAAGGGGTTCTGCTCGGCGCTTCGGCCGGCCTTCTCTGGGGGGCGTCGGACACCGCGATCAAGGCCCTCACCAACCAGTTCGGTGACGGTCTGCTCACCGTGCTCTTCGACCCGCTGGCCGCGGTGATCGCGCTTGCCTCGCTGCTCGGAATGCTCGTCTCCGCGCGCAGCCTGCAGCTCGGCCCCGTCGTCCCCGTGATCGCGGTGACCTGCGTCGCCGCGAACGTCTCGACGATCGCCGCGGGCCCGATCGTCTTCTCCGAGCCGCTCCCGGACGACTCGATCGGCCTTGTCGTGCGCATGCTCGCTTTCGCGCTCGTGATCTGCGCCGCGGCTCTGACGCCGCCTCCACTGCGCGTCGAGCCGGAGCTTCCTTGAGACCGCAGGCGCAGTGGCTAGAACCCGAGCGCGAACTTCGCGTCCTCGGACATCATCTCCGGGGACCACGGCGGGTCGAAGATCATCTTCGGGTGCACCTTGTCGACACCGTCGAGGTCGCCGACGAACTCGCGCATCTGCTCGGAGACCTGAGGGCCGATCGGGCAGGCCGGGGTCGTGAGCGTGAAGGTGACAAACACCTCGTCTTTCTCGATCTCGACGTCGTAGACGAGGCCGAGCGAGACGAAGTCGAGCCCGAGCTCGGGGTCGATCACCTCTTCGAGCGCCTCGTAGACCTCTTCCTCTGTGGGCATAGCGGTTTCGGTTGCCATGCCTAAATCGTAGAGAACCGCGCCCCTCTACCCTTTCCGGCCGTGCCTCTGCTGCTTCTAGTGCTGTTCATCCTCGTGCCGATCGCGGAGCTCTACGTGATCATCCAGGTCGGGGAGGCGATCGGGATGCTGCCGACGCTGGCGATCCTGATCGCCGACAGCATCATCGGCACGGCTCTGCTCCGCTCGCAGGGACGGACGGCCTGGCGGCGGTTTAACGAGGCGCTCGAGCAGAGCCGCATGCCCCACCGCGAGGTCTTCGACGGCGCGATGGTGATCCTCGGCGGCGCGCTGCTGCTCACCCCGGGATTCCTGACCGACATCGTCGGGCTCGCGCTGCTGCTGCCACCGACGCGCGCCGTGGTCTGGCAGTTTGTTCGCCGGATGGTCGTGGCGCGGGTCAGCTTCGGGCCCCGGGTCGCCCACTGGGGCTACACGCGGGCCCGCGGCGAGCGCCCCGGGCCGGGCGCGCCTCCCACCCGCCAGCCCGGCGACATCGAGGGCTCAGCGCACGAAGTCCCGCCGGACCCGGGCGAGCTCGAACGGTGAGCGCACAGCAATCGCTCGAGTTCGCCGACCCGGCGGGCGGCGTCCGCGGGCTGGTCGAGACCGGCGCGCCGGGCCTTGCCGACGGCGAGGCGATCGTGCTGCTCTTCGAGGGCGAGGAGGCCGTCGATCGCCGAGTGCTCCGCGGGCGCATCGCTCTCGTCCGAGAACGGCGCCGCCCGCGCCGAGACGTCCTCGGGCAAGGCCTCGTTCAGCGCCGCGCTCAAGCCCGGGTCCGCCGGACCGCTCGGAACCGGGCGGGTGACGGTTGAGCTCGACCGCGGGGGCAAGAGCCGCTCGTTCGAATGCCTCGGCGCGATCGGCGAGCTGCCGGGCCCCGACGGCGGCGAGGCCGACGGCGTCCTGCGCCGCCTGGTCGCGATCGGCGAGGACGGCTCGCGCTGGCGCTGCGCTCGGCGCGGCCGCGCGGCGCCGCGGCCACGGCGAGGAGCGCACCGAGGCTTGGCTGCTCGAGGCCGACGGGGTCGAGCCGCGGCAGCGTCAACGAGCCGCTGCTCTCGACCCAGTACGACGACGGACGGCGACCAGACGCGGGCCGGGACTCGAGCTCTGGGTCGGCGACGACGACGCAGTGCCGCTGCGCGGCAGCGGCACGCGCGCTCGCGGCGACGACGATCGCGCTCGACGGCTGGCAGCTCGAGCGGCCTTCTTCGCCTGGACGATCGAGGGCGTCGCGGGATCCGGCAGCTACCTGATCTGGCGGCCCGCGGGTCAGCGCTGAGATCAAGACGGTGATCTCCGACTTCGGCGGCGTGCTGACGACGCCGCTGGTGCAGTCGTTCGCGGCCGTCCAGGACGAGACCGGGATCTCGTTCGAGGACCTCGGCGACGCGATGCAGGCGATCGCCGACCGCGACGGCGAGCATCCGCTGTTCGAGCTCGAGACGGGCGAGATCACCGAGGTCGACTTCCACGACAAGCTCCGCGACGAGCTCGAGCCGCGGCTCGGCCACCGGCCCGACGCTGCACCAGTTCAGCGAGATCTACTTCGAGGCGCTGCACCCGAACGAGCCCATGATCGACACTGATGCGCGAGCTCAAGGGCCGCGGCTGCGGATGGCGCTGCTGACCAACAACGTCCGCGAGTGGGAGCCGGTCTGGCGATCGATGCTCCCGTCGACGAGATCTTCGAGTTCGTCGTCGACTCCGCCTTCGTCGGCTGCCGCAAGCCCGACCCCGAGATCTACGAGATCACGCTCGAGCGGCTCGGCGACGGCGTCGCCGCCGAGCAGATGCCTGTTCGTCGACGACATCGAGCGCAACTGCGACGCCGCGGCCGAGCTCGGCATGACCGCGGTCCACTACCGCGAGCCCGACCAGGCGATCGGCGAGATCCGCGCCGCGCTGGACAGCTCCCCGGCGCGTGGCTAGTTCTCGGAGCCGATGCGGTCCCAGATGTAGAGCTCGGTCGCCTCGCGCGCGAGTTCCATCAGGCGCGGGGCGGAGAGCCACTCCAGGACCACGTCGATCGCCCGCTCCTCGGTGAGGCCGGCCTCGAAGGCCTCCTCGCCGCGGAAACCGGCGGCCAGTTTCAGCGCCTCGCGGCGCTGTTCGCCGAGCGAGTCGAAGGAGCCCATGAGGAAGTCGCGGTTCGGCACCGGCTGTCCCGACCTCCATCGAGCCGTGCCATGCGGCGAGCATCGAGATGTCGTGCTCGTCGAGCGCGGAGACGCCTTCGCGTAATGCGTGTCGAGCTCTTCCTCCGGGATCTCGTCCACCCAGGCGCGTACGACCTCTCCGAGTAGCTGGCGGCGGGCTTCGCGGCCGACCGAGTCGGCGATCGCGCGGATTGCATCAGCTGGGTCTACGAAACAGAGCGACATGTCAGTCACGTGGCCTCCTTCTCGACTTCTCGAAAGCAGGAATTACGAGTCGCGGCAAGGGTAGAGTCGCCCCCCGACGGCAAAAACCGACTAGGAGAAAGGAAGAAGGAGAACGCAGGTTGGCGTTGAAGCTGATCGCTAGGACCACCAAACTCTGGGCGTGCGGGAGAGGTGCGCAGGCGGCTGGAGGAGGTCGCTGGGAGCGAGCCGCTGCTTGTCTGCCCCACGATCGACGACATCGACCGCTTCGAGCATGAGCTCGGAGAATCGGGGTCGACACTCGGGATCACGGTCTGCGACTTCGAAGCGCTGTTCGCCGCCGTCTCGGCGGCGACGGGCGCAGCGCTGCCCCGGCGGTAACCGACGCCCAGCGGCTGGCGGCCGTGCACGCCGCCATCGCGGCGACCGGACCCGGACTCCTGGCGCGCTCGGCCGAACGGCGCGGCTTCGCTCCGGCGCTGGCCGAGCTGCTCGATGAATGTGGGGCGGCCCATCTCGAGCCGGAGCAGCTCGCCGGCAACGCCGGCGCTGCCGGGGATGGCTACCTGGCCGAGGTCGCCGCCGTGGCGGCCGGTTACGCCGAGCGCCTGAGAGAGCTGGAGCGCGCCGATCACCACGACCTCGCCCGCGCGGCCACGGCGGCGCTGCGCGCCGACCCGGAAGCCTGGGGCGGGCGGCCCATATTCCTCTACGGGTTCGACGACTTGACGGTCGAGCAGCTCGAGCTGCTCGACGCCCTCGCCGCAGCCGCCGAGGTCATCGCCACGGTGACCTGGGAGGAGGGCCGAACCGCGCTCGCGGCGCGGCAGCGGCTTCGCGACCAGCTGCGCGACCGAGGCGCGACGGTCGAGCTCAAAACCGAGCCAAACCCGTCGTACACCGAAAGCGCGCTGCTGTTCGCGCTCGAGCGCGGATTCCTCGAACCCGAGGCGGAGCGAGTCGAGCCCGGCGACGAATCCGACCTGGTGGTGCTCGAGGCCGCGGGCGCCCGCGGAGGGGCTGAACAGGTCGCCGCCGAGATCGCCCGCCCTGCTCGAGGGCGGCGCCGACCCGCCGGATATAGCGATCGCGCTGCGAAACGTCGACCGCGACGGGCCGATCTTCGAGGCCGCGCTGGGGGAGCGCGGGATCCCCGTCGCCACCGATGCCGAGATCCCGGTGTCGAATCGACCGCGACCGGGCGGGCGCTGCTCGGCGCTGCTGCGCGCCTTTTCTGGACACGCGGAGCGTCGCGGACGTGCTCGCCTATCTGCGCTGCCGGGCCGGGCCCGGCCCGGCGACGTCGACTGGTTCGAGCGAGCGGTGCGCCGCGGCCGCATTCGCACCGTCAGACAGCCGCGCTGGAGGCCTGGAAGGGCCGCGAGCTGTTCGAGGTTGGGATGCTGCGCGAGGCAAAGGGCGCCCCCGAGCTGCTCCGCGGGAGCGTCAGGACCTCGCACGGCGGATCGCAGTATCCCGACGAGCGCAGGCCCCCTCCCGACCGGCGCCGCCGGCTCGAGCTGCGGGCGGGAAAGCTGGCGGCGAATGCGCTGGGTGAGCTGGCGGATGTCCCCTGGATCGAGGACGGCCCGGCGGAGGCGATCAGGGCGCTCGAAGAGCTCGAGCTCCCCTCTGGCAGGGAGCGGGGGCGACCGGGTGCTGATCTCGAGCCCGCAGCGGCTGCAGCGCCGGGCGCTTCGACCACGTCTTCGTCGGCCCCCTTGCAGCTCGGTGAGTTTCCGCGGCCCGGCGCGCGGAGGAGGCCCTGCTTTCGGCCGAGCAGAGGGCCATCCCTCGGCCTCCCGGAACGGCGCGACCCCGATGAGCCGAGGAGCGCTACCTCTTCCACGTCTGCCTCGGGGCTGCCGCGGAAGCGGCTTCATCTCTGCTGGCAGAGCTCCGACGAAGAGGGGGCGGCGGGAATCCGGTCGCCGTTCATCGACGTCGGTCCGCGAGCTGCTCGTCCCCCCTGCGCCCGAGGACTCCGACGAGACCGAGGC
>CAWDBV010000007.1:0-345118 GCA_963800705.1 uncultured Solirubrobacterales bacterium
AACAGCGGCTCGACCGCGCGGCGCTGCAGGGCGACGAAGGTTGCCAGCAGCACGACGGCGATGGCGATGGGCACGAGCGTCTGTGCCGAGGCCCAGCCGTGCGCCTCGGTCTGCGTGATCCCGAAGACGAGCGCGCCCAGGCCGGCAGTGGCGGTGACCGCGCCCGGCACGTCCAGACGCGGCCGGTGCTCGACGACGCGATCGGTGAGCAGCCGCGCGGCCATCGCGAGGACGGCGAGCCCGACCGGCACGTTCACCAGCAGCACCCAGCGCCAGGACAGCAGCTCCGTCAGCGCTCCGCCGACCAGCCCGCCGGTGGCCCCGCCGGCGGCGCCGATCGCCATCCACCAGCCCATCGCCCGCGCGCGCTGCGGTCCCTCGACGAACTCGGAGAGGAGGATCGTCAGCGTGGCGGGGGAGAGGACGGCGGCGCCGAGGCCCTGCACGACGCGGCCGGCCAGCAGCTGACCGGACGAGCCGGCGAGCCCGCCGACGAGGCTGCCGGCGGCGAACAGCGCGACGCCCGCCATGAAGGCCCGCCGCTGGCCGATGACGTCGGCGAGCCGGCCGCCGAGCAGCAGGAACCCGGCGTAGGCGATCGTGTAGCCGTTGACGACCCACTGCAGGCCGGTCGAGCTGAGGTCCAGCGCGCTCTGGATGGAGGGCAGGGCGACGTTGACGACCGAGATGTCCAGCACGACGAGGAACTGGCCGAGCAGGAGCAGTGCAAGCAGCGCGCGGCCTTCGCGGGAGAGGGGTGTCGAGTCGGGCATGGCTGCACCTAGACTCGCACGATGTCCACGCTGACCGGCGCACGCATCAGGCACACCGTCGCCTTCTCGCTCAGCCATCCCCCAGGCTCCGATGGGGAGGCGGCGTTCCTCGCCGCCGCGGCCGATCTGGCCGGCATCGGAGGCGTCGAGGCCTTCGAGATCCTGCGCGAGGTGTCGCCGAAGAACGGGTTCGCGTTCGGCATCTCGATGGAGTTCGCCGATCGGGCCGCCTACACGGGCTACAACGAGCATCCGACGCACGTCGCGTTCGTCGAGAGCCGCTGGATTCCCGAGGTCTCGGACTTCCTCGAGATCGACTACGCGGTGACCTAGACGAAAAAGGCGCTGTTTGCGGCAAGTGCCACGAGGCCGGGGTTGACCGGCCCTCGGTGTCGGACGTAGGTTGATCGCAAGACGCGGTACCGAGCCGCAGAGAGCGAGGCCAGGGGATGTGAGGCCCGCCGCTCTGAAGCCGGGACGACGCGCACCGCTTGCGGAGCGCGAAGACCGGTGGAGAGCACCCCGGAGTGGCTCGGGGCCGCGTCTCACCTGTTCTCCGGCGAGCCGGTCACAATCGCCTGCATGCCGACCCTCGCCGACGTCCGCCGCCATGGCCGGCGCCGCTTCAGCGGACGCGATCCGCAGGAGCGCCACCGCGCGGCGACGCCGCTCGAGCTCCTCTACGACCTGACGATCGTCGTCGCCTTCGGGACCGCGGCGGACGAGCTCGCGCACTTCGTCGCCGAGGACCACGCGGCCGCCGGCATCGGCGGGTTCGTGCTCGCGGCGTTCGCGGTCAGCTGGGCGTGGGTGAACTACTCGTGGTTCGCGTCGGCCTACGACACGGACGACTGGGTCTTCCGCCTGGCGACGATGGTGCAGATGGTGGGCGTGATCGTCCTGTCGCTCGGACTGCCGCAGATGTTCGAGTCGCTCGACCACGGCGAGGACCTCGCCCTCGGTGTCGTGGTCGCCGGCTACGTCGTCATGCGCGTCCCGCTCGTGTTCCTGTGGTGGCAGGTCTCGCGCCACGATCCCGAGCGCGCGCCCGCGGCGCGCTCCTACATGGTCTCGGTCGGCAGCGCCCAGGTCGGCTGGGTGCTCCTGGCGATCGTCTCGCCGCAGGTCGCGGCGACGCTGGTCGTCTTCGCCGTGCTGGTCGCGTACGAGATGGCCGGCCCGTTCGTGGCCGAGCACAAGTCGCAGACGCCGTGGCACGCGCATCACATCGCCGAGCGCTACGGGCTGCTGGTGATCATCACGCTCGGGGAGGTGATCATCGGCACCGTCGCGTCGATCAACGCCGTCGTGCACGGGGAGGCGGGCTGGACGGTCGACGCCGCGCTGCTGGCCCTCGCCGGCGTCGGCCTGACGTTCGGCTCCTGGTGGGTGTACTTCTCGGTCCCCTGGGCCGAGCCGCTCGTGCGCCACCGCGAACGCGCGTTCACCTTCGGCTACGGGCACCTGTTCGTCTTCGCCGGGCTCGCGGGGATGGGCGGAGGGCTCCACGTCGCCGCGTACGCGCTGGAGGGCGAGGCGGAGATCGGGCCGGTGGCGGTCGTCCTCAGCGTCGCGATCCCGTTCGCCGTCTTCGGGGCCGCGTTCTACATCCTGTACTCGAGCCTCATGCGGGCGCACGACCCGTTCCACCTCGCACTCGTCGCCGCCACGGTCGGCCTGCTCGTGCTCTCGGTCGTCCTCGCGGCGGCCGGCGTGAGCGTGGCGATCTGCCTGCTCGTGGTGGCGCTCGCGCCCGCCGTCACGGTCGTCGGCTACGAGGCGCTCGGTCACCGCCACATGGCCGAGGTCGTCGACCGGCTCTAGGCGTGCTGCGCGGCACGCGCGTCGAGCACGCGAACGGCCCGCAGCGCGATCGCGAGCAGGACGATCGTGACGACCGCGCCGATCGCCCACGAGGCGACCATCGCGCCGGTCGGCGTCGCGAGGTCGAAGAAGTCGCGCCCGATCGGGAGCGCCGCGACGATCACGAAGCCGAGCGCCATGAGCCCGCACAGACCCGCCACCCGCAGGCGCCTTGTGCCCGGCTCGTCCTCCAGCGCCATGACGACCGCGAGGCCCGCGGTCACGACGGTGGCCGCGGTGACCGTCCGCGCCTCCGTCAGCGACGTGTCGAACGCGTTGCGCGCGACGAGGTACGCCGTGAGGATCCCGATGCCGGTCGCGAGCCCGGCGGGCAGCGAGAAGCGGGCGATCGCCTTGAGGAAGCCCTCCGGCCGCCACGGCCCGGTCGACGGCGTGAGCGCGAGGAAGAACGCCGGGATGCCGATCGTGAGCGAGGACGTGAGCGTGAACTGCCGCGGCAGCAGCGGGAAGACGCCGGTCGTCAGGGCGATCGTCACGAGCAGGAACGCGGTGAACAGCGCCTTCGTGACGAACAGCCGCGCGACGCGCTGGATGTTGCGCAGGATCTGGCGGCCCTCGTGGACCATCCGCGGGACCTCGCCGAACTCGCCGGAGACGAGCACGAGGTCGGCGACCGCGCGGGCCATCTGCGTGCCGCTGCCCTGCGCGATCGCCAGGCGCGCCTGCTTGAGCGCGGGGACGTCGTTGACGCCGTCGCCGAGCATCCCCACGTAGTCCCCCGACTCGGCGAGGACCCGCACGACCCGCGCCTTGTCCTCGGGCGAGATGCGGCCGATGGCGGGAGCGGCGCGGACGGCCTCGAGCAGCGCCTCGTCGCCGTCGGGGAGCGCGCCGCCGTCCAGCGCGGCGGACTCCGCCGGGATGCCCGCGTCGCGGGCGATCGCGCCGACGGTGGCCGGGCTGTCGCCGGATACGACCTTCAGCCCGACCTCCTCCGCGGCGAAGAAGGCGACCGTCTCGCCCGCGTTCGCGCGCAGGCGCTCCGCGAGGACGACGACGCCGAGCGGGCGCAGCGGCTGGGGCAGCGGCGCGTCGGGCGCGGCGGGCGGCAGCGGTGCATCGGCCGCGGCGAGCGCCAGCACGCGCCGGCCGGTGGAGGCCTCCTCCGCGGCCCGGCCGCGCAGCCGATCGTCGCCGTCGCCGGCGAGCAGCGCCTCCGGCGCGCCGAGGATCAGCCGCTCGCCGTCGAGCTCGAGGGCGCTCCAGCGCCGCCGCGAGGAGAACGGCACCTGCGCGGAGGGCTCCACCGCGTCGGCGTCGCCCGCGAGCCGCGCTTCGTGGACCGCCTCGAGCGTCGCGTTGCGCGAAGGCGAGCTGGCGGCGAACACGCCGAGCGACCGGGCGAGCGTCGTCGCGGTCGACGCCGCCGGCGGGCACGAGCTCGACGACGCGCAGCGACGCCTCCGTCAGCGTTCCCGTCTTGTCCGTGCACAGCACCGAGACCGACGCGAGCGACTCGATCGCGTTGAGCTGCTGCGCGAGGACGCCGCGGCGGGCCATCTTCGCCGCCGAGACCGCCGCCGTGAGCGACACGAGCAGGATGAGCCCCTCGGGCACGATGTTCACGATCGCCGCGGTCAGCGTCTCGACCGCCTGCGCCTGGCTGACGTCGCGGATCGCGAGCGAGACCGCCAGCGCGACGCCGAGCGGCACCATCACCGTCACGAGGATGATGAGCAGCCGGTCCATCGCCTTCTCGAGCGGCGAGCGGGGGTGGCGGAAGGCCTTGGCGGTGGCCGCCAGCCGGGCGGCGCGGCTGTCGGCGCCGACGGCGGTCGCCTCGTAGGTCCCGGCGCCCTCGACGGCGAAGGAGCCGGAGAGGACCGGGTCGCCCACGCCGCGGACGACGGGCTCGGACTCGCCGGTCAGGTTCGACTCGTCGAGCGCCAGCCCGTCGACCTGCAGGAGCGTCCCGTCGGCGACGATCTGGTCGCCGCTCTGCGCGCGCACGACGTCGCCGGCGACGACCTCCTCGATCGGGATCTCGCGGCGTCGCGCGTCGCGGATGACCGTCACGGTCGGCGCCACGAGTGCGGCCAGCTTGTCCAGCGCGCGCTTGGCGCGTACCTCCTGGAACGTGCCGATCGACGTGTTCGCGACGAGGATCCCGAGGAACAGGGCGTCCTTCGGGTTTCCGAACGCGATGGTCATCACCCCGAAGATCGCCAGGATCAGGTTGAAGACCGTGAACGTGTTCGCGATCGCGATCGAGCGGTAGGACCGGCTCGCGCCCTGCTCGTGCGGGGTCGTGCGCTCGGCGAGGCGCTTGGCGGCCTCCGCCTCGGTCAGGCCGGTCGTCGTCGTCTCGGCGGCGTCGCCGGTCACCGTCATCGACGGATCATGACCGGTCCGCGCAGGTGCTCGCCGCGTCAGCCGGGCGGCTGCAGACGCGCCTCCGGCCGCGTGGGATGGAACAGCTCGACCGGGTTGCCGGACGGATCCTCGACGACGACCTGCCTGCCGCCGACCCCGTCGACGACGTCCGTGCGGAAGGCGACACCGGCCGCACGCAGCGTGGCGGCGACGGCGTCGACGTCCTCCACCTCGAGCGCGAACCGGTTCCACCCGCCGGGCTCCGGCACGGCGCCCGGCCGGATCTGGCCGCCCCCCGGCCCGCGGTTCGGCGCGCTGAGCAGCAGCCGCAGGTCGCCGCGTTCGAGCATCGCGAAGGGCGGTGCGGGGTGCATCACCTCGGTGAAGCCCAGGTGCCCGGTGTAGAAGCCGATGGCCGCGTCGACGTCGTCGACGATGTACCGCACGCTCACGGTCGGCATGCCTGTCTCCCTCCGGTCAGGGTGTGGGGCTGGCGATCAGAAGGCTAGTCGGTGTCGTTGTGCGGAACATGGCCTGCACACCGATACGATCGCGCCATGAACCGGAGCACGACACGGACGCTGGCGACCCACGTCGGCAGCCTGCCCAGGCCTCGCGACCTGCTCGCGACGCTCCTGGAGAAGGAGGGGGGCCGGGCGGTCGACGAGGATGCGCTCGACGCCCGTGTCCAGGAGGCCGTGACCGAGGTCGTCGGGTTGCAGCGCGACCGGGGGATCGACGTCGTCAACGACGGCGAGGTCGGCAAGACGAGCTTCCTCGCCTACGTCAACGACCGCCTGGGCGGCTTCGAGCCCATCACCGACAGCGCCCGCAACCCGTGGGGCGAGTCCCGCGAGGCGCGCGACTTCCCCGAGTTCTACGAGGCTGCCGCCGGCAGCGGCGCCGCCGTCGCGCTCCACATGCGGGCCGTCGGACCGGTCACCTACACGGGCCACGACGCGATCGCCCGCGACATCGCCCACCTCGAGGAGGCGACGAAGGACGGCGCCGACACGGAGGTCTTCATGTCGGCGATCTCGCCGACGAACGTCGAGGGCTGGCAGGAGAACGCCTTCTACGACACCGACGAGGAGTTCCTCTACGCGATCGGCGAGGCGATGCGCGAGGAGTACCTGGCCATCATCGATGCCGGCCTCCTGCTGCAGATCGACGATCCCGGGCTGCTCACGACCTACGCGATGCGGGCCGACTGGACCGTCGAGGACACGCGCGCGTGGGCGCGCACACGGGTGGAGGCGCTCAACCACGCGCTCCGGGGGATCCCGGCCGACCGCGTGCGCTTCCACACCTGCTACTCGATCAACATGGGCCCGCGCGTCCACGACATGGAGCTGCGTGACATCGTCGACCTCATGCTCGAGATCGACGCCGGCGCGTACTCGTTCGAGGCCGCCAACCCGCGCCACGAGCACGAGTGGCGGGTGTGGGAGGACGCGGGGCTCCCCGACGACAAGTTCATCATCCCCGGCGTCGTCACGAACTCGAGCGTCATGGTCGAGCACCCCGACACCGTGGCCGAACGCCTCGTCCGGTTCGCGAGCGCTGTGGGCCGCGAGCGCGTGATGGCCGGTGCGGATTGCGGCTTCGCGTCCTTCGCGATCACCGACGAGCTCGACCGGCGCATCGTGTGGGCCAAGCTCGAGGCGCTGGGGGAGGGCGCCCGCCGCGCCAGCGAGCAGCTCTGGTGACTACCAGGACCTGCTGACGCGCGGCGTCTTCGTGGTCTTGGCCTCCCTGGCGTCCCGGGCCTTCAGGCGCGGGCTGTCGGCGATGACGCCGCGACGGCGCAGGCCGGCGATCCGGGTCTCGCCGTCGAAGTCCAGCAGCCGCGCCCTGCGGGCGTCGACGGAGATGTCCAGGCGGAACTGCTCCTGCTCGCCGGGTCCTGTGTCGTCCTGCACGATCTGGCCGTCGAGCTCCACCCGCGCGCCCAGCCATCCGCCGTCGACGGTGATGGAGACGGTGCTCGACCCGCTGAGGACGACGGACGGGACGAAGCCGGCGTGGTCGGCGAGCGGCGTGACGACCATCCCGCCGTGGTCGTACGCAAGCAGCGGGCCGTCGGCGGCGAGCGTGTACGCGCTCGACCCCAGCGCGGTCGCGACGATCACGCCGTCGCCCGCCGTCCGCGCATAGGGGTCGCCGTCGACGTCGATGGCGAGGATCACCTGCCCGGACCCGCGCCGCACGACGACGACGTCGTTGATCGCCGTGTCCACGCGGACGCCGTCGCGCTCGATGGCGAGGCCGGTGAGCTCGCGCGCCTCCCAGTCGTCGCCGGCGAGGCGATCCAACGCCGCGCTGATCTCCGATGCGGGCGCGGACGTGAGCGCTCCGAGGCTGCCCATGGCGATACCGAGCACGGGGGTGCCGGTCCGGCCGGCGCGGTCGAGCGCCCCGAGCACGGTGCCGTCCCCGCCGATGGCGAGCAGCACGGCGCAGTCGTCCGGCTCGACCGGGTCGGCGACCCGGCGGTCCTGACCGGGCACGAGGACCTGGCCGAGGCGGGCGCCGTGTGCCTGGGCCCAGGCGCGGACGCTCGCCAGCGCCGCGTCGATGTCGCGGGACGGGTGGACGACGAGGCCGATGGTGTGGACGTCGCGAGCCATGGAGGGAAGGTACGCCCTGGGCGCCCGTTCAGACCGCCGTGAAGCGGACGCTGCGCGTCGCGAGGTCGGCGAGCTCGAGGCGGACGGCGACGTCGTTGCCCGGCGCCGGCGCATGGCCGTCGAGCTTGCCCCGCACCGCGGGCTCGGCGAGCTGCACGAGCTTCTCGTCGACGACGACCGCCGGGAAGACGTCGCCCTCGCGGCCGGACAGCAGCGCCGCCTCGACGAGGTCGACGACCCCGCGCTCGACGGTCCCGGCGCGCCGCCCCGCTGCCGTCATCGCGTCGGGCAGCGCGGCGAGCCCGGCGCGGACCCAGTCGGGGACCGGCGTGCCCGCCGACGCGGCGAGGCAGCACTCGGAGACGTAGCGGTCCTGCAGGCGGCGCAGCGGCGCGGTCGCGTGGGCGTACGCGCGCCGCGATCGCGAAGTGCCAGGCCTCCGCGGGCGGCTCGCCGTCGAACGCGGTGTAGCCCGCGCCGCGGCCGACGCCCGCCGCCTCGTGCATGAGCGCCGCGTGGGCGGGGAGCGTCGGGATCGAGGCTGCGGACGAAGTCGGGGTAGGACATCGAGCGCGGCCACGACGCGCCGAGCGCGTGCGGCCTGGCGGCGCAGGCGCTCCAGCGAGCGCTCGTCGGGCGGCGGCTGGGTCCGCAGGATGCCGGTGCCCGGCCCGCAGCATGAGCTGGGCCGCGGCCATGCCGGTGAGCAGCGAGATCTGCGCGTTGTGGTCCTCGGTCGCGAGCGGCACGCGGTAGCGGACGGTCCAGGACCCGTCCTCGCGCACGACCTCCTGCTCGGGGATCTCCAGCTGCACGCCGCCGCGGGCGATCTCGAGCGCCAGCCGCCGCTCCCCGACCTCCGCCAGCAGCTCGGCGACCGGCGCGGGGACGTCCGCGTACGTGTGCTGCGCGACGCTGCGGACCTCGGCGCGGGCGACGTCGGTGGCGACAGGTTCCCGGCGCCGTCGAGGTCGAGCGTCCAGAGGACGGCCGGGCGTCCACTCCCCGGGAGCAGGCTCGCGACGCCCTCCGACAGGGCGGGCGGGTGCAGCGGCGTCTTCGCGTCGGGGGCGTAGACGGTGACGCCGCGCGCGTGGGCCTCGGCGTCGAGCGGGCCGCCGGGCGCGACGAACGCCGCGACGTCGGCGATCGCGTAGCGGACGCGGTGCCCGTCGCCGCGCCGCTCGATGTGCAGCGCCTGGTCGAGGTCGCGCGAGCCCGGAGGGTCGACGGTCACGAAGGGGACGTCGACGCGATCGCCCGTCCGCGGCGCGCCGATGGCGCGCACCTCCGCCTCGACCTCCGGCGGGAACGCGGTGGGGACGTGGGCCTCGCGGCGGATGGCGTCGAACCCCTCCTGGAGCGCGGCCGCGGGGACGACCCTGATCGGCCGGTGCGCCATCCGCGGCAACCTAGCGTGCACACATCGCGCGCCCGGGCATCATTGGGACATGGCGCGTGTGCTGATGGTCCTCATCGCGATCGCGGCGCTCACCGCCGCACCGGCGGCCGCGCAGTCGCTGAAGACCGCCTCGGCGGTCAGCGACGCCGTGTCGGCGTTGCGCAGCGGCACGACGGTCTACGTCCATCCCGACGCGCGCGACGCGCTCTCGGAGGCCGAAGCGAGCCAGATCGCGTCGAGCATCGAGAGGTCCGGCGGCCGCACGTTCGTCGCGGTGCTGCCCGCGGGTGCCGGCTCCGGGAACGTCGCCCAGCGGATCGGCGAGCAGGCCCGGATCAACGGCACGTACGTCGCCGACGTCGACGGCGCCTGGAGCGCCGCGAGCACCGACCTCGCGTCCGGCCAGGCGACGCAGCTCATCGCCGACGCCTCGCAGGGCCGCGAGAACGACGCGGCCGGGACGCTCGGCGCCTTCGTGCCGTCCGTGGCCGACGCCCGTCCGGGGCGGTCCGGCGGCGGCGGCGTGAGCGGAGGACTGATCGCGATCCTCGCCGTGGTCGCCGGCGGCGGCGGCCTGCTGGCCTGGCGCTCGCAGCGCAGGCGCAAGGCGCGCCAGGCGGCCGAGGTGGCGGAGCTGCACAAGGTTGCGCGTGACGACCTCGACGCGATCGGCGAGGACATCCGCCTGCTGGAGATCGACGTCGACATGCCCGGCGCCGACCCGCGTGCGAAGGAGCGCTACGGGGAGGCGGTGCTGGCCTACACCCGGGCCGAGGAAGGCCTCGACCTCGCCAGGACGAGCGCGGCGTTCCAGCCCATCGGCCAGGCGCTCGAGGAGGGTCGCTTCGCGCTGGCGGCGGCCAAGGCGCACCTCGCGGGCCGGGACGAGCCCGAGCGCCGCCCGCCCTGCTTCTTCGACCCGCGCCACGGCCCGTCGGTCACCGACGTCGAGTGGGAGCCGGCGTGGGGGTCCAGGCGCGAGGTGCCGGTCTGCGCCGCGGACGCCGCCCGCCTCGAGGCGGGCGAGGAGCCCGACAGCCGCCAGGTCACGGTCGGAGGCGAGCGGATGCCGTACTACCAGGCGCCCGGCTACTACGGCGGCTACTACGCGGGCGGCATGTTCGGCGGCTTCGGCGGGTTCCTCCCCGGCATCCTGTTCGGGTCGATGATCGGGGGCGGCTGGGGCGGGGGCGACTCGTTCGACGGCTCCGGCTACGACGGCGGCGGCTTCGGCGGCGGGGACTTCGGGGGCGGCGACTTCGGCGGAGGGGACTTCGGCGGGTGACGACGGACCCGCCGGGTCCTGACCTCAGTGGCGACGCAGGCCCTGGCGCACCGGGTTCCACGGCGCGTTGCCGCGCCGCATCCGGTACAGGCCACGCCCGACCCACGCCGCGAGCTGCAGGGTGAGCACCGCGTTCGCGACGCGGCCGCGGCGCCTGCGCCTCATGCGACTGCCTTCGCCTTGAGCGAGTCGAACTCCGACTGCGTGATCGCGCCGCTGTCGAGCAGCGCCTTGGCCTTCTCGATCTCGCTCGCCGCGCCGCCGCCGCGTGCCGGCCGCCTGGCGCACGTAGCTCGTCGAACTGGGCCTGCTGGGCCTGCACGTCCTTCTGCTGGCGCTCGGCCATGCCGTCGTGCTGGCGCGACGAGGTACACGAGCACGCCCAGGAACGGGATGACGACCAGGAAGATCGTCCACAACGCCTTCGTCCAACCACCGATGTCGTGCCGGCGGAAGACGTCGGTCAGGATCACGATCAGGATCCAGATCCACGCCACCCACGCGAAGAAGATGATCATGCTCCAGAGCAAGTTCATGAACGGGTAATCCGCTGCAATCACCAAGGTCCTCGTCCTCCTCCTCTGCTGTCTGTCATGTCGAGGGGATCGTCCGCGCTGGGCGGGTGGTGGGGCAATGGTGCGCGCACGTCGATCGGCTGCGTGCGTGCGCCTGGCGGCTGGTCTAGGCCAGGACCCCGGTGAGCCGCCAGTCGAGGACCTCCTCGGCGTCGCCACCGGGCCGCGCCGCCCGGACGATCGAGCGCAGGCCCACGAGCCCGCCGCCGCCCGGGAGCGGGTCCGTCGCCGGTGACGGTGACCGTGCTGTGCAGCGTGTCGCCCTCGTGCACCGGCCCGGTGTGGTCGCAGCCCTCCCAGCCGACGATCGTCACGAGCTCCGGGAGCACGCGGGTGATCTGCGCCGCGGCGATCCCGATCGTGTGCCCGCCGTAGACGAGCCGGCGTCCCGCCGGCGGCCCCGGCGTCGTGGTGCGCGATCGCGACGTTGAGCGTGAGGCGCGCGAGCTCGGGGGCGCAGGAGACGACGTCGCCTCCCTCGACCTCCCAGCTGTCGCCGACGGCCACGCCGTCGAAGTGCCGGCCGGACGGGAAGCCGCGCGGAACGCGCCCAGGTCGACGCCCTCGAGCGCGGCGGTGGCGGACGGGGCCGGGCCGTCCAGGGTCACCGCGGTGACGTCGGCGTCGTGGCCGGTCTCCGGCGCGCCCTCGCGCAGCGGCAGCATCGCGCAGCGCAGGAAGTCGAGGACCGGGCGGTCCTCCTGGTCGACGGTGGTGATGCGCAGGACGGCCAGGCCGGTGGGCGCGCGGCCCGGCCGCCGCGTGTTCTCGCGCAGCGCGACGACCCCCGTCGTCGTGCGCAGCGTGTCGCCGAGCACGACGAGGCGGTGCAGCGCGAGCCCGCGGTAGAAGAGGTTGGCCCGCACGCGCCGGGTGAACAGCGTCGACTGGCCGATCGCGACGTCGCAGACCAGCGCGGGGTGCGCGGGGACGGCGTCGCGCCCGAGGACGCGGCGTGCGAGCGGCGCGTCGAGGGACAGCCGCATCCGGTCGCCGAGGATCGCCTGGTGCAGCGCCGCGTGGCCGTCGGTCAGCGTCAGCGCCGGGGCGTCGTCGACGACGTCGCCGACGGTGAGGTCGTCGAAGTAGGGGCCGGAGATGGGCCTGGCATCGGGACATCGTGACGATTCGCACTGGCATTCGGTTGGCACGAAGGCGCATGCTCTGCATGACACCGATCGAGGAGACCGAGATGCGACAGCGTGCGGAGCACGCGGTGGTCGTCGGAGCGAGCGTGGCAGGGCTGCTTGCGGCGCGCGTGCTGGCGGACCACGTACGACCGCGTCACGGTGATCGACCGTGATCGGCTCCCGGACGGTGTTCACGACCGGCGTGCCGTGCCCCAGGGACGCCACGCCCACTCGCTCCTGCCCCACGGGCAGGACTGCCTCGAGGAGCTCCTCCCGGGATCGGCCGACGAGCTCGCCGCGGCGGGCGCCGTCCGCTGCCGCAGGCTCGACGACATGCGCCTCGTCGTCGGCGGCCACGAGCTGCACCGCATCTCCACGGACGGCTACTCGCTCTACGCGAGCCGCGCGTTCTTCGAGGCGCACATCCGCGAGCGTGTCCTCGCGCTGCCCAACGTCGCCGTCCGCGACGGCTGCGACGTCCTCGCGCTCACCGCGACCCCCGACGGGGCGCGCGTCACCGGCGTCCGGGTCGTGTCCCGCGAGGACGGCGCGGCGGCCGAGGCGGTGCAGGCGGACCTCGTCGTCGCCGCGACGGGCCGCGGCGCCCGCGTGCCCGCGTGGCTGGAGGAGATCGGCGGTCCGAGGCCGGTCGAGGAGCGCGTCGACGTCGACGTCGTCTACGCGAGCCGCCACGTGCGGCTGCCCGAGGACGGCCTGCGGGGCGACAGGATGCTCCTCTCCAGCGCGTCGGCCGAGCGGCCGACGGCGCTGTTCGTGTTCCCGCAGGAGGGCGGGCGCTACATCGTGTCGACGGGCGGCTTCGGCGCCGAGCACCACCCCCCGTCCGACCAGGACGCGCTCCTGGAGTACGCCGCCGCAGCGGCGCCCGACGACCTGCGCGACCTGGTGCGCGAGGCCGAGCCGACGGACGACCGCGTGACCCAGCGGTTCCCGTCCGACGTGCGGCGGCGCTACGACCTGCTCGACACGATCCCGGAGGGCCTCGTCCTCAGCGGCGACGCCGTCTGCTCCTTCAACCCCACCTACGGGCAGGGGATGACCGTGGCGGCGGGGGAGGCGGTCGAGCTGCGCGACTGCCTGGCGGACGGCCCGGAGGGCCTCGGCCGGCGCCACCTCGCCGCGGCCGCGCCCCTCGTCGACCACGCCTGGCGGATGTCGACGGTCGCCGACCTCGACATCCCGGGGGTGCGGGGGACGCGCACCGACGAGACGCGCGAGTTCGGCGCCTACCTGCGCCTCGTGCAGGCGAAGGCCGAGGTCGATCCCGCCGTCGCCGGCACGCTGGCGGGCACCATGGGCATGGTGGTGCCGCTCGCGGCGCTGACCGCGCCGGCGATGCGGGAGCGGGTCGTGGGGGTGCCGGCCTAGCGCTAGCGCCTGTTGGCCGGCCAGATCCCCTGCTTGCCGGGCGAGAGGATGCCGTTCGGGTCCAGGGCGTCCTTGATGCGCTCGCTCGTCCGGCGCTGGATGTGGTCGTTGAAGTCGAGCTGGTCGGCCACGAGGTCCATGTGGTGGATGTTCGTGCGGTACGGGACCTTCTTGACCTTCGCGAGCGCGAGGACCATCTCGTCGTAGGCCGCGTAGACCTCGCGCGTCTGCTCCTCGTCATTGGGGTCGAAGAACGTCGTCGTCACGTGGATGACGTTGCGCGGGGACATGAGCAGTCCGCCGAGGTACTCCCAGCCGTGGCGGTCGTAGAGCTCGCGGACGAGCTTGAACGTCTGCACGACGTCCTTGCCGGTCAGCGGGCCGACCGGGGAGAAGTCCAGGTGCCCCGTCTCCTCGCCGTAGGGCGTCTTGAAGAGGTCCATGAGGTCCATCTCCGGGATGCCGCACTGGACCTGCTCGTCGTGGCCGCGGGCCTGCGCGTGACGCTCGGTGCCCGGCATCTGGTGGCAGCTCACCTCGACGCCCGGGATCGCCTCCAGCGTCTCGCGCGCGATGTCCCAGTGCGCGTCGACGATGGCCTGGCGCCCGTAGAGCGCGAAGCGCAGCCGCCAGGTCGGGATCGGACGAGTCGATGAACGGCTTGGCGTCCATGCCGACGCCGATCCCGCGGCCCATGATGGGGTAGTTGCGGATGATCCCCTCGAGCATGAGCGTGCGCAGCGCGTCGACCATCGCCTCGAGGGCCTCCTCGCCCTGCCAGGTCGCGCCGCAGGCCGCGTAGACCTCGGGGCGCGGCATGATCCAGACGCCCATCTGGGTGACGATCCCGAAGTTGCTCTGCATGAACAGGCGGTCGAGCGACGGGCCGTAGGAGTGCTGGTAGACGTGCCAGGCCTCGTTGCCGCTCTGGCCACCCATGCCGGTGCGCAGGACCTCGCCGTCGGGGAGCACGACCTCCATGCCGCAGACGTTCGTCGCGTGGTCGCCGTACGGGGTGTAGCCGCGCCCGTACTCCAGGGTGTTGCCGACGACGCTGCCCCAGCCGAGGTCGGGGATCGAGGGCCAGCAGTTGCCGCCGGCCGCCTCGAGCGCGTCGTGCAGGTCGAACCAGCGCACGCCGGGCTCCACGACGGCGTAGCAGAGCTCCTCGTTCACCTCGAGGACCCTGTTCATCTCCCGCATGTTCACGATGACCGACCCGCGCACGCGAGGCGCGGCGCCGCCGTAGGTGTTGTTGCGGCCCTGGCCGATGGTCCACAGCGGGATGCCGTGCTCGTTGGCGATGCGCACGATCGCCTGGACCTGCTCGGTCGTCGTCGGGGAGACGGCCGCAGAGGCGTCCCACTCGTCGGACTGCTTGTAGGCGTACGGATCGCGGAACTCGCGCAACGCCTCCGTGTCGGTCATGACCGCATCGGCGCCCAGCGCGTCCACGAAGGCGTCGATCGCCTTCTCGACATCACCCTCGGACACTCCGGCAGGCAGGACAGTGGCCACGGTTCTCCCCCAGACCTTCGCTCGACTTCCCGTCCGACGATCCTACGTTCAGCCGCTCTTCGCGTCGAGGCGCTGGAGGAGATCGTGGGCGGCCAGCTCGATCTCCTTGTGACGCCACTCCGCTGCGCGGTAGTGGCAGGCGATGATCCCGCTGCGGTGGATGCGGCGGAAGTCACCGAAGACGAAGGCGCAGCGCCCCTTGGTCCCCTCGGCGGCGCCCTCCGTAAGCCCGAGGAACCACTCGGCGTACTCGTCCCAGGAGTGCTTCTCGAGGTAGGCGTTCTCCTGCTCGGCCTTCGGCTGGACGTCGCCCCACCGGCTGTCGAGGACGTACTGCCGCTTGTCGATCAGGTCGATCGCGTGCTCGAGTCCGGCGGGGTTGACGAGGTACGACGCCATGCGGTCCCCCTACCCGTTCACGCGCCCCGGCCCCTACGAGATGGCGATAGCGTCGGGCGACTGCACGCGACGAGGGGAGCGACGTGGGGTTCGAGGAGCGGATCGATCCGGAGCTGCGTGACGGCCTGGTGCTCTACGAGGCGCTGGGCTTCGAGGCGGAGGACCTCAGCGGCGAGACCCTGGCGACGATGCGGACAACGTCGGCGGCCGTGTTCGCCGAGGCGATGGCCGACGTCCCCCCGAACGACCGCGTCGTGCGTCAGGACCGCACCGCTCCCGGGCCCGACGGCGAGGTCCCGGTGCGGGTGCACCGCTCCGTCGACGCGACCGGCACGCTGCCCGCCCTGCTCTGGATCCACGGCGGCGGCATGATCTTCGGGAGCATCGACCAGGACGACCTCGCCTGCGACGCCTACGCGGAGGCCGTCGGCTGCGTCGTCGTCGACGTCGAGTACCGCCTCGCGCCGGAGCATCCGCACCCCGCGCCGGTGGAGGACTGCTACGCCGCGCTGCGATGGATGGCCGACAACGCGGCCGAGCTCGGCATCGATCCCGCGCGGATCGCGGTCGGCGGCGCGAGCGCGGGCGGCGGGCTCGCCGCCGGCACCGTGCTCGTGGCGCGCGATCGCGGAGGCCCCAGCGTCGCGTTCCAGCTGCTCGTCTACCCGATGCTCGACGACCGCGACGCGACGCCCTCGGCCCGGGAGTTCAGCGGGATCCGAGCTGGAGCCGCGAGCACAACGCTGTCGGGCTGGAGGGCGTATCTCGGCGATCGCGTCGGCACCGATGCCGTCGATCACTACGCCGCGCCCGCGCGGGCGACAGACCTCACGGGCCTGCCGCCACCTCATCGAGGTCGGCGAGCTCGAGACGTTCCGCGACGAGGACATCGACTACGCGGCGCGCCTCCTGCGGGCCAGCCTGGCGGCCCGCGTCGGCGTCTACCTCGCCGAGCCGCCACGGGTCAGCGTGCCGGTTCCAACACGTCGAGCGTGGCCGTCGGATGGTCGAGGGCGGATGGAGGTGCGGCGCGGGCCTGCAGCCCGGCCGCGGCGCCAGCGTGATCACCTGCCACGTCCGCTACGAGATCGACCCGGACCAGATCGACGCGTTCGAGCGGTTCGGGCGCCGGTGGATCGAGCTGGTGACGAGCACGGCGGCCTGCACCACGGGTACTTCCTGCCGGCCGAGGGCGCGAGCGACATCGCGTACGCGCTCTTCTCCTTCCCCAGCCTCGCCGAGTACGAGCGCTACCGCGACGCGTTCGGCGTCGACCCCGAGTTCATCGAGGCCGACCGGATCCGGGACGAGTCCGGCTGCGTGCGGCGCTACGAGCGCAGCTTCCTGCGCCCGGTGCTGCGGTAATCACGCGGCGACCTCCCGCCGCGTGATCCGCCAGGCGCCGATCAGGAGCGGGAGCAGCATCCAGAGCGCGAGCGCGGTGCCGGCGTGCGCCCACTGGGTGGCGCTCATGACCTCCTGCGTGCAGCGGGCCGAGGGCGAGCCGCGTGTCCAGCCACGGGGCGGCGTCGGCGAAGAAGGACAGCGAGGCCACCGCCGTCCACGCGATCGGCAGCGCGAAGAGCGCGACGATGGCGGGCGCCGAGGCGAGCAGGACCATGCCGAACGCGACGCCGGTGAGCATCCCGCCGTCAGGTAGACCGCCGACTGGCCGATCAGCGGCGCGGCGTCGGACCAGGTCGCCGTCGACGCCCGGCGACGCGACGAGCACGCCCGCGGCGACGATGCCGACGGTGACGGCGAGCATCGCGACGGCGAGGACGAGGCTCGCGACGAGCTTGGCGCCGAGGACGCGCGAGCGCACCGGGACCAGCGCGAAGGTGATCATCCCGGTGCGCTGGGACCACTCCGAGGTGACGAGCAGGATGCCGGCGATCGGCAGCAGCACGGCCGCCGGCTTCACCCCGACGTCGAGGACGGCGGCGAAGGTGTGGTCCGCCGCGTCGCCGATGACGAGCGCGGACGATCACGACGAGCACGGTGAGCGCGACGGTGGCGACCTGCAGCCAGAAGCCGGCGCGGGTGTCGACGCATCTTGCGCAGCTCGACGGCGACGAGGCGGCCGAGGCCGGGGCGCGTGTGGACGCCGGCGATGTTCACGGGGATCGGTGCGGCGAGGGCGTGGTGCTCATGCGGTGGCTCCTGCCAGCTCGGCGTGGATCGGGTCTGTGCCTGCGGTCAGCTCGAAGAAGAGGCGCTCGAGGCCGGCGTCCTCGGCCGGGGCGAGCCGGCGCAGCACGACGCCGTCGGCCATCGCCAGCGCGGGCGACGACCTCGGGCTCGGCGTCGACCAGCCGCCGGTCGCCGTCGGCGGGGTGCGTCGCCAGGCCGGCGCCGTCGCAGCGCGGCGTCGAGCGCGGCGAGGTCGTCCGCCTCGACGATCGTCCCGGACTCGGTCAGCAGCTCGGCGCGGGTGCCCTGCGCCTGGATCCGCCCGCCGCCGATGATCATCATCCGGTCGGCGACGGCCTCGACCTCGGTCAGCAGGTGCGAGGAGAGCAGCACGGTGCCGCCGCGGTCGGCGAAGCCGCGCAGCAGCCCGCGCATCCAGCGCATGCCCTCCGGATCGAGCCCGTTGGCGGGCTCGTCGAGGATCAGCACCTCGGGGTCGCCGAGCAGCGCGTGGGCGAGCCCGAGGCGCTGGCGCATGCCGAGCGAGTACTGGCCGACCCGCCGGCGGGCCGCCGCCTCGTCGAGGCCGACGAGCTCGAGCAGCGCGTCGACGCGCTGCGCCGGCACGCCCATGGTCTGCGCGGAGACGGCGAGCGCCTCGCGGCCGCGGCGCCCGGCGTGCTGCGCCGACGCGTCGAGCAGGATCCCGACGCGCCGGCCGGGGTTCGGCAGGTCGCGGTAGCGCCCGCCGAGGATCCGGGCCTCGCCGCTGTCGGGCTCGGACAGGCCGACGAGCATCCGCATCGTCGTGGTCTTGCCGGCGCCGTTGGGGCCGAGGAAGCCCGTGACGGTGCCCGGCTCGCAGCGGAAGCGTGACGTCGGAGACGACGGTGCGGCCCGCCGAGCTGCTTGGTGAGTGCTTCGGTTTCGATCATGTCCGCAGACTCGCGGCCGGCCGGGGCTGCGACCACGGTCTGCGGGCTGCGCTCGCCGGGCCCTGCGGCGGTGGCGGCAGCGACTTTGGTAGGGGGTCGCGGCGCGCGGCGCTGGCCTAGCCTTCGCCTCGAGCGATGGCGCGTCACGCGACAGCACGCTGTCACCCGTCCGGCGCTGCCGGACGTCGTCGTCGACGCCCCCGACGAGGAGCGCGGCCGCCGCGACCGCGTCGTCGACGCGGCGATGTACCTGGTCGCCTTCGCGATCAGCACCGCGACCCTCGTGGACACGTGGGAGCTGCACCCTCCCTGGTTGCGCCCCGTGGCCGTCGTGGCCGGGATCGCCACGGTCGTCTCGCTGCGCTGGCGGCGGACGCATCCGGGCGCCGTCGGGATCGGCGTCGGGGCCGTCTCGGTCGTGATCATCACGGCTCGGGCCTTCGTCGCCGCCTTCAACGCGGCGGTCCGGGCTCGCGGACGTGATCTGGCCATCGTCGCCGGCCTCACGATCGCTCGAGCTTCACGAACCCGCTGCTCTACCGCGGCCGCACGGAGCTCCGGCTCGAGTTCGGCGCCGGCCTGCTGACTGGCCGCCGTCGCCGTCGGCTGGGGGCTCTTCGTGCGCGCGCGGCGCGAGCTCGTGCGGTCGCTGCGCGACGCAGGCCGACCGCGCCGGGGACGAGGCGCGCGCGGCCGAGCGGCGGCGGATCGCGCGCGAGATGCACGACGTGCTCGCCCACCGCCTCTCGCTGCTCTCCGTCCACGCGGGCGCGCTCGAGTTCCGCCCCGACGCCCCGGCCGAGGAGGTCGCCGAGGCGGCCGGCGTGATCCGCGAGAGCGCGCGGGCCGCGCTCGACGAGCTGCGCGGCGTGATCGGCGTCCTGCGCGAGGACGGCGGCGAGAGCCTGACCGCAGCCGCCGCAGCCGACGCTCGCCGACCTCGCCGCCCTCGTGGAGGAGTCGCGGGCGGCCGGGATGCGGATCACGGCGCGAGATCGAGCTGGGCGACGCGGCGCCGCCCGCCGCCGTCGGCCGCACCGCCTACCGGATCGCGCAGGAGGGCCTGACCAACGCGCGCAAGCACGCGCCGGGAGCGGCCGTGACGCTCACCGTCGCAGGCGCCCGACGGCGATCTGCAGGTCGAGGTCCGCAGCCTCGCGCCGGTGGCCGTCGCCGCGGCGCTCGCCGCTGCCCGGGGCGGGGACCGGCCTGATCGGGCTCGCCGAGCGCGTCACGCTCGCCGGCGGCGAGCTCGAGTCCGGCGTCGATCCCGACGGCGCCTTCGTCCTGCGCGCCCGGCTGCCGCGATGATCCGCGTCCTGCTCGTCGACGACGACGCGCTCGTGCGCTCCGGCCTGCGGATGATGCTCGCCGGCGCGGAGAGCCTCGAGGTGGTGGGCGAGGCCGCCGACGGCCGCGAGGTGCTCGGCGCGGTCGACCTCCACCGCCCCGACGTCGTCCTCATGGACATCCGCATGCCGCAGCTCGACGGGATCGCGGCCACCCGGCTGCTCGTCGCCCAGCCGCGACCCGCCCGCCGTCGTCGTGCTCACGACGTTCGACGCCGACGAGCTCGTCCTGCGCGCGCTGCAGGCCGGCGCGGCCGGCTTCCTGCTCAAGGACACCCCGCCGGCGGAGATCGTCCGCGCGATCGAGCTCGTCCACGCGGGCGACGGCATGCTCTCCCCCGCGGTGACCCGCCGGCTGATCGCGATGGTGGCCGGCGACTCGGACGCGGGCGCCCGCGACCGAGCACGCGCGCGAGCGGCTGGCGACGCTCAGCCCGCGCGAGCGCGACGTCGCGCTGGCCGTCGGCCGCGGCCACGGCAACGCCGAGATCGCCGCGACGCTGCACCTCTCCGTCGCGACGGTCAAGGGCCACGTCTCCCGGCTCCTCGACAAGCTCGAGGTCGACAACCGCGTCCAGATCGCGCTGCTCGTGCAGGCGGCGGGTGAAGAGCACCGATGAGTTCTCCGAGCGCCCGCCGTCCCTAGCCCACATCGACGCAGGAGGAGCAGCAATGGGTGAGATCCACGTTCATGAGTTCATCACCGTCGACGGGGTGGTCGACGCGCCGTCGTGGACGTTCGAGTACGGCTTCGACCCGAAGATGGGGGAGGCCATCGCCGCGATGTCGGCGAAGGCGACCGGCATCCTGCTCGGGCGCAACACGTACGAGATGTTCGAGCCGGCGTGGTCGACGCGCACGGTGGAGGACGACCCGGGCGCGCCGTTCTTCAACGACACGACCAAGTACGTCGTGTCCGGCACGCTCGAGAACCCGACCTGGCGCAACTCCGAGGTCGTCGGCCCGTACAGCGCGGACGCGATCCGCAGGCTGAAGGACGAGGTCGGCGGCGACCTGTACGTGAGCGGCAGCATCAGGCTCGTGCGGGCGATGCTCGCCGACGGCCTGGTCGACGGGCTGCACCTGTTCATGTACCCGCTCACGCTCGGCGCCGGGCTGCGCATGTTCCCCGACGGCGACGCGCCGGCCAAGCTCGCGCTCGCCGGGACCGAGAGCTACGACAACGGCGTGATCTACCTGAACTACGCGCCTGCCGCGTAGTCGCCCGTCACAGATCGAGGACGACGTCGTCGCGCGGCTGCGCGCAGCAGATGAGCGTGCTGCCCTCCGCCGGGGGCTCGACGGGGTCGGGGGGGTAGTCGAGTCGCCGGCGATGACGGTCGTCTCGCAGGTGTGGCAGACGCCGGTGCGGCACGACCAGCGGACGGGGACGTCGCAGGCCTCGGCGAGCTCGAGCAGGCTCGCGTAGTCGGTGCTCCACGGGACGGTGAGGCCGCTGCGCGCGAACTCGATCGTCGGGCCCGGCCCCGGGCTCGCCGGCCGGCGGGTGCGGCGGCCGCGCCGGGGTCGCCGCGATGCCCGGCGTCAGCCCGGCGGCGGGCCCGAAGGTCTCGGTGTGGATGCGCGAGGCGTCCAGCCCGGTCGCCGCCAGGGCGGCGCTGAGCTCGTCCATGAAGGGCGTGGGCCCGCAGATGTACGCCTCGGCATCGTCGGGCGGGTCCAGCTCGGCGAGCACCGACGCGCTCAGGCGGCCCGCGCCGTCGTAGTCGCGCCCCTCGACGTCGTCCGGGCCGGGACGGCTGTAGAGACGTGCGCGGATGCGTTGGGCAGCGCGTCGACGAGCGCCCTTGCCTCGGCGGCGAACGGGTGCTCGCGACCGCTGCGCGCGCCGTGCAGCCACCAGATCTCCCGGTCGGAGCGCGCCTCGGCCAGCGCCTGCAGCATCGCCAGCACGGGCGTGGCGCCGATCCCGGCGCTGATCAGCAGCACCGGCGCGTCCGTCCGATCGAGGATGAACGTGCCGCGGGGCGCGGCGACGTCGAGCTGGTCGCCGACGGCGAGCCGGGCGTGCAGGTACTCGCTGGCGGCGCCGTCGTGCTCGCGCTTGACGGTGATCCGGTAGAAGCCGCCGCCGGCGGTCCGGAGAGCGAGTAGTTGCGCAGCAGCGGCCGCTGCGCCTCGTCGGGCTGGACGCGCAGCGTCAGGTACTGACCCGGGCGTGCGGCGGGCACGCGGCCGCCCTCGGGGTCCTCGAGGCGGATGGAGACGACCGAGTCGCTCTCCGGTGCGATCGCGGTGACCGTGAGCCGGCGGAAGCCCGGCCAGGCGGGCGGCGGGCTCGTCACCGCGAGGCCGGCGTTGCCGCTGCCCCGTTCGCCGTCGAGCAGCGCTCGGAACGAGGACTGCCAGCCGGGGCTGAGGGCCGGGATGCGCAGCGCGCGGAGCAGCTGCTGACGCGTGTGCCCCGGGAGGTAGAGCAGCCCGTCGACCTCCGCGACGGCCATCCCCTCCGGGCCCCGATGCGAGCTTGACGATGTCGTCGCCCGCCTCGACGTCGCCCTCCTCGAGCACCCGGAAGTAGAAGCCCGGGCCGGCGGTGGGAGACGAGCAGCGCGGGGATCCGCGGGTCGTTCATGCTGATCCCGACGCGGTAGCAGGTGACGCGCGGCTGCGTGACCTCGAGGACGGCGGTCCCGATCCGGTAGCGGTCGCCGATGCAGACCTCGGCGTCGGCGAGCCCGTCGACGGTGAGGTTCTCGCCGAACTGCCCGGGGACGAGGTCGTCCGGCCGAGCTCGCGCTCCCAGTACCGATAGGAGTCGACCTGGTAGACGAACACGGCCCGCTGCTCGCCGCCGTGCCCCCCGAGATCGCCCTGACCGTCGCCGTCGATGTTGAGCCTGCGCACGCGGCGCGGGCCCGTCACGGGATCCTTGAAGACGCCGGTGAAGACGGTCCGCCCCTGCCAGGACACGTCGCGCGGCATGCCGACGTTGAGGGACACCAGGGTCCCGACCGAGCCCGCCATCAGCCCACCGGCGCCCGGCCGTGCACCGCGGTGAACGCGATGGTCTGCGTCCACCAGGACGGGTCGGCGCAGTGGGCGAGGAAGGCGTCGATGAGGTCGTCGTCGAGCCTCCCGGAGGCCACGAGCCCGTCCCGCAGCTCGACGACCGTGTCCGTCCAGTAGTCCGCCCATGGCGAGGCGCCGTTGTACACGGCGGTCTCGGCCGTGCCCGCGACCTCCGCCAGACCCAGGGACGCGAGGCGCGGCGCGAGCGCCCGGCCCACGTGGTAGTCGATCCCCTGATCGCGCGACCAGCGAGCCAGCCGTCCCAGAAGGCGCGCACCTCGGGCGGCTCGGCGACGCTGACGGGCAGGAAGTCCGGCTCGATGAGCAGGATCGCGCCCCCGGCGCGCAGGCTGGCGACAAGGTTGCGGATCGCCGCGTCGGCATCGGCGACGTGGTGCAGGACCGCCCGCGCGGTCACCAGGTCGAAGGCGCCCGGCTCGATCGGGCCGGCGACGATGTCGGCCTGGCGCAGCTCGAGCCCGGGCGCGCGCGCCTCGACGAGCGAGAGGTCCAGGTCGACGGCGACGGCCCGGCCGCCGGGGCCGACCCGCGCCGCGAGCCAGGCGGAGATCGAGCCGTTGCCGCAGCCGACCTCCAGCGTCCGGGCGCCGGGACCGATGCCCAGCGCCTCGACGTGCCGGCGATGCATCGGATCGAGCAGACGCGACATCAGCGCCAGTCGCGCGCGCTCACCCTCGAGATGGTGGTCCAGCACGTACTTGGACATCTGACCGATCCTACGTCCGGGTCACGCCGCCTACCATCGCCCGATGAGGCGATGTGGTGTGGTCGTCGCGACGTGCCTGCTCACGCTCGCGGCCGGGGCCGGGACCTCGCAGGCGCGAACGGTCGGCAAGGGCACGGCGCGCAGCTGCACGTCGGCGGCCGTGGTGTCCGCGGTGCGGGCGGGCGGGACCATCCGGTTCTCGTGCGGCTCCCGTCCCGTCACGATCCGGATGCGCGCGACGGCCAAGGTGCTCAACACGCGGTCCGACGTCGTCCTGGACGGCGGCGGCAAGGTCACGCTCAGCGGCCAGGGGCGCCGCCGGATCCTCTACATGAACACGTGCGACCGCTCGCTCGTGTGGGCGACGCCGCACTGCCAGGACCAGGCCACGCCGCGGCTCGTGGTCCGCGACATCGCCTTCGCGAAGGGCGACTCGACGGGCGAGAAGGTCGACGGTGGCGGCGGCGGCGCGATCTTCGTCCGCGGCGGGCGGCTGCGCATCGAGCGCGCGACGTTCACCGGCAACCGCTGCGATCCTCAGGGCCCGGACATCGGCGGCGGCGCGGTCCGCGTGCTGTCGCAGTATCAGGGCCTTCCGGTGGAGGTCGCCGACAGCCGCTTCAGCGGCAACGTCTGCAGCAACGGCGGCGCGCTGAGCAGCATCGGCGTGTCGTGGAACGTCGCGGGCAGCCGCTTCAGCGGCAACCGCGCGATCGGCAGCGGCGCGAACCCGGCCCGGGGCGGCACGCCGGGCGGCGGCAGCGGCGGCGCCATCTACAACGACGGCAACCGCATGGCGCTGACCATCACCGGCAGCCGGCTGACCGGCAACCACGCGGCCGAGGGCGGCGGCGCGGTGTTCTTCGTCAGCAACGACCGCACCGGCACGCTCGCGATCTCGGGCAGCGTCCTCGAGCGCAACCCGAGCGAGGGGTTCGAGACGCGCGGCCTGCCCGGCATCTTCTTCCTCGGCGCCGGGCAGCCGGCGGTCACGGGCTCCACGCTGCGCTGATGCAGCTCGAGACCTGGAACGCGCCGAGTGGCGACGCGGCGATCCCCAACCACCCGCGGTTCCCGGTGCTGATCTACCGCGGCGTGCCCGTGGGGGACATCGAGCGCGTGCTCGCCGATCACGGGTGGGGCGGCGCCTGGACCGACGGCGTCTTCGACTTCCACCACTTCCACTCGACGTCGCACGAGGTGCTGGCGGTCGTGGCGGGGAGCGCGACGCTCGAGCTGGGCGGGCCGCAGGGGGAGACGTTCGAGGTCGGGGAGGGCGACGTGCTCGTCCTCCCGGCCGGGACCGGCCACCGCCGCGCAGCGGCGCGCGACGGCTTCACCGTCGTCGGCGCCTACCCCGCCGGCCAGGAGCGCTACGACATCCTGCGCGAGGCCGACGACGCCGCGCGCGAGCGCATCGGCGCGCTCCCGGTACCGGACCACGACCCGGTCGGGGGCGACGGCATCGGGCGGTGGGCATGAATGGCGGTTCGTGAGCAGGCCGCGCAGCTCGCCACGGCGTGGTCCGGCCCGGGCACGCCGGCATCGTGGCGCCTGACCGGGGCGCTCTTCGCGACGCTGCGCGACGACCCCGACCTGCTGGCGCTCGCCGCGCGCATCGATCCCGATCGCCTGCCCGCGCTGCTGTTCGTCGCCGCCGTGGTGGCGCTCCTGGATAGAGGAGCGGCCGGAGCCGCTCGCGCGCGTCCTGCCCGTGCCCGGCGAGGAGCAGCCTCCGCTGCCGCCGGACTTCGCCGCCCAGCTGCGGGCGTTCTGCCTCGACCGCGCCGACGAGCTGCTCGCGCTGGCCGCATCGCACCGCTACCAGATGAGCGAGCCGGCCCGCTGCGCGCACCTCCTGCCCGCCGTCGCCGCGGTCGCCGCCGACGCCGGGCGGCCGCTGGCGCTCGTCGACATCGGCACCGGCGCCGGCTTCGCCCTGCACCTCGACGCCTACCGCTACAGCTACGACCGCGAGGACGGCGACCCGCTCGTCGTGGGCGCCGCCGACGCGCCCGTGACGCTGCACACCACGCTGCGCGGGCCCCGCATCCCGCCGCTCCCGGCCGCTCCGCCGGCGGTGGCGGTGCGCATCGGCGTCGACACCGAGCCGCTCGACGTCGGCGATCCGTCGGTGCGCGCGTGGCTGCGCGCCTGCACGCCGCCCGTCGCCGAGGCGCTGCTGCGGTTCGACCGCGCGGCCGACCACGCGGCCGCCCATCCGGTCACGACGGTGCGCGCCGATGCCCTGCGCGCGCTGCCCGAGGTGATCGACGGCCTCCGGGAGGACGTGCATCCGTGCGTGCTGGACGCCTACGTCAACGTGTTCTTCACCGAAGAGGGGCAGGCCCGGTTCCGCGACGAGATGGCCGACCTGGGGCGGCGCCGCGATCTCGACTGGATCTCCCTCGACCCGCTCGTGCCGATGGGTGACCGGCCGAGCGGCGGCGTGCTCGGGGCGCCGCTCCCGCCGGGGCTGCTCGAGCGCGCCCGCACCGAAGGCGTGTTCGGCGTCCTGGAGCGCGTCTCGTACCGGCGGGGCCGCGCCGACCGCGACGTTCTCGCGCTCGGACACCCCGGCGGGGCGTGGCTGGAGTGGCTGGCGGGGCGGCGCGGCTCGTCGCGAGCCGCGCCGCCCGGGCCGCCTACTTGTTGACGTCGTTGGAGGCCTCGAACGCGCGGACCGTCTTCAGGTCGGCGTTCGTGGCAGGGATGTCGGTGCACCCCTCCGCCTCGGTCATCCTGCCGTCCTTCGGCGTGACGGTCCGATCGGTGTTGTTGGGCACGTGGACCGGCATGTCCTGGAAGTACCAGGGCTTGCAGAGGATGTCGGTCTTGTAGTTCTTGATCTCGAGGATGGCCTTGTTGATGCCCTCCTTGTCGAGATCGTCCTTGGGCACGTCCTGGAGGACGTCGCTGACCATCTTCGCCGCGATGAAGCCCATCTGACCGAAGGACCCCAGCGGGTTGTCGGGCGAGTACTTCTTGTTGACCGCCCGGTAGAGCTGCATGTCGGGGCCGTCGGAGTCCAGCAGCGCCAGCTCGGCGTTGATGAACACCTTGCCGTCCCAGTCGCTGCCGATCGCGTCCGGCACCGAGGTGTCGTTCAGCGGGGTGGAGCTGGCCCACATGACCTTGTCGACGAGGCCCTGCTGCGCCGCGGCCTGCAGGATCTTCACGCCCTCCGGCGGGGTGAAGTCCAGCACCACGCCGCCGCCGTCGCCGGCCTGCGCGACGATGGCCTGCGCCAGCGAGGCCGCATCCGCGAGCGGCACGGTCTCGAGCCGGTTGACGGTCTTCAGGCCCTTCTGCTTCGCCTCCGTCAGCGCGAGCTCGTTGACCGCCTTGTTGCCCGCCTGCTGCGGCGACACGACGACGATCGACTTCGCGCCCTTGCGGACGAGGTAGCTCGCCGCACCGAGGCTCGAGTACCCCGGGCCCATGTTGAGCGCCGCGATGTTCGGTGTGTTGAAGCACTCGTTCGGCACGCCGGCGACGATCGCGTAGAAGCCGTTCTTCTTGTAGTAGTCGCGGTTGACCGGGCAGTCGAGCAGGGAGAAGCTGCCGACGAAGGCGTCGACCTTCTCCGTCTCGGCCAGCTTCGTGGCGTAGGACGCCGTCTGCTGCGGATCGACCCCGCTCTGTTGGGCGATGAACTGCACCGGCCGGCCCTGGATGCCGCCGTTGTCGTTCAGGCACTTGAAGTACGCGGCAGCCGCGTCCGTGCCGTCCGTCCAGTCGATGCCCGGGACCTTCGTGACGATGGCACCGAACTTGATCGGCTCGCCGGTCGCCTTCTGGCCCGTGCCCTTCCCACACTTCGTCTCCGTCGGCGTCGTGCCGCCGGCCTCCTTGGCCGTGGTGGCGCCGCCACCGGCCGACGTCCCGTCCTCGCTGTCGCCGCACGCGACGACCACGGCCGACAGCGCGAACACCATCAGCACCGCGGCCAGCCGCAGCGGCCTCGTCCACTCATTCACTTGCACACGTCCTCCTTCTGCCCGTCCCGACTCACGTCACCGGTCGTCCCGAGCCCCGGTCCGTCTGAGAGGTCGATCAGATCGCTCTCTCGAGACCCCTGTCTCGATGATTCGGCCGCCGATGGTAACCGCCCGGTTGAAGATCGTGCCGCGAATGTGCGCTCGCTGACCGCGCTCTAGGGTCCCGGCGATGCAACGGCTCGAGAACGTCACCCCGACGCCCGAGGTCCAGGCGGTCCTCGACACGATGGCGAAGGGCCCCGAGGGGGTCGACACCTCCCCCGCGATCTACCTCACGATCGCCCACAACCCCGCGATGCTGGGGACGCTCAAGCACATGGGCGACACGCTGCGCACGACGACGACGCTGTCCGCGCCCGAGCGCGAGGTCGTCATCCACCGCGTCGCCGCGCTCTGCGACAACGGCTACGAGTGGGGCATCCACGCCGAGCTCCTCGCGGGCCCGCTGGGGCTCGGCGACGACTGGCTGCAGGCGACGTGGAGCGGCGAGCCGGCCGACTTCGAGGACCCCGCCCACGCGCTCATCGCGCAGGTGTGCGACGAGATGCACGCGAGCGCGACGGTCAGCGACGAGACGTGGGCGCGGCTGCGCGAGCGCTACGACGAGGCGCAGATCGTGGAGCTCGTCTTCATGGTCGGCTACTACCACCTCGTCTCCTACGTGGCGCGGACGTTCCAGCTGACCCCCGAGCCCTGGGCGGCGACGCCCCCTGCGGCGTGAGCGCGCGCTTCGACGGGGAGGTCGCGATCGTCACCGGCGGCGCCGGCGGCATCGGGTCGGCGACCTGCCGCAAGCTCGCGGCCCAGGGCGCGCGGGTGGTCGTGGCCGACATCGACCCGGCCGGCGCGCAGGCCGTCGCGGACGAGATCGGGGCGACCGCGATCGCCTTCGACCTCGGCGAGCCGGACGAGGTCGAGCGCCTCATCGCCGAGACGGTGGACGGGCTCGGGCGCCTCGACGTCCTCGTGAACAACGCCGCGCTGCGCTCGCCGGAGGCGATGGCCGCCGACACCACGATCGAGTCGATGGACGTCGACGGCTGGCGCGAGATGATGGACGTCAACGCGCTCGGCTTCGCCCTCGCCTGCAAGCACGCGATCCCGCACATGCGCGCCGCCGGCGGCGGCTCGATCGTGAACATCAGCTCCCAGCAGGCGATCGTGGGCGCGAACATCGGCAGCGCCTACGCCGCCTCGAAGGCCGCGATCATCGCGATCACGCGGATGGTCGCGACCCAGTGCGGACGCGACGGCATCCGCTGCAACGCCGTCGCGCCCGGCCTCATCGGGTCCACGCGGATCCGGCACAACACCGGGCTCATGGAGGCGGTCCTGCCCCACGTCCTGCTCGGCCGGGTGGGCGAGCCGGAGGACGTGGCGGACCTCATCTGCTACCTCGCCTCACGCGAGGCGGCCTACATCACCGGCCAGCTCTACAACGTCGACGGCGGGTACCTGGCCCACATGCCCGCGCCCGGGTGATCAGCCCTGCGCGCGCTGCGCCAGCGCGTCCCACTGCTCCCACAGCGCGATGCGGCTCTCGTACTCCGAGCGCGTCATGCCGAGGCCGGCGCTGCCGAAGAAGACGCGCAGCGGCGGCTCGTCGGCGTCGACCAGCTCGAGGATCGCCGGGCCGGTGGCGTCCGGGTCGCCGGGGGCGGTCTGCCGCGCGGCGCGCGCCTTCGTGGCCTGATCCCACAGCTCCTCGTAGGCCGGCAGGCGCTCGGCCTGGACCGAGGAGGGACCCGCCCAGTCGGTGCTGTAGCCGCCGGGCTCGACGATCGTCACCTTGATGCCGAAGCGGCAACCTCGGCGGCCAGCGACTGGCTGAACCCTCCAGGCCCCACTTCGACGCGTGGTACAGCCCGAGCCCGGGGAACGCGTTCACGCCGCCGATCGACGACACCTGGATGATGTGGCCGGAGCGCTGCTCGCGCATGACGGGCAGCGCCGCCTTCGTGATCCAGAGCGCGCCGAAGAGGTTCGTCTCGATCTGTTCGCGGGCCTGCTCGTCGGTGACCTCCTCGATCGTGCCGAAGAGGCCGTAGCCGGCGTTGTTGACGACGACGTCGAGCCGGCCGAAGCGGTCGTGCGCCTCCGCGACGGCGGCATGGTCGGCGGCGCGGTCGGTCACGTCGAGGGCGATCGGCAGGACGGCGTCGCCGTAGCGCGCGACGAGATCGGCCAGCGTGCTGACGTCGCGAGCGGTCGCGGCGACCTGGTCGCCGCGCTCGAGCGCCGCCTCCGCCCAGACCCGTCCGAAGCCCTTGGAGGTGCCGGTAATGAACCAGACCTTCGATGCCATGCTCTCCCTTGCGGGGTGTAGTCTGTGAAGCGGAGCAAGCCTCCGCTTGAACCCGGAAGGTAGCAGCAAGTGGCGGAACCATCCGCTTTACCATGACCGACACCGCCGCAGACCACTGCGCGCCGACGCCCGGCGCAACCGGGAGGCCCTGCTGCAGGCTGCCGTCGAGCTGTTCGCCGAGGAGGGCACCGACGTGTGGCTCAACGCCGTCGCCGCCCGCGCCGGGGTCGGGATCGGGACGCTGTACCGCAACTTCCCCAACCGCGACGCGCTCGTCGAGGCGGCGTACCGCAACGAGGTCGCGGCCCTGTGCGACGCCGCGGCCGAGCTGCTCGCCGAGCTGTCCGCCGACGTCGGCGCTGGCCGAGTGGATGGACCGCTTCGTCACCTACATCGCCGCCAAGCGCGGGATGGCCGGCGCGCTGAAGGCGGGCAAGGCCAAGGGGACCTCTACTGACAGACGAGCGGGCAGATCACGGGCTCGATAGGCGGCTGCTGGACGCCAGGGCGTCGGCCGGGAAGGCTGCGCGCCGACGTCAGCCGGAGGACATGCGGCGCGCGATGGGCTGCATCTGGGAGATCGGGGACGGCGAGGGCTGCCGGGCGCAGGCCGAGACGTTGATGCGCATCATCGTCGACGGCCTGCGCCACGGCGCGCGTCAGTAGTAGATCGAGCCCTTCGACCCGCCGCTGGCGAGGACCGGGTCGCCGTTGACGGCGACCGCCCGCGGGCTGGACAGGAAGCAGATGACGGTGGCGACCTCGTCCGCCGTCATGACCCGGCCGATCGAGACGTCCTTGCCGAGCGCCGGCGAGGCCTCCTCCTCGGAGATGCCCTTCGCCTCGGCGACCTTCCGCACGACCGGGGGGACGACCTCGGTGATGGTCAGCGCGGGGTGGACGACGTCGACGTTGATGCCCTGCGGGCCCGAGTTCGTCGGAGAGGTTCTTCGTCAGCGCCGCGACCGCGACGTTGCGGATCGTGCCCATGACCGAGCCGGTCCGGCGCGCCGCGAGCCCGCGACGTTGACGATCGAACCCCTCTCGGCCGCCGACCGCGAGCGGCTCGGGGCGATGGCTCGCGCGATCGCGAGCCGACTCCTGCACGAGCCGACGCTGCGGGTCAAGGACGCCGCCGAGCGCGAGGACGCCTACCTCTACGTGACCGCGCTCCGCGAGCTCTTCGGCCTCGACGCCGGGACCGAGCCGCACGAGGGCGAGGGCGCCGAGGTCACCTCGCTCGAAGACGCGCGCCGCGACCGCGAAGACCGCTAGGCCGCCGTGTCGGCCGAACCGCTTCGGCTCGGGACCCGCGCCAGCGCCCTGGCCCTGGCGCAGGCCGAGTCGGTCGCCGAGCTGCTCCCCGGTGCCGAGATCGTGCCGGTGAAAGCAGACGACGGGCCCGCCGATGACAAGTCGCGATTCGTTCGCGGCGTCGAGGACGCGCTGCTCGCAGGCGAGGTCGACATCGGCGTGCACTCGGCCAAGGACCTGCCCTCGGTGCTCCCGGGGGAGCTGGTGATCGCGGGGGTGACGAAGCGCGAGAGCCCGGCCGACGCCTGGATCGGCGAGGGAGACTCGCTCGACGACGTCGCGCAAGGAGCCAGGGTCGGCACCGCGAGCCTGCGCCGCAGCGCGCAACTGCTCGCCGCGCGCGCCGACCTCGAACTCGTCGAGCTGCACGGCAACGTCGACACCCGGCTCGAGAAGCTGACCGCCGGGGAAGTCGACGCGTTGGTGCTGGCGAGCGCCGGGCTGCACCGCCTCGGGCGCGGCTCGGAGATCGGCTTCGAGCTTGACACGTCCGAGTTCGTCCCCGCTGCGGGCCAGGGCACGATCCTGCTCGAGGCGCGATCAACCAACGGCCGCGCCCGCGAGGCGGCGACCGCGATCACCGACCCGATCGCGCTGCTCGAGCTCAACGTCGAGCGCGCCGCGGTCGCGTCCCTCGACGCGAGCTGCCATACCCCGGTCGGGATTCTGGCGCGGGTCGAGGGGTCGGGCATGAAGCTGCACGGCTTCGCCGGCCTCCCCGACGGCAGCGAGTGGGTTCGCGACGGCTCGTCAACCGCGAGGCTTCGACACCTCCGCCGCCGGCTCGAACTCGCGGCGCGGATGAAGGCGGCGGGGGCTGGCGAAATTCTCGAGCAGGCTGAAGAGATCGGCGCGTGAGCGCGCGCTCGGGCGTCGTCTATCTCGTCGGGGCCGGCCCCGGTGACCCGGGCCTGCTCACCGGCGCGCGCCTGGAGTTGATCGCGACCGCTGACGCGATCCTCCACGACCGCCTGATCCCGGCTTCGCGCGCTCGAGGTCGCCCGCGAGGACGCGGAGCTGCTCTACGTAGGGAAGGAGCCCGGCGACGCTCGGTGCCCAGGACCAGATCGATCGAAGCTTGTCGAGCTGGCTCGCGCCGGAAAAGCGTCGTGCGGCTGAAGGGAGGCGACCCGTTCGTATTCGGGCGCGGCGGCGAGGAGGCCGAATCGCTGGTCAAGGCCGAGGTGGCTTCGAAATCGTCCCCGGCGTCACCGCCGGCGTCGCAGCACCCGCATACGCGGGGATCCCGGTCACCCACCGCGACCAGGCTTCCGCCGTCGCTTTCGTCACGGGTCACGAGGATCCCGCCAAGGAGGATCGGCGCTGGACTGGGAGGCGCTGGCGCGTTTCCCGGGGACGCTCGTCCTCTACATGGGGATGAAGCGGCTCGGCGAGATCGCAGAGGCGCTGATCGCCGAAGGCCGCGAACCGGGCGAGCCCGCGGCGGTGATCGAGCGGGGGACGCTCCCGGGCAACAGGTCGTAACCGCGCCGTTCGCCGAGATCGCCAGCGCGGTGGAGGAAGCGGGCATCAAGCCGCCGGCGATGACCGTAATCGGGCCGGTGGCCGGCCGCCGCGACTCGCTCGACTGGCTCGAGCGACGGCCCCTGAATGGCAAGCGGATCGTCGTGACCCGCGCCCGCGCACAGGCGAGCGGCTTTCGGAGCGGCTGCCGGCCTCGGAGCCGAAGTGATCGAGGCGCCAGCGATCAGGATCGTCTCGCGCACCGAGGACGAGGATGTCCGGCGCGCCGTCGCCGACATCCACACTTACTCGCTGATCTGCCTCACCTCGCCAACGGAGTGGAGGATGCTCTGCAGGGCGATGGTCGACGCGGGTCGCGACGCGCGCGCTCTCGCCAACGCAACGATCGCCGCGGTCGGGCCCGGGACCGAAGAGGCATTCGGAAACTAGGCGTCATCCCCGACATCGTCCCGAGAGTTCGTCGCCGAGGGATTGCTCGAGGCGCTCGAGGCAGTCGACGTCCAGGGCCGCCCGTGCTGGTCGCCACCGCAGCCGACGCGCGCGAGACGCTCCCCGAGGGCCTGCGCGCACGCGGCGCCAAGGTCGACGTCATCGCCCTCTACGAGACCGTCGCCGAGCCGACCTCCCCGAAGACGCTCGAAGCATGCGGGACGCCGACTACGTCACCTTCACCTCCTCCTCGACGGTCACCCACTTCCTCGACGCCGCCGGCGGCGTCCCCGACGGCTTCCGCGTCGTCACGATCGGACCCGTGACCAGCGAGACCGCGGTCAAGGCCGGGATCAGGGTCGACGTCGAGGCCGAACAGCACGACATCGCGGGCCTCGTGGAGGCGATCGTGTCTGACGTGTCACAGCTCTCGGTCGGCTAAGGTCGGTAGCCGATGAGCAGGGCAATGCGAACTGTCTTCGGTCTGATCGCGTTTAGCGCGTGCACGCTCGTACCCGCAGCGGCGCAGGCCGCCGATACCTTCGTCGACTCGACCGGGGTCGACGATGCGGGCTGCTTCTCGACGGCTGATCCTTGTCTGACGATTGCGCACGCCGTGGGCCTGGCGGGGTCCAACGACACCACCTTCGTTGACGGCGGCCCGACCTACGCCGGCGGCATCATCCTCAACGACGGCAAGTCGCTCGAGGCACTCGAGTTCGGTCCCGGGGCACCCGAGGGCAGGCCGTTCATCGATAGCCCCACGTTCGGAGTCGGCAACAACGCCAGCGCCTCCGGGACGGTGCGCGGCTTTCGTATCAACGCGGACCTGGGCGGCGCCGTAAGTGCCGGCTACGGCATCACGGTGACCGGGAACGTGATCGACGAAGGCGATCCAAACGGGAACAGCACGAGCGTCGAGTTCGTCACGATCAACCCCGGGACCTACACCTTCACGAACAACGTTGTCTCCGATCCGACCCCGAATGACAACCACATCGGGGTCCTCGTCAACGTCCCCGCCGGCAGCAATGTGACGATCTCCGATAACACCTTCAACGGCTTCCGCGAAGCGATCGACACCACGGGCGGCACCTCGACGTTCGTCGAGCGCAACCTGATCACCGGCGCGCACCAGAGCCCGGCGCTCGATCCGGGCTTCGGCATCGTCGTCTCGGAAACGGTCGCCACCCTGACCGCGAACCGGGTCCAGCAGCCGGGAGCCGGTCCGGGCGCCGGCATCTACGCCTTCGACCCCGTTCCAGCCCCCCTGACCAGCGTCACGATGGCCAGGAACCGGGTGTTCAACTTCACCAACGGCGTCCAGCTCGACGGCCTCGGCGGCGCGGTGAGCCTGAACGGCGACGTTGTCGCCAACAATTCGCAGTCTGGGTTCACGGCGTTCTCCCTGATTCCAAACATCATCGCGAACAACGTCACGGCGTTCGACAACGGCACCGATATCGCCCTCAACGACGCGACGTTGAGCCTCAACTCGAGCATCGTCGGGGATCCGATCGACGAGGCCGGGACAACCGGCTGCACGATCAGCTTTTCGCGCGGGCCGACGACGACGATGGGCGGAACCGGCTGCGCCAACTTCCAGAACACATTTGCGCCGGGATTTGTCGACCCCGCCTCCAACAACTACCACCTGGCCCCCGGCTCGCTGATGATCGACGCGGGCAGCAACGTTCTCACCCCGCCCGGGACGCTCGACCTCGACGGCGAGGCGCGCGAGCAGGACGGCAACTGCGACGGGCTCGCAAGACGCGACATCGGCGCCGACGAGGCGCCCTGCCCGCCGCCGTCGACGGCGCCGCCGGCAGTGACGCCGGTTTCGACGCCACTGATCGCCACACCCGCTCCGCCCGCGGCCAAGAAGTGCAAAAAGGGGCGCAAGCTGAAGAAGGGCAAGTGCGTGAGGAAAAGGAGGAAGAAGTAGTGCGGCGCGCGGTGATTTCGTTCGGTTTCGCGATCGCGCTGGTCGCAGGGCCGGGGATCATCGATCCTGGCGCTGCGCAAGCCCAGATCGTGACCTACAACAGCACCGGCCCGCCGGTGTTCGTGTCCGAAGGCAATGGGCCCGACGGCGACACGTCGCCGATCACGGTCCCCCCGGGAATGCCTTCGGTGCAAACACTCGAGGTGACAAATCTGCGGATCGATTGGCCGGCGAGCGCCCAGGAGCTGAGCGTGGAGGTGATCAGCCCCGACGGCCAGTCAGTGTTCCTGTTCGAGGAGGGCTGCTTCTCCTACCAACCTGAGGACGCCTGGGCGTACAGCGATAGCGCGGCTCAGGTGGGTCCCAACAGCAAGAACGACATCAAGTGCGACCTACCCGGCGGAACCTTCAGGCCGGCCAACACATTCCCCTTCGTCAAGAAGCTCTCGGCCTTCTCCGGCACGCCCGCCTCGGGCATTTGGACCCTGCGCGCGATCGATAGCGGCGCCGTCTTCATCAACCAGGGTGAGATCGTCAGCTGGGCCCTGCGAATTGATCACGGTCCCGTGCCTGCAGTCGCTGGCGCTGCGGTCGCGCCAGCGGCGGTGGCGGCACAGCGGAAGAAGTGCAAGAAGGGCCGCAAGCTGAAGAAGGGCAAGTGCGTCAAGAAGAAAAAGAAGTGATTTGATCCGCGCGTGAGCGCGCGGCCGATCACGTTTCTCTCCGACTACGGCTACGAGGACGAGTTCGCGGGGGTCTGCCGCGGGGTGATCGCGCGGATCGCCCCCGACGCGCCGCTGATCGACCTCACCCACGGGATCGCGCGCGGAGACGTCCGCGCCGGGGCGCTGTCGCTCGCCCGCGCGCTGCCGTTCTGCCCCCCGGGGGTGATGCTCGCCGTCGTCGATCCGGGGGTCGGGGGCGACCGGCGTCCGGTCGCGGTTCGCCCCGAGGAGGGTGACCGCCTCCTCGTCGGCCCCGATAACGGCGTCCTCTGGCTCGCGATCGAGCAGCTCGGCGGGGCCGCCGAGGCGGTCGACATCGCCCTTTCGATGGCGCGGCTCGAGCCCGTCTCGGCGACCTTCCACGGCCGCGACCTGTTCGCACCGGTGGCGGCGCGGCTGGCGCTCGGCGAGGACCTGCCCCAGCTCGGGCAGCCGATCGAGCCGGGCTCGCTCGCTGCGCTCGAGATGCCGCGAGCCGAGATCGCGGACGACCGGATCGTCGCCCACGCGCTCGGCAGCGACCGGTTCGGCAACGTCGCGCTCGACGTCGGCCACGACGAGCTCGCCGGCGGGCCGTTGCGGCTCGGCCGACCGCTGACGGTCGAGGTCCCCTCGGGCCCGGTCGAGGCGATCTTCGCGCGCACCTTCGCCGAGGTTCCCGAGGGAACCCTGGTCCTCTACGAGGACTCGCTCGCGGATCCTCGCGCTCGCAGTCAACCGCGGCAGCGCCGAGCGACTGCTCGCGGTCGAGCCCGACGACGAGCTCGTACTGCGGGCGAAGTGACCTTCGGGGCGCCCCGCCACCACTTCAGGCGTACAGACTCGACCAACGCGCGCGCCCGCGAGCTCGCCGACGCGGGCGCACCGAGGGGCACCGTGGTCACCGCCGACGAGCAGAGCGCCGGGCGCGGGCGCCAGGGACGGAGCTGGTTCGCGCCGCCGGGCGGGGCGCTGCTCTACTCCGCGATCGTCCGTCCGCTGGGCGAGCGACCGCTGCTGCCGCTGGCGGTGCCGCTGGCGGTCACCGAGGCGGCCGAGTCGCTGGCGCCGGCGCTCCGCTGCGACGTCAAGTGGCCGAACGACGTCTGGGTCGAGGGCAAGAAGCTCGCCGGCGTGCTGATCGAGGGCCGGCCGAGCGAAGACTGGGCGGTTATCGGCGTCGGGCTCAACGTCGCGATCGAGGAGTTCCCCGAAGAGTTGCGCGACATCGCGACCTCAATCGGAGGCGGAACCGGCATCGAGCAGGCGCTTGCGGCACTCAACGAGAAGCTCGCCGACTGGATTGACGCGGATGAAGAGCGCGTCCTAGCCGCGTTCGCCGAGCGCGACGCGCTCGAGGGCCGCGAGATCAGCTGGGACGGGGGCTCAGGAGTCGCTGCCGGAGTCGACGCGTCCGGACACCTTCTCGTCGACACCGGAGCCGCTGTTCCCGTCGCCCTTGGCGCCGGAGAGGTCCACCTTGTCGCTTCGCTGAACCCTTCGCGGCCTTGCCCTTCGGGCCTTTGCTGTTCCCGCCGCTGCTGTTCCCGCCCCTGCTGTTCTCGCTCTTCTTGCCGTTCTTCTTTCGCCGGCGGCGGCGCTTGCCGCCCTTGGGGAAGTTTCGGAGCAGCTCGCGCGCGACGGCGGAGGGCTTGCGCGCCGCGCGCATCCGCGCGCCGCGCAGCACCTCCTCGCCCTCCGGCGTATGGGAGACCGCGGCCGCGAGCAGCGCGATCGAAGGCGGCTTGTCCTTGTTGCGGGCGGCGTGCACGATGCCGGCGCGCGTTCCGCCCGTGCGCGCGACCCGACGAGTTGACGAGCAGGCCGAGCAGCCGCTTGGTCTCGGGCCAGCGCTGTACCGCGTACTGCTCGTGGAGCTCGCGGGTGTACTCGGCGAGGCGCCAGACCCAGGCCTGGGCCTGGTCGCGGCGGCCGATCCGCCGCTCGGCGAGCGCCTCGAGCAGGACCTTGGTGCCGGCGCGCTTGTCCTCGCGCGACCAGCTCCCGACCATCTCGATCGCGTCGTCGAAGGCGTCGGGGTCCTTCAGGTTCGCGACCTCGACCAGTGCCTTCAGCCGCAGCTGCTGGTTTCGGTTGCGCTGCAGGCAGGTGAGCAGGAAGCGCTTGCGGAGGTCGCGGGTCGAGTCGTGCTGGAGCATCGCCTTCGCGCGCCGCCAGCCCGCCTGGTTGACACGCGCCCCGGCGAGCGCCGCCCAGACGTGCTGTTCGGGCTCGTCGAGGTTCTCGACCCCGATCCGCCACAGCTCGCGCTCGAGGATCTGCATGCGCCGGTCGGAGTCGTCGGAGACCGGAACGATCCGCTTCTCGACCCGGACCTTGCGGCCGCGGCCGCGGCGCACCGGCCCGACGACGATCGCGCCGCCGCGGTAGACGTCGCGGTTGAGAAGGCTGTGCAGGGTGACGATCGTCTCGTCGTGGGTGGTCGCCGGGTGCACGAAGTCGAGGATCAGACCCGCCTCCTTGCCCTCGTTGCGGCGCGTTACGCGGCCGACGCGCTGCTGGTAGACGCGGCGTGAGGCGGTGGGCGCGAGGTGCATGCAGATCGTCGCCCGCGGTGAGTTCCAGCCCTCGGCGAGCAGCATCGCGTTGCAGAGCACGTCGACCTCGCCGCGCTCGAACCCGGCGAGGATCTCGGCGAGCTCGCGTTTCGGGGTCTCGCCCGAGACAGCCCGCGCATTGATGCCCGCGTCCTGGAAGGCCTTGGCGACGTTGTTGGCATGCTTGACGCCGGCGGTGTAGACGACCCCCGGGACCTTGCGGAAGCGCGACTTGTAGAGGTCGGCGATCGCGACGTTGAACGGGGCCTGGTCGAGCAGCGCAGCGAGCTCCTCCTGGTCGAAGTCCTGGTCGACCTCGCCCTTTCGCAGCGGCACCTTGGCGATCGTCCTCACCCCCGGGCCGGGGGGGATGCGGATGCAGCGAAGGGGTGAGATCACGCCGCGCCGCGCCGCCTGGGCGAGGTCGAAGCGCGAGGTCTGGGTGGGGAAGAGGTCGGCGACGTGGCGCGCGATCAGCGCCCCGGTCGCGGTCATGCCGATGAAGACCGGGCCCTGCCAATTGCGGATGCAGGAGCTCGTCTTCTCGCCGAGCGCGGTGTGGGCCTCGTCGCAGATCACGATCGAATAGGCGTCGGAGACCTTTTCGGAGTTGCGGACGAACCACTGGTAGGTCTCGACCGTCACCGGCCCGTCGGGGCGGTCGTCACCGTCGAGCAGCGGCGGCGAGAGACGGTCCTTGTAGCCCCGGTCGGAGATCTCGCCGATGAACTGGTCGACGAGGTTGCGGCGGTGGGTGAGGATCAGGATTCCGCCGGTCCGCGAAGCGTCGACGAAGCCGACGGCGGCGACTGTCTTGCCGGCGCCGGTCGCGTGCTCGAACCAGAAGCGGCGGTTGGCGCCGGGATCCTCGGGAAGCTCGTCGACGACATCCTCGTCCTCCTCGGTCTCCTCCCAGTCCTTGGGCTCCTCGTCTGGAGCGAGCTCGTCGGCCTCTTCCTCCTCGTCGAGCTCGACCTCGCCGTTCGGGCTCGGCTCCGCCGTGGCGGCGGCGTCGCCGTTGGCGGCCGCCGCCTTGCGGCCATTGGTCCGCCCGTTGCTCGGCGCCCCCTCCTCGAGCTCGGAGATCAGCGCCGCGAGGGTGCCGGAGAGCGCGTCGACCTGGTGCGCGTTGAGCTCGGCGCCGTCGTTGAGCTTCGGCGGCTCCTCGGAGAGCAGCCGCTCGAGGCCGAGCACCAGCGAGTAGTTCTGGCGCCACTCGAACGAGGGCGCCTCGAGACCGGCGTCGAGCTCCTCGAGCGCCTGGTCGAGTGCCTTGCGCCGTGCCGTCCCGGGTGCGAGGTCCTTCGGCTTCTCGCCGTCGAGCAGGAACTCCTCGCGCACGAACTCGCTCGCGCGTTCGATGTCTGCGCCGGTAGGCGCGCTTGCCTTTGAAGAGGCTTGGGTGGTTTTAGCCAACTGAGGCTTCCTGATCCGGCGCCCGCGGAACTGCGCAAACAACGCAGTGGGAGCGCATCAGCTTGATCTTGGGTGGTCCCGGTGCGGCTGATGCAAGTGCCGCCGGTTCCCCCCTTGGGCCCAGGACCAGATGGACCGTCTTGAATCTTAGAGCAGAATACCCCTGTGGTGGCAACGAATTGGAAAGTCAGGCTTCTCGCGGCGGCGCTGGGCGCCGCGGGAGTGCTCGCGCTCGCGGCCTGCGGCAGCGACTCCGACGCCGGCAACCCCGACTCGGAGCTGACCCCGGCCGAGGCGACCAAGCCGCTCGAGGGGGCGCCGCCGCCGCTCGCCGCAGTCCGCGAGCAGGCAAACGAGATCCTCGACGGTGGCACCGAGGCCTTCGAGCAGCGGCTCGCCGAGCTCAAGGGGCACCCGGTCGTCGTCAACAAGTGGGCTTCGTGGTGCGGGCCCTGCCGGCTCGAGTTCCCGTTCTTCCAGGCGCAGGCCGAGAAGCGCGGCGCCGAGGTCGCCTTCCTCGGCGACTTCGGCAACGACTCGCGCGACGCCGGCGAGACCTTCCTCGAGCAGCTGCCGCTCCCCTACCCCTCCTACGACGACCCCGACCAGAAGATCGCCGAGGAGATCGAAGCGCCGCAGATCTTCCCGGCGACAGCGTTCTACGACAGCAAGGGCGAGCTCGTCTACACCCACCAGGGCCAGTACTCGAACGAAGAGGACCTGGCGGCTGACATCGAGCGCTACGGGCGCTGAGCTAGGAGCGCCGCCCCGGGCCGCCGGGGCCGGGATAATGGTCGTGTGGAGCTCGTGATCATCATCTCGGCGATCGCCGTCGGCCTGCTGCTAGCCGAGCTCATGCTTCCGACCGGCGGCGTGCTGGCGCTGATCGGCGCCGCCGGGCTGGTCGCCGCCGGGATCGTCGCCCTGAACGAGGACGAGAGCGACGCGATCGGCGCCGGGCTGATCACCGCCGGCGTGATTTCGCTCGCTGCCTCGGTCTTCATCGGCCGCAAGGTGATCGCCGCGCACCGCGGCGAGGTGCAGTCCGGGCCTGAGGAGATGGTCGGCCGTGAAGCCGAGGTCCGGGTGCCGCTCGACCCGGTCGGCCAGGTCTACGCCGACGGCTCGCTGTGGCGGGCGAAGCCTGAGGGTGGTGACGTGGCGGCGATCGGGGCAGGCAATAGAGTCCGCGTCAAGTCAGTGGACGGCCTGACGCTGGTCGTCGAGCCCCTCGAAGAGAAAGGAAACTGAGCATGGCAATCCTGATCGGCGTGCTGGTTGTGATCGGTTTCTTCGCCCTGCTCGCGATCGGCTCGGCGATCCGGATCCTGCGCGAGTATGAGCGCGGGGTCATCTTCAGGCTCGGCCGCCTGATCGCCCAGAAGGGGCCCGGGCTGATCCTGCTGATCCCGTTCATCGACCGGATGGTCCGCGTCGACCTGCGGACGGTGACGCTCAACATCCCCCCGCAGGAGGTGATCACCCGCGACAACGTGCCGAGCCGCGTCAACGCGGTCGCCTACTTCCGGGTCGTCGATCCCAACAAGGCGATCGTCGAGGTCGAGAACTTCCTGCTCGCGACCTCGCAGATCTCGCAGACCGCGCTGCGCTCGGTGCTCGGCAAGGCCGAGCTCGATCAGCTGCTCTCCGAGCGCGAGCGGCTCAACACCGACCTTCAGGTGATCATCGACGAGCAGACCGAGCCGTGGGGCGTGAAGGTGAGCACGGTCGAGATCAAGGACGTCGAGATCCCCGAGCAGATGCAGCGCGCAATGGCGCGCCAGGCCGAGGCCGAGCGCGAGCGGCGCGCAAAGATCATCGCCGCCGAAGGTGAGTTCCAGGCCTCCGAGAAGCTCGCCCAGGCCGCCGACATCATCAGCAAGAACCCGGCGACGATCCAGCTCCGCTACCTGCAGACGCTGCTCGAGATGGGGACCCAGAACGCGACCACGATCGTCTTCCCGCTGCCGATCGACCTGCTGAGTGCGATGACGAAGAAGCTCGGCGAGTGACCGTGGCTCCGTGACGGGCGCATGGATTCAGTCCTCTAGCGCTTGACTGATCCCGAGATACGACTCGACCAGCTCTCCGGGCTGCGGACGATCCTCGCCGCGGGCCGTGCCGACCGCCCGTTCGAGTTCGAGGTGGAATCGGAGGGCGCCGAGGAGGCCGACCAGGGGACGCTCCCCGACTGCCCGTTCTGCGAGGGAAACGAGGAGAAGACCCCGCCCGAGCTCTGGGGCGAGCGCCCCGGGGGCGGCGAGCCCGCCACCCCGGGCTGGACGGTGCGCGCGGTCCCCAACCTCTACCCGGCGCTGGCGCCGCCCGAGGGGAAGGCCGGCGAGGGAGAAGTGGGCGTGACCGCCGGCGACAGCGGCATCGGCGCCGACCCGCTGCGGGCATCGGCGCGCGGCGGCGAGCCCGACCTGTTCTCGTCCGGGCCGGCGCTTGGCACCCACGAGGTGATCATCCACTCGCCGAAGCACGCGACCTCGATGGCGCAGCTCGACGATGCGCAGATCGCCGCCGTCGTAGGGGCGTGGCGGGAGCGGATGCGCGCCCACCCCGACGCCGCCTACCGACAGCTGATCGTCAACGAGGGGCCCGAGGCCGGCGCGTCGCTCGAGCACACCCACGCGCAGCTCTACGCGCTCGACTTCGTGCCGATCGCGATCGCCCGCGAGCGCGAGCGGACGACCGCCTACAACCAGCGCACGATGGGCGGCGAGCTGCTCTCCGACATCGCCTCTGAGGAGGTGCGCCGCGGCGAGCGGCTGGTCGCGATCGACGACGACGCGCTGCTCGTCTGCCCGTGGGCCTCGCGCTCGCCGTTCGAGCTCCGGGTGATCCCGCGCCGGGCGGCTCCGAGCTTCGAGCAGGACGACGCGGGAGCCGAGATGGTCGCCGTCGCGCTGCGAGCGCTCGCGGCGCGCTTCGGCCGCGCGCCGCAGCTCAACCTCTGGATCCACACCGCCCCCCGCGGCACCGAGCAGTTCCACTGGCACCTCGACATCGCGCCCCGGCTCTCGGTCAAGGCGGGATTCGAGCTCTCGACCGGGGTTGACATCAACGTGTTTCCGCCGGAGCGCGCGGCGGCCGAACTGCGAGACTGCCTGCCTTCGTGACCCCGCCCCCGGTCCGTGACCCGATCCCGCGCTTCATCGCCGACGCCGCCCAGGAGGATCCCCCCTACGGTCGCTGGGCCGAGCGCCTGCGCGAGGAGCTCGCCAAGGCCTGCGAACCGTTGAAGGGGGAAGCCGGGGCCGAGCTTCCCGAGCAGATCGAATGGTTCCCCGAGCGTTCCTGGGGCGGGCGCGTCTACGTCCCCGCGACCGCGGTCAGCCCGGGCAGCGGCGCGACGGGTGACTCCGAGGGCGACGGGGCGGTCGAGTGGTTCGGCTACGTCTCCTTCGTCCGCCCCGAGGAAGGCGAGCCGACCGACCTCGAGGCGAGCGCCGACTTCACCGACGTGATCGCCGCCGACAACCCCGACTGGCAGATCGACATCAACGAGGAGGTGGTCGGCGCCTGGCGCGGCGAGGGCAAGCGCGCCGGCGACGTGACGCTGGTCTGGGGCCGGCCGCTGGTCCGCGGCGCCTTCGCCGCCACCGCCGAGCTCGGCGGGGGGGTCCTCGACCAGACCCCGGTGGTCGAGGACCGCTTCACGCTGATGGCGGTCGACGCCGTGAAGGGGTTCACCGACGACCTCTTCCTCGAGGTCCGGGTGTGGACCAAGCGCAACGTCGAGATAGCCGCCGAGAGCCTCTACGCCGAACCTGAGGACGAGCCGCCGCCCGTAGAATCGCGACCCGGCCCCGATAGCTCAGCTGGATAGAGCGTCTCCCTCCTAAGGAGAAGGCCCCAGGTTCGAATCCTGGTCGGGGCGCTGGCTAGCGCCGCCGCTTGCGCTTGATCCGGAACTTTTTGCGAACCGGTGTCGTGTCGACGCCGAAGGGGCCGACAGCGCGGACGGTGAACACGTAGCGGCCGGTCTTCAGCCGCTTGTACTTCTTGGGCGATGTGCAGGGCCTGAACCTTGGCCTTTTCGCCTTTCGCTTCTTGCCGTTCGACTTCCGCCTCGCGTTACGCTTCAGCGCACACTGCAGCCCGGTCCAGTTGCCGACGCCGCCGAACCGGAAGATCGCCTTACCCTTCTTCTTGCGGATTCTCTTCTTGAACGAAGCAGTGTCCAGCGCCCTCGCCAACTGCGCAGCGAGCGCCGTCGATGACCCGTACAGGGATTCGCCGCTGCCCGGGGCTGGTCCACCAGGCGGGATCGGCTCAGACGCGGAGGAGACGTTCACGGTCAGCGTCGCCGATGCACTCAGCGGTACCGCCTCGTCGTTGTCGATCGCGTCGAAGGACAGCGTCTCCGAGGTCCCGGCCGCCTCCAGGGGTGGACTCAGGGTCAGTTCGACCGTCGCCGGGTTGCCGGGGGTGGTCGAGAGGCTCGCCCACGGCGGGAGCGGTCCGGCGAGGACGCTGACGCTCTGGTCGAGCTCGGGGTCGGTTGCCGTGAAGTTGATGACCTCTGTTTCGCCGGCAGGGACGCTGACCGAGCTCGGCAGGCCCTGGAACGCCGGCGGCGTGTTCGATCCCGTCACGAAGAGCAATACGTCCCGCTCCGAGAAGTTGCCCGCAGCGTCGGTGACGCGCACCTTGTAGACATAGTTCTGGCCGTCGACGAAAGTCGACGTCACCGATGCCGGGATGGAGACGTCTCCGTCGGGCTCAAAGGTGACGACGTCAGACACGGGTCCAGTCGGCTGCCCCGCCTGGCTGGCATAGGTGAGCGGCGCGTCGGGATCGGATGCGTTGAGGTTCTGGAGGTAGGGGTACCCGATGGCAACGCCGGTGACCGGGATCGAGCCGAATGTGGGTGAGGAGGACGGCGCCGCGCCGTTGCGGGTGACCTGGGCACGAAAGGCGGTCACTCCGCTGTCGTCGGCGTTCTCGATCCCATCGATGCGACAGCAGCTCGAAAACGCCGCGCCATAGACACCGTCCTCGACGACGAGTCCGAGCTCGTCGTCGATATCGACACCGAAATCGCCGGCAACCGTCCGCTGGCCGGGAATGCAGCGGACATTGAAGACCTCAACGCCGAGCTCGCCCTCGTTGAGCGACGGATCCGTGAATGTGACGTCGAGGACGTCAAACGGCTCACCCACCACGCATTCTTGCTCGGGGTCCAACCTCTCCGAGTACGTGATCGTGCCCTGGAGGCGATCGTCGGCGACGCGGAGTTCAAGTGAGCCTCCCATGATGTGCGATCCATGCGCGGCCGCGGGTAAGCCCAACGACGTAACGGCGAGGGCGCTCAGAAAGAGAATTAGCCGCCTACGCATCGATAGCCCTCCTTGGCTGGACGAATGGGACTGCTAACCCCCAAGTTCCTGCTCTCACGGCTGAATCTACAGCATCCCGCAGCAGTCGATTGGAGTAGACGCGGGATAGAGTCGCCGCGTGGACTTCCTCGTCTCCAAGGACGACCTGCGCGAGACGAAGCTCGCCGAGCCGGAGCCGATCGACGTCGGCCCGGGCGAGGCTCTGATCGAGGTCGACCGGTTCGGGTTCACCGCCAACAACATCAGCTACGCGGTGATGGGCGAGGGGATGAACTACTGGACCTTCTTCCCGGCCCCGGAGGGCTGGGGGCGGATCCCGGTCTGGGGCTTCGGCGAAGTTGTCGCCTCGGAAGAGAATGGCCTTGAAGTCGGTGAGAAAGTTTTCGGCTACCTGCCGATGTCGAAGCACATGCTGGTGCAACCGGACCGGATCACCGAGACCGGGTTCACCGACTTCTCGCCGCACCGCGCCGAGCTGCCCCGCGCCTACAACCGCTACGCCCTCGAGGGCGACCCGGGCTACGACCCCGAGCACGAGGACGAGCAGATGCTGCTGATCCCGCTCTTCTTCACCACCTTCCTCGCCGACGACTTCCTCGACGAGAACGACTTCTTCGGCGCCGAGCAGGTCGTGCTCGGCAGCGCCTCGAGCCGCACCGCGCTCTCGCTCGCCTGGCTGCTCTCGCGGCGGGAGGGCATCGACGTGATTGCCCTGACCTCGAAGGGCAACGTCGAGTTCGTAGAGGGCGTCGGAACCTACGACACGGTCCTCGACTACGACTCGATCTCCGATCTGCCAGGGGGCAAGACCGTCTACGTCGACATGTCGAACAACCCGGGCGTCCGCGCCGAGGTCCACGAGCACTACGGCGACGACCTCGCCCACAGCTCGATGATCGGCTTCACGCACTGGGAGGAGGAGCAGGAAGAGCAGGAGCTGGCGGGGCCCCGGCCGCAGTTCTTCTTCGCGCCCGCGCAGGCGGTCACCCGCTCGAAGGACTGGGGGCGAGAGGAGATGCAGAGGCGAATGCGCGAGGCGTGGGACCCGTTCGTCGAGCACACCGCCGACTGGCTCGAGATCGAGCGGAGCGGCGGGCCCGAGGCGGTCGAGAAGGTTTACCGCGAGGTGCTCGAGGGAGAGTCGAGCCCGGCCACTGGGCACGTGCTCTCGATGAACCCCGACTAGGCTGGCCTCGTGTCACGCAGGCTCGCCATTCCCGCGTTGCTCGCGGTCCTGCTCGGGCTGCTGCTCTCCGGATGCGGCGGCGGGGGCGACGACGGACCGGAGCCGGTCGAGCGCCCGGTCGAGAAGGCCGACCCACCGGCGAAGCTGCCGCCCGGCTGGCGGACACTGACCAACACGGCCGGGGGGTTCACGATCGGGGTCCCGCCCGGCTGGACGACGAAGCTGAGGGGGACGACGACGGTGCTCGGCTCGCCGGACAAGCTGGTCGCGATCTCAGCCACCGCGGATCGAACCGACGAGGCGCTGCGGGCACCGCTCGAGCGTTTCGCGCTCGGCGCCGCCGAGGCGCTCTCGGGCTTCGAGAACCTGAAGGTCGAGGACAGCGCCCAGTTCAAGCACCGCTACCAGGCGGTCGCGGTGGGCGCGACCGGGACGCTCGCCGAGAGCGGCGTCAAGCAGAAGCTGCTGCTCGTGATCCTGCGCCGCGACAACCTCGCCACCTATCCGGTCCTCGCCGCAACCAACGTCGGCAGGCGCTCGCCGTTCGCCAGCCAGATCCCCGGCATCGTCCGCTCGCTGCGCGGCCGGCCGGTCGAAGTTCCCGGCTAGAGCGCTAGAGCAGCTCGGCGACCTCGACCAGGGCGCGGAACGGCGCCCCGCCCGCTGCCTCGATCGCCTCGCCGCCGCCCGCCTGCCGGTCGACGACGCAGACGGTGCCCGCGACCTCGAGCCCTTCTTCGGAGATCCGCTCGATCGCCTTCACGGTCGAGCCGCCGGTTGTGACGACGTCCTCGACCACGAGGCAGCTCGTCCCAGCCGCGAGCTCGGGACCCTCGATCCAGCGCTGCAGGCCGTGATCTTTGCGCTCTTTGCGTACAAAGAAGCCGACCAGGCCCTCGCCGCCGGGCACCGCGATCGCCGCGCAGGCGAGCGGGTCGGCGCCAATCGACATCCCGCCGACCGCGTCGGCACCCGTCTCGGCGGCCGCGGCTGCGATCAGCTCGCCCGCGGCGCGGAAGGCGCGCGGGCGCAGCAGTGCCCGCTTCGCGTCGATGTAGTAATCGGCCTTCTGGCCACTCGCCAGCGTCACCTCTCCGCGGACGACGGCGTGCTCGCGGAGCTCGGCGAGCAGCGTCTGCCGAGCATCGCTCAACCGAGGGCCTCGGTGAAGCCCTGGCGCCAGCTCGGCCAGCGCGGCGTCCAACCGAGCTCCCGCTTTGCCTTCTCGTTCGAGGCGCCGCGGAGCTCGGTCATAATCGTCGCCGCGAAGCTCCCCGCAACCATGCGAGCCAGGAACTTCGGCACGCGCCGGGGCGGCTTGGCCCCGAGCGCTTCCGCATACACGGGCAGCCATTCGTGCACCGGGGCCGGCTCGTCGTCGGTGACGTTGTAGACGCCCGGTCCGCCGGCGCTCAGCGCGGCGATCGTCGCCCCGACGACGTCGTCCATGTGGATGAAAGAGAAGACCCCGTTGCCGCTGCCGATGATCGGGAAGCGGCGCTTTCGCACCTCCCCCGCCGAGTAGCCGTCGGAGGCGAAGCTGGTCCCGGGGCCGTACCAGTAGCCGAACCGCAACACGAGCCCCTCGGTCTCGGTGCTTCCGGTGACCGACCGCTCCATCTCGCCGTGATGGCGAATCGTCTCGCCGATGATTCCCGGCGCGTCGGTCATCCACGGCGCCTCCTCGTTCTTCACCGGGTCGCCGACGGTGTCGTAGAAGAAGCAGACGTTCTGGACCAGGATCCGCCGCGCCCCGGCCGCGATCGCGCCGGCGAGCATGTTCGCCGTCCCTTCGATCCGGACCCGGTCGTTCGCCTCGTAGGCCTTCTTCATGTTGCGCGGGTTGAGGTCCTGGGGCAAATCGGTGAGGTGGGAGACGACGACCTCTGGCTTCGCCGCGGCGACGACTTCGGCGACCGCCGGATCGAGCACGTCGCCGAGCACGGCCTCGGCCCCCGCCGCCCGGATCCGCTCAGCGCTCTCGGCGGAGCGGGTCAGCCCGGTGACCTCGTGTCCGGCCTCGATCAGCGCCGGCACCAGCGGCCGGCCGACGTTGCCGCTCGCTCCGGCGAGGAAAATTCTCATCAGCACCCCACCGTCATCCGGAACTCACCATCTAGTCGCCGGGCGGGTAGTCGCCGCCGCGGGCCGGCGCCCGGGGGGGTGGGCTGGCCGGGACTCCGGCGCCCTCGGCTCCGTTGCCGGCCGCGCGCGCCATGAAGGCGAGCACCGCGGCGCCGAGCGCGAGCAGGATCGTGTCGACGATCCCGCGCGCGTCGCCCTCGTTGTTCTCGCCGATGTCGAAGAGGTGGTTGACGGCGTGGAACCCGTACCAGAGGGCGGCGAAGACGAGAAGCCCCTGGCGCCACTCGGGCTTTTGCACGGCGAGCAGAAGCGCGGCGCCGGCGGCGAGGTGGAAGGTCCCGGTGTCGCCGATGTAGTGGTCGTTCCGAATCCCGTAGGGCCCGATCTCGTCGAAGAAGGTCTCCGGCGCGAAGACCATGAGCAGGCCGAGGACGACGTTCACACCGCCGAAGAACAGCAGCCCGATTCGCATTGTGCTCTCGCTCATCGGCCGCAGCCTATTAGGCGGCGAACCTCAGACGAAGTTTTCAAGCCGTCTAGTGGTAGACCCAGATCGGGTCGCCGAGCTCGATCCAGTTGTAGATGAAGCGCGAGAACTGGATCGGGTTGCGGACGCAGCCGTGGCTGGCGGGGCCGTTCGGCACCGAGGAATAGCCATGGGTCGCGTAGCCGCCGACGAAGTAGACCGAGTAGTACATGCGCTTGCCGTTGTAGCCCGGCTGCCTGAGGTAGAAGCTGTACTTGCCGGTCACGGTCGGCGTGCCGCCTGTGCCGGTCGCGACGTGAAAGGTGTGCTTCGGTACCCCACCCTCGGCGAGCGTCATCACCTGGCGCGAGATATCGACCTCGACGTGCTTGCCGTTCGGCCCCTCGTCGGGGTGCTGGAGCGGGTAGGCGCCGCGGCCCTCGAGCAGCATCCGGAAGATCTTGCGGCTGTAGCGCTGGTTGCGGGCCATCTTGTTCGTCTTCCGGAAGGCGAGCACCGCGAGGTCGGTCGTCGAGTTCCAGCTCTTCTTGCCGCGCACGAAGAACCCCTGCTCGCGAAGCTTGGTGTGGAACATCGCCACGACGCCGCCCCTGCTGCCGTGGTGGAGCCTCGGCACGGCGACGTCGAAGCTCGTGCCACCGCTTCCCTGGGCGTCGGTCTCGGCGAAGATCTTGTAGGTGCAGCAGGCATCGACCTTGATCGGGATCGAGAACTTGCCCGCCGCGTTGCTCTGGACCGTCTCGGTCTCGGGCTTGTGGACGCCGACCTCGGTCGTCACCTTGACCGGAACGGAGCCGGCCGGGTCGACCTGGCCGTGGACGGCGACCTTCTGCGCGACCTTGGCGGCCTTGCCCTTGATGCCCTCGATCTCGAACGTCACGGCGGCGTGCGCCGGCGCAGCGCCGAGCAGCGCGGTCGCAACGGTCGCGGCAAGTAGAGCGGTCCTCGGTCCCGGCCTAGTCATTCGGCCGGGCATTGTTCCGGAAACGCCCGCGAAATGCATGCCGACTTGCGCGCATCCGTAGCCTGTCGCTCTGGCGATGGAAAGGACTCCCCCAGATCCGGTGATCCAGCTGCGCGGCGTCGTGAAGCGCTTCGACGAGATCACCGCCGTCGACGGCCTCGACCTCGACGTCCCGCCGGGAATCTGCCTCGGCCTGCTGGGCCCTAACGGCGCCGGCAAGACGACGACGATGCGGATGCTGACCGGGCAGGTGATCCCGACCTCCGGCGAGCTGAGCGCGCTCGGGCGCGAGCTGCCGCGCGAGTCGAAGGCGGTGCGCGCGCAGATGGGCGTCGTCCCGCAGCTCGACAACCTCGACATCGACGTCACCGTCGAGGACAACCTCGCCGTCTACGCCCGCCTCTACCGCGTCAAGGACGTTCGCGCGGCCGTCGACCGCTGCCTCGACCTGGCCCGCCTGCAGGGGCGGCGAAAGGACGAGGTCGACAAGCTCTCGGGCGGGATGCGGCGTCGCCTGCTGCTCGCCCGCGGGCTCGTCCACGAACCGCCGCTGCTGCTGCTCGACGAGCCGACCGTAGGCCTCGACCCGCAGATCCGCACCGAGCTCTGGTCGCTGATCGGCACGCTGCGCTCGCGTGGCAAGACGATCCTGATGTCGACCCACTACATCGAGGAGGCCGAGCGGCTCGCCGACGAGGTCGCGCTGATGGCGAACGGAAAGATCATCGCGCGCGGAAAGCCCGACGAGCTGATCCGCGAGCACGCCGGCGAGGTGACCGCAGAGGTCTACGCGCCCCCCGACCAGCTCGCCGAGACGCGGGCCGAGGCCGAGGCCGCCGGGCTCGCCGTTCGGCCCGCCGGCCCAGCGATCGCGATCGTCGGCGCCGAGAAGTCGACCGACGGGATCGTGCCCGAGGATGCCGTCCGGCGCGCCGCCTCGCTCGAGGACGTCTTCGTCCTGCTGACGGGAGAGGAGGCCGAGTGATCGGCCTCCGTAGATGGGTGGCCGAGTAGTGGAGAGCTCCGAGCTCGCGACCACGAGCGAGGTCAAGGTGCGCCGCCTCGACCCGGCGGCGATCACCGGCGTGATGAGCCGCGAGGTCGCCAACTTCCGCACCTACTGGAAGGGAACGACCTTCTCGAGCGTGCTCGAGCCGATCGTCTACCTGCTCGCCTTCGGGATCGGCCTCGGTGCGACGCTCGTCGACCGTGTGCAGGGACTTTCCTACGTCGAGTTCGTCGGCACCGGGATGGTGGCTACGGCCGTGATCTTCTCGAGCGCGCTGCCGGCGATGTTCGGCACCTTCGTCAAGCACCGCTTCCAGAACACCTACGACGCGATCCTCGCCGCACCCGTCGACGTCGAGGAGCTGGTCACGGCCGAGATGCTCTGGATCGGGATCCGGGCCGGTTTCTACGGCTGCTTCCCGCTGCTCGTGACGATGATCTTCTTCGGCCTCGACCCGTCCTGGGGGATGCTGATCGTGCCCGTCTTCTGCTTCATCACCGCACTCGGCTTCGCGGGCTTCGGGATCGCGATGGCGGCGACGGTGGCCAAGATCGACCAGTTCAGTTACGTGACGACGCTGTTCGTGACGCCGCTGTTCATGATCGCCGGCACCTTCTTCCCGATCGACGATCTCCCCGAGTGGGCGCAGGTGGCGGCCAACTTCAACCCGCTCTACCAGCTCGTCGAGCTCGTCCGCCACGCCGCTTTCGGCTTCGAGTCGACCGACCCGCTCCGGATCGCCGCGCTGATCGCCTTCTCGGTGGTCATGTGGCGACTCGCCGTTCGCCAGATGGAGAAGCGGCTGATCGACTAAGTCGCCGCGAGGGAGCAGAAAGCTACTCCGACGGGCTGGCGCTTCGGTGCCGCTACGCGGGCAGCGACTTCGCGCGCTTCCTGCACTTCTTCTTCTTCGCCTGGCTCTTGATCTTGGCGCATTTCTTCATTGCCGCAGTCCGTTGACCGGTCGGGCCGGGCGCGATCGTGGGACTCGCAATCGGAGTGGCCGGCGGCAGGGGCGCCGGTGGAGTGAGGGACGCGCCGGCCGCGCATTGGATGGCGACGTGGCGCGCCACGGTGCCGATGAACGATGTCGAGCCGTCGAGCCCAATGAGTCGCTGGCCGGCGGGGCAGTCGTAGGGACCGTCTGTGCCGCCCCCCGGGGGCACTCCCCCATAGCCAGCCGCTGTGGTTATCGGCCCAGTGAGGTCTGCCGCCTGGCAGCGGACAGAGAGCTGGTCAATGAAGTCGCCCTCGCGTCCCTGGATCCCTACCGCAACCTGGCCGGGGTCGCAGCTCGTCGTGCCGACCAGGTCACCGGGAACCGGCCCCGCTCCAATCGTGCCGATCGCAGTCGCCCCGTCCTGGCAGAGCATCGTCGCGCTGCCGACGACGTTTCCGGGTGTGGGGCCGATCTGTCCACGTTTCCCGGTGACGCCAGTCGCCGCCTTGCCGGCGGGACAATGCGTCGCTGCGGCATCCACGCTCGGCGCACCCCCGAGCTTCCCGTTGTTGGGGCCATTCGGATCACAAACGTCCCCGATGCCGTCGGCATCAGTGTCAACCTGTCCCGCGTTAGCCGAGGCGACACAGTTGTCAATTCCGTCGGCCACGCCGTCGCCGTCGCCGTCGCCGTCGATCACGAACGACGTCGCGGTTCCCGACGCTTGGACAATCGGTACGCCGTCGGTGCCGTTCGGGTCATAGCTGGCGGTGAAGTGGTAGGTGGCGACACCGTTGGAGGCCGCAGCGGGCACGCTTACCGCGACCGTGCCGGTGAGCCCCGTGTTACCCGGCCCGAAGGTGACCTTCGTGCAGGGGCCGGCGATCGTGCCCAATGCAGCCTCTGCTACGAGACAGAGGTCGACTTTGGTCACCTGATTCGTGTCGCCGCCGCGAGTCAGGTCCGCCGTGTAGTCGATGGAGCCCGGCTTGATGACAGTGGGAGTTCCGGTCGGCGCGGTCGTGCTCAGCGTCACGAGGGCGTCACCGGCCATTGCCGCCGGCGCACTCGCGAGCGCACCCATCCCTGCCGTTACGAGCATCCCTGTGATCAGACGTGTTCGCCGCATCTTCCCCTCCCGGAATCGCTATCTGCCTCTGACGAGACGGAGTCTAAAACAACCTGTCACGAGCGGCAAGCGCCTGGTTCAACTCGCCACGGCCAGGGCCAGCGAGTTGTTGACCATGTGGGCGAGGATGCAAGGGCCGATCGAACCGGTCCGGTCATAGAGCCAGGCGAGTGCAACCCCCAGCAGCGCCAGCGGGACGACGGCCGTAATCCCGGTCGGGGCGTGGATTCCGCCGAAGATGAGCCCCGAGATCAGCGCCGCCGGCCACAGCGACAATTTCGAGCGCAGGCCGCCGAACAGGAAGCCGCGGAAGAAGGTCTCCTCGGAGATCGGCGCCACAACCGCGATCAGGAAGATGACCGCGGCGGCGGCCAGCGCCCCCTCGTCGAGCCCGAGCTCGCGCGCGATGTCCTCCTGGTCGGGCTCGATCACGAGCGCCGCGAAGACGGCGACAGCGATGTAGTAGGCGAACATCGTAAGCAGCGCGATCCCGATCGCCTTGGGACCGAAGCGCTGCCAGCCGAGCCGCGAGAGCGCCTCGCGGAGTTTGAACTCGCCCTCGCCCTTCGCGATGTAGAGCGAGGTCCCGATCAAGGTCGCGCCGAGCAGCGCCTGGGCGACCAGCGTCGCCCCGGTCGACTCGAGGTCCGGGTCGAAGGGCAGGACGACGAGGGGGACGATGAGGATCCCGAGGCCGAGGCCGGCGAAAAGCCCCGAGACCGTGCGCCGGGCCGTCCACGTCACCCAGGGAAAGCCTCCGGCACCGGCGGCGGGGACGCTGGCGGGTTTCGTCTTCGCGGTAGCGGGGCGCGCGCTGCCGAACGGGCGGTCGCGGACGACCACGGTGCCGGCCGTGAGATCGCCGAGCCGCTGGTTGCGGTCCGTTGACGCGATCAGGATCGGCCCGACGAAGAAGAAGTCGATGATCCGCATCACGTTGCGGATCGAGGCGGGCCCGAACCCCGGCTCCGATCCGTCGAGGCGCGTCACCTTCATCCCCATCGCGTGCTTGCCGAGCGTCCTGCCCCAGCGCCACTCCGAAAAAGCGAAGTAGTTGAACCAGAGCGTGGCGAGGACGACCGCGAGCCCGGCGTAGACATCGTCCGAAGCGTCGGTGGGGACGAGGCCGAGCACAATGACCACCGCGAACAGCGCGACCCCGTTGTCGATCGCCGACGCGACCACCCGGTTGAAGAGCGATTCGTAGATCGGCTTCGCCGCGGTCCCGGTCAAGGCGCGGGATGCTGCACGATCTCGGCGAGCGAGGAGATCCGGCCCTCTCCTGACGAGGCGTCGCGGTCGATCAAAAGTGCCTCTATCCCCGCGGCGCGGGCCCCGTCGAGGTCCTCCTCAGGCGTGTCGCCCACGTGCAGCGCCTCGGCCGGCTGGCAGCCCGCGAGCGCGAGCGCGCGCTCGAAGATCGCCGGATCGGGCTTCCGCGCCCCCGCCGAGGCCGAGCTGACGACACCGTCGAGCTCGGACGCGAGCCCGCAGCGCTCGAGCACGGTTTGCAGGGAAATGTCCCAGTTCGAGACGACGATCCGCCTCACCTTGCGCGAGCCGAGATCGCGCAGCGCCGGCTCGGCATCGGGATAGGGGCGGAAGCGCACCGACCCGAGCAGCTGCTCGACCGACACCTCGACGCCGAGCTCCTCGGTGAGCACCTCGGCGCAGCGCTCGCGCAGGCCGGCGAGGCTCCCCTCGTCGCGGCCTTCGTGCGCGTGCCGCTTGTAGAAGTCCATCTCGGCGCGGACCGCGGCGACCAGCGCCCCATCGCTGATCCGATCGGGTATCTCAGCGCGCAGGTGTACCCAGGGCGGCTCGAGGTCGACGAGGGTCCCGAGCGCGTCGAGAAACACGGCCCTGAACGTGAAATCGCGCTCACCGGTCACCAAGATGGGAGGCTAACCCTCAATGGAAGAAAGCTTCTGGCAGCAGAACGGCAACGAGATCTCCGCCGCGATCACGATCCTGGTCGCGGTGCTCATCGCCGTGCTCGTCGACCGCTTCATCTTCGGCCGCGCCGAGGCCGCAGCGTCGAGAGTCGACACCCAGACCTTCTCGCGCGAGGCGCGCACCCGGCTTCGCGTCCTGCGCAGGCTGCTGTTCGTGGTCATCATCCTGATCGGCGCTGCGCTCGCGCTGAGCCAGTTCGCCGAGATCAAGCGCCTGGCGCAGGGTGTGCTCGCCTCGACCGCGGTGCTCGGGCTCGTGATCGGTTTCGCGGGACGGAACGTGATCGCGAACGCGGTCGCCGGGGTGCTGATGGCGATCACGCAGCCGATCCGGATCGGTGACCTGGTCACCATCCAGGAGCAGGAGGGCCGCGTCGTCGACATCGCGCTCACCTACACCTCGATCGACAGCGGCGACGGCAAGCTGATCGTGATCCCGAACGAGATGCTGACCACGAACGTGGTGGTGAACCGCTCCTCGGGCAGCGCCCGAGCGCCGCTCGTGGCCGAGATCCTGGTTCCCCGCGACACCGACATCGACGCGGCTCGAAAAGCCCTGGAAACAGTCGGAATCGACTCTGTTGGCCTCGCCGAGCTGACCGTTGACGGCGCCCGGCTCGAGCTCAAGACCGAGAGCGAACCGGGCCGCAGCCGGGCCGACCAGGAGTCCGAGCTGCGCGAGCGTGCCCAGGCGGCCCTGCAGCGGGCAAACCTGCTCGCCCCGCTACCCTCTTCCGAGGAATGAGCGCGAGTGCACGCAGAAGGCACCGGCGGTCAGGCAGGAAGCGAAACCCGTTCCTGCTGGCGCTGGTCATATTGGGATCCGGGGTTGCGATGTTCGCCCTTGCCGGCGGCATCTACGTGCTCGGGGTCGCCGCCCAGACCCCTCCGATAGACGACCTGCAGGCCGTCGACGAGGGCGCCAACTCGATCATCTATGCGGCAGATGGCAGCCGGCTCGGCTTCATCCAGTCCGACGAGTCGCGGACCCCGGTTCGCCTCGACCAGATCCCGCAGGACGTTCAGGACGCGACAATCGCGATCGAGGACGAGCGCTTCTACGACCACAACGGGGTCGACCTCGAGGGCGTGGCGCGCGCGGCGCTCAACAACCTCTCGGCCGGTGAGACCAAGCAGGGCGGCTCGACGATCACGATGCAGCTCGCCCGCAACCTCTACATCGACGATCCGAAGCGCGACCTGTCCCGAAAGATCAAGGAGGCGGCGCTCGCCGAGGAGATCGAGGACGCGCACGACAAGGACTGGATCCTCGAGCAGTACCTGAACACGGCCTCCTACGGCACCGTCGATGGCCGCACTGCGGTCGGCGTCGAGGCCGCCTCGCAGACCTACTTCGCGAAGCCCGCCAAGGACCTCGACCTCGCCGACTCGGCGCTGCTCGCCGGCCTTCCCCAGTCGCCTTCGCAGTACAACCCGTTCTTGAACGAGAGCGGGGCGCTCGAGCGCCGCGATGACGTGCTCGACAAGATGGAGCAGCTCGACTACATCAGCGAGGAGGAGACGGAGGATGCCAAGGACGAGGCGATCGACCTCAACCAGGGCACGAAGTACACGCGGATCCGAGAGCCCTACTTCTTCGACTTCGTCGAGCAGCAGCTGATCGACGAGTACGGCGTAAACACGGTGCGTCGCGGCGGGCTCAAGGTCTACACGACGATCGACCCTGTGCTCCAGGAAGCGGGCCGCGCGGCAATCGACGGCACGCTCGGCCTCCCCGACGACCCGTCCTCGGCAGTGGTCGCGATCGACCCCAACAACGGCTACGTGAAGGCGATGGCCTCGAGCGGCAGCTACGAGCACGAGCAGTACAACCTCGCCGCCCAGGGCCACCGCCAGCCGGGCTCGGCCTTCAAGACGTTCGCGCTCACGACCGCGATCCGGCGCGGGATCGACCCCGACGAGACCTTCTACACCTCGAAGAAACTCGACCTCGACCTGCCCGAGTACGGGCACTGGGAGGTGTCGACCTACAGCGACAGCTACAGCGGCAGCATGAGCCTCCACGAGGCGACGCTGCAGTCCGACAACACCGTCTACGCGCAGCTCTCTCTCGACCTCGGCCCCGACTCGATCGCCGACACCGCCCACGACATGGGAATCGTCAGCGATCTCGACGGGCTGCCCTCCGAGACGCTCGGCGGCCTTCGGGTAGGCGTCTCGCCGCTCGAGATGGCGAACGCGTACGCGACCCTCGCCTCGGGTGGCGTTCGCAACAAGCCGATCGCGATCAAGTCGGTGAAGTTCCCCGATGGTTCCGAGGACGAGCTCGGCGAGCCCGAGCGGGAGCGGGTCTTCTCCGACGGCGTCGCGGCCGAGGTGCGCACGATCCTCGAGGACAACATCGAGGGCGGCACGGGAACCGCGGCCAACATCTCCGCCTGCAGCGGCGACGGCGGCAAGACCGGCACGACCGACGACTTCAACGACGCCTGGTTCGCGGGCTGGGCGGGCCCGCAGCTAGCCGCGGCCTCCTGGGTCGGCTATCCCGACGCGCTGCGCTCGATGTCCTCGGTGCACGGCGTCGCGGTCGCCGGCGGAACCTTCCCGGCCGAGATCTGGGGCCAGTTCATGGACACGGCCGCGACCGATTGCCCGGAGTTCCCCGAGGTCACCGAGCCGGTCGAGTGGGTCCCGTTCCACGGCGAGTTCTCGAGCGAGAGCGGCTCGGGCTGCGACACCTCCTCGACGAGCTCGGGCTCCTATGACGAGCTCTCGGGCTCGGGAAGCACCTGCGGCGAGCCCGCCGCGCCGACGACGACCGCCGAGGAGGAGACCAAGGACGAGAAGGGCAACACCGGCGGCGGCGGAGGAGGAGGAGGAAACAGCAACGGCAACTACGCGCCCGGCAAGGGCCAGAAGCCGGCGCCTTCTCCGGCACCCGCCCCGGCACCTCCGCCGACTCCCGAGCCGGTGCCCGTTGATCCGGGCACGGGCGGCGGCGTCTCTCCCTGAGCGCAGTCCGGCGGCGCGCGCCGGCGATCGCATTCGCGGTCATGATCGCGAGCTGGGTTCCGCTCGCCGCGCCCGGTGAGGTCGTCGTCCCGGCTACTGAGGGCGGTGCCGGCGGCGGCCCCGGCTGGCTCTTGGGCATCTATGGCGACGGCCTCGGGCTCTCCGGGCCGGTCTATTACGCCTGCCTCTGGGTGGCGCTGATCGCTTCGGCGATCGTCGCCCACCGAGCAGCCGAGCTCGGCCCGCGGCTCGTCTGGGGTGCGATTCTGCTCGGCGCGGCGGCCTTCGCGCTCGCGCCGCCGCTGCTCTCGCAGGACGTGTTCAGCTACATCTCCTACGCGCGCATGTCCGAGCTCCACGCCGCCAACCCCTACGAGACCGCCCCGGTCGAGCTGCCGGGCGACGGCGCCTTCCCCTACGTCGGCTGGACGCTGGTCCCGAGCGCCTACGGCCCCGCGTTCTCGATCGCGACGCGTCCGCTCGGCGCGCTGGGGGTGCCGGCAGCCCTTTGGACGATGAAGGCGATCGCCGCGCTCAGCGTGCTCGCGCTCGCCCGGCTGACCGCGACGCTCGCGCGGCAACGCGGGGTCGAACCGCTCGGGGCCGCCTCGTGGGTGGCGCTGAGCCCGATCGCGCTCGTGCACGTGATCGCCGGCGCCCACAACGACGGGCTGATGATGCTGTGCGTGATCGGCTCGGCCCTCGCCGTGGCCTCGGGCCGCGAGCTGCTCGCCGGGGCGGGGCTCGGCCTCGCCGCCGCGGTCAAGATCACCGGCGCGGTCAGCGCGCCGTTCGCGTTGATCGGCAGCGCTCGGCGCGGGCCGTTCCTGATCGGGGCGGTCGCGACGGTCGCGGCCGTGCTCGCCTGGTCGCTTGCGCTCTACGGGGGCGCGGCGCTCGACAGCCTCTCGCTGCTCGGCGACAACCAGGACCTGACGACCCGGCTCAGCCTGCCGCGGATCGCCTCGAATCTGCCGCTGGTCTCGCTTGAGGTGGCGCGGGCTGCGGCGATCGCGGCCTACGCGGGGCTCGTCGTCTGGCTCTTGATCTGGACCTGGCGCGGCGCCGACTGGGTCCGCGCCGCGGGCTGGGCGAGCTTCGGCATGCTGCTTGCGACGAGCTGGATCCTGCCCTGGTACCTGCTCTGGGTGCTGCCATTCGCGGCGGTCGGACGCGACCGGGTGCTGCTCGCCGCCACGCTGGCGCTATGCGGCCTGCAGCTGGCATATGGAGTCCCGGCGTGAGGCGCGCGGTAGGTATCGGTGCCCTGCTCTGCCTCTGCGCAATCTGTGTGCCGATGGTCGCGGCGGGCCGCGAGGTCGTCCAGGCCGCGGGCCGCGGCGGCGACCCAGGCTGGATCCTGGGGCTGTTCGGGGAGGGATTCGAGCTCGGGCCCGACGCCTACCTCGACCTCGAGCGCGCCGCTTTCGCGCTCTACGTCGTCGTCGTCGCCTGCGCTTCGGCGATCCCCCGGCGGCTGCTTTGGGGGGCGATCGCGGCGCTGGTCGCTGCCTTCACGCTCGCCCCGCCGCTGCTCTCGCTCGACGTCTTCGGCTACATCTCATACGAGCGCCTCGAGGTCCTCTACGACCTCAACCCTTACGAGCACGCCCCCGCAGACGCGCCCGGTGACGAGGCGCTTGCGTTCATCGAGCGCTGGCGCGGGGTGACGAGCGCCTACGGGCCGCTGTTCACGATGTCGTCGCTGGTGCTCGGGCACATCGACCTCGGTGCGGCGGTCTGGACGCTGAAGGCGGTCTTCGGGCTCTCGGTGCTCGGGATCGTGGCGCTCGTGGCGCGAACCGCGACCCTTCGCGGCGAGGACGCGCGGATCGCCGCCGCGGTCGTCGCCCTCAACCCGCTCGTCCTCGTCCACATCGTCGGAGGCGCCCACAACGACGCGCTGATGATGCTCGCGGCGACCGCTGGAGTCTGGGCGGTTGTTGCCGGACGTGACTTCGCCGGCGGCGCGGCGTTCGTGACCGCGGCGGCGATCAAGGTCTCGGCGTCGTTCGCCGCCCCTTTCGCTCTCATCGGTAGCGGAGCGCGCAGCGCGAGCAGCCGATGTGATGTTGGCGGCAGCGGCCGGCGGATCGGCTTCCTGACCGGCGCCCTCACGGCGGCGATCGTGCTCGGCGGCCTCGCCTGCCTGCACTTCGGCACCGCTCCGCTCGACTCGCTCGAGCTCGCCGGCGAGAACCAGGAGCTGACCAGCCGCTACAGCGTCCCGGCGACGATCGCGCGCGAGCTCGGCATCGGCCTCGACGGCGTCCGCCACGCCGCGCTCGCCGCCTTTGCGCTGCTCGTCGCCGGGCTGCTCGCTTGGACCTGGCGCGGCGGCGACTGGATCCGCGCAGCCGGCTGGGCCGGCCTCGGCCTGCTGGTCGCGACCAGCTTCCTCACCCCCTGGTACACGATCTGGGTCCTCCCCTTTGCGGCCCTCTCCCGTGACCGATTCCTGATCGCCGGCGCGATCGCGTTCACCGGCTACCAGCTCCTTCACCAGGTGATCTTGTGAGGACACAAACCCGCATGTCCTCCGCTTCGCGTCCGGGCATGCGGGGGCGCGCACTGACGGCAGCGGTCTTCGTCGCCATCCACCTGGCCGCGTTCGGGCCGACGATCGGCGAGTCGTCGTCGATCCTCGAGAACGGGTTCTGGATCCAGGCCGAGCGGGTGCTCGACGGCGAGAAGCCCTATTCGGAGGTCGAGTTCGAGTATCCGCCGCTGGCACTGCCGCTGATCGTCGGCCCAGCGGTGTTCAGCGACGGGCTGCAGGGCTACGAGGAGGCGTTCGAGCTCGAGCAGCTCGGCTTCGATCTCGCAATCGTGCTCGTCCTCGCCTTCGGCGTGCAGGCCCCGCGGCGTCGGGTATGGGAGGCGCTCGGCATCTACACCGTCGGCGTGGTGGCCGTCTCCGGGATCGTGCTCGGCGACTCGGTGATCGAGGCCGCGCCGCTGGCGCTCGCCCGCTTCGACCTCCTGCTCGCACTGCTGATCCTCGGAGCTGTGCTGGCGCGCGAGCGCGGCAGGACGATCCTCTGGTCGCTGCTGCTCGGCGCCGCGACCGCGGTCAAGGCGTTTCCGCTGCTGCTGTTCCCGAACCTGTTCCGCGACGACCGCCATCCCCGGCGCGCGGTGATCTTCGCTCTCGTGCCGATCTTTGCCGCGGCGCTCGTCGTCGTCGGCTTCGTTGACGAGTTCGGCTCGGCGATCGGCTACCACACCGACCGCGACCTACAGATCGAGACGCTCGGCGCCGCCCCGATCCTCGTCAGCCACCTGCTCTTCGGCTCGGAGGCCGGCGTCATCACCGGAGCCGGCGGCTACAACATCGACGCCCCGGCCGCGGACCTGCTGCGCGGGCTTTCGATCGCCCTGCTGCTCGCCGGAGCGATCTGGCTGATCGCCGAGGGCTGGCGAAGGCGAACCCGGCCGCTGATCATCGCGACCGCGGTGCTCACGGTCGCGATCGTCTTCGCGCCGGTGCTCTCGCCGCAGTTCCTGTTCTGGGTGCTGCCGCTCTCGGCGGTCGCCTACGGGCTCGGGCGCGAGAACCTCGTCCTCATCGCCTGCCTCGTGCTCACCCAGATCGTCCTCCACCACTACGACGGCGTTTACGAGCTGCGCGGCGACTTCGTCTGGCCGCTCGCGGCGCGAAACGCGCTCCTGCTCGTCTACCTTGGCCTCGTCATCGCTCCGGTCTTCCGCAGCGAACAGCCATGGACGAATTCGAGCTCATCTCCCGCCTGATCGAGCGCCTGCCCCCGCAGGACGGCTCGAGGGTCCGGCTCGGGCCTGGTGACGACGCCGCGGTAGGCGAGCCCACCGGGCCGACCGCGACCACGGTCGACGCAATCGTCGAGGGAGTCCACTTCACGCTGCCCGAGTACAGCGCCGCCGCGGTGGGCAGAAAGGCGCTCGCCACCGCGCTCTCGGACCTCGCCGCGATGGGGGCCGAGCCCGGGGAGGCCTATGTCGTGCTCGGGGTCCGCGACGGTATCGACGAGCAGTTCCTGCTCGATCTCCACGAGGGAATGGCCGAGCTAGCCGAGACCACCGGGACCGTGCTCGCCGGCGGCGACATCGTCCGCTCCCCGGCGCTGCTCGTCTCGGTGACCGCGGTCGGTCACGAGGCCGACGGCGCCGGCTTCGTCACCCGCGCCGGGGCGTCGCCCGGCGAGGTGCTCGCAGTCACCGGCGAGCTCGGCGGCGCGGCGGCCGGGCTCCGGCAGGTGCCCGAGCCGCGGCTCGAAGCAGGGCTGGCGCTCGCCCGCGGCGGCGCCACGGCGATGATCGACATCAGCGACGGGCTCGGCGCCGACGCCGCCCACATCGCGGAGGCCTCGGGGGTCCGGCTCGAGATCGACGCGGATCGCGTCCCGGTCGAGGAAGGAGCGTCGCGCGAGCAGGCGCTCGGCGGCGGCGAGGACTACGAGCTGCTCGTTGCGCTGCCGCCCGACGCGCTCGAGGACGCGAAGGCCGCGGTCGCCGAGACGGGTGTCGAGCTGACCCAGATCGGCGAGGTGGCCGAGGGTTCGGGCTCCTCGCTGCCCGCCGACGGCTTCAAGCACGACATAGGCCACGCGACCCAAGACCCTTCGGATCCCTGATCCTTGGGAGGCCGAACACTCCTGCTTTGCATTGGAAAGAGGAGGTGCCCCTACTCCTGGAAGCGGTGGCTCCCGCCCGAACCGCGATACTGCGCGGGCGATGTCGGAGGAGAACGTTCGGTTGGCTCGTCAGTACTTCAATGCCTTCAACGAGCATGGACTCGTTGGAACCGAGGACCTCAGGCATCCGGATATTGAGTTGGTCGACCCGCCCAACTTTCCCGACGCCGACCGACATGTGGGGGAGGCTGCCGTCCGGAAGGCGATCGAGAGCTACATGACCGTGGGGTGGGACGGTCAATTTCGAGCGCCGGAGTATCTCGATGCGGGAGAGGAAGTCGTGATCGTCTGGCGGATGAAGGGTCGCAGCGCCCACGGGGGAGGCTTACCCATGGAGGGTACGCTCGCTCACGTCTGCCGCTTCGAGGACGGAAAGCTGCGCCGAACCAGGCAGTTCATGAGTAGGGCGGAAGCCCTCGAAGCCGCCGGTCTGTCGGAGTAGCCCCTCTATGGGCTATCCGGGAAACGAAACGGTGCTCCGCTGTCGACCTGCGGCTCGGGCGCGGCATCCGGCGCTTCGGGCTTCGGGTCCGGAGTGGCGGCCTGGTCGGGCTTGGGCCGGCGGCGCACCGTGATCTCGGGCGGTTCGGCCACGATCCGCGAGCGGGCGAGGGTGAGCGCCGCGAGCGCGCAGCCCGCGAGCACGCACCCGAGCGCCGCGAGCGCGAAGCTGATCTGTCCGTCGCCGAGCAGGATCAGCAGCTGCCAGGGCACCTCCCATCCGACCTCGAGGCGGTTTGCGAGCAGTGCGACCGCGGCGATCACCGGCGCCAGCCCGAGCAGCGTGATCGCGGTCGCGAGCAGCGACCCGACCGCGGTCGACTCGGAGATCAGCAGCAGCGACGCGTGCAGCGCGGGCGCCAGCAGCAGTGCCAGATACGGGTCGGCGACCCAGACCCCGATCCCGGTGAGAGCGATCAGCGCCACGCAGACCGGCGCCGCGGCGCTCGCGGCGCGGATCGGCGGCGTGCGCAGCGGGCGGACGAAGATGATCCCGGCGACGATCACGACGGCGATCAACCCCATCGCGACCTGGCCGCGGGTGCCGGGGGGATAGCGCGCCGGGTCGTATGGGAACTCGGGGGTCGGGATCAAGCCGACGAGCCCGAAGATGTAGGTGAGCAGCAGCGCGGCGAGGAAGGGCAGCGTCCGCCCCGCTACCCAGCCGAGCGAGTGGCGCACCCGGTCGGGGCTCCGGAGCGCTCTCGCCATCGCGTCGAAGGCGACCAGGAAGAGCGGCAGGATGAGCAGCAGCGCCACGGTCGAGATCGCCCAGCCGGGCATCAGGTTGCCGGCGAGCCCGATGTAGACGCCCGGGCCGTGCTCGAGCTCGGCCGGCGAGCTGTCGAGCGCGAGCATCGTTCCGAGAGCGGCGCGGCCGAACTGCCCGAGCGAGGTAGAGGAGATGTCGTTGAGCTCGTCGTCGTCGGGCTCCGGCGGCAACTCGCCCGAAGAGCTGATCCGGATCGCGTCGATGCCGGTCTCGATCAACGGCGCCTGCTCGCCGAGCCCCGACGGGATCGCGAGCCGCGAGAGCTCGGAGAAGACCGATTGGTCGGAGGGAACGCGTTTGGTCTCATCGGTGATCGCCTTCGCAGCGGTCTCGGAGAGCTCGATCGAGGTCGACTGCGGGCCCGCGGACCACGGGATCAGAGTCGGCTGGCGCTGGACCCGCGCCGCCGGCTGGCTGAGGACGACGATCGCGTCGACGCGGTCGATGTCGCTGTAGCCGTCGGCAAAGCGCCGCGCGCCCTCGGCACCGAGCTCCGAGCCGTCGGTGGAGACGAAAACGAGCGTCTTGGTGTGGGTGGAACCGCCGAAGCCGGAGGCGATCTCGAGTAGCGAGGCGGTCGAGGCGAGCGCGGTCGCCTGCCCGGGGCCCCGGGCGACGTCCCGCCCGGCCATCAGCACAACCTGGCGCTCGGACTGCCCGGGAAGCGTCGCGATCACGTTTCGCATCTCGGCGTCCTCGCCGTCGAACTCGGCCGAGAACTCCTGCTGGGAGATCTCCGAGCCGCCTATCTGTCCAAGCCGCTGGGCCACCTGATCGGCGAGCGTGAGGTCGGAATCGCTGCCCGGCTTCGGCTCCGGCGCGAGCTTCGCGAGCTCGCGCGTCAACCCTGCCGCGCGCGTGCCGTCGAAGGCGTCGGGGGCGATCGCCGCCGTGCGCCCCTCGGGGATCGACTGCAGCGAGAACATCGCCACGCCGATCGCCACCAGGGCGAGCGGGATCGTGGCGCGGTATATGCGGAGATTGATCACCGTTTGCCTAACCTCTCAGCATGGCCCGGGATGGAGCCAAGATTCTGCTCGTCGACGACGAACAGGCGGTGCAGACACTGCTCACCTACCCCCTGCGCAAGGAAGGCTACGAGGTGGTCGTCGCCACGGACGGGCAGGAGGCGCTTGATCGTTTCGCGGAGCATCGTTTTGACCTCGTCGTACTCGACATCATGCTTCCGAAGCTCGACGGGATCGAGGTTTGCCGCCGGCTTCGCACCCGCAGCCAGGTGCCGATCATCATGCTGACCGCCAAGGGGGACGAGGTCGACAAGGTGGTCGGCCTCGAAATGGGCGCCGACGACTACATCACGAAACCGTTCTCGGTGCGCGAGTTCCGAAGCCGGGTGAAGGCGGCCCTGCGGCGGGGGAGGATGGCCGGCGATGCCGGCGCCGAGGAGCCGATCGTGGCCGGGGAGCTCGAGATCGACTTCGAGCGCCGATCGACCCGGGTCCGCGGCGCCGCAGTGACCCTGACCTACGTCGAGTTCGAGATTCTCGCCGCGCTCGCCGGGGCTCCCGGGCGGGTGCAGAGCCGCGAGTCGCTGCTCGAGCAGGTCTGGGGCGACTCGACCTACCGCGACCCGCGTACCGTCGACGTCCACATCCGCCACCTGCGCGAGAAGCTCGAGCACGACCCGCGCAACCCCGAGTACCTGTTCACGGTCCGCGGCGTCGGCTACCGCTTCCGCGACTCCGACCATGAGTAGCCTCCGCAACCGGCTCGTCCTCCTGATCTTCGCGATCACCGCGGCCGCGGTCGGTTTCGTCTACCTCTACGTCGTCCCGCAGCTCGAGTCGAGCCTCACGGCCGAGAAGCTGCGCCGGCTCGAGGACCAGGGCGCTGAGCAGCTCCCGAACCTCGAGCGGGCGCTCGCCGAGCGCCGCACGCAGCCCGAAGTCGCCGAGCTCGTCCGCCAGATCGGCCAGCAGACCGACTCGAGGGTGACGCTGCTCGGGGTAACCAACGGCGAGCCGAGCTTCGTGATCGCCGACTCGACCTCGGACTCGACCGCGATCGAGTCCGGCTACGCGCCCGCGACGGCCGCCGTGGAAACCGGGCGGATCGCCTCAGGCGTAGAGTCGCTGTCGGGCGAGAGCGTCGGCACCTCAGCGGTGCCGGTCAACGCCCTCGACGGAGAGCCCGCCTGGGCCGCGGTCTTCTCCTCGCCGCTCGACGAGGTCAGCGACAACGTCGGGCTGATCCAGCGCCAGATCCTGATCGCCGGCGTGATCGCGCTCGCCGCCGCGCTCGTCGCCGGGTTCTTCTCGGCGCGGGCCCTCTCGCAGCGCCTCGGCCGCCTGCGCCGCGCCGCCGAGCAGGTCGCCGAGGGCGAGTTCACACACGAGATCCCGGTCGACTCCCAGGACGAGATCGGCCAGCTGGCGATGAGCTTCAACGAGATGCAGCGGCGGCTGGCGCGCCTCGATAGCGCCCGCAAGCAGTTCATCGCCAACGCTTCGCACGAGCTCCGCACTCCGATCTTCTCGCTCGGCGGCTTCGTCGAGCTGCTCGAGCACGATGACCCGGACGCGGCTGCGCGCGAACAGTTCGTGCAGACCATGCGCCAACAGGTCGAGCGGCTGCAGAAGCTGACCACCGACCTGCTCGACCTCTCGCAGCTCGATGCCGATGCAATGCAGATCAACCACGAAGACGTAGATCTGGTCGAGATGGCGCGCACGATCGCGCTCGAGTTCCGCCCCGCCGCGCGCCAACGCGACTCGAAGCTCGAGCTGCGCTCTTCCGACGAACCGGTCTACGCGCGCTGCGATCCGGGTCGGGCCGCGCAGATCACCCGTATCCTGCTCGACAATGCGCTCACCCATACCCCACCGGGAACGAAAGTCACCGTGACCGCGACGCAGACGGCGGACGCCGCCGAGCTCGTCGTCGGAGACGAGGGCGGGGGCATCGAGCGGCGCTCAGCCGATCGGGTCTTCGACCGCTTCTACACGGGCGACAGCACCGGAGGGCCGGGGCTGGGGCTCGCGATCGCCCGCGAGCTCGCCGAGCGAATGGACGGTGCGCTGCAGCTGGTCTCCGAGCGCGGATTCACGGCTTTCACTCTGCGGCTTCCGCTCTCCTCACCGACCGGCGAGAGGACCGAGGCGGGGGCCACCGCGTGAGGGCGAGGACATGGCTCATCGCGGCGCTGCTCTGCGCCGTCGCTCTGATCGCGGCCGGCTGCGGCAGCGATGACGACGAGGGCAGCGGCTCCGAGACGGTCACCGAGGTCCAGACGCCGACCGAGGAAGAGGGCGGCAGCGCCGAGGAGGTCGTAATCGACGCCTCGAACGGCAACTTCGACCCCGAGGCGATCTACAAGAAGGTCTCTCCCGGCGTGGTCACCGTGATCTCACTGCTCGGCGAGAGCGCCGACCCGCTCGGGCTCGGCGGCGGCGGCGGCGCCGGCCAGGGCTCGGGCTTCGTGATCAGCGACGAGGGCGAGATCCTCACCAACGCCCACGTCGTCACCACCGGCGGCAAGGCGACAACGGGCGGCGGTCCGGTCGAGGAGGCGAAGCAGGTCTTCGTCGAGTTCGGCGACAACAACCGGGTCGAGGCCGAGGTCGTCGGCGTGGACCCCGACTCGGACGTCGCGCTGATCAAGGTCGAGCCCGCGGACCTCGACATCGTCCCGGTCGAGCTCTCCGACGGCACCGGCATCAACGTCGGTGCGCCGGTGGCGGCGATCGGGAGCCCGTTCGGCGAGGAGCAGTCGCTCTCGATCGGGGTCGTCTCGGCGACTGACCGCACGATCCCCTCGCTCACCGACTTCTCGATCGACGGCGCGATCCAGACCGACGCCTCGATCAACCCAGGCAACTCTGGCGGCCCGCTGCTCAATGCCGAGGGCCAGGTGATTGGCATCAACCAGCAGATCGAGTCGCAGTCGGGCTCCAACGCCGGAGTCGGCTTCGCGGTCCCGATCACCGCGGTCCGCTACTCGCTCGACCAGCTGCGCGAGAAGGGCGAGGTCGAGTACGCGTTCGTCGGCGTCACCACGCAGAGCGTCTACCCGCAGCTCGCCGAGGAGCTCGGCCTCGACGTCGAGTCGGGGGCGCTGGTCTCCGAGGTCGTGGACGACAGCCCCGCCGGCAAGGCCGGGATCAAGGGCGGCGGCGACGAGACCCGCTTCCAGGGCGTTCCGGTCGAGAAGGGCGGCGACGTGATCGTCGCCATCGACGGCAAGCCGGTCACCTCCTCGAGCGACGTGGCGCGGCTGATCGCCTCGCGCCGCCCGGGCGAGACGGTCACCTTCGAGGTCGTCCGCGACGGCGAGCACCAGGACATCGACGTGAAGCTCGAGGCTCGCCCCGAGAAGCCCTCCTCGCCCGAGGAGTAGGCACCGTGATCAGGGAGCTGGCGCTCGAGCTTGCCGTCGCGCTGCGCGAGGAGGTGCTCCCGGAGCTCGGTAGCCATGGCGGACGCGCCCATGTTGGGAGGGCACAAGGTATTGGCCGAGATCACAGCTCCAAATCAGTTCCTGGTGAGGACGCCGGGGGCGACGTCACGTTTGCAATCGACGAGCGCGCCGAAACCTTCATGGAGGCCTGGCTCGCCGAGCGCGCCCCCGGCGTCGCGTTCTACTCCGAGGACCGCGGCATGGTCGACCCCTCGGGCGGAGAGGCCGAGTGGGTGCTGGTCGTCGATCCGATCGACGGCACCCGCCCGGCGATGGCGGGGTTCGAGTCCTGCTGCGTATCGATCGCCGCCGCGAAGCTCACCGGGGAGCCGACGATGGCCGACGTCGAGGTCGGAGCCGTGGTCGAGATCAAGAGCGGCGAGCGGTTCCTGAGCGAGCGCGGAGCCGGGGTCGCCCCTGAGCCGCGGCTCTCGCCGACCACCGAGATCGAGCGGATGATGTGGACCTACGGCCTCCGCGGCCGCCCGGCGAAGATCCTGATCGGAGTGCTCGAGGAGCTGATCGACCGCTCCTCGGTCGGGGGCGCGAGCTTCGACCTCGGCTCGGCGAGCTACGACATGACGCGGATCGCGACCGGGCAGCTCGACGCCTACATCGAGCCCGGGCCGCGGATCGTCGAGGAGGTCCCCGGCGCGAAGGAGGAGTTCGAGCGCGTCGGCGGCGGCGCGATCCTCAACAACACCCCCTACGACATCGCCGCCTCGGCGCTGCACCTGAAGGAGGCCGGGGCGATCGTCACCGACGCCTGGGGGCGGCCGCTCGACGACCGGCCGCTGCTCGGCTCGGGCCCGAGCTTTCAGATGTCGTGCGTGGCGGCCGCAAACGCGGAGCTGCACGTGGAGATCCTTGCTTCGATCGAGCGCGGTATGAAAGAGCTTCAGTAGCGGCGCTACCCTGTTAAGACGATGTTTGGCATCAGGGGACCGAAAGCGTGGGTTTCGGCGCTTTTCCTGGCGGGGGCGATGACGGCGCTCTCGAGCGCGCCGGCGCTCGCCGACGTGCTCCCAGTCTTCAGCCCGGCGAACTCGGGTCCGGGGTCGCTGCGCGACCAGATCGCCGCCGCCGATCCGCTCGACACGGTCTTGATCGACGCCGGCGTCAACCCGGCGTTGACCGCCGACATCAACGTCGACAAGAGCATCACGATCCAGGGACAGGGCGCCGGCGCGACGACGATCAGCGCTGGGAGCAACCGCCACTTCGACATCGGCTTCATGTCCGCCGGGAAGGTGATCACGATCACCGACCTGACGATCACCGAGGGCGATCCCCCCGCCGGTTCTGCCGCCGGCGCGATCCGCAACACCGACTCGACCCTGAACCTCGAGCGCGTCGCGCTTGTCGGCAACGATGCCGGCGACGGAGCCGACGGCGACCCCCCGGGCAACGGCGGAAGCGGCGGCGCGATCCAGAGCTCGGGCACCGTCAACGTGATCGACTCGACGATCGCGGGCAATTCGGCAGGCCGGGGAGGAGATGCTGACTCCCTGAGCAGCACCGGGGGGTCGGGGGGGAACGGCGGTGGCATCTACAACGGGGGCGGCGACGTGACGATCACGGACTCGACCATTTCCGGGAACTTCGCGGGCGGCGGCGGCGCCGGAGGGATGACATCTGTCGGGGGCAGCGCGCCGGGTCCCGGCGGCAACGGCGGCGGCATCTACCACGTCGGCATCGGCGAGCTGAAGCTCACCAACGTGACGCTCTTCGACAACCGGGCGGGGAATGTGAGCGGCGTCGGCGATATCACCGCCGACGTCGCGGGCGGCGACGGCGGCGGGCTGCTGCTCGCGGCGGACACCGCGATCGCCCACGCGACGATCACCGGCAACCGAGCCGGCACCGGGAGCGGCAGTGATGCCCAACAAGGCGACGGCGGCGGGATCCGGGTCTCGGGCGCCCCGAGCCCCGCCCTGGTGCGAAGCAGCATCGTCGCCCTCAACACCGTCCCGTCGGGCGGCTCGGGGCCGAACTGCAACCCGGCTGCGAGCGTCACCGACGGCGGCCACAACTTCGACTTCCCGGCCGGCGGCGGCTGCCCGGGGCCGTTCAGGACCGTCGACCCGATGTTCGCCCCCGCAGGCCTAGCCGACAACGGCGGGCCGACGCTGACGATTGGGCTGCTCGCAGGCAGCGAGGCGGTCGACGCCGTCCCTGTTGCCGACTGCGACGTAGCCGACGGAGGCGGCGGACAGACGCTGTTTGCCGACCAGCGCGGCTTCATTCGTCCGACGGGTCCGGCATGCGACGCGGGAGCATTCGAGCTGCAGCCACCTCCGCCCGGCGTCCCGGTTCTTCCGGCCCTCCCTGCGGCGGCTGCACCCGCGGGGAACCCGCAGTGCGCGTCGCTACGCGCGAAGCTGAAGAAGGCAAAGAAAAAGAAGAAGCGCAAGATTCGCAGGCGGCTTCGGGCGCTCGGCTGCTGATCTCGGCGGCCCCAGCCGCCGGCCTCACGCACAAGATCAGTAGTTTGCGCCGATGCTTCAAGAGGTAGCACTCGGCCACAAGGACCTCGGCGACTACACCCACATCAGCGGGCGGGGGATGGTCGAGGAGATCCGCGAGCTCGCCGGCCCACTGGAGGGAAAGCGCGTTCTGCACGTCAGCGCGACCGCGTTCGGCGGCGGGGTCTCGGAGATCCTCTACACGATCGTGCCGCTGATGCGCGACGTCGGCCTCGATGCGCACTGGCAGGTGATCATGGGCCGCGAGGAGTTCTTCAACGCGACCAAGCTGCTCCACAACTCGCTGCAGGGCGACGAGGCGACGCTGACCCCGAACCAGTGGGAGCTCTTCGACCACTACAACGAGATGAACGCCCGCGGGCTGGAGGGCGACTGGGACCTGATCATCGTCCACGACCCGCAGCCGGTGGCGATGCGGCACATCGCCAAGGAGCGATCAAAGCACTGGGTCTGGCGCTGCCACATCGACCTCTCCGAGCCGAACCCGGAGCCGATCGAGCGGCTTCTGCCGTGGATCTCGGAGTACGACGCCTCGGTCTGGCATATGCAGCAGTACGTGCCGAAGGGCCTCGACGGCGACGGCGTCAACATCATCCCGCCGGCGATCGACCCGTTGTCGCCGAAGAACATGGCGCTCTCCCCCGACGACGCCTCGTTCGTCTGCAACCAGTTCGGGATTGACGTAGACCGGCCGATGATCTGCCAGGTCTCGCGCTTTGACCCATGGAAGGACCCGATCGGGGTCATCGACGCCTACCGGATGGTGACCGAGAAGCTCCCCGACGTACAGCTGGCGCTGGTCGGCTCGATGGCCACCGACGATCCCGAAGGCTGGGAGTTCTTCCACCGCACCTACGAGTACGCCGCCGACGATCCCGACATCAAGATCCTCAACAACCTCAACAACGTCGGCGCAATCGAGGTGAACGCGTTCCAGTCGCAGTCGGACATCGTCGTCCAGAAGTCGGTCCGCGAGGGATTCGGGCTGACCGTCACCGAGGCGCTCTGGAAGGGGCGCCCGACGATTGCCGGCAATGTCGGCGGCATCCCGCTCCAGATCGAGGACGGGGTGAGCGGCTACCTGGTCTCCTCCCCCGAGGAGACCGCGAAGCGCTGCATCGAGATCCTCGAGGATCCCGAGCTCGGCCGCAGACTGGCTCGGGAAGGCAAGGAGCGCGCCCGCGAGCGCTTCCTCTCCCCTCGCCTGCTGCGTGACTGGCTGAAGCTGTTCACCGACCTGGAGTCCTGACAGCCCGATAACGGGATCGGGGGTGACCCCGGCTACGCTAGGCCGGTGCCAGATGAGCGGCCCCTGACGATCGTCTCGAACCGCGGCCCGGCCGAGTTTCGGCGCGATCCGCAGACCGGCGAGCGCGAGATGCAGCGCGGCGGCGGCGGGCTCGTTACCGCGCTCACCGGCCTCGCCGCGCACCGAAAGGCGCTCTGGATCGCCTCGGCGATGACCGACGAGGACGTCTCGGTGGCACTCGAGTCCGGCAGCGAGCCGGTCCGGGTCGAGCTCGACGAGGCGACCTACGACTTCCACCTGGTGGCGAGCGACAACGAGGCCTACGACGGCTTCTACAACGTGATCGCCAACCCGATCCTGTGGTTCATCCAGCACTACCTCTGGGACCTCTCCAACGCTCCCGACATCCGCCAGGTCGAGATCGACGCCTGGGACAAGGGCTACAAGGTCATCAACCAGGACATCGCCGAGCAGGTGCTGGCCGCGATCGACGGCCAGGACGAGCCGCTGGTGATGTTTCACGACTACCACCTCTACACCTGCCCGGGGCTGATCCGCGAGGCGCGACCCGACGCCTTCCTCCACCACTTCGTCCACATCCCGTGGAGCCAGCCCGACAGCTGGCGGATCCTTCCCGGCCGCTGGCGCGAGGAGATCTACCGCAGCATGCTCGCCAACGACATCATCGGCTTCCACACGACCTCCTACTGCCACGCCTTCCTGCAGTGCTGCCGCGAGCTGCTCGAGCTCGAGGTCGATTGGGACCGCCGCGTCGTCATGCACGGCGACCGCGAGACCTGGGTGCGCTCCTACCCGCTCTCGATCGACGCCGGACGGCTCTATCGCGCCGCCGAATCGCCCGAGGTCGCCGAATACGAGCAGGAGGTGCTGCGGCGCCGCCGCGACAACCTGATCATCCGCGTCGACCGCGCCGACCTCTCCAAGAACGTGCTCCGCGGCTTCACCGCCTTCGACGTCTTCCTCGAGCAGCACCCCGAGTTCCGCGAGAAGGTGACCTTCATCGCCCACCTGCAGCCCTCGCGCCAGGACGTCCCCGAGTACGCGGAGTACCTGGAGCGGATCGAGGCGCTGGTCGCGGTCGTCAACCACCGCCACGGCACCACCGACTGGATGCCGATCGACCTGCGGATCTACGAGAACTTCAACGAGGCCGTGGCGCGCTACAAGCAGTTCGACCTGCTGGTCGTCAACTCGCTCTTCGACGGCATGAACCTGGTCGCGAAGGAGGCGCCGGCGGTCAATACCCGCGACGGCGTCGTGATGCTGTCGGAGAACACCGGCGCCCACGAGGAGCTCGGCGATTGCACTCTGTCGGTGAACCCGTTCGACATCCAGGAGCAGGCCGACACGATCCACCGTGCCCTGACCATGGATCCCGAGGAGCGGCGGCTGCGCGCCCAGCGGCTCAAGGAGATCATCTCCTCGCGCGATCCCGGCGACTGGGTCGACGAGCAGCTCGCCGACATCGCCGCGAAGGTCGGCGGCTCGCAGCCGGTCAGCCAGCCCTAGGCCGGCCCGCTAGCGCTCGAAGCCGAACTCCGCGCCGGGGCCGGCGGGCCGCGGTGGAGATGGTGCTGGTTGCTGGGGCGACGGCGTCGGCGCGGGGGCCGGGACGGCCGGCGGCGGCGACGCGGGGGCGGTGAGCGCGGCGGCGCTCTCCTCTTCCCGCTCGGGCGCGGCCGTCTCCCGCTTCACCTTGCGCCGCTTTGCGGCGATCCGCTTCCGTTTTGCGGCGACCCGCTTCCGCTTCGCCTCCCGCGCCTGCAGCGCCGGGTCGGGCACCGCGGCGGACGCCGGAGGCGGGAGCGGCTGCGGCAGCCCGACGTCGGGAGGCAGCGGCTCGGGCTCCTCGCTCGCGAACAGCGACGGGAGGCTGACGACGAGCGCGATCGCGAGCAGGACCCCGGCGGCGATCTTCCCGGCGCCCTCGGCGTTGAGGCGCAGCTTGCGCGGCTCGGAGTCCATGCTCCTAGGAGGGGCCGGCGGCCGATTGTTCGCCCCCCGCACCCGCGGCGGCGACTCCTCTATAGTCGCCCGCCGCCATGGCAGAAGCCGCACGCGAATACGAACTGGTCTTGATGCTCGACCCCGAGGTCTCGGAAGAGGGGCGCGACAAGATCGCCGATGACGTCCGGCAGCGGATCGATTCAGGCGGCGAGCTCTCGCACGCCGACAATTGGGGGATGCGCAAGCTCGCCTACGAGATCCGGCTGCGCAACGAGGCCGACTACCGCTTCTTCCGATTCCACGGTGACAACGCGCTGCTCGACGCGCTCGACCACAACCTGAAGATCGTCGACGGCGCGCTCCGCTTCCGGATCTTCAAGGTCGACGCCCAGACCCCGACCCAGGCGCCGCCCTCCGGGTCGCAGCCCGCCGGCGTCGGCGCCGACCGCGGCCCCGGCCGGGACGAAGGCGCGGGCCCCCCACGCTCCGACGCGCCGCCGCCTGCTCCTCCGGCGGAAACACCGGCTCCCCCGGCGGCAGCGCCCCCGCCCGCAGAAGCTCCGCCGGCCGAGGCACCAGCACCACCCGCCGAGCCTGCCTAGCCGCTCCTTGCGGGTTTTTGATTTGCCCGGGGGGCGTGAAACCGCCGCCCCTCGACTTAAGATGGAAGTTCAAGCGAAAGGAGCCGAACCAGTGGCCGGAGTCAATATCAACTCAGTGGTGATCACGGGCAACCTGACCCGCGATCCCGAGCTGCGGACAACCCCGAACGGGACTTCCGTCTGCAAGCTGCGGGTCGCCGTCAACAGCCGCCGCAAGGACCAGTCCGGCGAGTGGGTCGACAAACCGAACTACTTCGACGTCACCGTCTGGGGCGCGCAGGGCGAGAACTGCGCCAACTACCTCTCCAAGGGCCGCCCGGTGGCGGTCGACGGCCGCCTCGAGTGGCGCGAGTGGGAGGCCCAGGACGGCTCCGGCAAGCGGCAGGCCGTCGAGATCATCGCCAGCAGCGTTCAGTTCCTCGGCTCGCGCGGCGACAACGGTGGCGGAGGCGGTGGAGGCAACGGCTTTGAGCCGAAGAGCGACGTGCCCGCCGACACCTCCGACTTCCAGCCCGCCGAGGCCGGTGCGGCCTCCGGCGGCTCGGACGACATCCCCTTCTAGCCTGGCTATCATTTCGGCTTCCGCGCCACGCGCATAGCGTGGCGCGAACCGATTTATGGCCAGACAACGCAAAGAAGACGACTCACCGCGCCGGCGGAGAGGACCCTCCGACCGCTTCCGGCCGCGCAAGTACGCGCGCCTCAACGTCGAGGTCATCGACTACAAGGACCTCAACACGATGCGGCGCTTCCTCTCAGATCGCGGCAAGACCCGCTCGCGCCGCGTCACAGGGCTCTCGCGCCGGCACCAGAAGCAGCTCGCGGTCGCGGTGATGCGGGCCCGCGAGCTCGCGCTGCTGCCCTACGTCGGCGAGAGATAGCCGCACTCTGATGGCGCAGGCCGTACTGCTCACCGACGTGGAGAACCTCGGCACGACCGGAGAGGCCGTCGACGTCTCGCCCGGGTATCTGCGCAATTACCTCGTGCCTCGCAAGCTCGCCCAGCCCGCGACCCCTCGCTCGCTCGAGGAGGCGCGCAAGCGCCAGGAGCGCGCCGAGCAGCTCGAGAAGCAGGCGGCCGAGCGCGCCGAGGAGTCCTCGGCCCTGCTGGCGAAGACCGTTCTGACGATCAACCATCGCGCCGGCCCGGACGGGAAGCTGTTCGGGCAGGTGACATCGGCCGAGATCGCCGAGGCGATCCAGGCCGCGCGCGGGATCAAGGTCGACCGCAAGAAGATCAAGCTCGCCGAGCCGATCCGCGAGACCGGGACCTTCATGGTCGAGGTCGAAGTCGGCGGCGATGTGACCGCGAGCATCAAGACGATCGTCGCCGGCGAGGAGTAGGCCGGACCCCCGTTCACGGCGCCCGGAGCGGCGCCCGAAAAGTTCGCCCCTTCTATGCGGGAACTACGCCTGCGCAGGCGGGGCCGGTGTGGTTCTCTGGAGCAGGGCAGCGGTAAGTGGCGAATAGTCGTCATCCGCCGGTGCCTTGAACAAGATGTAACTCGATGGCGACCGCTCCGACAGCCCCCCACGTCCCGCCCCAGAACCTCGAGGCGGAGGAGTCGCTGCTCGGCGCGCTGATGGTCTCGCAGGCCTCGATCGATCCGGTGCTGCTCGAGGTGCGGCTGAAGTCGGAGGACTTCTATCGAGAGCAGCACCGCACCGTCTACACGGCAATCCTCGAGCTTCACGAGAAGAGCCGGCCGATCGACGCGCTCACGGTGTCCGAGTCGCTCGCGCAGGCCGGAACCCTCGACCAGGTCGGCGGTAAGGACATGGTCTCGAGCCTCGCCGCGACGGCGCCGGCGCCGGGGAACGCGCGCCATTACGCCGAGATCGTGCGTCAGAACGCGCTCCTGCGGCGGCTGATCGCCGCCGCGCAGACGATCCAGCAGTCGGTGACCGGCCGCGAGGGCGAACCCAAGGAGCTCGCCGATCGGGCCGAGCAACTGCTGTTCAGGGTCGCCCACGACGAGCGCGCCTCCGATTTCCGCGAGATCGGCGAGATCCTCAGCGACGAGGTCGACCGCCTCGAGGCGCTCTCGAAGGGCGACGCGGAGCTCACCGGCACCCCGTCGGGCTTTCGCGACCTCGACTCGATCACCGGCGGCTTTCAGCCCGGCAACCTGATCATCATCGCCGCAAGGCCGGCGATGGGGAAGTGCCTCGGAGGCGAGTGCCTGATCCATGACCCGAGGACCGGGGCGCGAAGGAAAATCGAGGACCTCGTTGCGGCGCACGAGCATGGGGACGAAGTCTGGGTCAGCGCTGTCGGACCCGACCTGAAGCTCTGGCCAGTGCGCGTCTCGAACGCGTTTCGCAGCGGCCGGCAGAAGCTCTTTCGTCTGCGGACGCGCCTCGGCCGCACAATCGATTCGACTGCCAATCACCCGTTCCTGACCATCGCGGGATGGCAGCGGCTCGATCAGCTGGCGAGCGGTTCACGTATCGGCGTACCCAGAGCGCTTCCACAGGGCGAGCCGACCGAGCACTTTGAGGATCAAGAGTTGGTCGTCTTGGCGGCGTTGATCGCAGATGGCAACTTAAGGACCAAGACCCCGGTCTACTGCTTCGGGCCCGACTCGTTCGTGCGGGACGAGGTGGAGGCCGCCGTTCGTAAGTTCGGATTGAGATTCAGCTCCGGAGTTGAGCGTGGCTCGGCATACCTCAGCAACGGCCGGGGCTCAAAAACGAATCCGATCACCGGGCTGCTGGAGCGCCATGGACTGATGGGGAAGCTCTCGGCGGACAAGTTCGTCCCCACGGCGCTCTTCGGATGTTCGAACGCGCAGATTGCTCGCTTCCTCTCAGTCCTGTTTGCGTGTGACGGTCACGTCTACGCGAGCCACCGCCTCAGTCAGATCGGGTATACGACGATCAGCGAACGACTTGCGCGCGATGTCCAGCACCTCCTGCTGAGGCTGGGGATCGTCTCGTGCATCCGAACGCTGAAGCGCGACGTCTATGAGGGGACTGACACGGTCGCCCGTGAAGTCCGGATCACCGGACAAGAGAGCCTCGGCCGTTTCGTCGAGCTGATCCCCGTCTGCGGCAAGGGAGCAAAGCTGACCGCAATCGCAGAGCGCCTCGCGGCGAGCACTTCGATGACCAACGTGGACACCGCGCCGAGTGCCGTCTGGAATCACGTTCTGGAGGCAAAGGGGGAGCGGCCCTGGAGCAAGGTCAGCCTCGCAGCCGGGTATTCCCCCAACCACAACTGGCATGTGGGCACGCGCGGCCTCTCCCGCGGTCGTCTCCGCCAACTCTCGGCTGTGCTCGAGGCACCCGAACTCGAGCTGCTTGCCGAGTCCGAGATCTGGTGGGACGAGGTTCTCGAGATTGAGGAGCTCGGAGTGGAGGAGACGTACGACCTCACGGTGCCCGAACACCACAGCTTCGTCGCCAACGACCTCATCGTGCACAACAGCAGCCTCGTCTGCAACATCGCCGAGAACGTCGCCGTCAAGCACGACAAGGCGGTGGGGCTGTTCTCGCTCGAGATGTCGGAGGCCGAGCTCTCGCACCGCTTCATCGCCTCGCAGGCGCGGATCAACGGCGACAAGCTCCGCAAGGGCAAGGTCAAGTCCGAGTGGCCGAAGGTGATCAGCGCCGCCAACGTGCTCAGCAAGGCCCCGCTCTGGATCGACGACTCGGCCGACCTGAGCCTGCTCGAGCTGCGTGCCAAGGCGCGTCGCCTCCACGGGCAGGCGGGGGAGAAGCTCGGCCTGATCATCGTCGACTACATCCAGCTGATGCGCGCCGAGGACCCGCGCATGAACCGCGTCGAGCAGGTCGGACAGATCAGCCGCGGACTCAAGATCCTCGCCCAGGAAATCGGGGTGCCTGTGATCGGCCTTTCACAGCTCTCGCGCGCGCCCGAGCAGCGCAGCCCGGCCAGGCCGATCCTCTCCGACCTGCGCGAGTCGGGCAACATCGAGCAGGATGCCGACCTGGTCTCGTTCATTTACCGCGACGAGTACTACAACCCCGAGACCGAGGACCAGGGGATCGCGGAGCTCAACATCGCCAAGCACCGCAACGGTCCGATTGGACAGGTGCGGCTGGTCTTCCTGCCCCACTACCCGAAGTTCGCCGACATGGCGCACGGCGAGAAGCCGGTCGAGCAGCGCGCCGGCGAGGAGGCGTCGACCTCGCTCGACGAGGAACCGAGCTCGAACGGCTCCGGCGGCGAGGAGGACGATGGCTTCGAAATCGCCGAGGAGTTCTAGGCTGGCCGGTCGCGAGGAGACGGGATCCGCGTGCCCGGTAGGGGCCTGCGACGGCTCCGGCTGGGTCCTCGGACCAGAGGACATCGCCCGCGCGTGCGAGTGCCGCGAGAAGCGGATCGCCAAGGCGCGCTCGAGCGGGGTCGCCTCGGTGATCCCCGCCAAGTACCGCGGCGTCTCCTTCGACCGCCCGCCGGTCTCCTCGATGCCGGCCGCGCTAACCGACCCGATCCGCTCCTTCAGCGAGACGATCGAGACGCAGCTGGACGAGGGCCGCGGGCTGTGGCTGACCGGCGACGTCGGCACCGGCAAGACGACGCTCGCGATGCTGATCTCGAAGAGCGCCCTCGACGCCGGCCGCTCGGTGGCGATCTACTCGCTGCCGAAGCTGCTGGCCAGGGTTCGGCGCACCTTCGACGACGCCCCGGGTGAGGACTCCTACCTGCAGCTGTTCGAGCGCCTCACCACCGTCGACCTGCTCCACATCGACGACCTCGGCGCGGAGAAGAGCTCTGACTGGGTGCTCGAACAGCTCTACGCGCTCGTCAACGAGCGCTACGAGGGCGGCCGCTCGATCCTCGTCACCACCAACCTCGACGAGGCCAAGCTCGAGGAGCAGATCGGCGCCCGCACGGTCTCGCGCCTGGTCGAGATCTGCCGCGACAACATCCTGCCGTTGTTCGGCGAGGACCGCCGCTTCGGGCTCGCTTCCTGAGGCAAGCGGCCGGAAGATTGCGGCGCCTGCCCTCATAATCCCCTGGTCATGCCTGGAACCGTGATCGTCGGCGCCCAGTGGGGCGACGAAGGAAAAGGGAAGGTCACCGACCTGCTCGCCGAGCAGGCCGACGTCGTGATCCGCTTTCAGGGCGGCAACAACGCCGGCCACACAATCGTCCGCGACGGTCAGGAGTTCAAGTTCCATCTGATTCCCTCAGGAATCCTGTATCCCGGGAAGGCGTGCGCGATCGGCAACGGGGTGGTGATCGACCCGCGCGTACTGACCGGGGAGCTCGACGCCCTGCGCTCGCGCAAGATCGACGTCAGCGGCCTGCGGATCTCGGCGAACGCGCACCTGATCATGCCCTACCACGTCAAGCTCGACACGGCCGGCGAGGCGAAGCTCGGCAAGCTCTCGATCGGGACCACGCGGCGCGGGATCGGGCCCTGCTACGCCGACAAGGCATCGCGGCTCGGGATCCGGGTCCAGGACCTGCTCGACGAGAAGATCCTTCGTAAGAAGATCATGGCGGCGATGGAGCCGAAGGCGCCGGCGCTGCGCGAGTTCGCCAAGGACCCCGAGCTCGACCTGCACGCGATGACCGAGGAGTTCCTCACCTACGGCCACCGGCTCGAACCCCACATCACCGACACCGCCCACCTCTGCTGGGAGGCGCTCGACGCCGGCGACACCGTGCTCTTCGAGGGCGCCCAGGGGACGCTGCTCGACCTCGACCACGGCACCTATCCGTTCGTGACCTCATCGAACCCGGTCGCCGGCGCTGCGTGCGTCGGCGCCGGCGTCGGCCCCGCGGACATCGACGAGGTATGGGGGATCACAAAGGCCTACACGACCCGGGTCGGCGCCGGCCCGTTCCCGACCGAGCTCACCGATGAGATCGGCGACCAGATCCGCGAACGCGGCCAGGAGCGAGGCACGACCACCGGCCGCGACCGACGCTGCGGGTGGATGGACCTGGTGGCGCTGCGCTACGCGGTGCGGCTGAACACGATGTCGGCGCTCGTTGTCACGAAGCTCGACGTTCTCTCCGGGATCGACCCGCTCAAGGTCTGCGTCCGCTACCGCCATCCCGAGGGCGCGGTCTTCGACGAGTTCCCCTACCACCAGTCGATCATCCACGCCGCCGAGCCCGAGTACGAGGAGCTTCCCGGCTGGGAGGCCGACATCGGCGGCGCCCGCAGCGAAGCCGACCTGCCACCCGAAGCGCGCGACTACCTGGCCGCGATCGCCGACCACGCCCGCGCGCCGGTCCGGCTCGTCGGCGTCGGCCCGGCCCGAGACCAGGTCGTCTGGATCGGCGAAGAGCCGCAGCTGAAGGCCGCTTAGCTCAGTCGGCGTCCGCGACGTGACCGACGTCGGCGGGCTCGTCCGGGACGGCGTGCAGCTCGGCGCCGCTGGCGTGGCCGGGGTGCGGGATCAGCTCCTCGTCCTCGGCCTTGCGCTCGCCGCGACGCAGCATCCGCATAGCCAGGATCGAGGCCGAGAGCGTCGCCGCGATCGCGAAGCTGATCTGGACGCTGAGCAGCCCCTGCCGGGACCAGTAGACGTCCTGGAGGTCGAGCAGCAGCGCCGCTTCGTCGAAGGTGAGGCCCATGCCGGCGCCGAAGCCGAAGGCGAGCGTCTCCTCGGCGCGCGAGTTCTCGGTCACCAGCGCCGCGCCGCCGCTGCCGAACGCGATCAGGATCCCGGGGACGAAGTGGTGGACGTGGGTGTCGCCGACGATGATGTCCGAGGTCGGCCACCAGCCGCCGCGGATCCCCCAGGTGGTGAGGCGGACGGTGGCGAAGGCGCCGAGGAACCCGGTGAGGATGTTGAAGAGCACGGTCTCGTGGCGAGGCGCCTCCTCATAGGCCGTGAGAGCAACGGTGGCGGTGTCCGAGGCAGCGAGCCCAAGGGCCTCCGCGGTGACAGCTTCCTTGCGCTCCTGGCGGCGCTTCAGCATCCTGCTCACCTCGCCCGCGACCACCGCCCCGGCGCTGACCAGGGTGAGCGCCGCGAGCCCGACGGTCACCCGTTCGGCGGACTTGCTGATCCGGTCGGTTCTACGTCGCCTGAGCCATTCTCTTCCCAGCATCTTGCGGCAATTCTAGGCACCACGTGCAGCGGTTTCCGCCCCCCGAAGAAATAGGATTCGCATCGATGAGGAGATTGTTCACCCCTGCACGGGCAGGTTGGGGCGCGGTTCGCCATGTCGCCTGGTACCTCAGCTACCACGCGGGCGGGCGTGAGCGCGCGAACGGCTGACTAGCCGCTCCTCGCCTCGATAACCCGGACCAGACGCGCGCCGGCGGGCTCGACCCTTCCGGCGGCGCTCGGGTGCTCGTCGCAGTGGTGGATCGCGAGCGGGCCGAAGCCGGCATCGCGAAGCGCCCGCACCGCCTCCGCGTCGTCGGCGAAGTGGACGTGCATGCGCCCGCGCACGAACAGTGAGATCGCCGCGAACCCCGCCCGCGACAGCAGCCCCGTGTGCTCGCTGCCCAGATAGATGTCGGAGAGGTAGACGCCGCTCGGAAACCTCTGCATCGCCGCCGCGATCCGCTCCCAGAGCCCGATCACCGCGTCGCGGTCAAAGTAGTTGAGCAGGCCCTCGGTGATGAACGCGACGCCGAGGCCGGGGTCGAGGCCGGCGGCGAGCTCGGCGATGCTGCCCGGGCCGTGGTCCGCAAACGCGTCGAGCTCGGCGAGCCGGTGCCGCTCCGGCGCACCCCCCGCCCGCCCGAGCGCTCGCCGCTTGTTGGCGACCATCCCGGGCAGGTCGGCCTCGACGTAGTCGAGATCGGGATGGCGGCGCGAGAACCGCAGCCCGCGTCCTGAGAGCCCGCAGGCGATCTCGACCACCTGCCCGACCCGCCGCTCGGCGACCGCGGCTTCGAGCAGGTCGTCGAGGACCAGGTGCCTGGCGACCAGGTTTCCCTCCAGCGTCGGGCGGCCAAGCGCTCGCATGGTGCGCATCGTCGGCTGCAGGGCGCCGAACATCAGCCGCCCTCGCTGTGTGGCCAGCTTGCGCGGAGACAGCTTGTTGCGCGCCCATACGGCGGCCGTGTAATGCGCGGTCGGGCCGATCGACTCCGACGGCTTCGACCCGGGGGCTACTTCTTCTTCCGCGTCTTCTTCTTCTTCACGCACTTGCCCCGCTTGTTCCGCTTCTTGCCCTTCTTGCATTTCTTGGTCGCGGGGGTGGTGGTCGTCGAGGTCGAAGGTGTAGTCGCGGCCGCGGTGGTCGGCGTCACCGGCGGGGTCGGCGTCGGCGGCGGAGGCGTGCCGGCCGCGATCGTAAACGAGGTGTTGGCCCCGCGCTCGGTGTCGATCGGGAAGCCGTCGGTGCCGGTCGGGTCATACACGGCCCGCGCCCGGTACACGGGGGCGGCGCCCGGCGTGGTCGTGAACGGGACCGTGACCGCGAACTCGACCATCTTCACGGTCTCACCGGGGGCGAAGGTGACGTTAACGGGAGAGCCCGAGGCCGATGTCCCAGAGGCGTTGATCGGGTCGAGGAAAATGCCGACGTTTGTGGTCCCGGCCGTGTTTCCGCCGCGAGTCAGCGTCGCGGTGTAGGTCGCGTAGCTGCCCTGCGTGACCATCGTCCCGGGCGCGGGCCCGGTGGTCGCGATCGCGATCTGGGCGTCGGTGACCGGGAAGCCGACCTCGGGCAGGATCGCGGCGGTCTGCTGGGTGCCGCCGCCGGTCAGCCCGATCGCCTGGGCGGCGTGGATGAAAGCGACCGCGCCGGAGAAGAGCGGCGAGCCCTCGACCGAGCTGAGCCCGATCGCAGCCGGTTGCATCGTCGGGGTGATCGTCACGTTGAGGGACTCGAACAGAGTCCCGTCAAGATCGTCGAGAACAACGACGACGACGGAAGGCGGCACCAGCTGCGCGATGCAAATCGCGCCGATGCTGGTGGTGCAGCTGCCGGCTGCGCTGATCGAAACCGCCGGTGCCCCGTAACCGAAGATCGCCCCCTCGGTGGCGGGGATCGTGACGCCGGCGGTCATCGGCAGCCCGCGCACGAATGCGCCGGGCGGCATCGGCGGCTGCGCCGCCGGCGGCCCGGTGATCGCCTGCGCCTCGGCACGCGCCGCGGACACGCCGCCCGCGAGCGCGAGCAGGGCAAGCGAAAGGACCAGCGCCCTCTTGCCGAGCTTCAATCCCTCACCGAGAATTGCCATCCACCTCTCCATCGGACGATTGGACAAACGACTGCAGTCGAGCGAGCTTATCGGGCGCCCACGCGGCAGGTGACGGGAGGTGAGTGGGCGTGGCGATGGGCCGTGAAGGATTCGAACCTTCGACCTTGAGCTTAAGAGGCTCCTGCTCTACCAACTGAGCTAACGGCCCGGGTCCCGCGCCAAGGGTTGGAACGGTGCGGGCGCAGAAGTATAGGACGAGCGCCGAGCGCCTAGGGAGCGCCGAGCGCGCCGCCGCTGAGCCCGCCGCCGGAGCCGCCGAGCGGGTTCTCGAACGGGTCCTGGGCCGGCGCACCGGGAGCGCCGGCACCCGCACCGGCGCCCTCCTGGGCCTGCTTGCGGGCATCGGCGAGCGCCTTCTGGAACTCGGCGCCGCGCTTCTTGAATTGGGCGAGCTGCTGTTTGAGCTGCTGCTTCTGTGCGGGCTGCGCGAGGCTCTCGGCCTGGGCCGCTGCCTTTTCCGCGCCGGCGGTGTCGCCGGCGAAGTAGAGGAAGATCGCGAGCTGGGAGACGCTCCCCTGGCTCGGGGTCGCGTCGGCGACGATCTGCTGCGCATCAGCGGCCGCCTGGATATTGGAGAGCGCGTCCTCGGCGTTGGTCGCCGACTCGGCGAGCGAGACGTAGGCCTTCGAGATCAGCACCGCGACCTCGGGGCTCGGCGCCCCGGGCGCCACCTTCAGGTAGCGGTCCCAGGCGTCGGCGGCCTTCTCGAACTCCTGTTTCGACTCGGTGGTAGCCGTCTCGAGCCCGGTCTCCTGGTCGACGTCGAGCTCCGCGGTCCCGGCCGAGACCCGCACCCGGGCGAGCTCGAGCAGCGCCGCCGGATTCTGCGGGTTTGCGGCAACCGCCTTCTCGGCCTCGTCGATCTGGTCCTCGAAGCCGGCCGTATCGCCGTCGCCGCCGACCCCGAGGCCGTCGAGCAGGCCGCCGGAGACCTCTCCGCCGATCCCGAACAGGATCAGGCCGCCCCCCATGAGGATCGCGAGCATGGCGTAGATGACGCGGATGAAGTTGCGGCGGCGGCCGCGAAGGTCGAAAAGCACGCGGGTAGGCTAGCTATACGGCCTCGCCGGGCGCGGCACCCGTCCCGGGATCGGGCGTTTCGGGCTCCTCTTCCTCGCGCTGCCAGGCGGGGGCAAAGAGGCGCGCGAGCAGCAAACTGCCCTCGAAGAGCAGCAGCAGCGGCACCATCGCGATCAGCATCGTCACCGGATCGGTGCCCGGGAGCAGCATCGCCAGAACCGCGATAACGAGCACCGCATAGCGGCGGTTGGCGGCGATCTGCTTCGGGGTGACGATCCCGAGCCGGGTCACGGCGAGCACCCCGAGCGGCAGCTCGTAGAGCAGCCCGACCGAGATCAGCGCCATCGACAGGAAGCTGTAGTACTCGCGGGCGCGGATCTGGATGTTGAAGTCGTTCTCGTTGAAGTTGAGAAGGAAGCTGGCCGCCGCCGGGACGATGAAGAAGTAGGCGAACACGACTCCGCCGATGAACAGCAGCGGCGCGATCAGCAGGAACGGGAGCAGGGTCCGCTTCTCGTCGGGCGCCAGCGCCGGCAGGGCGAAGGCGTAGAGGTGGTAGATGATCACCGGCAGCGAGATCAGGATCGCGCCGTAGGCGCAGACGGTGAGCGTGGTGGTGAACGGCTCGGCGACGCCGAAAGTGATCGGCACCCTGCCCTCGGGAAGCGGCTCGTTGGCGATCTCGAGCAGGAAGTCGTTCTGCCAGAAGCAGACCGCGAGCGCGGCAACGAACACGATCGCGCAGACGATCAGCCGCGAGCGGAGCTCGTCGAGGTGCTCGACGAGTGTGAGCCGGTCCTCGAAGTCGACCGGCCCCAGCCGGGCCACGGGCTACGCCTTTTTCTCGGTGATCACTTCGCCCTCGACCGGCTTCTCGGCGGCCGGGGGCTGCGGGCGAGCCGCGGAGGCCTGCTCGGAGGCCTGAAGCTCCTGTTTCTTGTGCTCGACGCTTTCGGTGTCGTCATTGTCCTTGCCGAGCGCGCCGCGGAAGTCGCGGATTCCCTTCCCCATCGACCGCCCGAGCTCGGGCAGGCGCTTGGGGCCGAAAATGATCAGCACGATGACGAGCACGATCGCGATCTCGAGAGGTCCGATATTGGGCATCGCGCGGAATGGTAGCGGCAGCCCGCTACCGGATCATTTCTTGGGCGAGCCCTTGCGCGCCCCGCTCGCGTCGCGGGTGCCGTTCGCCGACCGATCGCCCTCCTCGAAGTTGAGGTAGTAGCGGCTCGCGGTCGGCTCTTCCTGGCCCTGGTACTTGCTCCCCGCCTCCTCCCCGTAGGGGCGCTCAACCGCCTCATCCATGCGCATGAACGAGATCTGCCCGATCGGCATTCCCTCGTAGATCGTGATCGGGAGGTTGGCGAGGTTGGAAAGCTCGAGCGTCAGGTTGCCCTCGAACCCCGGGTCGACGAATCCGGCGGTCGAGTGGATGACGAGCCCGAGCCGGCCGAGCGAGGACTTTCCCTCCAGCCTCGCGACGATGTCATCAGGAATCTTGACCCGCTCGAGCGTCTGCCCGAGCACGAACTCGCCCGGGTGGAGCACGAACGGATCGCCCTCAGCGACCTTGACGAGCTCGGTCAGGTCCTCCATCGGTTCGCGCACGTCGATGTAGGGGCGGCGCGAGTTGTGGAAGACGCGGAAGGCGCCGTCGACCCGTATGTCGACGCTCGAGGGCTGCACGAGCGACTCGTCGTAGGGGTCGAAGACGAGCCTCCCGGCCTCGATCTCGGCCTTGATCGTGCGGTCGCTGAGCACCATCGCTGGGGCCAGTCTATTGCCGCCCCCGCCGCGAACCCCAACATCCGGCTAAAGACCTTGGCCCAGCTTCCGATAGATGCTTGTAGATGGACGCACCGCGACGCACAAAGAGGCTCTCGACCCCGCCGGCGAAAGAGGGGATGCATGTCTGTCCCGAGTGCAGCTCCGAGCTCGTGCAGCCGGTCGAATGGTGGGAGCGCGACGCGGACAGCTGGGCGGTCGAGCTGCGCTGTCCCGAGTGCGAGTGGCGCGGCGGCGGCGTCTTCAGCCAGACCCACGTCGACCGCTACGACCGCATTCTCGACGACGGATGCCGCTCGATCCACAACGACCTCGAGAAGCTTGCCCGCGACGCGATGGAGTCCGAGGTGAACGCGTTCGTCGAGGCGCTGCAGGGCGAGAAGATCCTCCCCGAAGACTTCTAGATCTCTAGGTCTTCTCGGATCCCGACGGGAAGGCGCCCGGAACCGGCTCGACGCCGACGATCTGGCGCAGGATGACGAGGTGCTCGCCGACGTTGCCGGCGATCTTGGCCCCGAGCGTGAGCAGCTCGCCGGCGTCGAACTTGGTCGCCGCGTCGACGTAGGCGGCGAGTGACTGGTTCTCGAGCCGGATCGCGAAGGCGAGCATCTGCTCGGTGTTAGTCACCTCGGTGAAGCCCGGGATGCCGGACGGGATCGGCGGTGGCGGCGGGCTGCCGCCGAGCTTCTCGAGCTCCGCGGTCAGCGCAGCCGCGTGGGCGCGGTCCTGGCGCCGAAGCAGCTCGGCGACCGGCCTGTCGGGGCCGAACAGGTCCCCTTTCTGCTCGTAGGCGACGACCGCGGTCTGCTCGGCGCCGATCAGCCCCTCGAGCACGCTCGGGTCGTCCTCCCCGGAGGGAGGCTCGTCCTGGGCGAAGGCGGCCCGCGGGCCGAGCAGGGCGGCGGCGCCGAGCGCTCCGGCGGCGCCCAGGCCGCGCCCGAGCGCGGCGCGGCGATCGATCGCTTCGCGCGTCACTTGAGCTTTGCCCCCTTTGCGAGCGGCGAGGGAGCCTGGTGCGCCGGGCCGCTGTCCCCCTGGGCGCCGAGCAGCACGGCCTGCTGCTCGGAGGCGTGCGCGGCCAGCGAGGTGAACGTTGCGCGCAGGTCGGTGTTGACGAGGTCGGCGACCGATCCGACGTAGACCGTGATCGAGATGGCCTCGACCGAGATCAGGTGCAGCAGCGCACCGCTCTGGTTCTTGATCTCGCCGATTGCTCCCGATAGGAACTCGAGCGCGCCCGAGAAGTCGCCCTTCGGCTCGACCGGGACGCCGCCGAGGTCGGTGACGACGCGGGCGAAGCCGTCGGCCTGGGTCTGCTCCTGGGCGGCGAACTTCTCGGCGATCGCGCGCACCGGTCCTTCGAGGAAGGGCAGGGCGGCCTTGTAGTTGGCGGCGGCCGCGAACTCGAGCGCGCGCGCCTCGTTGACGATCTTCGCGTCGTTGGCGTCGTCCTCGGGCGAAGCCCCTTCCTCTTCGCCGCAGGCGGCGATCAGCGCGGCCGAGCCGGCCGCGGCGGTGAGGCCCGAGGCCTGCAGAAAGCTGCGTCTCGTCGTCGGCACGCCGGGCATGATGTCGGAATCCCTCGCACCGGACCCGCTCACGAATAGCGCTCCACGACGCCGTCGGCGACCAGCTCGAGCAGCTCGCGCTGCGGGTCGTCGAACTCCGATCGGGCCAGCTCGCGCTTTGCCTCGGCGACCGCGGCGCGGGCGCGCTCCCGAACCTGGTCGAGCGCTCCGGTCGCGGCGATCCGGTCGCAGAGCCGCTCGGCGGCCGCGGCGTCGATGCCGTGGAGCTCGGCGGCGGCGATATCGGGGTCCTCGCGCCCGGCGAGGATCAGCGGCAGGTTGACGGTCCCGTCGAGCAGGTCGGTCCCGCGCGCCTTGCCGGTCCGCTCCGGCGGCCCGGTGACGTCGAGAACGTCGTCGAGGAGCTGGAAGGCAAGCCCGATCCGCTCCCCGAACCGAGCCAGGGGTTCCTCGCCGGGCAGGCCCGATGCGACCCGCCCGAGACGGCACGCGCACTCGAATAGCTGCGCGGTCTTCAGCCGGCAGCGCTCGAGGTAGCGCTCCTCGCTGACCGAGGTATCGAAGGCATCGCGGCGCTGGAGCAGCTCGCCGCGCGCCAGGGCCACCGAGCTCTGACTGAGCAGCTCGACCAGGCGCACGTTCGAGGAGCCCCCGTTCGCCGACAGCTCGGCGAACGCCCGCGAGAAGAGCAGGTCGCCCACCGCCTGCGCTCGGGCGCGGCCCGAGCTCGCGACCACGGTCGGGCGGCCGCGGCGCACCGGGGCGTCGTCGAGGACGTCGTCGTGGACCAGGGTCGCCATGTGGACGAGCTCGACCGCGGTCGCGGCGCAGACCGCGGCATCGGGGGGCTCGTCGCCAGCGCAGATCAGGACCAGCATCGGGCGCATCCGCTTGCCGCCGGCGGTCAGAGTCGAGGTCGCGTCGGCGCCGAGCTCGGGACCGTGCCCGGCGGCGAGCTCGCGGAGCCGGCGCTCGACTTCCTCCATCCGCGCCGGGAGCCAGGCGCCGGCCGTCTCGATCACCGCCGTCACCGGAGGCGGCACGGCGGATGGTCGGGTCATTCGCCCTTGCCCGTCCCGCTCGTACCCGTCTTGGCCGCGCTGTGGATCGCGATGATCGACCCGGCGAGCAGCAGCCAGCGGATCCGCTCGAACCCGGCGGCGTCGATCAGCTCGGCGAGCCGACGGGGGTCGGGGAACTTCTTCACCGACTCCGGCAGGTAGCTGTAGGCCGAATCCTCGCCCGAGACCTGGCCGAGCACCGGGACGACGTGGTCGAACCAGACCGAGTAGAAGCTCGACATCGGCTCGCGGGACGGGCGGGTGATCTCGAGGATCACGAGCCGGCCGCCCGGCTTCAGGACACGCGCCATCTCGCTGATGCCCTTTTCGAGATCCTCGAGGTTGCGTACCCCGAAGCCGACCGTGACCGCGTCGAAGGTTCCGTCCTTGTAGGGGAGCGCGAGCGCGTCGGCAGACTCGAAGGCAACGGTGCCGGCGCCGCGCTCGGCTGCCTTCTGGCGCGCGATCTCGAGCATCGGCTCGGAGAAATCGCAGCCGACGATCCGGCCGCCCGGGCTCACCCGCTCGCCGAGCTCGAACGCGAGGTCGCCGGTCCCGCAGCAGACGTCGAGGGCGCTGTCGCCGGGCCCCAGCTCGGCGCGGTCGGCGGCGCGCTCGCGCCACTGATGGTGGAGCCCGGCGGTCATCGCCGAGTTGAGGAGGTCGTAGTGCGCCGCGACGCGGTCGAACATCCCCCGCACCTGGGAGGAGAACTCTTCGCTGCCGCGCTCGGGCTTCGCCTTGGTTTCGGCGCCGAGGCCCGGGCCGGTCGCTGCCTGCTCCTCGTTCATGGTCGGGTCAGTTGAGCGAGGCGAGGAAGTCCGAGAGGTCCTCGAGCTTCTGCGGCGGCAGGTTCGAGTACGAGGGCATGATCCCCGGTCCGACTTCAAGCGACCGCGCGATCGCCTCGCGCGGCAGCTTCTCGCCGATGTGGGTCAGGTCGGGCCCGGGCCCGTCGTTTCCGTTCTCCCCGATCTTGTGGCAGGCGAGGCATCCCGACTGCGCGGTCACCTCCTTGCCGGCCTCGAGCTGCGGCGCGACCTCCATCTCGATCTCGGTCGGCGAACCCGCGGTCGCGCCGAGGAAGGTCAGGTAGGCCATCGCGATGATCGTCATGATCCCGGCGGTGGTCGCGATCGGGCGCCGCTCGGGGCGGCGCTCGGGTCCGCGGTCATAGAAGGGCAGCAGCAGGAGCAGGACCATCGCGATCGTCGGGATCCCGACCGTGGCGAGCGGTACGAGCTCCGGCGGCTTGATCACCCGCAGCAGCTCGAAGAGGAAGAAGAAGTACCACTCGGGCCTCGGAACATAGGTTGTTGTGGTGGGGTCGGCCTTCGGGCCCTGCTCGGCGCCGAGCACGATCGCCATCACGACGATCACGAGCACGACGATCAGCGCCATCGTCGAGTCCTTCATCACCGCGTAGGGGAAGAAGGGCTTGCCCTTCTTCTTCAGCAGCTCGTACTCCTGGAGGTACTGCTCCTTGTCGCGCTGCTTCACGAGTCGGCCCCTGGGGGGGGCTTGTCGGGCTCAGGCGGTTTCTCGGCACTGGGAAGTTTCTCGGCCCCGTCGCCCGCTCCATCGGGTCCGCCGTTGGCCGCCGCCTGGAGCTCGGTGGTCCGGATCGACTTCGGCTTCTCGGCCTTGACCCACGGCGGCGCGGTGGTGCCGAGCTTGACGACCAGGTAGAGGTGGGCGCCGATCAGCGCGATGAGCAGCCCCGGCACGAGCAGCATGTGGATCGCGTAGAAGCGCGAGATCGTCGTCGCCTCGAACTCGGCCCCGGAGCGCAGGAAGTCGGCGAGGTAGGGGCCGACCACGGGTCCCGAGGCGGTGATGTTGTTGGCGACCACGGTCGCCCAGAAAGAGCGTTGGTCGAAGGGCAGCAGGTAGCCGGTCAGCCCCATGACCATGGTGAGGATGATCAGCACGACGCCGATCACCCAGTTGAGCTCGCGCGGGTACTTGTAGGCGCCGAAGAAGAAGACCCGCCCCATGTGGAGGAAGATCAGGATCATCATCACCGAGGCGCCCCACTTGTGCATCCCGCGCACGAACTCGCCGAGGAAGACGTCGTTGGTCAGGTGGGTGATGCTCGCGTAGGCCTCCTCGGGGCTGGGCGTGTAGTACATCGCCAGGAAGACCCCGGTCACCGCCTGGACGACGAACGCGAACAGCGTCGCCGAGCCGAGCGTGTAGAACCAGTTCGTCCCCTTCGGGACCTTGCGGAACAGCATCCCGGTGAGGAAGCCCGAGGCGCCGGTGCGCTCGTCGACCCAGCCGGCGACGTCCGCGGGCGCGTCCTTGGCGCGGTCGACCAGGGCGCTGCTCGGATCGCCGTTGCCATCCGGGGCGCCGACCGGGCGCTCGCCCGGCGGCGCCGGCTTGCGGAGCGGCGGCGGGATCAGGGCGTTGGGGATCTTCAGCTTCGGCATTTAGGGCATCAGGGATTCGTCATGGTGCGGGCGGGGTGTCGGGGCGCGGCGGGTAGATGTAGTCCCATATCCCGCCGGTGAACTCGCCCGGGTCTCGGGTCCGGACCGGGTCGAGCTGCGAGGTGACGCTGTAGCGCGGCCCGATCTCGACCTGGCCGTTCGCGACGCGGGTCTGGAAGCGGTCGAGCGGCCGGACCGGTGGCCCGCCCGTCACCTTGCCCTGGAAGTCGTAGACGCCGCCGTGACAGGGGCAGATGAAGTTGCCGGCTGCCTCGACGTAGCGGACCGGGCAGCCGAGGTGGGCGCAGCGGGTCGAGATCGCGATGTAGTCGCTCGGGTCCTCCTTCAGGTCGGTGCTCCCCTGGCGGACGTAGACGGTGGTCTTGCCGGCCTCGCCGATCCCCTCGACGATCGTCATGATCACCGGCTTGTAGGTGTCGGGCGGGAAGTTCGAGGTCGGCCCGACCGGCTGCCAGGTCTCCTTCGGCGTCTCGAAGATCGGCGCGACGGCAAAGCCGACGGCGGGGAGGACGATCGCGGCGCCGGCGACTCCGCCGATTGCCTGGCCGGCGACCGTGAAAACCTTGCGGCGGGTCATCGACTCGCCCTCGAAGTAGCCCGGCGGGTCTGGCTTTTCCAAGCCCCCAGGCGGGGACGAGCCCGCTTTCTGCTTGTCGTTCCCGTCAGCCAAGGTCCGAGGAGAGATTCACAGCGAAGCCTATCGGGTCGGGTGCGCGCCCTTGCGAAGCGTCGCCTTCGCCGCCTCGTGGGACTCGCTCGTGCCATTCGCCACAGCCGCGACCGAATCCCGCCAGAGCTCGGAGATCACCGCCTCCTCAGCGCCGCGGTCGTGGAGCAGCGCCGAGAGGCTGATCAGGTCGGAGAGCTCGGCTACCGCCTCGAGGTCGCCGAGCGCGGCGAGCCGCTCGAGGCCCATCGCGTACAGATAGTCGCCGGCGAGCAGGCGCAGGTCGGGATCGGCCCCACCCATGATCCGCGGCTCGCCGTAATGGAGCAGGTAGCCCTCGCGGACGGCCTCGACGAGCAGCGCGTAGTCGGCAGGCGCGGCCGCCGCGCGGCTGCCGGCGGCGGCGAGCAGCCCGAGCTCGGGCTCGGCGTCGGTCGAGGTGACATGCGGCGAGATCACCGACTCGTCCTCGCGCAGCAGGGCGGCGAGCCGCTCGAGCGCCTGCCGGGGCGCCGCTGAGTTCACCGGAGCGCCTCCTCGAACGCCTCGCCGGCTGCGTCGATCGTGCGGTCGATCGCCTCTTCGTCGTGGGCGAGCGAGACGAACCAGGCCTCGAACTGCGACGGCGGCGGATAGACGCCGCGCTCGAGCAGCGCCCGGCAGAAGGCGGCGTGCGCCTCGAGATCGCAGGCCATCGTCCCGTCGAGGTCGCGGACCGGCTCGGAGCTGAAGAAGACGGTGACCAGCCCGCGCTCCGACACAACTTGAACCGGCTGGTCGCGGGCAGCCTCGCGGAGTCCCGCTGCTAGCCGCTCGGTGAGCTCGCCGAGCCGGGTATAGGCGGCGGCGTCGAGCTTGGCGAGCGTCGCGAGCCCGGCCGCGACCGCGAGCGGGTTGCCCGACAGCGTTCCCGCCTGGTAGACCTCGCCGGCCGGCGTCATCCGCTGCATCAGCTTCCGCGAGCCACCGAACGCGGCGGCGGGAAGCCCGCCGCCGAGCACCTTGCCGAGCACGGTGATGTCGGCGTCGATCCCGTAGAGCTCCTGCGCGCCGCCGCGGGCGACCCTGAAGCCCGAGATCACCTCGTCACAGATCAGCAGCGCGCCCGACTGGTCGCAGAGCGAGCGCAGCTCCGCCAGGAATCCCTCCGCCGGCGGGACGACACCCATGTTGGCGGGCAGCGGCTCGGCGATCACCGCCGCGGGCCCGTGCTGCTCGACCGCCGCCGCGAGGGCCTCGGGGTCGTTCCACGGCACGACCACGGTCAGCGCCGCCTGCGCCTCGGGGACCCCGGGGCTCGCGGGGATCCCCGCGGTCGCGAGACCCGAACCCGCCTCGGCGAGCAGCCCGTCGGAGTGGCCGTGGTAGGTGCCGGCGAACTTGACGATCCGCTCGCGCGCGGTCGCGGCGCGCGCCAGGCGCACGGCGCTCATCGCCGCCTCGGTCCCCGAGCTCGTCATCCGGATCATCTCGACCGAGCCGAACCGCTCGGTGACCTGCTCGGCGAGCTCGACCTCGCCCGCGGTCGGGGCGCCGAAGCTCGTCCCGCGCCCGGCGGCGTCGCGAACCGCCTCGACGACGTCCGGGTCGGCGTGGCCGAGGATCAGCGGGCCCCACGAGCAGACCCAGTCGACGTAGCGATTGCCGTCGACGTCGACGAGCTCGCAGCCCTCACCGCGCTCGATGAAGACCGGGTCGCGCCCGATCGAGCCCATCGCCCGGACGGGAGAGTTGACGCCGCCCGGCAGCACCTTGAGCGCCTTGGCGTACAGCTCCTCGGAGCTGGCTATTTGTGTTGCTCCTCCCAGGCGGCGTACTGGTCGGTGAAGTAGTGGAGGCGGATCTTCTTGAACTCGGTCGAGGAGTAGAGCGTGGCGCGGTCCTCGCCGTGGAGATCGTGCTCGTCGGCGATCCGGTCGAGGATTGCGTCGCACTCCTCCTTCGAGCGCCCGTGGGCCATCGTGAAGACGCTGTAGGGCCAGTCCTCGTAGGTCGGGCGCTGGTAGCAGTGCGAGACGCCGCGCACCGAAGCCATCTTCGCGCCGACGTCTGGGATCTGCTGCTCCGGAACCCGCCAGACGCCCATGCCGTTGGCCGAGAAGCCGGCGCGGCGGTGGTAGAGGATCGCCGCGACGCGGCGGAGGATCTTGCGGTCGACCATGCCGGCCAGCCGGGCGAGGAAATCGTCGGTCGGCATCCCGACCTCATCCGCGGCCTCGTCGTAGGGGCGGTCGACCACCTTCATCGGCCCCTGCAAAGCACGAATGACTGCTATGTCGGTTTCGTCGTAGGGCTGCGGCTCGAGCTCGCGCGGCGGCGCGGCGTCGGCGGCTGCGGCGAGTTTGTCCGTGCCGCCCTCCATCTCGAGGTTCATGTTGATCTTGAACAGGCAGAGGGTCGGCAGCTGGCGGATCGAGGTCGCGCCGGTCTTCTCCTGGAGGACCTCGAGCGTGCCCTCGAGCCCGAGCTCGGAGTCGGGCGGGGTCGCGATCGTGAACCAGAGGTTGAACTCGTGGGTGCGGAGGTAGTTGTGCGAGACCCCGGGGTGCTCGTTGATGATCGCGGCGGCGCGGTGCGGGTTCTCGTCGTCGACCCTGGCCGCGACCAGCATCGACTCGTAGCCGAGCGCCCTGGTGTCGAAGATCGGCGTGATCTCGCGGATGATCCGCTCGTCGAGCAGCCGCTGGGTGCGCTCCATGACTTCTTCAATGGGTATTTCTGTATCTGATGCGATGCCTGCAAACGGTTCCGGCGTAAGCGAAAACCGCGTTTGAAGCATGTTCATTAGCCGCTTGTCGGTCTCGTCGAGCGGGACGGCGGCACCGTCCTTTCTCGACCGCACCTTGGGGCGGGCTACCGGTGGGCCAGCCACTGCGCGGCTTCCTTCGCGTAGTAGGTGAAGATCACGTCGGCGCCGGCGCGGCGGATCGAGGTCAGCGCCTCGAGCGCGGCGGCGCGCTCGTCGAGCCATCCGTTCGCCGCCGCGGCCTTCAGCATCGAGTACTCGCCGGAGACGTGGAAGGCGGCGACCGGGGCCTCTGTCCTCTCCTTCACCGCGGTGATCACGTCGAGGTACGGCAGCGCCGGCTTCACCATCAGCACGTCGGCGCCCTCCTCGAGATCGAGCTCGGCCTCGCGCAGGCCCTCGAGGGCGTTGGCGGGATCGAGCTGGTAGCCGCGGCGGTCGCCGAACTCGGGTGTCGAGTAGGCGGCCTCGCGGAACGGCCCGTAGAACGCCGACGCGTACTTGGCGCTGTAGGCCACGATCGCGGTGTTCGAGTGACCCTCCTCGTCGAGCTGGAAGCGGATCGCGCCGATCCGCCCGTCCATCATGTCGGAGGGGGCGACCGCGTCGGCGCCGGCCTCGGCCTGCGAGATCGCGGTCTTGGCGAGCAGCTCGACGGTCAGATCGTTGTCGATCTCCCCTTCCCGGACGACGCCGCAGTGGCCGTGGGTCGTGTACTCGCAGAGGCAGACGTCGGTGATCACGACCAGCTCGGGGTGCTTCTCCTTCAGCGCCCGGACCGCCATCTGGATCACGCCCTCGTCGTCGTAGGCGCCGGTGCCGAACTCGTCCTTGTCGGCCGGGATCCCGAACAGGATCACGGCGCCGATCCCGGCCTCGACCAGCTCGCCTGCCTCGGCGACGGTCTCGGTGATCGAGAGCCGCTCGATTCCCGGCATCGAGGAGATCGGCTCGCGGACTTCCGAGCCCGCGGTCACGAACAGCGGCTGCACGAGGTGGTCGGCGGTCAGCTCGGTCTCACGCACGAGGTCGCGCAGCGCACCGGTGCGCCGCAGGCGCCGCAGGCGTGTAGCGGGAAAGCTCACGTGATGCATCTTCTCAAGTGTTGAGGTGTTCCCGGGTGGAGGGCTCTCAAGCGAAGCGCCGCAGGGCCAAGCGGGCTAGCAGCAGGTAGGCGGCCGCAAGCGCTGCGAGATGCAGGATCGGTACCACGAGCCCCGGGCCGGCGACGTCGAGGCCGCCCTGCATCGCGTCGAGCGCCGGGGCGAACGGGAACGCCGCGGTCACCACCTGGATCAGGTCGAAGACCGCCGGACCGACCGTCCCCGAGGGAACCAGGGAGAGGAAGGCGATCGGCAGCGAGATCATGAAGGCGAGCAGCGAGCTGGCGCGGACTTCGCGCGCCGCGCTCCCGATCGCCGCCCCCATCGCCGCGAAACCTGCGCCGCCGGCGAGGATCGCGATCACGATCAGCGGGAACCTCGCCCAGTCGAGGTTCAGGAACAGCTCCAGCCCTCCGAGCATCAGCAGCGTGACCGCGAACGCGCAGACGACGCCGAGCGCGATCTTCTCTGCGAGCAGACCGGTGCTCGAGACGAGCCCGCGGGTGAGGCGGCGGAAGGTGTTCTCCTCGCGCTCGAGCGCGAGCGATCCGGCGACGAGCAGGACTGTGACGAACATCAGCGTGATCGTCGCCGCGACAGCGATCGCGAAGCTGTCGAGCTCGGGAACATCGCCCGAGACCGACTGCTTCTCGACCTTGATCGGCTCCGAGACCGAGGCGAGCAGCTCGTCCGCGAGGTCGAGGTTCTGCTGCGCCAGCCGCGAGAAGGAGACGATCTGCTCGAGCGAGGCGCGGTTCTGATCGCCCTCGGGCAGCTGCTTTGCCACGCTCTCGAGGATCTTCTGGGTGTTCTCGAGCCCGAGCACGTCGAACTCCTGGCCGAGGAAGGCGAAGGTGCCGCCGCGCAGCAGCAGGTCGAGGTACTCGAGCAGGGTGACGGTGAACTGCCGCGAGACGCGCGCGTTCGCCTCGGTGAGCAGGCTGGTTATCCGGTCGTCGACGAGCTGCGCTTTGACCGGGTCCTCTTCGTTGACGATCACCTCGACCGTCGGGCGGGTGATCGCGCCGCCCGAGACCGTCGAGCGCAGCTTCTCGACCAGGTCGTCGGGGAGCACAAGCGCGCCGAGCACCTCGCCGTCCTCGACCTTCTCGACCGCCTCGCCGCGGCTCGTCACCCGTACGCACTCGATCTCCTCGCAGAGCTGGTCGCGGGCCGCGTTCTCGTCGAACTCCTCTTCGCCGATGTTGAACGACTCCCCCTTCGGGACCTCGTTCAGGAACGCGACCCTGGGCTTCTCGGGGCCGCGCGAAAGCGCGAAGCCGACCAGGACTGCGATCACGATCGGGTAGACGACGAGCAGCGCAGTGAGCAGCGGCGAGCGCCGCATGATCTGCAGGTCTTTGACCAGCAACCATTTCATTGCCGGCGTCAGTGACCCCTGTGCGCGAGGAAGGAAACGAACGCCTGCTCGAAGTCGCCCCCGGGCTCGCCCGACTCCTCGGCGACGGCGGAGTGGAGCTCGGCGGGCGTGCCGTCGAAGAGCCGCTCGCCGTCGGCGAGCACCAGCAGCCGGTCGCCGTAGCGCTCGGCCTCCTGGATGTGGTGGGTGGAGAAGATCACCGTCGTGCCGCCGCCGGCTAGCGCGAGCACGAACTCCCAGAGCCGCACCCGCTGCCGCGGGTCGAGACCGGTGCTCGGCTCGTCGAGCAGCAGCACGTCGGGGCGCGGCAGCAGGCCGATCGCGATGTTGACGCGCTGCTGGTTGCCGCCGGAGAGCTCGCCGATCGGGTCGTCGCGGCGCTCGGCGAGATCGGCCTGGGCGAGCATCTCCTCGACCGCGGCATCGACGTCGCCGAGCCCCTCGAGGCGGGCGAAGAGGCGCAGGTTCTCGGCGACCGTGAGCCGCGTGTAGACGGCGGCACCCTGCGGGACCCAGCCGACCTCGGCGGCCTCGCGGCTGACGCGGCCCGAATCGGGGGCGATCACCCCGGCGAGGATCGAGAGCAGCGTCGTCTTGCCGGCGCCGTTGGGACCGATCACCGCGAGCAGCTCGCCGCGCCTGGCCTCGAAGCCGACGCCCGCCAGCGCCGCGCGCTCGCCGTAGCGTTTCGTCAACTCGCTGACCTCGAGCACGGTGTCGGCGTCCTGCGGCGGGGCGGGGGAGGTCTCGGCCATGCGCGGGGACGCTAGCCGACGCGATTGCCGGGGGCGCCCGGACAGTACGCTCCCCGCCGTGCGGGTCCTTTTCATCGCCGACGTGGTCGGCAAACCGGGACGCAACGGCCTCGCGGCCGCGATGCCCGAACTGCGCGAGCGCTACTCGCCCGACGTGGTGATCGCCAACGGCGAGAACTCGGCCGGCGGTGTCGGGATCACCGACAAGTCGGCCCGCGGCCTCTTCGACGCCGGCGCCGATGTGCTGACGACCGGAAACCACGTCTACCGCCACCGCGACGCGTCCGAGTTCCTCGACAACGACGAGCGCGTCGTGCGCCCCGCCAACTACCGAGTCGGCAATCCCGGCCGCGGGTCCACGGTCTTCGAATCGAGCGAGGGCAGGCTCGGGGTCCTCAACCTGAGCGGGATGGTCCACCTCACCGTGGCACGGTCACCGTTCGACGCCGCCGACGCCGAGCTCGAGAAGCTCGACGGAAAGGCCGACGCGGTAGTCGTCGACTTCCACGCCGAGGTGACGAGCGAGAAGGTGGCGATGGGATGGCACCTCGACGGCCGCGTCGCGGCGGTCTTCGGCACCCACACCCACGTGCCGACCGCCGACGCGCGGGTGCTCCCGGGCGGCACGGCGGTCGTGACCGACGCCGGGATGACCGGCTCGCGCGCGGGCGTGATCGGCGTGAAGCGCGACGGGGCGCTCGAGGGCTTCCGCACCCAGATGCCGGTCCGGTTCGAGACCGCCGAGGAGGACATCTGGATCAACGGCGCCTGCGTTCAGATCGGCGACAACGGGCTAGCCGAGTCGATCGAGCAGGTGCTGATGCCGGCGCCCGAGTCGCTCGAGTAGCCGAGCCGGCTTCGCGCGCTACAGATTCGGGTCCGTGAACACCTTGATGCCGTGGGCGCGGCCGCGGACCGGCATCTCCTCTACGAACTCGAGCTCGTCCATCGAGTCGAGCAGCCGCTGCCGGGTCGACTCGGCGACGAACAGCGAGTGCGGCGTCCCCTTCGTCATCCCCTCGAGCCGGGCCGAGGTGTTGACGGTGTCGCCGATCGCCGTGTAGTCGAGCCGCCGCTCCGAACCGACCATGCCGACCATCACCGGCCCGCTGTTGAGCCCGACGCCCATCCGGAACGGCTCGGTGTCCTCCTTCGCTTGCCGGATCCAGCGGTTGAAGGACGCGAGCCTCGGCCCGAGCATCTCGCGCGCTGCCCGCAGCGCGCGCTCGGCGTGGTCGTCCTGCTCGATCGGCGCCCCGAACACGGCCATGATCCCGTCGCCGATGAACGCCGAGAGCGTGCCGCCGTTGTTGAGGATCGCGTCAGTCATCTCGGTCAGATAGCGGTTGAGGATCTCGATCACCTCCTCGGGCGGTCGCGACTCAGAGAAGGTCGTGAAACCGCGGATGTCGCTGAACAGCACCGTCACCTCCTCGCGTTTTCCGCCGAGCCGCACGCCCTCCGCCTTCGCGAGCACCTCGCCGATGACCGGCTCGGGAACGAAGCGCGCGAAGGTGTCCCGCGTCCGCTGGCGATCGAAGGCGACGAAGATGTACTGCGCGGCGAGCGAGCCGACCGACGACAGCGCGAGCCCCAGGAACGGGTAGAGGACGGGGATGATCCGGCCCGCGTTCCAGCTCAGCTGCGCGATCACCGCGTAGGCCAGCGCGGCGGCGAGCACGATGCCGAAGGCGCGCAGCGGCGGCAGCAGCATGTTGAGCAGCGCCCCGGCCAGCGACAGCGCGAGGATCAGAAGCAGGTCTACGGTGACCGGCGTCGAGCGCAGCGGCGCCTGCCTGGCGACGGTCTGGATCGCGTTCGCCTGGATCTCCGGCCCGGACATGAGGCCGTCGCCGAACGGCTGCGGGTGCACGTCCTGGACGTTGGAAGCGGTCGCGCCGACGACCACGGTCTTGCCCTGGAAGGTGGCGGGATCGACCTTGCCCTCGATCAGGTCCGCGAAAGAGACGATCGGGAATGTGCCTGGGCCGCCGTAGTAATCGATCCACGCCGAGCCGCCGGAGAGCTGATCCGCGGTGACCTCGCTCCCGGTTCGCGCCTCGACCGCGGCGACCGCGAAGCTGTCGAGCTTGTCGGGGGCGAGCTCGACCTTGCGGAAGATCCCGCCGGGATAGGAATCGAAGGCCGAGTAGCCGGCTCTGGCACCGGCTTTGGCGAGGTTGTCGTCGCCGCCCAGCACCGCCGTCCCGCCCTGCTCGTCGACCTCGGTCGTCGCGAGCACCACGTGCCCGGCGCGCGAGATCGCGTCGTAGAGCGCCAGGTCCTCCTTCGCCTCGGTCGGCTCAGTGAACTGGATGTCGTAGGCGATCTGCGCCGCGCCGGCTTGGCCGAGCGCGTCGATCGCCTGCGCGTGCAGCGAGCGCCGGAACGGGAAGGTGACCCGCAGCCTGGTGAAGGTGGCCTCGTCGATGCCGACGATGACGACGTCACCCGGGGGCTTCTCCTCGCCTCGGATCTTGAACCGCGTGTCCATGGTGTCGAACTCGACCGAGCGCGCGGTCCCGGTCGCGTAGGCGACGGTCGCGATCAGCGCCGCGAGGATTCCGATCCCCGCGAACAGCGCACCCCTTTGTCCCTGTAGCGGCAGCCAGCCCATTAGAAGGCTGCGATCTTACTTCCGCTTCTTGTTCTTGCCCTTCTTCTTCCTTTTCTTCTTCTTGGCGACCGGCTGGACCTGCGGCTGCGGGGCGGCCGCAGTCACCGCCGCGTAGCTGCCGCCCCCGGAAACGAGCGCATCGACCGCGTTCGGGAGGCCGAAGTCGTCGACCGCGATCGTGCCGCTCGAGACCTCGAACAGCGTCGTTCCGTCGCAGCGGTCGGTTGTCAGCCACTCAGTGCCGCGCACGGTCGCCGAGCCGCGGGCGCCGCGAGTGCGGAAGCTGCCCGTGCCGCTGCCCCAGAGGCTGCGCGAGCCGGCGCGGGCAGAGGGCCTCGAAGCGGTGGCGAGGGCGGCGCGCTTCTTCTTCCGCTTCTTCTTCTTCTTCTTCTTCTTGCTCTTGTTCGGCGCGGCGGTGTTGAGCACCGGCGCGACGATGCAGTTGTCGAGCGGGCCCGCCAGGGCCGCGGTCATGATCCCGTCGGCGGCCGACTGCTGGATCTCGAACAGGCCGGAGTAGAACTTCATCGACTCCTTGACGCCGTTGTTGTCCGCCGTGAGCTCGACCCGGCCGTTGGTCGCATCGACTATCGAGCCAACCGAGACCTGGGTCGAGTGCAGCAAGGGCGCGCCGTTGACGAGCACAGTGCCCTGGAGTGGGCGGAGGTTGGCGCTCGCGGTTGGCACCGGCTCCGTCGGCTCGAAGATCTCGCGGTGGAAGATGTCCTCGAACGAATCGTTGTCGTCGGTGCTCAGGTTCGTGCCGCTGCTCGAAAAGGCCACAGACCGGCCGTTTGCCGCCAGCTCGGAGGAGAGGGCGCCACCGTCGTCGCCGGCGCCGAGCGCCCCGCTCGCGCGGCTGATCATGAAGGTCGTCTGGTTGAGCCGGTCGCGAACGAAGACGTTGAAGGTCGTCACCGGTCCCTCGGCTAGCTGCGGATCGGTCGAGGAGAAAGCGACGAAACGGCCGTCCTCGGAAGGGGTCGATGTGTACAGCGCCATCCCGTTCTGGAGAGGCCCGGCGGCGCCGGAGCGGCGGCTGAGCAGCTCGGTCGGCTGAGCTCCGTCCAGATCGCGCGCGTAGACGTCGTAATCGGGCCCGCTGGGGCCGAAATTCTCGGCCTGGGTCTGGAAGGCGACGGTGGCCCCATCGGCGGAGATGTTGGGAAGGTCGGAGCTGGCGTTTCCGAGTGCCCCGGCGGGGCCGCTGGCTCGGCTCTCGAGTGTGGTTTCGGCTGCCCCCACCTTGCGAACGAAGGCGTCGTTGACGCCGTTCACGTCGACGCCGGGGCCGATGAGATCGCTGGACCCGCTCTGGAAGGCGACGACATCACCGTTATTCGAGAGCGAGGGATAGATCGACTGGCCGTTGCCGGCCACGGTGGAGCCGGTCGCCGTACTGACCAGCTGATTGGCGTTCATCGCCATGTCGCGGCGGAAGACATCCTTGGTGGCGGCGACGGGATCGGTGACGGTTGCGCCCACCACCGTGACCGCACTGGTGTCCGTCGTCCAGGCGACGTAGGCGCCGTCCTCGGAGATCCCGGGGCCGCTCCCGGTCTGGTCCCCGAGCACGTTGTCGTTGCCGGCCGCGTTGATGCTGACCAGCTTCGTGTCGTAGGGGGGGTCGAGTTCGCGCCGGTAGACGTCGACCGTCGAGTCGGTGTCGTACCCGAGGTCGTCGATGTTCGACGCCGTCGAGTTGAACGCGACCATTTTGCCGTCGCCCGAGATCGCCGGGACGGTGGCGGAACCGTCCCCTATAGCGCCCAGAGCGCCGTCGGCGCGGCTGACCAGCTCGGTGGTGGGCGGGTTGACGCAAAGGTCGCGGACGAAGATGTCCAGAGAGCCGTTCACGTCCCCCATGACCAGGTTGTCGGCGTCCGAGCTGAAGGCGAGCCGACAGCCGTCGTCCGAGATCGAGGGGGAATAGCTGTTTTGGTTGCCCCCGGCTCCAGCGAAGCCGCCGGCGCGGCTGATGAAAAGCGTGTCGTCGACGGCGGCGGACGCACTGCCCGCGAGGACGCCGAGCAAAATGATCGCAGCGAGCGTCGTGATCGGCGCGACCCGGAACTTCGGCATCACTGACCGTCTTCGCTTCCTATGCAACCCCTCTCACTTCGTCCCTTTCCCGTCTGATTAGCGACAGACGGTACTTCACTTCCGCTTCTTCTTCTTGCCCTTCTTCTTTTTCTTCTTCTTGGCCGTCGCCTGTGGCTGGGCGGGCGGCTGGTCGGGCGCCGTAACCGCTGCGTAGCTGCTCCCGCCGCCAACCAGCGCGTCGACTTGGTTCGGAAGCCCGAAGTCGTCGACCGCGATCGTTCCGTGAACGACCTCGAAGACGGTCGTTCCGTCGCAGCGGTCGGTGGTCAGCCACTCGGTGCCGCGGACGGTCGCCGAGCCGCGCTGGCCGCGGGTACGGAAGTTGCCGGTGCCCGAACCCCAGAGGCTGCGCGAGCCGGCGCGAGCCGACGGGCTCGATGCCGTGGCGAGCGCGGCGCGCTTCTTGCGCTTCTTCTTTTTCTTCTTCCCGTTCTTGCCGCCCTTCTTACTGGTGGCGGGCGCGGCTGTGTTCGTGATCGGGGTGACGATGCAGTTGTCGAGCGGCGTCACCAGCTCCGCGGTCAGGATCCCGTCGGCAGCCGACTGCACGATTTGGAAGACACCGGCGTAGAACTGCATGGACTCCTCGAAGCCGTTGTTGTTGGCGGTCAGCTCGACTCGGCCGTTGGTCGCGTCGACAATCGTTCCAACCAAGAATTGTCCCGAGTGCTCGAGTGGAGCGCCATTGACCAGCACGATGCCCTGGACGGGCCGCAGGTTCGCGGTTTGCGTCGGCACCGCCTCGGTCGGCTCAAAGATCTCGCGATGGAAGACGTCCTGGACCGGGTCGTTGTCCTCGCTGCTCAGATTGGCGGCCTGGGTGTCAAAGGTGATGAACCTGCCGTTGGCCGAGATATCGGGCTGCTGGGATGCCACATCGGCGGGCCCCCCGAGTGCCCCGGTCGCGCGGGAGATCAGGAACGTTGTCTGGTTGAGACGGTCGCGCACGTAGACGTTCTGAAACAGGGTCACCAATCCGTCCACCAGGGGGCCCCCGGCCGCGAAGGCGACGAAGCGGCCGTCGCCCGAGACCGAGGACACGAACGCCGCGGTGGTCGAGATGTCTCCGGCAACCCCCGACTTGCGGTTGATCAGCTCTGTCTGCTGGGCGCCGTCGAGCTCGCGAGTGAAGATGTCGAACCCGGGTCCGTTGGCATCGAAGTTCGTGGAGCTGCTCGAGAACGTGACCGTGCCGCCATCGGCGGAGATCTCCGGCACCACGGACCCCGAGTTCCCGATCGCGCCGGCGGGGCCGCTGGCGCGGCTCTCGAGCGTGGTCACCGGCGAGCCGCTGAGGTCGCGGACGAGGATGTCGGAAACGCCGTTGCTGTCGCCGGCGATGAGGTCGCTGGCGTTGCTCGCGAACGCAATCACGTCACCGTCGTGGGAGATCGCCGGCCACTGCGAGAAGTTGTTGCCGGTCGCGTCGGTCATCCCGGGCTGGCTGATCAGCAGGTTGGCGTTCGTCATGTCGTTCATGTCGCGGCGGAAGACATCGTCGACGCCGTTGGCGTCCAGGGAGCCGGAGACCACGGTCGCGTCGGTGTCGCTCACCCAGGCCACGTAGTCCCCATGCTCTGAGAGCGCGAGCGTGTTGCCGTTCGTGGTGCTGTTGGCGTTGTCGTTGCCGGACGCGTTGAGGCTGACCAGCGTGGTGTCATCGTTCTCGACGTCACGGACGTAGGTGTCGTACGCGTTGTCGGTGTCGTAGCCGAGATCGTCGATGTTGGTGGCCTTGGTGATGAACCCGACCTTCTCGCCATCCCCGGAGATGTCCGAGAGCGAGAAGACCAGCCCGTCACCGATCGTGGTCCCGTCCCCGTCGCCCTGGCTGACAAGCTCGGTGTCGCCGGTGCAGACATCGCGCATGTAGATGTCGGTGAGCCCGTTGGTGTCCTGGGGGACCAGAGCGCTCGCGCTGTGGAAGGAGACACGGCAGCCGTCGTCGGAGACGGTCGCGGTATCGCTGCCGAACATCCCGGGCGAGCCGCTAACGCCGTCGCCGCGGCTTACCCAGCTCGTGTCGTCAACCGCGGCGCTCGCGTCGGCCGCGAACACGCCGAGCGCGAGCACGGCTGCCGCGATTCCCTGCGTCGTAGTCCTGGCGCTGCCTGTCACTCCATCCCCTTCGTATCCCTCAAATTGAGGCCCGATCGTAGCTGAGCGGATCCGCCCCGACTGTGACGAGCGTCCACCCGGCATCGTCCACTAGCCTGCCCGCGAATGGGCCAGCGCGAGGTCGAAACCGTGAGGAAGATCTACGGCTTCAACTGGGCCGCGGTCGGCAGCCGCGAGGTCGGGCTCGAAGAGCTCGAATCGGTGGTGGCGCCCGACTTCGAGTCGCAGATGTCGCCGGAGGTCGGCGACCGCACCCTGAAGGGGATCGAGGAGCTGCGCCAGTTCGGCGACGCCCTCGAGCAGGACTTCGAGAGCTTCGCCTACAACCCGGGCGAGTTCATCGAGACCGACGACGGCCGCGTAGTCGTGCTCGGCAAGGTCGGCGGAGTCGCGCGGGCGAGCCGGCTGCCGCTCGCCGGGGAGTTCGGGCACATCTGGACGCTCGAGGACGGTCGAGCCACCCGGGTCGAGGCCTATCTCGATCCGAAGCTCGCGCTGAGCAAAGCCGGAATCGAACGCGACTGACGGGATTTCCACGAGCGGTGCGTGTGACCAGGCTCACCGGGGCGGGTACCCGCGGGCGCTAGGTTCGTGGCGATGGGGGAACGGGAACGGGAAGAGCTGCTGCGGGTCTACCGCCTCGACTGGGCCAGCGTCCGGGGGCGGAAGCGGCTCCGATCGGTGCTCGGCGGGATCGTCTCGCCCGACTTCGACTCGCGGCTGACCCGTTTCGCCGGCAGCTGGAACGACGCGCTCGACGAGCTGCGCTCGCTCGGGCACTCGCTCGAGCACGACTTCGAGCGCTTCTCCTACGAGCCCGACCAATGCCTCGAGGGTCCCGACGACCGCTTCGTCGTCGTCGGCAGCTTCAGCGGGCTGACGCGGCTGAGCCAGATCGAGGTCCGAGGCGAGTTCGGCCACGTCTGGAAGCTCGAGGACGGGCTGGCGGTGCGGCTCGAGGGCTACGCCGCGGCGGCCGAGGCGCTCGCCGCGGCCGGGCTCGACTCGGCGCGCTGAGCCTCGAGCTCGTCGACCTCGCGCGGCCGGACCGCCGCCATCGCGATGAAGAGAAACGGCAGGAACCAGGGGATGTAGAGGTAGAACCAGTGGTCGACGGTGAGCTGGAAGGCGATCAGCACCGCGGCGCCGAGCGCCGCGACCGTCACCGGGTCGCGGAGGCGGGGGCGGAAAGCGACCAGCAGCGCCAGCCCCACCGCGAGGGCATCGACGGCGATGTGAAGCGGCTCGATCGCGGCCTGCCCCCAGATCGAAAACGGCGAGTCGCGTCCGATCTGGTAGTCGAGCGTCCGCTCCCAGAAGGTGGCGAGGCCCGGGTCGAGGATCGTCTGTGCCATCACCGCGCCGCCGACAATCAAGAAGCCGACGCCGAACAGGAACACGTTGCGCGCGGATCGTCCGTAGGTCGCGAACAGCGGGATCAGAACGAGGGGCGTGAACTTCGTCGCGGCCGCCAAGGCGAGCACCGCTCCCCGACCCACCGGTGAGCTGAGCAAAAGCAGCGCGCCGACGAGCAGCGCCGCGACCAGCGAGTCGTTGGTGTTCGACTCGAGCGCGAAGGCCGTGTACGGGCACGCGGCCCAGGCGAAGGCGAGGATCGTGCCGAGCCGGCGCCCCGGCTCGCCGGGGCGCAGCCGGCGCCCGAACAGATACAGCCCGAGCACGGTGAGCAGGTCGAAGAAGATCGCGGCGCCGTGCGCGGCGGGGAGGTCGTCCCAGCGCCCGCTCCAGGGCATCGCCTGCTCGAAGGGGACGTAGGCGTAGTACGAAACCGGGCCGTAGGTATCGCCGGCCTGGTTGTCCTCGGGCCAGCCGCCGTAGAGCGGCTTTCCGTCGGCGATCCGGTCGGCGCCGATCACCCCCGAGTAGCCGACGTCGATCACGTTCGAGTTCGCGACGTTGAGCCCGAGCCGGAATCCGACCAGGAACAGGGTCGCGATCGCCAGCCACTTGATCGGGGCGCTCGGACGCAGCCCATCGCCGCCGCGGAAGCCCATCCACAGCGCGCGAACCAGCAGGTAGACGAGCGCCGGGTAGGCGAACGGTACGGACAGCCCGATGTCGCCGCGATTGAAGAAGTAGTGCGAGACGCCGAAGCCGGCGACGATCACGACCAGGTCGAGGTTCGCTGCCCGCAGCGGCCGCCGCCAGTCGAAGAGGCCGAACACGAACAGCGCGCAGAGCAGCAGCCAGACGTAGGGCGCGTTGAGCTTGCGGCCGAAAGCGCCCTCGTAGCCCCGCGCCATCCTCCACGCCACCTGCTCGCCCGTCCACGTTTCCTTTGCGACGCCGGTGTCCTCGTCGACGACCACCTGGACGATCTCGTCGCCGTCGGTGAGGAAGCCGACCTGCCAGTCGCGCTGGTCCTCCTTGTACTCGGAGACGGTCTCGAGGCTGGGGTGCTCGCGCCGCGCCTCGATCACCTTCGGGTCCTTTGCGGCGATCTTCTCCGCCTGCTGCTTGGTGATCGGCTGCGGCACCCCCGGACGCGAAGCCGAGGAGGTGCCGCTTAGTGGCGAAGCCGCCGTCTGAGCGGCAGCAACGGATGGGAGGAAAACGAGAGCGGCGAGCACTCCCGTGAAAACGACGAAACGGATCAGGCGAACGTCCACAGCTTGTTGCCGACGAAGTTGAACGGCATCGCGACCGCGACCGCTATCGCCTGCGCGGCGAGCTCGGGCGTGTCGGCGCGGACGAGCAGCTCGAGCACCACCAGGTTGACCCCGAGCGCCAGCACGCTGACGGTGAAGAACCGCGCCGCCTGGAATCCGGCGTGGCCCTCGGTCGCCCCGAAGGTCCAGCCGCGGTTGAGGAGGAAGTTGTTGGTCACCGCGACGCAGAAGGCGCCGACCGCGGCGGCGATGTGGTGGAAGTCGAGGCCCTCGGTGAGCAGGGCAAAGACGAGCAGGTTGACGACGTAGCCCGAACCGCCGACGAGCCCGAACTTGAGCAGCTGGGTCCAGTTCTCCTGCTTGCGAGTCCCGCGCGCGATCCGCCTCGCTGTTTCCGTCGGACTCACAGGGCCGGTTCCGGGGCTTCGAGCCCGAAGTGCTCGAGGATCACGGCGGCCTGGTCGCGGAGCGCCCACTGCTCGCGGCGCTGGGGTCGTTTCGGGCCGCAGCCGCAGAGGATCATCGGCGCGAGCGAGTCGCCGCGGCCGAGCGAGCCGTGGCTGCCGCCGCCGACGTGGGTCGTGCCTCCCCAGTCGACGCACTCGTAGCCGAGCGCAGCGGAGATCAGCACGTCTCCGGCGTGCGGAGAGCCGAGCGCCGACCAGACCCGCGCCAGCGCGTCGGGGTACTCGTGGCTGTCGATCCGGCGCCCGAAGCTCTCGAGCGCGAGCGCCTCCTCGTCGCCGCGCAGCTGCCAGCGGTTGCCGCGCCGGTCGCGCGGACCGGCGCCGGGGCGGAAGCGAAGCTCGCGCCCGTCGCGCTCGACGACCGCCTCGAGCGACCCGGGATCGACGGCCTGGGCGCCCCCGCGCTGCAGCGGCGAGGAGTCCGAGCTCGCGAGCCACGCGATCACGTCGACGCCGTCCATGCCGCGGAGGCGCTCGCGGAGCCGCTCGTGGGCGATCGCGAACCGGCGCCCGCTCTGCAGGATGTAGACGGCCCCGGCGCGGGCGGTGGGGCTGACCGCGATCTCGGCCTCCTCGGGGCGCTCGGCGTTCGGCTGCAGCACTCGCCAGTCCTCACCGAGCGCAGCGGCGAGCGGAAGCGCGTGGTTGACCTCGGTCTGCGCGTGGTCGGCGGTGACGAGCACCGCGTGCTCGTCGAGGAACCTGGTCAGCCCGCCGCCGGCCTCGATCAGCTGCGCGAGGCAGCCGTCGGCGGCCGCGATCGAGTCGACGGACTCATCGGGCCCGAGCCGGTGGGAGTGGAAGTCGTTGTCGGGGAGGCTGAAGAGCATGAAGTCGTAGAGGTCCTGCTTGACGAGCTCCTCGCCGACGCAGGTCGAGTAGGCGTCGCGGCTGCCGGGTCGGGTGAAGCTCGGCGAGCAGGGAACCTTACGGCTCGCGTAGAGATCGCCGTAAAAGAGCTCTTCGGGGCCCCAGACCGCGTGCCGGAACCGGATCGCCGCCGCCGCCTGCTTCGCCATTCCCTCGAGGCTGACCTCGTGCCGGTGGCCGCCGCGGTAGATCAGGAACGGCGTGCACGCGGTCCGGATCCCGGCTTCGTCGAGGCGCTCGAACACGGTCTTGACCTCGTGGCTGAGATGGGCGAGGTTCATGTTGTAGACGAGGTCGTAGAGGGCCTTGAACATGCCGAAGGTCCGCGTAGCCTCGAACGAGGACCCGTACTCGACGTAGCGCCGTTCGAGCCGGCTGTACCAGTTCATCCCGATCATCCAGTGCTCACCCGGCCCGGTCCCGGTGACGATGTCCGAGCAGGCGACCGGGGTCACCGACGGGAAGCTCGAGACGACGTTCTCGATCAGCGTGCCACGCTCGATCAGCGCCTCCATCACCGGCGCCCGCCCCGACTCGACGGCGTGCATGAGCATGCCCGGGTGCATGGCGTCGATGACGGCGAGGATCAGCTTCTTGGGCATTCGAGGCGGCAGCGCCGGCTACCTGAGGACGCGGAGCCCCTCGTGCTTGCGCGAGTCGCGGCGGCGGCGCTCGAGCCCGAGATAGAGCAGGCCGCCGCTCGCGGCGAGCGCCAGGACGCAGATGTAGGCGGGGAGCGAGATCACCGCCAGCACGAGCGCGGCCCCGACGACCATCAGGCTGACCGCGGTCGGGTCGGCCTCGGCGCGCTGGCGTGCTCCGGCGACCACCGAGTCGGTGAGCGTCATCGAGAGCACCGCGAGCGCCGCCCCGAACACGATCCCGATCCAGGCCGCGCCGGTCTCGCTCGCCAGCGAGGCGGCGAACAGCGCGCCCCCGGCTGCACCGGAGAGAACGAGCAGCCAGGTCCGCCCCTCGCCTTCGTAGGCGAGCGAGCCGGCGAGCATGCCCGCGGCGACGGCCAAGCCGAGCCCCTGGCATATGGCGAAGAACAGGTCCAAGTCGCGCGGGAGGCTACCGGGGCGTACGATGAATCCGATGAACACGGGGGTGAAGCTGATCTGCAGCGTGGCGGTGTTTGTGGCTGCTGCCTGGATTGCGCCCACAGGAGCGGCAGCACTCAACCTCACTCACACCTTCGACACCACCGGCCAAGGCTGGGAGTTCGACGACGACGGCACCGAGGGACCGGCGACCTGGCTGGGCGGGACGGGCAACCCCCCGGGCAGCATCCGCGGCGAGGATGCGCTCTCGGACGGCCTCGACCCCCGGGCGCTGTTCATTGCGCCAGCCGCGTTCCAAGGCAACTACACGCCGAGCGTCGGCGGATCGATTTCGTTCGACCTCGCCAGTGAATCGGAGGTGAGCACCGAGAGAACGATCAGGTTGGCCTTGGTCGACACCGACCCGCTCTTCCCCGAGGGGCTCGTCCGCCAGTTCATCCCCGTCGAGAGCATGGGCGACTTTCACACCTACACCGTTCAACTCACCCCGGGGGCCTGGGAGTTTTGTCCGTTCAACGATCCGACTCCCTGTCCGGTTCCCACTGCTGCCGAGTTCGCGGGGGTGATGGCCGACGTAGACCGGGTACGCCTGATCGTCGACATCGTCGACGACGACAGCGAGCGCTACATACTCGACAACTTCGCGGTCACTGAGCCGGCGGCGACCCCGGCGGCCGCAGCCACTACCCCATCACCCACGACGCCGCTGCCATCGCTCCCCGGGACCGCTCCGGCGAAGTGCCCGAAGGGCAAGAAGCTCGTTGTCAAGAAGGGCAAGCGCAAGTGCAAGAAGAGGCGGAAGAAGTAGGCGGCTGATCTGATCGGCCACACTTAGTCCGTGGCCGAGCGACCTAAGAAGCGAGAGCCCCGACCCGAGCGTCCCGCCCCGCGGCGGCGCGCCCACACGCGCGCCCGCGACCTCGAGCGCTACGCCGATTTGTTCGCGAAGCGGACCGGCGTCATGCGCTCGTCGGCGATGCGCGACCTGATGGCGATCACGGCGCGCCCCGAGGTGATTTCGCTCGCCGGCGGGCTTCCCGACACCGCGAGCTTCCCGGCCGACAGCTTCGCCGCACAGATGACGCGGATCGCGCAGGAATCGTCGGCCGAGGCGCTCCAGTACGGCCCGACCGAGGGCTTCGAGGAAACCAAGGACTGCATCGTCGAGGTGATGGGCGCCGAGGGGATGCGGGTCGACCCCGACGACCTGATCGTCACCACCGGCGGCCAGCAGGCGATCGACCTGATCGCGAAGACGCTCGTCGACCCCGGCGACCCGGTGATCTGCGAGGCGCCGACCTACCCCGGAGCGGTGCCCACCTTCTGCAGCTACGAGGCCGACGTGATCCAGGTCGAGACCGACGACGAGGGGATGAAGATCGACGAGCTCGCCTCGGTGCTCGACCGGCTCGCGGCCGAGAAACGGCGGCCGAAGTTCATCTACTCGGTGCCGAGCTTCCAGAACCCCGCCGGTGTCACGCTCTCGGCCGAGCGCCGCGAGAAGCTCGTCGACCTCGCCCGCGCCCACGAGGTCCTGCTCGTCGAGGACAACCCCTACGGTCTGCTGCGCTTCGAGGGCGAGCCGCAGCGCTCGCTCTACTCGCTCGACGGCGGCGACTACGTGATCTACGTCGGCACCTTCTCGAAGATCCTCTCGCCGGGAATCCGGATCGGATGGGTGGTGGCGCCGCCGCCGGTGCTCGAGAAGATCGGGCTCGGCAAGCAGGCCTCCGACCTCTGCACCTCGACCCTGACCCAGTACTTCGTCCGCGAGTACTTCGGCGAGGGTCGCTGGCTCGAGTACATCGACGAGCTCAACAAGATCTACCGCGAGCGCCGCGACGTGATGCTCGAGGCGCTTGAGCGTTTCTTCCCCGAACAGGCGACCTGGACGCACCCCGAGGGCGGGCTGTTCGTCTGGGCGACGCTGCCCGAGTTCATCGACACCACCGACCTGCTCGCCAAGGCGCTGAACGAGAACGTCGCCTTCGTGCCCGGCCGCGCCGCCTACGTCGACGGCCGCGGCGCGAACTCGATGCGGCTCAACTTCTCGGGCTCGCAGCCGGACGAGATCCGCGAGGGCATCAGGCGAATCGGCCGCGTCGTCTCCGAGCAGATGGAGCTCTACGAGTCGATCACCGGCGAGCACACGACCACTGAGCCCGAGCCCCCCGAGGACGGCGGTGACGTCGTTCCGTTGCCTCGAAAGGACGACTCTTGAAGGTGGCGGTCCTCAAGGGCGGCCGCTCGCTCGAGCGCGGCGTTTCGCTGCGCTCCGGAGCCCGGGTCGAGGACGCACTCGAGTCGCTCGGCAACGAGGTCGTGCCGCTCGACGTCGGCGCCGACCTCGTCGCACGGCTGCGCGAGTCGCGCCCCGACGTCGCCTTCATCGCCCTGCACGGTCCCGGTGGCGAGGACGGCACCGTCCAGGAGCTGCTCGAGGTGCTCGGGGTCCCCTACACCGGACCGGGCGTAGCGGCCTGCGGCCGCTGCGTCAACAAGGTGGTCGCCAAGCACGACCTGCGCGCGGCCGGGCTTCCGACCCCCGACTGGGTGGCGTTCAACTCGACCGCGTTCGGCGAGCTCGGCGCCGCCGACACACTCGAGGAGATCGAGTCTCGCCTCGGCTTCCCGCTGGTCGTCAAGCCGGCGAGCCAGGGCTCTGCGCTCGGGGTCCGCTTCGCGTCGGCCCGCGACGAGGTCCCCGGCGCCCTCGTCGCCGCCTTCTCCTACGGCGACCGGGTGCTGCTCGAGCGCTACATCGCCGGCCGCGAGCTCGCGGTCAGCGTCATCGACGGCGACCCGTTGCCCGCGGTCGAGGTGATCCCGCGCAAGGAGGACCTCTACGACTACGAGGCGCGCTACGAGATCGGCCGCACCGAATTTGTCGCGCCGGCCGAGCTCGGTGACGACACGGTCCGCGTCGACGAGATCGCGCGCCGCACCTACGAGACGCTCGGTTGCGCAGGCGCGGTGCGGGTAGACATGATGCTCGACCGCGACGGCCCCCAGGTGCTCGAGGTGAACGCGATCCCCGGGCTCACCGACACCAGCCTGCTGCCGATGGCGGCCGAGGCGGCGGGGCTGAGCTTCGAGCAGCTCGTCGACAAGCTCGTCGAGCTCGCCCGCGAGCGGCCGGCGAGCGGCGCCACGCTCCCCGCCTGAGCCCGGGCCCTATCCGTCGGTGCCCTGGGCGAAGTCCTCGGGCGAGACGTTGTCGAGGAAGTCCTTGAACTTCTCGACCACTTCCTCGGTGTCCTCGACCTCGTGCTCGAACTCGATCGCCGACTCCTCGATCACGTCCTCGGCGGCGAAGATCGGCGCCTCGACCCGGACCGCGAGCGCGAGGGCGTCCGACGGGCGCGAGTCGATGTCCATCTCGGAGCCGTTGACCGAGATCGTGATCTGGGCGAAGAAGGTGTTGTCGCGGAGCTCGGTCACCGAGACCCGCTCGCACTTCGCGTCCATCTGGTCGATCACCTCGCCGAGCAGGTCGTGGGTCATCGGCCGCGGAGTGTTCGCTCCCTGCAGCTTCATCAAGATCGCCGCCGCCTCGGGATGCCCGATCCAGATCGGCAGGAACTTGTTTCCGTCCACGGTCTTCAGCAACACGATCGGCTGTTTGCCGACCATGTCGAAGCTGACTCCGTAGATGGTCATTCGCTGCACGTAGGTCTCCTTGCGGGGTCGGCCAGATTATATGGGCGACCCCCGGCCCCCCCACCCGGCTTGAGACAATCGGGGCGTGTCGAGGTGCCGCCAGCAGACGTTCATTGACGCCCCGCCCGAGGTCGTCTGGGAGCTGTTCGGCGATGTCGATCGCCACCACGAGTGGTGGCCGGGGTTCGTCGCGGTCGACTGCGACGGGCTCGAGCAGGGCTGCACCTACCGCCAAGTCGTCACTGATCCTTTCGGGAAAGAGGCCGAGGAGACGTTCTCGATCGAGTCGCTCGAGGATTGCGAAGAGCTCCGCATCCGCTGCCTCGATACCGGCACATTCGCCGACTTCGCGCTCACCGGGGCCCAGGGCGGGACGTTTGTGGATGGCGAGGCGGGGATGGAGCCGTCGCGGATCCCGCACCGGGTCTGGGACGCGGTCGCCGGCAAGCGCTACTACCGCGAGTGGCTGGCGGAGGCCCTCGATGCGGTTCGAAAGCGCGCCGAGGCCAGGTAAGTCAGTGGGCGATCCTGGACTCGAACCAGGGACCTCGTCCTTATCAGAGACGCGCTCTAACCAGCTGAGCTAATCGCCCGGAGCGAGCCGGGATGTTAGCGGCGCAATCGCCGCGCCAAACGGCGCAGCTCGTCGAGATCGTCGAAGACAAGCTCGGCCTTGATCCCCTTCTTGCCCGAGCGCACCTTGACGTCGGCGCCGAGCGCCGAGCCGAGCTCGTCCTCGGCCTCGGAGAGCGCGGCGCGGTCGTCGGCGGACTGGCCCCGCTTCGGCTTCGGGGGCGGCTTCGAACCCGACTTCGCGTGGCGTTCGGTCTCGCGCACCGACCAGCCCTGCTTGGCGGCCTTGCGCGCGAGGCTGCGGCGCTCGGCCTGGTCGCGGACCTGGAGGATCGCGCGTCCGTGGCCCTCGCTGAGATCGCCGGAGACGAGCAGCTCGATGGCCTCGTCGGGGAGGTCGAGGATCCGGATCAGGTTCGAGATCGCGGCGCGGCTGCGCCCGACCCGCCGGCCGAGTTCCTCCTTCGAGATCCCGAGGTCGTCGACCAGCGACGCGCAGGCGCGCGCCTCGTCGACCGGGTTCAGGTCCTCGCGGACCATGTTCTCGATCAGCGCCGCCTGCAGGCGCTCGTCGTCGGGCGAGGAGCGGACCACCGCGGGGACCTTCGAGAGCCCGGCCTGCTGCGCGGCGCGCCAGCGGCGCTCGCCGGCGAGCAGCTCGTAGCGACCGTCGGTCGCCGGGCGCACGATCAAAGGCTGCAGCAGCCCGGTCGAGCTGATCGAGTCGGCGAGCGCCCTCAGGGCGCCGGGCTCGAAGCTCGAGCGCGGCTGGTCGGGGTTCGGGTCGATGCTCTTCACCGGCACCTCGAGCAGCTCGGCGCCGCCGGCGCCCGACTCGGGGAGGATCGCCGCCAGCCCGCGACCCATGCCGCGCTTAGTCGCCACTTGACTCCTCCTTTTCCCTCTCCCTCGCCCCTCTTCCGCTCTTATACTTAAGCATTAGCGAGGAGCTCCTCGGCGAGCGCCGCGTACGCCCTCGAGCCGGGCGAGTTCGGATCGTGGCCGGTGACCGGCTCGCCGTAGCTCGGCGCCTCGGCGATCCGGATGTTGCGCGGGATCACGGTCTTGAACACCCGCGCCGGGAAATGCTCGCGGAGCTCGCGCTCGACGTCTTGGGAGAGCCGGGTGCGCTCGTCATGCATCGTGATCACGGCGCCGGCGAGCTCGAGTCCGGGGTTGAACTCGCGCCGCACGAGCTTCAGCGTGTCGAGGAACTGGACCATCCCCTCGAGCGCCAGATACTCGGCCTGCACCGGGACGATCACCGCGTCGGCGGCGACGAGCGCCGTCACCGTGACCGGGCCGAGCGAGGGCGGGCAGTCGAGCAGCGTGCACGCAAAGCGCTCGCGGACCGGGCCGAGCCCCTCCGAGAGCCGCGTCTCGAACCCCTCGATCCGCGGCAACTCGACCGAGGCACCGGCGAGGTCGCCGTTGGCCGGGACTATCCACAGGTTGTCGGGGCCGGCGGGGATCGCCGCCTCGGCGACCGAGGTCTCCCCGGCGAGGCACTCGTAGGTCGAGGGGCGGATGTCCTTGGCGAGCCCGACCGCGGTGGTCGCGTTGCACTGCGCGTCGAGGTCGACGAGCAGCGTCTGCTTGCCCGCGGCGGCGACGCAGGCGCCCATGTTGACGGCGGTCGTCGTCTTGCCGACGCCGCCCTTCTGGTTGGCGATCGCGTAAACGGTCATCTTCTCTTGCCGCCGTAGGGCTTCTTCTTCGCCATTCCGGGCCTTCGCGGCAGGTTCGGCGGCGTCGGGCCATTCTTACGGAGCAGGTGGATGTGGCGGTTCAGCGATCCGGCGTAGGGGCCGACCTCGCGGATCGACACCGGCTCGATCGCGAGCTTGTCCACAGCCCGCGCGAGCTCCTCCTCCTCTTTGCGGTCGCGCCGTCCCTTCCAGCAGACGAGCGAGCCCTGATCGGCGAGCAGCGGCGAGGCGAGCTCGGCCAGCGTCGCCAGCCGCCCCACCGCGCGGACGACGACGGCGTCGTAGCGCTCGCGGCCCTCGCCTTCCGCCCAGGTCTCGGAGCGCTCGCAGACGACGCTGGCGTTCGGGATCCGGCAGCGCTCGGTCGCCTCGGCGATGAAGTCGCACTTCCGCGACACCGACTCGATCAGCTCGACCCGCGCATCGGGGAGCGCCGCGGCGAGCGGCAGCCCCGGGAAGCCGGCGCCGGCGCCGAGGTCGGCGATCATCCTGGCGCCGCCCAGCATCCCCGGCCCGATCCCGCTCAGCGAATCGGCGATGTGGACCTTCCAGGAGGACTGGGGCTCGCGCACCGAGGTCGGCGAGCGGTCGCCGGCGAGCAGCTCGACCAGCGTCGTCAGCGAGCGCTCGGCACGCTCGTCGAGCATCTCGAGGACGGCAGGGTCCCCGCTCAATCGGCGACCAGGGGAGCGACGACCACGAAGCGGTTCGGCTCATCGCCCTCGCTGTAGGTCTCGATCCCGGCCCGCTCGCGCAGGTACTCGTGGATCACGCGGCGCTCAGCGGCGCTCATCGGCTCGAGCTCGATCGCCGAGTCGCCGCTCAGCGCCTCCTCACTGACCCGGTCGGCGCGGCGCTCGAGCGCCTCGCGGCGGCGCTCGCGGTACCCCGAGGCGTCGACGATCACCCGCTTGCGCTCGCGGATTCCCTGGAACGCCGCCTGGAAGCAGATCAGCTGCACCGCGTCGATCGTCTGGCCGTGGCGGCCGATCAGCAGGCCGACCTCGTCGGCGTCGACGCGCGCCTCGATCAGCTCCTCGTCCTCGCTGATCTCGACCTCGGAGTCGATTCCGAGCGAATCGAGGATCCGCTCGAGCACCGCCTTGACGCGGGCGGCGGGATCCTCGGGCAGCGTGTCGGGGGCCTCGTCGGGCACAGCTTTCCCAGTCTAGTTACGCCCGGCGGGCGGGCGCTATCTTCGCCGCTTCTTCTTGCGCGGCGGGGGCGGAGGCGGCTTCGAGGCGCGGATCTCCTCCGGGGTGGGCTGCTCCTCGGGCGGGAAGAAGACCTTGACCACGGCCTGTTGGCCCATCGTCCAGACGTTGGTCGAGATCCAGTAGAGCAGCAGGCCCGCGGGGAACCCGATCATGAACGGGAGGATCACGATCGGCAGCCCCATCGAGATCAGCCGCTGCTGGCCGCTCGCCTGGGTTCCGGTCATGATCAGCCCGGCCGCAACCGAGGTGATCAGATAAAGCACGACGAGGATCGCGAGCTCGGACCCGGTCGCCTTCTCGGTCAGGTTCTCGATGAACCACCACGACTCCTGGCCCGCAGCGGCGACCTCCTCCTGGAACTCGTCGCCGCGAAGCAGGTAGAAGAGCGACAGGAAGACCGGGAGCTGGAGCACCAGCGGGATGCAGGAGGCGAACGGGTTGACGCCGTGCTCCTTGAAGAGCGCCATGCTCTCGCGCTGGAGCCGCTCGCGGTCGTCCTTGTAGCGCTCCTGGAGCTCCTTCAGGTGGGGCTGGATCGCGGCCATCTCGCGCATCGAGCGGATCTGCCTGATCGAGAGCGGCAGGATCGCGGCGCGGGTGATGAAGGTGAGCACGACGATCGCGGTCCCGTAGGTGAGGCCGATGTCGTGGAGCCAGTTGAGGATCGCGTTCGCGAGATCGATCAGCGGCTGCAGCGGGTTGGCGAGCAGGAAGACCTCCACTTAAACGGCACCTCCTCCGCTTCGCGTCCGGGGGTGCCTGCTGCCGTTCCCGACTCCATATGCCGCCCTTACGCTCGGGCGCGCGCGTCGTGTGCCGTGATCGCGGAACAGCTTTCGGTCCGAAACATCGTCGATTCCGCCGTCGCTGAGCGGATTGCAGCGCAGCAGGCGCCAGGCGGCGAGGATCGAGCCGCGCAGCGGGCCGAGCTCGCGGACCGCCTCGGCGGCGTAGGCGGAGCAGGTCGGGTGGTACTTGCAGCGGCGGGGGAAGGCGGGCGAGATCCAGCGGTGGTAGAAGGCGAGCAGGGCCAGGAGCAACCGTTTCACGACAAACGCTCCTGGGTGGAGTCCTCGGCGCCCGAATCGCCCTCGAGCAGCTCGGCGAGCGACTTCTCGACCCCTTCGACACCCTCGCGGTCGATCAGCTCCTCGATCCCGGGGCGCGCCACGATCACGAAGTCGAGCCCGGCGGCGAGCTGAGGCGAAGTCTCCACCAGCGACCAGAAGGCGTCGCGGAGCCGCCGCTTCACCTTGTTGCGGGTCACGGCCTTGCCGACCTTACGGCCGACCGAGATCCCGAGCCGCAGATCGCCGGCGCCCGGGTCCTCGCGCGGGAACGAGTAAACGACCAGAAAGCGGTTCGCGCGCGAGTCACCGTCGCGATAGACGCGGTCGAACTCGCCGCTGCGGGAGAGGCGACCGCGCTTGCGTCCACCGCTGCGCTCGGGTTCGCTCGTCAAGACAGTTGCCAACGGACGGTCAGGGAGTGAGGCGCTTCCGGCCCCGCTTGCGGCGGCGCCTCAGGATCGCGCGTCCCGACCGGGTCCGGCTTCGGGCCCTGAACCCGTGGGTCTTGGCGCGCTTGCGCTTCTTCGGCTGATAGGTCCGCTTCATCTCAAGGTTCCCCGTCGTCCCTTGGGGGCGAGGCAGTATACGGAGCGCCGCCCGAACGCCGTTCGCGCAGCGAACTTTTTTCCGCGAGATGCACCGTGCTCTGCTGCGGGCCGTTTGAGCGGCACCGGGCCGGGGCTATAGTCGCCGCCGGTCACCGCACCGAAGTCCGAGTCAACGCCGAGTGTGAGAGAGGAGGTCGGGAGTCCGCGAGCAGTCCCCCGTTGCCGCGAGCGATGAGCTTGCGAGCGCCTGGAGGCGCATCCGCACGGACCTGCGCCAGGGCCTGCCCGACTCCACCTTCCGGCTCTGGCTCGAGCCGCTGCGGATCGTCGCGGCCCGCGGCTCCACCCTCTATCTGACCGGTCCGAAGAAGGTCCGCTCCTGGGTCGAGCGCCGCTACGCGGACCTGCTCAAAGAGGCGGTGGCCGGCAACTCGGCCTACAGCGAGGTTCGCTTCGTCGAGGAGGACGCGGTTCCCACGGGTGCTGCTGGAGCCCCCTCGACGAGCGCCAGCCTCAACCCGGGGCTCACCTTCGAGCGCTTCGTGATCGGGCCGGGGAACCGGATCGCCCACGCGGCCGCGCTTGCCGTCGCCGAGGCTCCCGGTCAGGCGTACAACCCGCTCTTCCTGCACGGCGCCCCGGGTCTCGGCAAGACGCACCTGCTCGGCGCAATCGCCAACTACCTGCGCATCCACAGCCCCGACCTCTCGGTCTCCTACACGACCGCGGAGTGCTTCACCAACGGCTTCGTCGGCGCGCTGCAGAGCCGCGAGATCGACGCCTTCAAGGCCCGCTATAGGAGCACCGACGTGCTGTTGATCGACGACGTCCAGTTCCTGGAGGGAAAGACGCGCACCGCCGACGAGCTCTTCCACACCTTCAACGCGCTGCACGAGCGCGGCGCGCAGATCGTGCTCTCCGCCGACCGCATCCCGGGCGAGCTCTCCGAGCTCGCGACGCGGCTCCGCGACCGCTTCGAATGGGGCCTGGTTGCCGATCTCCGCGCCCCCGACGAGCTGACGAGGATCACGTTCCTGAACCGCCTCAGCCAGGAAGAGAGGCTGGAGCCGGCCGAGCCCGAGGCGCTGGGGACGATCGCGCGGTTGGCGACCGAGAACCTGCGGCTGCTGCGCGGCGCGCTCACCCGCGTTGTCGCCTTCTCCTCGCTCACCGACGCCCCGATCACACGCAAGCTGGTCGAGCAGGCGCTGCCGGGCGGCGGCGCCCGCGCCGCGCTGCCGGCGCCCGCGGCCAGCCCCGAGGCGATCCAGGACGCGGTCTGCGAGCAAGTCGGCGTTGAGCGCGAGCGGCTCCTCTCCCCGAGCCGGACCGCCGACGTCGTCCAGGCCCGGCAGCTCGCGATGTACCTGACCCGAGACCTGACCGACCTCTCGCTACCGCAGATCGCGCGCGCCTTCGGACGCCGCGACCACACCACCGTCATTCACGCCGTGCGCCGCTTCGAGTCCCGCCTCGCCGGCGAGCCGCGGCTCGCCGCAACCCTCGAGTCGGTTCGCACCGACCTCGCCGACCGCCAACGCTGAAAGAATCGCCTTCCCGTCCACACCACCCTCCGCGACCCATCATCCACATGTCCACAGCCCTTATTACCCCTAGAGCTATGAAACTCCGATCAGACAGGTGAAGAGCAAGTGAAGATCACCTCTCAGCGTCAACCCCTGCTCGACTCGCTTCAAGTCGTCTCGCGGGCTGTCTCGAGCCGCGCAGCTCTGCAAGCGCTGACCGGGATCTTCCTCGACGCCGAAAACGGCGGCCTGAAGCTGCGCGCCACCGACACCGAGCTCGGCCTCGAGGTCGAGCCCGACGCGAAGCTCGAGGGCCAGGGAAGCGTCGTGCTGCCGGGCCGGCTGCTGGTCGACATCGTCCGCTCACTTCCCGAGGGCGAGGTGGGGATGGCGCTGCGCGAGGCCGAGCGCGACGTTGAGATCACCGCCGGATCGTCGAGCTTCCACCTCAGGGTGCTGGCGGCGGAGGAATTCCCGCGCTTTCCTGAGCCCGAGGGCGAGCAATTCGAGCTGCCCGCGGCTCCTCTGCGCGAGACGATCGAGCGGGTCGCGAGCGCGGCGTCGAGGGACGAGGCGCGCCCTGTGCTGACCGGGATCCTGCTCAAGGTCGAGGGCGAGGAGCTGACCATGGTCGCGACCGACTCCTACCGGCTGGCGGTGAAGCGGACCGCGCTCGGCTCCGCCGCGAGCGACATCGAGGCGAACGTGCCGGCTCGGGCGATGCGCGAGCTGTCGCGGCTGATCGAGGAGACAGAGGCGGAGACCGTGCGCATCAACCTGACCCGCAACCAGGCGCTGTTCGGGGTCGGCGGCATCTCTCTCAACTCGCGGCTGATCGACGGCCAGTTCCCGAACTACCGGCAGCTGCTCCCCGAGTCCTTCGAGCACGAGGTCAAGCTCGACCGCGAGGAGCTGCTCGAGGTCACCCGCCGCGTCGGCCAGGTCGCGCAGCGGAACGCGGCGCTGCGGCTCGCCTTCTCGCCCGGCGAACTCGTCGTCTCGGTCGAGACGCCGGATCTCGGCGACGCCCGCGAGGCGCTCCCGGTCTCGTTCGAGGGCGAGCCGATCGAGATCGGCTTCAACCCCGAGTTCGTCCGCGAGGGGCTCGAGAGCCTCGACGCCGAGCAGATGGTGCTGAAGCTGATCTCCCCGCTTCGCCCCGGGCTGATCGAGCCGGCCGACGCCGACGACTTCAGCTACCTGGTGATGCCGATCCGGCTCAACGCCTAGCGTCGGTGGCGGGATGCGGGTCGTTTCAGTTGAGCCGCACGGGTTCCGGAATCTCCGCGACGCGGCTTCCGGGCTGGGCGAGCGGATCACCGTCGTCCACGGCCCGAACGCGGCCGGAAAGACGAACCTGCTCGAGGCGCTCTACTTCGGGCTCACCGGACACTCCTGCCGCGCGAGCGCCGACCGCGACCTGATCGCGCACGGCGAGCCCGCCGCGCGAGTCGAGCTCGCGCTCGCAGATGGTCGTGATGGCGACGACGACCACGATCTGCTCGCCTCGATCGGCCGCGACGGCGAGCGCCGGCGGCTGCTCGACGGCTCCACCCCTCCCGGTGGAACCGCCGCGCTCGCCGGCCGGCCGCCGGCGAGCGTCTTCCTCCCCGACCGATTGGCGCTCGTCAAGGGCCCGCCTTCCGGGCGCCGTGCCCACATCGATCGCTTCGCGGGGGCGCTCTGGCCCTCGCGCGCCGACCTGCGGCAGCGCTTCGGGCGCGCTCTCGCGCAGCGCAACGCGCTCGTCGCCCGCGTCCGCGCCGGAGACGCCTCCGCCGACTCGCTCGAGACCTGGGACGAGAAGCTCGCCGCGGAGGCCGAGCCGCTGGTCGGCTCGAGAGCCGAGTCGGCGGAGCTGCTCGCGCCGCTGTTCACGACCTCGGCCGGGGCGCTCGGCCTCGGCGCCGAGGCGACGATCCGCTACCGGCCCCGTGGCCCCGCCTCGGCGGCGGAGCTGGCCGATGAGCTCGCGGAGCGCCGCGGCCGCGACCTCGGCCGGGGCTACACGAGCTTCGGCCCGCAGCTCGATGAGCTGGCGATCGAGCTCGACGGGCGGCCGCTGCGGCGCTTTGGCTCCCAGGGCCAGCAGCGGATCGCTCTGCTCGCGCTGCTGCTCTCCGAGCGCGAGGCGATGGTCGCGGCGGGCAGGCCGGCGCCGCTGATGCTGCTCGACGACGTGATGAGCGAGCTCGACGCCGAGCACCGCGAGCTGCTGGTCGGGACGCTCGACGACGCCGGCCAGGCGGTGATTACCGCCACCGAGCCCGACGCGGTGCCGCGCTCGGTCGACTGGGCCTCGCTCGCGATGCGCGAAGGGCGGATCACCGGCCCGGCGGTGAGCGATGAAAGCCGGGCCGCTTAAGTGGTAGGAAGGAGAAAGCCGCGGCTGGCGCCGAGGCCGCTGTCGTCGGCGCTCGCCGAGACGCTCGCCGAGGTGGCGCCGCAGACCCCGCTCGCCTCGGTGCAGCTCGCCTGGCCGACCGCCGCCGGCGAGTCGATCGCTGCCGAGGCGCGGCCGGTCTCCGAGCGCGACGGCGTGGTCGCGATCGCCTGCAGCTCGGCGAGCTGGGCCGAGCAGCTCGACCTGCTCACCGACGAGCTGCTCGAGCGGCTCAGAAGCGAGCTCGGCCCCCGCGCCGAGGTCCGCGAGCTGCGCTTTCGGGTCGCCGATTCACCGCTCTGAGGCCACTTTCGGGCTGCTGCGGCGGGTAAGCGCTGTTTAAGGGTTCGTTTTGTTCGTGATTTGCAGGGATTTTGTTGCGGAAAGCAGGACTTTCCGCAGGCGGCAACTGGTAGACTTATGTGAAGTTGACGAGAGGCCCCGACCCCGCCTGTTTTCGGTCACGCCGGACACCGCGGAAGTCGGGGTTTCCCATGATTTGAGCGGAAAGGACTGAGTGGCTAAGAGTTCATCCGCGGGCGCCGGCCGCGCCAAGAAGGGCGGCACCCGCAAGGCCTCGGCCAAGAGCGCAGCGAAGCCGAAGGCGACAAAGGCAGCGAAAAAGACGGCCGCGAAGAGCGGCGCGAAGGGGAAGGCGGGGGCCAGCTACGACGCCAAGGACATCACCGTCCTCGAGGGCCTCGAGGCGGTTCGCAAGCGCCCCGGCATGTACATCGGCTCGACCGGGCTGCGGGGGCTCCACCACCTCGTCTACGAGGTTGTGGACAACTCCGTCGACGAGGCGATCGCGGGTTTCTGCGACAAGGTCGTCGTCACCCTGCACCCCGACAACAGCTGCACGGTCGTCGACGACGGGCGCGGAATCCCGGTCGACATGCACAAGAAGGAGAAGAAGCCGGCCGCCGAGGTCGTGCTGACGACGCTGCACGCCGGTGGCAAGTTCGGCGAGGGCGGCGGCTATAAGGTCTCTGGCGGCCTGCACGGCGTCGGAGTCTCGGTGGTCAACGCGCTCTCCGAGGAGCTCCACCTGGAGATTCGACGTGACGGCAACGTCTGGACCCAGGACTACGTGCGCGGCGCCCCGCAGAGCAAGTTCAAGAAGGGCCAGGCGGTGAAGAGCACCGGGACGTCGGTCACCTTCAAGCCCGACCTCGACATCTTCGACGAGACCGAGTTCGACTTCCAGACCCTCTCCGAGCGGCTTCGCGAGACGGCGTTCCTGACCCGCGGGCTCAAGGTCGAGCTGATCGACGAGCGCGGCGCCGGCGAAAAGGTCGAGTTCCAATACAAGGGCGGAATCGCAGACTTCGTCAAGCACCTGAACGACGCCAAGGACCCGCTGCACCGGAAGGTCGTCTTCTTCGACGGCGAGACCGAAGACGGTCAGGTCGAGGTCGCGATGCAGTGGAACTCCTCCTACCAGGAGTCGATCTTCAGCTTCGCCAACAACATCAACACGCACGAGGGCGGCACCCACCTCTCCGGCTTTCGCTCGGCGCTGACCAGGACGCTGAACGCCTACTCGCGCGGGAAGGGCCTGCTCAAGGAAAAGGACGAGAACCTCTCCGGCGAGGACGTCCGCGAGGGCCTCACCGCCGTGATCTCGGTGAAGCTCGCCGACCCGCAGTTCGAGGGACAGACGAAGGGCAAGCTCGGCAACCCGCCGATCGAGGGCCTCGTCAAGGAGGTCGTCAACCGCAAGCTGTCCGAGTTCCTGGAAGAGACCCCGGGCGACGCGCGCCGCATCCTCACCAAGGCCGTCGACGCCGCCCGCGCCCGCGAGGCAGCGCGCAAGGCGCGCGACCTGACCAGGCGCAAGTCGGCGCTCGACAACTCGACCCTGCCCGGCAAGCTCGCCGACTGCTCCAACAACGATCCCCGCGACGCGGAGCTGTTCGTGGTCGAGGGCGATTCGGCCGGCGGCTCGGCCAAGCAGGGGCGCGACCGCGCCACCCAGGCCGTCCTGCCGCTGCGCGGCAAGATCATCAACGTCGAGAAGAGCCGTATCGACAAGGTGCTCTCCAACCTCGAGATCCAGGCCCTGATCACGGCGATCGGCACCGGCGTCCACGACGAGTTCAACATCGAGGACGCCCGCTACCACAAGGTCGTGCTGATGACCGACGCCGACGTGGACGGAGCCCACATCCGGACGCTCGTACTCACCTTCCTCTACCGGCAGATGCCGCAGCTGATCGACGCCGGCTACGTCTACATCGCCAAGCCGCCGCTCTACAAGGTCAAGCAAGACGGCAAGGAGGTCTACCTCGAGCGCGACTCCGAGCTCGAGGAGCTGCTGCTCCGCGACAAGCTCGAGTCGTTCGAGATCACCGACGGCAGCGGCAAGCCGCGCAAGCTCTCAAAGACGCGCTGGCAGGACTTCAACCGCCACCTCAAGGCCTACAAGGGCTGGGCGTCGACGCTAAAGGCCGAGTTCGGCAACGCGGCGATCGCTTTCCTGGCCGAGTCGCAGATGCTCGATGCGGGGGCGAAGACGATGCCGGCCGCGAAGAAGCTGCTCTCCGGCAAAGACCCCGATGAGCGGCCGTTCGAGACCGAGCTCGAGAAGGAGACCAAGCAGGCGCTGGTCGTGAAGTCGATCAACCGCCGCGACGGGCTGGCGCGCACGGTCACCCTGCCGACGGCGCTGTTCGAGTCGTCCACCTACAAGGAGTTCGTCGCCACGCACGCGAAGCTGGTCTCCGACGTCGGCCACACGCCGTTCCAGGTCGCGCTCGAGGACAAAGAAGAGGAAGCGACCTCGTTCGACGAGCTCCACCGCAAGGTGATCGAGCTCGCCCGGGCGGGAGTCCGCACGCAGCGCTTCAAGGGGCTGGGCGAGATGAACGCCTCCGAGCTGCGCAAAACCTCGATGGACCCGCAGACCCGGACCCTGCAGCGGGTGACTCTCGACGACGCGTCGGCCGCCGACCAGATCTTCTCGATGCTGATGGGCGACAAGGTCGAGCCGCGGCGGAAGTTCATCGAGGACAACGCCCACGACGTCAAGTTCCTCGATGTTTAGCGCCGCGTCCACCAATGCGATCCCCGATCTGGCGGCTGCAGATCTACGCCTGCCAGCGTCCTCAGTCGCCGAAATGGCGCAGCCATTCCGGCTCCCTGCGTCCTTGGCACGCTTGATCTTCGCTCGCCAGAAACGGGCCCGCATTGCCGGACTCGGCGCTAGCCCGGGGGCGGTGAGCTGATGGAGGCCGGTCTCGAAGCGCTGACCGGGCGAATCGAGGAGCGCGAGCTCGAGAAGGAGATGCGCTCGTCGTACCTCGACTACGCGATGAGCGTGATCGTCGGGCGCGCGCTGCCCGACGTCCGCGACGGTCTCAAGCCGGTCCACCGCCGCGTGCTCTACGCGATGCACGACATCGGGCTGCAGCCGAACCGGCCCTACCGCAAGTCCGCCTTCATCGTCGGTGAGGTGATGGGTAAGTACCACCCGCACGGCGATTCCGCGATCTACGACACGCTGGTGCGGATGGCGCAGGAGTTCTCGCTGCGCTACCCGCTCATCGACGGTCAGGGCAACTTCGGCTCGATCGACGACGACCCGCCGGCCGCGATGCGCTACACCGAGGCCCGCCTCGACTCGCTTGCGACCGAGCTGCTGCGCGACATCGACGCCGACACCGTCGACTTCGGGCCCAACTACGACGAGTCGACGCACGAGCCGCTGCTGCTGCCGGCGCGCTTCCCGAACCTGCTCGTCAACGGGGCGTCGGGGATCGCGGTCGGGATGGCGACCAACATCCCGCCCCACAACCTGACCGAGGTGATCAAGGCGGTCAACGCCTACATCGACGACCCCGAGGTCGAGGTCGACGCGCTGATGAAGCACATCAAGGGGCCCGACTTCCCCGGCGGCGGCGCGATCATGGGCACCGACGGCATCAAGAGCGCCTACCGCGAAGGGCGCGGCTCGATCCGGGTGCGCGCCAAGGCGCACATCGAGCCGCTCAAGGGCGGCAAGGAGGCGATCATCGTCACCGAGCTCCCGTTCATGGTCAAAAAGGGCGGCGAGGGCGGGCTGATCACCAAGATCGCCGATCTCGTCCGCGACAAGAAGATCACCGAGATCTCCGACCTCCGCGACGAGTCGGACCGCTCCGGGATGCGGCTCGTGATCGAGCTCAAGCGTGGCGAGATCCACCAGGCGGCGCTCAACAAGCTCTACAAGCACACCGCGATGCAGACCACGTTCGGGGTCAACATGGTCGCGCTCGTCAACGGCGCGCCGCGGTCGCTCAATCTCCGCCACCTGGTCGCGTACTACGTCGACCACCAGAAGGAAGTCATCACGCGGCGCACCCAGCACCAGTTGCGCCGCGCCGAGGCGCGCGCCCACATCCTCGAGGGGCTGCTGATCGCGCTCGACAACCTCGACGCGGTGATCAAGCTGATTCGCGGCTCGGCCGATCCCGACATCGCCCGGGAGGGGCTGATCGACAAGTTCAAGCTCTCGAAGCTCCAGGCGCAGGCGATCCTCGACATGCGCCTCCAGCGGCTCACCGCGCTCGAGGCCGACAAGATCCGCGAGGAGCACGCCGAGCTTCTGAAGCGGATCGCCGAGCTGCGCGAGATCCTCGGCGACGAGGCGAAGGTGCTGGCGCTGGTGAAGAGCGAGCTCGCCGAGATCGGCGAGCGCTACGGCGACGAGCGCCGCACCGAGATCATGCCCGCCGAGGGCGACATCGACATCGAGGACATGATCGCCGACCAGCAGATGGTCGTCTCGTTGACGGCATCGGGATACGCGAAACGGCTGCCGCTCGCCACCTACCGTCAGCAGCGCCGCGGCGGGGTTGGCGTGATGGGCATGGAGATGAAGGAGGGCGACTACATCGAGCACCTCCACATCTGCTCGACCCACGACTACCTGCTCTTCTTCACCAACAAGGGGAAGGTCTACCGGCTCAAGGTCTACGAGCTGCCCGAAGGCGGGAGGACCGCGAAGGGCAAGGCGCTTGTCAACGTGCTGCCGCTCCGAGAGGGCGAACGGGTGATGGCGGTGATCCCGACCCGCGACTTCAAGGAGGACAAGTACCTCGTCTTCGGAACCGCGAACGGGATGGTGAAGAAGACCGAATTCAAGGCCTACGACACCAAGATCAAGGCCGCCGGCCTCGTCGCGATCAAGGTCCGCAAGGGCGATGAGCTCGTCCAGGTGAGGTTGACCGACGGAAAGGACGACCTGATCATGGTCTCGAAGTCCGGCCACGCGGTGCGCTTCAAGGAGTCACAGGCGCGGGCGATGGGCCGCGACACCTCGGGCGTCAAGGGGATGAACGTCGCCGACAAGGGCAACCGCGTCCTCGCCCTCGACGTCGCCCGCAACGACACCGAGCTCTTCGTCGTCACCGAGAACGGCTACGGCAAGCGGACCGCGATGGCCGAGTACCCGGTCAAGGGCCGCGGCACCAAGGGCGTGCTGACCGTGAAGCTGACGACCAAGAAGGGCGGTCTCGCCGGCGCGCTGATCGTCCGCGAGCACCAGGAACTGCTGTTCATCTCCCAGAACGGGATGGTGCAGCGCACCAACGTCTCGGGGATCTCGCGGATGGGCCGCCCGACCCAGGGTGTCAAGGTGATGAACCTCCGCGACCGCGACCGGGTCAGCGCCGTGGCGCTGGTGGTCGAGTCCGACTCCGCCGCCGAAGCGACCAACGGGGCCGCGCCCGACGACGCGGCGGTCCAGCCCGAGCTCCCGGCCACCGGGGCCGACGGCGACGGCGACGGCGGCGCTGATGGCGGCGTTGACGACGGCGACGGGGCCAAGGCTCCGAAGGCAAAGCCCGCCTCGAAGTCGAAGTCCGCGCCCAAGAAGTCCGTGCCCAAGAAGGCAAAGGCGAAGGCGAAGCCGAAGACCGAGCCGAAGCCGGATGCCGCCAGCAAGGCGAAAGCACGCGCCCGGGCGCAGAGGGCCGCGAAGAAGAAGAAGTGATCGCGGAGCTCCGCGGCCGCAACGCCCTGCTCACCGGAGCGGCGGGCGGGCTCGGCGGAGCGATCGCCGAGCGGCTCGCCTCCGAGGGGGTCAACCTCGCGCTCACCGACTTCGAGGCCCCCGAGCAGCTCGCCGAGACCGTTCGCGGGGCGGGCGTGCGCGCCGAGGCCCTCGCCGCCGATCTCACCGACCCGGCCCAACGCGACTCGTTGCTAGCGGCCGCCGAGGCGCGGCTCGGCCCGATCGACCTGCTGGTCAACAGCGCCGGCGTCGAGGTGATTGCGCCGCTGGTCGAGATGACTCCAGCCGAGGTCGACCTGGTGCTCGCGGTCAACCTGCGCGCCCCCGCAGCGCTGGTCCAGCAAGCCGTCCCGGGGATGATCGAGCGCGGCGGCGGCCACGTGGTCGGCATCGCGTCGCTGGCCGGCAAGTTCGGCCCGGGGTGGGCGAGCACCTACGCGGCGACCAAGGCGGCGCTGATCGCCCTCAACCAGTCGCTGCGCCACGAGCACGCCGACGACCCGGTCTCGTTCTCCTGCCTCGTGCCCGGCTTCATCGGCGAGCGCGGCATGATCCGCGCCTTCGAGGACTCCGGGATCGAGATCCCGGCCGGGCTCGGGACCTCGCCGCTAGAGGCGATTCCCGAGGCGATGATGAAGGCGCTCCGCACCGGTCGGGGCGAGGTGATCGTCTCCAAGGGCCGCCCGATGAAGCCGCTGCTGACGCTGAACGCGCTCGCGCCGCGGCTCACCGAGCGCATCGTTCGGAGCTCGGGCCTGGCGACGGTGTTCCGCGGCGTGGCGGAAAAGCGCGGTCGCTTAGGCCGCTAAGAGGTAGGGGTCCCAGGTCGCCGGCGGCGAGGGCGCGGCGACGCGGATGAAGACGTTCGGGCCGGGAGCGCGGGGGAGCTTTCGCGGGTGCATGCGGATCTCGCGCGGCAGCCGGTTGCCCTTGCGGCGGTTGCACGAAGCGCAGGAGGCGACGATGTTCTCCCAGATCGACTCGCCGCCGCGGCTGCGCGGGATGACGTGGTCGACGGTCAGCCCCGGCTTGCGCGATCCGCAGTACTGGCACGTCCAGGCGTCGCGGGCGAGGACCGCCTTGCGGGTGATCCGGCGCCGGTGGATGTCGCGCGGCACCCGGACGTAGCTGACGAGGCGAATCACCTCGGGCTCGTCGAGCCGCATCCGCTCCGAGCGCATCACCTCGTCGCCGTGCTCGAGCACTTCGGCCTTCTCCTTCAGGATCAGGACCAGGGCGCGGCGAAGCGTGCAGACGTTGAGCGGCTCATAGGACGCGTTGAGGACCAGAACCCTGCCGCGCCTGAGGCGGCCGCCGCATTGTGCGTGCGCGACGGCGGACCGATCCCGCGAAGCCCCGTTCCTGTGCATGGCGCGAAAATCTTATCCAGTCAAGGGACTCCCCGGGCCTGAAGTGGGTAGCTGCCCAGCACCCGGACCGACTCCGCCTTCTGCCGCAGCGCCTCGATCGCCTCGGCGACCGCGCCCTCGGTGCTCCGCCCCTCGAGGTCGATGAAGAACATGTATCGGCCCAGTCCGCGGCGCAGTGGGCGCGACTCGATCCGGGTCAGGTTGACCTCGCGGTTCGAGAACTCCGCCAGAGCCTCGACGAGCGCGCCGGGATGGTCCTCCCCGAGCTCGGAGAAGACGAGCGAGCTCTTCCAGGTCCCATCGCCCTCGGGCTCGGTCCCCTGCGGCGCGATCCAGACAAACCGGGTCTCGTTGTCGGCCTCGTCCTCGACTCCGTCGAGGAGGATCGTGCAGCCGTATCGCTGCGCGGCGGACGCGGCCCCGAGCGCGGCCCACGGCTGGTCGGACTCGCTCACCTGGCGGACCGCGTCGGCGGTGCTCGGCGCGACGCGGATCTCGGCCTCCGGCAGCTGCTCGCGCAGGAATCGCGAGCACTGGGCGCTCGCCTGCGGATGCGAGTAGACGGCTTCGATCTCGCCGAGCGGGATCTCGCTACGCGCGATCAGGCAGTTTCGGATCGGGAAGTCGTGCTCGCCGACGATCTCGACCCCGGTCGTGTCGAGGGCCAGGGTGTCGAGTGTCGAACGGACCGCGCCCTCGATCGAGTTCTCGAACGGGACAAAGGCGCGCTCGGCGGAGCCGTCTTCGACCGCGATGATCGCGTCGTAGATCGTCGCGGCGGGCGACTCCTCGATCCGCTGGCCGTCGGCCGCGGCGCGAAGAGCGTCCTCGGTGAAGGTGCCCGGCGGGCCCAGGTAGGACACCTTCATTTACTCGAAGGTGACCGTGTAGCTGGCGCTGTTGTTGTCGGTCAGCTCTTCCCCGGGAACGGGCTCGACCGTGACCTCGATCGTCGTCTGCTCGCCCGAGGCCGGGATCGGAGAGATCGGGATATTGACCTCGGTCGTCTCACCGGCGCCGACCGTCGGAATCGAGGCCGTCAGCTCGTCGCCGCCGACGACCGCGGTCACGTTGACGTCGGTCTCCTCGGACTCGCCGCCGTTGGTGACTTCGACCGTGAGCTCGGGGTTCGCGGACGGCACCGTTGCCGGGGTGCCCTCGGTCAGGTCGACGTCGCCGACCTTGGTCGTCACGAGCTCGAGCCCGTGGAGTCCCGGGGTGGTGGCGGTGTCGCCGGTCACCTGGCTGAAGGCGTCGCTGATCGCGCTGTCGTCGAGCCACTGCTCGACGGGCTCCGGAACGAACATGCACGGGATATCCGTGGTCTCGCCGCCCGCGACGCCCTCCTGGTCAACCACGGTGACGATCTCCGGCAGCGCGACCCCGGAGCAGACCGCGTCGCTCGCGACCAGCAGCTTCATCTGGTCGGCGACCGCCTGCTGGGCGTCGACGGCGTTCTCCTCTCCGAGCGCCTGGCCGATGTTGTCGCCGACCTCGGTCAGCCCGTTGCGCCGCAGCTGCAGCGTCAGAATGAGCGCGCTCTTGGCGCCATTGAGCTCGCCGGGCGCGTCGAGGTTCTGGGCCCTGTCATAGAGCGTCTCCGAGGCGCCGCGGAAGGATTTGACCTCGGCTTCGTACTCGAGCGGTGAGCGCCCGGAAGAGTTGTCGAGCAGCCCGAAGAAATCCTGGCCGACCTGGTCGGACTCGCCCATCACCGCGCCGGCGTCGCTGACGAAGTTCTTGATCGCGCGCTCCTTGCGCGCCTGCAGGCAGCCGCGGAAGGCGACGACGATCAGGATCAGAACCAGAACGCCGCCGCCGAGCGCGATAAGGCGCCGAACCATGATCTGCTGGCGCGGGGTCCTGGGCGGGCGTGAGGGAGGTTCCTCACCGAAGCCGCCACGTCGAGACGCGGGCTCCTCGAAACCCCCGCCCCCCGTCGCCGGCTCATCATCAAAGCCCTCGGGCTCGGGCGGGCCGGGATCCTCGAACCCTTCGAACCCAGGATCCTCGGCGAACCCAGGGTCCTCGGGCGCGTCGAGCGCGTCGGGAGCGTCCGGTTCCTCCTCCTCAAGCGGAAGAGAGTCTTCTTGGTCCTCGTCGAGGAATGCCACGGCGAAAAAAGTATGAAGCCTGGCGCGGCTCGCAGCGCGAACGCGCGCCCACGCAGGAACACGCCCGCAGGCGTGGAAATGCGTGATCAAGTGGTAGGTGAACGCATACTTTCCAGGTTCAGCGTCGAGCAAAAGCTCGGCAGCGGCGGCTTCGGCACGGTTTACCGGGGCTGGGACGAGCGCCTGCAGCGCCCCGTGGCCGTGAAGGTGATCGACTCGTCCGCCGGCAACGGCCGGGTTCTGCGTGAGGCGCAGGCGGCGGCGAGGCTCGGACACCCGGGAATCGCGACCCTTTACGAGCTTGCCCGCGAAGGCTCGCGCGCCTATCTGGTCACAGAGCTGATCGAGGGCTCGACGCTCCGCGAGATGAGCCGCGGCGGCGAGCTTTCGGACCGGGCGATCGCGGCGGTCGGGGCCGATGCCTGCGACGCCCTGGCCCACGCTCACTCCCAGGGGGTCGTGCACCGCGACATAAAGCCGCAGAACATCATGGTCGACGACAAAAGCGGCGAAGCGAAGCTGGTCGACTTCGGGATCGCGCGCCTGCTCGACGAGGCGACGATGACCGCGAGCGGGGATGTGCTCGGGACGCTCGCCTACATGGCGCCCGAGCAGGCCGAAGGGATCCGCCCCGGCCCGCCGGCGGACGTCTACTCGCTGGCACTGACCTTGTACGAGGCGTGGAGCGGCGAGCACCCGCTGCTGCGCAGCTCGGCGGCGGCGACCGCACGCGCGATCGGCGAGCCGTTCGCCTCGCTCGGGACCTACCGCAACGATCTTCCGGCGGAGCTCGTCGAGGAAATCGACGCCGCGCTCGGACCCGACCCCGAGGCGAGGCCGAGCGCTGCTCGCCTCGGGGGGGTGCTCGAGCGCTGGGCGAGGATGCTGAACGGCAGCCCGCTGCCGGCACTCGAGCCCGATGCCGAAGAAGAGATGCCCGCGGCGCGCAGGAGCATGCCCCGCCTTCAACTCGCCCCGTTCGGGATCGTCGGCATGCTGGTCGCCGCGATCGCCATCACCGGCACGCCCCCCCAGCTCTGGGTCGTGCTCGCCTGCGGTGCGACCGCGATGCTGGCTCTGGCACGCCCGCGCCTGGCCGTGGCGCTGACCGGGGCGGCGCTGGCCGCCTGGGTCGGGATCACCGCCCACGAACCGGTCACGACCGGGGCGCTGGCGGCGCTCGCTGCTGCCGCCTTGTGGCGCTCGGGCGCGGACGTCTACCAGGGCCACGAAGAGCCGACCCTGCCCTAACAGGGAACAGCCCTCTTAGACCTCGCCTAGAATTCGCGCTCACCCGCGGCGGGGCCCGTCCCTGCGCCCGTCCAGGTGCCTGACCAATGAGCGTTCTTCGCAACCTTGAAAGCCGTATCGAGGGCCTCGTCGAAGGGGTATTCAGCCGTGCCTTCAGCTCGGGCGTACAGCCGATCGAGATCGCGCGCAAGCTCGCCAAGGAGATGGATGCCCACAAGACCGCCTCGGTTTCCCACGTCTACGTCCCCAACGAGTACACGGTCTACCTCTGCGAGGAGGACTACGGGCGGATGAAGGACTACGAGACCTCGCTGCAGGACGAGCTCTCGGCCCACCTCCTCGATCATGCGCGTCGCCACGACTACGACCTGATGACGCGGCCCGTCGTCGAGCTCGACAACGACGACCGCCTCCGGCTCGGCGAGTTCGGGATCCAGACCCGGATGGTGAAGCCGCCGAAGAGCGAGGGCGCCGAGCCGACCCCGGGCGAGAGCGGGCACACGATGGTCTACTCGGCCGAGGAGAAGCAGGCGAAGAGCAAGAAGACCCAGGCGCGGCTGATCGAGACCCGCGCGATCGTCGCGGTCGACGACCGCCGCTACGTGCTCGACGGCCCCACGGCGACGATCGGCCGCTCGAAGGAGTGCGAGTGCGTGATCGGCGACCCGAACATCTCGCGCAAGCACGCCCAGCTGCGCCGCAACAACACCGGCGACTGGCAGGTTGTGGATCTCGGCTCTACCAACGGCATCAAGGTGAACGGGCGCCGGGTTGACGCCTCCCGGCTCTCACCGGGCGACGAAGTAACCCTCGGAACGACGACCTTCACCTTCGATATCGAGCAGTGAACGACCTCGAGCCGATCGCCGTCGCGCTCAAGTTCGGCTTCATCGCCGTGCTCTTCCTCTTCCTGTTCTGGGTCGCTCGCACCTCGCTCCGCGACCTGCGCGGGACCGGCTACTCGGGCATCGCGCAGACCGGATACCACGAAGTCGTCGAATCGAATTCGGGCTCGGGCGACGCCTGGCTGATCGTCGAGGAGGGAGGCGGCCTGAATCAAGGTGAGCGTTACGACCTTTTCGGCGGCCTCTCGATCGGGCGCTCCCCGGACGCCGACGTGAGGGTCGAGGACCGATATGCCTCCGGGCTGCACGTTCGCGTCTTCAGCCGCGGGGGTAGGTACTGGGTCGAGGACCTGAACTCGACCAACGGAACACTGCTCAATTCCGCCGAGCTCCACGGTGAGGCGGAGATGGCCGACGGCGACCTGGTCCGGATCGGGGACACCGAGTTCCGGTTCGAGGAGGAGAGCTGAGGACATGCTGAAGGTCGCCGAACAAGCCCACAAGACCGACACCGGCAAGCAGCGCAACACCAACGAGGACTCCTACTTCGCGCGCTCGCCGATCTTTGCGGTAGCCGACGGGATGGGCGGCGCCCAGGCCGGCGAGGTCGCTTCGAGCATCGCCGCGCGGGCCTTCGAAACCGAGATCGACGAGGAGGGATCGGCCGAGAAGCAGCTCAAGGAGATCTTCCAGAGCGCCAACTCCGAGATCCACGCCCTCGCCGAGAAGGACTCCTCGCGCGCCGGGATGGGAACGACGCTGACCACGGCGATCGTGCGCGGCGACGACGTCAGCATCGCCCACGTCGGCGACAGCCGCGCCTACGTGCTCCGCGACGGGGAGCTCAAGCAGCTCACCAAGGACCACTCGCTGGTCGAGGAGCTCCGCCGCCAGGGCCGGCTCACCGATGAGCAAGCCGAGGAGCACCCCCAGCGCTCGATCATCACCCGCGCCCTGGGGCCCGAGGACAAGGTCAAGGTCGACACGATGACCTTCGCCTCTCGCGACGGTGATGTCTTCCTTCTCTCCAGCGACGGGCTGACGACGATGGTCGGCGAGGACCGGATCCGCGCGATCCTGACCGAGTCGAAGAGTCTCAGCTCAGCGGTCTCGAAGTTGATCGACGAGGCGAACAGCGCCGGCGGGCGCGACAACATCACCGCGGTCGCGTTCCGGGTCGAGGCCGCCGGGGTGGGAGCGGAGGAGAGCCCGACGCTGATCTCGAGCACCGCCGAGCAGGCCGGCTTGACGGCCGAGAGGGTCCGCGAGGCGGCGCGCCGGGTGACCCCGGACCGGCTCGCCGCGATGAGCCCGAAACGGCGCTGGCTGCGGCGCGCGATACCGATCGCCGCCGCGCTCGCCGTATTGATTGTCGGCTGGCTGGTGCTGCGCTCGATCTACTTCGTCGGCACCGACTCCGGCGGCCGAGTCTCGCTCTACCGCGGGCTCCCTTACGACCTGCCGCTCGGCCTGGACCTCTATTCGAAGCAGAACACGATCCCGGTCCAAACCGCCTCGCTGACCCCCGAGCGCCAGGCGGTCGTCACCGAGCACGAGCTGCGCTCCGAGGATGACGCCGCCGACATTCTCGCCGACATCGAGCAGCGCGAGGGCTCGGTCCCGCCCGTCCCGGCGCCCCCGGTGACGCCGGCGACCCCGACCGCACCAGCCGGCACGCAGACTGCGCCGGCGGCGCCGGCGCAGAAGAAGGGCCAGTAGGTGAGCGCTCGCAACCGCGAGCTGATCGGCCTGATCCCGGTCGCCCTGCTGCTCACGGCGGGCTTCATGGCGGTGTTCTCCGTCGCCTCGACCGAGATCAACGACCTCAGTCTCTTCTACGGGGCCTACTTCCTCGCCCTCTGCGTCGCTGCCCACATGGTGATCCGGGTGCGGCTCCCGGACGCCGACCCGTACCTGTTCCCGCTCGTCGCCCTGCTCGCCGCCGTCGGCATGGTGATGATCTTCCGGATCGACGAGAGCCTGGCCCGCGACCAGGCGAACTGGTTCGTGATCGGGCTGATTCTGTTTGCGACCACGATCGTGCTGCTGCGCGACTACGAGGCGCTCGAGCGCTACCGCTACGTGATCGCGCTGGTCGGGATCGGCCTGCTGCTGCTTCCCCGGGTGCCGGGGATCGGCGAGCAGGTGAACGGCGCTTACCTGGCGATCAAGCTCGGGCCGATCTCCTTCCAGCCCGCCGAGTTCGCGAAGATCGCGCTCGTCGTCTTCATCGCCAGCTATCTGCGCGAGCACCGCGAGGTGCTGGTGATCGGGGCGAAGAAGTACCTCGGGCTGACGATTCCGCCGCTCAAGCACCTCGGCCCGCTGCTCGTCGTCTGGGGTGCCTCGATGCTGATGCTGGTTCTGATCCGCGACCTCGGCAGCTCGCTGATGTTCTTCGGCGCCTTCCTGGCGCTGCTCTACGTCGCCACGGCCGAGCTCTCGTTCGTCGTCATCGGCATGGCGATGTTCGTAGCCGGCGCCTGGTTCTTCTCGGAGACCGTCGGCCACGTCGGCGAGCGGGTCGACATCTGGCTCGATCCATTCGCGACCGCCGACAGCTCCGGCTACCAGATCGCCCAATCGCTGTTCGCGCAAGCCGACGGGGGGCTGTTCGGGAAGGGGTTCGGCCAGGCGCTGCTCGACCTGCCCGCGGGCGGCGGCACGATCCTGCCCGCCCCCCACACCGACCTCATCTACGCGGTGATCGTCGACGAGATCGGCCTCTTCGGCGCCGCGGCGATCGTCGTCGTCTACGGCCTGATCGCCGCGCGCGGATTCAAAACGGCCCTGATCGCCCCAGACGGGTTCTCGAAGCTGCTCGCCACCGGGTTGACGGCGGTGTTCGCTTTACAGGCCTTCGTGATCATCGGCGGCGTCACCCGTGTAATTCCACTGACCGGCGTGACGCTGCCGTTCATCAGCTACGGGGGTAGCTCGATCCTCGCCAACTTCATCCTGCTCGCGCTGCTGCTGATGATCTCCGACCGCGCCCGCCGCCACGCGCGCCAGGAAGCGGAGGGCTGGGCGTGAACACGCAGATCGTGAAGCTGTTCGGCCTCCTCGTAATCCTCTACGCGCTGCTGCTCGGCTTCACCTCCTACTGGTCGGTGTTCGAGGCAAAGGGCCTGCGCGAGCACACAGCGAACCGCCGCCCGCTGCTCGAGGAGCAGCAGATCGAGCGCGGCAAGATCCTCGCCGCCGACGGGAGCGTGATCGCGGAATCGAACCCGATCGGCGACGGCGGGGACCGGATCTACGTCCGCGACTACCCAGAGGGGGAGCTGTACGGAAACCCGATCGGCTACAGCTTCGTCGAGCGGGGTCGTGTCGGCTTCGAGCAATCGCACAACGACGAGCTGGTCGGCAACAAGACCGAGTTCCTCTCGATCCTCGACCAGCTCCGCGGCCACCGCCAGGAGGGCGACGACGTGACCTCGGCGCTCGACCCCGACGCGCAGCGGATCGCCACCGAGGCGCTGGCCGGCGAAAAGGGATCGGTGGTCGCGATCGAGCCCTCGACGGGCAAGGTGCGGGCGATGGTCTCGACGCCGACCTACGATCCGAATCTGGTGCCCGATGACTTCGCGGAGCTCAACTCCGCTTCGGATTCGCCGCTCTTCAATCGCGCCACCCAGGCCGGGTACCCGACCGGATCGGCGATGAAGGTCGTCACCGCGACCGCGGCGCTCGACAGCGGCGAATTCTCACCCGATTCGAGAGTGAACGGCGATTCGAACGTGCCGATCTCCGGCGTTCCGCTTCAGAACTTCGGCAACAAGGACTTCGGGGAGGTCGATCTGACCACGGCGCTGACCAACTCGGTCAACACGGTCTGGGCGCAGGTCGCCGAGAGCCTCGGCACCGAGACGATGTACAAGTACATGGACCGCTTCGGCTTCAACACCAAGCCGCCGCTCGACTATCCCGGCCAGCAGCTCGCGACCAGCGGCGTCTTCGAGGGCGACGAGCTGCTGACCGCCGACGACGCGATCGACATCGGCCGGGTTGCGATCGGCCAGGAGCGCCTCCGGGTGACGCCGCTGCAGATGGGGATGGTCGTGTCCGCAGTCGCAAACGACGGCGTGCTGATGAAGCCCCGGCTCTGGGAGAAGGTCACCGACCCCGACGGCCGTGAGAGCGAGCTCGAGCCCTCGCCGGTCGACCGGGTGATGAGCGAGGAGACATCCGCGCAGCTGACCGAGATGATGTCCGACGTCGTCAACGAGGGAACCGGCGGCGCGGCGGCGCTCGCCAGCTCCCAGGTTGCGGGCAAGACCGGAACCGCCGAGCGCGACCCCTCGCGCAACATCAACCATGCCTGGTTCATCGGCTTCGCCCCGGCCGACGACCCGCAGATCGCGGTCGTCGCGACGGTCGAGGAGACCTCGGGGACCGGTGGCGACGTAGCCGCGCCGATCGCCCAGCAGGTGCTCGAGTCGCTGGTCGACCAGAGTGCGGAGAGCGAGTAGCCGATGGCCACCACGCAGACAGGGGAGCTCGTTGACGGCCGCTACAAGGTCGACCGCAAGATCGGCTCCGGCGGCATGGCAGACGTCTGGCTCGCCGAGGACATCGAGCTCGGCCGCAAGGTCGCCCTCAAGATCCTCCACGACCGCTTCGCGCAGGACAAGGAATTCGTCGAGCGCTTCCGCCGCGAAGCCTCGCACGCGGCCGGGCTCCAACACCCGAACGTCGTCGGCGTCTATGACCGCGGCGAGGTCGGCGACTCCTATTACATCGCGATGGAGTACGTGGAGGGCGATTCGCTCAAGGAGCTGATCGACCAGGGGATGGCGGTCCCGGCCGCGGTCTCGGTGATCCGCCAGGTGCTCGAGGCGGCCCGCTTCGCGCACCAGAAGGGGATCGTCCACCGCGACATGAAGCCCCAGAACGTGCTCATCGACGCCGACGGCCGGGCGATGGTCACCGACTTCGGGATCGCCCGCGCCGGCAGCTCCGAGATCACTCAGACCGGTTCGGTGATGGGGACCGCGCAGTACCTCTCGCCCGAGCAGGCGCAGGGAAAGGAGACCACGCCGACCTCCGACATCTACTCGATAGGGGTGGTGCTGTACGAGGCGCTGACCGGCAACGTCCCCTTTGAGGCCGACAGCCCGGTCGCGGTGGCGTTGAAGCAGGTGCAGGAGGTGCCGCGGCGCCCGAGCGCAATCAACCCCGAGGTCCCGCCGGCGCTCGACGCGGTTGTGATGCGGGCCCTGGCGAAGAATCCCGATGCCCGTTTCAGCGACGCGAAGTCGTTCATGGACGCGCTCGATGAGGCCGAGGCGCGGCCCGATACCCCCCGCAGCGAGGACACCGCCTCCTACCCGGCGGTTGGCGTCTTCGGCGAGCACGACGACGGAGGCCCGGCGGACGACGATCTCGACCGGCGCGATCGCCGCGGGCTGCGGCGCTGGATCGTGCTGGGGCTTCTGGTCTCGGCGATCGCCGCGCTAGTCGCCTTCGGGCTCACTCGGCCGAGCGAGACCGAGGTGCCCTCGGTGATCGGCCAGGACGTCGCCGCCGCGACCGAGGTGCTCGAGGGCCGCGGCTTCGACGTCGACACGACCCTGGTCGCCAACGCAGCGCCGCGTGACACCGTGCTCGAGCAGGATCCGACCGCGCTCGAGAACGCCGAGGAGGGCTCGACAGTCAACCTGACCGTGAGCTCGGGCCCGGGTACGGTCGAGGTGCCCGACGTCTCCGGCCTGGCGCCGAAGCAGGCGGCCGCCGAGCTCGACGACGTCGGGCTCGAGGTGCAGTCCGAGGAGCGCTTCGACGACACGGTCTCGAAGGGGTCGGTGATCGGCACCGAGCCGGCCGCCGGGATCCAGGTCGCCGGCGGCTCGACCGTGAAGCTGCTCGTCTCGAAGGGATCCGACAAGGTCGATGTTCCGGCCGTGGTCGGGCAAACGACCGAGCAGGCCGTCTCGGCGATCGAGACCGCGGAGCTGACCGCGAGCATTCAGCAGCGCGTGGACGCCGCGCCGGAGGGACAGGTCGTCGCGCAGACGCCGACCGGCGGCCAGAAGCTGAAGCGCGGCGGCCAGGTGACGATCTTCGTCTCGAGCGGCACCGCGCAGATCCCGAACGTGATCGGCGCCGGCCGCCAGACCGCCGTCTCGCTGCTCAAGAAGGCCGGGTTCAAGCCGGTCGTCGGCACCGACCCCTCGGCACCGCCCGAGCAGGCGGGGCTGGTCACGAAGCAGTTCCCGCTCGGCGGGTCGAGCGCCACCCGGGGCAGCACCGTGCAGATCTCGGTCGGCGCCGCAGCGCCCCCGCCGACCACGACCACCCCGACTACGCCAGCGGTTCCCTGATGAAGATCGCCGTGCTGAGCGGCGGGACCGGGAGCGAGCACGAGGTCTCGGTGCGCTCCGGTGCGGCCGTGGCCGCGGGCCTCGCCGAGGCCGGGCACGACACGGTCGAGGTGCGGATCGAGCGCGACGGGCGCTGGCTCGCCGACGGTTCCGAGCTCTCGGTGACCCCGGGCGCCGGGCTGCTCGACGCCGATGCCGCCTTCCCGATCCTGCACGGGCCCGGGGGCGAGGATGGCAGCATCCAGGGCACCCTCGAGGCGCTCGGCGTCCCCTACGTCGGCTCGGGGGTCGCCGCGTCGGCGATCTGCCTCGACAAGCTCACCTTCAAGCGCCTGCTCGCGGTCCGGGGCGTGCCCCAGGTCGCGCACGTCGACGCATCGGCCGAGGGCTGGGAGGAGGTCGCGAGGGAGCTCGGCCTGCCGCTATGGGTGAAGCCGGCGAGGCTCGGGTCGAGCGTCGGGATCAGCAAGGTGACCGATGCCTCCGAGCTCGTGGGTGCAGTGGAAGTGGCGCGGCGCCACGATCCGCGGGTGATCGTCGAGGCGCAGGCGTCCGGAGCCGAGGTCGAGTGCTCGCTGCTCGGAAACGACGACGTGCTCGCCTCGGTGCCCGGAGAGATCCTCGCCAACGCCGACTGGTACGACTTCGAGGCCAAGTACGACGAGGGCGGCATGGAGCTCGTCGTCCCGGCGCGGATCTCGGAGACAGCGGCGGAGCAGGTTCGCGAGCTGGCAGCCGAGGTGTTCATGTTCACGGGCTGCAGCGGGCTTGCCCGCTGCGATTTCTTCGTCGACGGCGAGGATGTTGTCGTCAACGAGCTCAACACCCTGCCCGGCTTCACCGAGACGAGCGTCTACGGCAAGCTGCTCGAGGCCTCGGGGATTCCCTATTCGGAGCTCTGCGACCGGCTCGTCAAGCTGGCGCTCGAGCGCCACGAGCAGCTGCGCAGCTACGACTTCTAGTCAGCCCTGGAGCCGGATGTCGGTGAGCTCGACCGCGAAGCGCTCGTCGTCGGCCTCGGCGAGCCCGGTGATCCAGACCAGCCAGTAGCGCGATTCGGTGACCCCGCTCGAGACCGGGATCACGGTCGCCTTGCCGAGGTCGGTGCCGCGGCCGACGGCGTCCCAGCCGTCGAGGTCCTCGGGGGGCTTGGCGGCCCCGGGGGCGGTGCGGATCTCCGCGTCCCAGCCCGTGGACACCGCGCGCAGCTCGACCGCGCTCGCCTTCACCGGTTTGCCGGCGTCGACGTAGATTCCGACTCCACCCTTGTCGATCCCCGCGAAGTCGTCCGAGTCGTACGTCTCGGTGGTCCACGCCGAGCCGAGCGGGTTCCCGTCGATCGCGAGATCGGTGGCGTCGGAATGCTCCTCGCCGTCGCCGCCGCCTGATTCCGGGTCGAAGGCGCTCGCCGATTCGATGCCGAGCTCGGGCCCGCCGCCGGCGAGCTGGCCGCTCTCGCCGAGCAGCAGAGCGGCGACGATCAGCCCGATCCCGACCAGGCCCATTGCGAGCCCGGCCCACGAAGCGCGGCTGGTGCCGCCGGAGCGGCCGCTGTCGAGCTCGCGGCGCGGCTCGGGGACCGAATCGAGGACCGCGGTCGCCTCGCCGGTCGTCCCCCCGCCGCGCGCCGCTTCGACCTCGAGAGTCGCTTCGAGGTCGTCGAGCAGCTCGGCCACGCTCCAGTAGCGGTACTCGAGGTTCTTGTCGGTGGCGCGGTCGAGCACGCCGGCGACCGCCGCGGAGACATCGGGGCGCTTTTCGAGCACGTCGGGCATCGGGTTGTGGACGTGCTTCATCGCCACGCCGACCTGGTTCGGCGCCGTGAACGGCACCTCGCCGGTGAGCATCTCGTAGAGAACGACCCCGAGCGAGTAGACGTCGGAGCGCTCGTCGACCTCCTCGCCGAGTGCCTGCTCGGGGGAAACGTAGTCGGTCGTGCCGAGCACCTTGCCGGTGCCCGTGTCCCCGTGAGCCTCGAGCGAGCGCGCGATTCCGAAGTCGGTGACCTTTGCCCGCCCCTCGCCGTCGATGAGGACGTTCTGCGGCTTCACGTCGCGGTGCACGAGCCGGCGCGCGTGGGCGGCGGCGAGCCCGCGGCCGATCTCGATCGCATAGGCGACGGCCTCGTCGGTGCCGAGCGGGCCGAGCCGGCGGATGCGCTGCTTCAGGGTCTCGCCCTCGACGTACTCGAGCACGATGTAGGGCGCGCCGCCGTCCTCACCGGCGTCGATCACGGTGACCAAATTCGGGTGTGAGAGCTTCGCGGCCGCCCTCGCTTCGCGTCGAAAGCGGTCGAGGGCCTCGGCCTCACCAGAGACCTCGGCGTGCAGGACCTTGACCGCGACCTTGCGGTCGAGGGTCTCGTCCTGGGCCAGATAGACGGTCGACATGCCGCCGCTGCCGAGCTTCGACTCGAGGCGGTAGCGGCGCGAAAGGATCGTTCCGATCAGACGCGGCCTGCTTCCGGTGTCTGGCTGTTCGACGATCGAATGCTCCTGCGTCGGGCGCTCCTCGACGGTGGTGTTGCTTGAAGTTGGCGAGTTTCCGTTTGGCTCGTCAGCCATGAAGAATGAAGTTAGACGTTCGTCGCCGCCGTGGGGACGCCTGCCGCACGCTGGGCGCGAACGACCAGGCCTTACGCGTGGGTGATACCCGGTTCGCCGGCGACCGCACGTCCGATCACCTTCGCGCCGGGATGGGCGCCGCGGAGCAGATCGAGCGCGGGCCCCTCGTCGCCGGAGCCGACCACGATGCAGAAGCCGCAGCCCATGTTGAAAACGTCGTTCATCTCTTCGGCGCCGACCTTGCCGCGCTCGGCGATCAGCTCGAACAGCGGCGGCACAGGGAGCGGGTCGTCGATCTTGTAGCCCATCCCGATCTCGGCTGCGGCCTCGAGCCGGAGCAGGTTGCCGAGCCCGCCCGAGGTGATGTGTGCGAGGCCGTGGACGCGGCTCTCTGAGCGGAGCAGCTCGAGCACCGGCTTGACGTAGATCGTCGTCGGCTCGAGCAGCGCCTCGCCGAGCGGTCGGCCGAGCCCACCCGGGTCTTCGTCCCAGTCGAGGCCCTCGAGCGCCGAGCGCGCGAGCGTGTAGCCGTTCGAGTGCAGCCCCGAGGAGGGCAGCCCGATCACGGCGTCGCCGGGCTCGATCTCGGCGCCGGTGACGACATCCTCGAGCGCCACGGTGCCGAAGCAGGCGCCGGCGAGGTCGTAGCCGCGCACGAGCTCGCCGAGCTGCGCGAGCTCGCCCCCGGGGATCTCGATTCCGGCCTGTTCGGCCCCGGCCCGCAGCCCCGCGCCGATCTGGGCCTCGCGCTCCGGGTCGGCCTTCTCGACCGCGAGGTAGTCGAGCATCGCCAGCGGCTCGGCGCCGACGCAGATCACGTCGTTGACGTTCATCGCCACGCAGTCGATGCCGACCGTGTCGTGCTTGCCCATCTGCTCGGCGACGAGCAGCTTGGTGCCGACCCCGTCGGTCGAGAGCGCGATGCCGCGCTCGTCGTCGATCGCGATCACGCTCGCGTAGTGGCCAGGCCCGACGACCGCGCTCGACGCAGGTCCGCCGAGGGCCTTGACGAGCGCCTCGACGGCGCGATCGGCCTCGCTCTGGCTGACGCCGGCCTTCGCGTACGCGTCGCTCACACGAGCACCTTGCCATTTCCCTTCACGACTGCCTCCGGCTCGAGGGCATCCGCCCGCCGCGCCGGTTTTGCCGCGAGCTTCGCGAGCACCGCCGCCGCGAGGCCGCCGCGGTAGATGGCATAGGGGAGCAGCGCCCGGTCGCGCTCGACGAGTTGGATCAGCTTCTGCGAGGCGAGCGTGGAGACGAACGAGGCCGCGACCCCGACCGCAAGCGCCTTTCGCATCGGCTTCGGCACGCCGCGGCGGCGGAGGCGGTCGGCCTTCAGCGCCCCGGCGCCGACGATCACCGGCAGCGCGACGGTGCGCGAGAGCATGTTGGCGTGCTCGCGGCTGAAGCCGCGCCAGCGCGCCGCGGTCAACGTCGCTCCGTTGCGGGAGATGCCGGGCACGAGCGCCGCCGCCTGCCCGACGCCGAGCGCGAGGCCGTCGGCGGGCCGGGCGACATGATCGGCGCGGCCCTGCGGGCGTAGATCGGCGAGCACCATCGCGATGCCGCCCGCGATCAGCGCGGCAGCGGTGGCGCGCGGCCCGCCGAGCCGCTCCTCGATCTGGTGCTCGAACGCGTAGCCCACAACCGCCGGGGGCAGGAAGCTGAGCGCGATCACCGCCGCCCTGCGGAGGTCGAACTTGGCGAGCTCCTCGACGATCAGCCGGCGCTGCCCGATCAGCAGCGCCGCGGCGGCGCCGGCATGCAGCGCGACCTCGAAGCTCTTTCGCAGCTCGGGGTCGAGGCGGTCCCAGTTCCAGCCCGCGAGCCAGGGAACCAGGGTCAGGTGTGCGGAGCTCGAGACCGGCAGCAGCTCGGTCGGCCCCTGGATCACTCCGAGGGCGACGGCGCGCTCGAGCGGGACTTCCTCAGCCACCCGCCTCCATTGCGCGCGGTTCGGGGTCCTCGTCGGTGTCGCCGCCGCCACGGCGCCTGATCAGCAGCCAGGCGACCAGCGCGATGATTCCGGCGATCACGACGTAGTCGAAGTAGTGGAGCTTGTCGCGCCACTCCTCCCAGTTCTCGCCCACCTGCACGCCGATCACGCCGAGCATCAGCACCCACGGGATGCAGCCGAGGGCGGTGAGCACGGTGAAGCGCCAGAACGGCATATGTGCGGCGCCGGCGGGGGTCGAGATGAAGGTCCGGACGATCGGCAGCATGCGGGTGAAGAAGACGGTGACGTCGCCGTAGCGCTCGAACCAGCCTTCGACCCGCTCCATCTGCTTAGGGCTGACGTGGAAGATCTTGTGGCGCTCGAGCAGCTCCATGCGCCCGTAGTAGCCGATCCCGTAGCCGGCCCACGAGCCGAAGACGTTGCCGAGCACACCCGCGGCGACGATCCCGAACAGGGTCAGGTCGCCCTCTTCGACCTTGAAGCCGGCGAACAGCATCGTCGCCTCGCTGGGCATCGGCACGTTGGCGCTCTCGACCAGCATCAGGAAGAAGATCCCGGCATAGCCGATCTCCCCGATCACGTCGGTGCAGAACTCGACCAGAGGATCGACGATGAAGTCAGTCACGAGGAAAAGTCAGTCACGAGGAAAAAAGAGGCGGCGCGAGCCCGGCCTGTGGGACCGGGTCCGCGCCGCCATTGAGCTGGCTACTTCGAAAGTCTCAGCTCAGTCCAGGCGCTCTAGCGCCGACGCGCCTTCCTCTTGCACTTCTTCTTCTTCTTCTTGTTCTTGATCTTGTTGCACTTCTTGACCTTCGCCGCGGTCGTGGTGCCCGGCGTGGTCGGAGTAGTGGGCGTGGTCGGCGAGTACTGGGCGGACCCAGATCCGGCGCCGATCAAGCCGACGAGCAGGCCGCCAGAGACGGCCGCCACGGCGACACCACGTCCGATGAACTTATGCCAGCTCATATGGTGTTTCCCCTTGGTAGTTGGTCTGCCTATCGGATTAATTGAAGAAGGGGAGGCCTGACGGGCCTCCCCGTAGATCGGCAGGATAACCCGAATCGGGGTCGGACGGTGGCGTACCCAAAACGTGCAGCCCGCCGACGCCGGAAACCGGCCTGCCCTGCTCCGCTTCGATAGCGCTCTAGCGGTTCAGCTCAGCGGCGACGCCGCTTGCGCTTGCACTTCTTGCGCTTCTTGCGGTTCTTGATCTTGTTGCAGCCTCGCCGTACGTTCCTTCTCACGACCGTACCGGGAGTGGTGACCGTGCCGGTTGAACCCGGGAGCGTGGTGGTCGGCGATGGCGCGTACTGCGCCGAGCCGCTACCGCCCCCGATCAGCCCGATCATCAACCCGGCCGCCACCGCCATCACTGCAAGGGCTCGGCCCAGGAATTTCGGTCTCTTCATGGCCCCTGTCCTACCCCCAGGCACGCTCCTCGAAACCGCTTAGGGCGGGAAGGTTCAAAGAGGGTGGCCGAGGACGGGTAGACTCGCCCCGCGTGGAGCGCTTCAACCACCCCGTCTACCGGTCGAAGCTGCTGCAGATGCTCGCCGATGCGGTGCTCATCGCGGCGGCCTTCTTCCTCGCCTTCAAGCTCCGCTTCCTCGACGCCGATCAAGGGATCCCCGAGCGCTACGACGACCTGCTCGCGGCGACGATCGGCTTCGTCATCGTCGGCAAGCTGATCGTCTTCGGCGGCTCCGGTCTCTACCAGAAGTGGTGGCGCTACGTGAGCCTTCCCGACTACGTAGCGGTGCTGCGCGCGGCGGCGATCTCGACCGCGATTCTCGTCGTCACCCTCACCTTCATCAAGCCCTTCGACGATGCCCTGCCGCGCTCGGTCGTCGTCATGGACTTCCTGCTCACTGTCACCTTCATCGGCGGCGCCCGCCTGCTGGCGCGGCTCGTCGTCGAGCGGCGGGCGCGGCGCGGAATCGAGTCGCGCTCCCACGACGTGATCGTCGTCGGCGCCGGCACCGGCGGGCAGATGGTGGTCCGCGAGCTGCAACTGAACCCGAACCTCGGCTCGCGGGCGATCGGCTTCGTCGACGACGACGCCCGCAAGCGCGGCATGGGGATGCTCGGGCTGAAGGTGCTCGGGACGACCGACGAGATCGGCCGCATCCTCGACGAGACCGAGCCCGACGAGGTGATGATCGCGATCCCATCGGCTCCCGGCGTGCTGCGCGGCCGCGTCGTCACCGCCTGCCGGGAGCGCGACATCGCCGTGCGGACGCTGCCGACCGTGTTCGAGCTGCTCCGCGGCGGCGTCCAGCTCACCCGCCAGCTGCGCGAGGTCCAGGTCGAGGACGTTCTCGGCCGCGAGCCGGTGCTGATGGAGATCGACCGGGTCGGCGCTTACATGGAGGACAAGCGGGTGCTGGTCACCGGGGCTGGAGGGTCGATCGGCTCCGAGCTCGTCCGCCAGATCGCGCGGGTGAGGCCGAAGCTGATGGTGATGCTCGACCACGCCGAGGACAACCTCTTTCAGATCGACCGCGAGATGACGGATGAGCGCCACTTCACCCAGGTCGAGTCGGTGCTCGCCGACTGCAAGGAGCCCGACCGGATGCTCGAGGTGATGCAGCGCTACAAGCCCGACGTCGTTTTCCACGCCGCGGCCTACAAGCACGTGCCGCTGATGGAGTCGAACCCGCTCGAGGCGATCCGCAACAACGCGATGGCGACGCGGGTCACAGCCGAGACCGCGGCCGCCTCGGGCGCCGAGCGCTTCGTGCTCGTCTCGACCGACAAGGCGGTCAACCCGCGCACCGTGATGGGCGCCTCGAAGGCGGTCGCCGAGTGGGTCATCGAGGCGGTCGGCCGCCGCTACCCGAACACGCGCTGCCTGACGGTGCGGTTCGGGAACGTGCTCGCCTCCTCGGGGAGCGTGGTGCCGATCTTCCGCAGCCAGATCGAGCGCGGCGGGCCGGTGACGATCACCGACCCCGAGATGAGCCGCTACTTCATGACGATTCCCGAGGCCGTGCAGCTCGTGATCCGGGCGGGAGACCTCGGCGCGGGGAACGGGGAGGTGTTCGTGCTCGAGATGGGCGAGCCGGTGAAGATCGTCGATCTCGCCCACAACATGATCCGGCTCGCTGGATACGAGCCCGAAACCGACATCGCGATCGAGTTCACCGGCCGCCGGCCGGGCGAGAAGCTGCACGAGGAACTGTTCGGCACCGACGAGCGCCCGCAGCCGACCGGTGCCGAGAAGATCGTGCGCGCGGTGCGCAAGGTCCCCCTCGACCCCGAGTGGGTCGAGGGTTGGATGTCGAAGCTCGAGGAGCTCGTAAAGCAGGGCGACGAGTCCGATATCGCCCAGCAGACCGTCGAGCTGGTCGCCGAGCGCCGGCGGACGACCGCCAACGTCAGTCTCGATTAGAAGTTCATCTAGCATCCCGCGCCGCACCCCCCGCGTATGGACTTGATTGAGCAGATCGGCGCAGTCGTGGGCCTGGCCTCGTTCATTGGCCTGGCGATCCTCGCGTTCCTGTACTTCGCGCAGGCGCGGCACGTCCGCGACCTGCAGGAGAAGGCGACCTTTGTGCCCGAGGAGCTCGACTTGCAGTCGTCCGCCGCCCAGCGCGAGGCGCCACCCGCAGGGGACGACGAGACCGCGGAGACCGCGATCGCCGCGCCGGCCGGTCAGCCAGACGACATTCAGGCCGCCCGCCAGGTCGAAGCCGCGCGCGCCGCGGCCCAGCGCCGCCAGCGCTTCGAGCAGCGCCGCCGCCCCGGAATGGGCGGCGGCCGGCCCTCTGCGGCCGGCGGACGCAGGCCCGAGCTGCGCTCGGTGCTCGTGATCGGCGCTGGCGTCGCGGTCCTGCTCGCCGGCGTGGCGTTCGGCGCCACCCGCCTGCTCGGGGGCGACGATGAGAGTGCCAGCGGTGGCAGCGGCCAGGCGACGGCGCCGGTGGGAGAGAACACCGGTCCGCCGACCGAGGTCGCGGTCCTCAACGGCACCCCGGTGCCCGGTCTGGCGGCGAAGATCGGCGAGGACGTACGCGCCGGGGGCTTCAAGATCGGAGCAGTGACGAACACCGAGACCCCGTTCGACGTCACCACGGTGATGTTCGATCCCTCGCAGCAGGGTGAGGCCGACGGCCGAGAGGTCGCATCGGCGCTAGAGGTCTCGCAGGTCGATCCGATGAGCAGCGACATCAAGAGGCTTGCGGACGGGGCACCGGTCGCGGTGATCGTCGGCGAAGACCGCGCCGGTACCTAATGCCTCAGCCCGGGCGCGTAGCGGGGCCGCTGATCGTGGCGGCACTCGTACTGGCGAGCCTGGCGGCGCTGGTGATCACGCAGAGAAGCCGGCGCAGCGGGCTCGTCCTCGACAGCGTCTCGGTTTCGCCGAGCTTCAGCCCGGACGGAGACGGCGTCGATGACCAGGCAGAGTTCGAGTTCCGGATCAAGGGCCCCGACGACATCGACCTGCTGATCGTCAACTCGGAGGGCAAGCGGATCCGCGAGGTCGCCGACGGGCAGACGCTCGAAGACCAGGAGATCACCACCTTCGAGTGGGATGGCCTCACCGACCGCCGGGTACTCGCGCCGCCGGGCCCATACCGGATCCGCGTCAAGGTGCTCGGCCGCGACCGCACGATCACCCCGGGGGAGAAGATCGTCCTGCTGGCGCCCGGGGAGCTGCCGCCCGAGGAGACTGAAGGGTGAGCGAGGTCCTACAGGTGCTGGGAGGGATCGGCGCCGCGGCCGCCTCCGCAGCGGCGATCCTGAGCGCCGACCGCCGCACCCGCGCTTTGGCGATGCTCGCCGCGCTCGCGCTCGCGGGCGCGCTGGTCGCCGGCGAGGCCTGGGACGGCCAGCTGCGCGAGCTTCGCGACAACCCCAGACAGCTCGCCGCGCTGATCGTGGTCGGGGCGATCGGCCTCGGCGCGCTCGCCGCGCTGTTCAACAGCTTTCCGATCGCGCTGCCGCTGGCGCTGATCGCGGCGTTGCCGTTCCGGATCCCGATCGACGCCGGGGGCGAGAGCTCGAACCTGCTGGTGCCGCTCTACCTGGTGATCGCGGCGGGTGTCGCGCTCGAGCTGCGGGCCGCGCGGCGTCCCGGCGGCGATCCGGGCCGCGGAGCCCCGAGCGGCGCCGCCAGGTGGCTGGCGCTGGCGCTCGCCGTCTCGCTCGTGCTCTACGCCGTGCAGACCGCCTATTCGAGCGACGTCTCGCGCGCCGTGCAGAACCTCGCCTTCTTCCTGGTTCCGTTCGCGGTCATGTTCGTGCTCTTGCGCGAGGCGGACTGGACGCCGCGGCTCTTGCGCGGGGCGCTGATCTTGGTCGCCGTCGAGGCGCTCGTCTTTGCGGCGATCGGGATCGTCCAGCACGAGACCCACGAGATCCTCTGGAACTCGAAGCTGATGCGCTCCAACGACTTCGACCTCTACTTCCGGGTCAACTCGCTGTTCTGGGACTCGAACATCTACGGCCGCTACCTCGGGCTCGCGATCGTGCTCGGCGCAGCGGTGCTGGTCTGGGTCCGCGACCGCCGCACGCTGGCGCTCGGGGCGCTCGGCCTCGCGATCGTGTTCGGTGGCCTCGCGTTCAGCTTCTCGCAGACGAGCTTCCTCGCCCTGCTCGCCGGGCTCGGGGTGCTGAGCGCGCTGCGCTGGAGCTGGCGGCGGACCCTGGCGGCCGGGGTCGGCCTTGCGATCGCGGGGGCGGCGTTGTTCAGCTTCACCGACGTCCTGACAATCGACTCGCAGAGCGGCGGCAAGCTCGAGCAGACGACGAGCGGGCGATCGCGGCTCGCGAGCGGCGGCCTCGACCTGGTCAAGGATCGGCCCGTCCAGGGCCACGGCTCGGGATCGTTCGGGGTCGAGTTCAAGGAGCGCAACCCGGTTCCATCCGGCGAAGCCGTCAACTCGCACACCGAGCCGATCACGATCGGAGCCGAGCAGGGCGCGCTCGGCCTGATCGCCTACGCGGCGCTGCTGCTCGCCGCACTGGCGCTGCTCTATCGCATGGCCGCGCCGGTTTCGCCGGGAATCGGAGGAAGGTTTCCCGCGATTCCGGGCATCGGCGCCGACGAGCGGCCGCGGGTGGAGGCGATCGCGGTGATCGCGATTGCGTCCGGGTTCGCCGGCCTGCTGCTCCACACGATGGGTTACGCGGGCTTCCTCGCCGACCCGCTCACCTGGACTCTGCTCGCGGTTGCGACCGTGCTCTCGGTACCGCGGCCGAGCGGGCCCGGGCCCGATCCCGGGCCGGGCGCGGTCGTGCCGAGCCACGCGCCGCCGCCATCGCCGGCCCCGCCGACGCCTCCTCGCGTTCCTCCTCCTCCGGCCGCGCCGCCGCCGTCGACCACACCGAGTTAGCCGCGCCGTGAGCGGGTACCTGCGGCGCCTGGCGACGACCGGCGCGGCCTACACGGCCTCGAGCGTCCTCTCGAAGCTGTTCGCGGTCGCGCTGCTGCCGCTCTACACGCGCCACCTCTCCCCCACCGATTACGGCGCCGCGGAGGTCTTGACCGTGGCGGCGATCGCGATCGCGATCATGATCCGGCTCGGGCTGATCGAGGCGCTGATGCGCTTCTACTACAAGGCCGGCGAGGATCCCGAGCGGGTCGTCCGCACCGCATTCGCCGCGATGCTGATCGCGGCCGTGGCGGGAGTCGCGGTCGCGATGCCGTTCGCGGATCAGATCTCCGAGCTGCTGCTCGACCGCTCGGAGCCGGGGCTGACCCGGATCGCGATCGGTGGGATCGGCGTTTTCATCCTCTACGACCTGATGCTGACCCTGTTCCGACTCGACGAGCGGGCGCGGGCGTACTTCGCGTTCACGATCGCAAACGTCCTGCTCACGATCCCGGTCACGGTCTGGCTCGTCGTCGTCCGTGACGAAGGTGCCCGGGGTCTGCTGATCGGGCAGTTCGGCGTCGGGGCGGTGATCCTCTGCGCCCTAATCGTCGTCCAGCGCCGCCGGCTCGGCCTCGTCCCCGAGCGCACCCTGCTGCGGAGGCTGGTGCGGTTCGGGCTGCCGACGATGCCCGCCGAGCTCTCGCTCTACTCGCTGAGCTTCATTGACCGGATCCTGATCGTGCACCTGGTCGGGCTCGCCGAGGCCGGCCTCTACTCGCTGGCGGTCAAGTTTGCGCAAGCGGTGCAGGTGCTGGTGCGCGGCTTCCAGCTCGCCTGGCCTCCGCTCGCCTACTCGATCACCGACGACGACGAGGCCCGGCGCGCCTACGCGGTGATCGTGACCTGGTTCGTCGCCGCCTCGAGCTTCGTGGTCGTCGGCATGTGGCTGTTCGCCCGCTGGATCGTCCGCCTGCTCGCCGCGCCCGAGTTCTTCGACTCCTACGAGGCGGTCGGTCTGGTCTCGACCGGGGTGATGCTCTACGCGCTCTATTTCGTGCTCATCGTCGTCATCGGGCGCACCGGGCGCACCGAGCTCAGCCTCCCGGCGACGATCGCCGGCGCGATCGTCAACATCGCGCTCAACCTGGTGCTGGTGCCCCCGCTGGGGATCGTCGGAGCCGGCCTCGCGCTCGTCGCCTCCTACGTCGTCGTGCTCGCGGTCATGTACGCGTTCGCCCAGCGCCACTTCCCGGTCCCGTTCGAGTGGAGGCGGCTCGCGCAGGTGGCGGCGATCGCGATCGCGCTCACCGCGGCGGGGGAGCTGCTGCTGCCCACCGAGGGTGCAGTCGGACTCGCCGCCCGCGCCGCGGTCTGGATCGCGTTCCCGCTGCTGCTCTGGGCGACGCGCTTCCCGCACCCCGACGAGCGGCGGGCGATCGCCGCGACTCTGCGGCCGGGCGGAATCGCGGCGCTGTTCCGCGACCTGCGCTCCGCGCCTCAGCCCGCGTCGGCGGGCGCGGTCCCCGAGGCGGTCGAGGTCGAGCTGCGGGACGAAGACCGGTTGTAGGACATCAGATAGTCGTCTCCTCGGGTTCGCCTGGCGGCGAACCCTGCGGGGACTCCAACTGGGCCCCCCTCTTTCTGTTGTAGCGATCAGCGCTCTCACGGATCCCGTCGCCCCGCCGGGGGGACAATGCCTGCTTCGCGTGAGTGAGGTAGCGGCGCGGTGAGTGTTCGGAAAGGAAGACGGCGCCGAGCGCGCGGACGAGATACGGGAACGCGTGCAGCGGCCGGAGCAGGAACGCGGCCGCCGAGCCCTTGTGCTTTCGCAGGTAGCGGTCGCGGTTGCGGTGGTACTCGACGATCCGCCGCTCGGCGCCGGCGGCGTCGCTCGCCATCTGGTCGTGGTGGACGGCGCGCGCTGACGGGACGAGCAGAGCCGAGAAGCCCGCGTCGGCGAGCCGCTTTTCGAAGTCGGTCTCGTCCGAGTAGACGAAGAAGTCGGGGTCGAGGTAGCCGACCTGCTCGGCGGCGTTGCGCCGGACCAGCATCGCGCTCGACTGCACCCAGCCCACCCGCCGGGTCTCATCGCCGCCGCTCTGGACTGTGAACGCCCTGTGGAGGAAGAGCGCGCCGGCGAGCGCGGTCCCGAAGCCGGGGAATCGCCACGCGCAGGCAGCCGCGCTGCCGTCGGGGTCGAGCAGCTGCGCGCCGGCGACCGCCGCCCCCGGATCGGCCTCGAGTGCCTCGATCAGGGTCGCAGCGGCGTCTGGCTCGAGCTCGGAGTCCTCGTTGAGAAGCAGCGCGTACTCGCCCCTTGCCTCGCGCAGCAGCCGCGAGTCGTTCTCGGCCTTGCCGGTGCGCTGTTCGAGCGCGATCAGGCGGATCTCCGGGCGCCCCAGGGCACGCACCGCCTCGGCCGAGCCGTCGTCGGAGGCGTTGTCGAGCACCAGCACTTCGTGCGCGATCCCGGGCGGGGTGCCGCGCTCGATTGCCTCCAGGCAACGCAGCAGGAGTTCGCGCCCGCTCGTGTTGACCACGCAGTAGGAGAGCTGCACCCTCATAATCTCGCAGTATGCGGGTCCAGGTCGTCGATCCGCCGGCGTTCACCCCGCCGTATGACCACTCGCTCTGCGCGGCTCTATCGGCCGCAGGAGTCGAGGTCGAGCTGGTCACGAGCCGCTTTATGTACGGGCGAGTGCCGAGCGCGAGCGGCTACCGGGTGAACGAGGCGTTTTACAACCGCACCACCGAGCGCGGGCTCGAGGCCCGTGGCCGCCGCGCGTTCAAACTCGCCGAGCACGTGCGCGACATGCGCGCCTACCGCCGCCATGCCGAGGATGCCGATCTGGTCCACTGGCAATGGCTGCCGGTGCCCGCGATCGACCGCCGCCTGCTGGCGCCGAAGCGCCCCCGCGTCTTCACGCTGCACCACTTCCTCCCCGACGATCCGAGCCCGCGGCAGGCGCGCGCGGTGCGCGCGCGGCTCGAGGCGATGGACGCGGTCGTGATGCACTCCGAGGCCGGCAAGCGGCGCACCATCGATGAGTTCGGGGTCCGCGAGGGCCTGGTCGAGGTGATCCCCCACGGCGCCTTCGATTACCTGACAAGGCAGGAGCGCGAGGTCCCGCTGCCCGACGAGCTCGCATCGGTCGAAGGGCCGGTGATCCTCGCCTACGGCCTGATCCGACCGTACAAAGGGACCGACATCCTGCTGCGCGCTTTCCGCGAGGTCGAGGGCGCCGAGCTCTGGATCGTCGGGCTGCCGAAGATCCCGATCGATGATCTCCGCCGGTTGGCCGAGGATGCTCCGGGGACGGTGCGCTTCATCGACCGCTTCGTCGAGGACGCAGAGGTGCCGGCGCTGATGCGCCGCGCCGACATCCTCGTTCTCCCGTACCGGACCGTCGAGCAGTCGGGCGTTCTCTACACCGGGCTCGCCTTCGGCAAGCCGATGGTGCTGAGCGCGGTCGGCGGCTTCCCCGAGGTCGCCGAGCACGGCGCCGCCCGCCTCGTCCAGCCCGGCGACGAGGCCGAGCTCGCCGCGGCGCTTTCCGAGCTCGTCGATTCGCCGGGCGAGCGCGAGCTGCTCGCCGCGGCCGCCTCGCAGGCCGCGTCGACCTACTACTCCTGGGAGGAGATCGGCCGCAAGACCGCCGCCCTCTACGAGCGGCTGCTAGCCATGCCCGGACGCGAAGCGGAGGACATGGCGTGAATGCGGCTCTGAAGATCCTCTTCCTCGGCTCTGCCGGCCTGCTCATCTATCTCCAGATCGGCTACCCCCTCGTGTTGATGGCCTTACGCGCGCTGCGCGGGCAGCGCGAGGAGCCGGAACCCGGCGAGGTGCCCTCGGTCTCCCTGATCATCGCCGCCCACAACGAGGAGGGCGTGATCTCCGAGCGGATCGCGAACGCGCTCGCGCTCGACTACCCGCGCGAGAAACTCGAGCTCGTCGTCGCCTCCGACGGATCGGACGATCGCACCGCCGAGCTCGCCCGCGCCGCGGGCGCCGACCTCGTCCTCGAGCTGCCCCGTCGCGGCAAGGTGCCGACCCAGAACAACGCGGTCGCGAGGACCCGCGGCGAGATCCTCGCCTTCTCGGACGCGAACACGATGTGGCGCCCGCGGGCGCTCCGCGAGCTCGTCGCCCCGTTCGCCGACCCCGATGTCGGATACGTGTGCGGTCAGGTGCGGCTGATCGACCAGCAGGGCGACAACCAGGAGGGGCTCTACTGGCGCTTCGAGATGGCGCTGCGCGGGCTCGAGTCCGACCTCGCCGGCGTCACGGCCGGCAACGGCCCGATCTACGCAACCCGCCGCGACTCCTACATCGTCCTCGACGCCTCGCGCAGCCACGACGGCTCGTTCCCGTTCCAGATGACGAAGCGGGGCTGGCGCGGCCGCTACGCTGCCGCCGCGATGGCCGACGAGACCGATGGTCCCCGCGACCGCGGACGAGTTCGGCCGCAAGCGGCGGATCATGCGCCCGCTCTGGGACGTCGTCGTGCTCGACGGGATGCTCTCGCCGCGCGGCTACCCGCCGCTCTACGCCTTCCAGATCTACTCGAACCGGCTGCTCCGCTATCTGGCCCCGTTCCTGCACCTGATCGCGCTTGCGACCAGCGCGGCTCTCGCGCCGGAGAGCACCTTGTTCGCGATCGCGTTCGGGCTGCAGCTGGTCTTCCTCGCCGCCGCGGCGCTGGCGCCCGTCGTGCCGCTGGCGCCGTTCAGGATCGCGCGCTACTACGTGAGCGTGATGGCCTCGATCCTGGCCGGGCTCTGGGACCGCTTCCGCCTCGGCCCTCGCTCTAGCTGGGATACGGCCGAGGGGGCGAGGTCGATACCCCCGGAGCGCGAAGCGCGAGGAGGTGGGCGACAGTGAAGCGGGCGTTCGACATCGTCGCCTCGCTGCTCGGCCTGACCGTTGCCTCGCCGCTTCTGCTGCTGGCGATGATCGTGATTCCGCTCGAGTCGCGAGGCTCGCCTTTCTTCCGCCAGCCGAGGATCGGCAAGGACGGCGAGCCGTTCGAGATGCTGAAGCTGCGCACGATGCGCCAGGGCTCGGCTCCGGTCGGGATCGGAACGGCGGTCACGTCCGGCGACCCGCGGCTGACGCGGATCGGCGGCCTGCTGCGGCGCTTCGGCGTCGACGAGTTCCCGAATCTCGTCAACGTGCTCCGCGGCGAGATGTCGATCGTCGGCCCGCGCCCGACGATCGCCTCGCAGGTCGAGCTCTACACGCCGCGCCAGAGGCGGCGCCTCGAAGTGAAGCCCGGCGTGACCGGCCTGGCGCAGATCGCCGGCCGCGCCGGCGTGCCGTGGGAGGAGCGGATCGAGCTCGACATCTCCTACATCGAGAACCGCTCCGCGCTCCTGGACGCGAAGATCATCGCCCGGACCCCGGGGCTGCTGCTGTTCGGGACCGGCAGTGAGGCGAGCGGTGGCGCCGACGCCGAGCCTCCCGCGTCCTGGGGCCAGGCGGGCGAGCGCGACAAAGACCCGGTCGAGCACGACAACCATTAGATCGCGGCCACGAGCGGCCGCCCCGCATTAGTCGCTCCGGGCTTCGCCCTTCGCTCCCAAAGAGGGCGGCCTGGTGGCCGCTAGGGTTTCCCGGATGCCGGACGAGGTCTCACTGCGCCCGTTCCGCGCCGAGGACGCCCCGGCGGTGATCGAGTGGTTCGAGAACCGCGACGCAACCGGCGACCTGATGGACGAGCCCCGCGACTCGTTCAGCGACGAAGACGCCCGCGCCTGGGTCGAGCGCGCGATGGACGAGTCCGGGAACGACCGCAAGTGGGCGATAGAGGTCTCCGGAGTCGACGAGCCGGTCGGCTTCACCGCCCTCTACGGGGTCAACAGCTCGACCCCGCCCGAGCTCGGCTGCGTGCTGGGCGCCAACGCGGCCCGCGGCCGCGGGGTCGGCCGCGAAGCAGAGCGGCTGACGATCGCCCGCGCCTTCGATGAGTTCGATGCCCACAAGGTCTACGGGCGGATCCCGGCGACCAACGAGGGCGCCAAAAAGGCGGTGATCAGCCTCGGCTGGAAGCACGAGGGCACGCTGCGCGGCCACATCCGCCGCGGCGGCGAGCTGGTCGACTGCGAGATGTGGGGCGTGCTCCCGGACGAGTTCCGCGCCGCGACGGCCGGTCGTTGACGCTGCTCGACGCCGAGCTGCTCGAGGACGGGGGCGAGGCCGCGGCCTCGCGAGGAGTTCTTCCGCTGCCCGAGTTCCTGCGCGCCGAGGGCGCCACGCACTCGCTGCTCGTCGGGCCGGCGATCGCGGTGCCGCTGATCGTGCGCGAGATCGAGAGCCCGGGCGGGATGACCGACGCGATCTCGCCTTATGGCTTCCCCGGTGCCGGATACAGGGGCGCGGGCAGCGAGCCCGGGCAGCCGCCGCCGCCAGCCGAGATCGGCTGGGAGCAGACCGGGCTGGTCAGCGTCTTCATCCGCGAGCGGGCGGCCGGGGGTGCCTGCTTCGCCTCGCCGCGCGAGCTCGGCAAGCTGCAGATCGCCGACCCCGCGAAGCCGAGCGGCGTGCGCCCCGCCTCAGCGAGCAGATCCGCGCCTCGGAGCGGGCCGGCTTCCGGGTCGAGCGGACGGGGGGGCCGGAGGCCGGCGCCGAGGGCCGCGGCGCCTTCGAGCGCGTCTACACCGAGACGATGCGGCGCACCGGCGCTGCCGAGCGCTACTTCTTCGGCCCCTCCTACTTCGAAGACGCGCTCGCGAGCGCGCGCAGCTGGCTGCTGCTCGCAACCGCCCCCTCGGGCGCGAAGGCGGCCGGCGCGATCGCGGTGCTGAGCGACGATGTCCTTCACTACTTCCTCGGCGGAACCGCCGACGAGCATCTCGACGCCTCGCCGATGAAGAACCTGTTCGCGGAGATGATTGAGATGGCCGGCGAGCTCTCGGTGCCGCTCAACCTCGGCGGGGGGGTCAAGCCCGGCGACGGGCTCGAGCGCTTCAAGCGCGGCTTCGCCAACGACGAGATCCCGTTCCGCGTTCACGAGATCGTCGCCGACCGCGAGGCCTACGAAGGGCTCGGCGGCGAAGGCGGCTTCTTCCCCGCCTACCGGGCGGCCTAGCCGCCGCGGAGCGCGCGGCGGCGCTGCTTGCGGAAGCACTGCCGGCGCTTCTTCTTGGCGCGGAAGCGCTTGCAGTTGAGCTTGCGCTTCGGCTTCCGCCGCGCCGTGGTCGCCGTGCCGTCGATCACGGCTTGGACGCGCTGGGCGATCGTGGGCAGCAGCGGCGCGAGCGTCGCGCCGGGACAGGCGGTGTTGTTGGTGGTTCCGTGGCCGAAGATCCGCGGCACGGTCACCGAGCTTCCGGAGCCGTAGCGGTTCGTCGCGCCGCCAGCCGAGAGCAGCGTGGCGGCACCCGTAGCCGGCACCGCTCCCGCACCGTCCAGCTTCCAGGCCAGGAAGTTGACGAGCGAGTCGGTGGCCGCCGGGGTGATCGGCACCGAGGTGTGGTCGCCGACCGAGGCGATGCCGGTCGTCTGCGAGTTGTAGCCCTCGGTGTGGGCGCCGACGACGGCGCTCCCGATGCCTCCGGCGCGGCCCTCGTAGAGGACCCCGTACTGGTCGACGAGCGCGCTGTAGCCGATGTCGTTCCAGCCGTTGCCGTTGACGTGGTAGCGGCAGATGCCGAGCACGATCCCTGCCGCCTCCGCGGGCGTGTAGTCGACGGTGCTCACGGTGTGGTGAACCGAGGCCGCCAGGACCGTGCCGTAGCTCGCTCCCGAGCGCGGCTGGCAGCCGCCGCTCGCGTTGTTGGCGCCCCAGCCGCTGCGCGGCATGATCGGCGGCACGGGCGCCAGCCGCGCCGCGGCGCCGCGCGCGACGGGCGCGCTCGCCGCGGGGGCCGTGCTCGCCGAGCTGCGTCGTGGGCTCGCCAGGTCGACGTAGTGAAGCCGTCCGCGGGGGCGGAATCCGCTCGTGCGCATCTGCAGCACGCGGGCGCCGCCGGTGTAGAGGGGGTCGCCGCCCTCGATTGCCTTCCAGGCGCTCCAGCGGCCGCGGTCGCGGACCCGAAGCTCGATCTCGCGCATCTCGCCGGCGAGGCCGACGAGGTCGAACTGACGCGGGGCGCGGATTGCGCGGGTCGTGAAGCGCTCGCCTCGGTGACCGGCCGCCGAGGCGCGGACCGCGGATCCGGAGGGCTGCGCCGCCGGCAGGCGCTGCTCGAAGTCGGCCGCGGGGGCCGCCAGCGCGGGGGCCGCGCAGGCGAGCGCGGCGGCGGCCACGCATGTGTGGGCGAGGGTCTTGCGCATCAGAACCCGGAACACAAGCGAGTGCGCCCGGGTTGCGGCGCAAGGTTTGCTGCGCCGAGGCCTAGCGCCTACAGGCTGATCGGGACTTGCTCGGGCCCGTTGCCGCGATAGGTGTCGCGGAAGTCGCGGATCGCGTCGACGACCGCGGGGCTGTACTTCGGGCAGACCATGAGCTGGGTCCAGGCGGCGACCGCGACCTCGTAGGGCATCGTGTCGTTTTGGAACAGCAGCATTCCGTCGGGGTCCTCGTCGAAGACTCCCTTGAGGACGAGCTGCTGGTCCTCGGGGAGCGTCGGCTTGTACTGGATCGAGACCCTGCCGTGCTCGAGCGCGTGCAGGGGGTACTTCGGATCGAGCGTGCCGAGATAGGCGCCGTCGGCGGTCTGCAGCGGCACCGTGATGTGGTCGCCGGAGTTCGGCGGGTCGGTCTTGTACTTCGGGGTCGGATCCTCGGCTTTGAGGTGCTTGTTGCCCTCGTCCGGCTGGTCGAGCATCAGCTGGCAGCCGGCCGCCTTCGCCGCCTGCTGCAGGTCGCCGACCTTGATCGCCGCGGGCGGTGTGCCCTCGCGTCCGTCGAGCTCGACGTTCTCCGGCACGGTGCCGCTCTCGAGCTGGACGTGGGCGTTCGCCGGCGTGTCCTTGGCCTCCTCGCCGTCACCGCCGCCGCTCATGATCACCGCGATCAAGCCGGCGACCACCGCGGCCGCGAGCAGTCCCGCGATCGCGTAGCCCGCCCACAGCCTCCGCTTCGCCGAGGACCCCGCCGACTGCTCGGCGGCGATGCGCTCGGCGCGAAGCCGTTCCTTCTCTTCCTTTCTCGAGGCCATCTGCGGCGGCGAGCCTAGCGGAGCGGGCTAACGGCCGCCTCAGCCGGCGTCCGGCTGCTGGGCCGGCTCGACGCTGCCGTTCGGTGAAGCATCCCCGTTGCGGCGGAAGATGCCGAGCAAGCGGCGATCGCCCCAGACATGGTCAAGGAAGGCAGCGAGCTCGTCGTTGAGCCGGTCGGGGCGCACCCGCCACTCGAGGATCGAGGTCGCTTCGACGAGGCGGCTGTTCGGCAGCTCCTCGGCGAGCATCCCCGAGTCCGAGAAGGGGTGCAGCGGGTCGGCGTGGTGGCCGATGATCAGCGCCGGCTGCGTCATCTTCACGCGCAGCTTGTGGTGCGGCGCGGCGCCGCCGGAGAACAGCCCCTCGAGCACGCCCACCGATGGCTCGGGCTCGCGGCGGGCCCAGTCGAGGCCGATGTCGAGCAGGTAGCCGGTGCGCGGGATGCGCTTCGCGAGCGCCGCCGTCACCCGGAGCACGGGCGTCCAGAAGCGAAGCCCGAGCAGGATCGGCGTGAACACGACCGCGGCCGCGGTGAGCGCGTTGTCGAGCACGGGCATCTCGATCAGCATCCCTTTGACCCGGTTCGGGGACTGATAGGCGGTTTCGAGCGAGACGTTCGCGCCCAGCGAGGTCCCCCCGATCACCGCCTTGCGGATGCCGAGGTGGTCGAGCAGCCCGACCACCTGCTCGGCGAAGAACAGCATCGAATAGTGGGTCATCTCGGGAGGGTTGTCGGACTCACCGTGGCCGAGCAGGTCGAGGGTGATCACCCGGTTGCCGCGCTCGGCGAGCTCGGGGCCGAGCCGGTCGAACATGTGCCGGTTCATGAGCAGCCCGTGGATGAGGACGATCGGCCGGTCGCCCGAGCCGTACTCGTCGTAGTAGAGCCGGTGGCCTTCGTAGACGAACGAGGGCATCGCGGAAGGGAGTCTAGACCGGTGTCAGCTCGCCGCTCGCCCGCTCCCAGGGCCGGGTCGCGCGCAGGGTCGAGAGAATCGCGCGCGTCGCCGGATAGCGGTTGAGGGCGTAGAAGTGGATTCCAGGCGCGCCGGCGCGCAGCAGCTCGGAGGACTGCGCTGCCGCGTAGGCGACGCCGAGCTCGAACTCGGCGCGCTCGTCGCCGTCCAGCGCCTCCATCGCAGCCGCGAGCGGCGCCGGGATGCTGGCCTCGCAGAGCTTGCAGAAGCGCGTTATCTGCGCGTAGCTGGTGATCGGCAGGACCCCGGCGATGATCGGGACGTCGATGCCGGCCGCGCGGGCCGCGGCGACGAAGTTGAAGTAGTCGCGGTTGTCGAAGAAGAACTGGGTGATCAGGAAGCTCGCGCCGGCCTCGACCTTCGTCTTCAGAAAGGCGATGTCGGCCTCGAGGCTCGGCGCCTCCGGATGTACCTCCGGGAAGCAGGCGCCCCCGATCGCGACGCCCGGGTAGTGCTCGGAGACCAGCGCGGCGAGCTCGGAGGAGCTCGTCAGCCCGCCCTCTGGGGCGACGAAGTCGGCCTCGCCTCGGGGCGGGTCGCCGCGCAACGCGAGCACGTTCTCGATTCCGGCGTCGGTGACCTGGTCGAGCACCTGGCGCAGCCCGTCGACCGTCTCGCCGACGCAGCTCAGGTGGGTCATCACCTCGACGCCGTGCTGCTCCTTGAGGGCGCGGCTGATCTCAACCGTCCCCTCGCGGGTGCCGCCCCCGGCGCCGTAGGTGACCGAGAAGTAGGCCGGGTCGTGCTCGCGCAGGACGCCGACCGTCTCGAACAGCGTCTCGCGGCCCTCGTCGGTCTTCGGCGGGAAGAACTCGACCGAGAGGCTCGGCTCGTCGCCCTTCAGGATTTCGTCGATTCGCATTGGGAAATGGTAGGCGGCAGGCAGATTCGGGGTTGGGATCGGATGCCCGCGGTCACTATCCTGCGCTCGGTGAGTACCGCTCAGACCGGCCCAACCGACATCGCGGCGGGCCGATTGCTCGAAGCGGCCCGCGGAGGCGACGAGGACGCCTTCCGCCGCCTCGTCGAGCCTCACCGCGGCGAGCTCCAGGCGCACGGCTACCGGATGCTCGGCTCGGTCCACGACGCCGAGGACGCGCTCCAGGATGCGTTTCTGCGCGCCTGGCGCGGCCTCGACCGGCTCGAGAGTGAGGACGCGCTCCGCGCCTGGCTCTACAAGATCACCACCAACACCTGCCTCGACACGATCGGCAAGCGCAAGAAGCGCGTCCTGGCGGTCGACAACGCTCCGGCCACCGACCCCGGCGACGGCCCGGGCGATCCGCTGGTCGAGACGGTCTGGATCGAGCCGTTCCCCGACGAGGTGCTCGAGGTCGAGGACGGATACGCCACGCCGGAAGCCAGCTACGAGCAGCGTGAGGCCATCGAGCTCGCCTTCATCGCCGCCCTCCAGCACCTGCCTGCCAACCAGCGCGCCGTGCTCATCCTCCGCGAGGTGCTCGGCTACTCGGCCCAGGAGACCGCCGACCTGCTCGAGACCAGCGTCGCGTCGGTGAACAGCGCCCTGCAGCGGGCGCGAAAGGCCGTCGAGGAGAAGGCGCCCGCCGAAAGCCAGCAGCAGACCCTGCGCTCACTCGGCGACGATCAGATCCGCGAGCTCGTCGACACCTACGTCGAGGCCTGGGAGAACCAGGACGTCGACACCGTCGTCGGGATGCTGAGCGAGGACGCGAGCTTCTCGATGCCGCCGCTCGCGAGTTGGTTCGGGCCCCGCGACCAGATCGCGGAGTTCCTCGCCAGCTCACCGATGTCGGGTGACTGGAAATGGAAGGCCGTGCCGACGCGGGCGAACGGGCAGCCGGCGCTCGGGTACTACACCTGGAGCGATGAGGCCGGCTACTACCGGCGCTTCGCGCTCAACATCCTCAGCTTCGACGATGACGGCAAGATCAGCGACGTCACAGCCTTTCTCACCCGGACCACCGGCGACGATGACCGCGAGCGGATTTTGCGCCTCCCCGAGCACGACGCCGACCCGTACTGGATGAAGGCGGCGTTCGAGAACTTCGGGCTCCCCGAGCGCCTCGACTGAGTGTCATCGCTCAGCCGGGCTCGGACCGGTAGAGCTGGACGCTGAGCCCGGCGAGCAGCAGGATGCCCGCGCCGGTTACCCAGGCGAACGCCGGGGTCAGCATCAACGGGGAGAGCAGGAGCAGCGCCAGCAGCAGCGTCAGCCACGCCGTGGGAGGCCGGACCGGCGCTCCGGCTCGCAGAGCGACGAGAGCGATCGGAGCAGCGAAAGCGGCGAGCCCGACCCCGGCCGCCGGCGCGCCGAGCGCGTAGGAGACGTCGAAGTAGATCTGCGCGGTGTCGCCGTTCAGCTGCCCGTCCTCGGCGGCCAGCGCTCCGCCCATGTTGATCGTCTCGGCGCCGAGCCCGACCGCACCCGCGAGCACGGCGCCGCCGAAGGCCATCAGCGGCAGCCCACTGCGCTTGCGGCCCCTCGGCGGCCTCGAGCCGCTCCCGCATGACGGCGCCGAACCAGATGAAGAACAGGATCGAGACGATGCTCATCGTGCCGCCGATCAGGATCTCGGTCGAGGTGTCCTCGTAGAAGGAGAGGATCTCGGCGGTGCCGGCGCCGCGGTCGGGCTGTTCGAAGCCCCATAGCGCACTGCCGACGCCGAACAGCACCGCGGCGAGGAGGCCGGAAAGCGGGGCGAGGCGGGCGAGCCGGTCCACACGCCGAGCCTATTCGGCCCGGGTCCAGGAGCGCCTGAGACGTAGAGACTAATCGTGCTAATGTGTCTCACAATGGCATCCAGGACCCAAGACCTGACCGGGCTGCTCGCGGCCGCGGACGCCGACTTCGACCCCTACGCGGAGCGGATCCTCGAGGCGGCGCGCGGCGAGCTGCTCGAGCACGGCCTGCGCCGCACCTCGCTCGACGAGATCGCCCGCGCCGCCGAGGTCAGCCGCGCGACCCTGTTTCGCCGCTTCCCGAACCGCGACGCGCTCGTCTTTGCGCTCGCAGCCCGCGAGGCCCGCGCGGCGATCGCCCGCGTCGACGCCCAGGTCGCCGAGATCGATGACGCCGAAGAGTTCCTCGTCGCCGGCGCCCTCGGCGTCATCCGCGAGATCACCGGTAACGGCCTCCTGCAGCGGCTGCTGGTCACCGACTCCGAGCAGATCCTGCCCCTGCTCACCTCGCGCAGCGCGCCGATTCTGGAGATCGGTCGCGAGTACATCGTCGGCCACCTGCGCCGCTTCCGCGACGACGGCGCGCTGCTCGACGGAGACCTCGAGGTAATGGGCGAGCTGCTCGCCCGCCAGGTGCTCTCGTTCTCAGTTAACCGCGACAGCCTGCTCCCGCTTGACGACGAGAAGAAGTTCGCCGAGGTCGTGCGGACGACGATCGCGCCGCTGCTGCTGAAAGCAAAGAGCCGCTGATGGGCGCCCCCGCTGCCACCGAGCCGCTTCCCCGTTCCGCTGAGGCAGCACCGCCAAGCGCCCCGACGCTGGCCGAGCTCCAGGAAGAGGCCTGGGAGTCGATGTCGGCGGCGGCGATCCTGCTGCTCGGCGGCGCCAACGTGATCATGCAGCTGGCGCGGCTCCCGGTCGGCCACGGTGTCGCGAAGAGCAAGGTCGACAGCGGCAATCTCCACAAGCGGCCGATCAAACGCACCCGGACCACGCTTTCCTATCTGATGATCGCGATGTTCGGGACCGAGGACGAGCGCGCCGCCTACCGCCGCGAGGTCAACCGCTCCCACCGCCCGGTCCACTCCGAGCCCGGCGACGACGTTTCCTACAACGCCTTCGACAAGGACCTGCAGCTCTGGGTCGCTGCCTGCATCTACGTCGGCTCCGAGCAGGCCGCGGAGCTGTTCGTTCCGGATCGGCTCGACGTCGACGATGCCACCGCCGAGGCCCGCTACCGCTATGGCTCGCGGATGGCGACCACGCTCCAGGTTCCCGAGGAGATGTGGCCCGCCGACCGCGAGGCTTTCGACCGCTACTGGGCCGAGGGCATCGAGCAGATCGAGATGGACGAGCTGACTCGCGGCTACCTGCGCGAGTTCGCGCGGCTCGACTTCCTCCCCACCCTGCTGGCGAAGCTGTTCGGCCCGCTGCACGAGTTCATCGCCGCGGGTTACCTGCCGCCGCGCTTCCGCGAAGAGCTCGGCCTCGACTGGAGCAAGCGCAAGCAACGCTGGCACGACCGGATCACCAAGCCGCAGATCGCGCTCGGCCGGTTCCTGCCCGGGCCGCTGCGCCGCTTCCCGCTCAACTTCTACCTCCGCGACACCCGCCGGCGGATCCGGACCGGCAAGCCGATCGTCTGAGCCGACGAGCCTGGAGCTAGGAGGCGTTCAGCTCCACGGCGGCGCGAATCAGCGCCTTCAACGCCTCTTCGTCGAGCTCGTCGCCCTCATGGATGTCGATGGCGCGCCTCGTGTTGCCCTCGAGGCTGGCGTTGAAGAGGCCTGAGGGGTCATCCAACGAAGCGCCCTTGGCGAAGGTCAGCTTCACGGCCTCCTTGTAGGTCTCGCCGGTGCAGATCATCCCGTCGTGCTCCCAGACCGGGACCCCCGTCGGATTGCCGGGCTTTCTCCACTTCACCTCCTCGACCACTTCGGGGTCGGCCTCCTTGATCAGAGCCCGGACGCTTGCGAGGGTTTCTCCCCGCCAGTCGCCCAGCTCCTTGATCTTCTCGTCGATCAGCTCAGAGGGGTTGTCGGTCACAGTTTTTCTCCTGGTAGTTGGCTTGCTTGCTTCACCCAGGCGGCGAGCTGATCCTCTTCGAGCTCGCCCTCATGGACGTCGAGGTAGCGCGTTTCCTCGGTCTTGGACTCGCCCGGGGGGACGGGACGCAGCGAGGTGCCGCGGAAGAACGTCACTTTGACGTAGTTCGTGAAGGTGTGGAAGCTGAGGAACCAGCCCTCGCCTGCTTCGGCTCCGTAGAACGGCGAGTTGTACTTCACGGCCTTGCGGACGCCGGGAACGGCGCTGACGATGACCGCGTCGAGGCGGCGCCCGACGTCGCTTTTCCAGCCCGGCATCGCCGCGATGTAGGCCTGCACCGGCGCGTCGCCCTCGGCCTTCGCGATCTGAGGGTTGCCGCCGGCGAGGAGACGCGGCTTCGAGGCCTTCGCCGGCTTCTTGGACGTCCCTTTGGCCATCTGGTTGCGCGAGCATACGAGCAGGGAGCGTTTCGGTCCATCGCGTGATACTGCCCAGAGATGTCGGAGAAGAACCTAGAGTTGGTCCGGGAGCGCTACAAGCGATTCGCTGCGACTGGTGAGTTCGATTCGGACTGGTTCGACCCCGGCTTCGTCATGGACATGACGACCTTCACCGGCTGGCCCGAGGAGCAGTACTACAACGGCGTTGAAGGGGTACGGGAGTTCCTGTCCAGCTGGCTTGAGGCCTGGGACGACGACTGGCGACTCGAACTCGATGAAGTCCACGACGCGGGTAACGACAAGGTGGTCGCGATTGTCAGCCAGTACGGCCGGTCGAAGTCCGCCGGCGTCGAGGTGGAGATGCACCTAGCTCAAGCCTGGACGTTCCGAGGGGAGCGATACGCGCGGATGCAAATGTATTCGGACCCCAGAGACGCCCTCGAAGCCGCCGGGCTGTCGGACTAGGCGCAAAGCAGGCGACCAAGCGATGGAGCTAGTCGGACTCGAACCGACGACCTCCTGGGTGCGATCCAGGCGCTCTTCCAACTGAGCTATAGCCCCGTGGGGGTGCTCCGCGGACCCGAAACTGGTCCAGTTCGGTCTCGCGGGAGCGGGTGACAAGGATACGCTGTCGCCAGATTGAGTTTCGGACGACGGCTGATCCTCTTTTTTCTCCTCATCGTCGTGCTGCCGATGCTCGCCGTAGCAGGACTGCTGGTTCAGATCTCGGCGGAGTCGCGCACCGGCAAGGCTGACGCGCGCCTTGCCGCGGGCCTCGACACCGCGATCAACCTCGAGGGCGAGGAATCGGCCAAGGCTCAGACGACCACGACACGGCTCGCCCGGGATCCGCGGCTCGCCGCGGCGCTGCGCTCCGGTAACCCGGACCAACTGGGTTCGGTCGCGCGTGAGCTGCGGCGGCAGTCGGGGGCGACGGCCGTCGAGATCATCGGCCCGGCTGGACGGCTTGCCGCTGCCGGGGCCGTCGATGCCGCTGTTGCCTTTGGCGCGGCCGAGCTCCGTGATGGCGAGCGCGAGCTCGGCACGCTTCGCGTCTCCTCGACGCCGGCGGCGGCCTTCACCCAGAGGGTCGAGGCGCTGACTAAGCGAAACGCCGTCGTGATCGTCGACGGGCGCCCGGTCGGAGCCACGGTTCAGCTCGATGGCGACGACGCGCCGCCGCCCGGCGAGACGAGCGACGTGGAGGTCGACGGCAGCGATCTCCGCGCCCGGACCACCGAGATCGGCGACGGTGCGCAGCTCGTCCTGCTCGGACCCCAGGAGGGCGGCGGGCTGCTCTCGATCAACCTGCGGGTGGCGATCCTGCTCGCGACCCTGCTCGCGATCGCGCTCACGCTCACCTTCTATCTCGCCCGCACGATGCACCAGCTCCACGAGCTCGTCTCCGCCGAGGCGGTCACCGACGAGCTCACCGGGCTCTCGAACCAGCGGCGCTTCCGCGAGCTGCTCCACAAGGAGACCGAGCGCGCGAAGCGCTTCGGTCACGACCTCTCGCTCTTGATGCTCGACCTCGACGACTTCAAGGGGGTCAACGACACCCACGGCCACCTGCAGGGCGACGATGTCCTGCGTGCAGTGGCGAACGCCATCCGGGTCGAGTCGCGCGGAGTCGACGAGCCCGCCCGCTACGGGGGAGAGGAGTTCTCCGTCGCGCTCCCCGAGACCGACGCCGGCGGCGCCTACGAGCTGGCCGAGCGGATCAGGAACCGGGTCAAGGACGTCCGGGTGCCGCTGCGGCGCGGCGGCGGCGCGATCGGAGTCACGATCAGCATCGGCGTCGGCGAGCTCGGGGGGCCGGTCGAGGACTCCGACGGCCTCGTCGACGCCGCGGATTCGGCCCTCTATGCGGCCAAGCGGGAGGGCAAGGACCGCACCCAGAAGGCGCAATCGGGCGGCGACCGGGCGCCTGAGCCCGCAGGCGGGTAGGAGCGTGCATATGCGCCCGATTGTGCGATGCCCGTAGGCGATACCGCTTACCCTTAGGCGCGTAACCGGTCTCACCGGGGTACCCGCAATGAGTGAACTCGACGACGCAATTCGCGAGCACCTCGAGCTGAAACGGCTCCACGGCGCCCGCGACGCAGAGATTTCTCAGCTCGAAGACGAGGCGTTCGGCGCCGGAGATCGGCCCGCCGATCCGTTCGCGGATCCCGCTACCGCGGGTGGCGGCGAGCAGCCGCCCCCGGGGATGGGGGACGAGGCAGCGGGCGCGCCGCCGGCCCAGCCCGAGGGATTCGCCACACAGGCCCCGCCGGCCCCGCCGCCTTCGCAGGCTCCTCCCCCGGATACCCAGCCCGGGGAGCCCGTGGCGCCGCCGCCGGAGCAGGCGCCGCCCGGACAGGCTGCTCCGCCCCCGCCCCCCGCGCCGCCGGACTCCCCGATCCCACCCCCGCCCCCGCCCCGGACCGGCGAGATCGTCAACGCCCCGACCGAGGAGCACCCGCCGCCCGAGCCTCCATCGGACGAGCTCGCCGGCCAGCCGCCCCCGGCGCCGGCCCAGCAGCAGCCCGCGCCCGTTGAGCCCGCGCCAGTCCCGCCCCAGCCCGTCGAGCCCCAGCCCGTCGAGCCCGAGGCCCTCGAGCCCGAAACCGAGCCGGAGACTTGCGGAGGGCGAGCCGATGCTCTACGACTTCGAGGTCGACGAGGCTCCCGGGTCGGCTGACCAGGCTCCGCCTCGTCAGCAGGGACCACCGATGGAGGAGGCACCGCCCATGGACGCGGCACCCCCTGCCGAAGAGGCGCCCCCTGCCCCCGAGCCCCCGCTCGCCGACGAGGTCCCGCCTCCGGCCGAGCCGGAGCCCGGCCCGCCGCCAGTTCCCGAGCCGGAGGCCTTCGATCACGAGCCCCCTCTCGAGCCGGACCCCGACGCTCCCGCCGAGGATGCGTTCGCTGACCTCGGCCCCGCCGAGCTCGACGACCTGCCCCCCGAGGAGCCGCCGCAGCAGCCGCCCCCCGTCTACGAGGAGGAGGACACCGGCCCCGGCGCGGTGACCGCCGACACGGATGAGAGCCAGATGCTCGAGGAGACGCAGGCCTACGAGATCGCCGAGGACGAGGAGCAGGTACTCGAGGATGGGGCGCTCGAAGAGGAGGAGGATCTGCACGAGGCCGACGCGGCAACCGGACCGCCGCCGCCCGCCGAGGTCGACGACCTTCCCCCGGAGCCCGAAGCCCCCGCCGACGCCCCCGCAGAGGGTGAGGCCCAGGACGAAGGCGAGGACGAAGCCGAGGACGTGCTCGAGGAGACGCCCAAGTTCCTCGAGGACTCACCCGAAGACGAAGACCTCTGGTTCGAGCAGAAGCCGCCGAAGGACTTCGACTTCGAAGACGACGAGGGCTAGATGTAGCCGCGCGTGCGCGCCGCCTCGACGACGCGCTCGATTCCAAGCAAGTAGGCGCTGTGGCGGAGGGGGAGCTTCTCCTGCTCGGCGCGCTCGGCGACTTCGCGGTAGGCGCGGCGCATGATCGCCCCGAGCTTGTCGTTGACCTCGCGCTCGGTCCAGCGGAAGTGCTGGAGGTTCTGGACCCACTCGAAGTAGGAGCAGACGACGCCGCCGGCGTTGGCGAGCAGGTCGGGGATCACGTGAACGCCCTTCTCGTGCAGGATCGTGTCGGCGGCCGGGGTGGTTGGGCTGTTGGCGCCCTCGATGATCATCTTGGTGTTGATCGAGTCGGCGTTGCCCTCGTGAATCATTCCCCCGAGCGCGGCGGGGATCAGCACGTCGCATTCGAGCGAGAGCAGCTCGTCGGGCGAGATCTCATCGACGCCCTCGAAGTCGGTGATCGTGCCGCCGTCTCCGATGAACTTCGCCAGCGCTTCGGCGTCGATGCCGGCCTCGCTGCTGATCGCTCCGTGCGCGTCCGAGACCCCGACCATCTTGCAGCCCAGCTCCTGCATGATCTTCGCCGCCCACGATCCGACGTTGCCGAAACCCTGGACGACGAAGGTGGTCTCGGCCGGAGTGAGCCCGACCTGCGGCGCCGCCTCGCGGAAGGTGAACACGCAGCCGCGGCCGGTGGCGGCTTCACGGCCGTATGAGCCCTCGAGCGCGATCGGCTTGCCGGTGCAGATCGCCGGCGTGTGGCCGTGCAGCTTGCCGTACTCGTCCATCATCCAGGCCATCGTCTGCGCGTTGGTGTTGACGTCGGGGGCGGGGATGTCGCGGGTCGGCCCGAGCACCTTCTCGATCTTGTCCATGAACGAGCGCGCGATCTTCTGCTGCTCGGCGAGATCGAGCTCGTCGGCCGGGGCGTTGACGCCGCCCTTGGCGCCGCCGTAGGGGACGTTCGCGACCGCCGTCTTCCAGGTCATCAGCGATGCGAGCGCGCGGACCTCGTCGACGTCGACCTCGGGGTGGAAGCGGATCCCTCCCTTGTAGGGCCCGCGTGCGCCGTTGTGCTGGATCCGGTAGCCGGAGAAGACGTGGACCTTGCCGTCGGAGAGCTTGACCGGGATCTGGACCGTGACCTCGCGATAGGGGGTCCAGAAGACCGTGCGCAGGTCGTCGGGGAGCTGCAGGTGCTCGACCGCGTGGTCGAAGTAGTGGCGGACGATGTCGAGGTTCGACATCTCGGCCTGCTGCCCGGGCTTCGGCGTTCCTTTCGCCTCGGCCGCCGCCTTCGCGTCCTCGACCGCCTCGGGCGACTTGTCCGTATCGGCGCGATCGCCGACCGGCTCGGTCTCAACCTCGGTCTTCGACGCCATCTTCCTCTCTTACCCTCGACCTCCGGATCTCGCGGCATCCTCTCATAAGCACCCTAGAATCGGATTGGCCCTGGGGCCATAGCTCAGTTGGAAGAGCGCTTCCCTTGCACGGAAGAGGTCGCCGGTTCGAGCCCGGCTGGCTCCACTACTAGCATCCGAGGCTCCGATGAACCACAGGGCCCAACTGCCTCAGCTCGAAGGCGACCTCTTCCTCACCGACGGCGGCATCGAGACGGACCTGATCTTCAATCAGGGCCTCGATCTGCCGGCTTTCGCCGCGTTTGACCTGCTCAAGGACGAGGCCGGGACCGAGGCGCTGCGCGCCTATTACGCCCCTTACGCCGAGTTGGCCCGCGAGCAAGGCGTCGGCTTCGTGCTCGAGAGCCCCACTTGGCGTGCGAGCCCGGGTTGGGCCGCGCAGATCGGCTACAGCGAGCAGGAGCTCGAGGAGATGAACCGCAAGGCGATAGCGCTGATGAGCGAGCTCAGAGGGCGCTTCGGCAACGGGGCACCGATCGTGATCAGCGGTTGCGTCGGCCCCCAGGGCGACGGCTACGACCCCGCCCTCATGCTGACCGCGGACGCGGCTCAGGACTACCACGCCACACAGATCGAGACCTTCCGCGACACCGAGGCCGACATGATCACCGCGATCACGATGACCTATGCGGACGAAGCGATCGGGATCGCCCGCGCCGCGAAGCAGGCGGGCCTGCCCGCGGCGATCTCGTTCACGCTCGAGACCGATGGACGGCTCCCTAGCGGCCAGGCGCTCGGAGAGGCGATCGAGAAGGTTGACGACGAGACCGGGGCGGCACCGGCCTATTACATGATCAACTGCGCTCATCCGACCCACTTCGACTCTGTCCTCGACCCGGAGGCGCGGTGGGCCTCGCGGCTGCGTGGCCTGCGCGCAAATGCGTCGACGCTGAGCCACGCCGAGCTCGACGAGGCGGACGAGCTCGACGCCGGCGATCCGGCCGACCTCGGCGCGCGCTACGCGGCTCTTCGCAAGCTGCTCCCGGACCTCAACGTGCTCGGCGGCTGCTGCGGTACCGACCGGCGCCACGTGGCCGAGATCTGCAGCGCCACCATGCCGCTCGACGCGCAGTGATCAGCAGCTATCCGGCTTCGACCGCTGCGCAGAACTCGCGCAGCGCTTCGGCGAACTCGGGGCTGGTGCTCGGCTTCACCGCCATCGTCGCCCTGTGCGCATCCGGGAACGCGGCGACCGCGTCCTCATAGCCCTCGGGGGTGTGCGCGAGGCAGCCCTCATGCTCTGCGAACAGCATCGGGATGCCGAGTTCCCGCAGCGGCTCCTCGAGCGGCTCGCTGGGGGGTTTCTCCTCGGCGAGGAAGTGGCCGAGGAGCTGACGAGGCACCCGCTCGAGGTAGGCCTCGACGAACTCGTCGCCGTAGGCACCCTTGGTCGTCTGGGCGTAGGAGCGGAGGAAGGTCGGATAGCTGCCATTGAACAAGTTGCCCATTGCCGCCCAGATCTCAGCGTCGAGCGTCGGGCGTTCGCCCTCGATTCGGTTTTCGAGACATGCGTGCCCGAGAGCGAAGCCCTCTACCGCCTCGGAGCGCATCGTCATCAGCCGCACGGCGGCCATCGCGCCGAACTCGTCGGCGACGACGACGCAGCGGTCCCACCCGCGAGCGTCGAGTTCTTTCAGCCCCCGGTTGGCGATCGCGGTGGGTTCGAATCCCTCTACCGGCGCCTCCGCGCCGACGCCCGGGGCGTCGAACGTCGCAACCTCCGCCCACTCCTCGAGCAGCGGCTTGATCGGCCACTCGAGCTCGGTCACCATCGGTACGAGAAGAAGGCGAGGCCTGCCCACGGGCCGGACTCTAACCCCCGCCGATGAGTTTTCCCCCGGCACGCGGTCTTAGGGGCAACAAGCCAATGCGGGATCCCCCGCCCGGAAAGGAGAAACAGAATGCCGAAGGTGAAGCGCATCGTCCCCAACATCTGGTTTGACACCGAGGCCGAGGAGGCCGCGGAGTTCTACTGCTCGATCTTCGACGACTCGAAGATCGTCAACAAGTCTCAACTACCCGGAGTCGTCTGACAAGGCTGGAACGGCGGTGACCGTCGAGTGGGAGGTCGACGGCCAGCGGTTCGTCGGCATCAACGGCGGCCCCGAGTTCAAGCCCAACGAGGCGATCTCGTTCGAGATCGACTGCGAGACCCAGGACGAGATCGACTACTTCTGGGAGAAGCTGACCGCCGATGGCGGCGAGGAGAGCCCCGTGCGGCTGGGTCAAGGACAAGTACGGCGTCTCCTGGCAGGTCGTCCCGATCGGCATGGAGGAGCTGTTCTCCGATCCGGACCCGCGAGCGCGCCAACCGCGCCTGGGAGGCATGATGAAGATGAAGAAGCTCGACCTCGCCGAGCTGCGGAGCGCCGCCGAGGGCGTCACCGCCTAGCCGGCGCCGGAGCTAGGAGCGCGCCGGGGCCTTCGTCTTCTTGGCGGCGGCCCTGGCGGGCTTGGCGGCGCTTTCCTCGCCGTCATCCGCGGCCGTGTCCGCGTCCCCGTTGCCCGCGACGTTCTTGTGGGCGCCGGAGCGGTGGTGGTCGGCGGTCCCGGTGAGCTGGCTCGCGAGCTCGTCGATCCTGCGCAGGATCGCGTCGCGTCGCTCGGCGAGCTCGGCGAGCTCGGCCTCGAGCTCGGCCTTCTTCGACTCGCCGTCGGCCACGATCGCGCGGACCTCGCCCTTCGCCTTGCTGGTCATCTCCTCGGCATCGCGCGCAGCGACGGCCCGGGTCCGCTCGGCCTCGGCCTCGCTCGACTCCTTGAGCGCGCTCGCCTGCTGGTCGGCGTTCTCGCGGGTCCGCTTCGAGTAAGTGTCGGCCTCCTCGCGCGCCTTCTGGGCCTGCTCGCGAATCTCCTGGGCGCTCTCCTCGGCGGTCGCGAGGATCTTGCCCGTCCGCCGGCCGACGTCCTGGAGCGCCTCCTTGACGACGACGCTCTGCTCGCGGCCCTCTCCGCTCTCAAGCCAGTCGGAGAGGCTGGCGAGGAAGCTGTCGACGTCCTGCTTCTTGTAGCCCCGTCGCGCGCTCGCGAAGGTGGCGTTGCGAATCCGGTCGATGCTTGTCGGGTCAGCGCTCATCCAGGTGCAGGATACGAAAACCTCGGCTTACCCACGCGCCGGTGTTTTCAAAACCCGGTAGCCGGATTTACAGGCCCGCCGGATGGCGGGCGACGTAGCCCGCTGTCGAGCGCATGTCCCCGTGCCAGCCCGGTCCCGATCCGCCGGTGCCCGAGGTGTCCCACCGCAGCCCGGCAACGACCGCGAAGGTGTGGCCGCTGTTCGCGTAGACGGTGATCGCCTTCCCGGGCCCGGGCTCGCCCCAGCCGGCGAGCGCGCCCGAGGCGAGCGGGCTGTCGAGCAGGCCGGCGCCGTGCAGCATGTAGCTGACCGCGCCCGAGCAGTCGTAGCCTGCGGAGTCGAAGGAGCCGTGGCCGCCGCCGTAGGAGTAAGGGTGGCCCTCGATCCGGTTGGCCGCGGCGACCGCCTGCTTGAGGACTTCGGGAGCGGCGTCCGGGAGCACCGCCTCGGCGCCCACCAGCCGCGCGTCCACCCGCCCCAAGGCGGGTTCCGGCGCAGGCGCCTCGGCGGTGCGGACCGGTGCCGGCTCCGCTTCGGCGGCGGGAGGGATCGCGCGGGCCCGCGGAACCGTCCGCGGCTTGTCGAGCAGGTTCGAGACCGCGACCGCGCCGACCACGGTCGCGGCGACCGGCGCCGCTCGCAGCGCCGCCCCGGTCCACTCGGCCGGCAGCAGCTCGCCGGGATCGATGGCGAGCCCGGAGCTGGTCCGGCGCAGCCGCGTCAGCGGCCCCGGGACCTGGACCCGGAGGCCGGGGTTGAACTGGCCCGAGCCGGCGACCGCTGCCTGCGGGGTCAGAAAGGAGCGGCGCAGCCGCGTCCACGGGCCAGCGGCGCGCGCCACCGGTCCCGGATCGAAAACGAAAACAGAGTCCTGTCCCACGCTCATCATTATCTGACATCGGCGTGTGAAGAGCAAGGACTTGAGCCCGATTTTTCCGGAGCTTCGATCAGCGGGTGGCGGTGCCGTTGCGCGGTGCGGCCTCGCGGTCCGGTTTCACCGCGGGCGGCGGCGGGGGCGGAATCGCCCCCATCTCGACGAACCCGGCCTCGAGCAGCTCCGGCACCTGGCGCAGCGGGTCGGGCGAGTTGAGCAGCACGACGCCGAGGTGGCTGTCGCCGATCCGCTGCGTCGTCACGTAGCAGCGGCCGGCGAGCGAGGTGTAGCCGGTCTTCAGCCCGGTGACGCCGGGCACCTGCTTGAGGATGAACGGGTTGTTGTTGGTGAGATGGAGCTTTCCGCCCTTGACCGGGAACGGCATCACAGCGCTGTAGCGCTTCGTGATCCCGGCGATCGTCTCGTTGCCGAGGTCGATCCGCGCCAATTGGGCGAGATCCTCGACGCATGAGTAATTGCCCTTGTCGCGGAGCCCGTTCGGAGTCGTGAAGTGGGTGCAGTCGAGGCCGAGCTCCTCGGCCTTCTGGTTCATCTTCTCGACGAACGCCGGGGCGGTGCCCGCGTCGTGCTCGGCGAGGGCGACAGCGGCGTCGTTGCCGGAGACCAGCATCAGCCCGAAGAGGAGCGGCCGCAGGCGGACGCTCTTCCCCTTCGGCAGGTTGCCGATACCGGACCCGGGTGCGCCGCTCGCCTTCTCGCTGATCGCGACCTCCTCGCTCAGCTCATGGTTCTCGGCGATCACGAGCGCGGTCATCATCTTGGTCAGGCTCGCGATCGGGAGCTCGCCGCGCGGGTTGAGGCTCCAGAGCACCTCGCCGGTGTCGACGTCGAACAGCAGGCCGGCCCGTGGCGCCATCTTCTCGGCGAAGCGCTTCTCGATCTGCGGCTCGTCGGTGTCGGCGATCGGCTCGAGCGCCTGGGTGCTCGTCTGCGGTGGCTCGCCGGGGCTCGGCAGCGAGGGCTGCGGGTCCTCGTTCGCCGGGGCGGTGGCGACCGGCGTGGTGCGCGCTGAGGTCGATGACTCGACGTCGCGCTCCGGCCACAGGACGAGCGCCCAGAAGGCGACGCAGACGGCCGCCAGCACGCCGAGCACTCCGATCAACCACTTAGCCATAGAGCTCAATCATCGGGCGGCGGGTTGCGGATCGCGCCGATCAGCCCGGCGGCGATCATGCCGATGATCAGGAACGACGCGACCGTGAAGATGTCGACGCTCGAGTCGATCGCGACCGAGATCGTCATCAGCGCGAACAGACCGCAAAAGATGAGCCCGGTGGCGAGCAGCGCTGTTCGAAGGTCGGGATCCACGCTTCCTCAGGCCGCCCGCAGGCCCTTCCACTTCGTCCTCGTTGCGAACAGCCTGATCGCGGCGAGCCCGAAGATGAAGCCGCCGACGTGGGCGAAGTAGGCGATCCCCTCGCCGCCGCCGACCTCCGGTGCCGCCACCTGCCCGAGCGCCGGTAGGAACTGGAGCACGAACCAGAGCCCGAGCATGATCATCGCCGGGATCTCGACCAGGGTGAAGAAGAAGATGATGATCACCAGGGTCAGCACCCTGGCACGTGGGTGTAAGAGCGCGTAGGCGCCGAGCACCCCCGCGACCGCTCCGCTCGCCCCGATCGTCGGTATCGCCGAGCTCGTGTCGATCGCCGACTGCGCGTAGACGGCCGCGATCCCGGCCAGCAGGTAGAAGAGCACGAACTTCACCGGCCCCATCGAGTCCTCGACGTTGTTGCCGAACACCCAGAGGAAGAGCATGTTGAAGGCGATGTGGAGGAAGCCCCCGTGCATGAACATCGAGGTGAACAGGGTCACCCACCACACCGCTTCGTCGACCGGGGCGAGCGGCGCCTGCGGATCGCTCTCGGCGCGCTCCTCCGCCTGCTTGAACTCCGGGGTGCCCTGGCAGACGACGGCCGCCTCGAGCCCCTGCTGCTCGGAGAGCACGCCGATCGAGCAGTCCTTGCCGGGATGCGTGACCCGGTAGGGGATTGCGCCGTACTCGACCGAGTTCTGGTCGCGCTCGGTGATCCCGAGCGTCGCCAGCTCGGGGGAGGAGGATTCCTCGCCGGAGAAGCTGAGCTGCCAGCCGAAGACGATCACGTTGAGCACGATCAGCACGACCGTGACGACGGGGAAGTGATTCGTGGGGATGTTGTCCTTGAGCGGGATCACCGCGGGCCGAGAACCCTAGTGCGCGACAATCGAAGCGATGAAAGCGAACGCGAGAACGGCCGATCCCTGGGGCGACACCGACGTGATCGACCAGCGCGCGGCGCGTTTTGGCCAGGCGACGACAGGAGTGGTGGCGCTGCTCGGCGTCGTCTTCGGGTGGCCGCTCGCCTGGGCGCTGATGTCGGCGCAGCTGCTGATCGGCCTCGCGCTCGGACGGCAGTACTGCATCCCGTGCGTCGCCTACTTCGTGCTCGTCCAGCCGCGATTCGGCGAGGGCCCGGTCGAGGATTCGCGCCCGCCGCGGCTTGCCAACATGATCGGCACCGTCCTGCTCGGTTCCGCAGCGGCCGCCTGGTGGCTCGGGGCCGACCCGGTCGGGATCGCGATCGCCTCGCTGGTCGCGGTCCTGGCGTTGATCTCGGCATCAACCGGCTTCTGCGCCGGTTGCCAGCTCTACAGGCTGGGGGCGAAGCTGCGCGGGATCTCCCCCCGCAACCAGGGCCGGATCGAGCCCGAGGACCTGCCGGCGCTGAACGGCGCCCGGCGCGCCTTCGTCGAGTTCACCCATCCGCTCTGTGCCGAGTGCCGCGAGTGGGCCGAGCGGCTCAGCTCCGAGGCAGACCCCTTGCTGACGCTCGACGTCCGCGAGCGCCCCGACCTCGCCCGCAAGTATGGGATCACCGTCGTCCCCACCGTGCTCGCCGTCTCCGGCGACGGCACCGTGATCAAGCGCCTGGCGCCCTAGTCAGGCGCGGCCGGCGGCGCGCTCGGCGCGGCGGCGCACGGCGCGGAGGATCGAGTTCACGGCCCGAACGTGGATCCGCGTGCCGATCACGAGCGCCTTGTAGACGCTGCCCTTGGCGCCCGGGAACAGCGCCCGGGTCTCTGCACGGAGCAGCGTCTTGTTGTCCTTGGTCGGCTCGAGCCTGAAGATGAGCCCGTACTGCGAGAAGCGGTGCCGTCCCTCGAGCGCGAGCACGCCCGGCTTTACCGAGCGCGCGACGATGAACCCAGGAACCGTGGAGCCGATCCGGGTCGGCTCGCCGCTGAGCTCGGTCTCCTCGCAATCGAGCAGCCGCGAGAAGCGGGTCGAAAGGCGTCCGGCGAGCGCGCGGCTGATCGTCGCCGCGAGCGCATCCCAGACCGCCTCCGGCGGAGCGTTGACGAGCGTCCCGTGCTCGTCGATCTCGGGGAGCTTCTCGATCGGGTAGTCGATCGAGCGGACCGGGGGCTCGGCCCGTGTTTCAGCGGCGGACTCCGGCTCAGCCAACTGCGGCGCGGGATGCGTCCCGCGCGGTCTCGTCCGCGTGGTAGGAGGAGCGGACCAACGGGCCGGATGCGACCGACTCGAAGCCCAGTCCGTACGCGGCCTTCTCGAGCGCCTCGAACTCCTCCGGGTGCCAGTAGCGCGCAACCGGCAGGTGGTTCTCGGTCGGGCGCAGGTACTGGCCGACGGTGAGGATCTGGACGCCGTGCTCGCGGAGGATCCCGAACGCCTCGACCATCTCGTCGAACTCCTCGCCGAGCCCGACCATCAGCCCGGACTTGGTGAGCACGTCCGAGCCGCCCATCTCCCTGGCCATCCTCAGCACCCGCGCCGAGCGCATGAACTGCGAGCCCCGGCGGGCGACCGGATAGAGCCGCGGCACCGTTTCGACGTTGTGGTTGAAGACGTCGGGGCGCTCGGCGATCACCTTCGCGAGCGGCATCTCCTCGCCGCGGAAGTCGGGGGTCAGGACCTCGACCTTGCAGCCGGGAGCGAGCTTCCGGATCGAGCGAATCACGCCGACGAAGGCGCCGGCGCCGTAGTCGGGGAGGTCGTCGCGGTCGACCGAGGTGATCACCGCGTGGCGGAGCCCCATCTGCTTGACCGAGTTCGCGACCCGCAGCGGCTCGAGCGGGTCGTTCCAGGTCGGCTTGCCCGACTGAACGTTGCAGAACCCGCAGCGGCGGGTGCAGACGTCGCCGAGGATCATGAACGTGGCCGTGCCGCGCTCCCAGCACTCGCCGACGTTCGGGCAGTTGGCCTCCTCGCAGACCGTGTTCAGGTTCTGCTCGCCGATCATCTCTTTCAGCCGGCGGTAGGTGGGACCGCCGGGCGCGGGGACCTTGAGCCAGGGCGGCTTGCGCTGGCCGCGGAACGGGACGACACCATCGCGGTCCTGCGCCGTTCCGCCGGGATTGGCGCGCGAGCGGGTGACGTGGAGGCGAGGTTCCATTGTCGCTCACCGTAGCGCCCCGGCCTCCGTCCGCCGCAAGGGCCTCGAGGCTCCCCACCCGCTCGGCGAGCTCGGAGGGCGCGACCGCGAGCGGGACGCGCTCGAACACCTCGCAATAGCGCTCCGCGAGCGATTCCATCGTCAGGTCGAGATCGCGCTCGGCGCCGAGCTCGCGGCAGACCGAGGTCATCCGCACGCCCTCAATTCCGCACGGGACGATCCACTCGAACGGCTGCAGGTCGTTGTTGACGTTGATGGCCAGGCCGTGGGTGGTGATGCCTCGATTGACGTGGATTCCAATCGAACCGATCTTCTCGGCATCACCATTCACCGGCACCTCCTCCGCTTCGCGTCCGGGGGTGCCGGGTTCGGGTTCGGTCGTCGGGGCCCTTTCCAACCGATCGCCGGCGGTCCAAACGCCCGTCAGGCCCTTGATCGTCTGCGCCTCGATCCCCTCGGCGGCGAGCGTCTCGATCATCGTACGCTCGATTCCGCGCACGAAGCGGTGCACGTCGTCGGCGTATGGCTTCAGCGAGGCGATCGGATAGCCGACCAGCTGCCCGGGGCCGTGGTAGGTGACGCGGCCGCCACGGTCGGTACCGGTGACCTCGATCCCCTGCATCGAGTACCACTGCTCGCCCATCGGCAGCTCGCCGGGGTCGGTGCGGCGCCCCTTGGTGTAGACGGGCGGGTGCTCGAGCAGCAGCAGCACGTCGGGGATCTCGCCGGCGTGGCGAGCCGTCTCGATCCGCTTCTGGGCTTGAGAGGCCTCCCCGTAGGGCACCTGACCGCAGCGCACCACCCAGACTTCTTCCATACCCACAGTCTCCCACGCCGCCGGCGCCATCAGCCCGCGGAGCCGTGCCCTGCAACCACGCCGTCGGTGCCCGGCGGCCAGAACGGCCACTCCTCGAAGCTCGTGCAGCGGCCGTCGGAGTCGAGGCGGGCGATCCACAGGTCGCGGTACTGCTGGACGCGCGGCTCGCCGTAGTCGACCTCGACCCGGATCACGGCGGTGTCCCCGTCGACGGCGACTATTTCGGTCTCGATCTCGAAGCTCTCGGTGTGGCTGATCCGCTCCTCGTCCCACATCCGCGCGATCGCCTCGAGCCCGGTGCGAGGCTTCTCGTAGGGACCGGTCGAGTAGCGGGCATCGTCGGTGAACAGCTCGCCCAGCCGCTCGGTGCCGGCGGCGCGCCAGAGCTCGACGTAGCGCGCGATCCAGGCTTCGACCCTGGGGCGGTCGATCGTCACCCCTTCACCCCGACAGTAGATCGGCGAACCGACGCAGGAACGCGGCGGCCTCGGGGCCGTAGATGATGCGCCCGTCGCAGGCGAGGGTCGCCTCGTGCGATCCGATCCCGAGCGCCGCCCCCTGGCCGGGCTGGATCACCGGCAGCAGCCGGGAGGCTCCCTGCCCGGCGAGGTTGAAGACCGTGAACGTGGCGCCGGCGAGCTCGGGCGCGGTCACCGAGCCGTCGCGAGCGCGCGCCGCGAGCCGCTCGATCTCGGCGGCGATCTCCGCCTCCTCCTTGCCGTCGGCGTCGACGACGGTCGGGAAGACGACGGCGTCCTGGGCCGCCACCGGGAAGGCGACGTTGACGCGCGAGTAGAGCTCGAGCTTGCCGTCGCGGTAGGCGCCGTTCAGCCGCCGGTGCTCGCCGAGGGCCAGCGCGGCGGCGCGGAGGACCGGGGCCTCGGCCGAGCCTTCGGCCTCGATCGCGGCGCCGACATATGCGTGGGGGATCGTCGACTTCGCTTCGGCGACTCGGCGCGCGACCGTCTGCTGGAGCTCGGTCAGCTCGACTGACCTCGACGGTGCCCTTCGCTCCTTCCTCGCCCGCCACGGCCTACTTCTTCGCCGCCTTTGTGTCCTTCGTCTTCGTCGGCTTCGGTGGCGGCAGGTCGGTGATCGTCCCCGCCGCGATCTCAGCCGCCATCCCGATCGATTCCGACAGCGTCGGATGCGGGTGGATCGAGAGGCCGATGTCCTCGGCGTCGGATCCCATCTCGAGCGCGTGCACGGTCTCGGCGATCAGCTCGCCGGCGTTCACTCCGACGATTCCGGCGCCGAGCAGGCGCTTTGACTCCGGGTCGAAGAGCAGTTTCGTCATGCCCTCATCGCGCCCTAGCGAGAGCGCCCGTCCGGACGCCGCCCAGGGAAACACGGCCTTCTCGTAGTCGGTCCCGTCCTGCTTCGCCTCGGTCTCGGTCAGTCCCGTCCAGGCGACCTCCGGGTCGGTGTAGGCGACCGACGGGATCGAGCGTGGGTCGAAAGCGGCCTTCTGCCCCGCGATCACCTCCGCGGCAACCTTGCCCTCGTGACGTCGCCTTGTGGGCGAGCATCGGCTCGCCGACGATGTCGCCGATCGCGTGGATGTGGGGGACGTTGGTCCGCAGCTGCTCGTCGACGGCGATCAACCCGGCATCGTCGACCTCGACGCCGGCCTTCTCGGCCGCGATCTCGCCGCCGTTGGCCCGTCTTCCGACCGCGACGAGGATGCGGTCGTAGAGCGCCGGCTTCGGCGCGTCGCCGCCCTCGCCGCCAGCTTCGAACCGCGCCTTGAGCCCGTTCTTCTGCGCCTTCACCTCGGCGACGCTGGTGCCGAGCAGTATCGCCTCGTAGCGTCCGAAAATCCGTTTCTGCAAAGGCCGCACGAGGTCCGGATCGCAGCCGGGGATCAGCGAGTCGAGCATCTCGACCACGGTCACCTTCGAGCCGAGCGCGTCGTAGACCGTCGCCATCTCGAGGCCGATGATCCCGCCGCCGATCACCAGCAGCTTGCCCGGGACCTCGCCCGGTTCGAGCGCCCCGGTCGAATCGATCACCCGCTCGTCGTCGGGAAGCCCCGGGATCGTCGCCGGGCTCGATCCCGCGGCGATGATGCAGTGGTCGAATGAGACCGTCGTGGTTCCGTCGGCGCCCTCGACCTCGAGCAGCCGCGGCCCGGCGAACCGTCCGAAGCCGCGGGAGACCTCGACCTTGCGCTGCTTGGCGAGGCCGTCGAGCCCGCCGGTGAGGCGGTCGACCACCGACTGCTTCCAGGCGACGAGCTTGCCGATGTCGAGCTTCGGCTTCTCAAAGCCGACCCCGGCTTCAGCAAGCTCCTCGGTCTCGGTGATCACGCGAGCGACGTGCAGCAGCGCCTTCGAGGGGATGCAGCCGACATTGAGGCAGACGCCGCCGAGCTTCGGCTCGCGTTCGATCAGGACGGTCTTCAGCCCGAGGTCGGCGGCGCGGAAGGCGGCACTGTAGCCGCCGGGGCCGGCGCCGAGCACGACCACCTCCGCGTGGATGTCGCCCTCGGAGTCAAGCGGCGGGGGCGGAGCCGCGTCCGCCTCGGCGACCGCCGCTGTGGGTTCCGCTGCCGCGGGCTCCGCCGCAGCGGGTTTCTCGGCGGCCGCGGAGTCGTCATCGCGGCCGCCCTCCGCGCCATCGAGCGTCAGCAGCACCGAGCCCTCGGAGACCCGGTCGCCGACCTTGACCGCGAGCTGCTTCACGACCCCGGCCTGCGGCGAGGGGACGTCCATCGAGGCCTTGTCGGACTCGAGCGTCACCAGCGGGGTCTCGGGCTCGACCTCGTCGCCGGCCGCGACCAGCAGCTCGACGACCGGAACGTCGGTGAAGTCGCCGATGTCGGGGACGCGGACCTCCAACCTCAGCACCCCACCCTCATGCGAAGCCCGGCTTCATGGCCTCCTCGAGCACACCGGCGAGGTGGACGCAGAAGCGCGCCGCGGCGGCGCCGTCGATGACGCGGTGGTCGTAGGAGAGCGAGAGCGGCAGCATCAGGCGCGGTACGAACTCATCCTCGCGCCAGACCGGCTTCATCGCCGAGCGAGTGACGCCGAGGATCGCGACCTCGGGCGGGTTGACGATCGGGGTGAACGAGGTGCCGCCGATCCCGCCGAGGCTCGAGATCGTGAACGTCCCCCCCGACATCTCGGCCGGTCCCACCTTTCCCTCGCGCGCCTTGCCGGAGAGCTCGCGCAGCTCGACCGCGATCTCCTCGAGGTCCTTCTGGTCGACGTCGCGGATCACCGGCACCATCAGGCCCTGCGGTGTGTCGGCGGCAAAGCCGAGGTGGTAGTAGCGCTTCAGGACGAGCGAGTCGCCGTCGAGCGAGGAGTTGAAGTCCGGGAACTCCTTCAGGCTTACGACGCAGGCCTTGAGCAGCAGCGCGACCATGGTCAGCTTCACCGGCTTCTCTTCCTTGGCGTAGTGCTCGTTGGCTCGCTTCCGGAAGGCCTCGAGCTCGGTGATGTCGGCCTCCTCGTTGTGGGTGACGTGGGGGATCGTGATCCAGCTGCGCTGCAGGTTCGGCCCCGCGATCTGCTTGAGCTTCGGCAGCTCGACACGCTCGATCGGCCCGTACTTGGCGTAGTCGACCTGCGGCCACGGGGGCAGGTCGAGGTCGCCGATTCCGCCCGCGGGCGCCGCTGCACCCTCTCCGGCCTCGACGTCGGCGACGAGGATCCGGCCCTTGCGCCCCGTCCCCGTGATCCGCGTCAGGTCGACGCCGAGCTCGCGGGCGCGCTTGCGCGCGCCGGGGCCGGCGTAGACGTGCCCGCCGGGCGCGGCCGGCTTCCCGTCCCCCTCGGCCTCCACCGGCTTGGTCGGAGGCGGGGGAGCCGACGGCTTCTCGGCTATTTCCGCCTGGCCATTTCCCGACGCCCCGTCGGTCGAGATGGCGACGAGCGGAGTTCCCTCGGAGACCTCGTCACCCACCGATACGAGCACCTTCTCGACCACGCCGGCGAACGGCGCCGGCACGTCCATCGACGCCTTGTCGGACTCGAGCGTCACCAGCGGCGCCTCGGCCTCGACCTTGTCGCCCGCTGAGACGAGGATCTCGACCACCGGCACGTCGGTGAAGTCGCCGATGTCGGGGACCACCGCCTCCTTCACCTCAGCCACGGCGGCTCTCTTTCGGGGTCGATCTCGTACTTGGAGATCGCGCGCTTGACGTCGGCCGGCTTCACCGCACCATCGTCGGCGAGCGCCTTCAACGCTGCGACCGCGACGTGGCGGCGGTCGACCTCGAAGAAGTCGCGCAGCGCCACCCGGTAGTCGCTGCGCCCGTAACCGTCGGTTCCGAGCACGCGGTAGGTCCCGGGGACCCAGGGGCGGATCTGATCGGCGAACGAGCGCATGTAGTCGCTCGTCGCCACCACCGGGCCCTCGGCCCCCTCGAAGCTCTGCTCGACCCAGGAGGCCCGAGCCTTCTCGGCGGGGTGGAGCTGGTTCCAGCGCTCGGCCTCGAGCGCGTCGCGGCGCAGCTCGGTGAAGCTCGGCGCGCTCCAGACCTCGGCCTTGACGCCGAAGTCCGCGGCGAGCAGCTCGGCGCCCGCGATCGCTTCCCTGAGGATCGTCCCCGAGCCGACGAGCTGGACCGCGGGACCGTCGCCGCCGGTGCCTGCGTCCGGAAGCCGGTAGAGCCCCCGAAGGATTCCCTCCTCGCTGCCCTCCGGCATCGGCGGGTGGACGTAGTTCTCGTTCATCAGCGTCAGGTAGTAGAAGCGGTCCTCCTGCTCTTCGATCATCCGGCGCAGCCCCTCGCGGATGATCACCGCGACCTCGTAGGCGAAGGTCGGGTCGTAGCTTGTGCAGTTGGGGACGGTGGCGCTGATCAGGTGGCTGTGGCCGTCCTCGTGCTGCAGTCCCTCGCCGTTCAGCGTCGTGCGTCCGGCGGTGCCGCCGAGCAGGAAGCCCCGCGCGCGACTGTCCCCGGCCGCCCAGGCGAAATCGCCGATCCGCTGGAAGCCGAACATCGAATAGAAGATGTAGAAGGGGATCGTCGGCTCGTCGTGGTTGGAGTAGGAAGTCGCGGCCGCGATCCAGGACGAGAACGCGCCCGCCTCGTTGATCCCCTCCTCGATCACCTGTCCGTGGGCGTCCTCGCGGTAGTACATGAGCTGGTCGGCGTCCTCGGGCTGGTAGAGCTGGCCGGACGGGCTGTAGATACCCAGCTGGCGGAACATTCCCTCCATTCCGAAGGTCCGCGACTCGTCGGGGACGATCGGCACGATCCGCTCGCTCAGCTCCTCGTCGCGGAGCAGCGACGCGAGGATGCGAACGAAGGCCATCGTGGTCGAGATTTCGCGGTCGGCGCTTCCTTCGAGCTGGCCCTTGAAGGTCTCGAGCGGGGGTGCCGGGAACGAGGCGCTAGTGCGCCGCCGCACCGGCAGCGGCCCGCCGAGCTTCTCGCGCCGCTCGTGCAGGTATTGCATCTCGGGGCTTTCGTCGGGCGGGCGGTAGAGCTCGACGTCGGTCACCTGCTTGTCAGTGAGCGGCAGGTCGAAGCGGTCGCGGAACAGCACCAGCATGTCTTCGGCGACCTTCTTCAGCTGGTGGGTGATGTTCTGGCTCTCGCCCGACTCGCCGAGCCCGTATCCCTTCACGGTCTTGGCGAGGATCACCGTCGGCTTCCCCTCGGTCTTGATCGCGGCGTCGTAAGCCGCGTAAACCTTCTTCGGGTCGTGGCCGCCGCGGTTCAGCGCCCAGACCTCGTCGTCGGTCATCCCTTCGACCAGCTTCAGCAGCTCCGGGTATTTGCCGAAGAACTGCTCGCGCACGTAGGCGCCGTCCCGGGACTTGAAGTTCTGGTACTCGCCGTCGACGGCCTCTTCCATCCGCTGCACGAGCAGGCCGGAATCGTCGGCTTCGAGAAGCGGATCCCACCTTCCGCCCCAGACCACCTTGATCACGTTCCACCCCGCGCCCCGGAACTCCGACTCGAGCTCCTGGATGATCTTGCCATTGCCGCGCACCGGCCCATCGAGGCGCTGCAGGTTGCAGTTGATGACGAAGATCAGGTTGTCGAGGCCCTCGCGGCCGCCGAGCCCGATCGCGCCCATCGACTCGGGCTCGTCCATCTCGCCGTCGCCCATGAACGCCCACACCTTGCGGCCGGTCGTGTCGGCGAGCCCGCGCGCGGTCAGGTACTTCATGAACCGCGCCTGGTTGATCGCCATCATCGGCCCGAGGCCCATCGAGACGGTCGGGAACTGCCAGAACTCCGGCATCAGCCAGGGGTGGGGGTAGGAGGAGAGTCCGTTGCCCCCCACCTCCTGGCGGAAGTTGGCGAGTTGATCCTCGGTCAGGCGGCCCTCGAGGAAGGCACGCGCGTAGATCCCGGGCGAGGAGTGGCCCTGCATGTAGACAAGGTCTCCGCCGTGCTCGTCGGTCGGGGCGTGCCAGAAGTGGTTGAAGCCGACCTCGTAGAGCGTCGCTGCCGACTGGTAGCTGGCGATGTGCCCGCCGAGCTCTGACGACTGCAGGTTGGCACGCAGGACGATCGCCATCGCGTTCCAGCGGATCGCCGAGCGCAGCGCGCGCTCGACCGAGGGATCGGTCGGGAACTCCGGCTCGCGGTCGGTGGGGATCGTGTTGATGTAGGGCGTCGTGCCGCTGAGCGGAATCGGCGCCCCTGCGTGGAGCCCGCGCTCGACGAGGCGCTCGAGCAGCTCGTGGGCGCGCTCCGGGCCATCGTGGGCGATGACGCCGTCGAGCGCGTCGAGCCACTCGCGGGTCTCCTCGGGATCGACGTCGCCGTTCTGCGACTGGGCCGGCTCGGTCTTTGAAGGGTCGGTCGCCATTGGGAGCCTTGATCGCCTCAGGCGAAGGCTACCCCGCGGCCGCTCTCAGCTCGCTGCCGCCTGGGCCGCCTCGTCCAGTCGATCGTCGCCCCAGAAGAGCCGGCCGCCGACCGCGACCGTCGGAATTCCCGCGATGCCGAGCTCTATTGCCTCGTCGGTCACCTCGCGCAGCCGCTCCTTGACCGATTGGGTCTCGAGCGCCTTCAGCACCGCATTCGGATGCAGCTCGCACGCCGCCGCGGCGAGCACGACGGTGTCGGGGTCGCTGAGGTCGCGGCCCGCGGCGAACGCCTGTCTGAAGGCGGCGAGGCTGAACGAGATGGCCCGCCCCGACTGCTTCGCGTAGTGCGCGGCGCGCAGCGGAGCGATGCTGTAGTTGTCGGTCGGCCAGCCCTCCGGGTAGCGGACCTCCGGCAGGCCGCGGTCGGCGGCGCGGCGCGCGATCTCGGCGAGGTGCTCGGACTCTGGGCCGCCCGGCTGCATCGACCACGGCGTCCGGCCGCTCGCCTTGAGCACGTGGCCGAACGAGATCGGCTTCCACTCCGGCTGCTCGGCGCCGGCCTCCGAGAACACGCCGCTGATCCGCTCGGCCGCCAGATACGCGTACGGCGACGAGAAGTCGAAGTAAAAGGAGCTAGGCGTGGGTGGCCCAGCCATCGACCGCGCGCGCGGCGTCGAGGACCGCCTCGGAGATCGTCGGGTGGGGGTGGACGATTCGCGCCAGCTCCTGGTATCCGCCCTCGAGCGCCATCGTGTCGACGAACTCGCTGATCATGTCGCAGGCGCGGTTGCCGACGATGTGGGCGCCGAGGATCTCGCCGTACTGCGGGTCGCCGATGATCTTCACGAGGCCGGCGCGGTCGTCGTAGACGACCGACGCGCCCACTCCCCCGAGCTTGAACTTGCCGACCTTGACGTCGCGGCCGCTCTCCTTCGCCTGCGCTTCGGTCACTCCCACGCTGGCGACCTGCGGATGGCAGAAGGTCGCGCCCGGGATCAGGTTGATGTCGACCGGGTGGGTCTCGGCGCCCGCCGCGGTCTCGACCGCGACCACGCCCTCCTCCGAGGCCTTGTGCGCGAGCGCCGGCCCTCGGACCAGATCGCCGATCGCGTAGATCCCTTCGGCGGAGGTGCGCTGGTACTCGTCGATCGTGATCTGGCCGTTCTCCTCGGTCTTCACACCGGCTGCGTCGAGGTTGAGTGAGTCGGTGTCGGCGCGGCGGCCGCCGGCGATCGCGAGATAGTCGGCCTTCACCTCTTTGTCGCCGGTCTTCACCTTGACCCCTGTCTTCTGCTCGCTGACGCCCTCGACCTTGGTTCCCAACATCACGTCGATCCCGTCCTTCTTGAACTGGCGCTCGACGACCTTTGTCATGTCTTTGTCCTCGAGCGGCAGCACCTGGTCGAGCATCTCGACCAGGGTGACCTCGGTGCCGAGGCGCGCGTAGGCAGACGCGATCTCGGAGCCCGAGGCGCCCGCGCCGGCGACTACGAGCGCCTTCGGCATCTTCGCCAGCGACCAAGCGCCCCAGGTGTCGATCACGCGGTCGCCGAAATCGACTCCGGGAATTGGCATCTCGACCGAGCCGGTCGCGAGCACTATTGCCTTCGCGTCATGCTCGTCGGCGTTACCGCCGTCAGAGACCACCTTGACCTTGCCGCCGCCGGCCAGCGAAGCCTCACCCTTGAGGTAGTCGATCTTGTTCTTCTTCCACAGCATCTGCACACCCTCGTTGAGCGTCTTCGAGACATCCTCGCGGCGCTTCTGCAGCGCCTTCCAGTCGATCGAGACCCCGTTCGCCTTGATCCCGAGGTCGGCGCCGCCGTTCTCTACTTCGGCGTAGACCTCGGCGGTGTGGAGCACGGTCTTCGCAGGAATGCAGGCGTAGTTGAGGCAGCGCCCGCCGGGCTTGTCCTTCTCGACCACGGCGGTCTTCTGGCCGAGTTGCGCGGCGCGGATTGCGGCCACGTAACCGCCCGGGCCGCCGCCGATCACGATCACGTCGTAGGACGCCACGCAATCGACTCTATAGAACGGGTTAGCCCGTCCCGGGCCTGCTCGGCATCTGGATTCGCGCCATCGCCTTGACCATGAAGTAGAAGAGGGTGCCGAGGCCGATCAGCAGCACCAGCGTCGCCAGCAGCTGCGGGATCGTCGCGACCTGGACCAGCCCGAGCGCGGTGCTGAGGATGAAGAGGACGAGCAGCATCTGGAAGCCGAGCACCGCCCAGTAGCGCGCCTTCCACATCCCCCACGCCATCACCCACAAGACGAGCGCGAGTGCGGCGAGCGGGATCGGGCTCGGCTCGCTGCCGCTGATCTCGACCGCGCCGGTTGCCGCGAGCACCGCGGAGACGGTGAAGACGAGCGCGATCAGCACCGAGACCGCGGCGCCGACCGTGACTGCGCCAGGGCGCTCGTCGTCGGCGAGCGGCTCCAGCGACTCGCGGGCTGCTTCGTTCTTGGCCTCGCTGCGCGCCGCCATCCCGGCCTGGCGCTCGGCGGCCGCCAGCCGCCGCTTGCGCCGCTCGGCGCGCTTTCGCTCGCGGCTGCCGCTCATGGCTTCCATTCCTGGTCAAAGGTGCTCCGCAGCTCCGCCGCCGCGGCCATCGGGTCCGCTGCGTCGCGGATCGCGCGCACGACGCAGATCCGCTTCGCGCCCGCGTCGCGGACCTGCTCCGCGTTCGAGGCATCGATGCCGCCGATCGCAAAGAACGGGAGCCCGCTGTTCGCCGCGGCGTAGCCGACCAGCTCGAGGCCGGTCGCGGAGCGGCCCTCCTTGGTCGGCGTCTCCCAGATCGGCCCGACGCTGATGTAGTCGGCGCCCGCCCCCTGGGCGTCGTCGATCTGCTGCTCGGAATGGGTCGAGAGGCCGATGACCGCATCGGCGCCGAGCACGTCCCTTGCGTCGGCGGGGTCGAGGTCGTCCTGGCCGACGTGGACTCCGTCGGCGCCGAGCTCGCCCGCCAGGTGCGGGTCGTCGTTGACGATGAAGAGCGCGCCGTAGGTGTCGGCAATGCGGCGGAAGGTCGGGCCCGCGCGGAGGGCGATGTCGCGGCCGCCGTGCTTCTCACGCAGTTCGATCATCCCGGCGCCGCCCGCGAGCGCGGCGCGGAGCAGCGGCTCCGCGTCGGCGTCGTGCGGCTGCGCCTCGCAGACGAAGTAGAGCAGCGCCCAGTCGAGGCGCTGGCGGCGGAGGGCGCCCGCCCCCTCGGGGGCCGCGAGGTTTGGGTGAGGGTCGGTGCTCATGGGTAACGGAGAGTACGATTCCTGGGCACAACGGGAGCCCGAACGAAGGGCTGAGAGGGTGGCGAGGGCCGCCGACCGTACGAACCTGATCCGGGTAATGCCGGCGAAGGAAGGAAGCGTGTCAGCCTCACCCGACAACAGAGATCGATACGACGCGATCGTCATCGGCGGCGGTGTGATCGGCCTTTCCTGCGCATGGAGAACGGCCGCGCGCGGTGCGCGGGTCGCGCTCGTCGAGCGCGACCGGGTCGCCTCCGGGGCGACCGGCGTCGCGGCCGGCATGCTCGCCCCGGTCGGCGAGGCGACCTGGGGGGAGGAGCCGCTGCTGCGTCTAGCGCTTGCCTCGGCCCAGGCATGGCCGGGCTTTGCGAGCGAGCTGCATGAAGCCGGCGGCGAGGGCCCCGGCTACGAGCGGCTCGGCGCGCTCCACGTCGCGCTCGACCGCGACGAAGCCGCAGAGCTACGCCGCCGCTACGAGCTCCACCAGTCGCTCGGGCTCGGCTCCGAGTGGCTGCGCCCCAGCGCCTGCCGCGAGCTCGAGCCCGGGCTGGCCCCGGTCTGCGCGGCCGGGCTGCACGCGCCCACCGAGGCCGCGGTCGATCCGGCGCCGTTGACCTCCGCGTTGGCCTCGGCGTTCGCCGCGGCCGGCGGCGAGCTGATCGAGGGCTCGGAGGTGAGCTCGCTCGATGTGGATGCGGGAGCGGTGCGCGGGGTCAGGACAGCCGAGGGTGGTGAGCTCGCGGCCGCGGCTGTCGTGGTGGCAGCCGGCGCCTGGTCGGGTTCGGCGGAGTGGCTCCCGGAGTCGGTCCGGCCCCCGGTCCGCCCGGTGAAGGGCGAGATCCTCACCCTGCGCGGATCCGCCTCGGAGCCGGTCAGCGAGCGGATCGTCGCCGGCGAGCGCTTCTACGCCGTCCCGCGCCCCGACGGCCGGCTCGTGGTCGGCGCCACGGCCGAGGAGCGCGGCTTCGACACTACGGTCACCGTCGGCGCCGTCCACGAGCTCCTCCGCGAGGCCTACCGGGCGCTGCCGGAGATCGCCGAGCTCGAGCTCGCGGGGGCGGTCGCCGGCCTCCGCCCGACGACGCCCGACAATGCGCCGCTGATCGGCGCCACGGCGATCGACGGGCTTTTGCTCGCGACCGGCCACTTTCGAAACGGCGTCCTGCTCGCGCCGGCGACCGCCGACGCGATCGCCGCGCTGCTCGCGGGTGAGACGCCCGGGCTCGACCTGGCTGCGTTCGCCCCTGACCGCTTTCCCGCGCCGGAATCCCCGCGGGTTCCCGATCCAGACCGAGCGGCGCGATGAGGGTCGAGCTGAACGGAAAAGGGGTCGAGCTGCCCGACGGCGCGACCGTGGAGGAGGCGGTCGAGGCCTCGGGCGCCGAGCGCGGCGCCTCCGGGCTCGCGGTAGCGGTCGACGGGGAGGTCGTGCCGCGCGCCGAGTGGGCGCGGACCTCGATCGGCGATGGGCAGGCGATCGAGGTCGTCTCCGCGATCCAGGGCGGCGCCGAGGGCTCCGACCCCGATGCCCTCCAGCTCGGCGGCCGCCGCTGGGGTTCGCGGCTGATCCTCGGAACGGGCGGCTTTCGATCGCTCGAGTCGATGGAGCGCGCGATCGAGGCCTCGGGGACCGAGATCGTGACCGTGGCCCTGCGCCGGGTGGAGGTCGCCGCCCAGGGCTCGGTGCTCGAGCTGATCGAACGGCTCGGGCTGTTCGCGCTTCCGAACACCGCCGGCTGTTACACCGCCCGCGACGCGGTGCGCACCGCGCGGCTCGCGCGCGAGGCGTTCGAGACCGACTGGGTGAAGCTCGAGGTGATCGGCGACGACCGGACGCTCTTCCCTGACGCGGTCGAGCTCCTCGACGCCGCCGAGCAGCTCTGCGACGAGGGTTTCACGGTGCTCCCCTACACCAACGACGATCCGATCCTTGCGCGGCGGCTCGAGGAGGCGGGGTGCGCCGCGGTGATGCCGCTCGGCTCGCCGATTGGCTCGGGGATCGGAATCGCCAACCCCTACGACGTGCGGCTGATCATCGAGCGCGCCGGCGTACCGGTGATCCTCGACGCCGGGATCGGGACCGCCTCTGACGCGGCGCTCGCGATGGAGCTCGGCTGCGACGCGGTGTTGCTCGCGAGCTCGGTCTCGCGCGCCGAGGACCCGATCGGGATGGCGATCGCGATGCGCAGGGCGGTCGAGGCCGGCCGCGGCGCCCACCTCGCAGGGAGGATCCCGCGCAAGCTCCACGCCGAGGCCTCCACTCCCGAGGAGGGGCGACCGAGCCTGAGCTAGTCCGCGTCGGTGGACCCGCCGGACGTCCGTCGGCCCACGCGGCGATCGAACCACTCGCCGATCGTCCCGAACACCCAGCCGGCTCCGTGAGCCGCCCGGCCAAGCGGCGAGGAGTCGAGCGGCTGCGCGGCGCGGTCGGGGTCCTCGCCGAGCGCGACGGCGGCCTTGCGGATCGAGTCGACCTCCGGGCGCAGCCGCTTCTCCCAGTCACGGCAGAAGCGCCACAGGTCGCGGTCCCCGCGCGCAGCGGCGATCTCGGCCAGGTGGCCGAGCAGCGTGGTGACGTGCTCGATGTCGAGCACCGCGAGCCGCGCCGCCATCCCGCTGTCGACCGAGCGGTCGACAACGGCCGCCCTCGCCCCGCCGACCCGGGCGCCGATCCCCTGCGCCGCCGGCCTGCCGTAGAGCCCGTAGCGCGCCGTCTGCTGCTCGAGCGCCCCGAGCATCTCGCGCACGCGCAGCGATCCGTTCTCGAGCGCCGGCCCGACGTCGGTATCGGCGAGAGCGGCGGCGAGCCGCCGCCAGCGGCTGAGCAGCTGTCGCGCGGCGAGGTGGAGCTCGCGGTAGGCGCGGTGCTCGGCGGGGTGCAGGGTCTGCGCGGCGTTCTCCTCGCTGATCGGCGCAGTATCGCCCACCAACGCCCGAAAACCACGCGGGGCGATCCGCCGGTTGTGCGAACATACGTTCGTGCGCTGGGACGACCTCAAAGCCGACCAGAACGAGCAGATTCAGCTTCCCGGGATGGAGGGACCGGGGATGATCCGCACATTCGACGCCCCCGAGGCGCTCGGCGTCCGCTTCCACGAGGTGCACGCGAAGTCGGCGCTCAACCACGTCCCCGGTAACCGGCTGCCGTTCAGCTGGACGGTCAATCCCTACCGGGGCTGCTCGCATGCCTGCGTCCAATGCTTCGCCCGCCCCACCCACACCTACCTCGACTTCAACGCCGGCCGCGACTTCGGCAAGGAGATCGTCGTAAAGGTCAACGTCCCCGAGCTGCTGCGCGCCGAGCTCTCCCGGCCGAGCTGGGGGCGCGAGTCGGTTGCATTCGGAACCAACACGGACCCCTACCAGTGGGTGGAGAGCAAGTACCGGTTGATGCCGCCGATGCTCGACGCACTCGCCGACACCCGCACTCCGGCTTCGGTCCTCACCCGCTCGCCGCTCGTCCTCCGCGATCTCGACCAATTCAAGCGGCTCAAAAATGCCTCGGAGATCAGCGTCAACTTCTCGGTCCCGACGATCGACGAGAAGGCATGGCGCGAGACCGAGCCGCACACGCCGCACCCGCGCAAGCGGCTCGAGGCGATGGCCGAGCTCAACGACGCCGGCATCCCCTCCGGGGTGCTGATCGCGCCGCTGATGCCGGGGATCAACGACGATCCCGCCCAGGTCGAGGAGATCGTCGCGCTCGCCGACGAGGCCGGGGCGACCTTCATCGGCGGCATCTCGCTGCACCTGCGCCCGGGGGTGAAAGAGGTGTTCATGGAGTGGCTGCGGGCCAAGCGTCCCGAGCTCGTCGGCCGCTACGAGCGCCTCTACGAGGGCCGCGCCTACCTGGGCGCCGAGCAGCGGCGAAAGCTCGAGGCCCCGCTGCCGCGCAACCGCGGCGTCCGGCGCGGGCGCTTTGCCCGCAGCGGCTCGCGCGCCGCGGGCTAGCCCTGGACGCCTGTTGAGTCGTGGGGGGCGCCGACCGGCTTCGACTCCGGCGAGCCGCGCTGGCGGAGGAAGATCGCGAAGACCGCGAACGAACCGACGGCGAGGAACTCCGACTGCCAGTTCTGCAGCGTCTGCTCCCAGAACTCGGCGCTGCCCCAATAGGAGAGCCAAGAGATCGTCTGCTCGCCGTGCGCTGCCTGCTCGTCGTTGTAAACGTTCCAGCCGGTGAGCGACTGCGCCACCCATGAGCCGAGGAAGATCGCGGACATGACGAGCAGCAGTGAGTTCGAATAGACCGCCGTCCTCCAGTCTCCGACCCTCGCCCAGGCGGGTGAATTTTTAGCGGCGTGCGGTCCGATCTTCTGCTCGCGGTCGGACTCGCCGCCGGCCTTGCGTAGTGGCTTGGATTCCGGCGAGCCGCGCTGCAGCAGCCAAACGGTGGCGAACATGAAGAGCATGAACTGCAGGTATTCCGACTGCCAGTTCTCCATCACCGCCTGCCCGAAGGCCGAGGAGGTGATGTAGGCGCCGAACGAAACCGGCTCCTCGCCGTGCTCGGCGAGGTCGTGGTTCTCGACGTAGTGGCCGGCGATCGCCTGCCCGCTGACCGCGGCCAGGAAGAGGCCGCCGAAGACGAGGCCGAGCGCGTTCTCGCGCAGGAAGCGCTTCATCCGTGCGTGATCCCGACCACGAAGTAGAAGGCGATCACCGCGAAGACCATCACCAGGTAGATGACGAACAGCGCTCGCACCCGCTCTGCGTACCCGTTTTTGCCTTCCTGACTTTCTCTATCGGCTTTGCTAGAGTGCCGCGCCTCGTCCAATCCAGAGTAAGTCAGTCAACAATAACCGGAAGGGACAACAAGCTGATGAGTAACGAAAAGCCGAAAAGGCGACCGCGCGCATTCGCGGCCAAGATGGGGGTCGCGGGCCTCGCGCTTGCAGCGACGCTCGGGATCGCCGCCTGCGGCAGCGATGACGACAGCGGCAGCGGTGGGGGTGGTGGCGGATCGGTCGATCTGGTCGCCTACTCGACCCCGCAGCAGGCATACGAAGAGGGCCTGATTCCCGCTTTCAAGGAAACGCCCGATGGCGAGGGCGCGGATGTGAGCACCTCGTTCGGCGCATCCGGAGACCAGAGCCGCGCGGTCGAGTCCGGCCAGCCGGCCGACTACGTCTCGTTCTCGATCGAGCCCGACATGCAGCGCCTCGTTGATTCGGGCGACGTCGCCGCGGATTGGAACGCCGACACGTACAAGGGCAACGTCACCAACTCGGTGGTCGTCTTCATGACCCGTCCCGGGAATCCCGAGGGCATCAAGACCTGGGATGACCTGATCACCAAGGACGTCGAGATCATCGCGCCGAACCCGGCCACCTCCGGCGGAGCCCGCTGGAACATCATGGCCGCCTACGGGTCGCAGATCGCTGCCGGGAAGACCCCCGAGCAGGCGCTTGACTTCGTCAAGCAGATCCTCGAGAACACCTCCGTACAGGACGACAGCGCCCGCGATTCGCTGACGACGTTCCAAAGCGGCAAGGGCGACGTGCTGATCGGCTACGAGAACGAGGCCCTCCAGGCTCAGAAGGAGGGCGTCGAGCTCGAGATGGTGATTCCCGACGACACGATCCTGATCGAGAACCCGGCGGCGGTCACGACCGAAGCCGATCCCGCGGCGCAGAAGCTGCTCGACTTCGCCAAGTCGGCGGAGGGGCAGACGCTGTTCGCCGAGAACTACTACCGGCCCGTCGACCCGGCCGTCCTGAAGCAGTTCCAGGCCGAGTTCCCGCAGCCCGCGGGGCTGTTCACGATCGACGAGTTCGGTGGCTGGACGACGGTCGCCGACGAGTTCTTCGACGACCAGAACGGCAAGGTGTTCGAGCTCCAGCGCGAGCTGGGGAATCCGACGGAGTAGTCGGGCCAGCGTCTGAATGCCGCCACCGGCTGACACAGCCGTAGCCACACCGCCGAAGGCGGGCTTTCAGGCCCCCTTCGGCGGTGAGGCGCTCACCCGCGGCGTCGCGATGACCTGGATCACGGTGATCGTGATGATTCCGCTCGCCGCCGTCGTCCTCCGCTCCACCGAGGACGGCTTCAGCGCCTTCTGGACCGCGATCACCGAGCCCGAGGCCTGGGCCGCGATCAGACTGACGGTGATCTCGTCGCTGATCATCGTCGTCATCAACGCGGTGATGGGCACGCTGATCGCCTGGGTGCTGGTCCGCGACCACTTCCCGGGCAAGCGGTTCATGAACTCGCTCATCGACCTGCCGTTCGCGCTGCCGACGATCGTCGCCGGGCTGACGCTGCTCGCGCTCTACGGCGAGGACAGCCCGATCGGGATCTCCGTCGCCTACACGAAGGTCGCTGTGATCTTCGCGCTCCTCTTCGTCACGCTCCCGTTCGTCGTCCGCGCCGTGCAGCCGGTGCTGCTCGAGCTCGATCAGGAGATGGAGGAGGCCGCGGCCTCGCTCGGGGCCCCCAACAGGCGCATCTTCCGCAGCATCCTGCTGCCCAACCTCGCCCCGGCCATGATCGCCGGCTGCGCGCTCGCCTTCGCGCGCGCGATCGGCGAGTTCGGATCGCTGGTCCTGCTGACAGGCAACATCCCTTTCGACACGCAGGTCGCCTCCGTCTACATCTTCGGGCGGATCGAGAGCGACAACACGACCGCGGCTGCGGCGGTCTCGGTGCTGCTGCTCGCGATCTCGGTCGCGATGCTGTTCGCGCTCAACCTCTTCGGCCGCTGGAGGAGCCGCCATGAGCGAGCCTAGCCGCCTCTCCAGGTACGGCCTCCGCGGAATCGCGATCTTCTATCTCGCCGCGCTGCTGATCGTGCCCGTGGTGATCATCTTCTTCAAGACCTTCGAGGACGGCATCGGGCCGCCGCTCGAGGCAATCACGAGCGCCGACGGGCTGCACGCCTTCTGGCTCACGATCGTCTGCGTCGGAATCGCGGTGCCGCTCAACACGGTCTTCGGGATCATGACCGCGCTGGTTCTTGTCCGCCACCAGTTCCGCGGCAAGGCGATCATGAACTCGGTCATCGACTTGCCGTTCGCGATCTCCCCCGTCGTGATCGGCCTCGCGCTGATCCTCGTCTACGGACAGGACGGCTGGTTCGGCGGCTGGCTCGAGGACGCCGGGATCCAGGTCATCTTCTCGCTCCCGGGCATGGTGCTGGCGACGATCTTCGTCTCGCTGCCGTTCGTGGTCCGCGAGGTGATGCCCGTGCTGCAGGAGATCGGCACCGACCAGGAGCAGGCCGCGGAGACTCTCGGGGCGTCTCGCTGGCAGACCTTCTGGCGGGTGACGCTTCCGGCGATCCGCTGGGGCGTCGTCTACGGCGTCGTGCTGGCGACCGCGCGGGCGCTCGGAGAGTTCGGTGCCGTCAGCGTGGTGTCCGGAAAGATCTCCGGGCAGACCGAGACGCTGCCGCTCTTCGTCGAGAACGAGTTCACCAACTTCAACCTTGCCGGCGCCTACGCCGCCGCGATCGTGCTCGCGATCCTCGCCCTCGTCGTCCTCTTCTCGATGAACGCGCTGCGGCGCAACCCCGAGATCGACGAAGGCACCCATCTCGTCCCCTCAAAGGAGGCCTGAAAATGGCAATTGCTGTTGAAAACGTGACCAAGCGCTTTGGCGACTTCGTCGCTCTCGATGAGGTATCCGTGGACGTTCCCGACGGCGGTCTCACCGCGCTGCTCGGGCCGTCGGGTAGCGGAAAGTCGACCCTGCTCCGCGTGATCGCCGGGCTCGAGAAGCCCGACACCGGAAGGGTGCTGATCTCCGGCCAGGACGCCACCAAGGTCTCGGTCCAGGACCGCAACGTCGGCTTCGTGTTCCAGCACTACGCCGCCTTCAAGCACATGACGGTGTTCGACAACGTCGCCTTCGGCCTCAAGATCCGCGGCCGCTCCGACGCCGAGATCCGCGACCGCGTCGATGAGCTGATCGCGCTCGTCCACCTGCGGGGGTTCGAGAAACGCTTCCCGAACCAGCTCTCCGGCGGCCAGCGCCAGCGCATGGCACTCGCGCGGGCGCTCGCGGTCGAGCCGCGCGTGCTGCTGCTCGACGAGCCGTTCGGCGCCCTCGACGCGCGGGTTCGCAAGGAGCTCCGCATCTGGCTGCGCCGCCTCCACGACGAGGTCCATGTGACGACGATCTTCGTCACCCACGACCAGGAGGAGGCGATGGACGTCGCCGAGCAGATCGTCGTGATGAGCGACGGCCGCATCGAGCAGACCGGCGACCCCAAGCAGATCTACGAGCACCCGGCGACCGAGTTCGTGATGGGCTTCGTCGGCCCCGCCCACCAGCTCGGCGACGCGTGGGTCCGGCCGCACGACGTCGAGGTTCTCCACCAGCCCAACGGGCAGACGATCGAGGCGACGGTGGATCGCGTCGTCCATCTGGGCTTCGAGGTCCGGGTCGAGCTGACGCTCACCGACGGCGAGCACTTCTCGGTGCAGCTGACCCGCGACGAGATCGACCGCCTCCAGCTCTCCGAAGGCCAAACGGTCTACGCGCGCCCCGCCCGCACCCGCGTCTTCAGCGGCGACGGGCACCCGGCCCCCGCCGCGATCGAAACGGGCTAGCCAAGGGGACTGATCGAGCCGGCGAGGGTCGGGCTGTGCTGCCGAGGACGAGCGGCATCTGCGCGGCTTCATACCCTCGCCGGCTCGGTGAGTATCAGGCGCCCGCGCGGCACCGGGTCGGCGCCCCGACCGCCTCTACGATTCGCGGGCGCCCTTAAGTCAACGGGTTAGACGTGCAGACTTTTAATCTGCGAGACCCGGTTCGAGTCCGGGAGGGCGCACTGCTATTTGGCGACGTACTTGCCGCGCCGCAGGAGCGTGTTGACCGCTCCCTTGATGCCGAAATCATCGATCGCGAGGCGGCCTTCTACGAGACGGAAGGTGGTCGAGCGGAGCCTGCCCTTGCAGCGGTCGAGGGTGAGCCACTCGGTGCCGCGCACCGTCGCCGAGCCGCGGAATCCCGTCGTCTTGAAGCGACCGTTGCCCTTGCCCCACAACTGGCGGGTGCTCGAGGCCGATGCGCGGGCGAGCGGACCGGCTGAGGCCGAGGTTGCGCGCTTGGGCTTCTTGGCCTTCCGGTTCCCGCCCGTGCATTTGAGCGGCTCGACCAGCTTCGCCTCCAGCAGGCAGCCGACGCTGCCGCCCTGGTTGACCTGGAAGAGGCCGTCCCAGAAGGTCGCTGACTCAATCGCCCCGTCGCACTGCTGGGCGGTGATCTTCACGAACCCGTTGCGAGCGTCGACGATCGAGCCGACCGGTATCACGCGGATCTGCTCGAGCGGCACGAATCCGCCGCTGCCCGGAACCTGGACGAGGACCGTGCCGCCCGCCGGCTCGGCGATCACGCCGCTGGCGAAGATGGGCGCCGGGGCCGCGGCAGCAGCAGCGGCGGGAGGCGGAGATGGTGCAGGCGCGGGCGCCGGGGCGAGCTTCGTGATGAAGCCGTCGTTGAGGCCACCGCCCCCGTGGGTACTGTCGTAGGCGCCGGGCGAGGTCGGGAAGTCACTGGAGGCGGTGGAGCCGGTGACGTAGGCGTTGCCGGAGGGATCGAGGGCCACACCGTCCGTAAAGTCCGAGCCCGTCCCCCCGAGGTAGGTCCCAACGAGGAAATCGGCCGCCCCGTCCGCGGCGGGGCGAAGCTTGGCGAGGTAGCCATCCTGGCCACCGCTGTAGCCGGGATCGAACCCGGCAGCGGCGGGCAGGTCGGTGGAGAATGTGAGGCCGGTGAGGTAGGCGTCGCCGGCACCGTCCACGGCAAGCCCGGTCCCGAAGTCGGTCGAGTTGCCGCCGAAGAAGGTCGAGTAGGCGCGCGTGTTCCCAGCTGCGTTAATCACCTGCAGGAAGGCGTCGTATCCGCCATCGAGCGTCGTGTCGTAGGCGCCCGAGCTGACGTTGAAGTTGGCGCTGTTGGTGCGGCCCGTGACATAGGCCCGACCGCCGGCGTCGACGGCCAGGTCGGTGGCGAGTTCGTCGTTGCCGATCCCGCCGATGAATCCCGAGTAGACGAGGCCGCCCGTGCCCGCGGCGGGGTCGAGCTTGCTGAGGAAGCCATCCTGAGGTCCCGTGCTGCCGACGTTGCCGTGGACGAAGTCGAAGGTGTCGGTCGCCTCGAACGTTGGGTACTCGCTCCCGGGGCTGGCGGCAGCGGCGCCGGTGAGGTAGATGTCGCCGGCTGCGTCGCCCTCTATCGCCTGCGCCTGATCCAGGCCGCCGCCCCCGACGTAGGTCGAGTAGTTGAGGTCAGCCGCGCCGGCGCCCGCCGGATCAAGCCGGGTGACGAAGACGTCGCTGCCTCCGTTGAAGGTGGTGTCGTATGCGGGAAGCTCCGTGCCGGGCACCCCGTCGGTGGTTGGGAAGTCGGCCGAGATCGCGTACCCGGCGACCACGAGCCCGCCGGAGTCGAACTGGACGTCCAGGCCGCTGTCGCCGGCGGTGCCGCCGAGGTAGGTCGAGTAAACGAGGTCGCCAGTTCCGCCGCCGGCGGGGTCGAGGATCGTCGCGTAGGCGTCGACGTTCGTGTTGTAGCTCTCATCGAACGCGCCGGAGGTCGTGGGGAAGTCGGTCGAGGTCGTCTGCCCAGTGACCGCGAGCTCACCTGTGCTGGTGTCGAGATCGAGATTCTCGGCGGTGTCGTTGCCGTCGGTTCCGCCGAAGTAGGTCGAGTACTCGAGATCGGTGCCGCCCGGGTTCAACTTGCTGACAACGACGGTCTGGCCGGCAGCCGGATCGGTCTCGTCGTATGCCCCCGTCGTCGTCGGGAAATCCGTCGCGTGGGTCCAGCCGCCTACGTAGGCGGCGCGAGTCGCCGGGTCGACCTCGATGTCGTGGATCGTGTCGCCGAGTGTGCCGCCGAGAAAAGTCGAGTAGCCGAGCACCTGCGGATCGATGACCAGCGGCTCGGTGCGGTCGTATGCGCCGAGGCGGAACGAGACCGTCCTGCCATCGATCTCGAAAGCCGCCTCGACGCCATGCCGCTCCCCGCCGATCCGCTGGAAGGCGACCGGAGCACGCTGCCGCACTGTGCGGCTCGATGCCCCGACCAGCAGGTCGCCGTTCGCCGCCAGGCGCAGCGAGTCGGCTCCCTCGATCCGCATCCGGATCCGGTTCGCATCGGCCCCCGGCGCGAGACGGAAGTCGTATTCGAGCTGGCCCTGGCGCCCGTACCAGTCGACGTCGACCCCCGGATAGACGCCGCTGTAGCGGACCCGCTCGTAGGCCGGGATCCCGGTCTTCCAGTTCGAGGGGTCGTCGCCGACGAGGCTGTTGACCTCACCCGGGAGGCGGTCGATTCCGGCCACCGGCGCCGACCGGTCGGCCCCCGCGAGGCCCATGCGCAGCACGTGCGCGCCCCCGTCGGGGGTCTCGAGATCGAGCACCGCTCCCTCCCCTGTCAGAAAGAGGCTGTAGCCGCTGCCGCGGCTAATGAAGTCGGCCCGCCGGTCGGTGCGGCCGTTGTTTGCCTCGAAGCTGAGCGGCAGCGAGCCGTAGTCAGCGGCCGCGCGCGACCGCTCGCCGGCGTCCAAACCGGGGGGCGGTGCATGGATCGCGCTCGCGAACGCAAGCGCCAGCAGCGCCGAGAGCAGTAGGCCTCCCAGCGCCAAACCAGCCTCAACCCTGCGGCCGCCTGCGGCGGCGGAAGTATGAGCCTCCCTCATCACTTCTTGAATGTAGCGCCGCGGCGGACCGAGACCCCCCGGTCCCGGGTCTCGGCCGCCGCTGCGGCGCTGCCTTTCCTGTCGCCCTGCCGCACTACCCCTGCCGCGCTGGACCCATCCCGGGCACCGGAAGTCGTGTTGGAGGAAGAGGGGCCGGCCGCCAGCGTCAGCGCGAGGTAGGCCGCGATGCATGCCCCGAGAGCGGCGAGGGCGGCGACTATCGAGCCGCGGTTCTCGACCGTGGCTGTGACCCCTGCCGTCCCTGCCGGCGTCACCGCCCTCGCTTGCTCTCTCGGGGCTTCCCCCGTCTGCTCATGCGGCCTTGGTAGCCAGGACCCGGCCGCCGAGCAACTTTTCACGTCGGTGGTGCTCTCCTCCATACGAGAGCCATCAGATCACCCCGGGCTACGCAGTTCTGTGCCCCGGGTCACCGAGTGACTGGCCTCACAAAGCACTCCTGCGGAGGAGCAGGGACTGGTTGGCTTAGTGGCGGAAGTGGCGGTGTTTCGTGAACACCATCGCGATGCCGGCGGCATCGCAGGCCTCGATCACCTCGGCGTCGCGCTTTGAGCCGCCGGGCTGGATGACCGCCTTCGCGCCGGCGTCGATCGCTGCCTGCGGACCGTCGGCAAACGGGAAGAAGGCGTCGGAGGCGACCGCCGAGTCCTCGAGGACCGCGTCGGCGTCGTCGCGCGCTTCTCGGCACTTCTCGACCGCCAGCCGCACCGAGTCGACGCGGCTCATCTGGCCGGCGCCGATCCCGATCGTCGCCGCTTCGGAGGCGAGCACGATCGCGTTCGAGCGCACCCGCCGAACGACCCGCCAGGCGAAGAGCAGATCCGACCACTGGCGGTCGGTCGGCTCGGTCTTCGTCATCACCTCCATCATCTCGCGCGGCTCCGGCGAGCCGTCGGGGTCCTGGACCAGGATCCCGCCCCGGACCCGCTTGATGTCGAGCTCGGCTTGCGGGTCGCGGCGCTCCTGGTCCTCGAGGATCCGGATTGCCTCCTTGCGCTGCAGCACGTCGAGAGCGCCCGGTTCGTAACCCGGCGCCAGCAGCACCTCGATGAACTGCTCGCCCAGCCGCTCGGCGAGCGCCTCGTCGACGGGCTGGTTGAAGACGATCACGCCGCCGAACGCGGACATCGGATCGCACGCGAAGGCGCGCTCGTACGCATCGGCGGCCGAGCCCGCTGCGGCGGCCCCGCACGGGTTGTTGTGCTTGACGATCACGCACGCCGGCCCGTCGATGTCGCCGAGCAGCCCCCGCGCCGAGTCGAGGTCGAGGACGTTGTTGAACGAGAGCGCCTTGCCGTGCAGCTTCGAGATTCGCGAGAGCACGTGCGAGCGGGCGCCGGCGTCGGCGTAGAGCGCGGCGCGCTGGTGCGGGTTCTCGCCGTAGGAGAGGTCGAGCAGCTTCTCGTAAGAGCTGACCAGGTGGGTGGGGAACGCCTCGTAGCGGCCGGCGAACCAGCTGCTGATCGCGGCGTCGTAGCGGGCGATGAGCGCGAAGGCCTCGTTGGCGAGCCAGTGGCGGGTGGTCGGCGAGATCTCACCCCTCGACTCCTCCATCTCGGCGAGCACCGCGTCGTAGCTCTCGGGCCGCACCACGACCGCGACCCCTGCGTGGTTCTTTGCCGCGGCCCGGATCATCGTCGGCCCGCCGATGTCGATGTTCTCGATCACTTCGGCGTCGGAGACCCCACGACGGGCGGCGGTGCGCTCGAACGGGTAGAGGTTCACGCAGACGAGGTCGATCGGCTCGATGCCTCGCTCGCGAAGCGCCTCGGCGTGCTCGGCGAGCTCGCGGTTGGCCAGCAGCGCGGCGTGCAGGTTCGGGTGGAGCGTCTTCACCCGCCCGTCGAGCATCTCGGGGAACCCGGTCAGCTCCTCGACAGAGCTCACCTCAACCCCGGCCTCGCGCAGCGCGGCCTCGGTTCCCCCGGTCGAGACGATCTCGACCCCGAGCTTCGCGAGCCCGGCCGCGAAGTCCGCGATCCCGGTCTTGTCGGAGACCGAGATCAGCGCGCGGCGCACCTCGAGCGCCTCTCCGGGCGGCTCGGGGGCCGCCTCGGTTTCGCGTGGCTCTGCGCTCATCAGGACCTCAGTACGAGTCGTGGGTTGTCGGGGTCGAGACGAACCCGTCCGGCGGCCAGCAGCCTGATCGCCTCCGGGAGCACCTCGTGCTCAACCTTGTGGATCTCGGCCTCGAGCTCCCCTCGGTCGCGAGTGTATGGAACCTCGACAGCCTGCTGCAGGAGGATCGGGCCGGAGTCGACGCCCTCGTCGACGAAGTGGACCGTGACCCCGGTGACCGCGACGCCGGCCTCGAGTGCCTGCCCGATCGCGTCGAGTCCGGGAAACGCGGGCAGCAGCGCCGGGTGCACGTTGATCAGCCGCCCGCGGAAGCGGTCCACGAACCCGGGCGAGAGCAGCTGCATGTAGCCGGCGAGCACGATCACGTCGGGGCTGCGCTGCTCGAGCCAAGCGGCGACGGCTTCGTCGCGCCCGCCCCGGTCGCCGTAGGCCTCGCCGGCGAAGACACCGGTTTCGACCCCGGCTTGCTCGGCGCGCTCGAGCGCCTTCGCGCCGGGCTTGTCGGAGGCGACGCCGACGACCTCGAAGTCGTCCTCGGCGTGCAGCCGGTCGAGGATCGCCTGCAGGTTGGTGCCGGTGCCCGAGGCGAGCACGGCGATCCGGAAGGCGCTCAACTCAGCGAGGGGTTGAGCCCGCGGGGACGGTCGGCAGCTCTTCGAGCGCAAACTTGCCGTTCGCGCCCTCGGGATCGCCGAGCGGGTAGTCGCCGGTGAAGCACGCGTCGCAGTGCTTGTCGGCCGGGGTCCCGATTGCCTCGTAGACGCCCTCCATCGACAGATAGGCGAGCGAGTCCGCGCCGAGCTCGCGCGCGATCTCTTCGTTGTCGCGGCCGTGGGCGATCATCTCCTCGCGGGTCGACATGTCGATGCCGTAGTGGCAGGGGTGGCGGATCGCCGGCGAAGAGATCCGCAGGTGGACCTCCTTCGCGCCCGCGTCGCGGAGCATGCCGACGATCTGCTGGGTCGTGTTGCCGCGCACGATCGAGTCGTCGACGACGACGACGCGCTGGCCGCCGACGATCTCCGGCAGCGGGTTGAACTTCATCCGCAGACCGCGCTTGCGCAGCTCCTGCCCCGGCTGGATGAAGGTCCGGGCGACGTAGCGGTTCTTGATCAGCCCGTCGTCCTGGGGAATGCCGGATGCCCGCGCGAAGCCGTTCGCCGCCGGGTTGCCGGAGTCGGGGACCGAGATCACAAGGTCGGCGTCGACCGGCGCCTCGCGGGCGAGGTTCTCGCCCATCCGCCCGCGGACCTGCTGCACGACGCGGTTCTCGAGCCGCGAGTCGGGGCGGGCGAAGTAGATCTGCTCGAAGACGCACATCGCCGGGTTCTCGGACTCGACGATCTGCTTCATCTCCAGCCCGCCCTCGGTCAGCGAGACCATCTCGCCAGGCCGGACCTCGCGGATCATCGTCGCGCCGATGATGTCGAAGGCGCAGCTCTCCGAGGCGACCGCGAAGTGCTCGTCGAGCTTGCCGAGAGCGAGCGGGCGAACCCCGTGCGGGTCCCGGAAGGCGACGATCGCGTGCTTGGTCATCACCACGGTCGAGAAGGCGCCCTCGAGCCGCGGCATCACGGCGCTGACCGCGTCCTCGATGTAGCTGCCGTTCTCATCCCGGTGGCTGGAGAGCAGCGCGGCGATGATCTCCGAGTCGGAGGTGCCGCGGAGCTCGAGGCCCTTCTCGCGGAGCTCCGCAGCGAGCTCGACGGCGTTGGTGAGGTTGCCATTGTGGGCGAGCGCCAGCTCGCGCCCGTCGTCGCGCCAGACCGGCTGCGCGTTCTCCCACGCGCCTCCTCCGGTGGTCGAGTAGCGGACGTGGCCGATCGCCATGTCGCCTGACAGTGCGCTCAGCTTCTCCTCGTCGAAGACCTGCGAGACGAGGCCGAGCTCTCGAAGCGTCGTGATGTGACCGCCCTCGCAGGTCGCGATCCCTGCCGATTCCTGGCCCCGGTGCTGGAGCGCGTAGAGGCCGAAGTAGGCGAAGCGGGCGACCTCTCGGCCGGGTGCGTATACGCCAAACACCCCGCATTCGTCGCGCGGGCCATCGCGATCGGGAATCGGCTGCTCGCTCAAGTTGGAGAGCCTTCTCTTGGTCAGGACCTTCGTCAGGGACAAAAGGTGAAGCACAGGCGAGCCGCCTGCCCCGGCAGGGTACCAATGCGACCGGTCCGCGCCAGGCAAAAAACGCCCTTGACGCCGGCTTAAAGTGGATCGGCGAGGCTTCTCGTACCCGAACAAGGAGGAGCGATGATCACCCGAAGCCTTGCCCTTGCCGCCACGCTTGCGTTGATCGGAGTCGCCGGATGCGGAGGTGACGACGAGGACGAGGGCTCGGAGGGCGCGTCGAGCGCGACCACGACCGCCGCTGCGACGACTCCAAGCGGGGCGGAAACGGACACCGACGCCGCGGCCGGCGGGCCCGGGGCGCAGATCAAGGTCTCAGACTCGGAGTTCGGGAAGATGCTCTTCGACTCAAAGGACCAGGCGATCTACCTGTTCGACAAGGAGACCTCGGACAAGCCCGACTGCTACGGCGCCTGCGCCGAGGCCTGGCCGCCGGTGCTCACCCAGGGCCAGCCGCAGGCCGCCGCGGGCGCTGACGCCGCGAAGCTCGGCACGACCAAGCGCCGCGACGGGACGACGCAGGTGACCTACAACGACCACCCGCTCTACTTCTACGCGCACGAGGGCCCGGGCGAGGTCCTCTGCCACAACGTCGAGGAGTTCGGCGGACTCTGGCTCGTCGTGCAGCCGAGCGGCGACGCGGCCCCGGCCTGAGCCTCAGAGTCGCTCGGGCAGCGAGCGCCAGGCGCGCTCGGCCTCGGTGAGCTCGAGGCTGAGCGAGTCCTCGCCGGCGGCGATCTCGATACGCGAGCCGCCGGCCTCGCCGAGCAGCAGCACCCGGACGCCGTCAGCGAGCCCCTCGAGCGCGGCGCGATTGCCGGTGACCACGAATCCGCCTGGGGCCTCCCCGAACAGCGCCCGAAGCGGGTAGGTCTCGCCGCCGATCAGCGGCGCGAGGTCGACGCTGAAGCCGACACCCCCGGCGATCGCGGCCTCGGCGAGCGCGCAGGCGAGGCCGCCGTCGCTGACGTCGTGGGCGCAGCTCAGATCTCCGGCCCGGACCGCATCGCGAACCAGCGCCTGCGTGGCAGCGACCGCGGCGATGTCGGCTTCGGGCAGCCCGGGCCCGAGCTCGCCGCTCAGTTTCGCGAGCTCGGAGCCGTGCCCGGTCGGGGCGAACGGCCCGACGAGCGCAATCGCGTCGCCCTCGGCGAGCGCCATCCCGGGCACCGCGGCGGCATCTGGAAGCTCGCCGACCATGCCGACGACCGGGGTCGGGTAGATCGGGCCCTCGGCGGTCTCGTTGTAGAGCGAGACGTTGCCGCCGACGACCGGCACCCCGAGCGCTTCGCAGGCGTCGGCGAGGCCCTCGACCGCGCGGGTCAGCTGCCAGGCGACGGCCGGCTTCTCGGGGTTGCCGAAGTTGAGGCAGTTGGTGAGCCCGAGCGGCTCGGCGCCGACGCAGGCGAGGTTGGATGCGCACTCGAGCACGGCCTCGATCGCGCCCCGGTAGGGGTCGCAGGCGACGCGGCGCCCGTTGCCGTCGATCGAGATCGCGATCGCGTTGCCGGCCTCGGGGACGAGCAATACCGCGGCGTCGGCCTGCTCGGGGCGGCGCACGGTCCGCGAGCCCACGACCGCGTCGTACTGCTCGAACGCCCACCGCTTCGAGGCGATGTTCGGCGAGCCGAGCAGCGCCAGCAGCGTCTGATCGGCGGACTCGGAACCGTCGAGCTCGGAGTCGTTCCCGTACATCCAGCCGTCGGGTTCCTGCGGCTCGAGGTCGTAGAGCGGGCACTCGTCGACGAGCACCGAGACCGGGACCTCGCCGACCGTCTCGTTGCCCGCCAGGATCCGCATAGCTTCGTCGCCGGTCACCTCGCCGATCGCCGCCGCTTCGGCCTGCCAGCGTTCGCAGAGCTCGAGCACGGCATCGAGCTTCGAGGGCTCGATCACAGCGAGCATCCGCTCCTGAGACTCGGAGATCATCACCTCGAACGGCTCCATTCCCGGCTCGCGGAGCGGCACCCGCTCGACGTCGATCTCGATCCCGACTCCGCCCTTCGAGGCCATCTCGCCCGCGGAGGAGGTGAGCCCGGCGGCGCCGAGGTCCTGGAGCGCGACCAGCAGCTCGCGGTCGAGCAGCTCGAGGCAGCACTCGAGCAGCTTCGACTCCTCGAACGGGTCGCCGATCTGGACCGTGGGTCGCTTGCCGTCGTCGCCGGCCTCGAGCTCGGCCGAGGCGAGCACCGAGGCGCCGCCGATCCCGTCGCGCCCGGTCGCGGCGCCGATCAGGACCAGTAGGTTGCCCGGCCCCGCTGCGGCCGAGCGGATCATCGAGTCGGTGCGCGCCAGCCCCGCGCACATCGCGTTGATCAGGCAGTTGTGCTCGTAGGGCGCCTCGAAGTAGATCTCGCCGCCGACGTTCGGCACGCCGATCGAGTTCCCGTAGGCGCCGATTCCCGCCACCGCGCCCTCGAGCAGGAACCGCGAACGCTCCGAGGCATTGGGGCCACTGAGCTCGCCGAAGCGCAGCGAGTCGAGCACCGCGATCGGCCGGGCGCCGATCGCGAACACGTCGCGGAGGATCCCGCCGACCCCGGTCGCGGCCCCCTGGAAGGGCTCGACCGCGCTTGGGTGGTTGTGGGACTCGACCTTGAAGGCGACCGCGTGCTCGTCGCCGATCGATACCGCGCCGGCGTTCTCGCCGGGTCCCATCACCACGCGGTCGCCTTCGGTCGGCAGCTTCGCGAGCAGCTTGCGCGAGTGCTTGTAGGCGCAGTGCTCGGACCAGAGCAGCGAGAACATCGCCAGCTCGAGATGGTTCGGCTCGCGACCGAGCTTCTCGGTGATCAGCTCGTACTCGGAGTCGGTGAGCCCGAGCTCGCGGTGGACGGGGCGCTCGGCCACGCTCATACCGTGACGCCCTCGGCGAGTGCTTTGAAGAGAAGAAGCCCGTCGGTGGAGCCGGTGAGCGGGTCGACGGCGTGCTCGGGGTGGGGCATGAGCCCGAGCACGTTGCCGGCCTCGTTCGAGACCCCGGCGATGTCGCGCGCCGAGCCGTTCGGGGTCTGCCCGGGCGCGTAACGGAGCGCGACCTGGCCGTTCGCCTCGAGCTCGTCGAGCACTCCCTCGGGCGCGTGGTAGCGGCCGCTCATGTGCTTGACCGGGATCGAGAGCGCCTGGCCCGGCTCGACCCCGCGCAGAAAGACCGAGTCGGTCGACTCGACCCGCAGCTCGACCTGGCGGAAGACGAAGCGAAGCTTTTCGTTGTCGAGCAGGGCCCCGGGCAGGAGGCCCGACTCGCAGAGGACCTGGAAGCCGTTGCAGATCCCGAGCACGGGACCTCCCCGCTCGGCGAACTCCGCGACCGCCTCCATCGCAGGAGCAAAGCGCGCGATCGCGCCCGCGCGCAGGTAGTCGCCGTAGGAGAAGCCGCCCGGGACGACGATCGCGTCGAGCCCGGAGAGGTCGGTCTCCTCGTGCCAGACCAATCGCGCTTCTCCAGTCCTTTCGGCAGCTGCAAGCGCGTCGCGCTCGTCACAGGAGCCCGGGAACTGAACAACCCCCCAATTCATTCTTTGACTATCTCGAAGTCCTCGATCAACGGGTTCGAAAGCAGCTTCTCGCACAGCTCGGGGAGGGCGTCGGGGTCCTCGGTCTCGAGCTCGACCAGCCGGCCGACCCTTACCTCCGAGACACCCTTGAAGCCGAGCTTCGGCAGCGCCCCCTCGACCGCCTTTCCCTGCGGGTCGAGGATGCCCTCCTTGGGGCGAATCAGGACCTTGGCCTTCACCCGATCAGCGTAGCGAGCGCCCCGAGCCTCACCCGAAGCTCCGCTCGGTGATCCGCTCGTAGGCCTCGATGTACTTGGCGCGGGTGTTCTGGACGACCTCGTCGGGGAGCTCGGGCGCCGGCGGGGAGTGGTCCCAGCCGATCTCGTCGAGGTAGTCGCGGACGTACTGCTTGTCGAACGAGGCCTGGGAGCGGCCCGGCTCATAGTCGTCGGCCGGCCAGAAGCGCGAGGAGTCGGGGGTGAGGACCTCGTCGGCGAGCACGATCTCGGCGCCGGGCGAGGAGCCGAGCTCGAACTTGGTGTCGGCGACGATGATGCCGCGCTCGGCGGCGTGGTCGGCTGCGTGGGTGTAGAGCTCGACCGAGACCCGGCGCAGCTCCTCCATCAACGGCGCAGACCCGACCAGCTCGGCGGCGCGGTCGAAGTCGATGTTCTCGTCGTGCTCGCCGATCTCCGCTTTGGTCGCGGGGGTGAAGATCGGCTCGGGGAGTTTTTGGGACTCCTTCAGCCCCGTGGGGAGCTCGATCCCGCAGACCGCGCCCGACTGCTGGTACTCCTTCCAGCCCGAGCCGGAGAGGTAGCCCCGTACCACGCACTCCACCGGGTACATGTCGAGCTTCTGCACCCGCAGCGCCCGCCCGGCGACCTCGTCGGGAACGTCCTCGGAGATCAGGTGGTTGGGGACGATGTCGGTCGTTGTCTCGAACCAGAACACCGACATCTGGGTCAGGACCTTGCCCTTGTCCGGGATCGGGTTCGGCATCACCACGTCGTAGGCGGAGATCCGGTCCGACGCGACCATCAGCAGGTCGCCGTCGACCTCGTAGATCTCGCGGACCTTGCCCGAGGAGTGGAGCTTCAGGTCGTCGATCGCGGTCGTCACAGCCCCGATCCTAATAAGCGAATGTGACAGCCTTGGCCTGTGAGTCTGCCGCCCGGCCCAACTTCTCCGCGTATTGCGCAGACGTTGCGCTGGCTGATGCGCCCGATCGCGTTCCTTCAGGACTACCGGGAGCGCTACGGGGAGGCGTTCAGCGTCGAGTTCGTCGGCTTCGAGCGCCCGATGGTGATGCTCTCGGACCCCGAGGCGGTCAAGGCGATCTACACCGAGCGCGCCAACGGCCTGCCGCCGGGTCGCAACGCGGTGCTCGAGCCGGTGATGGGGTCGCGTTCGGTGCTGCTGCTCGAGGGCAGCGAGCACATGACGATGCGCAAGCTGATGCTGCCGCCTTTCCACGGCGAGCGGATGCGCTCCTACGAGACCGTGATGCGCGAGGCGATCACCGCCGAGATCGATTCCTGGCAGCCGGGCGAGAGCTTCGCGATCCACCCGCGGATGCAGGCGGTGACGCTAGAGGTGATCCTGCGGGCGGTGTTCGGGGTCGGCGAGGGTCCGCGCTCGCAGGAGCTCCGCACACGGCTCCGCGACCTGCTCGAGATGGTCCAGGCACCCTCGGCGCAGGTCGTCGGACTCGCGCTGCAGCGGATGGGTCAATTCGGAAACCTCGTCCCGGGCTCGGGCAAGTTCCGCGAGTTCGAGCGGCTGCTCGCCGACACCGACGCGCTGCTGATCGCCGAGATCGAGGAGCGCCGCCGTGATCCGGACGTCGAGGAGCGCGAAGACATCCTCTCGATGCTGGTTGCCGCTCGCTACGAGAACGGCGACCCGCTCACCGACAGCGAGCTCCGCGACCAGCTCGTGACCCTGCTGCTCGCCGGTCACGAGACCACGGCGACCGCGCTCGCCTGGGGCTTCGACATGCTGCTCCGCCACCCCGACAAGCTCGAGCGGCTGCGCGAGGAGATCGAGTCCGGGGGCGAGGAGTACATGCGGGCGACGATCACCGAGATCTTGCGGCTGCGGCCCGTGGTGCCGATCGCGGGGCGAAGGCTCGGGGCCGACCTCGACGCCGGCGGCCTGAAGCTGCCCGCCGGCACAGATGTCGCCCCGATGATCTGGCTCACCCACACCCGCGCCGACGTCTATCCCGAGCCGTTCGCGTTTCGTCCCGAGCGGTTCCTTGACGCCGGTCCCGACACCTACGCCTGGATTCCGTTCGGGGGCGGGGTGCGCCGCTGTCTCGGCGCCGCTTTTGCCGAGTTCGAGATGCGGATCGTGCTCGGGGAGATCCTCAGACGCTGCCGGCTCGAGCTCGCGATCGCCGAGCCTCAGGGAGTGGCGCGCCGCAACGTGACGCTCTCGCCGAAGCAGGGAACCCCGGTGACGCTGCTCGCCCGCGATCCGGCACGGGTGCCGGCCGCCGCGGTCTAGCGCCTCGTCTTCCGCTTTCTCTTCACGCACTTGACGCGCCTCGGCTTGCGCCGCTTCTTGCACTTCTTCGTCACCCGCACGACCACAGAAACGGAGGCGGAGGCGGCACCGGCCGCGCCGGACCCATTCGCCGCGGGGCCGCCGTTGGCGCCGGGGGCGCCGTTCGCGCCGCCCGGCTCCCCGTTCAGGGGCGGGTTGTCGACCTCGACCGCGAAGCGGTCGCAGTCCTCGTTCGCCGTCCCCGTGAGGGCGAAGTCGGCCGTGCATACCTCGACCGCGTTGCCGGAGCCCTCCAGCCAGGGCGGGCGCCCGGTGTCGAGCTCGAGCTCGAAATCGCGGGAGCGCGGGCACGGCGTCAGCCCCGGTACGACCCCGCCGAAGGAATCGGTGCAGCCACCCTCCTCGCGGTCTACCTCGACGCCGTTGACCAGCACCCGCGTACTCCGCACGCCGGAGCCGGCGTCGTCGGCCTCGATCGCGAGCCGCTCGATGCCTGCGCGCGAGCCGGGGTAGCGGAGCGAGCCCTCAATGCGCTGAACGGGAACGGCGACGTCGCTGAGCCGCAGGTGAATGTTCTTGGCGGACGCGTAGCCGGTGCCCGAGGTCTGGTTGCAGACCACGAACGGGCAGCGCAGCATGATCCCGAAGACGGTGGCGTCGAGTCCGAGGAACACGGGGTGCTCGCGGTAGGCGTTGACCGCCGCATATGGCGGCGCGATGTGCGGGCCCCAGGTGAGCGTGCCGCTCGCCCCGCCGGCGAAGTAGAACTCGGCGAGCTGGCGGCTGCCGCTGCGCAGGAAGTAGTCGAAATCGGCGCCGGTTATCCGCAGCCCCCCCGGGACACTGATGATCCACTGCGCAAACGCGCCGAGTGTGCCGGGGAACCCGGCCGCCGGCTCCTGGATCGTGAGCCCGTAGGAGTCCGCCGAGTAGGAGTTCGGGCAGCCCGAGCTGCTGGTGATGTAGCCCGTCGTCGACTCGAGCAGCCTCGCTTCGGGCGCCGCGCCCTGGATCCCCTGATCGCACTGGGCCGCGGTATATCCGCCGGCCTGGGCGCTCGAGGCGCCGCCGAGTGTGAGCGCGAGCGCGCACAGGCACGCCGCGATCGTCGTTCGCTTCGAGATGCCAACCCTCATGCCTACCTCCTGGTTGCGGGGATCCGGTCTATGACCTAGAGCCCCGTGGGCCAGGATTTATGCGCCCGCGGCTGTGTGCTGGTCGCGCTAGCGCTCGGCGGGGTGCTCTTTGGCCCAGCGCGCGATCCGCGCCGAGTCGGAAATCACCTCGCCGTCGTCGAGGACGAGGACCGGGACCTCCTTGGTGCCGGAGATCCGTTCGACCTCGGCCCGCTCGCGGTTGCGCTTCGACCAGGTCCAGGGCATGAGGCGGTAGCCGCCGAGCGGCTTGAGCTCGTACTCGTAGCCCGCCTTGTCGAGTGCCTTCGCCGCGCGGGCGCACGGGTGCACGACGCCCGGCCCCAGCTTCTTCTGTCCGCACGTGTAGAGGATCATGCGGGTTGAAGCCTACCCACAAGCCATGAGCGCGCGGCTACTGGATTTGATCCAGCCGCTTGAGCACGTCGGGGACGTGCTCGAGGTAGGCGCCGTAGTCGAAGATCGCGTCGAGATCGAGGTCCGGAGCGGCCTCGCCGAGCAGGTCGCGGAACTCGGTCCCGGTGTCCCAGGCCTTTTGCGCGTTCTCCTGCACGATCCGATAGGCCTCGTCGCGCTCCAGCCCTGACTCGACCAGCGCGGTCAGCGCCCGCTGGCTGAACAGCGCCCCGTGGGTCAGCTCGAGGTTGGCCTGCATCCGCTCGGCATCCACACGCATCCCCTCGGCGACGCGCGTCGCGAGGTGCTGCGAGTAGTCGAGCAGGATCGTCGAGTCCGGAAGCACGATCCGCTCGGCGCCCGAGTGGGAGATGTCGCGCTCGTGCCAGAGCGCGATGTTCTCGAGCCCGGTCTGCGCATAGCCGCGCAGCACCCGCGCCAGGCCGGTGATTCTCTCGGTGAGGATCGGGTTGCGCTTGTGCGGCATCGCCGAGGAGCCCTTCTGCCCGGAGCCGAACGGCTCCTCGACTTCGCGGACCTCGGTCCGCTGCAGGTTGCGGATCTCGGTCGCGAACCGCTCCAGCCCGCCGCCGGCGATCGCGATCCGCGAGGTGAGCACCGAGTAGCGGTCGCGCGGGATCACCTGCGTCGCGATCGTCTCGGGCTCGAGGCCGAGCTTCTCCATCACCCGCTCCTCGACCGCGGGGGGCACCGACGCGTAGGTCCCGACCGCGCCCGAGAGCTTGCCGTAGGCGAGCTGCTCGAAGGCGTTCTCAAGCCGGTGGGCGTTGCGGTCGGCCTCGAAGGCGAAGCCGGCCATCTTCAGCCCCAAGGTCGTCGGCTCGGCGTGGACGCCGTGGGTCCGGCCGACGCAGAGCGTCTCGGCGTGCTCGCGGGCCTTGGCGACGAGGGCGTCGCGGTAAGCGCGGGCGCCGGCGACGACGATCTCGCCCGCGTCGCGGAGCTGGAGCGCCGTCGCGGTGTCGAGGACGTCGGAGGAGGTGAGCCCGTAGTGGATCCAGCGCCCGTGCTCGCCGACCGAGTCGGCGACCACGTCGACGAACGCGGCGACGTCGTGGCCGGTTGTCCGCTCGCGCTCCTCGACCGCTTCGACCGTGAACGAGGCCTTCTCGCGGCACGCCTTCGCCGCTTCGGCGGGGACGCTGCCCTCTTCGGCCCATGCTTCGGTCGCAGCGAGCTCGACCTCGAGCCACGCCTCCATCCGGCGCTGCTGCGTCCAGACAGCGCCAATTTCCTCACGTGTATACCGCGAGATCAAGCTGTTGGTTTGGGCGCCGACATCAGAACCCTCACCCGGCATCCCCGGAGGCGAAGCCGAGGAGATGCCGGTTGATGAGTGAGCAGTCCATTCAGCAGTTGATGATCCTCACTGCGAGCAATCCTGCGTTCTTCGCACCGTCGATCGCCACGCAGCCGACCGGAACGCCGGGGGGCATCTGCGCGGCGGAGAGCAGCGCGTCGAGCCCGCCGAGGTTCTTGCCCGAGATCGGGACGCCGAGCACCGGCAGGTCGGTGTGCGCGGCGGCCACCCCGGGCAGCGCCGCCGACATCCCGGCGCCGGCGATGATCACCTTCAGGCCCCGCATCCGCGCCGCGTGGCAGTACTCGCGAACCTGCTCGGGGTCGCGGTGTGCGCTCATCACCCTGACCTCGTAGCGGATCCCGTGCTCATGCAGCGCCTCGCCCGCCGGCTGCATCTTCGGCTTGTCATTTCGCGAGCCCATGATGATCCCGACCCGCGGCGCGTCGACCTCGATCTCCTCGAAGGCCGCCTCGACCTCGGGCATCGGCTCGAGCTCGCCCTCGGTGGCGGTGGTTGTCGGCTCTGGTTCCTTGGTGGGCATCAGGTGACTCGCTCGACGGCGCGCAGCGCGATGTCGGTTCGCATCTGCATACCGTCAAAATGAAGTCTCTCAGCCGCATCGTAGGCGCGCTGCCGGGCCTCGCCCGGAGTCGGGCCGAGGCCGGTCACGTTGAGCACCCTGCCGCCGGCGGTGACGACCTCGCCGTCGCGCTCGGCGGTGCCCGCGTGGGTGAGCTCGGCGATCTCGCTCGCCTCGTCGAGGCCGGTGATCACGTCGCCCTTCGACGAGGAGGCGGGATAGCCGGCCGAGGCGAGCACCACGGTCACGGCCCAGTCCTCGGCAAACTCGGCATCGATCCCGGCGAGCCCACCGGGGTCCCGCGAGGCGAGGCAGAGCTCGACCAGGTCGGAGCGCAGCCGCGGCAGCACCGCCTGGGTCTCGGGATCGCCGAAACGGACGTTGAACTCGAGCACCCTTGGTCCGGCGTCGGTGATCATCAGCCCGGCGTAGAGGACGCCGTGAAACGGGGACCCGCGGCGGGCCATCAGCTCGACAACCGGTCGGTGGACGGCGTCGACGATCTCGGCGACCTCGTCGGTGCCGAAGCCCGGAACCGGCGAGTAGCTGCCCATGCCGCCGGTGTTCGGGCCCTCGTCGCCGTCGCCGATCCGCTTGTAGTCCTGGGCGGGCGCGAGCGGGACCACGTTCTCTCCGTCGCAGAGCGCCAGCAGCGAGAGCTCCTCGCCGTCGAGGAACTCCTCGAGCACGACCTCGGTCTCGCCGAAGCGCCGCTCGACGAAGAACGCGTCCGCCGCTTCGCGAGCCTCGGCCTCGCTTGCGCAGATGATCACTCCCTTGCCGGCCGCGAGCCCGTCGGCCTTCAGCACACACGGGTAGTCGGCGGCGGCGATCGCGTCGGCGGCCTGCTCGCGGTCGCGAAGCTCAGTGTGACCCGCGGTCGGGACGCCGGCGTCGGCCATCAGCTGCTTGGCGTGGATCTTCGAGCCCTCGAGCTTCGCGGCCTCGGCGCTCGGGCCGAACGCCGGCACGCCGGCGGCCTCGAGCGCGCCGACGAGCCCGGCGACGAGCGGCGCTTCGGGGCCGACGACGACGAGCTCGACCGTTTCGGTGCGCGCGGCCGCAACCACCGAATCGGTGTCGCCCGGGTCGAGATCGAGGCAGCGCGCGTCCGCGGCGATTCCGGCGTTGCCGGGCGCGCAGAGCAGCTCCGGCGCCCGCGGGGAACGCGCGAGCGCGCGCACGATCGCGTGCTCACGGCCTCCTGCGCCGACGACGAGGATCTTCAAACGCCGGCTCCTCCGCTCAGGGAGCCGAAGGCGACCGGTAATCCGGGCGTAGCCCGGATGCGGGCCCGGCTCTGTGTTGGCGGAAAGCTCAAAGCGCCTTGGCGAGGTCCTCCGACGGGATCGCGGCCAGCGTCTGGCTCGACATCGTCCCGCGCGAGCCGAGCTCGACCGAGACCTTGGCCATCGTCTGCTCGTCGGGGGCCTCGACGATCGAGACGAAGTCGAACTGGCCGAGCGTCGCCCACTGGTTGAGCACCTTGGCGCCGAGCTGCTCGACTTCCTTGTTCACCTCGATGACGCGGTTCGGGTTCGCCTTCAGCGTTTGAACGCCCTCGGACGTGAGGTTGGTGAGCATCACGAAAATTGGCATCGCTTCATCCTCTCCTCGCTTACGGGCTGACTCATATCATCAAGGGCACTGTGGCCACGGGAGAGCACCCGATCTTTGCGCGGATATACGACCGCGCCCTGAAGTCCGTCGAGGAGGGCGGCCTGGCCGAGCGCCGCCGCAAGCTGCTCGCTGAGGCGAGCGGGCGGACGCTCGATCTCGGCGCCGGGACGGGCGCCAACCTGCCCCACTATCCCGAGGCGGTCACCGAGCTCGTGCTCGCCGAGCCCGACCCGCACATGGCCAAACGACTCCGCGCGCACGTCGAAGCGGAGCGCCCCGACATCCCGGTCGAGGTGATCGAGGCGCCCGCGGAGGACTTACCGTTCGACGACGCGAGCTTCGAGACCGTGGTCTCGACCCTCGTCCTCTGCACGGTCGAGGACCCGGCGCAGGCGCTGGCTGAGGTGAAGCGCGTCCTCGACGAGGACGGCGCCTTCGTTTTCATCGAGCACGTCCGCAGCGACCGGCCGCGCCTTGCCCGCGTCCAGGACCTGCTCGAGCGGCCCTGGGGTTTCTTCGCCGGCGGCTGCCATCCGAACCGGCGCACGGGCGACGCGGTCGCCGATGCCGGGCTGTGGATCGAGCGGCTCGACAAGGGCGAGCTCGACAAGATGGCCTTCGTCGCCAAGCCTCTGATCACCGGCGTCGCCCGCAAGCCGAGCGGCGCAGCCGCCTCGGACTACTAGCGTCGGCCCTCGTCAGGCGCGGTCCCGTCCTGCCAGGGCCTGATTTTCTCGGCGCTCGCCCACGGTGAGGCGCCCTCGCGCTCGATCTGCTCGGCCATCACCTCCATCGCCTCCAGCGACTGGTCGAGCGAGGAGGCGGTGAGGAACCACTTCCGCTCCTCGGCGAGGCCGTGCTCGAGCGGCTTGCTCGACCCCTCGTAGACGGCGTTCTTGAGCGCCTTCACCGCCGCCGGCGAGCGTCGCCCCATCCGCTCCCCGGTCGTGATCGCCTCGTCGAGCAGCGACTCCGCGGCGACGACCCGGTGGACGAGGCCGATCTCGAGCGCCTCGGCGGGGTCGAGCGTCCGCGCCTCGAGCATCATCTCCAGCGCCCGGCCCGGCCCGAGCACGCGCGCGAGCCGCTGCGTGCCGCCTGCCCCGGGCGGGAAGCCGATCGTCATCTCGGGCAGCCCGATCCGGTGTGATCCCTCGGCCGAGAGGCGGATGTCGCAGGCGAGCGCGAGCTCGCAGCCGCCGCCGGTCGCGGTGCCGTTGATCGCCGCGATGAAGACCTTGTCCATGTGGTTCATGCGCAGGAAGAGCTCGTGGATCCCGCGCAGCTCGGAGAGCCCGTGCATCGGCGTCCGGCTCAGCACCGCCTTGCCGCCGGGCACCCGCTCGATCCCGCCGGTCGAGCGCAGCAGCGCCCCGGCGGCCCGCGCTCCGGGCGAGGGGCCCGGCACCTCGCGGATCCCGTCGATGATCTCCGGGATCGAGTAGTGGGTGACGAAGCTGCCGTCGACCCCGCCGGTAAGGACGACGGCGCCGATCTCCTCGTCGCCCTCCAACGAGCCGACCAGCTCGTCGAGCTCGGCGACCATGTCGCGGTCCATGAAGTTGAGCGGCGGGTTGGCGAGCACGCCGACCAGCACACGCCCGCGTCGCTCGGTGTGCAGGATCCGCTCCGCCACTAGGCGGCGGCCTTCTCTTTCTCCTTCTTCTTGCCGGGCGTCGCTTTGCTGAAGACGAGCTCGCCGCCCTTCGCGTCGACCTCGATCGTGTCGCCCTCGGCGAACTCGCCCTCGAGCACCTTGAGCGCGAGCTTGTCCACGAGCTGCTTCTGGATCACCCGCTTCAGCGGCCGGGCGCCGAAGGTCGGGTCGTAGCCCTTCTCGGCGAGCAGCGCCCGCGCCTTGCCGGTGAGCTCGACCTCGATCCCGCGCTCGCCGACGCGGCGCACAAGCGAGTCGACCTGGATCTCGACGATCTTCTCGAGGTCCTGCTCGGAGAGCCGCTGGAAGATGACGATGTCGTCGATCCTGTTAAGGAACTCGGGCTTGAAGGTTTGCGAGAGGGCTTCCTCGACCTGCTGGCGCATCTTCTCCTCGTCGGACTCCTCGACGATGAACTGCGAGCCCACGTTCGAGGTCATGATCAGGATCGTGTTCGTGAAGTCGACGGTGCGGCCCTTGCCGTCGGTGAGCCGGCCGTCGTCCATGATCTGGAGCAGCGAGTTGAAGACGTCGGGGTGGGCCTTCTCGATCTCGTCGAGCAGCAAGACCGCGTAGGGGCGCCGGCGCACGGCCTCGGTGAGCTGGCCGCCCTCCTCGTAGCCGACGTATCCGGGCGGCGCGCCGATCAGCCGCGCGACCGAGTGCTTCTCCATGTACTCGGTCATGTCGATGCGGACCATCGCCTGATCGTCGTCGAACATGAACTCGGCAAGTGCGCGGGCGAGCTCGGTCTTGCCGACCCCGGTCGGGCCGCAGAAGAGGAACGAGCCGATCGGGCGGTTCGGGTCGGAGAGCCCCGCGCGGGCGCGGCGCAGCGCCCCGGCAACGGCCTCGACCGCCTCGTCCTGGCCGATGACGCGCTCGTGGAGGCGGTCCTCCATGTGGATCAGCTTGTCGACCTCACCCTCCATCAGCCGCGAGACCGGGATCCCGGTCCACTTCGAGACGACGGCGGCGACGTCCTCCTCGGTGACCTCTTCGGTCAGCATCGAGCCGCTCGCCCCGTGCAGCTCGCCGAGCTTGGCCTCGGCCTCCTTGACGGTGCGCTCGAGCTCGGGGATGCGCCCGTAGCGGAGCTCCGCGGCGCGCTCGAGATCGGCCTCGCGCTCGGCGCGCTCGGCGTCCCGCCCGGCCTCCTCCATCTCGGCCTTCGCCGCCTTGATCTCCTCGATCACCGTCTTCTCGTTCTGCCAGCGCGTTTTCATCTCCGAGGAGTTCTCGCCCAGCTCGGCGAGCTCGGCCTCGAGCGCCCCGAGCCTCTCCTTCGAGGTCTCGTCGCTCTCCTTCTTAAGCGCCTCGCGCTCGATCTCGAGCTGCTTGATCCGCCGCTCGACCTCGTCGATCTCGGTCGGCATCGAGTCGATCTCGATCTTGAGCCGCGAAGCGGCCTCGTCGATCAGGTCGATCGCCTTGTCGGGGAGGAAGCGGTCGGAGATGTAGCGCGCCGAGAGCGTCGCCGCGCCGACGATCGCCGAGTCGGTGATCCGCACCCCGTGGTGGACCTCGTAGCGCTCCTTGAGCCCGCGCAGGATCGCGATCGTGTCCTCGACGCTCGGCTCGTCGATGAAGACGGGCTGGAAGCGGCGCTCGAGCGCCGCGTCCTTCTCAATCTGCTGGCGGTACTCGTCGAGCGTCGTCGCCCCCACCATCCGCAGCTCGCCGCGGGCGAGCATCGGCTTGAGCAGGTTCGCCGCGTCAACGGCGCCCTCCGCGGCCCCCGCGCCGACGATCGTGTGCAGCTCGTCCATGAACAGGACGACCTGTCCCTCCTGCTCGGAGACTTCGCTGAGAATCGCCTTGAGCCGCTCTTCGAACTCGCCCCGGTACTTGGTGCCGGCGAGCAGCGATCCGATGTCGAGCGAGATCACGCGGCGGTCGCGGAGGCTCTCGGGGATGTCGCCGTCGACGATCCGCTGCGCGAGGCCCTCGACGATCGCGGTCTTGCCGACCCCGGGGTCGCCGATCAGCACCGGGTTGTTCTTGGTGCGGCGGGAGAGGACCTGGATGATGCGGCGGATCTCCTCGTCGCGGCCGATCACCGGGTCGAGCTTGCCTTCCTCCGCCTCGGAGGTCAGGTCGCGCCCGTACTTCTCGAGCGCCCCGAAGGTGTCCTCGGGGTTCGGCGAGGTGACGCGGTGCGGGCCCCGGACCTCCTTGACCGCGCCGAGCAGCTCGTCGCGGCCGGGGAGCAGGTCGGAGACGCCGGATTTCGGCTGAGCGAGCGCGAGCAGGAAGTGCTCGGTCGAGATGTACTCGTCCTGGAGCGAGGAGGCCACGTTCTCGGCCTCCTGCACGACCCATACGAACTCCTTCGTCGGCCGGATGTCCGGGACCGTGTTGCCGCTCAGCTTCGGAAGCGCGTCGATCGCCTCGCGGGCCTGGGCCTTGGTCTGCTCGGGGTCGATTCCGAGCTTCTGGAGCACGGGGACGACGAGGCCCTCCTCCTGTTCGAGCAGGGCAAGCAGGAGGTGCGCCGGGGCGACCTCGGGATTCGAGCCCTCGGAGGCGAGCCGCTGCGCTGCCGCGACGCCTTCCTGGGCCTTGACCGTGAACCGATCCTGCTGCATTGCAGGCAGTCTATTCCACGCAGGGATCTAAGTCAAGGCGACTTAGATGTGGCGCTAGGCACCCCCGGACGCTTAGCGGAGGAGGTGCCGCTACAAGCCGGGCGGATGGCGGGCGACGAAGCCTGACGGCGAGACCATCGAGGTCGACCAGCGCGGGCCGCTACCGCCGGTGCCGGAGGTGTCGAAGCGCAGGCCGGCGATCACCGCGAAGGCGTGGCCGGAGTGCGCGTAGACGGTGATCCAGCTGCCGCCGCCGGGCGCGCCGTAGGCCATGAACGCGCTCGAGTCGAGCGGGCTCGAGAGCAGCCCGCCGCCGTGGAGCGCGTAGCTGACCGCGCCCGAGCAGTCGTAGCCCGAGGCGTCGAAGGAGCCGTGGCCGCCGCCCCAGACGTAGGGGAGCGAGTTGATCCGGTTCGCCGCCGCGATCGCCGCTTTCACGGCGAGCGGGGCGTCCGGCGGAGCGATCGCCTCCCCGTCTACGAGCGCCGCCTTGCCCCCGGGGGGCACCGAGCTCGGGATGATCTCCTTCGAGAGCTCTTGCTCGCGGGCGAGCAGCGCGTCGAGCGTCTCCTTGCGCTCGGCGCGGGCGGCGTTGAGCTCGGCGTGGCGCTGCTCGACCTGCGAGCGCGCCGAGGCGAGCTCGTCGCGCTGCGCCCTGATCTCGTTGCGCGCCGCGGCGATCTTTGCCCGGGTCGTTTCGAGCTGGCCGACGACCGCCTCGATCTGCTCGCGGAGCTGCTCAACGCGGGCGATCAGCGCGTCGTCGTGGTTCTGGATCCGGTCGAGGTACTCGGTCTCGGAGAGAACGTCCGACCAGCTCGCCGAGCTGAGCACGACGCTGAGCGTGTCCGGCGGATTTCCGGACTTGTAGATCTCGACCAGCATCTCGGAGAGATGGGCGACCGCGCGGTCGAGCCGGGCCTGAACGGCTTCGAGCTCGGCCTGCTTGGCCTCGAGCTCGGCCGTCGCCTGGTCGAGCTTGGTCTGCTGCTCGTCGAGGCGCTCCTGAGCGGCGGCCTCCTGCTGGCGCAGCTCCGACTCGCGGCCAATCAGCGCGTCGACCTCGGCGTTCTGGGCGTCGAGCTGGGCGCGCAGCGGTCCCTGCTTTGCCTGAACGTCCTCGAGCTCGTTGAGCTTGCCCTCGAGCTCGTCCATCGCGTCCTGGGCCGGGGCGCTGCCGCCGCCGGCGAACAGGATGACCGCGATCGCGAGCAGCCCCGAAAGCAGGGCAACGGTTCCCGTCCGCGCGGCGCGAGGCATGGGCCAAGGCTAGCCATTTCAACGGCTAAATGTGAGTATCTCTTAACCAAAATGCACCGGTTGTTGCAGGATCGGCACGGCTAATACGATCAGCGTCATGCGGCGCACGGTGATCTCGGTCCTTCCTTTCGCGCTCGCCGCTGTCGCGCTCGGGATCAGCCTCGTGCGCCACGAGGGGGTGCCGAGCGCCTCGGTCGTTTCGGGGGCCGACGCGGCGGCGAAGAACCGGATCGAGCTTCCCTACCCGTCCTCGAAGCAGCTCGACGCGGCGAAGAAGTTCGCCGCCTCGAGCTCGGGAACGGTGTCGTTCGCGGTCATCGGCCCAGGGGGCGAGGTCCGAGGCCTCGACGAGAACCGCCAGTTCTCCTCGGCGAGCGTTTCGAAGGCGCTGCTGCTCGCCGGATACCTGCGCTCGCACAAGGGCGAGATCGACCCCGGTACGAAGGGGACGCTGTCATCGATGATCCGCTACTCCGACAACGACGCGGCGAGCACGATCTACTCGACCGTAGGCGACGAGGGGCTTCGGAACGTCGCCCGCCGAGCGGGGATGAAGAACTTCGAGCCCACGCCGGGGTTCTGGGGCGGAGCGCAGATCACAGCGGCCGACATGGCGCGCTTCTTCAACCGTCTCGACCGCAACCTCGCCGGCCCGCATCGCAGCTTCGGTCGCGGGCTGCTCGCCGGCATTTCTCCCGAGCAGCGCTGGGGGATCCCCGCCGCCGCCGGAGGCCGTTGGCAGAGCTGGTTCAAGGGCGGCTGGCGGCCCAGCGGCAGCGAAGGAACCAGCGGCGCCGTCTCACATCAGGCGGGCCTGGTCCGCCACAAGCGGACCGGCGCCGAAGTCGCGATCGCGGTGCTCACCGACCAGACGCCCGGCGAGGGGGGCGGCTACTCGACGATCGAGGGGATCGCGAACCGGCTCGTCAGCCCGGCGCCGCACCGCGACTAGCCGTTCCGGCGCTGCATCTCCCTGCGCTCGAGCTCCTCGATCATCCGCCTCTCCATCTCCTCGGCGCGCTTGCGCATCCGCGCCATCTCGGCGCGCAGCCGCGCCACCGTGGCCTCCATCTCGAGCACGGTCTGGACCCCGGCGAGGTTGAGGCCGTGCTCGGTGGTCAGGCTCTGAATCCGGCGCAGCCGCTCGACGTCGGCCTGCGAGTAGAGGCGAGTGTTCTTCGCCGAGCGCTGCGGCGCGATCAGCCCGCGCGCCTCGTACATCCGAAGCGTCTGCGGGTGCATCTCGGCGAGCTCGGCGGCGACCGAGATCATGAACACGCCTCGCGTCTCGTCGAGCCGCTGGCCGCGCTTGGCCTGCGTCTTGCGCCGACGCGTCGCCATCAGCCGTCCACCTCCGAGCTGCCGGCGTCGCGCAGCAGCTTCTCGCGCGGGTTGGAGCCGTTGAGCGAATCGGCGAGCTGGTCGACGGCCTGCTGCTGCTCGTCAGAGAGCTTCTTCGGGACCTCGATCGCGAGCCGGTAGCGGATGTCGGCGCGGCCGCCGCTGTTCGGGCGCGGCGGCCCTTCGCCGCGCAGCCGCTGCACGGCGCCGTGCTTGGTGCCCGGGGCGATCTTGATCTTCTTGCTTCCGCCGAGCGTCGGAACCTCGATCGTGGCGCCGTTGATCGCCTCGGCGACCGTGATCGGGACCTCGACCTCGAGGTTGCCGTCGTCTCGCTGCACGAACACCGGCGACGCCGAAACGCGCGTCGTCACATAGAGGTCGCCGGGCCGGCCGCCGGGCGGCTCCTCGCCCTTTCCGGCGAGCCTGATCCGGCTGCCGTCGTGGACGCCGGCCGGGACCCTGACCCGGTAGCGCTTCGTCTTGCGGCGGATCCCCGCGCCGCCGCAGGTCGGGCAGGGCTCCTCGATCAGCTCTCCGCGCCCGCCGCACTGGGGGCAGGGCTGCGAGATCGAGAACAGCCCCTGGCCCTGGGCGTCGATCCCGGTCCCTTCGCAGCGAGGGCAGGTGCGCGGCGTAGTGCCGGGCCTGGCGCCGTTGCCGCCGCAGGTCTCGCAGCCGACCTCCTTCGGGACCCCGACGGTGACCTCGGTGCCGTTCACCGCCTGGTCGAAGGTCAGCTGCACCTCGGTCTCGAGGTCGCGACCGCGCATCGGCGCGCCCTGCTGCGCGCCGGGGCCGCCGCCGCGGTTGAAGATGCTCGAGAGGATGTCGCCGAAGTCGGCCGAGGAGAAGGCCTCGCCGAACCCGCCGCCCGGGAAGCCCGTTCCAGGGAAGCCCCCTCCGAACGTCCCGCCGGCGTCGTACTGGGCGCGCTTCTCGGGATCGGAGAGCGCGTCGTAGGCCTGCTGGACCTCCTTGAACTTCTCCTCCGCGCCCTCGTCACCCGGGTTGCGGTCGGGATGAAGCTCGCGGGCGAGCTTGCGGTAGGCCTTCTTGATCTCGTCGTCGCTCGCCTCGCGCGAGACGCCGAGCACCTCGTAGAAGTCGCGGGAGGCCATCAGCGAACCACCTAGTCACTCACCACCACTCGCGCCGGGCGCAGCACCTGGTCGTCGAGCCGGTAGCCCTTCTCGAGTGTCTCGAGCACGGTCCCGGACTCGGCGCCTTCCCCGGGTCGGGTCGAGAGCGCCTCGTGCCAGGCGGGGTCGAAGCCCTCGCCGGCGGGGTCGTAGGCCTCGACGCCGGCCGACTCGAGAACCTCGCGAAGCTCGCGGTAGGTGAGCAGGACCCCAGCCGTCAACGCCGCCTCCTCAGCTTCGCCTCCGGGGGCGGCTTGGTCGCTGTCCGGCGTTGCCGTGGCATTCGGATCGACCCCGGCGGCGATCAGGGCCCGCTCGAGGTTGTCGAGCACCGGGAGCAGCTTTGTCGCCAGCGCGGCCTTCGCCTTCGAGCCGGCCTCGTCTGCCTCGCGGCCGGCGCGCTTGCGGTAGTTCTCGAAATCGGCCCGGGTGCGCTGCGCGAGCTCGAGGTACTCGTCGCGCTCCTTCTTGGCCTCGCCGAGCTCATCGAGCTCGGCCTCCACGGTCGCCGCCTGTTCCTCGGCTGACCTTTCCTCAGCCTTCTCCTCTGCGGCCATTACGACTTGTCGTCGTCGACCACCTCGGCGTCGACGACCTCCTCTTCCTCTTCGGCATCGCCGCTGCCGTTCGGCGAGGCGCCGTCGGTGCCCTGTTGAGCGGCGGCGTCCTGATAGAGCTGCTCGGAGAACTTCTGCATCGAGGCCTGCAGCGCCTCGGTCTTCGAGCGGATCTCGCCGGCGTCGTCGGATTCGAGCGAGTCGCGGACTCCCTTGATCGCGTCCTCGATCTCGGACTTCGCCGCCGCGTCGACCTTGTCGCCGAGTTCTGCGAGCTGCTTCTCGGCCTGATAGGCGGCGTTCTCGCCGATGTTGCGGGCCTCGGCGAGATCGCGCGCAGAGCGGTCCTCTTCGGCGTGCGTCTCGGCGTCCTTGATCATCTGCTCGACCTCGGACTCGTCGAGGCCCGAGCCGCCCTGGATCTCGATCTTCTGCTCCTTGCCGGTGCCGAGGTCCTTCGCCGACACGTGCAGGATGCCGTTCGCGTCGATGTCGAAGGTGACCTCGATCTGCGGCACCCCGCGCGGCGCCGGCGGGATCCCGGTGAGCTGGAACTTGCCGAGGCTCTTGTTGTGGGCCGCCATCTCGCGCTCGCCCTGGTTCACGTGGACCTCGACCGAGGGCTGGTTGTCATCGGCGGTCGAGAAGATCTCCGACTTCTTGCTCGGGATCGTCGTGTTGCGCTCGATCAGCTTCGTCATCACGCCGCCCTTGGTCTCGATGCCGAGAGTGAGCGGGGTGACGTCGAGCAGCAGCACGTCCTTGACGTCGCCGGCCAGCACGCCGGCCTGGATCGCGGCGCCGATCGCGACGACCTCGTCCGGGTTGACGCCCTGGTGGGGGTCCTTGCCGGCCAGCTCCTTGACCTTCTCCTGGACCGACGGCATTCGGGTCATGCCTCCGACCAGGATCACGTGGTCGACGTCGGTTCCGGCGTCTTCGAGCGCCTGCTTGGTCGGGCCGACGACGCGCTCGAGCAACTCAGCGGTGAGCTCGTTCAGCTTCGAGCGGGTGAGCTTGATCTCGAGGTGCTTCGGCCCCGCGTCGGTCGCGGTGATGAACGGAAGGTTGATCTGCGTCTCCTGTGCGCTCGAGAGCTCGATCTTCGCTTTCTCGGCGGCCTCGTAGAGCCGCTGCAGGCTGCTCTTGTCCTCGGAGAGATCGACGCCCTGGTCCTTCTTGAACTCGGCGACCAGCCACTCGACGATCGCCTTGTCCCAGTTGTCGCCGCCGAGGTGGTTGTCGCCGGCGGTCGCCTTCACCTCGAAGACGCTGTCGGCGATCTCGAGCACCGAGACGTCGAATGTGCCGCCGCCGAGGTCGAAGACGAGGATCGTCTGGTCGTCGGTCTTGTCGAGCCCGTAGGCGAGCGCCGCCGCGGTCGGCTCGTTGATGATCCGCTTCACGTCGAGCCCGGCGATCTTGCCGGCGTCCTTGGTCGCCTGGCGCTGGTCGTCGTTGAAGTAGGCCGGGACGGTGATCACTGCCGAGTCGACGGTGTCGCCGAGCTTCGCCTCGGCGTCCGCCTTCAGCTTCTGGAGGATCATCGCCGAGATCTCGGGCGGCGAGTACTGCTTGCCTTCCGCCTCGACGCGGACGTCGCTGTTCGGGCCCTCGACGACCTTGTAGGGGACAATCGCCTCCTCCTCGGCGACCTCGGAGCGCTTGCGCCCCATGAACCGCTTGATCGAGAAGATCGTGTTCTCGGGGTTCATCACCGCCTGGCGCTTGGCAGTCGTGCCGACGAGCCGGTCGCCGGAATCGGTGAACGCGACCACGGACGGGGTCGTGCGCCCGCCCTCGGAGTTCTCGATCACGGTCGGCTCGCTGCCCTCCATGACCGCCATGCAGGAGTTCGTCGTCCCAAGGTCGATTCCGATCGTCTTAGCCACTGGTCGATTCACCTTTCATTCGCTTGATGTATGAAATCTAAGTGTGAGTATGGCAGATGTTCCGAGCCTGTCAAGGGCGCGGAGCCGACGAGGCGAGCCGTTTGAGCTACTTACCCGCGGTCTGGCCGACGAACTCGGACACCTCTTCGGCGTCCTCGCCGGTCAGGATCCCGGCCGGCATCCGGCCCGCGATCCCGACCTCGACCGCGCTCATCACCCGGGTCTTGTTCGCTTCCGGGCTCGCGTTGCCGAGCAGGTCGTCGAGGTCGGGCCCGACCACTCCGTCGGTGCCCGCCTTCGAGAGCGTGTGGCAGGCGCCGCAATTGGTCACGAACAGCTCCTTGCCCGCCTCGAGCTCGGGCGAGACCTTTTCGGGCGAGGCCGACTCGCCGCCCTCGCGGCTGATCGCCCAGGCCGGGATCAGCACCAGGCAGAAGAGCGCGAAGACCCCGAAGTAGATGTAGGCGCGCTTGCTCACGGCGCGCGGATACTAACCGCCGCCCGGCGGCCCCGGACGCGAAGCAGAGGAGCCGCCGGGGTGTCGCCGATACCAGGGGCACATCCGCCGCAGCCCGCACTCGCCGCAGCGCGGCTTCGGGCGGCAGACCTCGCGCCCGTGGCGGATCAGGTTCATGTGCAGCTCGTAGGCGTCCTCGGGATCGACGATCGCGAGCATCTCGTCGTGCGCCTCCTCGAAGGAGGCGTTGTCGCGGAACAGCCCGAGCCGGCCGCCGACCCGGTAGACGTGGACGTCGACGGGGATCTCGGGCCGGTTGAAGGCGAAGATCATCACGCAGGCCGCGGTCTTGCGGCCCACCCCGGGAAGGTCGACGAGGAACGCCATCGCCTCGTCGCGGGGAGCGTCGCGGAGCCAGTCGAGGTCGGGGTGGTCGTCGAGCCGGCCGAGGATCTCCTGGATCCGGGGCGCCTTGGTCTCGGCGAGCCCGCCCGGCCGCAGGGCCTCGACGACCTCCCCTGTCGGCGCATCGCGGACCTCCTCCCAGCCGGGGAAGCGCCGCCGCAGTCGGGCGAAGGCGACGTCGCGGTTGCGGTCGTTGGTGTTCTGGGAGAGAACGGTCCTGACCAGCTCCTCGATCGGGTGCCCGTGGGGCTCGTTGACCGGCCGTCCGTAGATCTCGCGGAGTCGGTCGCGGATCGCCCGCACCCGCGCCCGGCGCGGTCGCGACCAGGTTTCCTTGGTGGCCACGCCGCCAGGATATTCTGGCGTCGCGTGGCCGCGATCGAAGAGGGGACAGTGGAAGTCGACGGCGTCGAGGTCTTTCTGCGCCGCACCGCCGGCGAGGGGACTCCGATCCTGATGGTGCACGGCAACCCCGGCAGCTCCGATGACTGGCTGCCGTTCATCGAGCGCATGGGAGGCCCGGTAATCGCTCCCGATCTGCCTGGCTTCGGCCGCTCGGGGCGTCCCGCGCGCGGGCTCACGATGCACGAGCTGGCGAGCTTCTACGAGCGACTGCTCGCCGAGCTCGGCGTCGAGCGCCACAAGCTCGCCGCCCACGATTGGGGCGCGATGGCTTTGATCGCCGAGCAGCGCCGCCCGGAGCTGCTCGAGCGGCTGGTGGTCATCAACGCGGTGCCGCTGCTCGAGGGCTACCGCTGGCACTGGGTAGCGCGGATCTGGCGCCGGCGCGGTCTCGGCGAGCTCGCCAACGCGACCGCATCCCGTTATGGAACAGCGCTCGTGCTCCGGCAGGCCCGCGGCGACCGCAAGCCGATGCCGGCCGAGTTCGTCGACGGGATCCACGAGCACCTCGACGCGGGAACCAAGCGCGCGATCCTGGCGCTCTACCGCTCGGCGCCCGAGCCGGCGCTCGCGGCCGCGGGGGCCAACCTGGGCGTGATCGAGTGCCCGGCGCTGGTCGTCTGGGGTGGCAGCGATCCTTACCTGCCGGCCTGGCTCGGGGCCGCCTACGCGGAGCGGCTCGCAAACGCCGAGCTGCTCGAGCTCCCCGAGCTCGGACACTGGCCGTGGATGGAGGATCCGAACGTAATTGAACGCGTGACGAGCTTTCTCGAATAGAATCCCAGGGTTCATGCTGCGAATGATCAACTCGATCGGGGACCGGCTGCCCCAGGGATGGGGCGACCTGTTCCGCCAGCTCGGCCTGTTCGCGCTCGCCGACGTCTGTTACGAGACCGTGCGCGGGATCGCCGAGGGCAAGGCCTCGGTCGCGTTCGCGAACGCGGAGATGCTGATCGACTGGGAGAAGGCAACCGGCACGTTCTTCGAGCCCGACCTCCAGGCGGCGCTGATCTCTCAGAAGTGGCTCATCGACCTCACCAACTTCCTGTACATGAACAGCCACTTCGTGCTCACCACCGGCTTCCTGGTCTGGATGTACCTGCGCCGCAACGAAACCTTCTACTTCGTCCGCAACATGTTCATGATCGCGATGGGCTTGGCCCTGATCGGCTACACGCTGCTGCCGACCGCGCCGCCGCGTCTGATCCCGGATGAGGGATTCATCGACACGATCACGCTCTACGCCCAGGTGAACCACGACTCGGCGCTCGTGCAGATGTTCGTCAACCCCTACGCGGCCGTGCCGAGCATGCACTGCGCGTTCGCGCTCATGATCGGGGTCACGGGTGCGATCGTCTGCCGCACCCGGGCGGCGCAGGCGTTCTGGTGCGTCTACCCGGCGATCGTGTTCTTCGTCGTAGTCGTCACCGCTAACCACTTCTGGCTCGATGGAGCAGCCGGCGCCCTGGTCGCCGGGCTCGCCGCCGCCGGCGCCCATCAGCTCGCCCGCTCTCGCCCCGCGGCCTGGTCGTTCCGGCCAGCGGCGCAAGCCAGGGCGGCCTGACCTAACTCAGTGGCACTAGAACTCCCGGCGTCATTTCGTCGCTTTGTCCAGCCGGCGCTGATAGCGGCGCCACTCGTCCTGCTCTACCTGATCGTCGCGCCGTTGAGCGCCGACCACGCGGCGCAGGAGTTCCGCACTGGCCTGTTCGAGCTCGAGGGACCCGGTACCTGGAACAACCTCTGGTTCGGCGGCCACCATACGCCCGGCTACAGCGTCATCTTCCCGCCGCTCGCATCGCTGATCGGAGCGCGGGAGGTCGGGGCGCTGGCGGCGATCGTCGCGGCGCTGCTGTTCGCGGCGATCACCGAGCGCCATTGGGGCAAGGCCGCTCGCATCGGCGCTGCCTGGTTCGCGGTCGGCACCTCGATCAACCTCTACACCGGCCGGCTCACCTTCGCGCTCGGCGTCGCGATCGCGCTCGGCGCGGTGTTCGCGATGCAGCGGGGCTACCGCCGCACCGGGCTCTGCCTCGCAGTGCTCTGCCCGATGGCGAGCCCGGTCGCTGCCCTTTTCCTCGCCTGCGGCGCGGCGGCGTACTGGATCGCGGAGCGGAGCAGGGTCGGCCTCGAGCTCGCCGCCGTCGCGTTCGGCGCCGCCGTTTCTCTGGCGTTCGCCTTCCCCGAGGGCGGCTCGGAGCCGTTCGACGGCACCGCGCTGATGCCGGCGCTGATGGGCGTCGTCGCGATGCTCGTCTTCCTGCCCCGCAGCGAGAAGGTGCTTCGCACCGGCGTGACGATCTACGGGGTCGCGCTGATCGCCGCGTTCTTGGTCGACAACCCGATGGGCGGCAACGCGACCCGGATGGGCTCGCTGCTGGTCGGCCCGCTGCTCGCCTGCGCGCTCTGGCCGCGCGGCAGCTATCACCGCATCCTGCTCCTGCTCCTGCTGCCGGCCGTCGTCTACTACCAGTGGACCCCGGTGCTCCGCGACCTCGAGGAGGTGAGGGCCGAGCCGTCCGTGAACGCGAGCTACTACGCGCCGATCAGCGGCTTCCTCGGCCCGAAGACCGCGGGCGAGCCCGCCAGGGTCGAGGTCGTCCCGACCGCGAACCACTGGGAGGCGGCGATCATCCCCCCCGCCGAGATCCCGCTCGCGCGCGGCTGGGAGCGACAGCTCGACCGCAAGCTCAACCCGCTCTTTTACGACGACACGCTGACCCCGACCGAATACCACCTCTGGCTCGACCATCTCGCGGTCCGCTACGTGGCGCTGTCGAATGGCGAGCTCGACTACGCCGGCCGCGACGAGGCTGAGCTGATCCGCGGCGGGCTCACCTTCCTGAAGCCCGTGTTCACAAGCCCCGACTGGACCGTCTACGAGGTCCGCGACCCGATCCCGATCGCCGAGCCGCCCGGCCAACTCGTCGAGCTGCGGCCCGGAGGCTTCACGCTCGACGTTCCGAAGCCGGGCAGCTATTTGGTCCGGGTCCGATACTCGGGTTATTACTCGCTCGCCCACGGCGTCGGCTGCGTCGAGGAGTCGCCGAGCGGATTCACGACGGTGCAGGCGGCCCGCCGCGGTCGTACCGACGTCGTCTCGAGCTTCTCCCCGGCCCGGATCTTCCAGCGCGGCCCGAGCTGCCGGAGCGGCAGGTGAGCCCGGGGGCGTTGATGCGCCGGCTGCTGCCGCGCGGCCCCGTCGACGCTCTCTGGCAGGCACTTGTGATCACGGCCGCCTACATGCTCTGGCGCCACGCGCGCGGTGCCGCGGCCGGCGGCGCCGCCGAGTCGCTGGACCACGCCCGCGACCTGGTGGCCGCCGAGCGCTGGCTGCACTCTTTCGTCGAGCTCGACGTCCAGGCCTGGGCGATCGACTCGGGCTGGTTGATCGACCTCACGAGTTGGATGTACGGCCACGCCCACTTCACCGGCAGCCTCGCGGCGCTGATCTTCATCTACGTCGTTCACAACCGCAGCTACTGCTTCGTGCGCAACATGGTGATCGCGTCGATGTGCATCTCGGTCCTCGGTTACCTCTTCTACCCGACCGCGCCGCCCCGTTTCGTGCCCGAGCTGGGCTTCAGCGCCGCGCACGAGGTGACCGGCAACGACCCGGTGCTCGTCTCCGACGACCCGCTCTTCAATCCCTACGCTGCGGTTCCCTCGATGCACATCACCTTCTCGCTCATCTTCGGGCTCGCGCTCGCGCAGCTGACCCGGCCGCGGGCTCTGAAGGCCGCCTTCGCCCTCTATCCGCTGCTGATGACCTTCATCGTCGTCGCGACCGGCAACCACTTCTGGCTCGACGCGGCGGCGGGGGTTCTGGTTGCCGCGCTCGCGCTCGCGACCGCGCTCGGCCTCGCCGCGCTGCGACCGGAGCGCTGGTCGTTCCGGGGCGAGGGCAGCGAGGCGCCGCGTGCCGAGCCCGAGCCCGAGCCCGAAGCGGCCGTGGCGTGACCGAGCTCAAGGAGCGTCCGCCGCGGGCACCGCTGCGCAGCGGGGCGGAGGATTTCTCGGCCGCGTTTCGCAGCGCGCTGATCGAGTCGCGGCTGACCCCGAACGCGATCTCGATCGCCGGCTTCGTCGGCAACGTCGTCGCCGCGGTGCTGATCCTCGAGCACTACTTCGTGCTCGGGGGATTCGCGTTCGTGATCGGGTCGCTGATGGACACGCTCGATGGGCGCTACGCGAGGGTCTCGGGCAAGGGGACGCTATTCGGTGCGTTCCTCGACTCGACCCTCGACCGCGTCGAGGAGGGCATCGTGCTCACCGCGGTCGCCGCCTACTTCGCCGAGCGCGGCGACGAGTTCGCCGCCGCGATGTGCGTGGTCGTCGTGCTCGGCTCGCTGATGGTCTCCTACACGCGCGCCCGCGCCGAGGCGCTCGGCGTCGAGTGCAAGGTCGGCATAGCGACCCGACCGGTGCGGGTGACGATCCTCTCGATTGGGCTCGTATTCGCGCACGGCGCCGGGATCTTCGACGTCGAGCTGCTCGCGCCGGCGATCTACGTGATGGCGGCGCTGACCACGTTCACGGTCTTTCAGCGCGTCTGGCACGTCCGCGGCCAGCTCGCCTCCGTGCCAGGCGGCCGCGAGCCCCTCGATGACCCCGTGCACGATTCCGACGCTGATCTGTAACCGTTGGCCCCCCCGAGTGTGATTTCACGCTAGGTCTTCGATCAGGAGGAATTTCACGCATGGCTACGTTGAACGGAATCGGTAACGGCGCACGCAGGAACGGCGCCCGCGAGAAGAAGGTCCGGGTCGCCATTGTCGGCGTCGGCAATTGCGCGAGCTCGTTCGTGCAGGGCGTCGAGTACTACAAGGACGCCGACCCCGAAGAGCAGGTGCCGGGACTGATGCACGTCGACCTCGGCGGCTACCACATCCGCGACATCGAGTTCACGGCCGCCTTCGACATCGACAAGGACAAGGTCGGCAAGGACCTCTCGAAGGCGATCTTCGCCGGGCAGAACAACACGATGAAGTTCAGCGATGTTCCGAAGCTCGGGGTCAAGGTCCATCGCGGCATGACCCACGACGGCCTCGGCAAGTACTTGAAGGAGAAGATCACCAAGGCGCCGGGCGAGACCGCCGACATCGTCGGCATCCTGCAGGACACCCAGACCGACGTCCTAGTCTGCTACCTGCCGGTCGGATCCGAGCAGGCCACGAAGTGGTACGTCGAGCAGGCGCTCGCCGCCGGCGTCGGGTTCGTCAACTGCCTGCCGGTGTTCATCGCCCGCGAGGACTACTGGGACCGGCGCTTCAAGGAGGCCGGCGTGCCGATCATCGGCGACGACATCAAGTCCCAGGTCGGCGCGACGATCGTCCACCGTCAGCTCGCCCGCCTGTTCGCCGATCGCGGCGTTCGCATGGAGCGGACCAGCCAGCTCAACGTCGGCGGCAACATGGACTTCTACAACATGCTCGAGCGCGAGCGGCTCGAGTCGAAGAAGATCTCGAAGACGAACGCCGTCACCTCGATCATGGATCACGAGCTGCCCGCCGACGATGTCTACATCGGCCCGAGCGACTACGTCCCCTGGCTCACCGACCGCAAGTGGGCGCACATCCGCGTCGAAGGCAAGTCGTTCGGCGACGTGCCGCTCAACGTCGAGCTAAAGCTCGAGGTCTGGGACTCGCCGAACTCGGCGGGGATCGTGATCGACGCGGTCCGGATCGCGAAGCTGGCGCTCAACCACGGCGTCTCGGGGCAGCTCGACGGCCCGTCGAGCTACCTGATGAAGTCGCCGCACAACCAGCGGCCCGACGACGAGGCCCGCGAGATGACCGAGGAGTTCATCGGGCAGTACGCGCGCCAGCGCGGCCTCCCGGCCGACGGCAAGGCGAAGAAGGCCAAGAAGAAGCCGAAGAAGACCGGCGCCAAGAAGAAGAGCAAGGCTTAGACTGGCATCGCCGGGCGCAGGACGCGCCCCACTGACAACGTCAAGGAGGGCTTATGCGTCGGAAGTCGATCGGAACAATCACAGCTGCTGCTGCGATCGCGCTCATGGCCGCCGCACCCGCGCACGCGACCGTCTACCAGTTCGCCGGCGACAAGGGAACCCTCTGCAGCGTCGACGTGGGCGCCGCGCCCCAGACCGGCGGCGGCGGCGTCACCCTCCCTCAGGTCGGGTTCAGCGCCGTGCCCGAGTGCACCTACGCGCGGCCGGGGACCGGCAGCGCGGGCGGCGGCGGCGCAACGCCGCCTCTCCCGGCGCAGCCCGCCGGCGGGGTCTACGGCGCCGCGGCGAAGAAGAGCTGCAAGAAGAAGCGCTCGGCGCGCGCCAAGAAGCGCTGCAAGCGCAGACGCAAGCGCGGCGCCAAGGCCGCGGCCGCTGCAGCGGCCGGCTCGAGCCGGGCTGTCGTCGCCGTCGCAAATCCGGCGACCATGGATGGCGCGCGCCTCAACCTGAACCTGAGCCTGCTCGGCCTACCGATCTTCTTCGGCGACAAGACGATCACCTCGCTGACGCTCGGCTACAGCTGCGTGCTCGACGAGGGCGCCGAGTGCGCCGACCGCGGCGTGCTGCTGCCGGCGGTGCCGCTGCTCGCCTACAACGCGCGCTTCATCGCCCGCATCAACCCGCCGGGCGGCGAGAGCTGGGTCTCGCGGCCGCCGGTCTGCGACACGAACGGCGCCTGCACGATGGACTCCGAGCCAGTCATACCCACCGTCCTCGGCTGAGCCGGTATACACGCCCATCTCCTCGGCTTCGCCTGCGGGGGATATGCGGCCCATCTCCTCGGCTTCGCCTGCGGGGATATGCGTAGCTGGATTGGAATCTATGCTGGCCCGGCGTGCCCGAGCGGTTCTCGATAGCCCAGGTGACCCCCCGGCCGTGGGGGGTCCGTCACGAGGTGAACGAATTCGTCGCGCGGGTCTCCGAGGAGCTCGCGGGCCGCGGGCACCGGGTGCTGATCGCGGCCCCGACCGTCGAGCGCGGGCAGGTGCGCGCCTCCCGCAAGGCCATAAGGGAGGCGGTCGCAAAGCCGGACTCGCTGTTCACCGACGGCGAGCCGCGGGTCCTGTCGCTGGGCGGCAGCCTGCCGCTGCCGAGCGGCCCTCGCCGGCGCCCGGCGCCCGTGCCGCTCGACGTCAGCCGCACCCTCGAGCAGCTGCTCTCCGCGGTTCCGCTCGACTTCGTCCACGTCCACGAGCCGTTCGCGCCGAGCCCGTCCTCGGCGGCCCTCCGGCACTCGTTCTCTCTCAATGTCGCGAGCTTCCACGAGCCCGCCGAGCGCGTGCTCTCGACCCAGGTCGCTCGGCCGCTGGTCGAGGTCTACTTCGGGCGGATCGACGCGCGCACGGCGAGCAACCTGGCCACCGGCGAGCTCCTCAACCGCTTCTTCCCCGGCTCTTATGACCTCGTGCGCCCCGGCGCCGCGGTCGCCGAGCCGGTCCTGCCGCCTGCCGAGGGCCGGATCCGGATCACGTACTGCGCCGAGGAGGAGCGCGGGGCGCTGCGCCTTTTCCTGCGCGCGCTGCGCCGGCTCCCCGATGGGCTCGACTGGGAGGCGGTGATCTGGAGCGAGGTCCCGGGCGACCCGACCGCGCGGGTCAGCCGCGCGGTCCGCGAGCGGGTCCGCAGCTTCGGCCCCGCCGACGGGCCGCCGGAGGGGTTCATCGCCGGTGCCGATGTGCTCTGCCTGGCCTCGGGCGGGGTGCGGGCGGCGCCGGGCCTGATCCGCCGCGCGATCGCCGCCGGCGCGGTCCCGGTCGTCTCCGACCTGCCCCTCTACCGCGAGCTCGCCGAGGACGGCGATGCTGGCCTGCTGTTCCCGGCCGGCGACGCGCCGACGCTCGCGGCCCAGATCGCGAGGGTTGCCGGCGACGCGGAGCTCCGCCAGAACCTGCTCGCCCGCGGCGCCGACAGCGGCGTCGCACGCCCGTGGTCGGAGGTCGCCGACCAGGTCGAGGAAATCTACCGCCGGCTTTCGGCGCGCCGCCACAGCGGCGGCGGCGATGCCGCGGCGCAGAAGCGGATCGCCGGCCGCGGCCACATCACCTGCGACCTCCACATGCACACCGATCACTCGCCCGACTGCGCGACCCCGGTTGAGACGCTGATCGACACCGCGAAGGAGCGCGGCCTCGGCGCGATCGCAATCACGGATCACAACGAGGTCTCGGGGGCGTTCGCGGCGCGCGACTACGCCGAGCGGGTGGGCGGGATCGAGGTGATCGTCTCCGAGGAGGTGAAGACCGCCGAGCAGGGGGAGGTGATCGGGCTCTTCCTCGACGAGAAGATCGAGCGCGGGATGACGATGGCCGAGACGATCGCTGAGATCAGGCGCCAGGGCGGCCTCGTCTACGTCCCGCACCCCTTCGACCGCCTCCACTCGGTGCCCGACTACGAGCACCTGCTCGACATCGTGGAGGAGATCGACATCATCGAGGTCTTCAACCCGCGGGTCGCGTTCTCGGCGTTCAACGAGGAGGCGGTCCGCTTCGCGCGCAAATATCGGATCGTTCCCGGGGCCGGATCGGACAGCCACGTCGCCCAGGGGCTCGGCAGCGTCCAGATCCGGCTGCGCGAGTTCGAGGGCCCGGCCGAGTTCCTGGAGGCGATGCGCGACGCCGACATCGTCCGCAAGCACAAGAACCTCGTCTACGTCCAGGCGCTCAAATTCCTGCAGACGAGCGGCGGGCGCGGCGGCCGGCAGCGCGCATCGGGCGCCTCGGGCCGAGGCAAGAGCTGATGCACGCGCAGGATGCCGATCGTGCGGCGCAGAACCAAGGACAGGCCGTGCCGGCGACCGACGACGAGATACGCGAGAAATACCTGGAGCGAGCGATCCGCGAGCTCAACCAGGTGGGCCGTGAGCTGGGCGCTTGCGAGAGCTGCCCGCGCGGGAACCTGATGCCGGTGCTCGGCTCCGGGCACCCGCAGGCCGACATCATGATGCTCAAGTACGCCCCGACCGCCTCGGAGATCGAGGAGGGCGTCGCCTTCTACGGCCGCGCCGGCAACGCGCTGATGAAGAGCTTCAAGCGGCTCGGGATCGATCCGATCGTCGTCTTCGGCACCCTGTGCGTGAAGTGCCCGACCTCCGACCCCGCGCTGGCGGCGGAGGAGTGCGTGGCGCGGATCGCCGAGGAGATCGCGATCGTGCAGCCGAGGATCGTCGTCGTGATGGGCGAGCCCGCGCTCGAGGCTCTGAACGGGCTCGAGCTGCCGCTCGCGGAGCCGATCGCGGCCGAGCCCGGCGAGATCCAGCGGCTCACCCCTACCGTCGAGGCGCTTTACGTCCCCGACATCGACGAGTCCCTCGACGAGCAGCGATCGAAGCAGCTCTTTTGGACCGCTTTCCGCAGGCTCGGCGAGTGGTACGCCGACCTGCCCCCGTACTGACCGCTGCCGCTTGCTCGGTGCCGCCGCTCGGCGTCTGGGCCGAGCCGGCTCCGGCGCCCGGTTCCCCACCTCCACCGGGGCCCGGCCCCGCATCAGGGGTAGCGACCTCGCACGCCGGCTCGATCCCGGAGCCCTCGCCGGGCAGGGAGACGACGACCGCAACGATCGTCGCGTTCGGGCAGGCGATCAGCCGCAGCGTCCGCGCGCCCGGCGCTGAGGCGATCGCGGCGCCGGCGACGTCGACGTCGTAGCCGGACGGGTAATGGCTCGCGGGCACGTAGATCTCGGTCTGCGGCGAGTCTGCGGAGACGCTGTCCCCGAGCACCGTCGGCTCGAAGCTCTGGCCGCCTGGCCCGGTGGTCGTGTAGCCGAGCGTGAATCGCTTCTCGGCGCGGTCGAAATTGAAGTTCTGCGGCGTGCCGGCGACGGTCTGCGGGTAGGGGCGCTCGAGGATCTCGAGCTTCGCCTGGTTGACGTTGGCGCCGCTCGGCGGCAGGTTGGCGTTGCCGATCAGCCCCTGCTGGCCGGGGCCCTGGGTGGTCGGGTCGTCGCACTCGCAGTAGTGCCAGTACTGCCACGAGACCATGTGGGCGTCGGCGCTGTCGACCGTGCGCCGAATCACGTCGAGGTCGTTGGTGGCGCCGAACTCGCTCAGCAGCAGTGCGTCCCCGGTCTCGGCCGCCTGCTTGTCGGCGTTGTCGAAGACGAGCTCGTCGAGTGTTTCGCAGGCGATCGGCGGCAGGCCCGGAATCGAGAAGGCACCGGCGAGGCAGTAGTCGTGGAAGCTGAACCCGGTCTGCCCGTCTCCGGTGGGCGGGTGGTTGGAGTCGGGACCGAAGTTGAAGATCACGTTCGGCTCGTACCAGATCAGCTTCTGGGGCTCGACCGAGCGCACCTGCTGGATCACCTTCTGGTGGAAGGGCGCCAGCGTCAGCGAGTCGAAGAGCGGGCAGCCGAGCACCGGGACGGCGCAGGTCGGCCACGCGAGGCCGGGCCAGGGCTCGTTCATGATGTCGAAGCCCATCGTGTGCTGGGCGGTTCGAAAGCGCTGGGCGACCCGTTTGAATGCGGCGGCGTAGTGGTCCTGGAGGCCGATCCCGTCGGGGCCGGGGTCGTTGGCCCAGAAGTGGTCGTAGGCGCGGTTGAGCGCGAGCATGCCGACGTAGTTGTTCGGGAAGCCGAGCTTCGGCTCGGCGGGCAGCCCGTCGTCCTGCACCGCCCAATCGGGGAAGCCGTTGCCCTGGAAGCGGGGGTTGTACATGTCCTGATGGAAGTCGAGCTGGCTGAAGATTCCGTGCGCGGCGAGCAGCTGCTCGGAAGCCGCGACCTGCTCGAGGTAATCGTCGTCGTAGACGCCCGGCTGCGGCTCGACGCCGGCGTAGGTGATCCCCAGCCGGACCGTGTTGAAGCCGTGGTCGCTGAGGAAGGCCGCGTCCTCGGCGTTGAAGCCCGCCGCGGAGGGATAGAACGGCGCGCGCTTGTAGACCATGTTGACCCCGTGCAGCATCACCACGCGGCCCTCAGCGTCGGTGACCCAGCGGCCCTCGTGTCCGAGCGGCGCGGTCGGGGCCGCCTGCGCCGCGGCCGCCGGCAGCAACACGAGCAGCGCCAGCAAAATCGCTCTCCCGCTCCTCATCGCGTGCAGTCTAAGGAGCCGCAGCTTCCGCGACGCCGGTCATCCCCTCGAGCGTTCCGCTTGCCAGCCCGCGGACGACGATCGTGTCGAGCTTCCCATAGCCGGCGAGGGCCTGCTGGGTGGCGTCGCGGTCCGGGGCCGCGACCCCGACCGCCCCGAGCGGCTCGCCGAGCCGCTCGAAGTGGTTGCGGTAACCGTCGTGGAGGTCGCGGTAGAAGGACTCCTCCTTCTTCAGTCGCTCCCCGGCGTCGTCGCCGACCGCGGTCCGCACGTAGCCGAACACCGGCGGTGGCTCGCGGTCGGCCTCCTGGGCACCGAGCTCGACCTGGGCACGGGCGTCGGTGATGAAGTCGGGGGTCATCCAGTTGAAGAAGACGCCGTCGTAGGAGGCGCCGGCGAGCGCGCACATCTTCGGCCCCATCGCGGCGAGCACGAGGCGGACGCCGGGGAGCGCGTCGCGCAGCTTCGGCAATGCCTCGCGCATAGCGGTCAGCGGCTTCTCCGAGAAGCCGGCACCGACGCCCAGCCAGAGCTTGTCGCGGTCAAGCCCGAGCCCGTCGATGTCGGCCGCGATCTTCTCGGGCTGCTGGCGGTCGAGCGCGATCACGGCAACGCCGAGCTCGACCTCGTCACTGCCGTGGGCGAACTCGGCGAGCGTGTAGAGGCCCTTGGCGCCCGGGTGGTCGTTGGACCACATCGAGCCATATCCGAGCTCCGCGCAGCGCGCCGCAAGCGGCGTCGCCACGTCCGGGTCGAGCCCTGCTGCTACTCCGAATCCGCGGCTAGTCACGCTCGAATAGCGCCACGCATTCGATGTGCGGGGTCTGCGGGAACATGTCGACCGGCTTCACGCGCCGCAGCCTATAGCCGGCCTCGACCAGCTGGGCGGCGTTAGGGGCAAGCGTGGTCGGGTTGCAGGAGACGTAGACGATCCGCTCGGCACCGCATTCGAGCACCCGGCGGACGATCTTCTTCGAGAGCCCGGCGCGCGGCGGGTCGATGACGACCACGTCGGGGGCGCCGGCCTCTTCGACCAGCGAGCGGATCGTGGTCCGGGCGTCGCCGGCGATGAAGCGCGCGTTCTCGATCGCGTTCAGCTCCGCGTTGTGCTCGGCGTCGGCGACCGCCTCGGGAACGATCTCGATCCCCCAGACTTCGCCCGCCGCTCGCGCGAGGCTGAGCCCGAAGGTGCCGATGCCGCAGTAGAGGTCGAAGACCCGCTCGCTTCCCTTCAGCGCGGCCATCTCGGCGGCGGTCTCGTAGAGCCGCTCTGCCATCTCGGTGTTGGTCTGGAAGAAGGCGCGGGGCGAGATCTCGAACCGCAGCCCGCCGAGCTCTTCACGGACACGCTCCTCGCCGAGCACGCCCGTCTCACCGTCGGTGCCGCTTCCGGGCCCCTCGACGACGGTGTGCAGGTCGACCGGAGGCCGCGGGATCTGCTCCGGTGCGGTGACGAGCCGGGTCTGGACCTGGCCGGTCCGCTTCCCTTCGCGGACGACGAGGTGACGGAGGGTGCCCGCGTGGCTGCGCGGGTCGTGGGCGGACAGCCCCTCCGCCCGCGCCCAGTCGCGGACCGCGTTGCGGGCCTCGTTGCCGGCCGCTGAGGCCAGCTTGCAGTCCTCGGCGCCGAGCACCTCGTCCCAGCGCCCGCGCGGGCGCAGACCGAGCGCCAGATCGCCGCCGCGCTCCCCGAAGCTGTACTCGAACTTGTTGCGGTAGCGCCATTGCTCGGCGGCGCGCTCGATCGGCTCGAGCTCGTAGCCCTCCAGCCCGCCGATCCGTTGCAGCGCGTCGGCGACCTGCTGCTGCTTCTCCTCCAGCTGGCGCTCGTAGGTGAGCCCTTGCCAGGGGGCGCCCGGGCAGGGCTCGCCGTCGTGCTCGCAGCTGTCGGGGATCCGGTCGGCGCCGGGCTCGATCAGCTCGCGCACCGAGGCCTCGGCGTAGCTGCGCTTCGACTTCGAGACCTCGGCGCGGACGCGGTCACCGGGCAGCGCGCCGGCGACGAAGACGACGAAGCCGTTGGTGCGCGCGACGCCTCGTCCGCCGTAGGCGAGCGAGGAGACCTCGAGCTCGAGGATCTCGCCGCGGCGCGGGCGGCTGGCTGTGGAGCTTTCCGTGCTCATCCCCTTATCGTCGCAGCAGATACGCTCCGCGCCCGTGAACGAGGAGAAGGAGGACAGCGACATGGAAGCAAGCCAACCACCCGGCTCCGGCGGCGGTCCGCTCGGAGGCCTTTCCGACAACCTTCAGAAGGCGATCGACGATCTGCGCGGCGCTGGCGAGAAGGCGACCGGCGACGTCCGCACCCAGATCGACTCCGCCGTCTCGCGGCTGCGCGATGCGACCAACGATGCGACCTCGCGCGCGACCGACGCGAGCACCGACTGGCGCGCGACGCTCGACTCCGCGACCGAGGACGTGCGGCTCCAGCTCGGCAAGCTGGCGATCCGAGCTCAGACGTCGAAGAAGTCGCTGAAGGAGCTCAAGAACGAGATCGACGAGCGCAAGAAGGAGATCAAGAAGGCGGGCTGAGGGGGTGCCTGTCCTTAACCGGTTCTCTCGAGCTGGCGCTCGAGGGCCCGGATGATGCCGATCCTGTTGCGGTGCTCGGCCTCGTAGTCGCGCACCCGTTGGAGCTCTTCGGCTGAGAGCTCGCGGAGGCGGTTGTTTACCTGCGGCACGCTGAGCTGGTCGTAGGCGGTGATCGGGAAGCCGGGCAGCCCCGCTCGCCTGCGGAGCCTGTCGGCTTTGGCGAGCGGCTCGTCGGCGGTGTCGCGGGCGCGCTTCGCGGTCTCGGTGACCCTCGTGGTCACGCCGCTGATCAGCGGCTCGAGCCGCTCGAGCAGGTCCTCGGTCTGCTCGCGGCCGCGCGAGACGAGCTTGCCGAGCAGCTCCTCGGCGTCGGCTCGGGTCATGCGCCCGCGGCGGACGGCGTCGTCGAGGGTCTCCTGGAGACGGTCGCGCGAGATCGTGACGCTCTTTTCGAGCGCGTCGCGAAATGCCTGCAGGCTGGCGTCGGAGCGCGGCGGGTCGGGCGTGGGCTCGTCGGCCATGGCGGCGCTTATCGTACCCAGGAGAACCGGGCCTGAACGGGGTGGTGGTCGGAGAGCCGGATCGCGAGCCCGGTCTCGGGGTCCTTGATCTCGCGCTTCTCCGGCGGCCACTTGGCCGGCTTCTCGATGATCTCCGTGTCGCGCGCGAGCAGGTGCGAGAGGCGATCGGGCCCGGTCGGGTGGACGAGCCCGAACTGTTCGGCGAGCCGCTCGTAGATGTCGCTGCCCTTCGGCCGCACGTTGAAGTCGCCGCCGAACAGCAACGGGCCGCCTTCGGCGAACTCGACCGCGCGCTCGGCCCCGGCGAGCAGCTCGCGCTCGGCCTGCGGCACCGCGGTGCTGACGTGCAGGTTGGCGACGCTGAGCCCGGACTCGAGCTTCGTCAGAACCATCATCCGCTTCTCGGGCTTGTCGGTCAGCTTGAAGTCGGTCTTCTCGACCATCTTGCCGGCGGCGCCTCTCGCCAGGGTCAGGTTCGAGCCGCCCTCCGAGGAGCCGATCAAGTCGGGGTCGGCGGCGGGCGATGAACCAGCTGATCTGCTCGAGCCAGTTTCGCGAGGTCTTGACGCGGTGTCCCTCGGCCTTGCACTCGCGCGTGAACCCCGGCTCCCAGCGCGGCGGGCATTCCTGCAGCAGCGCGACGTCCCACTCTGCGGCGCAGATCATGTCGGTGAACTCGCGCCACAGATCGCGGTTGACGCCGATGTGGGTGGCGCTCGTGACCGGCTTTGCCGACCAGTGTCCGCTCCGGAATTGGAGCTCGGGCTCGGGTGGCCAATCCCGCCCATGGAAGAGGTTCCAGGTCAATGCCCCGATCTGCACGCGCGTAGTATCGGCGGCTTCGTGACTGAGCACCTTCTGACCGGCGCCGAGCTCGATTCGGGCGGATTCGACCGCCCTGCTCGACCGTGCGCTCGAGCTGAAGCAGGGAAGGGGAAGCGAGGGCTCCGGCGCGCTCGACGGCCGCTCGGTGGCGCTCGTGTTCGAGAAGCCCTCGACCCGGACCCGGATCTCGTTCGAGGTCGGGGTAGCCGAGCTCGGGGGAACTCCGGTCGTGCTGCGCGGCGACGAGCTCCAGCTCACCCGCGGCGAGTCGATCGCGGACACCGGCCGGGTGCTGTCGCGCTACGTGCACGCGATCGCGATCCGCTCCGGATCGGACGCCGCGGTGGTCGAGCTCGCCGAGGCCGCATCGGTGCCGGTGATCAACGCCCTCACCCCCGAGCACCACCCCTGCCAGGCGATCGCCGATCTGCTGACACTGCGGGAGCGGTTCGGGTCGCTCGACGGGCTCCGGGTGGCGTACGTCGGCGACGGCAACAACGTCGCCCGCTCATTGGCGATTCTCGGCAAGACAGCGGGGATCGAGCTCGTCGTCGCGGCGCCGGAGGGCTACCGGCTCGAGGACGAGCTCGGGGTCGAGCAGACCGGCGACCCGGCTGCCGCCGCGGCCGGCGCCGACGCGATCTACACCGACATCTGGGTCTCGATGGGCGACGAGGCCGAGGCCGAGAAGCGCCGCGCCGAGCTGGCGCCGTTCCAGCTCAAGGACGAGCTGCTCGGGCAGGCGTCCGAGCGCGCGATCGTCATGCACTGCCTCCCAGCTCACCCCGGCGAGGAGATCACCGAGGACGTCCTCTACGGGGAACGCTCCGCCGTCTGGGACCAGGCCGAGAACCGCCTCCACGCCCAGAAGGCTCTGCTCGAGTCGCTGCTCGGCTAGACCGCCTCGGCCTAAGATTGCGTTGCGGCCCCGTGGTGTAACGGTTAGCACGCGAGGTTTTCAACCTCGTAGCGCGAGTTCGACTCTCGCCGGGGCTATCGATCGGATGATCCGATGCGTCTTTGATTTGACCTTTAGGCGCCCGGACTAGTGTGGCTGCCTCGTTGATGGGCCACCTCCGCCGCGCAAAGCTCCTCCTCCCGCTCGCCGCGATCGCGCTGCTCGCCGCCTCCGCGGCTCCCTCTTCCGCGATGGCGAGGACCGAGCTGACGCTCGACAAGTCGCGCTACGGGAAAGTCCTCTTCGACGGCAAGGGCCGCGCGCTCTACCTGTTCGAGAAAGACGGCACTGGGCCGAGCCAGTGCTACGACGCCTGCGCCCACGCATGGCCGCCGTTCCTGAAGCGCGGCCGGCTGACCGGGGGTCCGGGCGTCAACAAGAAGCTGGTCGGTACCACCCAGCGGACCGACGGCACCACCCAGGTGACCTACGCGGGCAAGCCTCTCTACTACTACATCACCGACCGCTCACCCGGCGAGATCACCTGCCACAACGTGAACGAGTTCGGCGGCCTGTGGCTGGTCGTCAACCGCGCCGGCGCCGGCGCCTAGCGGCGCGCTCCCCGCGCGATATGTGAATAATCACCTCCGTGGAGAGGAGGGCCCGACCGTCGCGAAGGCGCGCTCGCGCGCTGCTGATCGCTGCCGTCGCTGGCCTGGCGCTGCTCGTTCCCGCGAGCGCCCAGGGCGCCCCCACCGGCCTGATCCCGAACTGGCCCGAGCTTCTGCCCCCGCTGCCCGGGACGCCATCGGGCACGGTGCCGCTCGACTTCGACGTTTGCCCCGGCGGCGGCGAGGAGTGCCCCCACGCGGTCGTGGACGAGATGATCGAGCGCTGGGGGCCGCTCGACAGCAGCTGCGACCACGACGCCGTCTTCGCGCTCACCTATCTGCGCACGACCGAGGAGTTCGTGCGCACCGTCAAGGGCAGCCACGAGTTCAGCGACATCCCGTGGATCAACCACGAGGACACAGTCTTCGCCGAGCTCTACTTCCGCGCCTATGACAACTGGCACAGCGGCAACACGGCCGCGGTGCCCGGCGCCTGGAAGGTCGCCTTCGAGTCCGCGGAATCACCGGACCAGAGCGGGATCGGCGACCTGCTGCTCGGACTCAACGCGCACATCAGCCGCGACCTCCCCTACACGCTCGCCCACGTCGGGCTCGTCAAGCCCGACGGGACGTCGCGCAAGCGCGACCACGATCTCGTCAACGACTTCCTCGAGCGGATCGCCGACCCGCTCCAGGTAGAGCTCGCGCAGCGCTACGACACGCTCTTCGAGTTCACCGACCTGGGGCCGCTGCCGGTCGATGAGGAGGTCGTGCTGACGCTGGTCAAGCTCCTGCGCGAGAACGCGTGGCGGAACGCCGAGCTTCTTGTCTCCGCTCCGAGCCCCGAGGCTCGCCAGGCGGTCAGCGCGCTGATCGAGCTCGAGGCGGAGCTGTTCGCGCGCAGCATCGACCTCGCCGACACGCTCCCCGGCTACGGCGCGACCCGCGACGCGCATTGCGCGCTGCATCCGTTCGGGCTCAACAACCCGAATGCCGGTGCCGCGGCGCCGAGCTCGGTGCAGCCCGGCTCGGGGAGCGCGGGCACTGCGGCATCCGCGCCGGCGTCGAAGCCGAAGAAGTCGAAGAAGTCGCGGAAGTGCAAGCGCAAGCACGCCCGGACGCGAAGCGGAGGACGTGCGCAGAAAGCTTCGAAGCGCCGCTGCAAGCGCCGCTAGCCGCGGCGCTCTAGTCTCGCCCGCCCATGCATCCCGAGATCGAGCTCGGCCCGCTCACCCTGCAGAGCTTCGGCATCTTCTTCGCGCTCGCGTTCCTCTGTGGCGGCGCGCTGATCGGCGGCCGACTGGTCGAGCTCGGCAAGCCGGTCGACTGGGCCTACGAGATCGGTTTCTCGGCTCTCGTCGGCGGGTTCGTCGGGGCGCGGATCAACTACATGATCGAGAACTGGGACGAGGTCTCGGATGACCTGCTCGGCAGCGTCGTCGACGGCTCCGGGCTGACCTGGTACGGAGGCGCGATCGGCGGCACGATCGCGGTCTTGATCTGGGCCTGGTACCGGGGCTACCTCGGCACCGAGCTGCTCGACGTCTCCGCCCCGGCGCTCGCGCTCGGCTACGCGGTCGGGCGGATCGGCTGCCAGCTCTCCGGCGACGGTGACTACGGCGAGGCCTGGGACGGGCCGTGGGCGATGTCCTATCCCGATGGCACCGTGCCGACCACCGAGCAGGTGCACCCGACCCCGGTCTACGAGGCGCTGGCGATGGGCCTGATCGCGCTCGTGCTCTGGCGGCTGCGAAAGCGGCTCACCGGGGGGCGGCTGTTCGCCCTCTACCTCGTGCTCGCCGGGGTCGAGCGCTTCATGGTCGAGTTCATCCGCCGCAACGAGGATGTCGCGCTCGGGCTCACCGAGGCACAGCTGATCAGCGTCGCGATGATCGTCGGCGGCGCGGTCGCCTTTCAGGCGCTGCGCAGCAGCCCGCCGTCGAGCGGAATCACGGCGCCGGTCAAGTAGGCGGCGCGCTCGGAGCACAGGAACGCGACCAGGTCACCGTACTCCGAGGGATCGCCGAGCCGCGCGGCCGGCACGACCTCGGCGGCGCGCTTCTCGGCGCCCTCGAGCGAGCCGCCCGCGTCGGCGAGCCGTTGGGTCGCGAACATCCCCGTCGCCACCGTGTTGACCGTGATCCCGTCGCCGGCGACCTCGGAGGCAAGCGTCTTCAGCAGCCCGACCGCCGCCATCCGGTGCGAGTTCGAAAGCGTCAGGCCGGGGATCGGCTCGCTGGTCGAGGTCGAGCCGACGTTGACGATCCGGCCCCAGCCGCGCTCGCGCATTCCCGGCACGACCGCCTTGGCGAGAGCGAGCGGGGCGAGGACCAGCGAGCGGTAGGCGGCCTCCCATTCTGCGAGCTCGTGGTCGAGCGCCCCGCCGAGCGGCGGGCCGCCGGTGTTGGCGACCACGATCTCGACCGGCCCGAGTTGCTCGGCGACCTCGCCCGGGAGCTCGGCGATCCGCTCGAGGTCATCGGTATCGGCCGGGAAGGCCGCCGTTCCGCCGCCGATCTTCGACGCTGCCTCTTCGAGCGCCTCGGCCGAGCGGCTCGAGATCGCAACCCGCGCCCCCTCGCGGGCGAGCGCCTCGGCGATGCCGAGCCCGATGCCGCGGCTCGCGCCCAATACCAGCGCCACCTTCGAGGAGATGCCGAGCTCGATCGCCGCGTTCCTCGCTGCCGGCGCCTAGGGCTGCAGGCAGGCGCGGATCTTCGCCGCGTCCCCGCCGGCGTCCTGGATGCACTGCGCGACCTTCTGCGCGTCCTCGGCGGTCGGCGCGCCCGGCGGAGCAGAGGCCGGGGGTGGGGGCGCCGGGGTCGCGCCGGGCGCCGGGGTCGCGCCGGGGCCTCCGCCGCCCGTGCCTGCGCCGCCGCCCGTGCCGGTGCCCGGCACCTCGGCCTCGGGGCTCTCCAGCCCCGAGCCGTCGGGGTTCGCGGTCAGCACGATCCCGGTGCGCCCGGCGCCGTCGCCATTCACGGTCCACTGCAGCTCCAGCGTTGGGCCGCTCTTCGCCAGCGTCATCACGGTGACCTCGAAGTCGGAGACGCCACTCACCTTGGGTGCCTCGGCGACGATCGCGTCGATCGCGGCCGGGTCGACCTGCGCGACCGGATACGCGTTCTCGGCCACCGAGCCGGGCCCAACCAGGTCGACCTCGAGCGGCTGCGGCTCGGCGCTGCCCGCGTCGAAGTGGAAGCCGCTCGCCTGCTCGCCCTCGCGGATCTGGTACTCGGTGCCGCCGGCGGTGATCTGGACCTGGATCAGCTCGGCGCCGCCGCCGGTCTCCTCGTTGACCGCGTCGAGGGTCTTCTGGAACTCGGCGGTCGTGAATTGGCTGCCTTCGCTCTCGGTCGCCGTCGCCGTCGTCTCGCCGCCGCCATCGTCGTCATCGCCCCCGCATCCCGCGATCGCGATCGCGATCGCGAGCAGGGCGGCAGCGGCCAGGGTCAACCACGTACTGCGAAGTGAGGAGAGCAAGGCGGGGCGATCCTATCCGTTCACTTGCCGACCGGGCTGGTTTGCTATCTATCGCTGCGAACGGACTCCCTCCCGCTCCCGCGTCGAAAGGATTCGAATGACCCGCCGGCTCACGCGCCTCGCCGATATCGCCTACCGCCGCCGCCGTTTCATGGTGCTCGGCTGGATCGTTGCCCTGTTCGTGATCGTGCCGCTGGGCTTCTCGATCGCCGGCGACTACAAAGCCGACTACGACACGCCGGGGTCCGAGTCGAAGGCTGGCGGCGAGCTGCTCGAGGAGCGCTTCGGTGGCTACACCGGCCAGGAGGTTTTCGTCGTCTGGAAGAACCCCGCCGGCGTTGAGAACCCGGCCACCCAGCAGAAGGTGAACGCCTTCCTCGCCGAGGCAAAGCAGGTCGAGGACGTCGGCGAGTCGACTCCGATCCGCACCGCGCCCGAGGGGACGATCGCCACGACGACGCTCGGCCTCACCGACCAGGGCTGGGACGTCGAGAAGGAAAGCGGCGAACAGCTGATCGCCGCGGCCGAGAAGAACTCGGGCGACGGGCTCGAGATCAAGCTCGGCGGAGGCCCGATCTACTCGGCCCAGGAGCAGTCGAGCCCGGAGGGCATCGGCTTCCTCGGTGCCGCGATCGTGCTGCTGATCGCGTTCGGCTCGGTGGTCGCCGCCGGCCTGCCGCTCGCGATCGCGCTGTTCGGGATCCTGATCGGCACCGCGCTGATCGGGGTGCTGGCGATCTTCGTCGACGTCCCCGACTGGACGACCGCGGTGTCGAGCCTGGTCGGGATCGGGGTCGGGATCGACTACGCGCTGCTCGTCCTGACCCGCTTCCGCTCCGCCATGCACGACGGCAAGGACGTCCACGACGCGATCACCGAGGCGCTGACCACCGCCGGGCGCAGCGTGATCATCGCCGGCCTCACGGTGATGATCGCCGTGCTCGGCCTCTTCCTCACCGGCCTGCCATACATGCGCGGTGTCGCGCTGGCGACCTCGATTGCGGTGCTGGTCGTGATGCTCGCCTCGATCACCGTGCTTCCGTCGCTGCTGTCGATGCTCGGGCCGAAGGTCGACCGGCTGCGGATCCCGTTCCTCGGTCGTCAGCTGCGTACCGAGGGCAGCGAAGGCGGCAGTGAATCGCCGGCTGCGCGCTGGAGCCACACCGTGCAGCGGCACCCGTGGGCGTTCGCGCTCGCCGGCACCGCGCTCCTGCTCCTGCTCGCCGCGCCGGCGCTCGGCATGCGGCTCGGCTTCCCCGATGCGGGCAACGACCCGCCGGACACGATGACGCGCCAGGCCTACGACCTGACCGCCGAGGGCTTCGGCCCCGGCGCCAACGGGCCGATTGTGGTCGCCGCCGATCTGACCGGCCCCGACGCGAGGACCCAGGTCGACGCGCTCGCCGGCCAGCTCCGCAACGACCCGAACGTCGCCTTCGTCGCGCCGCCGCTGATCAACCCGGAGGGCAACGCGGCGATCATCAACGCGATCCCGAAGAGCTCGCCGCAGGCGGAGGAGACCACCGATCTCGTCTCCCGGATTCGCGAGGATCTCGTGCCCGCGGTGGCGCCGGCCGGCTCGGGGGCGACCTTCGAGGTCGGCGGCGAGGCGGCGGCGCTCGAGGACCAGAGCGAGTACATGCTCGACAAGATGCCGCTGTTCATCGCCGGCATCATCGGGCTCTCGTTCCTGCTCCTGCTGGCGGCCTTCCACTCGCCGCTCGTCTCGCTGAAGGCGGGAATCATGAACCTGCTCTCGGTGGGCGCCGGCTACGGCGTCATGACGCTGTTCGCAAACGGCGGCGGCCTAAGCTCGCTGGTCGGCATCGACCACGAGGTGCCGATCGCCCCGTTCCTGCCGGTGATGATGTTTGCGATCCTGTTCGGGCTCTCGATGGACTACGAGGTCTTCCTGATCTCGCGGATCCGCGAGGAGTACCTCAAGAACGGAGGAAACACCCGCGACGCCGTCGCCGACGGGCTGGCGAAGACCGCGCGCGTGATCACCGCGGCCGCGGCGATCATGGTCGTCGTCTTCCTGGCATTCCTCGCCGCGCCCGACGTGTTCCTGAAGCTGTTCGGGATCGGCCTCGCGACATCGATCCTCGTCGACGCGACGATCGTGCGAATGGTGCTGGTGCCGTCCGTGATGCAGCTGCTCGGCGACCGCAACTGGTGGATCCCCGATTGGCTCGAGCGGATGCTGCCGCCGCTCGACATGGAGCCGGCCGCGACCGCGACCGGCTCGCGAGTGCCCTAGACCTCGGGCCGGTCTTCCTGGGCCGAGAGCTCCATCAGCGCTTCGTCGACGTACGGAAGCGAGGGCGGCCGCAGCGTGTGGGCGGCGAAGATCTCGTCGAGCTCCTCGCGGGTAAGCGTCTCGCGCTCGAGAACGCTGGCGGCGAGATCGTCGAGGCAGCGGCGGTTGACCTGCAGCAGCTCACGAGCCTGCCGGTAGGCCGCCCGCGCCAGCGCCATCGCGGCGAGGTCGACGTCGCGCCGGGTCTGGTCCGAGAGCGAGTAGTCGGAGGTCGGTAGCGCGATCGGCGCCTCGTCGGCGTGATCCGGGACCTGGATCGTCATTCCGAACTCGCCCACCATCTGGGCGCAGATCGCATGGACGCGCGCGAGGTCGTCGGCTGAGCCCGAGTAGGCGGTGCCGAACACCTCCTCCTCGGCGGCGCGGCCGCCGAGCAGCGTCACGACCTCCTGTACGAGCTGCTCGCGCGAGCGCAGGTAGCGGTCCTCCTGGGGGGAATGGGCGACGAAGCCGAGCGCAGGGCCGCGCGGGACGATGCTGAGGATCTCGGGCGGGTCGAGTCCGAGCAGCCGGCGGGTGAGAGCGTGGCCGGCCTCGTGGTGGGCAACGATCCGGCGCTCCTCGTCGTTGAGTCGGCGGGTCTGCTCGGAGCCGACCACCTGGCGCAGCAGCGCCTCTTCGAGGTCCTCGCTGGCGATTGCATCGCGCTCGGCGCGCCCGGCGATGATCGCCGCTTCGTTTAAGGCGTTGGCGAGCTGGGCGCCGGTCATACCGGTCGTCTTGCGGGCGACGTCGTCGAGCTCGAGGTCGGCGCCGAGCGGCTTGCCCTTCGCGTGTGCATTCAAGATTGCCTCCCGGCCGGCGCGGTCGGGCGGGCTGACCAGCACCTGGCGGTCAAAGCGGCCGGGTCGAAGCAGTGCCTTGTCGAGCTTCTCGACATTGTTCGAGGCCGCGATCACGATCACGGTGCCGGGGTCGCGCTCGAAGCCGTCGAGCTCGACGAGCAGCTGGTTGAGCGCCTGCTCGCGCTCGCTCGAGCCGCCGTCGCCGCCCGCGCCGCGGTGGCCGCCGACCGCGTCGAGCTCGTCGATGAAGATCACCGCGCGACCCGACTTGCGCGCCTCCTTGAAGAGGCGGCGGATGCGCGCCGCGCCCCTGCCCACGAACATCTCGACGAAGCTCGAGCCAGAGGCGGCGTAGAAATCGACGCCGGCCTGGGCGGCGACCGCACGGGCGAGCATCGTCTTGCCCGTCCCGGGCGGGCCGAACAGAAGTACGCCACGCGGCGGCTGCGCGCCCAAAGAGGCGAACCGTTTTGGGTCGCGCAGCCACTCGGTGACGTCCATCAGCTCGTCCTTCGCTGCATCTACCCCTTGAACTTCGTCCCAGAGGACCGGTGCGGTCTTGCTGGCCTTGATCGTCTCCGGCTTCGTGCTCTGCATCGTGCCGCGCAGCAGGAACACGAACACGATCAGCAGGCCGGCCATGAAGACGACTCCGAAGACCGGATACCAGTCGAAGAAGAAGGTCTTCACGTCGGCGACGAGAAGGGCGTGGGTAAGTGTCGTCGCGTCCATTGGTTGGGCGGTTCCCTGCCGAAAACCGAGGAGGGGCAGTGTGGCGGACGCAGCCCGCCGCGTCTATTGAACATCCGTCGAGAGCCACGCTTGCGCGCTAAACCAACGCGAAGTTGAGTCAATCCAGCCAGACGGGTTCCTTGAAGTCTCCGTACTCCTGGATCGCCCCGTAGATGTGCTGGACCAGCCATGTGCTCTTCTTCACGCGAAGGGTGCATACGCCGTACGGCAGCTTGTTCGGTCTGCGGCTCTTGCTCGAGGTCGGCCGTTCGTTGATTTGATGCCCACGCAGTGAGGAACGGGGCAGTTCAAGCGCATCGAGCCAGTAGTCCTCGACCTGTCGAAGCGATAGCCCGTTGCCCGTGTAGAGGTGCAAGCTGAGCGTGAACTCCTCGGGTTGGATGCCAAAACACTGGACAAGAAAACGTCGGTAGAACCGGATCAGATTCACATCCGAATTGACTAGCTTCAGTGTGTTTCGCTCTTTGGACCCTTCAGCCCAATAGAGCATGCATCCGGCTTGATGGAGAGGTTCGCTGTCCTGGGCGCGCCGACGCCCTTCGTCTTGAAACGCACGCCGCTTTTGACGCCAGCGTTCAGCGACGACGACCGCGCGTCGCTGGTGGTCTGATGTTCCCGTCTGACGCGACCGGTTGCTGGCGACCATTCGTTTGCCAACCTATCCTGGGGATACAGACGCATGGTGGAGAATGCGTCAACAAACCCAAACGGGTCTGGCAAATTTGTGAGAAGAGGGCGGTTAGCTCAGCTTGGGAGAGCGCCTCGTTTACACCGAGGAGGTCACTGGTTCGAGCCCAGTACCGCCCATAAACAGGTTTGGCTGCTTCGAGTGCTGGGTGCCGGCAGCCGCTTTGCATGGGAGCGGGAGTCCGAACTCTCGCTGCTCCTCCTCGCGCAGAGGAGCATTCAGGCAAGAGCGCCGACCACAGCTCGTTGGCTTCCTGAGCAGCAGCGTCGCAACTGTGCACCGACGCTGTCGCTCGAGTGGCCAGGCGCGCGTGGTCTCACCCGCTGTTCGATCCGCCAGTTGTCGCCGTCCCTGTTCCCTCGTCGAAAGGCCGGGTCATGTGACGGGCGCTGAGGTCAGCCCTTCTTGCGGCCGACAGCGAGCTTCACCGAGATTGGCACGTCGAACCTCCCCTCGGTGCCATAGGCAGCCAGGCGACGCTCGAGGGCGGCGCGGATGTGCTCCTGCGCCTGCTCCGATTGGCTGAGGATGAGCGAGGCCATCCGAACCGTCCCGCGTTGCAGGGCGCCCCAGAAGTCCTCGGATGATTCAACTGGGTGCGTGAACGCCACGCGGCGCACTTCCACGTCGACGAGGCCCTGTCCCTCGAGGAGACGCCGAAACTCTTCGTCGTCGGAGAACCGGAAGACATCGGGGCCCGGGGGCAGGCCGTCAGGCGGTCCCGCCCCGGTCTCTGCGACGGCCTCCAAGAAGACGCCGAACATGCGCATCTCCGCGGGTGCATCCCAGGTCGTCAGCGCCAACCGGCCCCCCGCAACGAGGGATCGTGCGCCCTCGGCGACGGCGAGCTCCGGGCGGCCGAAGTGGGGAAGCCCAAAGTTGGCGACCACCGCGTCGAAGGTACAGTCCTCGAACGGGAGTGACTGCGCGTCCGCCCGCGTGAATTCGATGCCCGGATGCTCTACGCCTGCCCGGGCGACCATCGCCTCGGCGACGTCCACGGCCGACACCGTCGCCCCCCGGCGGGCCGCCTCCGCCGCCACGTACCCGGGGCCGGTCGCCACGTCGAGCACGCGGGTTCCCGGACCCACCCCGGCGAGATTCAGGAGCGGCTCGACCAGCCGGCCCGTGACCGCGCCGAAGAACCCCGCATACCCCTCCACTCGCTCCTCCCACGCACTCGCCTCGAACTGATCGAAGGCGTCGAGATCGATGTTCAGCTCATGGCTCGCCATTGGCCCATCCAGTCTCAGAGATTGTGGAGACGTTACATCGGGCGGCGCCGCGGAACCGCGCATCGGCTGCTCCATCCGCGTGAAAGGAGGCGCTACGTGGCCTCGAGGCATCGAGTCGCGGACTCCGCTTTGGACGAGAAGCGCTACTGCGCAAGCAAGTGGGCCCGCTTTATGTAACGCCGCCCATCAGCAGCGCCTTGGTCTTGTCGGAGGGGTCGACCTTGAGGTTGAACTTCTTGCCGACGGTGTAGCCCTCCTCTGAGTTCGGGTGCAGGTACTGCATCGCCCGCGCCTCGTAGGCCTCGCCGTCCTTCTCGGCGTCGACCTTGATCATGAACTCCTTCGCGCCGGCCGAGACCGTGCCGGTCTCCTCGATCGCGGTGATCGTGCCGGTCGCATCCTCGCCCTCCATCGCCATCTTCTGCATCCACTGCGAGTACTCGAGGCCGCCGGGGACCTCGGGCGCCCCGGTGGGCGGCTGCACCCCGGCCTCCTGCGCCTTCTTCGCCATCTCCTGGGCGTTCTTGATGTTGTCCATCAGTCCCATCTCAGACCTCCAGTCTCGTGTCGGTTGCTCGTGCCGGTTACTCGATGATCGTCCAGACGACGACCCGGCTCGGATCGCCCGGATCGGCCTTGATGTTCCAGCGGCTGCCCTCTGTGTAGTGCTGCAGCTGGTCGTCGCCGATGTACATGTAGGCGGTCGCTTCGTTGGTCTCGCCGTTCACGGTCGCGTCGACCTTGATCTCGTACTCCTTCGTGCCGGCGGAGTCGTTGCCGGTCTCGGAGATCGACTTGAGGACGCCCTCTCCCGGCGTGCCCTCGTTGCCGACCCGGTTGTGGAAGTTGATCCGGTCCTGCTCCTCGGGGCTCGGCGGCGACATGTCGACGCCCTGCGTCATCTGCGCGGCTTGCTCCTGCATCTTCTTCATGTCATCCATCATTCCCATTGATGTCTCCTTGTCCGGTTGCCTGGGGCGCGGACACTATCCGCCTCGGGCGCCCGGGGCAGGCGGCGGTCTGACGCGATCGGCGGTCGTGTTATAGGTTGCTTCACCTATGGAGACTTCCCAGCTGAAGCGAATCCCGCTCTTCGCCGACGCCTCCGACGAGGACCTTCGGATCGTCGCCCAGTTCGCCGAGTCGAAGGAGTTCTCGGAGGGCGTCGACGTGATCAAGGAGGGCGGCTTCTCGAACGCCCTGATGGCGATCGAGGACGGAACCGCGAAGGTGACCCGCGACGGCGAGGAGCTCGCCTCGCTCGGTCCCGGCGACATCTTCGGCGAGGCCGGGATGCTCGAGAAGGACACGATGCGCAGTGCCACGGTCACCGCCACCTCGCCGCTGAAGGTGATCAGCATCGGGCACTTCGAGGTCAAGCGGCTGAAGAAGAACGCGCCCGAGATCTACGGGCGGATCGAGAAGCTGGTCGAAGAGCGAAGCGGCTGAAGCTCTAGCCGCCGAGGTCCTCGACGCCGCCGCCGTCCTCGCGGGCGCGGTACGTGAAGTTGCGCCCGTCGCCCTCGGCGCTGATCGTCCACTCGGGCGGCCGCACCCCTTCGGTCAGGTTGCGCTCGAGGCTGAGCACCGTGGGCTCGAAATCCGCGGTCCCGGCCAGCTTCCGGGCCTGGGCAAGCATCCGGTCGACCGCCGCGGGGTCGACCGCGTCGAGCGGGAACGCGAAGTCCTGGAGCGTCGCGTTGCCCGAGATAGTGATCGTCGCCTCCTGGCGCTCGAGCTCGTCTTCGCCGGCCCGGACGCTGTACGCGGAGGCCTCCTCGCCCTCGAGGACGATGAACTGGGTCTGGACGGGGTTGACGAACAGCCGCGTCAACTGCGCGCCGGGGCCGAGCTCCGCCTTGACCTCGTCGAGCGCCGGCCCGAATCCGGCGCTCGTGAACTGGGCGGCCGACGCCTCGTCGCTCGTCCCGCCCTCGATCGTCGTGTTCTCGAGGTTGGTGCTCTCGAGGTTGGTGACGCCGGTGTCGGTCGTGATCTCGGGAAGGTCGATCTCAGGCAGCTCGATGTCCTCGACCCCTGCGACGAGCAGGAAGGCCGCCCCGCCGAACACCGCCGCGGCCAGCGCCAGGGCGATGAACTTGAACACGCCGCGCGAGAGCACCGGCTCCTCGTTCATCATCTCCGGCGTCGGCGCGTCGGTGGGGTCCGGCGGCAGCTCGGGCTCGGGGGCCTCGATCGGCTCCTCGTCGATCGGCGGCGTCCCCTCCATCATCCGATCGTCGTCCTCAGCTCGCCCAGCGTCGGCGAGCTGATCACGATCTCGTCGCCCGGCTTCAGCCATACCCGCGGTTCCCGGGTGCTGCCCACCCCGGCCGGCGTCCCGGTCGCGATCAGGTCGCCCGGTTCCAGCGTCATCAGTCGCGAAAGCTCGGAGATCAGGGTCGGCGGATCGAAGATCAGATCGCCGGTGTCGGCCTCCTGCATCCGCTCCCCGTTCAGATCGAGTGCGAAGGAGATCGGGTCGCCCGCGTCGTCGGGCGTCACCAGCGCCGGCCCGCATGGAGCCGAGCCGTCGAAGACCTTGCCCGCCATCCACTGCGGGGTCGCGAACTGGAGGTCGCGCGCCGAGAGGTCGTTGAGCAGCGTGTAGCCGGCGATCCCGTCGACTCCGACGACGATCGCGACCTCGGCCTCGTAGTCGACCTTCTCGCTCGCCTCGGGAAGCGGCACGGTGGCGCCCGGGGCAGCGAGCGCGTTGCGGTACTTGCCGAAGATCGTCGGGCTGTCGGGGGACTCGATCCCCGCCTCCTCGGCGTGGGAGCGGTAGTTGAGCCCGATGCAGACGATCTTCTCGGGGTCAGGGACCGGCGGCAGCAGCTCGACACGGTCGAGCGGCACCGGGTCGCCGCGTGAGGCGTCGAGATCGGCGACCCGCCCGCCCGCGAGTAGCTCGCGGACCGAGACCGCACCCGGCTCGCCGAGCGCGAGCGCGGCGTCGCGCACGCCGTCGTCGCCGAGGATGCCGGCGCGGGGACCGTCGGAGTCGCTGTAGCTCACCAGTCGCATCGCAATACCGAAATCTATTCGGGCCCGCGTCGCTTGCACGGACCCGCACACAACCCGGCTCGCGTTCGAAGGCAGGGTTCGCTACCTTGCCGCGCGTATTGGAAAGATTGTGTGCAGGGCTCGGTGCCTCGGCACCTCCTCGCGCACGTGATCACCCTCGAGGAGGGCATTGATGCCAGAAGGCACTGTCAAGTGGTTCAGCAACGAAAAGGGATATGGGTTCATCACGCCGGATGACGGCGGCAAGGACCTGTTCGTCCACTTCTCGGCGATCGCCGGTGACGGCTTCCGCTCGCTCAACGACGGCGCGCGGGTCAGCTACGAGCCGGACGAGGGACCCAAGGGTCCCGTGGCGACAAACGTCGCGGAACTCGCGGGCTAGCTGAGCCTGAGATGATTTTCAGGGTCGGGTCCCGATTGCAAGGGGACCCGGCCCTTTTTTTGCCCCCGGGGGCGTAGCTCAGTTGGTTAGAGCGCCGGCCTGTCACGCCGGAGGCCGCGGGTTCGAGTCCCGTCGCTCCCGTTGAAGAACCGCGCGTCTAAGCGGTGACCAGGTTGAAGACCTCGTCGACCTTGATGTCGGGTGCGACGCGGTCTCCTTCACCGGACTCCTGAAGCGCGGGAACGAGGGTCTCCTCGCGGAACTTGTTGAACTGGTCCTCTGAGTCCCAGACCGTGATCACGCGCCAACCGCCGTCGATCGGCCCGGCGATGTGGACCGTTCCCCCGTCCGGGAGCTTGCCGCCCGGCATAGCCGTCTCGTTCACCTTCTCGTACAGCTCCTGCGTCCCACCCTCGATCTCTGAGACTACGACAACCGCCATCTAGAGCTCCTTCCTTGGTTTGTGCCCGGAACTGCTCGGCGGCCGCATCCTAATCGCAATCGGGAGCCTGGCAGTATCAGCGCCGTGGCGCAGCTGAAGCTCGACACCCCGCGCGGCGAGGCGCGCGCTCACCTGCACCCGGCTTCCGAGCCGAAGGCGGCGCTCGTCCTCGGCCACGGCGCCGGGGGGACGATCGAGGCGCCCGACCTTGTCGCCGCAACCGAGGCCGCGAACGCGGAGGGGGTCAGCGTCGCGCTCGTCGAGCAGCCCTACCTGGTCGCCGGCAAGAAGTCCTCGCCGGCGCCCCATCTCCTCGATGAGGCCTGGACGCCGGCGATCGAGCAGCTGCGCGAGGAGGAGTTCGAGGGTCTGCCGCTGATCGCCGGCGGCCGCTCGGCGGGTGCCAGGGTTGCCTGCCGGACCGCGGCTGATACCGGCGCGGTCGCCGTCCTCTGCCTCGCCTTCCCGCTCCAGCCGCCGGCACGGAAGGGAAAGCAGCCCGGCCCGAGCCGGATCGACGAGCTCGAGGCGGTTGAGGTTTCGATCCTGATTGTGCAGGGCGAGCGCGACCGTTTCGGGATGCCGAAGCCGGCCAGGGGGCGCGACGTCGCGCAGGTGCCCGGCGACCACAGCCTTCGCAAGGACCCGGAAGCGGTTGCCGACGCGGTCCGCGGGTGGCTGCCAGGCGCGGTCGCGAACGCGGCACGTGCCGCAAGCTGAGCTCGGCGTAGGTCCGTGGAAATAGGTAAGTTGGTCGCTGAGGGACCCACCAAGGCGAGGGGAGACGATGAGGATTGCGGCGAGGAGGAGGTTCACGAAAGGCACTGGGGTTTGTGCCTGCGCGATGCTGCTCGCTGCACTGGTCTTCGCTCCCGGCGCTTCCGCCGCGGAGTACTCCCCGGACACGTTCGACGACGAACACGGAAACGGGATCAACTGCTCGCTCAGGGAAGCGATCACCGCGGCCAACATCGACGCGAACTTCGACGGCTGCACCGGCGTCGGGGTGGCCAGCCCCGACAGGATCGCCCTCCCCGGCACGGGCCCCGCGGGCGGCACCTACCTGCGCACGAGGCTCAATGTCGGTCCGGGCGAGGACGCCAACCTGACCGGCGATCTCGACATCACGGACGACCTCGAAATAGGCCCAGGCGGGTTTGGCTTCTGGACGATCCAGGGAGACGGAACCGTGGCCGGAGACCGCGTGCTGCAGGTTCATGGCGTCGACCTGAATATGCGGGGTCCGATCAATGTTCGCAACGGCAACGCAGGCAGCACAGCGAACGGCGGTGGACTGCAAATCGCCGGCGCCGGGACCACCTTCCTGCTCGACGTGTCGTTCAGCAACAACACCGCATCGTCCGGCGGCGGCCTGCTGAGCGACGGCGGCGAAGTCCTCATGATCAACGGGACGGTGAGCGGCAACAGGGCCCTGCGCGGCGGGGGCGGGATCTCAGCCGTGGGCGGGGCTCCCCTCGAGATCGGCAACACGACCGTTGCCGGCAACACCGCCAACAGCGACTTCAGCGGTGGGGACGGCGACGGGGGCGGGATCCAGACAGGGATCCCAGCGCCGATCCCAGTCGCGGGGGGTGCGATCACGCTCCACAACACGATCGTCGCCGGTAACACCGACACCGACGGCCAGGCCCCCGACTGCAACGAGGCCGACGGCAGCCTCGACGCGCTCAGCTACAACCTGATCGGGACGCTGACGGGATGCTCCGGGATGACGGTGGGAGCGACCGGGAACCTGACCGGGGTCGACCCCGGACTGGCGCCCCTGCAGAATGCGATCACGATCGGCGGAGTTGGCATACCCGATGTTCATCCGTTGTACGCCGGGAGCCCCGCGATCGACGCGGGCAACCCGGTGCCGCCCCTGATGGCAAGTCCGCCCATCTGCTTCATCTACCCGGCGAACTATGCAACCCGCGGGGACGCGACAAATGGCCGCTGTGACATCGGCGCGTACGAGGGCTCGATTCCGAGGCCGCCCACACCGCCCGCTGACGCCGGCGGCTTCGTTTTGGCACCCCCGGCGGCGGCTGCCGCGGTACCGACGGCAAAAAAGTGCAAGAAGCCGAGGAAGAAGCGCGCCGCGATCGCTAGGAAGAAGCGCTGTAAGAAGAAGCGCCCCCGGTAGCGCCCTCACTACGCTGCCCGCATCGCGCGCCGGATAACAGCGATTGCAACGGTGGTGGCGGCGGGTCTCGTGGTGCCGGCTTCGGCGAGCGCCGGGGCCCCCGATCCCGCCGACCAACCCCCGTTCGGCGGCGCCCCCGCCCCGCCGGTGGTCGACCATCCGCGCAGCGAGCCGGCGCGGGCCGGCTTCTCGCTCAGCCCGGCACAAGCGCTGGCGCTGGCAGAGGCGACCGACGAGGTCAAGGCCGAGCGGGCAAAGCGCGAGCTCAAGGCGCGGGTCGGGACCGGGGGCGAGGAGCGCTGGGAGGTGCGCTTCTTCGACTCGGGGGGCGAGGACCGGGCGCTGGTCGTGATCGACGACCAAAGCGGCAGCGTGGTCGAGGCCTGGACCGGCCACCAGGTCGGGACGCCGCTCGCGCGCGGCTATGACGGCGCCGTAGCCGGGATCGCGAACAAGCCCTGGATCTGGGTACCGCTCTGCCTGCTCTTCCTGGCGCCGTTCTTCGACCCGCGGCGCCCGTTTCGAATCCTCCATCTCGATCTGCTCGTGCTGCTCGGATTCGGGGTCTCGCAAATCTTCTTCAACCGCGGCGAGATCGGGGTCTCGGTGCCGCTCGTCTATCCGGTGCTCGGCTATGTGCTCGCGCGGATGCTCTTTGCCGGATTTACGCCCGACGGCGCCCGCGAGCGCCGCGAACGCCTGGTGCCGCTGCTGCCGACGACGGCGCTCGTGGTCGCGATCGTCGCCCTCGCCGCGTTCAGGGTCGGCGTCAACCTCGCCGAGGACAACGTGATCGACGTCGGCTACGCGGGTGTGATCGGCGCCGACCGCCTCGCCGACGGCGAGGACGTCTACGACAGCTCCTACTGGGAGGGCCTCGAGGTCCGCGGCGAGGTCTACGGGCCGGTCAACTACCTCGCCTACCTCCCCTTCGAGCAGGCCTTCCCGTGGAGCGGGGAGTGGGACGGGCTCGACGCCGCCAAGGCCGCGGCGATCGCCTTCGACCTGCTGACCGCGCTCGCGCTGCTGCTGCTCGGCTTCCGCCTCCGCCCCGGCGGCGAGGGCTGGCGGCTCGGCGTCGCGCTTTGCTTCGCCTGGCTCGCCTACCCCTACACGCTCTACACACTCGACTCGAGCTTCAACGACGCGCTCGTCTCGCTGTCGCTGGTCGCGACGCTGCTCGTCTTCGCCTCGCCCGCCACCCGCGGCGCGGTCTCGGCGATCGGCGGCCTCACCAAATACGGGACGCTCGCGCTGGCGCCCCTGTTCGCGACCGGGACCGGGGAGCGGCGCTGGCGCTCGGCCGCCGTATTCGCGGTCGCGTTTGCGATCGCCGCCACGATCGTGGTCACGCCGCTCAATCCCGACGGCGGCCTGCGTGAGCTCTACGACAGCTCATTCGGCTATCAGGCCTCGCGCCACTCGCCGTTCAGCCTCTGGGGCCAGGACCCCTCGCTCGAGCCGCTCCAGGACGCGATCAAGGTGCTTGCGGTGCTGCTCGCCGTCGCCTTCGCGTTCGTGCCCCGCCGGCGGAGCATCTTCCAGATCGCGGCGCTCGCCGCGGCGCTGATCGTCGTGCTCCAGCTCGCCGCCACGCACTGGCTCTACCCGTACGCGGTCTGGTTCGCGCCGCTCGTCTTCGTGGCGGTTTTCTCCGCCTATAGGGGCCCCGAGACACCCGTCGAGGATCTCGGCGCGCCGGTTTAGACACCTGGATAACGACACCGGCACGCCTGCCTTGGAGAATTTCCTCCATGAGCGGTACTCCGCAGATCGTCGCCTTCGGCGGCGGCGGCTTCTCGATGGAGTCGGGCAATCCGCTGCTCGACGAGTTCGTCTGCTCGCTGACCGGCAAAGAGAGGCCCCGCGTCTGCTTCCTGCCGACCGCGAGCGGTGACGCCGACCACTACATCGTCCGCTTCTACAACGCCTTCCGCGATCGCTCCTTCCCCTCCCACCTGTCGCTGTTCCGGCGCGAGCGCGGCGCCGAGGACGTCCGCGAGCACCTGCTCTCGCAGGACCTGATCTACGTCGGCGGCGGCAGCGTGATCAGCATGCTCGGGGTCTGGCGCGCGCACGGGATCGACACGATCCTGCACGAGGCCTGGGGGGCCGGCGTCGTCCTCTGCGGCCTCTCGGCAGGGTCCCTGTGCTGGTTCGCGGAGGCGCTTACCGGCTTCCACGGCGAGACGCTGCGGGTCGAGGGGCTCGGCTTCCTGCCCTGGTCGAACACCGTCCACTACGACGCCGAACCGCGCCGCCACGCGGCATACGAGCGGCTGGTGGCCGACGGCGTCGTGCCCGGCTTTGCCGCCGAGGACGGCGCGGCCCTGCATTTCGTCGGCACCGAGCTCGCCCAGGTCGTCGCCTCGCGCCCGAACGCGCGCGCTTACCGGCTCGCGGCGATGAACGGGCGCGTGGTCGAGACGCGGCTGGCGACGCGCTACCTCGACAGCGACGCGATCCCGACCCCGATCCCGGCAGCGGCCTGAGCCGCCGATGAGCGACGGTCGCATCCTCGCCCTCGGCGGTCACGACTTCGATCGCAAGCCCGGCAACCAGGCGCTCTGCGACCGGATCGTCGAGCTCGCGGGGTCGGACCGCGCCCGGATCTGCCTGCTGCCGACCGCTAGCGGCGACCCGACCGACCAGATCGCGCGCTTTCGCCGCTGCTTCGGCGAGCGCGGCTGCGAGCCTTCCGAGATCGCGCTGTTCAGGCTCGGCGAGCGCCCGATCGACCTCCGCGAGCACCTGCTCGGCCAGGACGCGATCTACGTCGGCGGCGGCAGCCTCGTCAACCTGCTCGCGATCTGGCAGGCGCACGGAATCGACGAGATCCTCAGCGAGGCCGCGCGCGAGGGGATCCTGCTCTGCGGGCAAAGCGCCGGGGCGATGTGCTGGTTCGAGAGCGGGATCACGAGCTCATCGGGTCAGCCGCAGAGCGCCGAGGGGCTCGGTGTGCTTGCCGGCACCGCCTCGGTCCACTACCACTCCGAGCCCGAGCGCCGCCTCGCGTTCATCGACGCGATCGCCGACGGCGCCCCGGCGCCCGGCTTCGGGCTCGACGACCAGGCCGGGGTGATGTTCGAGAACGGCGCGCTTGCAGGCGCGATCGCGGCGCGGGCCGGCGCCGGCGTCTGGCGGGTGAGCGAGTCCGGTGAGGAGCAGCTCGATGCCGAGCAGCTCAGCGACGCCCAACCGCCGATCGGCTCGGTCCCCGACGAGGTCGCCGAGCTGCGCCGAACGCTCGAAGCGCGCGCGGTCGCGCGCCGCGGCAGGCTCGGCTCGGGACCCGGTCGCCTTTAAGGAGGGCTCTAGAGGGTTCCGCCGGCGGCCGGCGGGGCCGATGGGTCATCGCCCTGGTCGCCGATCGTCTCGCGGGCGAGGTATTCCTCGCCGTGCAGCGGGTCGTCCTTGGCGCGCTCGACGACCGCGAGCAGGTCGGTCATCGAGGCGACCTCCTCGACCTGTTCCTTGACGAACCAGAGCAGGAACTGCTCGGCCTGGAAGTTGCCGCTCTCGCGGGCGAGCTTGAAGAGCGCGTTGATCTCGTCGCCGACCGTCTTCTCCTGCTCGAGCGCCATCGAGACCGGGGCGACGATGTCGGTGAACTTCGTCTCCGGCGCCTCGACCTTCGGGATCACGACCTCCTGGTTGGTGTCGAGCAGGTACTGGACCATCATCAGCGCGTGGTTGCGCTCCTCGACCCCTTGCCGGTAGAAGAAGCCGGCGAGCTGGGGGAGGGTCTCGGCGTCGTAGTAGACCGCGGCCGCGATGTACTGCTGCGAGGCCGCGAACTCGTTCGCGATCTGCTTGTTGAGGGCCTTGGCGAAATCCTCGGGCATCGCGTGGAAGCCTACTCGCCCCAACGGAAGCCGGTCCGGCTCGGAGCCGGATCGAGCGGGCTGGTCGGAAGCCCGGGCTTCGAGGAGACCTCGGGGTTGTTGAAGCCCGACGGCGCGACGTCGTTGGGCGTGTCCGGGTGGAAGACCGAGGCCAGGTACTGGATGTGGCCGCGGCCGACGCCGAGCTCGGATTGGCCGCCGCCGTAGGCGCCGATCCCTTCGGCCTCGCAGTAGTCGTAGCCCTCGAACAGGTTCGAGAGCGGGCCGAACCGCGACGGCTTGATGTTGATCACCCGCGGCTTCCACTCGAGCGACTCGATGTCGGCGACCGAGTGGATCGGCGCGTCCCAGGTGATCCGGCCGGCGATCGGCTCGAGGATCGGCCGCGTCTCGTCGTTGACGTCGGGGTCCTCGATCCAGGCGTCGGGGAAGGTCTCGATCACCTTCTTGTAGAGGACGGGATCGGTCTCGACGTCGACCGGTGTCCCCCTGTACAGGCCTTTGAGATCGAGCGAGTCGACGGCCCCGGTCTCGCGCAGCTCCTCGATCAGCTCATCGGTCCAGTCGTTGGTCGGGTCGAGCTTGAAGCGCATCTCGGGGTAGTTGGCGAGCACTCGCTTCAGCGGTTCGATCGAAGAGGGTTTCTCCTCGGACCCGAGGCGCATCGAGACGACGAAGTTGACCGGCCGTGGCTTGCGGCCGAGCACCTCGTGCAGCGGCTCGCCGGCCTGGCGCAGCGCCAGGTCGAGCGCCGCGCTCTCGAACGCCCAGCGCCGGTAGTCGCGCATCTCTTCGTGCTCGGGCGGGGCGGGGAAGAGCTCGAGGCCGTCGAGCAGCTCCGAGAAGCTCGCGATCGTGTGCTCTCCGGCGAGATCGTGGGCGGGCCCAGCGTCCTGGAAAGCGATCTGATCGAGCGCCCCGTATACGACGTCCTCGCCGAGCCCTTCCTCACCGGCGCCGCGCAGGTGGATGATCGTCGTCAGGCGCTCAAAGCTCCCGGAGGAGAGCTCGAGCCCCTCGAGCTCGTAGCTTTCGATCTCGAGCGGCAGCTCGGCGATCTTGTCGTAGGTCGGCACGGGCGGCGCAATATAGTCGGCAGCCGACTTCCCACGACAAGGAGATGAGACGAGATGCCACTCGACGCTGAGTCAGGCAAGGGGCTGAAGGCGCTGGGCCTCAACTGCACCTTGAAGAAGTCCCCGGAGACCTCGCACACCGAGGCGCTCATGCAGCGGGTCATGGACCTGCTCGCCGAGCACGGGGTCGAGACCGAGATCATCCGCCCGGTCGACTACGCGATCGCCTTCGGCGTCAGCTCCGACGAGGGCGACGGTGATGAGTGGCCTAGGATCCTCGAGAAGGTGAAGGCCGCCGACATCCTGCTGATGGGGATGTCGATCTGGTTCGGGCACCGCTCGAGCGTCATGCAGCAGGTGATCGAGCGCCTCGACGGCACCTACGAGGAGACCAACGAAGTCGGCCAGTACCCGCTCTACAACAAGGTCGCGGGCGTCGTCGTGACCGGCAACGAGGACGGAGCGCACGCCTGCGCCGAGTCGACGCTCTTCAACATGACCCACCTCGGCTGCGTCGTGCCGCCGAACGTCGACACCTACTGGGTCGGCGACGCGGGCCCCGGCCCCTCCTACCTCGACGCGGGCGGCCCCGAGCACCCCTACACGCAGCGGACCTCGAGCTGGTGCGCGCACAACCTGCTCCACATGGCGCGGATCCTCAAGGACAATCCGATCCCGCCCGAGGGCAACACGCTCGCCGAGATGGACATGGGCGACGAGGTGATGCACGGCGGATAGGGTGCCCGTTCAATGAAGCAACTCACCTTCGTCGAGAAGGGGAAGCTCGAATGGCGCGAGGCTGAGGACCCGAAGCTCGAGGGCGATGGCGAGGCGCTCGTCAAGCCGCTCGCGGTCGCGACCTGCGACCTCGACCTGCTTCTCGTGCGAGGCCTCGCCCCGGCCGACGAACCGTTCCCGTTCGGGCACGAGTGCGTTGCCGAGGTGACCGAGGTCGGCGATGCGGTCAGCGCGGTGAAGCCCGGAGACCTGGTCAGCGTCCCGTTCCAGATCTCCTGCGGTGAGTGCGACCGCTGCCGCCGCGGCCACACGGGCAACTGCGAGCGGGTAGAGCGGATGGCGATGTACGGGCTGCCGATGGGGACCAACTACGGCGGCTTTCTGAGCGACTCGGCGCGGGTCCCGTTCGCCGAGGAGATGCTGGTCCCGGTCCCCGACGGGATCGAGCCCGCCTCGGTCGCCAGCGTCTCGGACAACATCCCCGACGCCTGGCGGACCGTCGGCCCGCAGCTCGACGAGCGTCCCGGCTCCCCGATCCTGATCTGCGCCAGCGGCGCCTCGATCGCGCTCTACGCGGTTTCGATCGCGCTCGCGCTCGGTGCCGAGCGCGTCGACCTCGCCGGCGGCAACAGCTACCTGCGCGGCAAGGCGGAGGAGCTCGGGGCCAACCTGCTCGAGGAGGAGTTCCCTACCCGCCACAAGCCGCTCTACCCGATCACGGTCGACGCGAGCGCCGATCCGGCCGGGCTCGCCTGTGCGCTGCGCTCGACGGAGCCGGACGGGATCTGCACCAGCATCGGGATCTACTTCAACGACCCGACCCCGGTGCCGCTGCTCGAGATGTACACGAAGGGGATCCGCTTCCACACCGGGCGCGTGCACGCGCGGCCGGCGATCGAGCCGCTCCTCGACCTGGTCCGCGAGGGCGAGTTCAAGCCCGAGCTGATCACCGCCGAGACTGCCGACTGGGACGACTCCGCCGAGGCGATCGCCGGCCACCGCGGCAAGCTCGTGATCACGCGCTAGGCGGCGCAAGCGCGGCCCATATTCCTGTGGCGTGTTCCGCGCGTAGCGCCGCCGTTTTATACCGCGGGCCGCAGGTACTGGAGCAGCGGCTGAGCGAGCAGCGAGCGCATCGAGTCCTCGGTCGCCCAGAACAGGAAGGCGCCGGCGCCGCGATGCAGCCCGGTCGCGATGCAGTTCGCCGCCGAGCCGACCGAGACGTTTCGGACCGGCAGCGGGTCGGACGGGCTCGGGGTCTCGCTGAACGAGATCTGCACCGAGAGGTTGGCGAGGTTCGGCTTCGCGGGTTTGCGCAAGCGTTTGCGCACCTTCACCTTGCGGACCTTGCCGCCGCGGTGTCGCTTGCGGCGCACGGTCTTGAAGCGGTACTGGCGGAAGAGCGCCTTGAGGCGGTGACTGAAAGGTTTGACGCCGAACATGCACGACTCCTGCGTCTGGACGCTCTGCGGCGCCACGTGGCGGCCGCCGAGGCTGCGGTTGCTGATGTCGATCGTCTGCGCGAGCTTGCCGTAGTCCCAGCCGTTCAGATTCGTGGGGGCGATCCCGACCCTTGTCTGAGCGGCCTCCGGGATCGCGGAGAGCGCGCCGCGGATCGACCCGGACCAGACCCGGATCCGCTTCACCGACGGCCCGAAGCGCCATGACCAGGGTTCCATTTCCGGGTTGAGGCCACGCGCGGCGTTCCAGTCGTCGGGCTCCCAGTCGAGCATCAGCGCGTGCATGTAGCGGTCGGCGAGTGCGTAGACGTAGCCCGGTCTGGTCGGGTCCGAGCCCTGGCCGTTGAGGGCGATGATTCGGTTGCAGGGGAAGACGGTGCGCAGGCGGTCGACGAGCAGGGCCTGCGTCTGGGGGCTCGAGTCGTCGAGGCGGTCCTGGAAGCGCGTGTTGACGAGAAAGATGTCGTGGGCGCGGATTCGGCGCGCCATTCCGCCGGTCGCCTCGTCGAGGTTCGTGTACGCGTCGACGTTCTGCTCGTTCTGAATCCGGATCAGCATCGTGAACCGCTTCAACGGTCCCCCCGAGAAGCTCAGCCCGCCCGGTTGCGGCGGGCAGCTCACCTCCTGGGCCTCTACGCGATCCGTGCTCGCCCCGGGAACGATCACGGCAGCGGCGATCGCCGCCAGCGCCGGAATCGAGGATCTGCGGCGGGACCGCAGGATCGCTCTAGGGGGTGGTCGTAGTGGTGGTGGTCGTCGGCGGCTGCGGCGGCGGCGGCGGGCGCAGCGCGGCGAGCGTCGGCTGCGCGAACAGCGCCCGCATCGCGTCCTCTGAGGAGTAGAAGAAGTAGGAGCCGAAGCCGAGGCCGAGGCCTGCGGCCAGGCAGGCGTCGGCCTGCTGCGGCGAGACGGCGGTCAGCGGCAGCGCCGAGGCCGGGTTCGGCGTCTCGGTGAACGAGAGCTGGACGCTGAGGTTGTTGAGGTCGGGGCGCTTGCCCTTCTTGATCTTCTTCTTCTTCGTCATCGTGATCCTCTTGATCTTGCCCTTGACCCGCTTCTTCGTAACCTTCGTGATCGTCTTGAAGCGGTACTGGTCCCTGAGCGCAGCGAGGCGGGAGGCGAAGCCGGACGCACCGCCCTTGTGGCAGGCGCCCTGCGTCTGGACGCTCTGCAGGCCGGCGTGGCGACCGAGGCGGGCGTTGTTGACGTCGGCCGCGGTCGCGACCTGGCCGTAGTCCCAGCCGGGGAAGTCGTTGGGGATGATGCCGCCGTGGGTGCCCGCGGCCTGCGGGAGCGAGGAAAGGGTGGTGTTCATCTGCGCGAAGAAGCGGTTGATCCGCTTCAGGCTCTTCGGGGCGAACGTGGTCGTGAACGGAGGCAGGCTCTGGAACTGCTGCGCAGCCGACCAGTCCATCAGCTCCCAGTCGATCATCAGCCCGAAGAGGCCCTGGTCGGCGAGCGCGTAGATGTAGCCGGGCTGGGTCGGGTCGGCGCTGAGTCCGTTGAGGCCGATAATCCGGTTACAGGGGAAGGCGGTCCGAAGCGCCGTTACCAGCGGCACCTGCGCGGCCGGGTTCGAGGTCCCGGCGCTGTTCTGGAAGCGGGTGTTGATGACGAAGATGTCCTGGAAGCGGATCCGCTGCGCGAGGCCACCCTTGGTCTCGTCGGGCTGGATGTAGGTGTTGACGTTCGCCTGGTTCTGGATCCGGTACATGATCGTCGGGCGCAGGCTGGGATCGGTGGAGGTGAGCGTCGGCGGCAGCGTCGGGCACGAGATCCGCGGCTTGTAGGCGCCGGTCGGAGAGGTCACGATCGGCGGCTTCGGAGTGGCCGCGGCGGCGTTCGCGGCGAGCAGCGCGCAGGCGAACAGCGCCAGCGCAGTGGTCGCGCTCAGCAAGAGGCCTCGGTGGCCCGGACGAGACGGGGTGATGCCTGCCATCACTTGAAAACGTAACCAGGGAGGTGTGGCGAAGTTGCGGGATTTCTTTCAGTTCCCTAACACCCACTACTCGGCGTAGGGGTACCACCACTCCTTCGGGGCCAGCTCGCTCTCTATATGGACGTGCTTGGTCTCCTGGAAGGCCTCGAGCCCCTCGCGCCCGAGCTCGCGACCCAGCCCCGACTGTTTGAAGCCGCCGAACGGCCCCGCGTCGTTGTCGGTGAGCGGATCGTTGAACCACACCGTCCCCGCCTTGATCTCGCGCATGCAACGCAGGATCGTCTTGAAGTTCTGGGTGTAGACGTTGGCCCCGAGCCCGAAGCGGGTCGAGTTGGCTAGCTCGATCGCCTCGTCGAGCGAGCTCACCGGGACCAGCGGCGCCACCGGCCCGAACGTCTCCTCGCGAAGCAGCTCGGTCTCGGCCGGCGCCCCGGTAACCACCGCGGGGGCGAAGAAGTGCCCCTGCTCGTGGCCGGCGTCGCCGCCGCCGACCGCGACCTCGGCGCCGGCGCCGACCGCGGCCTCCACCTGCGCGGCGACCTTGTCACGCTGGGGGGCCGAGACCATCGGGCCGACGTCGGTCTTCGGATCGAGCGGGTCCCCGACCACGAGCCCCTTGGTGTGGTCGACGAACGCCTCGACGTAATCGTCGAAGATCTGCTCGGCGACGTAGAAGCGCTCCGCCGAGGTGCAGACCTGGCCGGCGTTCAGGAACGCCGCCCAGGCACCGCCCTTGGCGGCGACCTCGACCCCGCCGCCGCCCTCGGCCTGGGCGACGTCGGCACAGACGATGAACGGGTCCTTGCCCCCCATCTCGAGATTGATCCGCGCGACGCGGTCGACGGCCGCGTGCGCGACCTTCTTTCCGGTCTCGACCGAGCCCGTGAAGGCGATGCAGTCGACGCGGTCGTCCTCGCTGATCGCGGCCCCGACTTCGCCGCCACCGGCGATCAGGTTGATGACCCCGTTCGGCAGGTGATCGAAACAGGGCGCAAGCATCAGCGTCGAGAGCGGGGTCAGCTCCGAGGGCTTTCCGACCACCGTGTTGCCGGCCGCGAGCGCCGGCGCGACCTTCCAGGCGAGCAGCAGCAGCGGGTAGTTCCAGGGCACGATGCAGCCGACGACCCCCATCGGCTCCTTCAGCACGAGCGCCAGCTGCGAGGACTCGATCGGAGGGATCACCCGGCCGGCCGAGTCGCGGCCGATTTCGGCGTAGTAGTCGAGCGCCGCGGCGGTCCAGCCGACCTCGTCGGAGTTCTCGATCAGCGGCTTGCCGCCCTCCTTGGTCATCACCTCGGCGAGCTCGTCGGTGCGGGCCCGCATCTTCGCCGCCACCTCGTGCAGCATCTCGCCGCGCTCGCCCGCCGGCGTGTTGGCCCACTCGCGGGCCGCATCGCGCGCCGAGCCGATCGCGGCGTCGAGCTGCTCGTCGCTCGGCTGGGCGACGGTCGCGACCGTCGAGCCGTCGTAGGGGTTCTCCACCTCGAGCGGGTCGCCCGCCCCCTCGACCTGCTCGCCACCGATCAGCAGCCGGGTCTCCATCGCGCCCACCCTAATGAGCAGCCATCGCCTCGGCGCGGCGCTGTTGCCAGAGGACGAGCGCGATCGCGAGCACGGTGACAGCGAAGAGCATCGTCGCGAGCACGTTCACCTGGACGGGAATCCCGCGCAGGCTGGCCCCGAAGATGTAGAGCGGGAAGGTAACGGTCGTCCCCGAGTTGAAGTTCGAGATCACGAAGTCGTCGAGCGAGAGCGCAAAGGCGAGCAGGGCGGCGGCGATGATCCCCGGGGCGAGCAGCGGCAGCGTCACGAGCCGAAAGGTGGTGAACGGCGTCGCGCCGAGGTCGGCCGCCGCCTCCTCGATCGAGCGGTCGAAGCCGATCAGCCGCGAGCGTACGACCACGACCACGAAGCTGATCGAGAACATGATGTGGGCGATCAAGAGCGTCGTGAAGCCGAGCTCGAAGTTGTAAGTGATGAACATCGAGAGCAGCGAGGCGCCGATCACGATCTCCGGCGTCGCCATCGGGAGGATGATCAGCAGGTTGGCCGCGCGTCGGCCGAGGAACTCGTAGCGGACGAGCGCCATCGCCATCAGCGTCCCGATTGCGGTCGAGAACAGGGTCGATAGCGCGGCGAGCTGAAGGCTCTTGCTCATCGAGTCGTTGACGGCCTGGTCGTCGAACGCGCCCTGCCAATACTCGAGCGTGAAGCCGTTGAACTCGAAGTCGAGCTCGCCCTGGGCATTGCCGGGGTCGAACGAGAACAGCGCGATGACGAAGATCGGCACCAGCATGTAGGCGACCGCAAACCCCGCGTAGACAAGGAGGCCGTTTCGGCGCAGCCAGGCGATCACGCCTTTCGCTCCTCTTCATCACCCATGAACGCGCCGGTGCCGGCGACGCGCAGGTAGACCACCACCACGGCGAGGATCGCGGCCATCATCATGAACGAGAGCGCCGCCGCCTCCGGGTAGTTGCGCTGCTCCAGATACAGGGACTGAATCACGTTGCCGATCATCGAGGTGCCGGTCCCGCCGAGGATCTCGGCGTTGATGTAGTCGCCGACCGCCGGAATGAAGGTGAGCAGCACGCCGGCGACGATGCCGGGCATCGTGATCGGGAGCGTGACGCGCAGGAACGTCTGCACCGAGGACGCGTAGAGGTCCTTGCCGGCCTCGATCAGGCTGGTGTCGATGCGCTCGAGGCTGGCGTAGATCGGCAGGATCATGAACGGCAGAAAGTTGTAGGTGAGCCCCGCGATCACGGCCCCGCCGGTGGCGAGGACGCGGCCGTCGTCGCCGACCAGCGACAGAGCCTGGAGGATCTCGACGACCGGGCTCGAGTCGGCGAGGATCGTCTTCCAGGCGATCGTCCTGATCAGGTACGTGGTGAAGAAGGGCGCGATCACCGCGAACAGCAGCAGCAGCTTCCAGCGCCCGGCTCGCAGCGCGATCGCGTAGGCGAGCGGATAGGCGATCAGCAGCGCCAGCAGCGTCGCCGTGCCGGCGTAGAGGAACGAGCGCAGCAGCTGGTCGGTGTTGCCCGAGAGCGCGTCGCCGTAATTCGCGATTTCGAACGCCGAGGTGAAGCCCTCGTTGAACGTCCCGGTGCGAAGCGACAGCTCCGCCATGAAGTACATCGGGACGACGAAGAACAGCGCCAGCCAGATCGCGCCCGGCCCGAGCAGCGAGTAGGGAACGAGGCGCCGGCGAAGGTTCATCGCCGGCGCCTCGCAATGCCTTGCGGCTCAGTGGTCAGTCCGTGACCACCTGCTGGAACGACTCGGTGACCTCCTGGACGTCCGCCTCCTCACCGGGCGGGTTCGGCTGGGTGGCGCAGTCGGCCGTGAACTCGGCTGTCGGGTTCACGAGCTCGTCGGCCGCCAGCTTCGGATCCACCTTGTCGATCCCTTTGACGGGGCTGACGTAGCGGACGTAGTCCGAAATCGGCGCCTGGATCGCCGGGTCGTAGACGAAGTCCATCCACGCCAGTGCGGCCGGCGTGTTCGGAGCCCCGACCGGGATCACCATGTTGTCCGACCACAGAATGCAGCCGTCGGCCGGCATTCGCCACTCGACGTCCTCGTTCTCGATCAGCTCGACGTCACCCGACCAGCCGATCGCGGCGACCACGTTCTCGTTGCTCAGGTCCTGGACGTAGTCGTTGCCGGTGAATCGGCGCAGCTGGCCCGAGTCAGCGGCCTGCTGGAGCTTGTTGATCTGCTCCAGCCACTGCTCCTTGGTCGCGTCGGCCGGCTCGATCCCGTTTGCCTTCAGCATCAGCGGCACGGTGTCGCGCATCTCGGTGAGCACGGTGACCTTGCCCTTGTACTTCGGGTCGAAGAGGTCGTTCACCGACTGCACATCGGGCGCCAGCTTCTTGTTGACGAGCAGGCCGGTCATGCCGGTCTGCCACGGGACGGAGAACTTCCGCTCCGGGTCGAACGACGGGCTGCGCAAGTCGTCGCGCAGGTTCGCCTCGACGTTCGGCAGGTCGGCGAGGTTGATGTCCTGCAGATAGCCCAGGTCGTGCATCTGCTTCGCCATCCAGTCGGTGACCACGAAGATGCTGCGGCCTCCGGACTCGCCATTCTGGAGCTGGGGCTGGACCTTGCCGAAGAAGTCGGCGTTGTCGTTGACGTCCTCGTTGTAGTTGACGGTCGTGCCGGGGTACTTGGCCTGGAACTTGCCGATCGTCGTATCCGGGCCCTTGCCCTTGTCGATGTAGCCGACCCAGGTCGAGATCCCGAGCTCGCCGGTGACGTCGCCGGTCGTGGCCGTCTCGGCGGCCTCGTCGCTGCCGCCGCCGACCTCGTCGTCGCCGCCGCACGCGGCCAGGCCGAGCGCGAGCGCAAGCGCGACGAGGGCGAAAAGCATCTTCTTGGTCACGGTTTCTCCTCCTTGATCGTTTGCGGTTTTCTCAAGTCTTTGCCGCCTCCAGGGCGCGGTCGGTCGCGATCGCGTCGGTTTCGTCGGGCACCGGCCCCTCGGACTCGCGGACCAGGTGCATGTGCTCCGGCGCCCAGGAGAGGCGCGCGCTCTCGCCGGCCCCGGGCATGCTCTGGCGCTCTGCGTCGTCGGTGTTCGGACACAGCACCGTCATCGCCACGTCGCCGGAGAGCCGCACGATCATCTGGGTCGAGGTGCCGAGGTAGAGCGAGCTCTCGACCATGCCTTCAACGCTCGGCCGGCCCTCACCCGTCGCATCTCCTCCGCTTCGCGTCCGGGGATGCTCGGCAGGCTCCGCGGCGGGCGCGATCCAGAGCTTCTCCGGCCGGACGACGGCGTGGCAGCGCTCGCCGGCGTCGAAGCCGCTCACGTCCGTGGTCACGGTGACGCCGCTGTCGAGCTCGACCCGGCCCCCCTCCCTGACGATCCCCGGCATCAGGTTCGAGACGCCGATGAACCCGGCCACGAAGGTGGTGGCGGGGCGCTCGTAGATCTCGACCGGACCGCCGACCTGCTCGATGCGGCCGCGGTTCATGACCGCGATCCGGTCCGACATCGTCAGCGCCTCCTCCTGGTCGTGGGTGACGTAGACGAAGGTGATGCCGACGTCGCGCTGGATCCGCTTCAGCTCCACCTGCAGGCCCTTTCGGAGCTTGAGGTCGAGCGCTCCGAGTGGCTCGTCGAGGAGCAGCACCTTGGGCAGGTTGACGAGCGCGCGGGCGAGCGCGACGCGCTGCTGCTGGCCGCCGGAGAGCTGGCTCGGGCGGCGGTTCGCCTCCGCGGTCAGCCCGACCCGCTCGAGCTCCTCGCGAACGCGGCGGTTGGTCTCCTCCGCCGCCACGCCCTTGCGCTTGAGGCCGAAGGCGACGTTGTCGGAGACGCTCAGGTGCGGAAAGAGCGCGTAGCTCTGGAACACGGTGTTTGTCGGCCGCTGGTAGGCGGGCTGCCCGACGACGTTCTCACCGTCGATCAGTACCTCGCCGCTGGTCGGCTCCTCGAAGCCGGCTATCAGCCTCAACGTGGTCGTCTTGCCGCAGCCGCTCGGCCCGAGGAGCGTGAAGAACTCGCCCTGGCCGATCGAGAGGCTCATCTCGTCCACAGCGGTCACCTCGCCGAAGCGCTTGCTGACCGAACGCAACTCGACGCTGGTTCGCGAGGCTTCCATTGCCACATCTCCTCTCCTCGGGGTCCGGCGGCAACCATATATCTCGCCCCACGAAGGCGAGGCTCCGCTCGACCAAACGTCCAGCGCTCACGCAGCGATCCATCTATCGTCCGTGGTCGGAGACCCGATGAGGAGAGAGACATGGCCGCGACCCCGAGTGTGACCCCGCAACAGCAGGCTGGAGCGAACCTCCAGGAGCTCGCCAAGCGCCACCTGTGGATGCATTTCACCCGCATGGGCTCGTTCGAGGACGCCGACGTGCCGATCATCGTCCGCGGCGAGGGCTGCTACGTCTACGACGAGAAGGGCAACCGCTACCTCGACGGGCTCGCGGGGCTGTTCTGCGTCAACTCCGGCCACGGGCGCACCGAGCTCGGCGAGGCCGCGGCCGAGCAGATCGCCGAGCTCGACTTCTACGTCAACTGGAGCTACGCGCACCCGCGCGCGATCGAGCTCGCGACCAGGATCGCCGGGCTCGCGCCGGGCGACCTCAACCGCGTCTTCTTCACCTCGGGCGGGGGCGAGGCGGTCGAGTCGGCGATCAAGCTCGCCCGCAACTACCACCGCATGCGCGGCAAGGGCCAGAAGATCAAGCTGATCGCGCGCGAGATCGCCTACCACGGCACCACGATGGGGGCGCTCTCGGCGACAGGGATCCCGGCGCTGCGCGCGCCGTTTGAGCCGCTCACCCCCGGCGGCTGCCACGTCGCGAACACCAACAGCTATCGCTGGCCCGATGACCGCGACCCGCTCTGGGCCGCGGAGGAGATCGAGCGCCGGATCGAGTTCGAGAGCCCCGACACGGTCGCCGCGGTGATCCTCGAGCCGCTCCAGAACGCCGGCGGCTGCATCCCGCCGCAGGATGGTTACTTCGACCGCGTCCGCGAGATCTGCGACCGCCACGACGTGCTTTTGATCTCCGACGAGGTGATCTGCGCCTGGGGCCGGCTCGGCCACTACTTCGGCTGCCAGCGCTACGGCTACCAGCCCGACATCATCACGTTCGCGAAGGCGCTCACCTCGGCCTACGTGCCGATGGGCGGCATGATCGTCTCCGATCAGGTCTATGAGCCTTTCTCCTCAGGTGACGCGATGTTCGCGCACGGCTACACGTTCGGCGGCCACCCCGTGGCGGCGGCCGTCGCGATGGCGAACCTCGACGTCTACGAGCGCGAGGACCTCTGTGGGCACGTGCTCGCCAAGGAGGGCGAGTTCCGCGCCGCGATGGAGTCGCTCTCCGACCTGCCGATCGTCGGCGACGTCCGCGGCGACGGCTTCTTCCACGCGATCGAGCTCGTCCGCGACAAGGAGACCAAGGAGTCGCTAGATGACGAGGAATCCGAGGAGTTGCTGCGCGGCTTCCTCTCCGGCGAGCTCTACCGCCGCGGGCTGATCTGCCGCGCCGATGACCGCGGCGACCCGGTGATCCAGCTCTCGCCGCCGCTGATCTCCGACACCGAGCAGTTCGAGGAGATCGTCGACGTACTCCGCCCGGTGCTCGAGGAAGCGGGAAAAAGACTGAAGTGAAGGTCGGGGTTCCCACCGAGATCAAGGACGACGAGTACCGCGTCGCCCTGACCCCGGTGGGAGCGCGCGAGCTCGCCGAGCACGGGCACGAGGTTTTGATCCAGGCCGGCGCCGGCGAGGGAAGCGGCATCGCCGACTCCGATTACGAGGCGCAGCGGGCCCGGATCTCGCCGGACGCGGCGTCCCTGTTCGCCGAGGCCCACATGGTGCTGAAGGTGAAGGAGCCGCAGATGCCCGAGGTCGCGATGCTGCGCCCCGGCCAGGCCCTGTTCACATACCTGCACCTGGCGCCCGCCCCCGAGCTCGCCGAGGCGCTGGCCGGCTCGGGCGCGACCTGCATCGCCTACGAGACGGTCGAGGACGAGCGAGGCGCGCTGCCGCTGCTGGCGCCGATGAGCGAGATCGCCGGCAAGATCGCGACCCAGGCGGGCGCGTTCATGCTCGAAAAGCCGCTCGGCGGGCGCGGCGTGCTGCTGGGCGGCGTCCCCGGTGTGGCGGCCGCCAACGTGCTCGTGATCGGCGGCGGCGTGGTCGGCATGAACGCGGCCTTCATCGCGATCGGGATGGAGGCCGACGTCTTCGTCTTCGACCTCTCGATCGACCGGCTGCGCGAGCTCGACGTGGTCTTCAACGGGCGCTGTTCGACCGTGTTCAGCTCGACGCTGGCGATCGAGGAGATGCTGCCGCAGGCCGACCTCGTGATCGGTGCCGTGCTCGTCCCCGGTGCCCGGGCGCCAAAGGTGATCAAGCGGGAGCACCTGGCGCTGATGAAGGAGCGCGCCGTGCTCGTCGACGTTGCCATCGATCAAGGCGGCTGCTTCGAGACCTCGAAGCCGACCACTCACGCCGACCCGGTCTACGAGGTCGACGATGTGCTCCATTACTGCGTCACCAACATGCCTGGCGCGGTTCCGGTCACCTCCACGTACGCGCTCACCAACGCGACCCTTCCCTACGCGCTGCTGCTCGCCGACAAGGGCGTTGAGGAGGCGCTCCGCCGTCAACCTGGCCTGCGCCCCGGGGTGAACGTCGCCGAGGGCAAGATCACGCATCCGGCGGTTGCCGAGAGCGTCGGCATCGCGGCGACCCCGGTCGAGGACGCAGTGCGACAACTTGCGAAATGAGAACTCACCAAACAAGGACTGACGACACAAGGAGGGCTTGAGATGGGAACGGCTGAAGCGACAGAGGTGATCACGCTCCAGAACATGATCGGCGGCGAGATGGTCGATCCGGCCGACGGCGGCTCCGAGGAGGTCGTCAATCCGGCGAGCGGCGAGGTGATCGCGAAGGCGCCGCTCTCGACCGAGGCCGATGTCGACAAGGCGGTCAGCGCCGCGAAGAAGGCCTTCGAGGGCTGGGCGAATCAGACCCCCGGCGAGCGCTCGAACCTGCTGTTGGCGCTCGCCGACGCGATCGAGGAGAAGGCCGACGAGATCGCCGACCTCGAGTCCGCCGATGCCGGCAAGCCGCGCGCGGCGTTTCTGGAGGACGAGGTTCCATTCATGGTTGACAACCTGCGCTTCTTCGCGGGAGCGGGACGCAACCTCGAGGGCAAGCCCGCCGGCGAGTACGTCGAGGGGTACACGTCGATGATCCGCCGCGAGCCCGTCGGCGTCGTCGGCCAGATCACACCCTGGAACTACCCGCTGATGATGGCGATATGGAAGATCGGCCCGGCGCTCGCGACCGGCAACACGCTGGTCCTGAAACCGGCCGAGACCACCCCGGCGAGCACGCTCAAGTACCTCGGCGAACTCTGCGCCGAGATCTTCCCTCCCGGCGTCGTCAACCTGATCGGCGGCCACGGCGAGCCCACCGGCGCCGCACTCGTTACCCACCCCGAGGTCGACATGGTCTCGCTGACCGGCTCGCCGGAGACCGGCAAGTGGATCGCCCGCGAGGCGGCCGCGAGCCTGAAGCGCGTCCACCTCGAGCTCGGCGGCAAGGCGCCGGTCGTGGTCTTCGACGACGTCGAGATGGAGACGGCGCTCGAGACGATCGCCGGCACCGGCTACTACAACGCCGGCCAGGACTGCACCGCGGCCACCAGGGTGCTGGCCGGGAAGGGCGTCTACGACGACGTCGTCTCGGGCCTGGCCGAGCAGGCCAAGGGCCTGGTGCTCGGCGACACGATGTCCGAGGACACCACGCTCGGGCCGCTCAACTCCGAGCGCCAGCGCGAGCGCGTCGAGGGATTCCTCGAGCGCAAGCCGAAGCAGGCGGAGGTCGTGACCGGGGGAGAGGAGCCCGACCTGCCCGGCTACTTCCTCGAGCCGGCGGTGGTCGCCGGGCTCGAGCAGGACGACGAGATGGTCCAGAACGAGATCTTCGGGCCGGTGATCACCGTGCAGCCGTTCGACGACGAGCAGAAGGCGATCGAATGGGCGAACGGCACCCGCTACGGCCTCGCGTCCTCGGTCTGGACCCGCGATATCGGGCGCGCGCTACGGGTCTCGAAGGCGCTGCGGTTCGGCTGCGTGTGGATCAACGATCACATTCCGATCGCGTCCGAGATGCCGCACGGCGGCTACAAGCAGTCCGGATACGGCAAGGACCTGTCGATGTACGCCCTCGAGGACTACACGAACATCAAGCACGTGATGGCGAGCCTGTCGTAAGACAGGCGGAGCCATCGGATCAAGCGGGGTTTGAGGCGCTCTCTAGAGAGAGGGGTAGTGCCGCGCGACGTAGCCCTTTGACGACCGCGGTGTCGCGCGCCACCGCGGGCCGCTGCCGCTGTTGACGGGCTCGCCGACCGCCGAGGTGTCCAGGCGCAGGCCGGCGATCACCGCGTACATGTGGCCCTTGTTCGCGTAGGTGGTGATCCATGTGCCGGGCCCGGGAGCGCCCCACTTCATGAACGGGCCGGAGGGGAGCGGCGATTTGAGGATGCCCGCGCCGTTGAGCGCGAAGCTGACCGTGCCCGAGCAGTCGTAGCCCTTTGAGTAGAAGCTCTTGTGGCCGCCACCGTAGATGTACGGCTTCGTGGTGATCGTGTTCACGGCGGCGATTGCGTTGACGACCGCCGGAGGGGCACCGACCGGAGCGAGCGCGATGCCGGTCGGAAGCAGCGTCGCCTTGCCGGGGATCGGCGAGGTCGGGGGCGGCGGGGCGACCGGATCGATCGCGCCGGGGGTCGATGCTCCACCCGTCTGGGCGCTGGCCACGGCGGGCAGCGCCAGCGCGGCGGCAACGCCTGTGAGTACGACTAGAACTCTGAGCTTTCGTGAACGCAAACCGGTCTTCTCCTTCGTCGGCCTACGGGGTTAGCTGACGGGCTGGCGCTAAAGGAGCCTGCGCCCCTACACGAGGTAGGTTCGCCCCAAATTCAGTGGTTCCCCCGTCCTTCTCGCGGTCGGGCCGCGTGAAGGTTCGGCATTACCTTGGGCTACGAGGCGGGCACACTAACAAAGTGAAGGGACGCTTGCAAGACGCCCTGCACGGCGCTCATGTGCAGAACGGCACTAGCTCCGCGTTCTTGCCGCTCTTTGGGGCGATTACCCAGAATTAAAGGCCGAGGTAGTGGCGCACCGCGTAGCCCCTCGCCGGTCGCTGCGTCGAGCGCCAGCGCGGGCCCTTTCCGCTGCCCGAGCCCATCGCCGAGGTGTCCCAGCGCAGGCCGGCGATCACCGCGTACGTGTGGCCGGCGTTGGCGTAGACCGAGATCCAACTGCCGCGCCCGGGCAGCCCCCACTTCATCAGCGGCCCCGACGGCAGCGGGCTTGCGAGCAGCCCGGCGCCGCGGAGCGCGTAGCTGACCGCGCCCGAGCAGTCGTAGCCGGCCTGGTTGTAGAAGCTCTTGTGTCCTCCTCCCCAGCGGTAGGGCGTCAGCCGGATCTGGTTCGCGGCGTTGATCGCCCCGACAACGGCCGGAGGGGCGTCGGCGGGCGGGACGGCGGTCCCGTTCGGGAGCAGCGTCGCCTTGCCGAGCGGTCCCGTGGGCGTCGGAGTCGTCACCGGGGTCGCCGGTGCGACCGGTGTCCCCGAGCCCGGCGTCTCCGACCCGCCGGTCTGTGCGGCGGCGGTGGCGGAGAAGGTGAACAAGAGCGTGACCACCGCGCCGGCGGCGGCCATCCCCATCAATGCACGCAGGTTGTTTTCAAGCACGAGTCAGCCTCCTTCGTCGGCCTACGGGGTTAGCTGACGGGCTGGCGCTAAAGGAGCCTGCGCCCCCACCGAGGTGGGTTAGCCCCAAACAATTGGTTCCCCCGTTCTCCCGTGGCCTCTGCCCGCGGGAGATTCGGCATTTGTTTGAGGGCGGCAGATTAGCAAATGCTCACACCCAAAGCGTTGATAGCTTGGCCCACCGTGGAGCTTGAAGGCAAGCGAATCCTGCTCAGCGGCGCGACCGGCGGAATCGGCCGCGCGATCGCCGAGGCGCTCTCCGCGCGCGACGCGAGGCTCGTGCTCAGCTCGAGGCGGCCGAAGGAGCTCGGCGAGCTCGCCAAATCGCTCCCGGGTGGTGCCAGACGTCACAAGCACATCGTCTGCGACCTGGCCAGCAAGGGCGCCGGCGAGAAGTTGATTCACGAGGCGGAGGAGCAGTTCGGCGAGCTCGACGGCCTGGTCGCCAACGCGGCCCTGCCCGCTTCGGGGAAGCTCGAGGGCTTCACGCAGCGTCAGCTCGACCGCGCGATCCGCGTCAACCTCGAGTCGCCGATCAAGATGACGCGTGAGCTGATGGGGAAGCTGATGGAGAAGGGAGAAGGCCACTTCGTCTACGTCTCTTCGCTCGCCGGCCAATACGCGAGCGCGCGCTCCTCGCTCTACTCGGCGACCAAGTTCGGGCTGCGCGGGTTCGCATTCGGGTTGCGCGAGGACCTGCACCGGAACGGGGTCGGGGTCTCGATCGTCTCCCCGGGCCTTGTCCGCGACGCCGGCATGTACGCCGACTCGGGCTCGACGAGCACCGGCGGCCTCGGCACGACGACGCCGGAGAAGGTCGCGAAGGCGGTCGTGAAGGCGATCCGCCGCAACAAGTCCGAGATCTCGGTGGCGCCGTTCCGGCAGCGGCGGCTGGCGGCGTTCGCGGCCAACCATCCTGAGCTCGCCGGCCGCATTACCCGCAACGAGCGCGCCCAGGGCGTCGCCGACTCGGTCGCAGACGGCCAGACTGAAAAGCGTTAGCGGGGATCAGGCAGTCCATAGACTGAAGCTATGAGCGACAGCTTCGGAGCCAAGGCGTCACTCGCGGTCGGCGACCGAGAGTTCGAGATCTTCCGCCTCGACTCGCTCCAGGAGCGTTTCGACGTCGCTCGGCTCCCGTACTCGCTCAAGGTCCTGCTCGAGAACGCGCTCCGGCTCGAGGACGGAACCAGTGTCACCGCCGAGGACGTCGAGTCGATCGCGACCTGGGACGCGAAGGCCGAGCCCTCGATCGAGATCCCCTTCCAGCCCGCGCGGGTGCTGATGCAGGACTTCACCGGCGTCCCCGCGGTCGTCGACCTCGCCGCGATGCGTGACGCGATGGAGGACCTGGGCGGCGACCCGGTCGCGATCAACCCGCTCGTCCCGGTCGACCTGATCATCGACCACTCGGTCCAGGTCGACGCGTTCGGGAACGAGCGCGCCTTCGAGATCAACGCCGAACGCGATTACGAGCGAAACGGCGAGCGCTACGCCTTCCTGCGCTGGGGCCAGACCGCGTTCGACAACTTCAGCGTCGTTCCGCCGGCTACCGGAATCTGCCACCAGGTCAACCTCGAGTACATCGGCCGCTGCGTTTGGACCAAGGAATCCGATGGAGTGACGCAAGCGTTTCCGGACACCCTTGTCGGCACCGACTCGCACACGACGATGATCAACGGCCTCGGCGTGCTCGGCTGGGGCGTCGGCGGGATCGAGGCCGAGGCGGCGATGCTCGGCCAGCCGATCTCGATGCTGCTGCCGCAGGTGATCGGCTTCAAGCTCACCGGCGAGCTGCCCGAGGGAGCGACCGCCACCGATCTCGTGCTCACCGCGACCGAGATGCTGCGCGAGAAGGGCGTGGTGGCGAAGTTCGTCGAGTTCTTCGGCCCGGGGATCGGCGGCCTCGGGCTCGCCGACCGGGCGACGCTCGGCAACATGTCGCCGGAGTTCGGCTCGACCTGCGCGATCTTCCCGATCGACGCCGAGACACTGCGCTACCTCGAGTTCACCGGCCGGCCCACCGAGCAGATCGAGCTCGTCGACGCCTATGCGCGCGAGCAGGGGCTCTTCCACGACGAGAGCTCCGAGGAGCCGACCTACAGCGACACACTCGAGCTCGACCTCGGCGACGTCGAGCCGAGCATCGCGGGCCCGAAGCGCCCCCAGGACAGGATCCCGCTCAGTGAGGCCAAGGGCTCGTTCCTCGAGGTGATGCAGGAGTTCGATCCCGACGCCGGCGAGGAGCTCGGCTCGGCGATAGGAAATTCACGCGACGAGGCGATCGCGGAGTCGTTCCCGGCCTCCGATCCCCCCGCAGAGGACCACGACGGGGAGGCCGGCAAACCGCGGAAGCGGAGCGGCAAGGCGGCGGTCGCAGAGGACCCGCGGACGAGCGACGCGATCAACGTCGAGCTCGAAAGCGGCGAGACGGTCGAGCTCGACCACGGCCACGTCGTGATCGCCGCGATCACCAGCTGCACCAACACCTCAAACCCGTCGGTGATGGTCGCCGCCGGGCTGGTGGCGAAGAAGGCACTCGAGCGCGACCTGGTACGACAGCCGTGGGTGAAGACGTCGCTGGCGCCGGGCTCGACCGTGGTCACCGAGTACCTGCAGAAGTCGGGGCTCGATAAGCCGCTCGACGAGCTCCAGTTCAACCTCGTCGGCTACGGCTGCACGACCTGCATCGGGAACTCGGGGCCGCTGCCCGAGGAGATCGCAGCGGCGGTGAACGACAACGACCTGGTCGTCTGCTCGGTGCTCTCGGGCAACCGCAACTTCGAGGGCCGCATCAACCCCGACACACGCGCCAACTACCTCGCCTCGCCGCCGCTCGTCGTCGCCTACGCGCTCGCCGGGCGCATGGACATCGACTTCGAGACCGATCCGATCGGGCGCGACGCGGACGGCAATGAGGTCTTCCTGCGCGACATCTGGCCGACGAGCGCCGAGATCAAGGACGTTGTCGCCGACGCGATCCGCTCCGACATGTTCACCAAAAACTACGCCGACGTCTTCACCGGCGACAAGCGCTGGAAGGAGATCGAGGTTCCCGAGGGCGACCGGTACACCTGGCCGGACTCGACCTACGTCCGCAAGCCGCCGTTCTTCGAGGGGATCGAGCCCGAGCCCTCGCCGGTCGAGGCGATCGAAGACGCCCGGGTGCTCGCGGTGCTCGGCGACTCGGTGACCACCGACCACATTTCGCCCGCCGGCGCGATCAAGAAGCAGAGCCCGGCCGGCGAATGGCTGATCTCCGAGGGCGTCGACGCCCGCGACTTCAACTCCTACGGCGCCCGGCGCGGCAACCACGAGGTGATGATCCGCGGCACGTTCGCGAACGTTCGCCTCCGCAACCAGCTCGTCGATAAGGAAGGCGGCTTCACCCGGCAATTCCCGGATGGAGAGGAAACGACGATCTACGAGGCGGCGATGAAGTACGCCGACGAGGGTGTGCCGCTGGTCGTGCTCGCCGGCAAGGAGTACGGCTCGGGCTCCTCGCGCGACTGGGCTGCGAAGGGGACGCGGCTGCTCGGAGTGCGCGCGGTGATCGCCGAAAGCTTCGAGCGCATCCACCGCTCGAACCTGATCGGGATGGGTGTAGTGCCGCTCCAGTTCGCCGACGGCGAATCGGCCTCCTCGCTCGGGCTGACCGGCGAGGAGACGTTCACCGTCTCCGACCTCGAGAACGGCGAGGCGAAGTCGGTGACCGTGACCGCCGGGGAGAAGAGCTTCGAGGCCAAGGTTCGGATCGACACCCCGAACGAGGTCGAGTACTTCCGCAACGGCGGCATCTTGCACCGGGTGATCCGCGACCTCCGCACCCGGTGAGCACGCGATGACGATCTACAGCAGCCCCGAGCCCGCGATCGAGATCCCCGATCTCAGCCTCAGCGAGTACGTGCTCGGCGGCGCTCTCGAACGCGGCACCAAGCCGGCGATCATCGACGGGCCGAGCGGCGAGGTCACCACCTACGCGGAGCTTGCGGCGAAAGTCGATGCGGTCGCGGCCGGGCTTCAGGACGAGGGGATCGGCAAGGGCGACGTGGTGGCGCTGATCGGCGCCAACAGCGCCGAGTGGGCGATCGCCTACCACGGCATCCTGCGCGCCGGCGGAGTCGTGACGCCGATCAACCCATTGCTCACCGAGGACGAGGTCGGCAAGCAGCTCGGCGACTCGAAGGCGAAGAAGGTGATCAAGCCCGATGAGGTCGCCGCGATCGCCAAGCAGGGGGCGACGCCGGAACCGGTCGAGGTCGACCCGGCGAGCGACCTCGCGATCCTCCCGTACTCGAGCGGCACAACCGGGGCGATGAAGGGCGTGATGCTCACCCACCGGAACCTGGTCGCCAACATCGAGCAGACTCTGCGGGCGACGCCGATCGAGTCCGATGACACCCTCGTCGGGGCGCTTCCGTTCTTCCACATCTACGGCCAGACCGTGGTCCTCAACCTCGGTCTCAGCCGCGGCGCGACGATCGTGACGATGCCGCGCTTCGACCTCGACGGCCTGCTCGGGATCGTCGAGGACCACGCCGTCAGCTGGCTTCACATCGTGCCGCCGGTGGTGCTCGCCTTCTCCACCGCTCCCCAGGTCGAGGGGCGCGACTTCTCGAAGCTGAAGATGGTGATCTGCGGGGCCGCGCCGCTCGACGCCGAGCTCGCGAGCAAGGCCGAGGAGCGGATCGGGGCGCCGATCCGGCAGGGGTACGGGATGACCGAGCTCAGCCCGGTGAGCCACAAGAGCCCGCTCGCGAAGGCCGCCGAGACGCCGCCGGGGAGCGTGGGCCCGCTGGTCGCGGACACCGAGGCGCGGCTCGTCGATCCCGACACCGGCGAGGACGCGGCCATCGGGGAGGAGGGGGAGCTCTGGGTCCGCGGGCCGCAGGTGATGACCGGCTACCTCGGCAACGACGAGGCGACGGCGGAGACGATCACCGATGACGGCTGGCTGCGGACCGGCGACATCGCCCGCATCGACGAGCAGGGCTACACCTACATCGTCGACCGGCTCAAGGAGCTGATCAAGTACAAGGCCTACCAGGTGCCGCCGGCCGAGCTCGAGGCGGTGCTCGTCTCACACCCGAAGATCAAGGACGCCGGGGTGATCGGCGTTCCCCACACCGAAGGCGGCGAGGCTCCGAAGGCCTGCGTCGTCGCCGAAGACGGACTCGATCCCGACGAGGTGATGGCGTTCGTCTCCGAGCGCGTCGCGCCCTACAAGCGCGTCCGCGAGGTCGCCTTCGTCGAGGAGATCCCGAAATCGGCCTCGGGCAAGATCCTGCGCCGCGTTCTCCGCGACCAGCACGGCGGATAGCGGCCTCCCGAGGTAAGTAGGTGGTGTGGTGGGGCCGCGGGAGGCAGGGGGTCCACACGGCCCGCACCACACCTGCGCGTCGGTAGCCAGGGAGGGATTTCCGACGCGTTCGTCCCCGGAGGCGGGACTAGCCCGGGGACGAGTTTTGAAAGCTTGCTGCGTGCATCCCTGCTGCCCGACCATTATTCACCTTTCGCCCCTCCGATGTCAACTCCCTCGTCAAATTCCCTGATCTGGCGGGGAGATTCCCCACCCACGGCGCTCGATCAGGTGGATCCCGATCACGCTGCCGACAGGCCCCGCCGGGGTCAGGGTCGCCGCCAGCAGCGGATAGGGAGCCTCGCGGCGCAGGACCGCGGCCCAGATCAGCAGGCAGAGAAGGATGAACCCGATTCCGTGGCTGAGCCCGAAGATGAAGGTCTCGTGCTCGAAGCCGGGGGCGAGCCAGAAGAAGAGCAGCGCCGCGAACAGCGCCAGCTCGATCCACGAGGCCCACTTGGCGACCTCGAACAGCCGGCCGGGGACCGGACGCCGGACCACATCTGAAGGTTTCGCCGACCCGGACGCGAAGTAGAGGAGTCGGCGTGTTCAGGCAGACGTCGCGCCCTGGCCAGGGGTGAGGGCGGTGAGCACGATCCGCTCCTGCTCGCGGGCGTGCGCGGCGGCGTAGCCCTCGCCCGGCGCCGCGCGCGGCGGGCGGCCGACGTATCGGAACTCGACTCCCTCTGGAAGCACGTCGGGCAGGCGCCGTGACATGACGCTCCAGGCGCCCATGTTGCGCGGCTCTTCCTGCGCCCAGACGACCTCCTTCAGGTTCGAGTACTGGGAGAGCAGCTCGGCGATCTGGTCCTTGGCGAACGGATAGAGGAGCTCGACCCGCGCGATCGAAACGTTGGTCTGCTCGGCGCGCCTCTCGTTCGCGTCGATGTCGTAGTAGATCTTGCCGCTGCAGAGGACGAGCCGCTCGACCTGGTCGCGGCGCTCGCCGACGGTGGGGTCGTCCAGGACGAAGTTGAAACTCCCCGAGGACAGGTCCTCGAGCGTCGAGCCGGCGCGCGGCAGCCGCAGCAGCCCCTTCGGCGTGAAGACGACCATCGGCCGCGCCTTGGCGATCATCGCCTGGCGGCGCAGCAGGTGGAAGTACTGCGCGGCGGTGGTCGGGTTGGCGATCCGGATCGATCCCTCTGCGGCGAGTTGGATGAATCGCTCGATGCGGGCGCTCGAGTGCTCGGGGCCCGATCCCTCGTAGCCGTGCGGGAGCAGCAGGGTCAGCCTCGTCATCTGCCCCCACTTGGCCTCGGCGGAGGCGATGAAGCTGTCGATGATCACCTGGGCCGAGTTGCCGAAGTCGCCGAACTGCGCCTCCCAGACCACGAGCGCGTCGGGGTCTGCGGACGAGTAGCCGTACTCGAAGCCGAGGCACGCGGTCTCCGAGAGCGGGCTGTTGTAGAGCTCGAACGGCGCCTTTGCCTGCTCGAGGTGCTGGATCGGGGCGTAGCGGAGGCCGGTCTTCTCGTCGTGGAGGACGAGGTGGCGGTTGGAGAAGGTGCCACGCTCGGTGTCCTGCCCGGTCATCCGGATGTGCACGCCCTCGGAGAGCAGCGACGCGAAGGCAAGCGCCTCGCCGTGCCCGAACTCGATCCCACCCTCTTCGAGTGCGTCGGTGCGCCGCATCAGCGGCTTGCGGAGCTTGCGGTGGATGGTGAAGCTGTCGGGCACCCGGAGCAGCTCCTCGTTCAGGGTGCGGAGCGTCTTCTCCTCGACCGCGGTCTTCACCTCGGGCGAGGCGGTGCGGTCGAGCTCGCCGGTGCCGGTCCCGGTGCCGGTCGGGTCCTCGTACTCGCCGCTCTCGATCATCTCCTTCAGCGCCTTGTGACCCTCCGAGAGCTCCTGCTGGCGCTCGGCGCGCTTTGCCTCGACCTCTTCTGCGGTGACGATCCCTTCCTCGACCAGCTTCTGCGCGTAGAGCTCGGAGACCGGAGAGTGGTCCTTGATCTTCGCCGCCATCAGCGGCTGGGTGTAGGCGGGCTCGTCGGTCTCGTTGTGGCCGAAGCGCCGGTAGCCGATCACGTCGATGACCACGTCGCGCCCCCACCTCTGCCGGTAGCCCATCGCGAGCCGGGTCGCGGCGAGGCAGGCCTCGGGATCGTCGGCATTGACGTGCATGATCGGGACGTTGAAGCCCTTCGCCATGTCGGCGGCGTACGGGGTCGAGCGGGCTTCCTGGGGCTCGGTCGTGAAGCCGATCTGGTTGTTCTGGATGATGTGGATCGTGCCGCCGGTCGAATAGCCGGCGAGTGCCTGCAGGTTGAGCGTCTCGGCGACGACGCCCTGCGCTGGAAATGCGGCGTCGCCGTGGAGCAGGATCGGCAGCGCCGCGTTCGCGTCGTGCTCGATCTTCGGCCCCTCGATCTCGGTCTGCGCCGCGCGCGCGGCGCCGGTGACGACCGGGTCGGCGAACTCGAGGTGGCTCGGGTTCGGATAGAGCTGGACGTCGATCTCCTTGCCGTCCTCGGTCGCGAACTTTCCGTCGTGGCCGTAGTGGTACTTGACGTCGCCGGTGCCGCCATGGGGAATCGCCGCCACCGCCTTCACCGCTTCGAGCGCCTTCGCCCCCTCGAACTCGGCCATGATCGAGTCGACCGGGCGGCCGAGGTTGTGGGCGAGCACGCTGAGCCGGCCGCGGTGGGCCATCCCGAGCACCGCTTCGTCGGCCCCCTCGCTGTGCGCCATCTCGAACAGCTCGTCGAGCATCGGCACGACCGCGTCGAGGCCCTCGATCGAGAACATCTTCTGGCCGAGGTAGGCCTTCTCGAGATATCGCTCGAATCCGAAAACATCGATGAGCCGGAAGAGCAGCTGCTTCTTCTCCTCGGGCTCGAGCGGCTTGCGGTGCCAGCCGGTCTCGATCATCTCCCGCAGCCACATCCGCTGCTGGTGCGAGGAGAGGTGCTCGATCTGGTAGCCGATCGTGCCGCAGTAGGCATCGCGCATCCGCGGCAGCGCCTCGAGCAGGGTCTCGCCCTCGACCCCGATCCGGAGGATCTCGGCCGGGATCTGGCCCATCAGCTCCGGGGTCAGGTTGAGGTTCTCGGGCTGAATCGCCGGGTCGCCCTTCGGCTCGGCGCCGAGCGGGTCGAGGCGGGCGGCGAGGTGCCCGTGGGTGCGATAGCCCTTGAGCAGCGAGGTCGCGGCCTGCACCCCCTGCAGCAGCTCGGTGTCCGGCTTCGCGGGAGCACCGGCGGGGGCGGCGGCGGGTGCCGCGCCGGGCGCGGAGAGCGGCGGCGCCGATGCGGAGGCCGGATGGGCGGCCGTCGCGACGCCGGGGTCGAGCCCGAGGTCGCTGGCGACGCCTTCGTAGAAGTTGTCCTCGCCCTGCAGCAGCTCCTCGATCCTGCGCAGGAACGATCCCGACTCCGCTCCCTGGATGACGCGGTGGTCGTAGGTCGAGGTCATCGTCATCACCTTGGAAATGCCGAGCGCCTTGACCTTGTCCTCGGGGGCGTGCGCCCACTCGACCGGATAGGCAAGCGAGCCGCAGGCGACGATCGTGCCCTGGCCGGTCATCAGCCGCGGCACCGAGGCGATCGTGCCGATCCCGCCCGGGTTGGTGAGCGTGATGTTGGTGCCCTGGAAGTCGTCCGCGGTGAGCTTGTTCTCGCGCGTCTTCGTGATCAGGTCCTCGTAGTAGGCGTGGAAGCCGGCGAAGTCGAGCGAGTCGGAGTTCTTGATGCAGGGGACCATCAGGCTGCGACCGCCCTTGCGCTCGACGTCGACCGCGATCCCGAGCCCGATCCCCTCCGGGTCGACGGCGTGCGGCTTGCCGTCGCGCTCCTCGAAGGCGCGGCCCATGACCGGCCACTCGCTCCCCGCCTTGACGATCGCCCAGGCGATCAGGTGGGTGAAGGAGATCTTCATGCCGCGCTCCGAAAGCACTCCGTTGAGCGCCTTGCGCTTCGCGTCGAGCGTGTCGACGGCGAGCGTCCGGAACGAGGTCGCGGTCGGGATCGAGCGGCTCTCGTTCATCAGCTGCGCAAGCGTCGCCGCGGGCCCGCGGAGCGGCGTCGCCTTGCCCTCGACCACGGTCCCCGAGCTCGCGCCGTCCGTGGCGGCGCCGCCCTTGCCGTCGCCTGCCGCAAGCACGTCGGCCTTCGTCACCTTGCCGCCTGCCCCGCTGCCCTTGACCGAGCCGAGATCGACGCCGTTCGCTGCCGCGATCCGCTTCGCGACCGGGGTGGCCCTCGCGCCATCGGCACCATCGGTCGGGGCCGCCGCGGCGGCCGGAGCCCCTGCTGAGGGCTGCTCGGCGGGCTTGGCGCCGTCGCCGTCGCCTGAGGGCGGCGGCGCCGCCCCTGAAGTCATCTCGGCGAGCACCGAACCGACCTGAACGGTCTCGTCGGGCTGGGCGAGGATCTTGGCGATCGTTCCCGAGGCGGGCGCCGGTACCTCGGCGTCGACCTTGTCGGTCGAGACCTCGACAACGGTCTGGCCCTCCTCGACGGTGTCACCCTCGGCGACGTGCCACTCGAGCACGGTGCCCTCGGTCACCGACTCGCCCATCTCGGGCATCTTGATCTCGACCGTCGCGCCCGCGTCGGCGGTGTCGGCTGCGGGCTGCTCCTCGGGCGGGGGAGGCTCGTCGGCGGGCTGGACCTCGCCGTTGCCCGACGTACCGGATGCGGCCTCGCCGCCGCCGCTGTCGGGGGCGGCGCCGGTCGTGTCGAGCTCGGCGAGCGGCTTGCCGACCGCGATCTCCTCGTCGACCTGGGCGATGATCTTGGTGATCGTTCCGGCGGCGGGTGCCGGGACCTCGGCGTCGACCTTGTCGGTCGAGACCTCGACCAGGGTCTGCCCCTCCTCCACCGCCTCCCCTTCGGAGACATGCCACTCGAGCACGGTGCCTTCGGTCACCGACTCGCCCATCTCGGGCATCAACACCTCGACCGTTGCTGTGGTCGCCATCTCCTTGCTCTAACTCTACGAGACCGCGCGAGTCGCGGCCGGGAAGAATCGCGCAGCCGGCTCAGTCGGCGTGGATGAGATGAGAGCGGAAGCGGTCGAGCGCGTACTCGCGGGCGGCGATCAGGTCGACGATCGGAGCGGGATAGTCCTCCCCGATCATGCAGCGCGAGCGCTCCTGGACCTCGGGAGGGGCTTGCCAGGGCTCGGCGATGTACTCGTCGGGGAACTCGGCGAGCTCTGGCAGCCACTTGCGCACGTAGACGCCGTCGGGGTCGAATCGGTTGTGGTGGCGGACGGGGTTGAAGGCGCGCAGCTCGGGGAGGGGGTCGGCGCCGAGAGAGGCCGCCCACTGCCAGTTGCCGTTGTTCGAGGCCTCGTCGCCGTCGATCAGGTGGCGCATGAAGTGCGCCTCGCCCTCGCGCCAATCGCAGAGCAGGTGCTTGCTCAGGAACGCCGCCGCGATCTTGCGGACCCGGTTGTGCATCCAGCCCTCGGCGATCAGCTGCCGCATCCCGGCGTCCACCAGCGGAAGCCCCGTCTCGCCGCGCTTCCAGGCCTCGAGCGAGACGTGGTCGCGGCTCCAGCGGAAGTCGCGCAGCCTGCGCTCGTGCCCTTTCCGCACCCCCTCGGGGAAGTGGTGGGTGAGGTGGAGCATGAAGTCGCGCCAGGCGAGCTGGCGGCGGAGCTCGGAGCGGCCCGGAGCCGCGGCGCGCGGTCAGCCGCTCCTCGAAGGCGCGCGCGGAGATGCAGCCGAAGTGGAGCGCCGCCGAGAGCCGCGAGGTCCAGTCGAGGTCGGGGCGGTCGCGGGCCTCGTCGTAGGTGTTTGTGCGCTTCATGTAGCCGTCGAGGCGCGCCCGGGACGCCTTCTCGCCGGCGGCGGCCTCGGTCGAGATCCGCTTCGCCTCGTCGTCGATCGCGAGCTGGGCTTCGGAGGGAACCTTGCTCGACGGGAGCGAGTCCGGGGTCCGCAGGAGCTGGGGCACGAGCTCGAGCGGGCGCCGCGGCGCCTCGCGCCAGGCGCGGTAGAAGGGATCGAAGAGCCGGAACGGATTTCCCTTGGCGCTCTTCAGCTCGCCGACCTCGGTGCAGGTGATGCCGCAGTGGGAGACGAACGCGATCCCCTGTCCGGTCAGGGCCTCGCCGACCCGCCGGTCCCGGGCTCGCCCGTGGACGGTGTGCTCCTCGTTCACGTGCACCGCGCTCGCCCCGATCTCCTTTGCGAGCTCGGGAATCACCTCCGCCGCGTTGCCGTCGTGGAACACGATCCGCCCGCCGAGCTCGCGGACGGCGGCCTCGAGCTCGGTCAGCGAGCTGAGCAGATAGGCGTTGCGGGCTGGGCAGGCGTGCGGGCCGCGGGTCAGCCCGCGTTCGAAGCAGAAGCAGACGAGAACGGCGTCATGGCGCTTCGCCCCCTCCGCCAGCGCCGGATTGTCGGCCAGCCGCAGGTCCCTGCGCAGCCAGACCAGCCCGACGTTGTCGCTCAATCGATGCGGGCCACGAGGTCGACGCGGTTGGACCGGGTATCGAGGACGTCGCGGCGCATGAAGGTGCGCGCCTCGTCGGTGTGATCGCAGAACGGGCAGACGAGCTCGTCGAGTGCGGGGAGCGCCGCCTCGAGCGAGATCGGGAGCTCGCACGAAGGGCAGATCATCGAGCCGCTCGCGAGCGTCGAGGCCGCGCTCGCCGGGCGGATCTCGGGGAGCTCCATGCCGTCGCGTCGCTGCCGCTCTTCGCGACGGTGCTCAAAGGGGTCGAGGTGAAGCGCCACGGGTCAGAGTGTAGATTCCTCGCGTGGCTTACTTCGTTACGGGTGCAACCGGATTCATCGGCCGCCACCTCGTCGAGTTGCTGCTCGAGCGTGAGGGCACGATTTACGTGCTCTGCCGGGAGGGATCGCGCGGGCGCCTCGAGGAGCTGAAAAGCCGCTGGAATGCCGACGACGAGCGCGTCGTCACGGTGATCGGCGACCTCTCCCAGGAGGACCTGGGCGTCTCCGACGAGGACAAAGCAACGCTGAAGGGCGAGGTCGAGCACTTCTTCCACCTCGCGGCGATCTACGACATGACCGCCGACGCCGAGAGCCAGCGGGTAGCGAACGTCGAGGGGACTCGCCACGCGGTCGAGCTCGCCGAGGAGATCGATGCCAAGCACTTCCACATGGTGAGCTCGATCGCCGCCGCCGGGCTCTACGACGGCACCTTCACCGAGGGGATGTTCGAGGAGGCCGAGAAGGTCGACAACCACCCCTACTTCCAGACCAAGCACGAGTCGGAGGCAGTGGTCCGCGACGAGTGCGAGGTCCCGTGGCGGGTCTACCGTCCGGGGATCGTCGTCGGGGATTCGGAGACCGGCGAGATGGACAAGATCGACGGCCCGTACTACTTCTTCAAGCTCCTGCAGCGGGCGCGCAACATGATGCCGCCGTGGATGCCCGGGATCGGGATCGAGGGCAAGAACATCAACCTCGTCCCGGTCGACTTCGTCGCCGCGGCGATGGACCACATCGCCCACATCGACGGGCTCGACGGCGAGGCGTTCCACCTCACCGACCCGAACCCGCTGACGGCCGGCCAGGTGATCAACACCTTCGCCAAGGCCGCGCACGCGCCCGAGGCCGCGATGCGGATCGACTCACAGATGCTCGAGATGGTCCCGAAGCAGGTTCGCTCGGGACTGCAGATGCTGCCGCCGGTGAAGCGGATCACCGATCAGGTGCTCGCCGACCTCGGCATCCCGCGCTCGGTGCTGGTCTACATCAACTACCCGACCGACTTCGACAGCACCCAGACCCAGAAGGCGCTCGAGGGCAGCGGGATCTCGGTCCCGCCGCTGGCGAGCTACTCGGACAAGCTCTGGGACTACTGGGAGCGCAACCTCGACCCCGACCTGTTCAAGGACCGCTCGCTCGCGGGTGCGATCGGCGGCAAGGTCGTGATGATCACCGGCGCCTCCTCGGGGATCGGCAAGGCCGCCGCGGTGAAGGCGGCGGCCGCGGGAGCGACGACGCTGCTCGTCGCCAGGACGCCGGAGAAGCTCGAGGAGACCAAGGCCGAGATCACCGAGGGCGGCGGCGAGGCCCACATCCACCAGTGCGACCTCTCCGACATAGAGGACATCGAGCGGATGGCGGCCGAGGTGCTCGAGCAGCACGGCAAGGTCGACGTGCTGGTCAACAACGCCGGCCGCTCGATCCGGCGCTCGGTGACGCTCGCCTACGACCGCTTCCACGACTACGAGCGCACGATGCAGCTCAACTACTTCGGCGCCGTGCGGCTGATCCTCGCGCTGATGCCGGCGATGACCAAGGGCGGCAAGGGCAGGAAGAAGGGCGGCCACATCATCAACGTGAGCTCGATCGGCGTGCAGACCAACACGCCGCGCTTCTCGGCCTACGTCGCCTCGAAGGCGGCGCTGGATGCGTTCTCGCGCTGCATCGCCTCCGAGGTCGTCGATCACGGAATCAGCATCACGACAATCCACATGCCGCTCGTCCGAACGCCGATGATCGCGCCGACGAAGATGTACGACGCCTTCCCGACCATCACCCCCGACGAGGCCGCGGAGATGATCAGCGACGCGATGGTCCGCAAGCCGAAGAAGATCGCGACCCGGCTCGGCAACTTCGGCGAGCTGCTCTACAACGTCGCCCCGAAGGCCTCGGACGCGATCCTCAACACCGCCTTCAAGCTGTTCCCCGATTCGAGCGCGGCGAAGGGCAAGGACAAGGACGGCAAGGAGAAGAAGGACGCGGAGCTCTCCAGCGAGGGAGTTGCCTTCGCGTACCTGATGCGGGGAGTCCACTGGTAGAGCAGGCCACCCGGCGCCGCAAGCACTGGGGCTGGGGCTGGGAGGACCAGCAGCCCGATGCCGCGGCGCTCGAGGCGATCGCGAGCCAGGTGAGCAAGCGGATCGGCTTCGAGGTCACCGAGATCGAGGAGCCGGTCCCGGCCGCTGACGTCGAGCTCGGCGATCCGCGGATCGAACCGCCGGACTCGCTCGCCGAGCTGTTCTCGAGCGACCACCACGAGCGGCTCGGCCACGCGCTCGGCAAGGCCTACCGCGACGTCGTGCGCGGGTTCCGCGGCGACTTTGAGCGGCCGCCGGACCTAGTCGCCTACCCCGAGAGCGCCGAGGACCTCGACGCGGTGCTCTCGTTCTGCGCCGACGCCGGCGCGGCGGCGATCCCCTACGGCGGCGGCACCAGCGTCGTCGGTGGCGTCGAGCCCCGCGACCTCGACGACTACGACGCGGTGGTGACGATCGACATGCGGCGCATGGACCGGGTGCTCGAGGTCGACGCGGTCTCGAAGGCGGCGCTGATCCAGGCCGGCGCGACCGGCCCCGGGCTCGAGGACCAGCTCCGCGAGCACGGGCTGACGATGCGCCACTTCCCGCAGTCGTTCGAGTACTCGACCCTCGGCGGCTGGATCGCGACCCGGGCCGGAGGCCACTTCGCGACCCTCTACACCCACATCGACGACCTGGTCGAGTCGGTGAGCGCGGTGACGCCGTCCGGGGGAAGTGGTTCCAATATGTGGAAGAGCCGGCGGCTGCCCGGCAGTGGAGCCGGGCCGAGCCCGGACCGGATGCTGATCGGCTCCGAGGGAATCCTCGCCGTGATCACCGAGGCCTGGGTCCGGGTCCAGGAGCGCCCCGAGTTCAAGGTCTCTTGCGGGGTCGCCTTCGACGATTTCCTCGCCGCCGCGGAGGCGGTGCGCGAGCTCTCGCAGTCGGGGCTCAACCCCGCCAACTGCCGGCTGCTCGACCCGGTCGAGGCCGAGGTGACCGGCGCCGGCCCGCCCGGCAAGGCGCTGCTCGTGCTCGGCTTCGAGTCCGTGCACCACCCGGTCGATTCGAAGATGGACGTCGCACTCGACGTCGTCCGCGGTCACGGCGGCAAGCCCGGAGAGGTCCGCGGCGGCGAGAAGAAGGCCGGCGACGGCAAGGATTCAGTCGGCGCCTGGCGAGACGCGTTCCTCGCCGCCCCCTACCTCCGCGACTCGTTCGTCGCCTGCGGCGTGCTCAGCGACACCTTCGAGACCGCGATCACCTGGGACCGCTTCGAGACTTTCCACGCCGACGTGATCGAGCGAGCGCGAAAGGCCGTGGCGGAGGTCTCAGACGCGCCGGCCGAGGGGAAGGGGTCGCCGAAAGTGAGCTGCCGCTTCACCCACGTCTACCCCGACGGCCCGGCGCCCTACTTCACGGTGCTGGCGCCGGCGGTCCGCGGCGGCGAGGTCTCCCAGTGGGACGAGATCAAGGCCGCGGCTTCCGAGGCGGTCATCGACGGGGGCGGCACGATCACCCACCACCACGCGGTCGGCCGCGACCACCGCCCCTGGTACGACCGCCAGCGCCCCGATCCGTTCGCGGACGCGCTCTGCGCCGCCAAGGCCGAGCTCGACCCGAAGGGGATCCTGAACCCCGGCGTGCTCATCGACCCCCGAGCGGCTTAACGCTTCTCTTTCTTCGCACGCACTTCTGCTTGCCCCGGACCTTCTTGGTGCGGAAGCCCTTCTTGCAGGCCTCCTGCGGGGAGGCCGCGGGTACTGGGATCAGCACCGTCGTCACCGTGGGCGCGGGCGCCGGCTTCGGCAGGCCGCTGGCGAAGGTGATCGGGCGAAAGACGTTCTCCCCGATTCCCGCGTTGAGCACGAAAATGACGCAGCCGGTGCCGCCGCAGTCGATCGGCGAGTCCCCGGAAATGAATACGCGGGAAATGAGGAGGTTGGTGCTGAACGTGCCAGCGTCGCTCACTGTCGCTGCGGTGATTTCACCGCAGCGCAAGACTGCGTTCGATCTCCCGCACTGCCTGACGTGGGCGGTGCCTGACGGGGTAAACCCACCGCCCGCCACGGTCACCACCGCCGTATCGGGCAGCTCGCTGTTCGGGGTCACGGTGATCGCCGGCGCGGCAGCGGCGGGCGTCGCGACCAGCAGCCCGGCCGAGAGCGCGAGGACTACAAGGATTCCGATCCTCTTCATCTCTTCCTCCTCTTCACGCATTTGCCGTTTCGCAGCTTGCGGCCCTTCCTGCACTTCTTCGGCGCACCCGAGGCTGGGCCCGCTCCCGCTCCTCCCGCACCCGCGGTCGTGGCCGCGAGAATGCCGGGCGGACTCGGCGGTGCCGGGGGCAACGGGCCGCCGAAGCCCCAATAGAGCGCGGGTTCGTCGATCGCAGGAGTGTTCGTGAAGTTCCGCTCGCCTCCGCCGCTCACCGAGACATCGAAGACCTCGTCGGCGCCCTGGCTGCCCGCCCTGCCGCGGGAGAAGGCGATCCGCGTTCCATCGGGAGAGAAGGACGGTGAGATCTCTTGGGTATTAGTGACCACGAGTGGAATCTCGTTACTCCCGTCGGCGTCCATGAGCCAGATGTCGTTGTCGAGGCTGGTGGGGTTGGTATCGCGACGGAAGACGATCCGACCGCCGTCGCCGGAGAACGCGGGTTCGCCGTCCGGATCTGAGTCATCGGTTAGCGGGACGGCGGAGGCGTTCCTTACAGCGGGCATCAGCATGATCTCGTTGCTGGCGGAGCCGCTGCCCGTTTCGCGTACGAAAACGATCTTGGAGCTGTCCGGCGAGAAGCTGGGCGCGAACTCGGTCCCCGGATCGCTTGTCAGCCGGATCTCGTTCTCGCCGTCGGCATCCATCATCCAGATGTCGTTCTGGGTGCCGTCAAAGCGCCTGAAGGCGATCTTCTTTCCGTCGCCGGACCAGGATGGCTCAGCATCCGGCTTGTCGCCCCCCGGCTCGGTGAGCCGCTTGCGATCCGTCCCGTCGGCATCCTGGATCCAGATTTCGCCGGCGCGATTCCAGACGATCTTGTTCGAGTCTGGGGAGAGTTGAGGTGTTTGATCGTCAACTGTGTCGTTGGTCCGGCGCACGTACGGGGTGGCCGGCCCCGGGATCGGTATCAGGCCAATCTCCCCGTCGGAATCCCGGAACTCGAGCACGAGCGGGCCGTTCGCACCCAGCGGCACGGCTGCGTCCGATCGGGTTGCCCCGAGCAAAAGCATCGATGCCGCCGCAAGTGAGATCGCGGTCAGCGTGCGGGCCGGTCGACGCAAGGTCATTGGGCATACACCGTCGCTCGCTGAGCCAACAGGCGAGCGGGTGTCTCGGCATCGTGCGACGGGATGAGGATGGTTGACTGGTTGTCGGCGAGCTCCTGAATCCGTTGGCTCGTCTCGCGGGCCTGCTCGGCGAAGAAAATCCCGAGGCCAAGGGAGTTCCCGCGCGCGAGGTCCTCGTAGAACCAGTCCTGGCGCAGAATGTGGTCTGCTGAGAACAGCAGCCGCTCGTCACCGCGCTCCACGATCACCCCGACCTGACCCGGCGTATGCCCGGACAGCGGCACGAGCCGCAGCTCCCCGTCGTCCGTCAACACCTTGCTCTGCGGAAACGGCCCGTAGGGGTCCGGATCGAGGTCGTAGAGCGAGGGCCCGAAGCCCTGGGGCCAGTGCTGCGGCTCGAAGCGCTGCCGACCCGGGAACGTCTGCGCGAACTCGTGCTCGGGGCGGTGGAGGAGCACCTCGGCCTGCGGGAAGTGGGCGAGGCCGCCGGCATGGTCCCAGTCGAGGTGGGTGAGGATCACCCGCCGCACATCGGCGGGGTCGAGGTCGAGCTCCCGCATCGCCGGCCCGATCTCGCGTTCAAGCTGCGGGTCGGGAACGAAGCGGCGCTGGATCCTCGGCCGCGGCGAGCGGGTGTGAGAGCCGAGACCGGTGTCGATCAGGATCAGCCCCTCGGGGCGCTCGATCACAAAGCTGTAGGCGGGGAACTCGACGTCCTTGCGGGGGCGAAGTAGCGATGACCATCCTTCGCCGCGATAGAAGCTCTCGTTGCCGACCAGCGTCCCGGTCTTGATCACATGGATGCGCAGGCTCATCGGGCGGTCTCCCGGACACCGGCCAGCTCGGTGACGATCTCGGCCGCCGGCTTGATCTCATTGATTGCCGCGCTCGAGGTGCCGGCGTAGAAGGGCATCGCTTTGATCGAGCCGGTGGCGCTCGTGGTCGGAGGGTGCGGCGTGCAGAGCTCGATCTGGGTTCGCCGGCCGTTGAGGTCGATTTCGCCGACCGGCCCGGGGTCATGCGACTCCGCGGCCTCGAGCGATCGCCGCAATACGCGGTGGGGATGCGATGGGACGCCGACCGAGAACGCCTCGGTCACGACCGTGTCGCCATCGGTTGCATCGAGCAGCGCCTGCTTCCAGCTCGGGTGGGCGTCGGCCTCCTCCGATGCGAGCAGCCGCGTCCCGACTCGTATTCCGGAGGCGCCGGCATCTAGCGCGGCCGCGGCACGATCGGGAGTGGCGATTCCACCGGCGGCGACGACCGGCACCGTCACCGCGTCGAGGACCTGGTCGAGCAGCGGCAGCAGCTCGAGCGAGCCCCGGACGCGGCCTCCGGCTTCGACGCCCTGGGCAACGATCAGATCGCATCCCGCTTCCTCGGCCTTGATCGCCTCAGCTCGCGAGCCGACCTGCCATGACGCGAGGGCGCCGGCCGCGTGGACCTTGTCGACCAGGGTCCGGTCGGGCTCGGCGAGGAAGAAGTCGATCATGGAGGCCCGGGCGAGCGCGATCTCGAACGCCTCGGGTTCGATCAGCTGGACGATGAAGTTGACCGCGACCGAGTCGAGGCTCTCGCTGAGCGCGTCGAGCTGCTCGGCGAGCCGCTCGGGGGTGACGAGCACGGCCGGGTGGACCGGATGGCCGCCCGCGTCAGCGACCGCGTTCTGGAGCTCTGGGTTGACTCCCGGCGCTCCCATGGGGGCGAGCTGGACCGGGTGCTCGCAGCCGACGAGCTCGGTGAATTCAGTCATCGCTTCCTCCTCTTCGTTTTGCACTTGCGTGCACTTCGCTTTGCGCCCTTTCCCTTTCGCTTCCTGCACTTGGGGCGCAGGGTGCTCGCGGGCGCGGGCGATTGCGGGATCAGGGCGGGCGTTTCCGGCGGCTGCGGCGGTGCGGACGGCAAGGTGAAGTAGCCGAACTCCGAGGTGCCGTCCGCGGCACGCGTGTAGCTCGCGGCGATCGAGGTCCCGGGCGGAAGGGTCTCAGTGAAAGTCACGCTCCAGTTCCCATTGGGTGCCGCCTCCGTTTCACCGATCAGGCGATCAATTTCTCCGGCAGCGGAGCTCTGCTTGGCGAAGACCTGGATCCGCCGCGAGGAGTCTGCGCCCACCGATGCTGCGGTTCCCGAAGCCGAGATCTGGGTCGCGGCGACGATCATCGGCGCCTGCAGGCCGTTGTGCGGGCCGGCGAGTGCGTTGCCGGGACCGTCAGCCGCCGAGGTCGATGAAAGGGCCACCGTTGCCGCGCCCGCGGTTCTCGTGGATGCCATTACCGGTACCTGAGAGGACGCTGATCGCCGCGGCGCCGCTGTTGGAGATCACGTTCTGGTCGGCACCCGGTCCGCCGATTCCGTTGTCGACCCCCGTGATCTCCAGGCCCGCCGCCTCGTTGGGATGCGGATTGCCGAGTGCGTCGGTCCCGATCAGGTTGCCCTTGATGACGTGCTGCCCGCCGCTGTCGAGCACCATGCCGCGCCCGATGAAGTCGCTGCCGCCGGTCGCGTTGCCGATCGTATTGGCGGTGATCATCCCGTTGATGCCGACGACGAGCAGACCGACGGCGCCGGCCTGGAGCGACTGGCCGCCGCTGCCGACACCGATCACGTTGCCGGAGACAACCGAGCTGTTTCCGACGACCGCGACGCCGCGGAAGCCGGGCACCGCGACCCGGTTCTCGGAGACGGTCGCCGGCGCGAAGCCGGTGGTCGTCGGGGCCTTGACCACGATCCCGAAGGCGTTGGGGCTCGGTGCGACGAGCGACGCGCTGCCTTGGAGGTTGAGCCCGACCTGGTTGTTGCGGACACCGCGTCGTCTGACGTATCGCCGGGAAACCCCGGGGCGGCGAGATCGATCCCGAAGCCAGAGGCGACGACGTAGTTGCGGTCGCCGAGATCCTCGCCGCCGACCGTGACCTGGTCGGAGCCGGCGAGGCGAAGGCCCTGCTCATTGATCATCGGTGTGCCGTCCGCGCCGAGGCCGACGAAGTTGCCGGCGATCGTGAGCTGCTCGTCGCCCTGAAGCGTTATCGCATCACCCTCAGCGTCACCCGGGCGCTGCGCGTTTGAGATCACGTTGCAGGGGCCGCTGCACGACCCCCGGGCTGGGAGTCGTTCCGCCGATCGTCACGTCGTCGGATCGGATCGATCGGCGAGCCGATATCGGAGATCGGCTCGGCGATCGGCAGGGGCTGGGCGCCGCTCGGATCGGTGCCGAAGTAGTTGCCCTGGATCACGACTCCGTCCTCGCTGAGATCGATGCCGCGGACCACGTTGCCGAACACATTGCGGTCCGCCGGCGGAGGCGCCGCCGACCGTCATGTTCGCCGCGAACTGGCGGATCCCGATCCCAAGGGCTCGCGCCGCAGTCGCTGTACCGTCGAGCGCGATCCCAAAGCGGTTGTTTCGCACTGCGCTGCCCGATCCGCCGAGGCGCAGCGCGGTCTCCGAAGTCGTGAAGGCGATGCCCGCGACCGACGATCCGGTCGTGCCCGATTGCAGCGTCAGAGTCGTGAGCGACGAGGAGGGCCCGTTGATCCCGACGCAGGGAGCCGTGGCGCCAGTTGCCGCGCTGCAGCCGTCGATCGCCACCGGACCCGAGACCTGGGGCAGCGCGCTTGCGAGCGTGATCGTGTTGCCGCCGGTCAGGGGAGCGGCGAAGTCGATCTCGTCGCCACCACCGTTGTCGTTTGCGTTGAGGATCGCCTCACGCAGCGTCCCGACCCCTGTGTCGGCGCTGCTGGTCACCGTGTAGGTCGTCGCGGCTGCAGGCTGTGTCGCGGTGAGGCATCCGACTGCGACCACTGCGATCATAGAGCATCGCCCGGTTGGTGCGCATCGGCGCGCTCACGGGATCGTCACCTCGCTCACCGGGCTGACCTGACTGCGATCGGAGATCCACTGCGGCAATTGGCTCCGCACGGCGCTTTCGTCCTCGGCCTCGACCTGCCACCAGATCGAGTGATCACCCTGCGCGCACGAGCTCAGCGTCCCGTGATGACGAAGCGGGCTCTCGAACCCCTTCCAGGCCGCAAAAGCGGCGCGGCAAAGGGAGGGGTCATGCCGGTGTGTGATCAGGTAAATCGCCACTGCCCGGCTACGATGAGGCACCCACAGAGAAGGTTGAATGGGGTGAATCCCTACCTTTGACCCGGGATCCCCCATTGTCATCCGGGAAGGCGGTTACGGCGGTGACGCTCGCCGAAGCAAGACAACCGAAGGCGTCGGATCAAGGGCCACCGATCGTCGGCAGGCAGGATGAGCTGCGACGGTTGGACGACCATCTGGACCTGCTCGGCGAGGGCGGGGGCGGCTTTCTCGAGATCGTGGGCGAGCCGGGGATAGGCAAGTCGACGCTGCTTGCCGCTCTTGCGCGCCGCGGGACCGAGCGTCGATTTCTGGTTCTCCGTGGCCGCGCCTCGCAGTTCGAGCTCGAGACCCCGTTCGATCCATTCGTTGACGCACTCGATGACTACCTTGCGACCGTGCACCCGCGCCGCCTGGAGCCGCTCGGTGAGGAGCGGGTCGGGGAGCTTGCATCAATCTTTCCCTCGGTGACCGAAGCGGCTGGAGCCGCTCGGCCGCCGCTGCCGACCGAGGAGAGGTATCGGCTCCATCGCTCGGTGCGCGAGCTGCTCGCCTGCCTGGCACGGGAAAAACCGCTCTTCCTGATCCTCGACGACGCACACTGGTCTGACCAGGCCTCGCTGGAGCTTCTTCACCACCTCGTCAGACGGCCTCCGAACGCACCCGTGATGCTGGCGATCGCCTACCGGACCGGCACGATGCCCGAGGGCTGGACGACGCTGGCTGATTCGGCCGAGCGCGAGGGCGATCTGAGCCGGATCGAGGTCGGCCCCCTGGGAGAGCGCGATTCAGATGCTCTTCTGAGCGGCCAGGTTGGCGACGCCGATATCCGCGGCCGCATCTTTGATGCAGCCGGCGGAAATCCGTTCTTCATTCGCCAGCTCGCCGAAGCGCCGCAGGTAGTGCGGGCGAGCGATGCCGCGGCTCGCGAGCATGAAGGTGTCCCGAAGGCGGTGCTGGCGGCGATCGGCGAGGAGGTGGCCGGCCTCGGAGAGCCGACCCGCGAGGCGCTCCAGGCCGCCGCGGTCGCCGGCGACCCGTTCGAGCCCGACAGCGCTGCGGTCGCCGCGGGTATATCCGAGGATGAGCTTCTGCCCCGTCTCGACGAGCTGCGGTCGCACGGGCTGGTCCGGCCCGGGGACTCCCCGCGGCGGTTCCAGTTCAGGCATCCACTGGTGTGGCGCGGCGTATCTGAGGGAACGCCTGCGGGCTGGCGGCTCGCGGCGCATCGGCGACTAGCGGCGGATCTCGCCGCCCGGGGCGCAAGCGCTGCGACCCGCGCGCCCCACGTGGAGGCATCTGCGACGCCGGGTGATTTGGACGCTGCCCGGGTTCTTCGCGAGGCTGCCGAGGCGACCGTCGCGCGAGCACCGGCCTCGGCGGTGCACTGGTTCCAGGCCGCCCTGCGACTTCTCCCCGAAACCCCGGAGACGATGGAGGACCGGATCTCGCTGCTGGTCGCTAGCGCTACTACGCTCGGATCAATCGGCAGGCTCGAGGAGTCGCGCGATCGGCTGCGCGAGGCCGTTGTGCTGATCCCGGAGGAGAACGAGCCGATGCGGGTCGAGGCCATCGTCGCCCTGGCGACGATGGAGAACCTGATGCGCAACCTTCCCGAGGCTACGCGACTGCTCACAGATGCCCTCGCGGCACTGTCGGACCCCGAGTCCGCGCAGGCGGCGGAGATTCTGCTCGCCCTGGCGACACTTCACATCTTCGATCACGACATGCGGTCCGCTCGCGACTGGGGCCGGGAGGCGCTCGAGCTCGGCGTGAGGCGCGGAATGCGGCCGCTCGAGGCCGCGGCCGCGGGCGTCCTCGCCCACAACGAAGGGCGGCTGGGGCGCGTGGCGGAAGCCAACGAGCTCCTCGATCAGGCAGCCCCCGTCGTCGATTCGCTGGCGACCGACACGATCTCGGACCTCCCGGGCCTGTTCTGGATCTCGATCGCTGAGATGCAGGTCGAGCGTTGGGAGGATTCGCTTCGCCACGGTGACCGTGCGCGTGCGCTGGCACGTGGCGCCGACCAGGGCCGTTGGCTGCCTCAGATCGCGGCCTCCCAGGCGCATTCGCTGTGGCTCCTCGGCCGCTTGCCGGAAGCGCTGGCTGCATTTGACGAAGCGATTGAGATGGCGCAGCTGACCGGCAACAAGCAGTTCGACACGATCGCCTCCTGCGGCCGGATGAAGTGTGCAACCGACATGGGCGAGCTCGCAGACGCGCTCGCCACCGCGAAGCGGTGCATCGAGGTTGCCGGTCCGCTCGGGGAAGGCGATTTTCTCTCCGCGCTTTCGCGTCAGAGCGCATCCGTGCCGACGCTCGCTTCGGGCGACGCTGCCGGCGCTCGAGACTCGTTGCTCCAGCTACTTGATGAGAGCGGATATCCCCGAACCGGGTCGCCGCTGTGGCAGCCGATCGGACTCCGTGCGCTCACCGAGGCGGAGCTCGAGCTCGGGAACGTCGATGCGGCAGAGGCGTCCGCGCGACGGGCGCAAGAGCTCTGCGACAGCTTCGGGCTCGGGATGCGAAGAAGCTGGGGCCTGCAGCCGGTCGCGGCCGTCGAGCTTGCGCGCGGTGACGCAAACGCCGCGATCGAAACCGCGCGCGAGGCTGTCTCGTCCGCCGCTTCGGCCGGGGCGCAGGTTGAGGAGGGTCGCTCGCGGACGCTCCTCGGGCGCGCGCTGGCCGCTGATGGCGAGACCGAGACAGCTGAAACTGAGCTCCGCCGCGCCTACGAACAGCTCGACGCCTGCGGCGCCGGATACCGCCGCGATGCAGCGGCGCACGAGCTGCGGGCACTGGGGGTCAGGGTCGCAACCCCGGCGCGGCGAGGGCCGTCAGAGAATGGCGCCCCTACACTCTCGGATCGCGAGCGCGAGATCGCCGAGCTTGTCGCCGAGGGCCGTAGCAACAAGGAGATCGGAGCGGCGCTCTACATCTCTCCGAAGACGGTCGAAAAGCACCTCGGGAGTGCCTTTCGGAAGCTCGGGGTCTCGAAGCGGGCGCAGGTCGCGGCCGCGATCGAACGCGAGCGCGCCGAGGCCGCCATGTCTTCCGGGCCCGCCTAGCCCGCTGGCACGTACTTCGCCTTCACCGCCGACTCCTCGGCGGGGATCTCGTAGACCTGGACGCGCTTGCCCTTCTGCGACCAGCCGGCGAAGCGGAACTGGCGGCCGCCGATCGTCGCCGTCGCCGGCGCCGAGAGCGTGGCGCGGTAACCCACCGCGGACTCGACCTCCTTCGGGGCGGCGATCGTGCGTCCTCCGTAGCTGAGCTTGATCCCCTTTGGCTCGCTGGCGATCTTCAGCGGCACGACCTGGGGACGAATCTCCATCTTCGGCGTCTCGGTCACGAGGCCCTTCGAGTCGGTGACCGTGAGCACGACCTCGTAGAAGGAATCCGCGTCGTGGTCGCTCTGGGCCGGGAACAGGACCGAGCCGCCGATGAACTCCCCGATCGGGTGCTCGTGCGCCTTGTGGACCAGGGTCACGTCCCAGTTGAAGGCCGAGTCCGGCAGCAGCCCTTCCTCGGCGTCGGTCGCGGTTGCGAGCAGCTGCACCGGCTCGTCGCCGCGGGCGACGGTCGCCGGTGTCGGGGAGAGGACCGTCACCACAGGAGCGCTGTTCCCGACCGTGATCGTGGTCGTCGCCATCGAGGTGCCGCCGAGGCCGTCGTTGGCGGTCAGCTTCACCTTGTAGACGCCGCTCGCGGTGTAGGTGTGGGTCGGGCTGACCTCGTTCGAGCTCGTCCCGTCGCCGAAGTCCCAGATCAAGCCGATCGGGTCGTTGTCCGCGTCGGTCGAGTTTGCGGACGTGAAGGTGACCGGGAGCGGCACCGGGCCCGAGGTCGGGACCGCCGAGATCTGCGCGCGCGGCGCCTTGTTCCCGGGTGCGAAGACGAGCTCGCGGATCGCCTTCGCCCGGAAGTCGACGAAGGTCAGGTTTCCGTTCGGCGCGTAGCTGAAGCCGACCGGGGTCACACCGGTGATCACCGGGCGCAGCCGCACCCCCTTCTTCGTCTTCAGGAGCAGCTTGATGAAGCCCTGGGCGTAGTCGGCGAAGAAGAACCCGCCCTCGAAGTCGTCGGGGTAGGCGCCGCCCGGGTACGGCGGGCCGACCATCACGGAGGCGCCGGCGCCGGTGCCCGGCATCGGGTTGCGGTAGTCGTAGGCCGGCATCGCGGTCGGCTTGCCCCGGTAGAAGGCCGCGCATCGCCCGGTGTCGCTGTAGAACGGCGTCTTCACCCTGCCCTCGAAGCAGGGCCAGCCGTAGTTGCGTCCCTTTTGGACGAAGTCGATCTCCTCGCGGCTGTTCCAGCCGACGTCGGAGATCACCGGATCGCCACGGGGACCGAGCACGACCCGGAACGGGTTGCGGAATCCGCGCGCGTACACCTTCGTGCATGTGTCGGTGAGGTCGTCGTTCTTCTTGCAGAACGGATGGTCCTCGAGCCCGTTGCCGTTCGCGTCGATGTGGAGAAGCTTGCCCGCCGTGCTCGCCGGGTTGAAGGTCCGGAACGCAGCGGGGCCGGGCTGCGAGGGCACGTTCGAATCGCCGAGGCTGACCCACAGGGTCCCGTCGGAATCGGAGAACAGCCCGCCGCCCTGGTGGGTCGGCCCGACCGACGCGGGGCAGTCGGTGTTGTTGGTGACCGGCGGGCAGGGACCGTCGGCGTCGCGGCCGAGTACCAGCGTCTCGGGCGAGTTCCGGTTCGCGACGGTCCCGTCGGAATTGAGCGTGATGTAGCTGACCCGCATCGCCTGCGGGCCGGTTGGATTGGCCTTGTTGGCCTCATAGGAGTAGAGGAGGTAGACGCGCCGGTTGCTCTCGAAGTCGGATGCGACCTCGACCGTCTGCAGCCCGCGCTCGAGGATGTTGTTGACGTGATCGGAGAGGTCGAGCAGGATTCGCTTGTCGCCGCCCGGCTGGACCGAGAAGATCCGGCCGCGCTTCTCGGAGACCAGCATCTGGCCCTCGGGGGTCCAGTCGACCGAGGTCGGCTTCTTGAACCCCTCGGCGAGGGTGACGAGATCGAACTGCTTCTCATCGCCGTTACCTCCGCCCTTCTTCTTCGCCTTCAGGGCGTGCTTTTCGAGCTCGTGGGCATTGGGCGATCCGCTTCCGAGCCAGCCCACGGCCAGCAGGGCCGCAACCGCGGCCGCGACGACACGGCTCTGTTTCCTTGCCCCTTCCATGTTGCGAGGTCACCTGCCCTGGGCGACACCGACCCGCATCTTCGCGGATTTGGGCGCGTACCGGCGTCGATCCCTAACCTTGAGCGCCTTCATGGAGGTCTCCGTACGCAAGGACCGCGAGGCCGCCGCGACCCAAGATGAGGCGAGCGAGGTCCCGGCGCAGGCGCCCACCGCGCGGCGCGGCCCCCTGCGGGCCGCGATCGTCGCGATGCGCCCCCAGGAGTGGATCAAGAACCTGCTCGTCTACGCAGGCCTGCTGTTCTCGGGGCAGTTCGACGAGCCCTCGGCGATCGCCGCCGCGACGGTCACCTTCCTCGCCTTCTGCGCGGTTGCGAGCGCCGGCTATCTGATCAACGACGCCCACGACGCCGAGCTCGACCGCCAGCACCCGACGAAGCGAAAGCGCCCGATCGCCGCCGGCGAGCTCGGGGTGCGGACCGCGATCACGCTCGCGATCGTGCTGGTGATAGTCGGGCTGGTCGGCGCCGCGCTCGCCGAGGGGTTGATCATCGCCGGGCTCGTACTCGCCTACGGGATCGGCACGACGCTCTATTCCTACGTCTTGAAGACCGAGGTGATCCTCGACGTGATGACGATCTCGGGGCTGTTCGTGCTCCGGGTGCTCGCCGGCGCCGAGGCGGTCGACGCCGACGCCTCCGCCTACCTGCTGCTCTGCACCGGAATGGTGGCGCTCTTCCTCGGCTTCACCAAGCGCCGCCAGGAGGCGACCTCCGAGCTCCACTCCGGGACCGACACGAGGCCCGTGCTCGAGCACTACTCGATCCCCTTCCTCGACCAGATGGTGGCGATGGTGACCGCCTCGACCGTGATGAGCTACGCGATCTACTGCGTCAACAGCCCGCTGATCGGGGCCAAGATGCTCGGCACCCTGCCCTCGGTCGTCTACGGGATCTTCCGCTACCTCTATCTGGTCTATGACCGCGAGGACAGCAGCTCGACCGCCGAGATCCTGGTCAAGGACTGGGGGATGAAGTTCGCCGCGGTCACCTGGGTCGGCGCGCGCGATCATCCTCCTGGCGATCTACCAGTAGCTCATTTACTAATCTGCGCGCGATGAAGCGCGGGGCACTGGCAATGACGATCGCGGTTGTGGTCTCGATGGCTACGGCGGCGCCGGCGGCGGCCGAGTTCGGCGTGCTGGACACCTGGGGCTCGATGGGCTCGGCGGACGGGCAGTTCAACCTGCCCGAGGGCATCGCGATTGGGCCGACCGGCGAGATCTGGGTCGCCGACACCTCCAACGACCGGATCCAGAAATTCGACGCCCAGGGCAACCACCTGGCGACCTTCGGCGGCAACGGCGTGCAAGGGGGCAAGTTCGACGGCCCGACCGGGATCGCCACCGACTCGCTCGGCAACGTTTACGTCTCCGAGAGCGAGAACAACCGCATCCAGAAGCTCGGGCCCACCGGCACCTTCGCCTGGGCCTACGGGCTCGACGTCACCACCCCCATCGGTGGGACCAACCCGGAGGTCTGCACCGTGGTGGCCAACTGCCTCGCCGACGAAACGCACGGCAACGACGCGGGCGAGTTCCACATCCCGGCCGACATCGCGATCGGCCCCGCGGGCGAGATCTTCGTCGCCGACGAGGGCAACGACCGCGTCCAGGAGATCGGCCCGGCGCCCAGCATGCCGAGCGTGCTGGCCGGCAGCGGCACCGGGGCGGGGGACGTCGCCAACCCGCGCGGGCTCGCGGTGCGCGACGACGGCATCGTCTACGCCGCCGAATACGCCAACTTCAGGATCGGCTCGCTCAACTCCTTTTTGACTCCGCATTCGGCTGGGGTGTCGGCGGCGGCGCCGGTTTCGAGAAGTGCAGCGACATCACTGGAGGCTGCGAGATCGGCACCAGCGGCGACGGACTCGGGCAGTTCTCGCAGGCGAGGGACGTTGCCTTCGATCCGGCCGGGAACTTCTGGACCACCGACACCGGCAACCACCGGATCCAGAAGTTCAGCCCAACTCGCGATCCGCTGTTCGCGTTCGGGGGCGGAGTGTTCGACACTCCGGGTGGGGATCGCCGCCGACGCGGCCGGCAACATCTACGTCGTCGACCGCTCCCACCACCGGATCGTGAAGCTCGGCGAGCTGCCGCCGGCCCCACCCGGGCCCACGCCGGCGACGGGAACACCCGCGGCAGCGTTCGCGGCCGGGCCCACCGGACAGCAGGCCGCGGCGCTCGAGAAGTGCGGGAAGAAGAAGCGCAAGGCGCGCAAGAAGTGCCGCAAGCGCGCCTCGAAGCTGCCGTTGTAGGCTCCCGCGGGTGGATCTGAGCCTGAACGAGTCGGAAGCGGCCTTCCGCGACGAGATCCGCGCCTGGCTCGAGGAGAACAATCCGGGCGGCGCGCCGCAGGGCGACGACGACGCCGAGTTCGCTTTCCGCCGCGAGTGGCAGAAGACGCTGCACGACGCCGGCTACGCCGGGCTCTCCTGGCCGGAGGAGTTCGGAGGCAAGGGCGCGACGCTGATCGAGCAGGCGATCTTCAGCGAGGAGCTGGCGCGAGCCCAGGCGCCCGCTCCCGCGAACGTGCTCGGCCTCGTGATGGGGGGCCCGGTTGTGATCGCGCACGGGACCGACGACCAGAAGAACCGCTACCTCGAGCCGATCCTCTCCGGCGAGGAGATCTGGTGCCAGGGCTTCTCCGAGCCCGAGTCGGGCTCCGACCTCGCCTCGCTGAAGACGAAAGCCGTGAAGTCGAACGGGAGCTGGAAGGTGACAGGGCAGAAGGTGTGGACGACCTATGCCCACGAGGCCAAGTTCTGCATGCTGCTCGCCCGCACCGACCAGGACGCTCCCAAGCACAAGGGGATCACCTATTTCATCCTCGACATGGAGCAGGACGCGGTCGAGGTGCGGCCGCTGCGCCAGATCACCGGCCAGGCCGAGTTCAACGAGATCTTCCTAGAGGAAGCCGAGATCCCCGACGAGAACGTCGTCGGCGAGCCGGGCGGCGGCTGGCAGGTCGCGATCACGACGCTGATGTTCGAGCGCGCCGGGCTCGGCGCCGCTGCTGCGATGAGCGTGCGCCGCGACCTCGAGAGCCTGGTTGAGCTGATCGACGAGCGCGGCCTCGGCGACGACCCGATTATTCGGCAGCGGATCGCGAAGCTCAGCATCGGCATCGAGGCGCTGCGGCTCGGCGCGCTGCGCTCGCTGACCGCGACGATGAAGACAGGGATCCCCGGCCCCGAGGGCTCGCTCTCGAAGTGGCAGTGGGCCGAGTACAACCAGGCGCTCACCGAGCTCGCCGCCGACGTGCTCGGCGACGAGGCGCTCGACCCGTCCAGCGAGTGGTCCTACCGCCTCCTGCGCTCACGAGCCAACTCGATCGAGGGCGGCACCACCGACGTGCTCAAGAACATCGTCGCCGAGCGGGTCCTCGGACTTCCCAAGCTGCGATGAACTTCGACCTCTCAGACGAGCAGCGCGAGATCCGCGACACGGCGCGCAGCTTTCTGTCGGACCGCTTCAAGCCGGCGAAGGTGCGTGAGCTCGCCGAGGCGCGCTCCTACGACGACGACCTCACGAAGCAGATCGCCGAGCTCGGCTGGCCCGGGATCGCGATCTCCGAGGAGAACGGCGGCCAGGGGCTTGGAATGGTCGAGCTCGCGGTGATCTGCGAGGAGCTCGGCTTCGCCTGCGCGCCGGTCCCGTTCCTGGGCTCGGTCGGCGCGGCGCTCGCGATCGAGGCCGCCGGCTCCGACGAACAGAAGGCCGCGTGGCTTCCGAAGCTCGCCTCGGGCGAGGCGACCGGGAGCTTCGGCGGCTTTGCCGACGGCGAGGGCACGCTGTTCTGCGACCTTCCGACCGCCGACGTGGTCGTGATCTTCACCGGCGACGGCGCGCAGGTTGCCGAGCCGGCCGAGCTCGAGATCTCCGAGGCGACGACGATCGACGCGACGCGCGGATTCGGCACGATCGCCGACGTCGCCGGCGATGAGCTGCCGGGCGACCTCGATTCCGCCCGCGACCGGATCGCCGTGCCGATCGCAGCCGAGCTCACCGGGGTCGGCCAGAAGGCGATGGAGATGGCGGTCGAATACGCCAAGGAGCGCGAGCAGTTCGGCCGCCAGATCGGCGCCTACCAGGCGGTCTCGCACCGCTGCGCGGCGATGCTGCTCGCGGTCGAGGAGTCGCGCTCGCTGACCTACTACTCGGCCTGGACCGCGGACGCCGAGCCCGAGAACCTGCCGCGCGCTGCCGCGATGGCCGGCGCTCGCGCCGCCGACGCCGCCTGGGAGACCGCGAACGCCTCGCTGCAGACCCTCGGCGGCATCGGCTTCACCTGGGAGCACGACCTCCAGTTCTGGCTCAAGCGCGCCAAGGTCGACGGCAGCCTGCTCGGCTCCGCGCGCCAGCATCGCGACCGGGTCGCCGAGCTCGCCGGCCTCGGGTCGGCCGAGCCCGCGGTCGCCTAGACGCGCCGGGCTACTTCTTCTTTTTCTTCACGCAGCGGCCGCGGCGCAGCTTGCGGGGCTTCCTGCATTTCTTGGGCGCGATGACCGGCGGCGTGACGGTGGGTGTCGTTGCGGTCGGGGTTGGCTTCGGCAGACCGCTGGCGAAGGTGATCGGCTGGCTTACCGTTTGGCTGCCCTCGCCGAAGTCCTCGACCCGAACCACGCAGCCGCTGCCGCCGCAGTCCACCGGCGGGCCCGGGGGGTCGGGGGTGAATGCCCGCGAAACACCAAAGGTCGTCGCGAATGTCCCTGCCGAGTTGGTGGACCCAGAGCCGGACCCGAATGCCGTGCAGGTGGTCAAGGCAGCCGTGCACTGTTGGATGTTGACGAAGCCGCCCATGTCGAAGGCACCGTTGTTCCACCCGGTTCCCGAGACCGACAGCATCGCCGAATCGGGCAAGTCGCTGTTCGGGGTGACGTTCAGGCTCGCGGCGGATGCGGGTGCCGCGGCGAAAAGCCCGGCTGAGAGCGCGAGAGCAGCGACGATTCCGAACCGCTGCTTCACCGCTTCCGCTTGCGGACGCACTTCCCCTTCTTCAGCATGCGGCCCTTCTTGCACTTCTTCGGTGTCGCGACCGGGGTGGTCAGCAGCGGAGCCGTGAGCGCAGTGGGGGTCGAGGTTGAAGGCGAAGGCGAGGTCGGAGGCGCGAAGGTGATGTTGTGGGTCACCTCTTCGCCGGTGAAGGCCTCGGCCGCCCAGACGTAGCAGGTGACCACGCGACAATCGTGCGTGCCTCCGTCGACGAAGGTGCGGCTGACAGCCAGACTCGCGGCGAAGTTTCCGCCCGCGTCCGCGTTCCCCACATTGCCGGGAGGCTTGCAGCGGCGGTCGTCGTATGGGCCGGTGCATTGCTGGTAGAGCACGGAGCCCGGGGCGAAACCGGAGCCTGAAATCTGAACGGTGGTCGATTCCGCAGGTTGGTGTCGGGGGTCACGGTCAGCGGGTTCGGTGCCGCGGACGCCGACGCGGTCGCGAGCAGCCCGCCCGAAAGCGCGAGCGCCGCCAATTTTCCGAGTCGCTTCAGCTGATTCCCCTGCATCGACCCAACTCTACCTAACAATCTCGACATCGGAGCGCACTTCCATCTTGCCGCTGCGGCGAAAATGGAGATCGACGACCTCGTTCTCGCCGTAGCTGCCGAACAGCCCGAGGAACATCGCCAGCCACCGCGCCCCGCCGACCTTCTCCTTCACGATCGGCTTCGCGAACTCGATCTCGGACCCGTGCACGGTGTAGTCGGCGCCCTCCTGCTTCTCGACCCCGTTCACGAACACCGAGATCGGGCGCTCGGCGCCGCGCGGCAGCTTCACCCGTCTGCCGACCTCTTCGGAGCCGGCGCTCACTTCGACGGATCCTCGGATTCCTTGAGCAGCGCCTTGCGCAGCACCGCGTACGGCTCGCCCTCGAGCTTTCGCTTCAGGATCGCGCCGACGTAGGGAACCAGCGTCCCGTCGCCCATCACGTCGAGGCCCGCCTCGCGGCCGCGAAGCAGCCCCCGGGGACCCGAGATCTCGAACCGCGCGTTGACCTGGACGTCGGGGTCGAAGTCGCGAAGCATCTTCACCGGCTTCAGGCTCGGACCCGATTGCACCTGCTCGGCGCGCCGTTCGAGCTCGTCGAGCGCCGCGGCCGGATCGTCGAACTTCAGCCGCTCCACCTCGGAGCCGTGGCGGACCGTCAGCCGCCAGCCCCGCGCCACCTAGGGACGGTCCTGGCGCCCCTCGGCCTCGCCGGAGGCGGTCGGCGCCGTGCCGGTCGGCATCGGCAGGTACTTGTAGTCGGGGCGGCGGGCGAACGGGGCCTCGATCTTGTCGTCCCCGTCGCGCTTGTCGATCGGCACGAAGTCGAGGTCGCGGTCCCCGGTGTAGATCTGCCGCGGCCGGGCGATCTTCGTTTCCTCGTCGTCGCGCATCTCGAGCCACTGCGAGATCCAGCCCGCGGTGCGGGGGATCGCGAAGATCACCGTGAACATGTCGGTCGGGATCCGCAGCGCCTCGTAGATGATCCCCGAGTAGAAGTCGACGTTCGGGTAGAGCTTGCGCTCGGTGAAGAACTCGTCGTCGAGGGCACGCTTCTCGAGCTCGGTGGCAATCTCGACCAGCGGGTTGGCGCCGACGACCTCGAGCACGTCGTCGACGTGGCTCTTGATGATCCGCGCGCGCGGGTCGTAGTTCTTGTAGACGCGGTGCCCGAATCCCATCAGCTTCTGCTCGCGGTTCTTGACCCCCTCGAGGAAGTCGGGGATGTTGTCGACGGTCTCGATCTCGCGCAGCATCCGCAGCACGGCTTCGTTGGCGCCGCCGTGAAGCGGGCCGTAGAGCGCCGCGATCCCCGCCGCGACCGCCGAGTAGGGGTCGACGTCGGAGGAGCCGACCGCGCGCACCGCCGCCGTCGAGCAGTTCTGCTCGTGATCGGCGTGGAGGATGAAGAGGACATCGAGGGCCTTCGCGAGCCGAGGATCGGGCTTGTATTTGATCTCGGTCATCTTGAACATCATCGAGAAGAAGTCCTCGGCGTAGTTGAGGTCGTTGTCGGGGTAGATGTAGGGCAGCCCCATGTTGTGGCGGTAGGCAAAGGCGGCGAGCGTCGGCATCTTCGCGATCAGCCGGATCGTCGCCATGTAGCGCTCCTCGGCGTCGTCGAGCTTCTTCGCGTCCGGGTAGAAGGTCGAGAGCGCGCCGACCGAGGCGAGCAGCATCCCCATCGGGTGGGCGTCGTAGCGGAACCCCTCGACGAACTTCTTGATGTTCTCGTGCACGAAGGTGTGGTGGGTGATGTCGTCGACCCATGCCTCGAGCTGATGGGAGGTCGGCAGCTCGCCGAAGACGAGCAGGTAGGCGACCTCGAGGTAGGTGGAGTGCTCGCAGAGCTGCTCGATCGGATAGCCGCGGTGCTGGAGGATCCCCGCCTCGCCGTCGATGTAGGTGATCGCCGAGCGGCAGGAGGCGGTGTTGGTGAAGGCCGGGTCGTAGGCCATCAGCCCGAAGTCGTCCTCTTTGACCTTGATCTGGCGCAAATCCATCGCCTTCACGGTCCCGTCGGTGATCTCGAGCTCGTAGTTCTCCCCGGTTCGGTTGTCGGTGACGCTCAGCGACTCGGCCTTGCCCTTCGCCTTGGCCGCCTTGGATCCGTCGCTGCCCGTCTTCGACTGCTCCTTCTGCTTCGTCGCCATTAAGACTCTCCAGTTCTAGGGGAAGGGGATTTTCGCAGGTCGGTGCTCGAAGTCCGTATAGCGCCTCAGCTCCTCGAGCCGATCGGTGATCTCGGAGGCCTCGAGCCCCGCTACGCGCTCGGTTCCGAAATCCTCGACGTTGAACGAAGCCATCACGGTTCCGTGCGCCATCGCCTGGCGCAGGGTCGGCTCGTCGGGGTCGGCTCCCTGGGCGTCGATGTAGCCCATGAAGCCGCCCGCGAAGCTGTCGCCGGCCCCGGTCGGGTCGCAGACGTCCTCGAGCGGCAGCGCCGGCAGCGCAAAGAACCCGTCCGGCGTGAACAGCGCCGCGCCGTACTCGCCCTGCTTCGCGACCACTACCCTCGGCCCCATCTCCAGCAGCTGCTTGGAGGCGCGAGCGAGGTTGGGCTGCTCGGTCAGCATCCGGATCTCGGCGTCGTTGAGGATCACGCAGTCGACCTCGCCGATTGCGGCGATCAGCCCGTCGCGTGCAGTCTCGATCCAGAGGTTCATCGAGTCGAGCGCGGCGAACCGGGTCGAGTCGCAGAGCTTGCGCACGTTCATCTGCAGCTCGGGCTGGATGTTGCCGAGGAAGAGCATGTCCGCCTCGCGCGAGTCCTCCGAGAGCTTCGGGTCGAAGTCGGCGAACACGCCGAGCTGGGTGTCGTCGGTGTGGGCGAGGTTGAAGTCGTGCTCGTAGTGGCCGCGCCAGAAGAAGGTGTCGCCGCTCACCCGCTCGATGTCGCCGGTGCCGACGCCGCGTTTCTCGAGCACCGCGAGCTGCTCGTCGCCGAAATCGTCGCCGACCGGGCCGACCACGTTGACCTCGGTGAAGAAGCTCGCCGAGAGCGAAAAGTGGACCGCGGAGCCGCCCAGCATGCGGTCGCGCTCCCCGAACGGGGTGCGCACAGAATCGAACGCGATAGAGCCAACGGCGGTCAGGGACATAGAGTTGGAGCCGTGAAGGCTATTCAGATCAAGGAATTCGGCGGCCCCGAGGTCATGGAGCACGGCGAATATCCCGATCCCGAGCCCGGCGACGGCGAGATCCTGGTCGATGTCGCGCGGGCGGGAATCAACTTCGCCGACACCCACCAGACCCGCAACGACTACCTCGCCGAGCAGACCCTGCCGATGATCCCCGGCGGCGAGATCTCGGGCAAGAAACCCGACGGGACCCGGGTGGCAGCGATCCTCGGCGGCGGCGGCTACGCCGAGAAGATCGCCGTGCCCGAGAGCTTTCTGGTGCCGGTGCCCGACCAGGTCTCCGACGACCAGGCCGCGGGCCTGCTGCTTCAGGGGCTGACCGCGCACGCGCTGGTCAACAAGTGCGCGCGTCTCGAGAAGGGCGAGACGGTGGTCGTCGAGGCGGCGGGCGGCGGAACCGGGAGCCTCTCGGTGCAGATCGCCAAGCGCGCCGGGGCGAAGGTGATCGGGCTGGCTTCGACCGAGGAGAAGCGGGCGACCGTCGAGCGGCTCGGTGCCGACGCGACCGTCGACTCTCAGGCCGCCGACCTCACCGAGGCGATCCTCGAGGCGAACGGCGGCGAGCCGGTCGACGCGGTTCTGCAGATGAGCGGCGGCGCGTCCTTCGAGGCGGAGATGAAGACGCTGGCGCCGTTCGGGCGCATGGTCGCGTTCGGCATCGCCTCGCGCCAGGAGCCGGTCGCAAAGGTCGGCAACCTGATGCGGCACACGACCGCGGTGATCGGCTTCTGGCTCATGCACCTGATCCCGCAGCGCGAGCTGCTCGGGCAGATGATCGGCGACCTGCTCTCCTGGGTCGCGGCGGGGGAGCTCGAGGTTCTGATCGGGGACACCTACCCGCTCTCGGAGGCGAAGCGGGCCCACGAGGACATCGTCGCGCGGCGGACGCAGGGCAAGCTGCTGCTCGACCCGGCGAAGTGATCCGGCATCCATAAACTCGCATCCATGACCTCCTTCTCCGAACTCGGGCTGTCGGAGCCCGTTCTGCAGGCACTCGAGGAGCTCGGCTACGAGGAGCCCTCGCCGATCCAGGAGCAGGCGATACCCGTCCTGCTCGAGGGCAAGGACATGATCGGCCAGGCCCAGACCGGGACCGGCAAGACGGCCGCCTTCGGCCTGCCGATGCTCGAGTACCTCGATCCCGACAGCGAGGAGACGCAGGCGGTCGTGCTCACCCCGACCCGCGAGCTCTGCATCCAGGTCACCCAGGCGCTGCGCGCATACGCCGAGCACCTCGAGATCGAGGTCGTGGCGGTGTTCGGCGGCGCGCCGATCAAGTCGCAGCAGTCCCAGCTGCGCCACGGTGCCCACGTCGTCGTCGCGACCGTGGGGCGGATGAAGGACCTGATCTCGCGCCGCTCGCTGGTGCTGACGTCGGCCCGCTACGTGATCCTCGACGAAGCCGACGAGATGCTCGACCTCGGATTCATCGAGGACGTCGAGAAGATCCTGCGGATGTGCCCGAGCGGCCGGCAGACCGGCCTCTTCTCGGCGACGATGCCGCCGCCGATCAAGAAGCTCGCCGAGGCCTACATGTACGACCCGGTGACGGTCAAGGTGACCCCGAAGAAGCTCACCGTCGACGCCACCGAGCAGGCCTACGTCGAGGTCGACCAGAAGGAGAAGATCACGCGCCTGATCGACGTGCTCAAGGCCGAGGAGCCCGAGCAGGCGATCATCTTCTGCCGCACCAAGATCGGCGCCTCGCGGCTCGACAAGCGCCTCGCCGACAAGGGCCTGCGGGTGAAGGCGCTGCACGGAGACCTGAGCCAGGGCCAGCGCGACGGTGTGATGATCTCCTTCAAGGACCGCAAGGTGCCGCTGCTGGTCGCGACCGACATCGCGGCCAGGGGCCTCGACATCGAGCACGTCACCCACGTGATCAACTTCGACGTCCCCGATACCACGGAAGCCTACGTTCACCGGATCGGGCGCACCGGCCGCGTCGGGCGCACCGGCCGCGCGATCACCTTCGTGACACCGAAGCAGCGCGACGAGATCGGCCGAATCGAGCGCGAGGCGAAGAGCCAGATTCTCGAATGGGAACCGCCCGAGGAGCGGCTCGAGCACGCGCCGCCGCCGCGCCACAAAGAGAAGCCTCCGGAGCCGAGTGAAGACGGCACCGTGAAGCTGTTCGTGAACCGCGGCGCGCGCTCGGGGATCGACGAAGAGGACCTGCGCTGGGCGCTGAAGGAGGGAGCCGTGCTCGACGAGGACGCGATCGCCGACGTCCGGGTGCTCGACCGGTTCTCGTTCGTCGAGCTCGGGGCCGAGGACGCCGAGAAGGTGATCGAGCGGCTCAGCGGCACGAAGCTGAAGGGCCGCGAGGTCCGCTTTGAGCCCGCGAAGTCCTAGCCCTCAGGCTTCGGCGCCAGCTGCTCGATCTTCTCGATCAGCGAGTCCCAGTCGAACGGCTTCGCGACGCAGCCGTCGGCGCCGAGCTTCAGCGCCTCGTCGGGCTCCTGGCCGTAGCGGTAGGCGCTGATGATCAGCACCGGTGTGCGGTCGCCGGCGGCGCGCATCTCGCGCAGCGCGTCGATACCCGACTTGCCCGGCATCATCGCGTCGAGCAGCACGATGTCGGGGCCGTCGGCGGCGCCGATCGCGGTCAGCGCGTCCTCGCCGTCGCACGCTGTGACGACCTCGTAGCCATCCTGCTCCAGTCGGCGTCGGAGCATCAGCTGCACGGTCTCGGAGTCGTCTGCAACGAGGATCTTGGTCATCGCTCTGGAAGCTCGATCCTGAACGTAATGCCCGCTCCGGGCTGCGAGGAAACCGAGATCACGCCGCCGTGCAGCTCGACCAGAGACTTCGTGATCGCGAGGCCGAGTCCGGTTCCGCCGACCCGCTGGCGCTCGGAGCTGTCGCCGCGCCAGAAGCGCTCGAATACGTGCTCTACCTCCGTTTGCGGGATCCCGGGGCCGTCATCGGCGACCTCGATCACGACGCCGCCGCCGTTTCGCTGCGCGGTGAGCCGAACCGAGGCGCCTTCGGGCGCGTACTTGTTCGAGTTCGTGAGCAGGTTCGAGAGCGCCTGCGCGACGCGCTCGGGGTCGGCCTCGATCGGGGGCAGCCCCTCTTCGCTCGAGACCTCGAGCTTCTGATTGCGTGACTCGAAGCCGGGCCGCAGGCCGCGTGCGACGCGGTCGAGCAGCTGCCGGACTTCGGTCGGCCGCTGCTCGAGGCGAAGCCGCCCGGCGTCGCTTCGGGCGAGGTCGAGCAGGTCGTCGATCAGCGTCGAGAGGTCGCCGGCGCTGTCGGTGATCGCCTCGATCGCCTCGCGCTGCCGGGCGCTGAGCGTGTTCTCCTGCGCCGCGAGCATCTCGGCGAAGCCCTTCACCGAGGTGACCGGCGTGCGGAGCTCGTGCGAAACCGTGAGCAGGAAGTCATCCTTCATCTGCTCCATCCGGTCGCGCTCGCGGGCGTCGCGCTCGAGCGCGCTCGCCATCTCGTTGAATGCGCCGCCGAGGGTCGAGATCTCCGACGGCCCGCCGACCTCGACCCGCGTGTCGAGCCTTCCGCCCGCGAGCTGCCGGGCGCCGTCGACGAGACGGGCGAGCGGGGCCCGCATCGAGCGAAGCAGGGTGGCGAAGAGGACGATCGCCGCCAGCAGCGCCCCGGCGAGCCCGGCGACGACGAGATAGAGGACGTCGCGGGTCTCATCGAGGGCCGTCTCGCGGCTCGAGGTTCGAGCGTCGTGCCCGGTCTGGACCAGCTCATCGCCGGCCGCGAGCACGGCGCGGGTGCGCTGTCGCCCGGTCCCCGCCACCGGAGCTTTGCCGGCGAGCACCGGCTCGGCGACCTCGCGGCGCCAATCGGCCTCGGCCGCGGCGCGGCGGTCGAGCGAGTCAACGACCTGAGGCTGGCCTTCGGCGAGGCGGCGCGCGTTGCTGAGCGCTGTGTTTCCCTCCCCGACCGCGGCGTCGAAGGAACGCCGGCGGGCGCCCACGGCGGCACGATCCCTGGTCAGCGCCGCCTGCTGGAGCACGAACGCCGAGCGGATGCGCTCGTTCTCGAGCCCGAGCTCGAAGAAGCGCGCGCTTCGGTCCTCGAACTGCTGGCGGACCTGGAACAACCGCCCGACTCCGAGGATCGAGACCGTGACCAGAAGTGCGACCAGCACTGCCGACCCGATGCGGAGGCGATTTGTCAGCGAAGGAGTCATTTGCGATTGGCTTATTTCGCTGCTCACCGTTACAGTAGCCGGAAGGCAGATGCGTCAAGGATTGATCGCAAATTGGCACCGCAGGCTCGCGGTGAAAGGCCTTTACGGGGCGGCGCTTGTCGCGGTGCCGGTCGCCGTGGCGTCGACGATCGGTTTCGGAGGGGCCGGCGGGCTCTCCTCGCTCGCGACCGGTCCCGGCGAAAGCGCGCTCGGCGGCAGCGTCGCCGAGGAGCAGCTCGCATCGAAATCGAAGCGCAGCATCGAGTCGCTGACCTCGACCCTGCCGATCGTGACCGCCGAGCAGCGAGGTGGCGCCGCCGCGGGCGAGACCGCCGCGAGCGGCTCCCCGATCGGGACCGGGGTGACGACCCAGGGCACCACCGGCAGCCCGGCTTCGGGCGACGGTGGAGGCGGCGGCGGCGAGGGCGGCTCGGGCGGGGGGATCTCGGGCGGCGCGGTCAGCGGCGGGCCGGCCTCGGAACCAGGGAGCGCCGACCCGACCGGCGACGCGGGCGGCAGCCCACCGCCGGGAAGCTCGGACAACAACATCGGGGTCAACGTCGGCAACTACCTCGGCGACGGCTCGAACCAGAATCCGGGGATCGTCAACCAGCTCCTCCAGGGCCTCGGCCTGCGGCCGTAGCCCGCTGCCTGAACTGACACCCGGTGCTGGCCTTCGCGCTCAGCCTTGCGTCGAGCTTCTCCTGGGGGCTCGCGGATTTCTACGGCGGGCTGCTCTCGCGCCGTATTCACGTGCTCGCGGTGCTCCTGATCAGCCAGTCCGTCGGCCTAGTTCTCGCGATCGCGATCGTGCCGCTCTGGGACGAAGGCGGGCTCTCGGCATCCCATTGCCTGCTCGCGGCCGGAGCGGGAGCCGCGGGCGTGGCGGCGCTCGGTGCCTTCTACCGTGCGCTCGCAATCGGGACGATGAGTGTCGTGGCCCCGATCGCGGCGATGGGGGTCGCGGTCCCGGTTGCGGTCGGACTCTTCGGCGGCGAGCAGCCGGCCGTGGTTCAGCTGATCGGGGTCGCGCTTGCGGTGACCGCGGTGGTCCTGATCGGACGCGAGGAGTCCATCGAGGAGGACAGCGGGTCGAACCGGCAGTCGATCGCGCTGGCGGTGCTCGCCGCGCTCGGCTTCGGCACCTTCCTCACCCTCGTCGACTTCACCGCCGAGCGCGATGCGGCCTGGACCCTGGCCGCGGTGCGGATCGGCGGCGTCTCCTCGCTTCTGATCGCCGTCGCTGCGTTGCGCCCGCCGCTCGCGGTCGACCGCTCGGCAGCGCCGATCCTGATCGGCATCGGCGCGCTCGACGTGCTCGCCAACGGCCTCTACGCCGTTGCCACCACCAAGGGCCTGCTCTCGCTGGTCGCGGTCGGCGGCTCGCTCTATCCGGCGGTGACGATCCTGCTCGCGCACCGGATCCTCGGCGAGCGGCTGGCGCCGGTGCAGCGGATCGGGGTCGCGATGGCGCTCGGCGGAGTGGTGCTGATCGCCGCCGGAACCTAAATAAGAGCGGTTCCTCGGCGTTGCGTGCGGGGCCGTTCAGGCAAGGGTCTTGTCACAGAGCTTCTCGAGCATCGGGATCGTCTCCCGGGCGCTCAGGTGGCGGACCGCGGTCATCCCGACCGCCTCGGCTCCCTCGCAGTTCTCGCGCAGGTCGTCGATGAAGGCGCACTCGGCGGGCTCGACCCCGAGCTTCTCGGCGGTGAGCTCGTAGATCTCCGGCTGCGGCTTGTGCATTCCGACCTCGGCCGAGATCACCGCGGCGTCGAAGAGCTCCTCGATCTGGCCGCGGTCGTAGTGGTCGACGTTCCAGGAGTTCGAGAGCAGGCCCGTCTTTAGGCCCGCGGCACGCGCGGCGCGGACGACCTCGACCATCTCCTCGTCGGGCTTCATTCCCTCGAACAGCCGGTCGATCAGGCCTTCCGGCTCGACCTCGAGCCGGGCGCCGAAGCTGCGCTCGAACTCCTCGTTCGTGACCGCGCCGGTCTCGAGCCTGCGCAGATCGGCGAGCGCCTCGGGGTCCTCGCGGAACAGGACCCGGACGGTCTCGGGATCGAGGTTTTCCTTCATGCAGAAGGCGGCGAAGCTCTCCCAGACGGGATTGGTGAGCACGCCGCCGAAGTCGAATACGAGCGCCTTGATCTCAGTCATAGACTCCCGCTCGTCATGAGCGAGGTTGAGGAAGGTATCGAGCGCGAGCCGGTCGAGGCTTGGTTCAAGCAGAACGTCGCCGGCGCCGAGCCGCCGCTTGAGTTCGAGCGGATCGCCGGCGGGCGCTCGAACCTGACCTATGGGGTCACGGACTCGAACGGCAAGCGCTGGGCGCTTCGCCGCCCGCCGCTCGGCAAGGCGCTCGGCAACGCCCACGACATGGGCCGCGAGCACAAGGTGATCGAGGCGCTCCAAGGCTCGGCGGTCCCGGTGCCGCCACTGGCCGGCTTCTGCACCGACGACTCCGTCAACGGCGCGCCGTTCTTCGTCATGGACTTCGTCGAGGGGCCGATCGTGCGCAGCGCGAAGGAGGCGGAGAAGTTCGACGAGGAAGAGCGCCGCGCGATCGGCGAGCGCGTCGTCGACACGCTGGTCGAGCTCCACAAGGTCGATCCCGACGCGGTCGGGCTCGGCGACCTGGGGCGCAAGGAGGACTACGTCAAGCGGCAGCTGAAGCGCTGGCAGGGCCAGTGGGAGGGCTCGAAGACGCGCGAGGTGCCGCTCGTCGAGGACGTCCACGACCGCTTGGTCGAACGCGTTCCCGAGCAGGGACCGGCGACGATCGTCCACGGCGACTACCGGCTCGACAACATGATCCTCGCGCCGTCGGGCGAGGTCGCGGCGGTCGTCGACTGGGAGCTGTGCACGCTCGGCGATCCGCTCGCGGACGTCGGCATGCTGTTCGTCTACTGGGGCGACCCCGACGAGCAGATCCTCCCCAACGTCGACCCGCCGACAGCGATTCCGGGCTTTCCGAGCCGCGACGAGGTCTCGAAGCTCTATGCCGAGCGTTCGGGCCGCGACCTCTCGGAGATCGACTTCTACATAGCGCTCGGGCTCTGGAAGCTGGCGGTGATCGCCGAGGGCATCGTCTCGCGGGTGGCCGCGGGCGCCTACGGCGACCAGGACGACGGCGGCGCCGAGTTCGCGAAGGTCGTCGACCGGATTGCCGAGGCGGCCTCGGACGCGGTCGACCGGCTCGACTAGCCCCATCGCCTGCGACACCGGCGTACACTGGGAAGCCATGCGTCGGTTCGCATCTGCAGGGATCGCGACCGCCTTCATGGCGGCGCTGCTGGCTGCCCCGGCCGGGGCAGCGACGATCAGCTCGACGACGATGACGCCGCTGGTCGACAACTTCGCCGACGACTCGATCTGCTCGCTGCGCGAGATGGTTCAGATCGCGAACCTGAACGATGAAGCCTCGGTCGAGTCCGACTGCGACGTCACGGGCACGCCGCTCGCCCCCGGCGGCAGCGACACGATCAACCTAGCCACCGGGACCTACGCCATGAACACGGTCGGCGCCGAGGACGCGAGCCCCGACGACAACGAGCAGGGCGACATCGACATCGGCGATTCGAGCGGCGGGGATCTGACGATCGCCGGCGCGGGACCGGCCAGCACCTCGATCGCCGAGACGACCGGCATGCCGAGCACGCGCGTGCTCGATGTCCAGTTCGGCTCGCTCAAGCTCGATTTCCTCACCGTGACGAGCGGCGTCGCGTCGGTGGCCGCCGACCTCCCCGACGGCGGCGGGATCTACTTCGCGAGCGGCAGCGATGCCCTCGAACTCCACAACGTGACCGTGAACATGAACTTCGCCGGAGCGGGCGGCAACGGGGGCGGGATCTACGTCGGGAACACCACCTCCTCGCTGGATTCGGGGGCAAACAGCATGGTCGCCAACAACTCCGCCGCGGCCGGCGGAGGGATCTCCGCGGCCGGCTCGGTCGATCTTTCGGCGCTGAGCACGGTGAGTGACAACACCGCGACCAGCTCTGGGGGCGGAATCGTGCTCTTCGGCACTGGCGAGCTCGACCTCGACCACGCGACCGTGTTCAACAACCACGTCAGCGGCGGTGTCACCGGAGCCGGGGGCGGCATCTACATCTCCAGCGCCGCGAGCGAGAACCACGAGATCACCGACTCCGCGATCACGAGCAACGACGCCGTCAGCACTGGCGGTGGGATCTTCATGCTCCACAGCGGGGGCGGAAAACTGGCGATCGCTGACTCGAAGGTGAACGAGAACGACGCCGGCGCCCCCGCGAGTGCGATCGATGTCTACGGCGGTGGCATCTTCCTCCTTGACGGCGAGCTCGAGCTGCTCCGGACCGCGGTGCAGGAGAACGGCGCCGAATCGACGATGAATGGCGCGGGAGGCGGCGGAATCGCGGCCGAGTTCGGAAACGACCAGGAGATCCGCGCCACCGACAGCGTGATCGAGAACAACACCGCGACGACCTCGTCGATGAGCGCCGGGACGACCGGCGGCGGCATCCTCGCCGCCGACGGGCGGCTGGAGCTCTTCCGGACCACCGTCGCCAACAACAAGCTTTCCGGCCCGGTCGGGCCGGCCGGCATCCAGTCCGGCGCCGGGATCTCGAGCGGCCCCAACGACGGCGAGGTGCTGATGGTCAACTCGACCGTGAGCGGCAACGAGGCGCCAAAGGTCGGCGCGACGACCGACGGCATCGGCGGCGGCCTATACGTCTACGACGGCACCTCGGGAGACATCGGCGGCGCGACGATCATCGCTTCGACCTTCGCCGGCAACCGCGCCGGGAACATCGGCGGAGTCCCCGACCCGGGCGACAGCCTTATGACCGACGGCAGCCAGAACCCGGTGGTCAATATCCGCGGGTCGATCGTCCAGGGGCTCGACGATCCGACGTTCGCCCCTGAGGAAGCGTGCGACAGCCCGATGGGCACGATCGTCAGCGGCGGCCGCAACGTCACCCTCGACCCGGCCTGCTTCACGACCGCCGGTCCCGGCGACCTGCAGGGCACGAACCCGATGCTCGGCATGCTCGCCGACAACGGCGGGCCGATGGTCGGCTCTCCCGGTTCCCTGATTCCGCTCTTCACGCGGGCGCTGCTCCCCGGTAGCCCGGCGCTCGATCTCGTCCCGGTCGGCGCGTGCCTCGACGAGGCTTCGGCGCCGCTGCTCGTCGATCAGCGCGGCTCGCCGCGGCCGCCGAATGCCGGCGGCGCCTGCGACGCGGGCGCCTTTGAGACCTTCGTCCCCCTGCCCCCGCCGGCGGTGATCCCGGCGACACCGGTGACGACTTCGCCGCCGGTCACTCCCCCGGCCGCGACCAAGAAGTGCAAGAAGGGCCGCAAGCTTGTCCGCAAGAAGGGCAAGCTGAAGTGCAAGAAAAAGAAGAAGCGGAAGAAGTGACTAAGAGGCCGTCGCTGCGGGCTCGGTCTCGCGCTTCTCGGCCGGGCCCTTGCCGTCCGAGCCCTCGCCCGCCTCGGCGAGCTTCGCGCGCCGGTTGAGCTCGCGGCGGGCGATCACCATCTTGTGGACCTCGTCGGGTCCGTCGGCGACCTTGAGCATGCGGCTGTAGCGCCACATCGCGGCTAGCGGGGTGTCGTCGGACATCCCGAGCGCGCCGTGGGTCTGGATCGCGCGGTCGAGCACGTCCATGACGACGTTGGCCGCGACCACCTTGATCATCGAGATCGTCTGCCGGGCGCGGCGCTTGCCCTCGGTGTCCATCTGCCAGGCGGCGTAGAGGGTGAGCAGGCGGGCCTGATCGGTCTCCATCCTCGAGAGGGCGATGAAGTCCTGGATGAACTGCTTGTCGGCGAGCTTTGAGCCGTGGGTCTCGCGGCTGTTGGCGCGGTCGCACATCATCTCGATCGCGCGCTCGCAGGTCCCGATCGCGCGCATGCAGTGGTGAATGCGCCCCGGGCCGAGCCGGTCCTGGGCGATCACGAACCCGGCACCGCGCTCGCCGAGTATCGAATCCGCCGGGACGCGGCAGTCGCTGTAGCGGACCTCGCAGTGTCCGGGCCCCTTGTCGTGCCCCATCACGGGCACCGAGCGGATCACTTCCATCCCCGGGTTGTCGAGCGGGACGCAGATCATGCTCGCGCGCGCGTAGGGGTTCGCATCGGGCTCGGTGACCGCCATGACGATCGCCAGCGATGCGCCGACCGCGCCGGAGGTGAACCACTTGTGGCCGTTGATCACCCACTCGTCGCCGTCGAGCTCGGCTCGAGTCTGAAGCGTGGTCGGGTCCGAGCCCGAGACCTCGGGCTCGGTCATCGAGAAGCAGGAGCGGATCTCCCCGTCGAGCAGCGGCTGGAGCCACTGCTCTTTCTGGGCGTCAGTGCCGTGCTCGGCGAGGATCTCGGAGTTGCCGGTGTCGGGAGCGGCGCAGTTGAAGGCCATCGAGCCGAGCACCGGGCTGCGCCCCATCTGCTCGCAGAGCATCCCGTACTCCCAGTTGGTGAGCCCGGGGCCGTAGCGCTCGTCGGGCATGAACAGGTTCCAGAGGCCCTCGTCCTTCGCCTTCTCTCGGACCTCGATGAACAGCTCCGGATAGGCGACGCCGGGCTTGATCTCGTCGTCGAGCGCCCGCATCGCCTCGGCCTCGTTCGGGTAGACGTGCTCGTCCATGAACGCGCTCACCCGCTCGAGCAGCTCCTCGACCTGCGGCGTCGGCTTGAAGTCCATTCGCGAGGGAGTCTAGATCAGCGGCGCTTGCGCTTCTTGCCGCGCTTGCGCTTCTTCTTTTGGCACGCCTTGCGCGCGGACCCCTTGCGCTTCACGCACGCCTTCTTCTTGCGCTTCTTGGAAGCCGCCGCGGAGAAGACCGTGCCCGGGCTTGGCGCGCTCGACCCCGAGCCCGGCCCCGGGGTGCCCGCCGCGTCGACGAGCGGCAGCGAGACGTCGATGTCGAGGTTGGCGAGCCCGAGCGAGCTCTGCAGGCCGTAGAGCGTCGTCGAGGGGATCAGCTGGAGCTTGTAGTTCGTGCCCGCGGCGGCACGCGAGGCGATCGGCTCGAGCGGGCGCTCGATCGTGTGCGTGGCCCCGTCGAGGTTGACGGGGATCGGCCTGGCCTGGTTCCCGACCACGAGCCCGCGGGCCTGGTCGACGATCTGCGCGTAGAGGAAGGTCTGCGCCGGCACCGCGGTGCCCGAGTAGGTCATCTTCAGCTGCGGGGCCCCGACCACGTCGGCCGCCGCGCCCGGGCCGGGAATCGGCACCTCTGCCGCGGTCCCGGGCAGCGCCGCCGGGGTGCCGAGGATCAGCGTGCCGGAGGTCGAGACCGGCGTGATCGGCAGGGTCGCCGAGCCCGAGCCGGTCAGCTGCCCGGCGCTCTTCAGCGGGTAGTCGGCGGCCGATCGCCAGGCCCCGTCCTCAGCGAGCCACTCGAAGCGCGGCCCGGTGTCGGCGGAGCCGTCCCCCTTCACGTAGCGGTCGAGCCAGGCGCGGGTTCGGTTGAGGATGTAGCCGGACTGGCCCGGGCTGGTCAGGCAGACGCCGTGGCCGCCGCAGAACCACATCATCTTCAGCGGCGCGCCGCTGTTGGCGCGCAGCGCGTTGAAGTTGTCGATCGCCTCCTGCGGCGTGAACAGGGTGTCCTGGAGCCCCTGGGTGAGCAGAGTCGGGATGCGGATGTTGTCGACCAGGTGGCCGGGCCCCTTCTCGGCGAACCAGTTGTAGTTGGCGTCGCTGACCTGGTTGAGGACGCCGCCGACGATCGAGTCGTAGATGTGGGGATCCATGTGCCCGAGCTGGGGCGGGAAGCCGATCAGCCCTGGCAGGATCGAGCCCTCGAGCCCCGCTCCGATCAGGACCAGGCCCCAGCCGGCCTTGACCGAGCGCTCCTTGAACAGGCTCGAGGTCAGGTTGTGGGGGCTGATGTTGGGGGCGATCGCCTCGAGGCGGTTGTCGATTCCCGCGGTGACGAGCTGGATGATTCCGCCGTAGCTGCCGCCGGCCATCCCGGCCCGAGGGTCGCCCGGGCCGTCGAGCTGGGCCTCGGGCTGCTGGGCGGTGAAGTCGAGCAGCGCCTGCGCGTCGCGTCCCTCGAAGCGGTAGTCGTCGACCATCACCGTGCCCCCGGAGGTGCCGAAGCCGCGCGGGTCCCAGGTGACGACGTTGTAGCCGTGGTTGACGAGGGCGCCGATCGGCGTTTGGCCGAAGCTCTCGAGCACCGGGTTCGGGGTGCTGTTCGGGTTCGTCTCCCCCGACATGCTCCATCCGGGGCCGACGAGGATCGTCGGCGCCTTCGCTCCCGCCGCAAGCCCTGCGGCGGGGAAGAAGTGGGTCGTGATCGTGGTGCCGTCGAACGAGGTGACAGTCGCGTCGCGGGCGCTCGCCGGCGCGGGCGCGAGCACCGCGATCAGCGCCGCTGCCGCGGCAACTGCACCCGAGAGGCCTCTCCTCCGACGCACGAGGCCGGTGAATCTAGCGGATGCCTACGTAGCGGGGCGCCGGTAGCGGCTGAAGAGCTGGCCGCCGGACTCATAGAGCCAGACCAGCTCGAGCTCGAACGGCGCGTCGGGCAGCTCGCCCTCGAGGATCCGCGGCCCGAGGCCGCCGGCGAGCTTCGGAGCGATGGTGAGGAAGAGCTCGTCGGCGAGCCCCTCCTCCTGGAGCTGCGCGTGCAGCCGCGGGCCGCCCTCGCAGAGCAGCGCCCGGATGCCGCGGTCGGTGCGCAGGTGCTCCATCGCCCGGGTCAGGTCGACGCCTTCGGTGTGGCGGACGACGCTCAGCGGCGTCGCGGTCTCGGGCGGCTCGGTATCGGCGGCGGTGAAGATCACGACCTCGCCGTTGCCGTCGGTGAACAGCGGTGCGTCCCAGGGCAGGTCGAGCCGGCCAGAGATGATCACAGCCAGCGGGTCGTGGGCGAGGCCGATCCGCTCGCGCAGGGCGCGCAACTCCGGGTCGGAGACGATCCGGCCGTAGCGCTCGGCGCGCATCGTCCCGGCGCCGATCATCACCGCTTCGACCTGGGTGCGGAGCCGCTGCAGCATCTCGGTATCGACCTCGTCGCCGATCGGCCCCGAGCGCCCCTCGATCGTCGCGTGTCCGTCGAGCGTGGACGCGAAGTTGAGCAATGTGTAGGGACGGCGATCGGGGGCGAGCTCGACCAGCTTCAGGTCGGAGAGCAGCTCCTCCGGCGTTGCATCCCCGCCGGGAGGCAAGAGGGCCTTCACTCAGCCGCCTTCGATCTCGCCCAGGTGCTCGACGTTGGCGCGGTCGCCGGCCTCGGCGCTCGGCTCGCCTCCGAACCAGCCGTCGAGGATCTCGGCGAGCTCGGCCTCGGAGGTGGCGCGGAGGCTGAGCGCGAGCACGTTGGCGTCGTTCCAGCGCCGCGCTCCCTCGGCGGTCGCCGAGTCGGCGCAGAGCGCGGCGCGGATCCCCTCGACCTTGTTGGCGGCGATTGAGGCCCCGGTCCCGGTCCAGCAGCAGACCACGGCCTGCTCGGCGCGGCCCTCGGCGACGTCGCGCGCCGCGGCCTCGCTCGCCCAGGCCCAGTCGTCGCGCTCTTCGTCGGCGAGCGCGCCGTGCGGGACCGGCTCGTGGCCGCGCTTGCGCAGCTCCGCGATCACGGCCTCGGCGATGCCGACGCGCTCGTCAGCTGAGACCGCGATCTTCACCGGCTCAGTACTCGCGCCAGCCTTCGAAGCGCCGCCCAGCGAACTCCTGAAGCGCCGCCACGTCCTCGGAGAAGAACGACCTCAGCTTCGCCTCGGTGGCCTCCGAGAGCTCCGGCTTCGGCGCCTCGGGCGCCTCGGGGTCGTGGACGACCTTCTCGACGATCCAGCGCATCGACTCGGGGAGGCGGTCGAAGTTTCGGTCGAAGGAGCGGAAGCCCGGCAGCTTGATCAGCTTCTCCATGAACTGGTACTTGTCGGAGTCCTTCGCGGTCGACTTCTCCCACTCGCGGTCGAACTGCTCGGAGGTGAACTCGGGATCGACCCCGGCGAACGCGAACGCGCGGCGCATCGTCCCCTCGCGGTCGCTCTGCAGCTCCTCCTGGGTGATGACCGCGATCTGCTCGCTGTCGAAGCGCTCGATGTAGGGCTTCAGCTGCATCCAGTACAGCGAGCGGTGCACGTAGGCGGTGTCGGGGTCCGACAGCACCTCGTCGATTCCCTCGCGAGTCTCGTAGCCAGCGCCGGTCGCATGGCGCCAGTGAGAGAGGATGCGGCTGATCGGGTCGCGCACCATGTAGATCAGCCTCGCGTCGGGGACGTGCTCGCGGATCCGGTCGGGGACGCCGGTGAAGCGGGGCATGTTGGTGTAGTGGGGCGAGGACTCGCCGCGGACCGGGAAGCGATTGTCGAAGCGCCCCCGGTACCAGTCGAGGCCGAGGTCCCAGGTCTGCTCCTCGCAGAAGAAGTTGAGCTCCTTCGGTTTCGACATCTGGATCTCCGGATGGAGGCCGAGGTAGTGGTGGATCGAGGTCGTCCCGCACTTCAGTCCCCCGATGATGATCAGGTTGGGGAGCTCGGCGTGACGGCGCCGGCGACGGGGCGGCTTGCCGCCCTTGCGGCGGTCGGCGGCGAAGCGCTCGCGGGCGCGACCGCACATCGCCTCGTCGGCGGGGTCGTGCACGGCCCTGGGCGCCGCCGCCGTATGCGTTTCAGCGGTCGACATGAGGGGCGGAAGTGTGGCAAAGCCGGGGAACCCATGTCGGAGGACGTAAGCTGCCGCGACGGTGGAGGTGTTTCGGACCCCAGACGAGCGCTTCGAGGCGCTGCCGGGCTATGACTTCGAGCCCAACTACGTCGAGATCGACGGGTTGCGGCTCCACTACGTCGACGAGGGCGAGGGGCGCCCGATCGTCTGCTTCCACGGCGTCCCGACCTGGAGCTACCTCTACCGCAAGATGCTCGCCCCGCTGCGCGATGCCGGCTACCGGGTGATCTGCCCCGACCTCGCCGGCGCCGGCCGCTCCGACAAGCCCACCGACCCGGACTGGTACAGCTTCGAGCGCCACAGCGAGATGATCTCGGGGCTGCTCGCGGAGCTCGACCTCGAGGATGCCGTCGTCGTCGTCCAGGACTGGGGCGGGCCGATCGGGCTCACCTGGGCGGTCGAGAACGCCGACCGGGTCGGGGCGCTGGTGATCCTCAACACCGGGCTGTTCACGGGCCGGGTCAGCAAGGGCTTCATGGCCTGGCGGGATTTCGCCGAGAAGAACCCCGACCTGCCGATCGGCTTCATCGTCAAGGGCGGGACCATCACCGACCTCGACGAGGACGTCGTCGCTGCCTACGAGGCGCCGTTCCCGACCCCCGAATCGAAGACCGCGATGGCGCGCTTCCCGCTCATGGTGCCGACCGAGGACGACTGGCCGATGGCCGTCCAGCAGCGCGAGCTCGCCGAGCAGCTAGGCCGCTGGGAGAAGCTGGCGCTGGTCGCCTTCTCCGACACCGATCCCGTGTTTCCGTTCCCAAAGGCCGGCGACCGCTTCACCGGAATCATCCCGACCGCCGGCGAGCAGGTGAAGATCGAGGGCGCCGCCCACTTCCTGCAGGAGGACCGCGGCGAGCAGATCGCCGACGAGATGATCGGGCTCCTGAAGGGCTGACGCTGACAACGACCGAGCAGACCGATGCCGAGGTCCGGGTCCACGAGCCCGCCGGGCTGCCGTGGCGCGGCCCCGCGCCGGGCAGGCCGGACCTGCCGCTGCCGCCAGACGCGATGCCGCTGCTCCGCGAGGGCCGGCTCCGCAAGCGCTGGCGCTACGTCGGCTTCTACGGCGAGCAGGTGATGCTCTGCGCCGCCAAGGTCGAGGTCGGGCCGCTGCCGCAGAGCTTCTGGGCGGTCTACGACCGCGAGCGAGGCCGGCGCTTCGCCCACACCCGGATGCTGCCGGGCGGCAGCGAGGTCGAGATGGATCTCGAGAGCCCGCTCGTCCGCCTCGACACCGACGAGGTGAGCGCCGAGCTGCGCTTCGGCGAATCGGAGGCGATCGAGTCGGCGTGCCCGAGCGGCGATCGCGGTTACGGCTGGACCCGCAAGCGCGCCGGCGTCCCGGTCACCGGCACGGTCGAGGTTGACGGCCAGAGCTTCGAGATCGATTCCGCCGAGGGCGTCGACGACGTCTCTGCCGGCTACCACCAGCGGCACACCGACTGGCTCTGGTCGGCGGGCTGCGGCGAAGCGGCCGACGGCCGTGCGGTGGCCTGGAACCTGGTCGAGGGGATCAACGACCCGCCGCGGGGCAGCGAGCGCGCGATCTGGGTCGAGGGCTCGCCGAGCGAGCCCGACCCGGTCCGCTTCCAGGGGCTCGACGCGGTCGAGTTCGATGACGGCTCGCGCCTCCGCTTCAGCGCCGAGTCCGAGCGCGCCCGCGACGACAACCTGCTCGTCTTCCGCTCCCGCTACCGGCACCAGTTCGGGAGCTTCGAGGGCTCGCTGGGGGGGATCGAGCTGCGGCGCGGCTTCGGGGTGATGGAGGAGCACTCGGCCGTCTGGTGAGCGCCGCCGATGTGACTCTGGGCGCCGTCGATTTCGAGCGCAGCCTCGACCGCTTCTTCCGGGCGGCCGAGACCTTCTTCGACAACCTCGCCGAGATCAACTGGGCGTGGATGGCGGTGGCGTTCCTCTTTTACCTCGGGATGCTGCTCGCGCGAAGCAAGTGCTGGCAGAACACGCTGATCGCCGCCTACCCCGACGCCGAGGTGCCCTACACGCGGATCTCGGCCGCCTATCTGGTCGGCGCCGGCCTCAACAGCTTCATCCCGGCCCGCGTCGGCGACGCGGTGAAGATCTTCCTCGCCAAGCGCTCGGTCCGCGGCTCGACTTATCCGGCAATCACTTCCTCGTTCTTCGTCCAGTCGATCTTCGATACCAGCGTCGGGATCGTCGTCCTCCTCTACGCGCTCACCCAGGGGCTGTTCCCCGATGCGCCCGAGCTGCCGCAGCTTCCGGCGTTCGAAATCGCGTTCTGGGCCGACCACCCGCGCTTCCTGGTCTTCTTCCTGACCGCGGTCGGGATCGGCGCCGTGGTCGTGTTCGCGATCGTCGCTCGCCGGGCCGAGAAGTTCTGGGACCGCGTCAAGCAGGGCGCGATCGTGCTCGCCGACAAGTCTCGCTACCTGCGCGAGGTCGCCTCGTGGCAGGGGGTCGCGTGGCTGGCGCGCTTCGGCTCGTTCTGGTTCTTCCTCGACGCGTTCCACATCGGCGGGTCGTTCCAGAACGTGCTCCTGGTGATGAGCGTGCAGTCGGTCTCGACGCTGCTCCCATTCACCCCCGGCGGCGCCGGCGCCCAGCAGGCGCTGCTAGTCGCGACGCTCTCGGGCGCGGCGGGCGCGACCGGGACCGAGGTGCTCGCCTACTCGGTCGGCCAGCAGCTCGCGGTCGCGGCGTTCGCGATGCTGCTCGGCTTCATCGCCCTCGCCTTCGTCTTCCGAACCACCGACTGGCGCTCGCTGATCCGCCGCGCCGAGGCCGACACCGGAAGGGCCGAGAAAGAAGGGGAGAAAAAGGCGGGCGAGGAGGATGACGGCGAAGAAGGCGACGAGGTCGAGCAGGGGGGCGGTCAACCGGGGAACACCCCCTCCACACGCCAGCGCCAGGGCGGCTCCTCCGACGCCGGGAACTCGTAGTGGTTTCGCCCCGGCAGCGTCTCGAGCGGGACAAGCGCCGGGACGTCGGTGACGCGCAGGCGTAGGTCCTCGGCGGCGGCGACGTCGCCGCTGTCGGCCTCGCGCTCGAGCTTCTCCCAGCCGAGCGACGGGCGGTAGAGCCAGAAGGTGACCCGCACTGCGCCCCCGGCGCGGCGCTCGTCGGCGACCTGGGTGAACGCGGTTACGCGCCGAAAGGACGTGGTCAGCCCCGGCCGGGCCGAGGGCACAGCGCAGCTCGGCCGCCGGCAGCGGCGGAAGTCGACCGGCACCAGCATCAGTGAACCGGGGCCGATTCGGGCCGCGGGATCCGGTGCGAGCGAGCGGGCCAGCTTGCCGAGCGGGAAGCCGTAGGCGCGGGCGAGCGGGTGGCGCCGGCACGGGTCGGGGAGCCGGGGCGCGCAGGTGATCTTGCGGGCGATCGCGCCGGCGAGCTCGCGGCCGCCGGAGCCGCGCTCGCCGCCGGCGACGAGCGCCGAGATCGCAGCGATGAACAGCAGCGCGATCAGCACCCCGAGCCCGACGTGTTCCACCGTTGCTGCACCGCGGTCCATGGCGCGAACCTAGGCGCGCCGGAGTCACGGATGAGTCGCCGGATGTGCCAACATCGAGGCATGGAAGGAACCGGTGGCCTTGGCGGCATGTTCGGCGACCCAGAGGAGCTCCGCAGGCAGCTCGGCGAGATGGCCGAGCAGATGCAGGGCGCGCAAAAAGTCGCCTGGGCCGACAACGCAATCAAGCTCGCGGTCGACATGACCGTGGCGGCGATCAACCGCCTCAACCTCCAGGGCGGCAGCGACGAGCAGGCGATCCAGGTCCGCGACGCGATCCGGATCGTCTTCCCCGAGGCCGTGACCCTGGTCCGCGAGGCGCGCGAGGGGCTCTCATAGCGCTCCCCGATCCCGGCGCGGCTTCGACGGCGCTCGTAACCGGCGCATCCTCGGGAATTGGAGAAGCGATCGCGCGCGAGCTTGTCAAGCGCGGCCACGGCGTCACGCTGGTGGCACGGCGCGAAGAGCGCCTCAAGGGCCTGGCCGCAGAGCTCGAGGGCGAAGGGGTCCGGGCCGAGGTGATCGGCTGCGATCTCGGCGACCCGGCAGAGCGCGACCGGCTTCAGAGCGAAATCGAAAGCCTCGGCCTCGCCGTCGATGTGCTCGTCAACAACGCCGGCTTCGGCGGCGGCGAGGACTTCGTCCAAAGCGAGCGCCAGTACCTGCTCGACATGATCCGCCTCAACATCGAGGCGGTCACCGATCTGATGTCGCGCTACGTGCCCGGAATGGTCGATCGGGGTCACGGAGCCGTGCTCAACGTCGCCTCGGTCGCCGCCTTCCAGCCGCTGCCCGGGACCGCCAACTACGCGGCGACAAAGTCCTTCGTGCTCAGCCTCAGCGAGGCGCTCAGCGAGGAGGTGAAGGGCAGCGGCGTGACGGTGAGCGCCCTCTGCCCTGGCCCGGTCAAGACCGAATTCGTCGAGGCGCCGGGCCTCGAGAGCTCCACCGACACCCCGGACATGATCTGGATGTCGGCCGAGGACGTGGCCGCCGACGCGGTCAAGGGCCTCGAGCGCGGCAAGCGCGTCATCGTCCCCGGCCTCTTGAACAGGGCGCAGTCGATCGCCGGCCAGCACTCGCCGCGCGCCGTGCTGCTGCCGCTCGCCAAGAAGGTCTGGAGCTCAGCGACCCGCGACTAGCCGCGCGCGGATCACGCCGCCGCGCTTCGCCAGTACCCCGACGCCCTCGAGCAGCACCGCGAGCGCAGCGACCGGGATCGCGGTGAAGACGGTGACGAGCGCGTCGATCGCGAACCCGGCGGCGCCGTGGCGCGAGTCGCGCGGGCGCAGCTCGCCGCCGGCGACCGAGCTCGCGAAGTTGCGGTTGAAGGTGAGCAGGTTGAGGATCGTCTGCAGCATCGCCGCCATCCCGGTCCGCGCCGGATAGTGGATCTCGGCGGCCGTGAGGCTCTCGTGCCCGGCGAGCAGCTCGAGGGCGCCCGGGGTGAGGACGTAGGGCTCCTCGGCAGGGCGGAGCGCCGACCAGCTCTCGGCGCCGATCCCGGCCTGGTAGCTGGCGGCGTTCGGGCTGACGAGCTCTGCTTCGCCGCGCTCGGCGACCTCGAGGGCGAGGCTTTCGATCAGCGCCGCGAGCCCCTCGCCGCCGTCGGTGCGCTCGAGCACGAGGCCGCAGCTCTCGCAGCGGTCAAGCACCCCGCCGTCGACCTCGATCCAGGCAAAGAGCGGCTCGCCGTCGGCGGGGCAGCGTCCGCCGGGGGTGGCGGCGTCGCTGACATCGACCTGCGGCCGCTCGCTGCTGATCCTGATCGGCACCGGGTTAGGCGGGAGCGGGGACCGCGGCCGGCTCGGGCTCGCGGGTCTCTTCGACCTCGGCGCGGACCTCGAAGCGATCGAGCCCGTCCAGGAACTTCTCGGGGTCGAATGCCTGCGACGGCGCCAGCGCGCCCTTGCCGCGGAATCCGCGCTCAGCGGCGGCGATGGCGCCCTTGGCGGCCAGCGCCGCGGTCAGCCCGTAGACGTCGCGGCCGGTCGCCCGCCCGGTGCGGGTCTCCTCGCGAGTGCGGGCCGTGCAGACGATCGTGTAGCGGGAGTTGCGGCGGTCCTCTTCCTTGGGGCCCTCGGGCAGCCGAGCGATCGCGGCGCCGAGCGCGCGCTTCAGCGGCGTGTGCATCGCGAGCCCGAACGGGCGGCCGAGCACCGGCAGCGCCGCGGCCATCGGGCCCGGGGCTAGGGTCGAGGCCGAGATCCTCATCTTCACGTTCTCGGTCTCGACGTGGCGCGGGACTGTGATCTGCTCGCCGGCGGGGTAGCGAACCATGCGCTGCTTGCCGATCGGCTCTCCGAAGTCGAACTGGCCGCGGCCGAAGCTCTGCGGTGCGGGTCGCCAGGCGCCGTCGCGGTACTCGACGTCGCCGCCCTTGAGGATCTCGAGCGAGGAGAGCATCGTGCCGCGCGTCGCCCCGAACCCGGCGACGGAGTAGTCGAGCTCGATCTCGCTCAGCGGGCCCATGCCGTTCGCAACCCGGTGGGCGAGCATGTCGCCGGGCACGTAGTCGAAGCCCATCGCCGGGATCGCTGCTACACCGGCCTTCTCGGCGTCGGCGCTGAAGCGCCGGAAGATCAGGTCCATGTAGGGCTGCTCGCCGGTCGTGTCGAGGTAGTGGGTGCCGGTCTCGATCGCCGCCCGCAGCACCGGCTCCCCGTAGTGGGTGAACGGCCCCGCGCAGCTGATCACCGAGGCGCAGTTCTCCATCAGCGAGCGCAGCGCGGCGCTGTCGTCGAGCGGCGCCGGGTGCACGGCGGCGCTGCGGCCGAGGCGCTCGGCGAGCACCTCGAGCTTCGAGCGGTTGCGCCCCGAGAGCACGAAGTCGGCGCCGGCGGCAGCGAGCTCGGCCGCGACGAGCTGGCCGGTGTATCCGGTGGCGCCGTAGAGGGCAATCGGGCCGCGTTGCTTAGCCATGGGCTTACGGTAGCGCTACTTGTAGGTCTTGCGCCTGAACACGTCGTCGACCAGCGAATCGACGCGGTCGAGGAAGAGGATGCCGTCGAGGTGGTCGATCTCGTGGGCGAGGCAGCGGGCCTCGAAGCCCTCGCTCTCGACCCGGCCCTCGTTGTGCTCGATCACGATCCTGGTCGCGCGGCGAACGTTCGCGGTCAGGTCGGGGATCGAGAGGCAGCCCTCGCGCGCGACCTCGCTCCCGTCGGCCTCGACGATGCGCGGGTTGGCGAGCACGAGCTCGCCGTTCGAGGTCTCGGCCTTCGGGTGCTCGGAGCAGTCGACCGCGATCAGCCGCACCGGCTCCGATATCTGCGGCGCCGCGAGTCCGACGCAGCCCGGGAACGAGTGCATCGTCTCGAGCAGGTCGGCGCCGACGCGCTCGGGCTCACCCGGCTGCGTGGGGGCCGCGACCTGCTTCAGCGCAGGGTCGGGGTAGAGCAGAACCTCCCGGACGACCGGCATTAACGGTGACTCCTCGGCTTTGCCTGCGGGGTCACCTAAAGCGCTTCGGCGCCGAGCTCTCGCAGGCTGACCTCGACCCCGGCCTCTTTGCCGACCCTCTCGAGCGCCTCGCGCAGCTCGCCCTCCTCGGCATCGCCGGCGGCGATCTCCATCAGCATCACGTAGAGCGGCTTGTCGGGGTCGCCGGCGAGCTTGGTCTCGAGGTCGGTGATCGAGATGCCGCGCTCGGCGAGCTCGCTCGATACGGCGTGCACGATCCCGGGGTGGTCGGCGCCATAGACGCTCAACACGTGGGTCGCCTCGGGGCCCGAGTCGTCGAGCTCGGAGACCTCGCTGACGGTGAGCGCGTCGAGGCCGAGCTCGTCGCGGACGCCGGCGAGCGGGTCGGCGAGCCCGTCGCGGCCGACCCCCTCCGGAACCGCGACGATCAACATCACCGAGAAGTAGCCGCGCAGGATCGACATCCGCGAGTCCTCGACGTTCCCCTTCAGCTCGAGCAGCACCGCGGTGATCGCGGCGACGATGCCCGGCCGGTCGCGGCCGACGGCGCTGACGGCGAAGTGATCCATTGCCGACCTAAGATACGCCGCCCTTGAGCGGACCGGCGCCTGCACCCATGAGCAGTACCAGCCCGAATACCGGGCAATTCGTGGAGCGCGAGCGCCGCCAGGCGCGACCGGTCGCGATCGCCTCGATCCTCGCCGTCCTGCTCTACATCGGCTCGATCGTGCTCGAGCAGGCGGCCGGGCTGCTCGACCGCGACAACGACGCCACCCGCCTCAACAGCTTCAACGACAACGCCACCGCTCTGCTCGGCACCTCGGTGATGCTGGCGCTCGGGGTGGCGTTGCTGAGCGTGCCGCTCTACTACTTGTTCAAGGCGGCCCAGGACCGCAGCGACAAGGTCCGCGGGGCGCTGATCGCCTTCTGCTTCATCGGGCCGCTGCTGTTCGGAATCCAGGCGATCGTCTCCTGGTTCGCGCTCAGCGACGTCGCGCAGCAGTTCGTCGACATGAACGGCGGCGCCAACGACGAGCTCGCCGAGGACCTGATCGACGACTCGGGGACGCTCGACTTCGCGACCAGCCTCGTCTTCCCGGCCATCCTCGGGCTGCTCGTCGCGATGATCTACGTGCCGTTGATGGCGATGCGGAACGGGCTCCTGACCCGCTTCTTCGGCACGCTCGGCATGGCGCTCGGCGCGTCGCTGGCGCTCTTCCCGCCGATCGCCCTGCTCGGCATCCTGTTCTGGTTCCTCTACATCGGGCTGATGATCGGCGGCTGGCTGCCGGGGCCGAAGCCGCCGGCATGGGAGTCGGGTAAGTCGGAGCCGTGGCCGGTGCCCGAGTCGGGGCCGGGGCTGTTCGGCGGCCGGCGCGGCCGCGACCAGTCGGTCGTCCAGGGCTCGGGCAAGGAGGTCGACGTCGGCGGTGAGGCGGGCGGCCGCGAGCTCTCCGAGCCGCCGCTGCCCGAGGCGGGCGACGCGACGGACGCGACCGAGACCGACGGCACCGAGACCCAGGGCCAGCGCCGCAAGAAGCGCAAGCGCCGCTGAGCGATCTGAAAACCGGGTAGGATGCCCGCCGGCATGGGCAAAGGGAAGATTTGGATCGGGGGCCTGGCGGCGGCGATCGTCGCAGCGATGCTGCTGCCCGCCTACGCGAGCGCGACAGATATCTCGGTGAACGAGAACCTGGACCGCCGGGTGACGACGGCAAGTGCTCGCTGCGCGAAGCGGTCACCGCATCGAATACGAACCTGCCGGTGAGACACCGGTGACATGCCCCGGCGGCCAGTCCGGCTCGCTCGACTTGATCACCCTCGACGACTCCGGGACCTACGAGCTCGACGGCGGAGTCGACGAGGGCAACCTCTCCGGCGACCTCGACTTCACCGCCAACGACGCGGGCGGGGTCGAGATCGAGGGCGACTGCTGTGGCTTTGCCGGCCTGCCGCTCGACACGATCGACGGCAACAACAACGACCGTGTGCTCGACTTCATCGGCACCCAGGCGGCGACCGTCGATACGGTCGTGATCCAGGACGGCGCAACCGGCGCCGACGGCGGCGGTATCAGGGCCGCGAGCGGAGCCTTGACGGTCCAGAACAGCCTCGTGTTGAGCAACTTCGCATCGAGCACGGGCGGCGGGATCCGCAAGGGCAGCACCGGGCAGTTGAAGGTCACGAGCTCGATCGTCATCGACAACAAGGTCGAGGCCGCCAATCCCATCGGCGGTGGGATTTACAGCCAGTCGCCGGTCGAGATCGAGAACAGCGGCATCGCCAACAACACCGTGACGACCGTACCCATGGACGGGTTCGACGGTGCCCTCTCGGGCGGCGGCATCGCGCTCGCCAACGGAACGGGGACGATCACCAACACCACGATCGACGACAACCACGTCACCGCAACCGAGGCCGGCGAGGACACATTCGGGGGCGGCCTTTACCTCGATGGCGCCACGGTCAAGCTCGAAGGAAGCACGCTCTCCAAAAACGACATCAACTCGAGCGGGGTCGGAGGCGGCGCCGCGGTGGTCTCGGTCGCGCACCTCAACACCGTCAACAGCACGATTTCGGGCAACGCCGTCACCAGCGGCACTAGCGGCAATACGCCCGGCGGCGCCGGCGGTGGGGTGTCGGTACTCGGCAACGACGCGACTCTGGTTCTTACAACGGTTGCCGAGAACAGCGCCGCGACCGCGCCCGGGCTTCACTCGACCGCATTTCTGACGCTCAAGGCAACGATCGTCGATCAGGGAGCGATGGGCTGCACCGGCGCCCCCACGGCCAACGCCTTCAACGTCGATCGCGGCGAAAGCTGCGTCGGCCCGCCGGGCGACACCGACCTGGAAAGCACCGATCCACTGCTTTCGGCGCTCGCGCCCGGCGGCGGCAGCACCATCACGCAGGTGCATACACCCGGCGCAGGGAGCCCGGCGATCGACGCGGCGGTTGCCGCGGCCTGCATCGATCCGGTGCTTGTTGCGCCGGTCACCGAGGACCAGCGCGGCATGCCGCGCCCCGAGGACGGCGACGGCAACGGCGCAGCCAGGTGTGACGGCGGCTCGGTTGAGGTACAGGCCCCCGCGCCGGTTCCCCCGCCCCCGCCCCCGGCTCCGACGCTGACCCCCGGCGTTGCGACCGCGCCCGCTGCACTCGCCGTAGCTGCGAAGAAGTGCCGCAAGGGCTTCAAGCTCAAGAGGGGCAAGTGCAAGCGCAAGAAGCGCAAGAAGTAGGCGGAAGAACGCTGCGGGCGGGGGTGCTGGCGGCACTCGCCGCCGCGATGCTGCTGCCCGCATACGCGGGAGCGGCGACGATCCCGGTCAGCATCCACGACGACACAAGCATCGAGGACGACGAGTGCTCGCTTCGCGAGGCGGTCACCGCCGTGAATACCAACGCGCCGGTCGAGCCCGGCGGCGCCGGTGACGACTGCCCGGGCGGCGATCCCGGGGGGCTCCTCGACACGATCACCCTCGACGCAACCGGCGCCGGCCCCTACCAACTCGCCGGGGGAGCCGAGGACTCGAACGTATCGGGCGATCTCGACTTCACGGCCGCCGACGCAGGCGGGGTCGAGATCGAGGGAGACGTGAGCGGCGAAGTCCTCGAGGACACGATCGACGGCGGCGACACCGACCGCGTGCTCGACTTCATCGCCGCCGCGCCGGCGACGCTGACCGCGGTCCGCGTCCAGAACGGCGCCACGGCCGCGGCGGGCGGCGGGATCAGGGCGCAGAGCGGCGCGCTCGCGATCACTGCGAGCGCGGTAAACGGCAGCGATTCGGGCGCCGAAGGAGGAGGGATCGCGAAGGGATCCGGGGGACAGCTGACGATCACCGACACCGAGCTGATCGGCAACCTGGTGACCGCGGCAACGGATGCCCAGGGCGGCGCGGTCTCGAGCTATGCCCCGACGGTCGTCGAGGACAGCGTGATCGCGACCAATGTCATCACCGGCCCCGCCAATGCAATTGGCGGTGACGAGTACAGAGGCGGCGGCGTCGCGGTCAGCGGCGCGAGCGCAGCGATCACCGGCTCGGTTCTCGACAGCAACGCCGCGATCGGAGGCGACATCGACGACCAATCCGAGGGCGGCGGCATATGGATCGACGGGACGACCCTGACCCTGGAGGAAAGCACGCTGTTCAGCAACGACGCCCACGCTGGGACCGAGGGCCTCGCGCGAGGCGCCGGAGTCTTCACCGGTGCCGGCGGCTCGTTCAAGAGCGTCAACAGCACGATCTCGGAGAACGTGGCGTTCGCGGACTTTTCGCTCGGGGGTGGTGTCTTCAGCGAGGGCGCGGCATCAGCGACCCTGGTGCAGACGACGATGGCCGAGAACGAAGCCTCTGATTTCGGCCCGGGGTTGGTGGGGAACGCGACGATCCGCGGCACCATCATCGACCAGGGAGCCATGGGTTGCGACGGCGACGTGACCGCCAACGCCTACAACCTCGACGCCGGCACGAGCTGCGTCGGCGCTGCGCCGGACACCGATCTGGCGAACGCCGACCCGATGCTCGGCGCGCTCACCGACTACGTCTACGTGCCCGATCTGGCCGCGAGCGACGCGGTCGACGCTGTGCCCGAGCAGTTCTGCGACGACCTTATCGGCCTGCCGCTGACAGTCGACCAGCGCGGCGACCCGCGCCCCCGGGAAGGCGACGGCAACGGGGTCCCCGAATGCGAAGCGGGCGCGATCGAGCTCCAGGAAAGCCGCCCGCCGCTGCCGCCGGCTTCCGCGCCCGCGATCCCGGTCTCAACGCCCACTGCCGGGACGCCGACCTCGAGCGCACCCAAGAAGTGCCGGAAGGGCTTCAAGCTCAAGAAGGGCAAGTGCAAGCGAAAGAAGCGCAGGAGGTAGTAGGCTGGGCCTCCCAGCGTCGGCTGGGATTCGAGGAGGACTGGCATGAGATTCGCGGGAATCAAGAAATTGGGTCTGGTGGTGTCGCTGGGGACAATCGGTCTCATCCTGAGCGCAGGCCAGGCGAGCGCGGCGACGATCACGCCCTCGCCCGGGTTCTTCGCCGACAACTTCACCGAGGACGCGAATTGCTCGCTGCGCGAGGCGATCTCGGTCGCGAACCAGGACGGCTCGACCTCCGAGAACAGCTGCGGGGTGACCGGCGGGCCGCTCGGCGACGACACCGTGGCGCTCGAAGCAGGGACCTATCTGGTCCAGCTTGTAGGGGTGCCGGACAACACCAACGAAAAAGGCGACCTCGACCTGCAAACCGGCGCCGTCGCGGGCTCGCTGACGATCCAGGGCGCGCCCGGGACGATGACGACGATCAACGCGGGTGCGCTCGGGGACCGCGTCTTCCAGAACTCAGGCCTGCCAAATACGAGCACGATCACGCTCGATGAGCTGCAGGTCATGGGTGGGGCCGGCGCCGGCGGAGGCGGGATCGTCGCGACCGCCAGCGCCCTCACGATCAGCGACTCGATCTTCACCAACAACGCGGGGCTCGTCGGGGGTGGCGGCGCGATCTCTGTAGGAGGTCCGGGACCGCTGACGATCACCAACAGCACGATCGGGCCGAACAACACGGCCGCCCAGGGTGGAGGGGTTTCGGCTTCGGGCGTATCGGTGGTGCTGACCGACTCGGACGTGACCGGCAACAGCGCTGACACCGGCGGCGGCATCAACCTGGTCCTCGATGCGTCGCTGGTAGCCAGCGGCGCAACGACCGAGATCAAGCAGAACACGGCGGCGGCGGGGGGCGGCATCGATCAGGCCACCGGCAACGTGACGCTTAACGCCGGTGTATCCCTCTCGTTCAACACGGCGGCAAGTCCCAGCAACCGCGGCGGTGGGCTTCGCAACAACACCGGGGTCGGCGGCGGCGACGTGACCCTGAACGGCGCGACTGTCGATCAAAACACGGCGGCCACAATGAGCCTCACCGACACGAGCGAAGGGGGTGGAATCGAGTATTCGGCGGACGGCACCGTGACGCTCAACGGCGCGACGGTCACAGGCAACTCGGCCGGGGGTGGCTCGTTCAGCAGCGGGGCCGGCATCAGCCTGGAGGACGGGACCCTGATCGCGAACTCGAGCCAGATCGCCGACAACCAGCTCGTCGTCGTCGACAACGCGGCCGCGGCCAACCACGGGGGCGGTGGGCTGAGCCTGGGGCCGGGCGCGACGGCGACCTTGACGCGATCGGAGCTCGAGGACAACAAGGTAGTGGTCAACGACTCCCAGGACGAGAGCGGTGGCGGCGGCGTGTGGAACGACGGCGGCTCGCTTACGCTCGACGCCAGCTCGGTCGCGGAGAACGTGATTTCGGACGGCACCCCGTCTTCACGCTACGGAGCGGGGATATTGGCCAGCGGCGCGGCGACCACGAAGCTCGTCAACAGCACGATCGCGTACAACGTCGGCGGGACATCGACGGGGAGTGCCATCGCGCAACATCCGGGGTCGACCGGCGATCTGACCGTCCGGCATTCGACGCTCAGTTTCAACAGCGGGACGATCGCAACGGGGATCTACAACGACGTTGGAACGGTAAGCCTCGCGGGGTCGGTCGTTGCCCAAGGGGGCTCCGGGTGCTTGGGCCCGATCACCGCAAACGCCTACAACGTCGACACCGGGATGAGCTGCATCGGCGCGGTGCCCGACACCGACATCGTCGGCAACTCGATGCTCGAGGCGTTCGACGACAACGGTGGGCCGACCCGCACGTCCTCGCTGGCCACCGGCTCGTCGGCGATCGACGCGGTGCCTGCGGCCGCCTGTGACGATCTGCTGTCTGCCCCTCTCACCGTCGACCAGCGCGGCTACCCGCGGCCCTTCCCGGCCGGCGGGGCCTGCGACGCCGGCGCCTATGAGCGTTTCGTCTGCACGGGGCAGACCATCGAAGTTTCCGGACCTTTCCCCGGCTGTCCAGAGGACATTCAGGCGACCCCACCGCCGGTGGCGCCCGCGGCGGC
>CAWDBV010000008.1:0-76530 GCA_963800705.1 uncultured Solirubrobacterales bacterium
GCTGCCGCACGACATCGCGCACGTGATCGTCGAGGACGAGCTCGGGCTGGAGCGTGGTGTGCTGGGGCGTGCTCGCCGCCGGCGGCCGGTTCCGCGGCGCGTCGGTCCGCGCCGGCCGCCAGAAGCCGCACGCCGCCCGGCGCGGTCGCGAGGTGGTCGCCGCCGCGGTCGAACAGCTCAACCAGGCCGAGATGCTCGTGCGCGTGGTGTGCGACGCGGCCGGCGCCGGGCGCGGTCGACCTGCGCGCGCGGCGCACCGGCGAGCGCTGGTGGTCCGAGACGCTCACCGAGGCCGCGGTCGCGCGCGCCCTCGAGCGGCTCGGCGCCGCGGCCGAGGACTGGGCGCGGCTCGAGCCCGGCGGCGTCCTGCGCTTCACCTGGCCTGGATAAGGCGTTGACGCCGCCGAGACGGCGTGGATAGGGTCGAGCCGACGGGGTTGTGAACGTAACGCACGGATGGCCGCAGTAGCGACGCAATTCGACGCGGAGAACCGCCATGGGCCATACCTGCGCCCGATCGCATCAGCGCACGGCGCGCCCCCGCGGGCGACAGGATGCCCGCGCGCGACCGCCGCACCGCGGTGACGCCGGACACCGTCGCGCGCCTGCATCGCATGATCGGCAATGCCGCCGTGGCGCGGTTGGTGCGTGCAGCGAGCGCTCAGCGCGTCCTCGCGGACGGTGGCCACCTGGACGAGCAGAAGGTTCAAGGCCCGCGCGCATGAGATCTGGCTGCGCCGGGGTGGTGGGCACGGCTCGACGGCGGACGCCGACGCCGACTACTACGAAGCCCAGCGCCAGATCGAGATCGAGGAGCGTGCGTACCGGCTCTCCCAGGACCGAGGTGGCGGTGACCCGGTGGCGGACTACTACGACGCCGAGCACGCGATTGTGGCCGAACGCACGGCCCGCCGCGACCGCCGCCGGCGCCGGCGCCGCGTGACCCGTCGGCTGCCCCGGCGGCGACCGCTACGGACCTGAACATGACGATCCCACGGCGCCGCATCGCCAGCGGCGGTCTGGCGGACCGCGATCAGCGAACCGCGGCGACGCTGGACACCGCATCAGGCGCGAACGGCCGCCGGAATACCCGAGCGCGACCGAGCGGATCGAGGTCGAGAGCCCTGTCAGCTACCAGGCCGTCCTGCGACACGCACAAGGCTCGGCGGCGCCATGGCCTGGGTCGGAGAACGCCCGGGGCGAGAACTTCCGCCGAGCTCACACCGACATGGGATCCAACCCGTACACGATCGAGAACCGGACGACGCCGTGTGAAAGCTCCGACGGGGTGGCGATCGGACGCCAGGGAAGCGGGGCGCTCGCGATGCTCGCGGCCTCCATCGGCACGGCGGGCGAAGCCGTTCCGACGGGCCTCGATTCCGCGGCCACGCACGCGGACGAGGACGACACAAGTGGCACACCGTCAGCCCGGACAAGGGCACCGGCGTCGCGGCCGACACGCGGGGCGATCTGACGCTGAAGGTCAAGCAGGCGCATCGAGTGGTCCCCAAGAAAGGCACTGCGCGACCCGGCGTCCAAATCACCAAGGGGGTGGCGTTCTCCGAGATGCTTGCGCAGGCGGAGGCAGCCAGACGCAGACGGGCACCTTCGAGCACGCGCAGTGGCTGTCGGAGTACTCGTTCTACCTCCAGCACTACAGCCGGCTGAACTTGGGCGGATCTCCCAACGAGGCCAAGGTGTTCGGCAGCTGGGTCGCTGCCTGCACTTCTATCTGCGACGGCTCGACTTCCACGCGCGGTTCAGCCGCGGACCCGAAGCCGGGCTATCGGCGGCAAGGCCGTCGGGGCCAACGACGAGATCTCCTTGCCGGACATGACGCACCCAGGCGTGAAGAACCCCTGGGGCCTGCTGCCCAAGACGCCGCCGGCGAAGTGGCTCACCGGGCTCGACCAGCAGGGCCAGGAACGTGTCAAGCAGGGCGCTCAAAGGAGGTCCCGGTCGGCGTCACCGGGTACGAACCAGGTCAACGCGACGGCGTGGAGGCAGGCCTACGAGAACATCGTGTACCAGGGACAGATGATCGCGGGCCACGCGGTGCCGGACTTCAGGATCCACGGTGAGGCGGGCTTCGCGTTCGAGATCCGGACGCCGAAGCACGACGAGCAGGGCAGCTACTTCTAGCCGGTCCGGCCCGCCGCGACGGCCTCGATCAGCCCCGCCGCGCTGCGCGGTGCCGGGCGCCTGCAGCCGCGCGGACGCCGCGGCGAGCCGCGCGCGCAGCGCCTCGTCGGCCAGCAGGCGCGTCGACCGCGCCGAGCAGCTCCTCGGGCTCGTGGCCGTAGGTGTCGAGCCGCAGGCCGAAGCCGGTCTCGTGGACGCGCTGGGCGTTGTCGTACTGGTCCCAGAACAGCGGCAGCACGACCATCGGCTTGCCGAAGTGCAGGCACTCGGTGACCGTGTTGTTGCCGCCGTGGGTGATGACGGCGTCGACCTGCGGGAGGATCGAGGTCTGCGGCAGGAACTCCTCGCCGGCCATCGTGTCGGGCAGCCGCAGCAGCTCGTGCTGCGGGCCCTTGGAGACGATCACGCGGTACGGCGCGTCGGCGAGCGAGTCGACGAGCCGCTGCATCAGCTCGACGTCGGCGGAGCCGAGCGAGCCGAGCGAGAGGTAGACGAGCGGGCCCTCGCGGCGGCCAGCTCGGGCGGCAGCTCCCACGGCGCGTCGGTGGCGCGCACGCTGGACTGGAGGTTGTGCCAGCGGTCGCCGAGCGGGCGGGCGCGCGGGTAGTCGGCCTCGTCGCGGATACAGCGTGAGGTTCAGCCACGGCGACGTCGTGCATGAACTCGAGCTCGGGCAGCGGGCCGCGCCGCGCTCCTCGCAGAGCGCGGACGAACGCCGCGTGCATCTCGCCGTGCGTGCGCGCGTACTCCTCCCAGTACTCGTCCCACCGCGAGCGGTCGTCGGCCGGGTAGCCCGAGAACGGCGGCGGGACGTCGGGGTCCCGGAGCTCGGGCGGGTTGCAGGAGACGATCCGCACCCACGGGCGCCCGCAGGCGGGCAGCGCCGGGAAGGCGACGACGTTGTCCTCGACGATGACGTCGGGCTCGAGCTCGTCGATGATCTCGCGCAGCCGCTCGTCGACGTATTCGGCGCCGTCGATCAGCGCCTGGAAGGTCGGGGCGATGAACTCGCCGAGCTGCTCGATCGTCGGCTTGCGGAACACCGGCGCCGTCTCGCGGATGAAGTCCTTCCAGAACTGGCCCGGGACCTCGGCGCCTCGGGCGGCGGCGCGAGCCGCATCAGCCGCTCCTCGAAGCCCTGGGCCTCGAGCGTGCCCGCGAACGACTCCTCGACGATGAAGACGACGCGGTGGCCGCGCCTGCGCAGGACGTCGCCGATGCCGACGCAGTTGTTGGTCGGGCCGTAGGCGCCCTCGGGGAAGAACGCGATCGTGCTCATGTCGGTGCCGGAGTGTCCTCCTTGACGAGGTGCGGCTCCCCGCGCTCGGGGAACGGCACCTCGATCGTGTCGAAGTCGCGCGGGACGAGCGTGTCGGGGAACACCGCCCGCGCCTCGTCGCGCACGTCGCGCGGGAAGTAGCGCGTCGAGAGGTGGGTCAGCGCGAGCAGCTTCACGTCGGCGGCGGCGGCGATCTCGGCGGCCTGGCGGGCGGTCGAGTGGCCGGTCTCCCGCGCGCGGTCGAGCTCGTCCTCGAGGAACGTCGCCTCGTGCACGAGCACGTCGGCCTCGTGGGCGAACACCTCGGTGGCCTGGCACGGCGCGGTGTCGCCGGAGAGCACGATCCGGCGCCCGCGCCGCGGCTCGCCCAGCACCTGCTCGGGCGCCACGCCGTTGACGGTCTCCCCCGCCTGCAGCCGGCCGAAGTCCGGGCCGGGCTGCACGCCGAGCCGCTCGGCGGTCTCGGCGTCGAAGCGGCCCGGGCGGTCGTCCTCGGCGAACGCGTAGCCGTAGGCGTGAACCGCGGTGGTCGACCGGGAACGGCGCGATCGACGTAGCCGTCGAAGCCGACCTCCTCGTGCGGGTCGAGCTCCTCGAGCGCGAGCGGGAAGCGCGACGCGGCCCCACGCCGGGCGCATCGCGTCCAGCAGCGCCTTAGGCCCGGCGGGCCGTAGAGGTCAGCGGCCGCTCGCGCCCGCGCAGGTCGAACGTCTTGAGCACGCCGAGCAGCCCGAGCCAGTGGTCGAGGTGGTAGTGCGTGACGAAGATCGCGTCGAGCTCCGGCAGGCCGACCGAGCGCAGCAGCTGCTGCTGGGTGCCCTCGCCGCAGTCGAACAGGATGCGGTCGCCGCCCGCGCGCAGCAGCAGCGCGGGCAGGCCGCGGCGGGCGGTCGGCACGGAGCCCGCGGTGCCGGCGAAGAAGAGCGAGAGGTCCATGGGCTGCGCCGAGCCTAGAGCGAGATCAGCTCGAAGCGCAGGCGGCCGTCCTCGACGGTCGCGATCCCCATCGTGTGCGAGGGCGCCGAGCGGCGCTCCGTCGGCGAGCCGGGGTTGAAGATCTGGAAGCCGTCGTCGGCGGTCTCGTGCAGGGGCAGGTGCGAGTGGCCGAACACGACGGCGTCGGCGTCCTTGAAGCGCGCCCGCATGCGCGCGAGGCGGCCGGTGCGCTGGCCCGGCGTCGTGGAGCATCCCGATCCGCGCGCCGCCCAGCTCGACCACGCGCGCGGCCGGGAGCATCCGCCGCAGCGCCTCGTCGTCGACGTTGCCGTGCACGCCGTGGACCGGCGGCCCGAGGCCCTCGAGCATCCGCAGCACCTCGACGCGCATGAAGTCGCCGGCGTGCAGGATCGCGTCGGCGGCGCGCAGCTCGGCCACGCAGCGCTGCGGGGAGCGCGCGCGGGCCGCGCGGCATGTGGGTGTCGGAGATGACCGCGATCCGCATGGTCCCCAACGCTAAGCTCCCGGCAGCCCAGGCGCCCGTAGCTCAGTGGATAGAGCGCTGCCCTCCGGAGGCAGAAGTCGCAGGTTCGAATCCTGCCGGGCGCGTGCGCTGCATGGGTCGCGAACTCCGGTTCCGTCCGACGAGAGACCGTACTGTCGCGTTCCGTGGCCGCCCTCAGCGTGTGCCCGAGCTGCGGATCGAACCTCCTGCAGCCCCTCCGGTGGGAGCCCCACGGTGAGGAGGAGGTGATGGTCGACCTCCGCTGCCCGGAGTGCCTAACCTGGATGCAGGCCTGCTTCTCCAAGGACGACATGAAGGAGCTCGACCGGCTCCAGACCGCCGGGCGCGAGGAGATCCAGTGCGCCTACGAGAGCCAGGTCGCCGAGGCGATGGAGGCGCTGATCGACTGCCTCCAGGCCGCGTTGGCGCTCGACCTCGTCGGGCCCGACGACTTCGCGCCGCGTTCAGCGCGCGGCGGCTGCCGCGCGCCGCCTGAGCGCACGGATCACCCGCGCGGTGTGAGCCGCGGTCACCCTGCGGGTGGCGAAGGTGGGCTGCGATGACCGGAGCCCTGTTCGGCGTGACGGCGCTCGAGGTCGACACCGGCTCGTTCCTCGCGATCGTCGCGACGGCCGCGATCGCCGGGACGCTGTCCGCCGTCGCCGGCGCGCGCAACGTGTTCGTCCCGGTCGTGGTCGTCGAGCTCGTGCTCGGCGTGGTGATCGGGCCGCAGGTGCTGGACCTCGCCCAGGTCAACGACTTCACCGAGTTCTTCGCCGATCCTCGGGCTCGGCATGCTGTTCTTCTTCGCCGGCTACGAGATCGACATCGAGCCGCATCCGCGGGGCAGCCGCTGCGGCTCGCGCTCGCCGGCTGGGCGCTCTCGCTCGTCATCGCCTACACGCTCGGCGGGGTCCTGGCCGCCGCTCGGCGTCGTCGTCTCGCTCGTCTACGTCGGGCTCCGCGCTGGCGACGACCGCGATCGGCACGCTGATCCCGGTCCTCTCGGACACGGGCGAGCTGAAGACCGAGTTCGGCCGCTACCTGCTCGCGGCCGGGGCGGTCGGGGAGTTCGGGCCGATCCTGCTGCTGACGCTGGTGCTCTCGACGCAGAGCGCGCTGCACAACGCGCTGATCCTGATCGCGTTCGTCGCGCTCGCGGTGGGCGTCGCCGTGCTCGCGGTGCGCTCGTCCGAGCACACGATGCCGGTGCTCGAGCGGACGATCGAGACGAGCTCGCAGCTCGCCGTGCGCTGGATCGTCGTGCTCGTGTTCGCGCTCGCGCTGCTCGCCTCCGACCTCGGGCTCGACCTGCTGCTCGGCGGGTTCGCCGCCGGCCTGATCACCCGGCAGGTCGCTCCGCGCGCGGGAGATGCCGCTGTTCGACTCGAAGCTGACCGCCGTCGCGTTCGGCGTCTTCGTCCCGTTCTTCTTCGTCGTCAGCGGCATGCGGCTCGACGTCGACGCGCTGTTCGCGAGCTGGGTCGGGCGTCGCGAAGCTGGCGATCTTCTTCGTGCTGTTCCTCGTCGTCCGCGGCACGCCGGCGATGCTCCTGTACCGCGCGCGTGCTCCCGCTGCGGCGAGGACCGCCAGGCGCTGGCGCTGTTCACGGCGACGCAGCTCCCGCTCGTCGTGGCGATCACGACCGTCGCGGTCGACGGCGGCCACATGCAGTCCTCGACGGCGGCGGCGCTGGTCGGCGCCGGCGCGCTGTCGACGCTCGCCGGGCCGCTGCACGGCCTGCGGATGCGCCGGATCGCCGCGGAGCGAGCGCGCCGGCCGAGCGCGCGGCACGTGAGCCAGCCGCGAGCGCGCATCACGAGGTCCGTGCCGCCGGCCGCGCTGTTCCGGCTGCGCATCTGGCTGAGCTCGGCGATGTGGGTCCCGGTGCTGGCCGCGAACGTCGTCGCGGTCGCGCTCGGCGCTCGGCCTGCCGATCCTCGACGAGCATCTCGGCGACCAGCGGCCTGCCGCTGGCCGCTCCGTCGGTGCAGGCGATCTTCGGCGCGCTCGCCGGCGGCATGATCACGTTCACCGGCATCGTGTTCTCCGCGGTGTTCGTCGCCGCGCAGATCCAGACGTCGTCCTACTCGCCCGAGGCTCGCCGCGCGGCTGCGCCGCGACCCGGTGGTGATCGCCGGCCTCGCGCTGCCGACCGCGACGGCGATCTACTCGCTCGTTCGCGCTCGCGGCGCTCGGCCGCGAGACCAGCGATGCGCGGGCGGGACTTCGTGCCCGCCGCCACGGTCGCTGTGCGGGCTCGCTGCTCGCGCTGATCACGCATCGGCGCGTTCGTCGCGCTCGTCCAGCGCGCGTTCGAGAGCACGCAGATCGGCGGCATCCTGCGCACGCTGCATGCGGCGCGGCTACGCCGTGATCGAGGAGGTCCATCCCGCGCGTCGGCCCGGGCGGCGAGCCGCCGCAGCCGCCGGCGCGTGGACGCCGACGCGACGCGAGGTCGCGCACTCCGGGCGCGCCGGCCGTGATCGCCGCCGATCGACCGCGCGCGCGCTGCTGCGCCTCGCCGAGCAGACCGGCGGCTTCGTCGCGGTCGTCCCGATGCGTCGGCGAGTACCTCAGCCCCGGGCCGCGTGGTGCTGCGGATCAGCGCACGGGCACACCGCGCCGACCCGGCGCTGGCCCGGCGCGTCTTCGTGCTCGCCCGCCAGCGGACGATCGACCAGGACCCGGCGTTCGCGCTGCGGATGCTCGTCGACATCGCGATCCGCGCGCTCTCGCCCGCGATCAACGATCCGACGACGGCGGTCCAGGCGCTCGACCGGATCGAGTCGCTGCTCGCCGAGCTCGCCACCCGCCGCCCGGGGCCCTCGCTCGTCGTCGACGACGACGGGACGCCGCGCGCGATCGTGCCCGGCGCCCCGCTGGGCCGACTACATCGAGCTCGGGCTGATGGAGATCCGCCGCTACGGCGCCGAGTCGCCGCAGATCGTGCGGCGGCTCACCGCGCTCTACGACCGCCTGGCGAGGTCGCCGACGCCGGCGAGCGGCCGCGGATCGAGCTCGAGCGCCGCCTGCTGCGCGAAGCCGTGCCGGCCGCGTTCCCGGACGACGAGGAGCGCGCGATCGTCGAGCGGCCCGACCGGCTCGGGCTCGGCGGTGCGGGCTAGCCCCCCGCGACGGCCGGCAGGATCGTCACCTCGTCGGACGTCGCCGACCTCGGTGTCGAGCCCGTCGAGGAAGCGGATGTCCTCGCCGCGGATGTAGACGTTGACGAAGCGGCGCAGGCCGCCGTCGGCGTCGGAGATGCGCTCGCGCAGCTCGCCGTGCTCGGCGTACAGCGCCTCGAGCACCTCGCCGACGGTGCCGCCGGAGGCCTCGGCCTCGGCGGCGCCGCCGGCCGCGTCGCGCAGCTGGGTGGGGAGCTTGACCGTCGCCATCAGACCGCCGCCCCGGCGAACGCCTCGTCGAACTCCTCGATCCGCGGCGCGATCTCGGTCACCTCGAACGAGCCGCGGACGACGTCGATCGTCTTCAGGCCGTCGCCGGTGATGCAGAGCACGACGCGCTCGTCCGGCCCGATGTCGCCGCGCTCGGCGAGCTTGGCGAGGGTCGCGGTGGTCACGCCGCCGGCGGTCTCGGTGAAGATGCCGGTCGTCTCGGCGAGCAGGCGGATGCCGGCGCGGATCTCGTCGTCGGTCACCGAGTCGATGCCGCCGCCGGTCTTCTGCGCCAGCTCGACCGCGTACGGGCCGTCGGCCGGGTTGCCGATGGCCAGCGACTTGGCGATCGTGTCGGGCTTGACCGGGCGGCAGACGGCGTGCCGGCCTCGAACGCCTGGGCGACCGGGGAGCAGCCCAGCGCCTGGGCGCCGTTCATGTGCGGCAGCTCGCCCTCGAGCAGCCCGCAGTCGATCCACTCCTGGAACCGCGGGCGATCTTGGTGAACAGCGAGCCGGAGGCGATCGGCGCGACCACGCGGTCGGGCAGCTCCCAGCCGAGCTGCTCGGCGACCTCGAAGGCGAGCGTCTTGGAGCCCTCGGCGTAGTAGGGGCGCACGTTGACGTTGACGAACGCCCAGTCGTCGCGCTCGCCGGCGAGCTCCATGCAGAGCCGGTTGACGTCGTCGTAGTTGCCCTTGATGGCGACCACGTTGGTCCCGTAGGCGCCGGTGGCGAGGATCTTCTGCTCCTCGAGGTCGGCCGGGATCAGCACGTAGGTCGGGCAGGCCGGCCGCGGCGGCGTGGGCGGCGACCGCGTTGGCGAGGTTGCCCGTCGAGGCGCAGGCGATGGTCTGGAAGCCGAGCTCCTGCGCCCGCGCGAGCGCGACGGAGACCACGCGGTCCTTGAACGAGTGGGTCGGGTTGGCCGTCTCGTTCTTGACCCAGACCTCGCGCAGGCCGAGCCGCGCGGCGAGGCGGTCGGCCTTCACCAGCGGCGTCCAGCCGGTCGGGCAGCGCCGAGCGCGCGGGACCCTCCAGCGGCAGGAAGTCCGCGTAGCGCCAGAGCGTGTGCGGGCCCGCCTGGATGCGGCGCTTGAGCTCGTCGGCGCTCGAGCGTCGCGCCGCGTACGGCACCTCGAGCGGGCCGAAGCAGCGATCGCAGACGTAGCGAGCTTCGAGCGGGTAGGTCGGTTGAACATTCCTTGCACTTCAGGGCATCTGCCGGCATGTGGTGAAACCTCCGCCCGGGTGGAGGCGGTGGTGGCGGTACCAGGAGGCGTGCCCATCACCGCATCTCCCAGGCCATTTGTCTTGGAGCCTGTTGGAATTGCCACCGTTCCCGTCGCGGACGACGGAGTGGTTGGCGGGGTTTCATAGGGCCATTCCCTCCACCCCTCTGGATGCGTACTGCTATGTGGTCCACAGCCTATCGTAAGATCAGACGGACGATGCCGGCGACCGACGATCCGTTCAGTCCGCGCCATGCCGAACCTGCCCAAGCCCCGGATCGGCCGGCGAGGCGCGCGCTCGCGCGGCGCCGAAGCCTCCCCGCCTGAGCCCCAGGAGGCCCGCGCCGAGATCGTCGAGGCGCCCGGGCTGCGCTGGATCCACATCGAGCGCCCGCGTGCCGTCGACCAGGCGTGGCTCGAGGAGCGCTTCGATTTCCACCCGCTCGACTACGAGGACGTCTACTCGCGCAACCAGCGCCCGAAGGTCGACGAGTACGACGACTACCTCTTCATCGTCCTGCACTTCCCGCGCTACGACAAGGCGGTCTCGCGCCTCAACGCGGCCGAGGTCGACATCTTCGTCGGCCCCGACTACCTGATCACGATCCCCAACGAGCCGCTGCAGCCGATCTCCTACCTGTTCGACCGCTGCCGCTCCAATGAGGAACTGCGCGAGCAGCCTCTTCTCCAAGGGCGCCGGCTACCTGCTCTACAAGATCGTCGACGACTCGGTCGACGCCTCGTTCCCGATGCTGCGCAAGATCGGCAACAAGCTCGAGCGCATCGAGCAGGACATCTTCGAGGACGAGCAGGCCGAGGTCGTGCGCGACATCTCCAACGTCAAGCAGGAGATCATCAACTTCCGCAAGGTCGTCCGCCCGCAGCGCGCCGCGTTCGCGCGACCTCGAGCGCACGAAGACGCGCTACATCGTCAGCAGCACGAGCAGGATCGCGGTCAGCGACAACGCCCTGGCGTTGCGCCGTAGAGAGCGCAGATCGGCGAAGAACGCCCCCGAGTAGAGCAGCGGCGGCAGGAAGATCAGCAGCACCAGGTCCGGGTCGAGCTCGACCTCCGGGACACCCGGGATCGAGGCGATCGCGATCCCGCCGAGCACGAGCAGGATCGGATACGGGACCTGGAGCCAGTTCGCGACCGCGTTCAGGAACGCGATCACGACCAGCACGGCGACCAGGATCAGCTCGGCGCTCTCCAAGGCCGGCGTAGTAGCGGCGCGGCGCCGCCGAGCCGCCGCGGATCGACGCGAGCAGCCGGTCGACGAGCCCGGGGGCGAGGTCGTTGAGCCCCAACAGACGGACGTTCTTCGGCACATAGACGTCGCGGCGGTCCTCCTCCACTGCTTCCAGGACCGCTTCGGCGACGTGGACGGCGTCGATCGCGCCGTCGTTGTCGCGCCAGTCGGGGAGTTGCTCGGCATCCTCGTGGATCGCGGTCTTGACCTCGCCCGGATAGACGGTGCTCACCGAGACCCCGGTCCCCGAGAGCTCGTGCCGCAGCGCCTCGGCAAACCCTTTGTCGGCGGCCTTGGTCGCGCCGTAGACCGCACCCCAGGGGAATGCGCGCAGCCCGGCGCCGGAGCTGACCACGACGATGTGCCCCTTGGCGCGGTCGAGCATCGGCTCGAGCGCCGCCCGGACCGTGTTCATCGTGCCGAGCACGTTGGTGAGCACCATGCGCTCGGCCTCGTCGGGGTCCTGGTCGGCGAACGGCGCGTACTTGGCGATCCCGGCGTTGGCGACCATGATCTCGACGCCACCGAGCTCTTCAACCAGGCCGGCGACCGCCTTATCGATCGCCCCGCGGTCGGCGACATCGGCGGTCGCGATGATGCGTCCCCTCGCCCACCTCGGCCGCGGCCACCTCGAGCTCGTCCTTGCCCCGGGCGATCAGCCCGAGCTTTGCGCCCCGAGCGGCGAGGGCGCGCGCCGTCGCGCGGCCGATGCCCTTCGAGGCGCCGGTGACGATCGCTCTCGTGCCTGATCCGATTTCCACAGCCTGATCCTCTCACGAGTGCAGCCGATAATCTCGGCGCGTGTCCGACGAGCACGCCACAGTCGCCGAGGAGGAGTACCTGCAGACGATGTTCTGGCTCACCGAGGCGGGGCTGCCGATCACCGGCGCCAACATCGCCCGCGCGATGCAGCTCTCGCCGCCGACCGTGCACGAGATGATCGGCCGGCTCGAGGGCGACGGCTATGTCGAGCGCGGCTCCGACAAGTCGCTCGAGTTCACGAAGCAGGGCCACGAGCAGGCCGCCGAGGTCGTCTTCCGGCACCGGCTGATCGAGCGCTTCCTCACCGACGTGCTCGGCATCCCCTGGGACGAGGTCCACGAGGAGGCCGAGCGGCTCGAGCACGCGATGTCGCCGGTGCTCCAGGAGCGGATGGAGGCGGCGATCGGCGACGCGAAGACCTGCCCCCATGGCCACCCGCTGACCGAGGGCGAGCGCGAGCGGGGCGTTCTGCTCGCCGACGTCGAGCCCGGGGCGAAGCTGCGCGTGCTGCGGTTCGAGAACGAGGCCGAGGAACTGCTCCACTACCTCAAGGACTCCGGACTAGAGCCCGAGCTCGAGGGAACGCTCGAGAGCTCATCCGACGACGAAGTCGTGGTCGCATCGGACGGCGGAAAGCACAAGGTCTCGCGCAGCGTCGCCGAGACGGTCTCGGTCTCCGCCGACCCGGCGCCCTCGCCGCGCCCGCCGCTACCCGAGCAGCTCGAGCTCTCCAGCGACCGCTACGGCCGCTAGGCCGAGAGCCTGCCCGAGGAGATCCGCTCGACCATGTCGGAGGACTCCTCGCGGATCACGGTCCCGTCCTCGAGCTCGAGCACCGGCAGCTTGTCCTGCCCGCTCAGTTCCTGAAGCTCCTTGCGGCGGCCGCGGCCGATCGCGGCGTGCTTGACGACCTCGTAGTCGACACCGGCCTCGTCGAGCGCCTTCTGGACCTTCCAGCACGGGTGCGCGTCGATCTTGATGAACCCGGCCGAGCAGCGGTGGAGCTTGATCGCCATCGCCGTCAGTCTATGCCGGGGTGCCGGCGCGCGAGCGCTCGAGCGCCCTGGCGAGGCGGGCGACGCCCTCGCGCGCCTCGTCGGCTGTCACCGGGGCGAACGAGAGCCGCAGCGCGTTGCCGCCGCCCTCGATCATGAAGTCGCGGCCGGCGATGAAGGTGACGCCCTCTTCGGTCGCGGAGCCGAGCAGCTCGGCGGTGTCGACGTCGTCGCCGAGCGTCAGCCAGAGGAAGTAGCCGCCGCCGGGGACCACGAACTCGGCCTCTCCGATCTGCTCGCGGAGCGCCTCGACCATCGCGTCGCGTCGCGCCGCCAGCTGCTTGCGGACGAACTCGACGTTCTCCCCCAGGCCGCCCGACCGGCAGAGCTCCCAGACCACCGACTCGGCGAGCATGTTCGGCGAGATGTAGTTCTCGTTGGCGCGCTTGGCGAGCATCGTGATCGATTCCTCGGGCCCGGCGAGGTAGCCGACCCTGACCCCGGGGCTGACCGTCTTCGAGAACGAAGAAGCGTGGATCACCCGTCCCTCGGTGTCGAGCGAGAGCATCGTCTCGGGCGGCTCTTCATCGAACCAAACAAGCCGGTAGGGGTCGTCCTCGAAGATCGTGAACCCGTGCTCGGCCGCGAGCTCGACGACCCGCTTGCGCTTTTCGGCCGAAAGCGTGCAGCCGGCCGGGTTGTGGAAGTTGGGGATCGCGTGCAGGAGCTTCAGCGGCTTCTCCTTCGCGGCGACCTCGAGCGCGGCGACGTCGAGGCCGTCGTCCTCGAGCGGGATCGGGACCAGCTCGACCCCGAGCCTGCCGAGCAGCAGCAGCGTGCGGTCATAGGAGGGCTGCTCGACCGCGACCCGGTCGCCGGGCTCGAGCGTGTTCTCGAACAGCAGCCAACCGGCCTCGAGCGAGCCGTTGGTCGCCATCACCTGCGGCGGGCTCGAGATCGTGGAGCTCGGCGATCCACTCGCCGAGGCCAGGGTGGCCGGGGCCGAGGCCGTAGGCGAGCGCGCGCTTCCAGTCGGACTCGAGAGCCCGCGCGGCAGCCTCCCGCACCGCTTCGGCGGGGAGGATGTCGGCGCTCGGTGCGCCGCGGGCGAAAGAGATCGGCTTGTCTGCGCCTGAGGCCAAGGAGCCAGTATAAGAACGGCCCGCCGGCCGCCTTCGCCTAGTAGATTCCTGGCTAAGCAGCCAGACAGGCGGCCTTCAAGCGGGCCCCGGAACGGAGACGACGATGGCGAAGAGCTCACTGCAAGGCAAGACGGTCGCGATCACCGGCGGTGCTCGCGGGATCGGCAAGGCGACGGCGAAGGCGCTGGCCGACAAGGGCGCCAGGATCGCGATCGGCGACCTGCGACAGCGAGCTGGCGGAGAAGACCGCCGCCGAGCTGGGCGGCAACGTGATCGCACTCCCGCTCGACGTCACCGACCGCGAGTCGTTCAAGGGATTCCTCGACGAGGCAGAGCGCCAGCTCGGCGAGCTCGACGTGGTGATCAACAACGCCGGCATCATGCCGATCGGCCTCTTCTCCGAGGAGACCGACGAATCGGCGGCGCGCCAGATCGACATCAACATCCACGGCGTCATCTTCGGTTCGAAGCTCGCGCTCGAGCGCATGCAGCCCCGCAACAAGGGCCACATCGTCAACATCGCCTCCGGGGCCGGCAAGAGCGGGTTCCCGGGAATCGCGACCTACTGCGGCGACCAAGCACGCCGTGGTCGGGATCAGCGAGGCGCTGCGCGGCGAGCTGTACGAGAGCGACATCGAGCTCTCGGTCGTGATGCCGGCGATCGTCCGTACCGAGCTCACCGACGGGGTCCAGGAAGTCCGCGGCGTGAAGAGCGTCACCCCCGAGGAGGTCGCCGACGAGATCGTGAGCGCGATCGAGAAGCCGCGCTTCGACGTCTACGTGCCGCGCTCGGCCGGCTGGGTCGGAGCCGCTATCCGACCGCTGCCGCGCCGCGTCCGCGAAGGCCTCGGCCGCGCGATGAAGCTCGACAAGATCATGATCGACGTCGATCAGGAAGCTCGCAGCGGTTACGAGAACCGCGCCGCCCAGAGCACAGCTGACGACAAGGCTGAAGAAGAGGTATCCACCCGGCAGTGACTTCCGTTGCTCGTGAGCTGGTCCGGATCGCCGTCCAGGAGTACGCGCAAGGCGAGTACGACGCCGCGCTGGCGCTCGCCGATCCGCTCGTGCGCTGGGACGACCGCGCGCTGAGCGCCGACGGCGAGCTCACCTGGGGCCGCGAGGACGTCCTCGACGTGGTCGAGGAATGGTTCGACAGCTGGGAGAACTACAGCGCCGAGATCGGCGAAGTGCGCGAGGTCGAGGGCGGCCGCGTCGTCGTCACCTACCGCGAGAGCGGCACCGAGAGTCGACGGGGCTGCGACCTCGAGCAGGACCGCGCCGCCGTGGTCGCGGTCGAGCGCGGCGCGATCGTCGCCTGGTCGCGCTACCTGACCGAGCGCGAGGCGGAGCGGGCCGCCGAGGCATCGTCGGGCCGCGTCGAGCGCTTCTAGGCAGCCGCGCCGATCACTTCGACCGCGAGCTGCGCGGCCTCGGTCGGGCTCTTGCCCACCCTGACGCCCTTCGCCTCGAGCGCCTCCTTCTTCGCCTCGGCGGTGCCCGAGGAGCCGGAGATGATCGCCCCGGCGTGGCCCATCTGCTTGCCGGGCGGCGCCGTGAAGCCGGCGATGTATGCGACTACCGGCTTCGAGACGTTCTCGGCGATGTAGTCGGCGGCGCGTTCCTCGGCGTCGCCGCCGATCTCGCCGACCATGACGATCATCTCTGTCTCGTCGTCCTTTTCGTAGAGCTCGAGGATGTCGATGAAGTCCGAGCCGACGATCGGGTCGCCGCCGATTCCGACGATCGAGGAGTTGCCCTCGCCGGCCTGCTTGAGCTCGTTTCCGATCTGGTAGGTGAGCGTCCCCGACTTCGAGACGACGCCGATCCGGCCCGGGTCGAAGAACTGCGCCGGGATGATGCCGACGTTCGCCTTGCCTGGGCTGAGCACGCCGGGGCAGTTTGGCCCGACCAGGCGCACACCCTTGTCGCGAGCCTTCCAGTAGCAGCCGAGCATGTCGTGGACCGGGATCCCTTCGGTGATCGCGATCACGGTGTGCACGCCGGAGTCGAGGGCCTCGTCGATCGCCGCGCCGGCGAAGCGCGCCGGGACGAAGATCATCGAGGTGTTGGCGCCCTCCTTCTCGACCGCCTCGGCGATCGTGTCGAAGACCGGGATCCCCTCGACGTCCTGGCCGCCCTTCTTCGGCGTCACACCGGCGACGAGGTCGGTCCCGTAGTCGCGGTTTCGCATCCCGTGGAAGGTCCCCTCGCGGCCGGTGAGCCCGGAGATGACCAGCTTGGTGTCGTTGTCGACGATGATCGACATCAGATACCCAGCGTCATGCGAGCTCGACCACCCGCTCGGCGGCCGCGAGCATCGTCTTCTCCTGGTGGAGGTTGTCGAGGCCGGCGTCGGCGAGCAGCTGCAGCCCCTCCTCGGAGTTGGTGCCGTCGAGGCGAACCACCAGCGGCAGCTCGAGCTTCGATCTGCCCCGAGGCCTCGATGATCCCCTTCGCGACCTCGTCGCAGCGGGTGATGCCGCCGAAGATGTTGAACAGCACCGCGGTGACCTTCTCGTCGGAGGTGATCACCTCGAGGGCGTCGGCGATCGCCTCGGCCTTCGAGCCGCCGCCGGCATCGAGGAAGTTGGCGGGCTCGCCGCCGGCCTGGGCGACGACGTCGAGCGTCGACATGCAGAGCCCGGCGCCGTTGCCGAGGATGCCGACGTTGCCGTCGAGCTTCACGTAGGTGAGGCCCTTCTCCTTCGCCATCGCGCTCCTGCGGGTCCTCGGGCGGCGAGTCCTCGGCGAGCTCGGCCATGTCCTCGTGGCGGAAAAGGGCGCTGTTGTCGATCGTCACCTTCGCGTCGAGCGCGATCACGTCGCCTTCGGTGGTGACGATCAGCGGGTTGACCTCGATCAGGGTGGCGTCGGCTTCGTTGAAGACCTCGTAGAGCTTCACCAGCAGCTCGCCGGTCTTCGCGCTGGTACTCCTCGGGGACCTTCGCGTCGACGGCGAGCTTCTCGCCTCGTCGAGGTCCGAAGCCCTTGCCGGGATCGACGTGTCGCTTGGCGAGCGCGTCGGGGTCCTTGTCGGCGATCTCCTCGACGTTCATCCCGCCCATCGTCGAGAGCATCGCCAGCACCTTCTTCTCGGAGCGGTCGAGGATGAACGAGGCGTAGTACTCGGACTCGATCTCGGAAGCGCGCTCGATCCAGACCTCGTGGACCTTGAACGGGCCCTCGCCGTGGGGGCCGGTGATGTCCATGCCGATGATCGCCTCGGCGTGCTCGCGGGCCTCGTCGCGGTCCTTGGCGATCTTGATCCCGCCCGCCTTGCCGCGACCGCCGATCTGGACCTGGGCCTTGACGACGCACGGGTAGCCGACCTCGTCGGCGGCATCGACGGCTTCGTCGACCGTCTTCGCGGATTCACCGATCGTTGTCGGGACCCCGTGGCGGGCGAAGAGCTGCTTTCCCTGGTATTCGAGAAGGTCCAAGAGCCGCGTGAGCCTATATCAGGCAATAATGCCGCCGCTCCTTAGGGACTTATGCCACTTCCAGGCCTGAAAACAATCACGCTCGTGACCACCGACTGCTACGGCGACCTGATCGACTGGGAGAACGGGATCTCCGATGCGTTCGAGGCGGAGGCCGAGCGCGACGGGCTGACGATCGACACCAAGGGGCTGCTCGAGCGCTTCTTCGAGGTCCAGGCCGAGATCATGGCCGGCTCCTACGAGCTCTACGCCGAGGTGCTGCGCCGCGCGACGGTCACGGTCGCGAGCGAGATCGGCTGGGACATCGAGCCCTCGCGGGCGCAGTTCCTGCCCGACTCGGTCGCGCGCTGGGGCCCGTTCCGCGAGGTGAACGCGGCCATGGACCGGTTCGGGGAACCGCTACGACCTCGGCATCGTGACCAACAACGACGACAAGCTGCTCGGCATCTCGCGCCAGCACCTGCGCACCGAGCTCGACCTCGTCGTCACCGCCCAGCAGGTGCGCAGCTACAAGCCCGACCCCACCCACTTCAAGGAGTGCGCGCGCCGGGTCGGCGGCAAGAAGGGCTGGGTCCACATCGGCTCCAACTACGAGTGCGACGTCGCCCCGTGTCTGAAGATGAACGTTCCGGTGATCTGGCTGAACCGCAAGGGCGAGAAGCTCGAAGGCCGCAAGACCCCCGACGCGACGGTCAAGAACCTCCGCGACGCGGCGGCGAAGCTCGGCGCAAAGTAGCGCCCGCCCCTACTCGATCTTCGCGAGCACGTCGCCGGAGTTGACCGCGGCGCCCTCCTTCGGCGGGCAGCTCGGTGATCTTGCCGGCCTTGTGGGCGGTGATCTCGTTCTCCATCTTCATCGCCTCGATGATGCAGACCAGATCGCCCTCGGCGACCTCGTCGCCCTTCTTCACCGGCACCTTGAAGACGTTGCCCTGCAGCGGCGAGACGAGCTCGTCGCCGGCCGCGGCGGCAGCCCCTCCCTGCTTGCGCTCGCGGCGCGGCGGGCCCTTCAGCCCCGGCGCGGCGCCCCCGCCGAGCGCCTCCCCGATCACCTTGACGTCGAAGAGCTTGCCCCCCACCTCCACCTTGTAGTCCCGCTGTTCCTGGTTGGAAAGGGCCCCAGCGCCCGAGCCCTCACCCGGCACCCCCGGAGGCGAAGCCGAGGAGGTGCCGGTTGATGCCGAAGGCGTCTCTCGTTCCGTCGTCTTCAGCCACTTCTTGTCCTCGGTCAGGTTGCGACAGGTTTCGGCTTTCGCCCATTCCTTCGTGGCGAGGATCGCCCGGTGGAACGGGATCAGCGTGGTCAGGCCGCCGACCTCGTACTCCTCGAGCGCGCGCAGCATCCGCGCCGTGGCGAGCTCGCGGTCGTTGTCCCAGACGATCAGCTTCGCGACCATCGGGTCATAGAGCGGCGTCACCTCGGAGCCGGGCTCGACCCCCGAGTCGACCCGCACCCCCGGCCCGGCAGGCTCGGTGTAGGAGGTGATCGCCCCCGGCGCCGGGGCGAAGTTCTTGTGCGCGGCCTCGGCGTTGATCCGGCACTCGATCGCGTGCCCGCGCAGCTCGACGTCCTCCTGAGAGATCGAGAGCGGCTCGCCGGCCGCGATCCGGACCTGCTCGCGGACGATGTCGAACCCGGTCACCATCTCGGTCACGCAGTGCTCGACCTGGACGCGGGTGTTCATCTCGAGGAAGAAGTAGTCCTCGCCGACCTGGAGGCCCTCGACCGTTCCGGCCGAGCGGTAGCCGACCGCCTCGGCCGCGTCGGTGGCGATCCTGCCGATCCGCTCGCGCATCTCCTCGTTGACGTGCGGGCCTGGCGCTTCCTCGATCAGCTTCTGATGGCGGCGCTGGATCGAGCAGTCGCGCTCGCCGAGGTGGATCACGTTGCCCTTCGAGTCGGCGAGCACCTGCACCTCGACGTGGCGCGGGTCCTCGAGATAGCGCTCGAGGTAGACGCGGTCGTCGCTGAAGAACTTCTCGCCCTCGCGCGCGGCGCCGTCGAAGGCCTCTTCGAGCTCGGACTCCTTCATCGCCACCCGGAAGCCCTTGCCTCCACCGCCGCCGGCCGCCTTGCAGGCGATCGGATAGCCGATCTCCTTGGCGTGCTTCGTGGCGGTCTCGACCGTCTTCACCGGCGTCGTATCGCCGGGGACGATCGGCACGCCGGCGTCCTTCATGAGCTTGCGGGCCTCGGTCTTCGAGCCCATCGCCTCGATCGCGCTCGCCGGCGGGCCGATGAAGGTGAGCTTGGCCTTTTCGAGCGCTTTCGCGAACGCGGCGTTCTCGGCAAGGAACCCGTAGCCGGGGTGGACCGCCTCAGCGCCGGACTCGGCGCAGACCTCGAGGATCTTGTCGACGTTCAGGTAGCTCTCGGCCGGCACCGGCGGCCCGAGCAGGAACGCCTCGTCGGCCTCCCGCACGTGGGGCGCGTCGCGGTCGGCCTCCGAGTAAACGGCGACCGATCCGATACCCATCTCGCGCAGCGCCCGCATGACGCGAATCGCTATCTCGCCGCGGTTCGCGACCAGGACCTTCGTAAACATGGCGGCGCAGTATTACGAGTCGGGTCCGAGTCGTGGCCCGCACGGTGGACATCGACCTCATCCCCGACAGCGGCCACGGCCTCGGCGCGTCGCAGCCACTCGGCGTCGACCGGGTCGGCCTCGACCTCGCGGCGAAGCAGGCCCTGCATCGCGAACAGACCGGCGAACGCGACAGCGGAAACCACGAGGGCGTAGGGGACCAGCGTCTTGTCGGACTTGCTGAGCAAAGCGACGCCGGCCGCGATCAGCACCACGCCGAGCGCGGTCCGAAGCGCCCTCTGCGGCCACTTCACCGACAAGTTCGACCCGATGATCACGCCGGGGATCGAGCCGACGAGGATGTTTCCCGCCAGCCCGAAGTCGACATTGCCGCCGACAACATGAGCGATGCCGGCGGCCCAGAGCAGGATCGCAGCGTGGAAGACGTCTGTGCCGACGACGCGGGTCGGGGTGAGCCGGAAGACGGCGATCAGCATGATCGCGATCACGGTCCCGCTGCCCGCCGAACTGAGACCGATCACGAAGCCGGTGGTGGCACCGATCGTGGTCGCGGCGATCTTATGCCGGGTGTGAAGCTCGAAGTCGTCGCGCTCGATGATCCGGTCGGCGAGGAAGAGGCTCCGCAGCAGCGTGATCGCCCCGACCACCATCAGGCAGGCCGCGAGGATCGCGAACACCGTCTCGTCCAGATCGTCGCCGAGCCGTTCCTTGAGGATGTCGAGCACCCAGACCCCGGCGATCGCCGAGGGGACGCTGCCCAAAGCCATCCACCAGGTGAGCGGAATGTTCACCGTCTTCAGCCTCAGATGCCGCCAGCCGCCCGCGGTCTTTGTCACCGCCGCATAGAAGATGTCGGTGCCGATCGCCGTCACCGGCTTGATCCCGAAGACGAGGATCAGAAGCGGGGTCATAAGCGAGCCACCGCCCATGCCGGTGAGGCCGACCAGAAAGCCGACGCCGAAGCCGAAGAAGACGATCGCTGGATCCATTCGGCGAGTCCCCTGGAACAGGGGTCTAGCTCAGCGGGTCACCCACGCGTCGCTGTCTTCGGTCAGGTCGCCGATCGAGGAGGGCAGGTTTCCGTCGCGGAGGTCGGCGAGGGTCACGGACTCCAATACCCGGCGGAGACTGGCGCGGACCGCGATCCATACGTCGGTCAGGCCCTCGGCGTTGCCCGGGTACTTGGTCGACTCGGGCGCCATGTCCTGGATGTTGGCGAGCGGGCCCTCGACCGCGCGGATGATGTTCGCGAGCGTGATCTCCTCGGGCGGCCTGGCGAGCCAGTAGCCGCCCTTGGCGCCGCGGCGGGCGCGGACGAGCCGCGCGTGCTTGAGCTCGAGCAGGATGTGCTCGAGGAACTGAAGCGGGATGTCCTGGGACTCCGAGAGCTTCTCGCCCTTGACCGGGTTCTCCCCGGCCGCGGCGAGCTCGACCGCGGCGCGCACCGCGTAATCGGCCTTCGCCGAAATCCTCACCGGCCACCTCCTCGGCTACGCCTGCGGGGGTACCGGGGGTTAAGAATGGGGTCATGATCGACCTGCAGTCCCATTCGACGGTCTCCGACGGCGAGCTTCCGCCGGCCGGCGTGGTCGAGGCCGCGACGGCAGCGGGGGTGACGACGCTGGCGCTCACCGACCACGACGCGATCGACGGGCTCGCCGAGGCGACCGCGGCGGCGAAGGAAGCCGGAATCGAGCTCGTGCCCGCGGCCGAGATGTCGTGCGTCCACGGACCCTTCGACGACCTCCACATGCTCGGCTACTGGATCGACGCCGCGAAGATGGCGCCGGTCTGCGAGCGCGCCCAGCAGGAGCGCCGCACGCGCGCCGAGGAGATCGTCGCCAAGCTGCGCGCGGTGGGCTTCGAGCTCACGTTCGAGGACGTCGTCGCCGAGGCCGGCGACGCCGACTCGATCGGACGCCCCCACATCGCCAAGGCCGCGGGAGCGACCAAGGACGGCATGAACGCCTTCTTCGAAGAGTGGCTCGTCCCCGACGGCGGCAAGGCGTTCGTCGCCCGCCGCTGGCCGTCCGCGCCCGAGGCCGTCGACCTGATCCACGAGGCGGGAGGGGCCGCGGTACTCGCGCACCCGTTCTGGGACATCAAGGACCGGGCGGTGGTCGGCGACCTGATCGCCGACCTCGACCTCGAAGGCGTCGAGTGCTTCTACCCCTCGCACGGGCGTGAGGAGACCGGGTTCCTGCTCGGGGTCTGCGCGGAGCGCGGGCTCGCCGCTACGGGCTCCTCCGACTTCCACGGCCCTTCTCACAAGCTCTTCTCCCGGTTCGGTTCTTACAGGACCTACGAGCTCGGCGAACCCGAACTGCCGCCGACGCCGGCCGGCTGAGCTTCATGGAGCAGGTCCCGCTCGTCGAGGTAGGCGATGATCGCCTTCGCCGATTCCTCGGGCGACTCGTTCTCGGTGTCGACCGTGATCTCGGCGTCGAGCGGCGGCTCGTAGGGATCTGAGACGCCGGTGAACTCCTTGATCTCGCCGGCGAACGCCTTCTTGTAGAGCCCCTTCGGGTCGCGCTCGGCGCAGACCTCGACCGATGCCTTGACGTAGACCTCGATGAAGCGGTCTCCCATCAGCTCGCGGGCCTCGTCACGGAGCTCGCGGTAGGGCGAGATCGCGGCGGTGATCACCGGGACGCCGTTGCGGGAAAGCAGGTCGGCGACGAAGGCGATCCGGCGGATGTTGGTGTCGCGGTCCTCCTTCGAGAAACCGAGCCCCTTGGAGAGGTTCTCACGCACCACGTCGCCGTCGAGGATCTCGAGCCGGTTGCGGCGTTCGGTCAGCTCTTCCTCGATCAGCTTTGAGATCGTCGTCTTGCCGGCCCCTGAGAGGCCTGTGAACCAGAGGGTGAAGCCCTTGTCGTTAGCCATGCGTGGTCGCGCGCTCCTTCTGTCCTTTGTTGGGTCTTTTGACCGTGTGGGTCTACAAATCCGAGGCGGGAAGGGTAGGGGATTCGGGCTTGCGGAGTTCAACGGACATGCTCGCCGTCTTTCCGGTCACCGCCCGCTGCAGCAGATCGAGCGTCGTAAACGCCGATAGCAGGGCAAAACTGCGCGGCGAAGGATCGAAGATCTTCACCGGCGGGAAGAGGCGGTCGGGCCATTTGCTGCCCGGGAAGCGCTCCGAGAGCCAGGAGTGGAAGCTCCAGACCCAGAAGATCGGGTTGGGCTGGTACTCGGTGCGCTCGAGCACGAGCCCGACGCGACCCGCCAGATCGGCCATCGTCGCCTCGTCGTAGAGGGTCCAATGGCGCGGGAAGTGGTTGCCGCCCCAATGGCCCTTGAAGCGGCGCGCGTCGCGCGAGTCGCGGTTCGGGGTGGCGGCGACGAACAGCCCGCCGGGCGCGAGCAGGTCGGCGGCGCGACAGGCGAACGCCTTCGGATCGTCGACGTGCTCGATCACGTGCCCGGCGAGGATCAGGTCGAAGCTCGCGGGCTCGAGCTCCGTGTCGACCTCGAAGCGGCCGGTCACGACCCGGTGCCCGCGGCGGCGGGCGATCTCCGCCGCGGCCGCGTCCATCTCGATCCCGTGGGTCTCGAGCCGGTCCCCCGCCGAGCTCGCCTTGTACCAGTCGAGCAGCCGGCCGTCCGCGCAGCCGACGTCGAGGATGCGGATCGTCCCTGGCTTGCCGAGCCGGTCGAGCAGACCGTTGAGCCGGCGCTGGTAGAAGCGGACCTTGAAGCGGTCGGTGAACCCGGGCCCGGAGTCATCGGGCTCCTCGGAGCTCAGGTTGTAGGCGTAGTAATCGGGGGGATAGATCCGCGGCAGCTCGCTGACGTCGGGTCGCGGGTTGAGCCGCGCCAGGTCGCAGCTCGAACAGCGAACGAAGCCGAACTGCTCGTCGGTCGTGTTCTCGTACTCGTGCTCGCGCCCCGACCAGAGCGGCTCGCCGCCGGCAGCGCCGCACTGCGGGCAGACGACCTCCACCGTCTTGATCGCCGTCGTGGTGGCGGTGGCGGTCAGTCTCGAAGGGCGCGCGCGTAGTGCATCAGCGCCTGGCCGTAGGAAGAGCGCTTCAGCACCTGGGGCCGCTCGGGGTGATCGGCGAGCCGGCGCTGGAGCTGCTTCAGGCGCGGGGCGGGAACCGAGGGGAGCAGATGGTGCTCGGCGTGGTAGTTCATGTTGTAGGGAGCAACGAGCTGGCGCTCGACGAGGTTGCTGTGGATCGTGATCAGGCGGTTGCGATGCGTCCCTGTCTCCTCGTCGGTGATCGCGTGCTCGATGAAGCTTCGAAGCAGGTGAAAGAAGACGGTGGCGGTCACCAGAGGCGCGAGCCAGAGCGCCGGGTAGACCCACCAGGCGAAGGCGAGGGTCATCCCCAGGGCGAGTAGCCCCTGAACGACGATCAGCGAGAGGACGTCGAGCGTCCGTGCGCGGGCATTCGGCGACGAGCTGCGGCTCGGCGGGCCCATGAGCACCATCCCCGCGTAGCCGCCGGCCAGGCCGCCGATGAAATGCTTGGCGAGCCCGAGCCGCGTTTGCTTGTCGGGGCCGGCGTGAAGGTCGTGATCGGGGTCCTCTTCGGTGGCGAGCAGCCGATGGTGGGCGAGGTGGCGGGTGCGCGCGGCCTCGTAGGGCGAGCCGACCGGCGCCGCGCAGAGCCAGCGGCCGACGAATTCATTGACCCGGCCAGAGGGGAAGAGCTTGCCGTGCCCAGCCTCGTGCTGGACGTTGAGGAGCGCCTGCTGGCGCGAGGCGACGACGAGGAAGGCGAGCGCGAATGTGTACCAGGCCGGGAAGGCCCAGAAGAGGGCGATGGCGCCGAGCGCGACGGCCCAGACGAGCGCCAGGTAACCGACGTTGTAGGCAACGAGCGCAGCGGTCGGCGCCGCCAGCTCCCGCGCCTCACCAGCCAATCCCCGGAGCTGGCCGTTGGCAACCGAGGGCGTCGCCTCGTCCGTTTTTTCCTCGAGCAGCGTGGTCATCCGGACCCGCGCCTCAAGGTAGCAACAAGCGTCCCGCCCGTCGCCGGGCTAGCGGACGCTCGAGTCGGCCTGGTAGGCGTCGATCAGGATCTGGGCGACCTCGGGCCGGCTGAACTCCGGCGGCGGCCTCTCGCCGTTGCCGAGCATCTCGCGGACCTTGGTGCCGCTCAGGAAGACGTGCTCGTCGGCGTCGTGCGGGCAGGTCTTGCCCGACGCCATGCCCTCGCAGGTGTTGCACCAGAACGTGTGCTCGAAGAAGAGCGGGAGGATCCCGAGCTCGTCGATGTCGAGCTCGTCGAAGATCTTCTGCGCGTCGTAGGTGCCGTAGTAGTCGCCGACACCGGCGTGGTCGCGGCCGACGATGAAGTGCGTGGCGCCGTAGTTGCGGCGCGCGATCGCGTGCAGGATCGCCTCGCGCGGGCCGGCGTAGTGCATCTTGGACGGGAAGATGTTGAGGATGACGCGGTCTTGCGGGTAGTAGTCGTCCATCAGCACCTCGTAGCAGCGCATCCGCACCTCGGCCGGGATGTCGCCCTCCTTGGTCTTGCCGACCAGCGGGTGAATCATCAGCCCGTCGACGATCTCGAGCGCCGTCTTGGTGACGTGCTCGTGGGCGCGGTGGATCGGGTTGCGGGTCTGGAAGGCGACGATCCGCTTCCAACCGCGCTCCTCGAAGGCCTTCTTGGACTCGGCGGGATCGAGCTGGCGCTTCGTGAACGCGTCCTCGTGATCGGGCAGCGCGTCGACCACGATCTTGCCGGCGATGCAGCGCGCGCCGTCCTCGTGCAGAGCGGCGACTCCCGGGTGATCGGTGTCGGTGGTCAGGTAGACCCGCTCAGCCTCTTTGTCGATGTCGCGCTCGAAGACCTCGCTGACCTCGAGCCGGCCGAGCTCCTTGCCATCGTCGCTGGAGAGCTCGATCACGTCGCCGGGACCGCAGTCGAGATCGCTGCCGAGCGTGATCGGAATAGGCCAGTACTGGTCGGCGCCCTCACCGGTGGCGAGCCTCATCTCATCGCAGACGCGGCGCCAATCCTCCTCGCCGAGGAAGCCCTCGACGGGTGCGAAGCCGCCGTTGCCGATCATCTCGAAGTCGGCGGTCTGGCGCTCGCTCAGAGTCAGGGAAAGGGCCTGTCCGGTGGGCATCGAGGCGGGAACCTTAGGGAAGCTGACCTAGTTGTGCAATTAGGTCAACTTGACGCTCTTGGCGCCGTTCGAGCCGTTCGATCCGTTGCCGGCCTCGTCGTGAATGCCGCACTCGTCCTTGGTCGCTGCCGGCCCAGCGGCCGGCGCGCTCGTCCTCGCCCTCTCCGACCGGCTTCGTGCAGTGGGTGCAGCCGATCGACGGGTAGCCCTTGTCGTGGAGCTCGTTGTAGGGGACCTGGTGTTTGGCGAGGTAGTTCCAGACGTCCTGCTCGGACCAGTCGGCGAGCGGGTTCAGCTTCCAGAGTCCGAAGCGCTTGTCCCAGTGGAACTTCGGCGCGCTGTGCGCGGCCCTGGGACTCGCTGCGGCGGATGCCGGAGATCCAGCAGTCGACGCTCGAGAGCGCCTCGCCCATCGGATCGACCTTGCGGATCCCGCAGCAGGCGTCGGGGTTCGTCTTCCAGAGCTCGTCGCCGTGCAGACGGGCCTGCTCGTCGAGCGAGATGTTGTGGAAGCGGTCGAAGGTGACGTTGTAGCGCTCGGCGAGCTCGTCGCGGACCGCGTAGGTCTCGTCGAAGAGGACGTCGGTGTCGAGATAGAAGAAGCGCATCTCGGGCTCGATCTTGGTCGCCATGTCGACGATCACCGAACTCGTCTTCTGGAACGAAGACGCGACGTAGAGGCTCGGGTGGAAGGTCTCGATCGCCCAGCGCAGCGCCTCCTCGGCGCTCGCGTCCTCGAGGTCGGTGGCGACCCTCTCGGGATCGATCCCGCGACAGCTCGGGAGCGGCGGGGGCTCCAAGACGGCGAGTTCCGTTCTGCTCATACCGCGCATTCGCCTTCCCCGCGTTCGACCTTGTAGGGGGAGGCGCGGTTCCAGTCGATGAACATGTTCATGTTTTCGAGCGAGAAGTCGACCGGCATCGCGAGGTCCTTGACCTCCTCCTCGAAGCGGTCGTATCCGATCCGCTCGGCGAAGTCGTTGAACTGCTCGCCCTCGTTGCGCTCGGCCTGGTAGAGGCGGACCCAGCGCTCGACCGCGTCGGGGACGCGCTTCGAGGGCAGGCGCGCCTTGAGCCGGTGGCCGAAGACGACCTCGCCGCCCTCGTAGTTGCCGCCGATGTGGGCGATGTAGGCGGGGATCGTCTTCTCGCCGACCTTGATCGAGGCGCCGTAGAAGCCGATGTTGGCGATGTGGTGCTGGCTGCAGCCGTTCGGGCAGCCGCTCATCTTCACGTGCAGGCTCTTGGTCAGCGGGTCGTCGATCCCCATCTCCACGAGCCGCTTCTCGACGGCCTCGTTGAGGCCCATCGATGAAGTGATGCCGAGCTTGCAGCTGTCGGTGCCGGGGCAGCTGACGACGTCGGTGATCTCGTGGGCGCCGGCACGATCGAGGCCGAGCTCGCCGAGGCGCTGGTAGACGTCGTAGACCGACTCGTCGCGGACCCAGCGAAGGACGAGGTTCTGGTGCACGGTGGTGCGCGCGTAGCCGCCGGTGAACTCGCGCATGATCTCGCCGAGGCCGCGGAACTGGTCGGGGGTGAGGTCGCCCCGGAACGGGTTCACCTCGACGGTCGAGAAGCCCTCCTGGCGCTGCGGGAGGACGTTCGAGTCGCGGAAGGTGTCGAAGGCGCTCTGATCGCCGTTCGGGCTCGAGGGGGTCTCCGGGATAGCCGGGGCGTTGGCCTCCTCCTCGTCGTCGAAGCGCAGCCGCTGGACGTCGAAGTCGCGCTCGGCGACCCAGTCGCCCTCGAGCTCATCCTCGACGAGCTTGCGGAAGTTGTCCATGCCGATTTTGTCGACCAGCACCTTGATCCGGGCGCGCATCCGGTTCTCGCGCAGCCACTCCTGGCGGTCGAAGATCCGCAGCGCCGCCTCGGTCCACATCAGGTATTCGCCGTCGTCGGCGCCGACGAACTCGTTCAGGGTCGGCGCGATGCGGGGCATGATCGAGGTGCCGCCGCCGACCCGGATCTCGAAGCCCTTCTTGCCGTCCTTGATCCGCGGGATGAAGCCGACGTCGTGGATGCCGGTGATCGCGCGGTCGTCGTCGGTGGCGGTGAATGCTGTCTTCACCTTGCGCGGCATCAGCTGCGTGGTGGGGTGGCGGACGAAGTAGCGGATGTAGGCGGCGGCGTACGGGGTCGGGTCGAAGTGCTCGCCCTCGGTGACGCCGGCCCACGGGTCGCCGGTCACGTTGCGGATCGTGTTGCCGCAGCCCTCGCGCGAGGAGAGCTTGGCGTCGCCGAGCTCGCGGATCGCGGCGGCGGCGTCGGGAAGCGGGATGTGGTGGATCTGGATGTTCTGGCGGGTCGTGATGTGGCCCTTGCCCAGCGGCGCGTACTGCTCGATCACGCTCGCGAAGGCGTCCATCTGCTCGGGGGTGACGCCGCCGAACGGGAGCTTGACGCGGATCATCTGCACGTCGGGCTGCCGCTGGCCGTAGACGCCCTGCTTGAGCCGGAAGCCGATGAACTGCTCCTCGGTCTGCTCGCCCTCGAGGAAGCGCCCGGCCTCGGTCTTGAAGTCGTCGAACTCGCGCTCGATGATCGGGATCGCGTGCCCCGGGACGTTGTCGTAGGTCTCGGGGTTCTCGAGCGAGCCCAGCTTGCCCTTCCCCTTCTGGTGCTCCTTGTCGGGGCTCTGCTTGAGACCCTCGAGGATCTCGCTGTCTGGAGTGGTTACCGGTTCCACTGTGGAAATAGTACTAAACCTGATCGGGTTGTAGGTATTTAGTCGGCGGAAACGGGGTTTTACCCGAGCTGATGAGGGTCAATCACGGAGCCCTCAATCACGCGCCTCGAGGGAAGGCTCAGTCGTCGGTTTCGATCCGCGCCGCGTCCTCGGGGAAGGGGGCGTAGCGGCCCCGCTCACGGAGGATCTCGGCGGCCCGGCCCGACTCGGCGACGTGGCCGTCCTCGGGCTCGATCGGCATCCCGCGCTCGACCCAGGCGTCGATCCCGCCCTCGAGCGAATGCGCGTCGATGCCGGCGGTGCGCAGCGCCTCGGCCGCCATCGCCGAGCGCGAGCCCCCGTGGCAGTAGACGACCAGGGCGCCGTCGCCGGCGAGCTTTTCAGCCTGCGCGGAAAGGTCATTGAGGCCGACGTGCTTGGCGCCGGGGATCCGCCCCGCCTCCCACTCGTGCTCCTGGCGCACGTCGACGAGCTCCGCGTCACCGGCGTCGAGCATCTCTTTGACTCGCTCGGGGGGGAGCGGCGCGGCGTGCGCGGTTTGCTCGGGCTTCTCCTCGGCCATCAGTCGAGGTCGGTGCCTTCGACCAGGAACGCGACCCGGACGTGGGCGCGCCATTCGTCGAGGTTCTCGCCGCGCAGCCCGGTCGAGACGATGTCGACGGCGCGGACGTTGCGGAGCGAGGTCTGGGCCTGCTTCAGCGCCTGTTGGCAGGCATCGTCGGACGACTTCTTGGAGCTGCCGACCAGCTCGATGATCTTCACTACTGCCATAGGTTCCTCCTTGCCTCGACCCCTTCGTTGAGGGCCGCCCGGAGCCAGCGGCTCTCGGGCTCGGTGGACTGGGGGCTCGGCGCGGTCTCGGCCAGGAACTGCTCGAGCGCCGCCGCGATCGCCGCGGCCTCGCGGTCGGTGGCCCCGGCGGGCACCGAAATCTCGGGGCGCGGTGGCCGTCGCTTGCCGTTCGAGCTCATGCGCTCAGGCTACTGACAGAATGGCGCGGGTGGCCGCCGAGATCCGCGACACCGACCGCCAGCCGAGCCCGGAGAGCCCCGGCGGGCAGCGCGAGGACACCGCGGCGCTGAACGCCGAGTTCTTCGCCACCGACAAGCACGCCGACGCGGTCGCCGAGCTCGACACCTTTCGCAACATCCGCGAGGCGGTCACCAAGGAGGTCGACGGGATAGGCCACATGCTCGACGTCGGCAACGGCGGCGTGTTCGAGTACGAGACCGAGCGGGTCGGCTCGATCGTCGCCGTCGACCTCTTCCTCGACCAGCTGCCGGCCGACCGCTTCCCCGCCAACGTCACCGCGCGCAACGGCGATGCGCTCGCGCTCACCGAGCCCGAGGGCTCCTTCGACGCGGTGCTCGAGGCGTTCGTCTACCACCACATCACCGGCGACGGGCCCGGTGACCTGGAGAAAAACGTCCGCACCGCGATCTCGGAGGCGAAGCGGATGCTGAAGCCCGGCGGGCGGCTGATCATCGGCGAGTCGTGCGTGCCACGCTGGTTCTACGGAGTCGAGCGGCTGATGTTCCGGCCGCTGGTCTGGCTCGCGAAGACGCCGCTGCTCGGCGGCCACCCGGCGGTGATGCAGCTCTACCCGGAGAAGCTCAGCGAGCTGGTCGGCGAACAGCTCGAGCTCGAGCGCGCCTACCGGATCCCTCACGGCCGCTGGATCACGCAGTTCGGGATCAAGTGGCCGACCGCGCTGACCCCGGCGCGGCCGTGGATCGTGGTCGGGCGCAAGCGGAGCTGAGAGCTGACCAAGCCCCGCCCGGACGCGAAGCGGGGGACGCGGCGTCTTACAAGGGGATGTTGCCGTGCTTGCGCTTCGGCTGCTCGACACGCTTCGTCTTCAGCGTGTGGAGGGCGCGGATCAGCTTCGGGCGCGTCTCGTGGGGGACGATGACGTCGTCTATGTAGCCGCGCTCGGCCGCCGAGTAGGGGTTGGCGAAGTGCGCCTTGTAGTCGTAAATCAGCTTCTCGCGCCGCTCGTCGGGGGTCGGCGACTGGGCGATGTCCTTGCGGTAGATGATGTTGACCGCGCCCTCGGGGCCCATCACCGCAACCTCGGCGGTCGGCCAGGCGAAGTTGAAGTCGGCGAGCATGTGCTTCGAGTTCATGACGTCGTAGGCGCCGCCGTAGGCCTTGCGGGTGACGACGGTCAGCTTTGGCACCGTCGCCTCGGTGAAGGCGTAGAGCAGCTTGGCGCCGTGGCGGATGATCCCGTTCCACTCCTGGTCGGTGCCGGGCAGGAACCCCGGCACGTCGGTGAAGGTGAGCAGCGGGATGTTGAAGGCGTCGCAGGTGCGCACGAAGCGGGCCGCCTTCTCGGATGACTCGATGTCGAGCACCCCGGCGAGGTGGGCGGGCTGGTTGCCGACCACCCCGACCGGCATCCCGTCGAGGCGCGAGTAGCCGCAGATGATGTTCTTGGCGAAGTGCTCGTGGACTTCGAAGAAATCGCCGTCGTCGACGATCCGCGAGACGACCTCGCGCATGTCGTAGGGCTTCGAGGGATCGTCGGGGACGAGCGAGTCGAGCTCGGGGTCCTGGCGGTCGGGGTCGTCGGCGGGTTCGACGCGAGGCGGCAGCTCGAGGTTGTTGAGAGGCAGGAAGCTCATCAGGTAGCGGACGTCCTCGAGGCAGGCCTCCTCGTCCTCGGAGGCGAAGTGGGCGACGCCCGACTTCGAGTTGTGGCTCATCGCGCCGCCGAGCTCCTCGAACTCGACCTCCTCCCCGGTCACGGTCTTGATCACCTCGGGGCCGGTGATGAACATGTGCGAGGTCTCCTTGACCATGAAGATGAAGTCGGTCATCGCCGGCGAGTAGACGGCGCCGCCCGCGCACGGCCCCATGATGATGCTGATCTGCGGGATCACGCCCGAGCACTGCACGTTGCGGACGAAGACGTCGCCGTAGGCGCCGAGCGAAACGACGCCCTCCTGGATCCGCGCCCCGCCCGAGTCGTTGATCCCGATCACCGGCGCGCCGACCTGCGCCGCCAGGTCCATGACCTTGACCATCTTCTCGGCCATCACCTCGCCGAGCGAGCCGCCGAAGACGGTGAAGTCCTGGCTGAAGACGAACACCGTGCGGCCGTCGATCGTGCCGTAGCCGGTCACGACCGCGTCGCCGTAGGGCCTCCGCTTGTCCATCTCGAACTCGTGGGTGCGGTGGCGGACGAAGGTGTCGAGCTCCTCGAAGGAGCCCGGGTCGAGCAGCTTCTCGATCCGCTCGCGGGCGGTCAGCTTCCCCTTCGCGTGCTGCTTTTCGACCGCCTCCTCGGACCCGGCGTGGATCGCCTCGTGGCGGAGCTCGTTCAGGTAGGCGAGCTTCTCCTCATGGGTCTCGGGGAACTTCTCTCTCACGGGGCGATGAGTCTAGGGCTAGCCTTTTGACCGTGCCCGAGAGTGCAAAAAAGATCTCAGTCTGCGTACCCGCCTACAACGAGATCGAGCGCGCTGCCCGAGCTCCACCGCCGCGTCGAGGCGACGATGGCCGGATTGGGGGCCGAATGGGACCTGGTGATCAGCGACAACCAGTCCACCGACGGCACGCGCGAGTACCTGCGCAAGCTCGCCGAGCGCGATCCGCGGGTCAAGGTGCTCTGCTTTCGAGGAACTTCGGCCACGCCGCGGCGCACTTCGCGGTCCTCGAGCACGCGACCGGCGACTGGGCTGTGCTCATGGACGCCGACCTCCAGGACGAGCCCGAGGCGATCCCGCAGATGCTCGCCAAGGCCGAGGAGGGCTACGACGTCGTCTACGCGACCCGGGCGCGGCGGCCCGAGGGCCCGCTGATGCGGCTCGCAACCCGCGCCTTTTACGCGGTCGCGAAACGGATCTCGCAGGTCCCGCAGCCGCCGAACGCCGGCCCCTTCTGCCTGATGAGCCGCCGGGTGGTCGACAAGGTCGCCAGCCTCCCCGAGCGAAACGTCTTCTTCCCGGGGCTGCGGGCCTTCGTCGGCTTCCGCCAGGCCGGGATTCCGCTCGAGCGGCCGGGGCGGGCGGGCGGCGGCCCGCGGCTCAACCTCCGCGACCGGATCCGCCACGCGCTCGACGGACTGCTCGCGTTCTCCAACATGCCGCTTCGCTTCGCGGCCTGGGTCGGGTTCGTGGTCGCGAGCCTGACCGCGGTGCTCGAGCTCGTCTTCCTCTACTTCAAGCTCCTCACCGACGTGCCGGTCGAGGGATTCACGGCGCTGATCACCGCGATCCTCTTCCTCGGCGGCGTGCAGCTGTTCACGCTCGGCGTCATCGGCCAGTACCTGGGCCGCGTCTACGACGAGGTCAAGGGGCGGCCGCGCTACATCGTCGAGGAGGGGCTCAACCTCGGTGCCGAGCGACCCGAGGGTGACGGCCGCGAGGCCGTTCTGCCAGGGTCGCCGACCATCTGATGGGCAGAAACGACAAGGCGCCGCCCCGGTGGCCGAAGCAGCTCCCCGAGCTGACCGACGAGCAGGAACGGATCCGCGGGGACTTTTACCGGCTCTGGCTCGACGAGCTGCCGCGCAAGAACCTGCTCAAGCCGGTCGACTGGTTCCATCACCGCTACCCCTCGAAGCGCCCGCCGCCCGAGGGCGGCCGCACGCTCGAGGTCGGGGCCGGGTTCGGCAACCAGGTCCAGTACGAGGACCTGAGCCGCCAGCACTACGTCACCGTCGACCTTCGCGAGGAGATGATCGAGACGCTGCACGAGCGCTTTCCCGAGGTCGAGGGCCACGTCGCCGACGTCTCGAAGAGCCTGCCCTTCGGAGACGACGACTTCGACCGCGTGCTCGCCGTGCAGGTGCTCGAGCACATCCCCAACCTGCCGCCGGCGCTCGACGAGATCCGGCGGGTGACGAAACCCGACGGCAAGTTCGTGATCGTGATCCCGTGTGAGGGCGGCCGCGCCTACGAGGTCGCAAGGAGCATCAGCGCACGGCCGCTGTTCGAGAAGCGATACGGGACGAGCTACGACTGGTTCGTCGCCACCGAGCACTGCAACGTTCCCTGGGAGATAGAGCACGAGCTCAAGAAGCGCTTCACGATCGACGAGCGCACCTTCTTCCCGCTCCTCGTTCCCGCGGTGAACGCCAACCTGCTGATCGGGATCACCTGCACCCCATTGCCGGAGAACGGTGGACGCTGAGATCATCCGCCGCCAGGCCGAGGAGCAGTCCTCGGGCTGGTGGTTCCGGGGCCGCGCCGAGATCGTGCACTCGCTGCTGCCCGAGCCCGACGGCACCAAGCGAGTCGCCGACATCGGCTGCGGCTGGGGCGGGCTGACCGAGACGCTCTCGGCCTGGGGGAGCGTAGTCGGGGTCGAGCCCTCCGAGGCCGCGCGAGCGGAGGCGAAGCGCCGCGGCGTCGAGGTGCTGGCGGGCGAGGCCGACGCGTTGCCGCTCGAGGACGGCTCGGTCGACATCGTCGTCTCCACCGACGTGCTCGAGCACCTCGACGACGACGTCGCCGCGGTGCGCGAGATCGAGCGGGTGCTGGTTCCCGACGGGATCGCCCTCGTTACCGTGCCCGCCTATCCGCGCCTCTTCTCCAGCCACGACGTCGCCCTCGAGCACCGCCGCCGCTACACCCGGCGGACGATCGCCGAGGCGATCCGGGCCGGGGGCCTCGAGCCCGAGCGGACCACCAACTTCAACTCGATCCTGCTCCCGGTCGCGGCGGCCTCGCGGCTCGCGACCCGCAACCGCCCGCCGAAGGCCCAGTCGGGGGCGGCACCGGGGCCGCTCAACGGCCTGCTCTACGGGACGATGCGGCTCGAGCGGGCGATGATCGGCCGCTTCGATTTGCCGGCGGGACTGACGATCGCGGTCAGGGCGCGGAAGCCGTGAGCGGCGCCGCGGTCCCGCAGCCGGCCCCGGTCACCCCGGAGCCACCCGGCGACTCGCGCTGGGCGATGCCGCTGCTGCTGATGGTGATGGCGGGGGGCGCGGCGCTCACCTTCGCCGGCACCGCCGGCCACAACCTGTTCGCCGACGAGCTCCAGATCCTCTCGAGCTACCGGAGCTGGGACCCCGGAGAGCTGCTGAAGCCGGCGGGCGGCCACCTGATCATCACCTCGCTCACCGCCTACAAGACGATCTTCGAGGTCTTCGGCGCCGACTCCTATCTGCCGAACCGGATCCTGCACGTCGCATTGGCGCTGGTCTGCGCGGGGCTCTTCTACGCGCTCGTGCGGCGGCGGATCGGGCCGCTCGCCGCCGTCGCCCCCACTGCGATCCTGCTGGTCCTTGGCAGCGCCGCCGAGATCGTCGCCACCCCGTTCGGCGTGCTCGAGTACATGGGGGTCGCGTTCGGGCTCGCGATGTTCCTCTGCCTCGAGCGCGGCGACCGCGCCGGCGACATCGCCGCCATGGTCTTCCTCGGGCTCGGCCTTGCCTCGTACTCGATCAACATCGCGTTCGGGATCGGCGCCGCGGTGCTGCTCTACCTGCGCGATCCGAAACAGCCGCTCCGCTACGCCTGGGTGATCCTCGCCCCGGCGGTGCTGTACGGGATCTGGCGGCTCGCCTTCTCGGAGTCGGGCGAGACCAACATCACGATCACCAACGTCGCCGACATGCCCTCGGCGATGTTCACCATGCTCGCCGCCTCGTGCGCGGCGATCACCGGCCTCTTCCGCATCCCGGCGCAGGGTGCGGTGACGACGACCGAGTGGGGCTACCCGCTCGCCGTGCTGCTGATCGGGCTCGTCTGGCTGCGGCTCGCGCGCGGCCCTAGGGTCGATTCGCGCTTCTGGCTGTACGCGGCGGCGCTGGTCAGCTTCTGGGCGCTGGTCTCGATCAACCTCGGACCGCTGCGCGAGCCCGACGCCGGCCGCTACGTCCACATCTCGGTGATCCTGCTGATGCTGGTCGGGGTCGAGCTGGTCGCCGGGCTCAGGATGCCGCGCTGGGCGGGCCCGGCGCTGGCGGGCGCGGCCTGCGTGTCGGTGCTCGCCAACGCGGTCGCCCTGCACGAGGGCGGTGACCAGTACCGGCTCGCCGGGCAGAGCCTCGGCGCGCAGCTCACCGGGGCCGAGCTCGCGGGGGAGAACGCCGACCCCGAGATCCCGGTGCTGCCGCTCCCCGACGTGCCCGTCGTCCAGGACCTGATGATCCCGGTCTCCGACTACATCGCGGCGGCCGAGGACTACGGCTCGCCGGCGTATGAGCCCGAAAACCTCGAGCGGGCGCCCGAGGTCGTACGGGCCGCAGCCGACTCGCAGCTCGTCCGGCTGCTCGGGGATCGGATCGGGCCGACGCCGATTCCGGCGCTGCCCGCCGGCTGCACCCCGATCGAGAGCGCGCCGGCGGTGGGCGGGGTTGCCGTGATCACCGTGCCCGCGGGCGGCTTCTCGCTCGAGGCGGCGCCCGGGCCCCCGGTCGGGATCACGCTGCGCCGCTTCTCGGAGGGGGCGGGGCTGCCGCTGCGCGGGGTCCCCGGCGGCAGCGCGGCGAGGATCGATCTGCCGGCCGATAGCGCGAGCCGGCCCTGGAGCGCAGTGATCACAGCCCAGCAGCCGGTCGGGCTCTGCTCGCTCTCCCCTAGCCCCTCGGCGTGAGGATGAAGCCCCAGAGGTGCGCGGTCCGGAACGGGACCTCGAACGACCACGTCTTCTCGATCTCGAAGCCCGGCTCGAGCAGCGCGTAGAGCTCGTCCTTTGAACGGCTCGGCTCGCCCTCGTCGAGCCGATTCATGACCGCCTTGAACGGGCCGATCATCAGCGTGTCGGCGCAGACGATCCGCTTCGGCGCCACTTCGTCGACGATCTTGCCGGTCAGGGCGAGGATCTCCTCGTCGGGAAGGTGGTGGAAGACGGCCGAGCAGACGACGGCGTCGAAGCCGCGCCACTCGGTGAGCGGAGAGCTGGTGATGTCGGCGACGGCGAACTCGCGGCCCTCGCCCCCGTAGCGGCGCTCGGCCGCGGCGATCGACTGCGGGTTGAAGTCGAGGCCGACGTAGCGGCGGGGCTCGATGCTGTGCAGCAGCGGTGCATCGCCGCAGCCGAGGTCGAGTACCGATTCATGGGCGCCGCGGCGCAGGTCGTCGGCGATGTTCGAGTGCATGCGCCGCACGTAGCCGCCGGTGACGGCGGTCTGCGCGGCCCGCACCAGCGGGCGCACCTTTCTCCCCCGTTCGAGCAGGTCTGCCACGGCCCTATGATCGCAACCTATGCCGGAGCAAAGGGGGGTCAGACCCGTCCAGCTGCTCTCGCTCGCGATGGCGGGCGCCGCGATCTTCCTGCTCTGGGAGATGCGCGGCCACTCGCTGATCTACGACGAGTGGACCTTCTTCGCCGACTACGGCGGGCTCGGCGATCTCTTCAACCCGTTCGGGGACAACCTCGAGGCGCTTCCGATCGTGATCTACAAGGCCGTGTTCGAGCTCTTCGGACCCGACTCGGCCGGGCTGCGAGTGGTGACGATCGGGCTCGTGCTCACCAACGCCGGGCTCTTCTACGCGCTCGCGCGGCGGCGGGTCGGCGACTGGATCGCGCTGCCGCCGACGATCCTCGTCCTCCTGCTCGGCGCCGCCCCCGACGTCGTCGCGGCGACGCTCGGGCTGGCGATCCTGACCGCGGTCGCCTGCGGGCTCGGGGCGCTGGTGGCGCTCGAGCGGGGGCGCGACGGGCTCGCCTGCCTGCTGCTCGCCGGCGCGCTGGCCTCGAACAGCGCCGCGCTGCCGTTCGCGGCGGGCGTCGCGGTCTACATCGCCTGGGGCGAGGAGCGGCCGTGGCGCGGCAGGGCCTGGGTTTTTCTGGTCCCGCTGGCGCTCTACGCCGCTTGGCGGCTCTGGGCGTTCAGCGTCGACCCGCTCGGACCGCTCGCCGGCCACCCGAGCGAGATCACGCTCACCAACATCGGCACGCTTCCGAGCTCGGTCGCCGATTCGCTCGGCGCCGCGGCGGTCAGCGTCACCGGCCTGTTTCGGACCCCGGGCGGCCCGGGGCCGAGCTTCGACGCCGCCTTCGGACCGCCGCTCGCCGTGGCGCTCGCCGTCCTCGTCTTCCTGCGGCTTCGGCTCGAGCCGAAGCCCGGCCGCAGCATCTGGGCGTTCGCCGCTATGCCGCTCGTCTACTGGATCCTGATCGCGCTCGTCGTCTCCGACCGTGTGCCCGAACTGCCGCGCTACCAGTACGCGGGCTCGATCTTCCTGCTCCTGCTGCTCGCCGAGCTGGCGCGCGGGACTGCGGATTCCGCGCTGGGCAGCGATCGCCTCGGCCGTCGTGTTCGCGATCGCGCTGGCGCCGAGCCTGATCAACATCCACGACCAGGGCAACTTCCTGCGCGTCGAAGGAAAGGCGAACCGCGGCGAGCTGGCGGCGATCGAGATCGCCGGCGACCAGGTCGACGACGACCTCCTGGTCGAGCCGGTCGGAGGCCGGACGGCGCCGGGCAGCGACACCGGGTTCGAGGGCGAGGTCACGACGACCACCAACGTCGTGATCGCGGCCCAGCGCTACCTCGACGCGGTCCGCGACTACGACCCGGCGGGGTACTCGCAGAGCGAGCTCGCCGAGCAGCAGCCGTTCGTGCGCGAGGCGGCGGACATCGAGCTCGGCCAGGCGCTCGAGATCGCGCTCGAGCCGGCGGCGAGGCTGCCGGCGGGCTGCGCCCCGCTCGCGCTGACGCCGGCGGCGGGCGGCGCCACCGTCGAGGTGCCGCCGGGCGGGCTGGCGCTGCGGGCGGCCCCCGGCCCGCCGGTCGCGGTCAGGCTGCGCCGCTTCAGCGACAAGTTCCCGGTCGACGCCGGGACGCTCCCCGGCGGCCAGACCGGCGTGGTCGAGGTCCCGCTCGACAACTCCGAGGCGCCCTGGCAGGCGGCGATCGGCTCCGCGCAGCCGGTCACGGCATGCGCGCTCGGTGCGCCGGGGACGGTGGGCGGATGACCGCGTCGCGGCCCTCGCCGAGGCTCGTGCTCGCGGTCTTGATGGCGATCGCCGCGGTGGTCCTGCTCTGGATCACGCGCGGCCAGACCTTCTTCGCCGACGAATGGGGCTTCTTCGCCAACTACCGCGGCCACTCGCCGCGCGACATCCTGCAGCCGAACTCGGGCAACCTGATCGCCGGGCCGGCGGTTCTCTACAAGACCCTGATCGCGGTGTTCGGGGCCGAGAGCTACGCCCCGTTCCGGATCGTCTGGGTCGCGCTCGTCCTCACCTGCGCCGGTCTCTTCTACGCGCTTGCCCGGCGCCCGGTCGGCGACTGGGCCGCGCTCGCGCCGACCACGCTGCTGCTCTTCTTCGGCGCCGCCTGGGAGGTGACCGCGGGCCCGCTCGGGACCGGGGTGCTGCTCACGATCGCCGCCGGGCTCGGGGCGCTGCTCTGCCTCGAGAAGAACGAACGGGCCTGGGATCTGGCGGCGTCGCTCCTGATCGCGTTCGCGCTCGCCTGCTACACGCCCGCGGTCGCGTTCGCGGTCGGCGCCGCGGTCCACATCCTCGTCGTGCGCGGGCCCCGGCACTGGCGGGATCTCTGGGTCGTCGCGCTGCCGCTCGTCCTCTACGCCGGATGGCGGGTCTGGGCGATCCAGTTCCATCAGACCGACGTCGGGCTCTCGAACCTGCTCGCGATCCCGAGCTCGATCGCCGCCTCTATCGCCGCGGTCGCGACCTCGATCACCGGCACCTACCGCAACCCGGCGGCGGACGGGATCAGCTTCGAGGTCGAGCCCGGTCGCGCGCTCGCGGTGGCGCTGGTCGCAATCGTCGCGGCGCGGTTCGCGGTCCGGCGCCGCTGGCCGATCGACAACCGGGTCTGGGTGTGGCTCTCGATGGCGCTCGTCTTCTGGGCGCTGGTCGGCGCCAACCTCGGCCCGCTGCGAGCACCGGAGGCGAGCCGCTACCAGCTCACCGCGGCGATCTTCGTGCTGCTGCTGCTCTGCGAGCTCGGCGCCGGCAGGCAGCTCTCGCGCCGCGGCGCGATCGCGCTTGTCGCGGTCACCGGCGTGTTCCTGCTCGGCAACCTCGCCAACCTCTTCGAGGCGGCAAGGTTCCTGCGCGACAACGGCGAGCAGAACCGCGCCCAGCTCGCGGCGCTCGAGTTGGTCGGCGGATCGGCGAACCCCGATCTGACCGTCGAGCCGCTGGTCGGCGCACCGAGCCCGACCGAGGACATGCTGATCTTCACCTTCCGCTATCTCTCCGCCGCCTCCGACCTCGGCTCGCCCGCCGAGGAGATCGAAGAGGTGCCCGGTCGCCCCGAGGAAGCGCGCCAGCGCGCCGACCGCCAGATGGTGCGGGCGCTCGTCCTCAACCCCGGGCCGCGCCCCGACCCGCCGCAGAGCCCGCCGGGGACGATGGCCGCGGAGCAGGTGAGCGGCGGCACGACGCGCCCGAAGCGCAACTGCACCGAGCTGCTGCCCGAGCTCGCCGACGCGACGGCCGCGTTCACGGTCCCGGCCGGAGGCTTCTCGATCGAGGGCGCAGCGGGGCCCGTGACCCTGAAGCTGCGCCGCTTCGGGGACGGCTTCGCCGCCGAGCTACCGCCCCCCGCGCCCGGCGCGCCGAACGCCTACTACCTTCCGCCCGACGAGGTCCAGGTCCCCTGGCACCTGCAGGTGAGCTCGAGCACAGCCGTCACGATCTGCCCCCCGTAGCGCCGCCCCCCGTAGAACCATGTAATGACGGCCCGCGCGCCAGGACCAGCATCCGGTCGCGGAAGTTCGGCGCCCAGACGCGATCGGCGAGTCGCGTCGCGCGCGCGGTACCGACCAGTCCCTTCGCGAGGGCCGGGCTGTAGCCGCCGACCCGATCGAGGTAGTAGCGGACCGAGAACGCCTTCGGCGCGGTCGCGATCCCGAGCACCGAGAAGCCGTGGCGCCCGAGCAGCGTCGCGATGCTCTGCCGGGTGAAGTACTGGGTGTGAGTCGGGAGCACCGACCACCAGCGCTTGCCGAGCCCGCGCGCGACGCGGCTGCCGGCGTCGGGGAGCGCCAGCGCCAGCACGCCTTCGGGCATGAGCACCTCGGAGACCCGCTCCAACACCGCTCCGGGATCGGAGAGGTGCTCGACTACGTCGCCCATGAACGCGGCATCGAAGGAGCCGGCCTCGAGCTCGGCGTCGAGGATCTCGGCGGTCTCGACCTCGAGCCCGAGCGTGTCGCGGGCGTAGGCGGAGGCGAACTGGCTCGGCTCGACCCCGGCTCCGCTCCAGCCGCGCTTCACCGCCTCGTCGAGGAAGAAGCCGACCCAACATCCGAGGTCGATGATCCGCCGCTCGGGACGGGGCCCGGTCTGGGGCTCGATCCGATCGAGGATCCGGTTAGCGGTTTCGCGCTGCCCGGCTTCTTCGGTGATGTAGTCCTCGGACTCGGCGGCGGCATAGGCGGCGGAAAGCTCCTCAGCCGAGGGGACCCGCGCGAGCTGCATGTGCCCGCAGGTCTGGCAGCGGACGATGTCCGCGAGTGCGGTTCCATAGCGGTCTGTGGTCGGGATCAGCCCCCTCTCACCAGGGTCTCCCGCAACGCGCAGGTGATCGGTGAGCGGGCCGCGTCCGCATGCGGCGCACTGTGTCTCCATGGTCAGGTGACGAGCCACCCTATGATCGCACCCCGTGGCTGAGGGAACCGGAGGGCGTGACCTCGCTCTGCTGAGCGTCGTAGCGCCCGTATTCAACGAAGAGGAAACGATCAACGAGCTGCACCGGCGCGTCGCGGCGGCGCTCGGCGACCTGCCGTTCGAGCTGATCGTCGTCGACGACGGCTCGCGCGACCGCACCCCCGAGATCCTCGCCGAGATCGCCGCCGGCGACCAGAACGTCCGCGTCGTCAGGCTTTCGCGCAACTTCGGCCACCAGGCGGCGCTCACCGCCGGTCTCGATCACGCCCGCGGCGACGCAACGGTGATGATCGACGGCGACCTCCAGGACCCGCCCGAGGTGATTCCGGAGATGGTCGAGCGCTGGCGCGGCGGCGCCGACGTCGTCTATGCGGTGCGCGCGAAGCGCCCCGGCGAGACGCGGCTCAAGCTCGCCACCGCTCGCTGGTTCTACCGCTTCTTCGGGCGCATCGCCCAGATCGAGCTGCCCGAGCAGGCGGGCGACTTCCGGCTGCTGGACCGCCGCGCGCTCGACGCGCTGCTCGAGATGCGCGAGCGGAGCCGCTTCCTGCGCGGGATGAGCGTCTGGGTCGGCTTCGAGCAGGCCCAGGTCACCTACGAGCGCGATGCCCGCCACGCCGGCGACACGAAGTACACGCCGATGAAGATGATCCGCTTCTCGCTCGACGCGATCTCCTCCTTCTCTTATAGGCCGCTGCAGGCGGCGACGATTCTGGGCTTCGTCTTCTCGATCATCGCCTTCCTCGCGATCCCGGTCGCGATCGGATTCCGGATCGCGGGCGAGTTCGTCCCCGGGATCACCACCGTGCTGTTGGTCGTGCTCTTGCTCGGCGGCATCCAGCTGATCACGGTCGGGATCATCGGCGAGTACCTGGGCCGCGTCTACGAGGAGGTCAAGGGCCGGCCTTTGTACGTCGTCCGCGACCGCCTCAATCTCGAAGCTCCAAACGAGCCGCCCGAATGAGGATCGCCGTGGTCGGGGCCGGGATCACCGGCCTGGTCGCGGCCCACCGCCTCGGCGCCGAAGGCCACAGCTGCGATGTGTACGAGCGCTGGCCCGGGCTCGGCGGCCAGGTGGCGACGCTCGACGTCGGCGGCGGGCAGAGGCTCGAGCACTACTACCACCACCTATTCACCTCTGACCTCGAGATCGCCGCGCTCTACGACGAGCTCGGGATGGGCGAGGAGATCGAATGGCTTCCGTCGAGCATGGCCGTGTTCGCGGAGGGCCGCAGCCACGCCTTCACGACTCCGCTCGACCTGCTGCGCTACCGGCCGCTTTCGCTGCGCTCGAGGCTGCGGATGGGGGCCGCGGTGCTGCGGCTCTCGCGGCGGCACAAGGAGGCGGGCGAGCTCGCCGAGATGAGCGCCCACTCCTGGATCGAGAAGAACATGGGGGCTGAGGTCTGGGAGAAGCTCTGGGGACCGCTGCTGCGCGCCAAGTTCGGCAACCGCGCCGAGGACATCTCGATGGCGTGGCTGTGGGCGAAGCTGACCGTCCGCCGCCGAATGGAGGGCTCCGAGGCCCGCCAGGAGAAGCTCGGCTATCCGCGCGGCGGCTGGCAGCCGCTGCTTGAGCGGCTGCGGCGCGAGGTCGAGGGCCGGGGCGGCCAGGTCCTGATCGACCGGCCGGTGGCGCAGATCCGCTCAGCCGGAGAGGGCTTCCGGCTCGACTGGGGCCCGCCGGACTCGTTCCGGGCCGGCCTCGACCCGCGGCGCTTCGAGCGCGCCGGCACGGAGGACTACGACGCCGTGCTCGCCACGACCCCGAGCGACATCTTCGAGGAGATGCTCGACGGAGAGCTCGCCGCCGCGGTCGGTGAGGATTACATCGGCCGGCTGCACTCGATCTCCTACCACGCTGCGCTCTGCGTGCTGCTCGAGCTCGACCGCGGCTTCTCGCCGTTCTACTGGACCAACATCGCCGACGGCGAGCTGCCGTTCATCGGGCTGATCGAGCAGACCAACCTGATTGAACCGTCCAGATATGGAGGGCGGCACTTCCTCTACATCGCCAACTACCTCGAGCCCGGCCACGAGCTGCTCGGCCTCTCCAACGACGAGCTGCTGGCGCGCTACGAGCCCGGGCTGCGCCGCGTCAACCCCGATTACTCGCCGGACTGGATCCGCAACGCGTGGATCTTTCGCGAGCCGGCTGCTCAGCCGATCGTCGACGTCGGCTACGCCGAGCGGATCCCGCCCTTCAAGACCCCGGTCCCGGGGCTGCTGCTCGCCAACACGACCCAGATCTACCCCGAGGACCGCGGCACCAACTACAGCGTCAGGCTCGGGAACGAGGTCTCGAAGCTGATCGGCTGATACGGGCTAGTGATCGCCCGGCTTGGTGCCCGGCGGGGCGTAGCGGTTGTGGAGCATCAGCGAGTTGCCGTCAGGGTCCCTGAAGTAGGCCATGTGGCAGACGCCGCTGTCCATCGTGTCGGCCTCGAAGCTGACGCCCTTGCCCTCGAGCTGCTTGCGGGCGGCCTCGACGTCCTCGACATGGAGCGCCACCGGCGCACCGTGCGGGACAAAGTCCATCCCGAAGGCGTCGGTCTGCATCAGCGCGATCGTCAGCGAGCCGGTCTCATACTCGCCGGCGGGGAAGTCACCCCACTGCTTCGAGAACGGCATCCCGAGCGTCTCGCCGTAGAACTGCTTCGCCTTCTCGTAGTCCTGAGTCGGCAGGCAGATGAAATCGGTCTTGGTTACAAGCGATGTGTCTGCGGTCATCCGCGCTCCTTGGTCGTTGGATTTATCCACCCCTTGATCAGTTCGCGAACCTCGCCGCCTCCTCCGAGCCGCCGGTCGCATCACCGGCGCTGTACGCGTGGGCGCCGGCGCCGGCGAGCTCGCCACCGTCGACGATCAGGTACTCCTCGCGCAGCGGCCGGTCGGCGAGCCAGGACTCGAGGATCTCTCGCACGCCGGCGGCGTAGCGCGCCTGGGCCGAGAGGCTGGTGCCGGAGATGTGCGGGGTCATGCCGTGGTTGGCCATCGTCCGCCAGGGATGGTCGCCGGGAGCCGGCTGCGGGAACCAGACGTCGCCGGCGTAGCCGGCGAGCTGCCCGGACTCGAGCGCGCGGGCGATGGCGTCGCGGTCGCAGATCTTTCCGCGCGCGGTGTTGATCAGGTAGGCGCCGCGCTTCATTCGCCCGATCAGCTCGTCGTCGAAGAGGTGCTCGGTCTCCGGGTGGAGCGGCGCGTTGATCGTCACCACGTCGCAGACCTCGACCAGCGACTCGGGCGAGTCGTGGAAGCTGGCGCCGAGCTCCTTCTCGACTTCATCCGGCAGCCGGTGACGGTCGGTGTAGTGAAGCCCGACGTCGAACGGCTCCAGCCTGCGCAGGACGGCGGAGCCGATCCGCCCGGCGGCGACGGTCCCGACCTGCATCCCCTCGAGGTCGTAGGAGCGCGCGGCGCAGTCGGCGATGTTCCATCCTCCCTCGACGACCGTCTGGTAGGAGGGGATGTAGTTGCGGACCAGCGCCAGGATCATCATCACGACGTGCTCGGCGACGCTGATGCTGTTGCAGTAGGTGACCTCGGCGACCGTGATGCCGGCGTCCATCGCGGCCTGGAGGTCGACGTGGTCGGAGCCGATGCCGGCGGTGATCGCGAGCTTCAGGTTCGGGGCCTTGGCGATCCGCTCGGCGGTCAGGTACGCGGGCCAGAAGGGCTGCGAGATCACCACCTCGGCGTCGGCGAGCTCGCGTTCGAACTCGGAGTCCGTCCCGTCCTTGTCGGAGGTGACGACGAGCTCGTGGCCGCCCTGCTCGAGGAAGCTGCGCAGGCCGAGTTCTCCGGAGACGCTCCCGAGCAGCTCGCCGGGGTTGAAGTCGACCGCCTCCGGCGTCGGCGTCGACTGCCCGTCGGGGTACCGCTGGATGGCCGGAATCCCCTCGCGCGGGTACTGCGGTGGGTAGCCATCAACGGGGTCGTCGTAGAGAACGCAGAGGACTTTCGCCATCGCCGCGAGCCTACGTGATGGCGGGTCAAGGCGGGGGCGGGCGCGGCTTTGAGGGCGCTCAGACGATGCCGCGGAAGGGGCGCTTCTCCGGCTCGGAGAGCTCGTCGAGCAGCCAGTCGAGCCAGCGCTCGAGCCGGGCCGTGTCGCTGTAACCGTCGGCGACCAGCTCGACGTTGGTGCCCCATCCCTTCTCGGAGAGCGCAACCTCGATGCTCGTCGCCTCGGCCGCAACCGAGGCCTCCCAAGCGAGCTGCGTCTCCGGTTCGCACTCGGTCACCTCGACGTTCGCCGACTCGCCGAGCAGCGCTGTGGCCCAGGCCTGCATGCGGCTGGGCTCCTCCAGCAGCTGCCAGAGCTCGGGCTGTGACTTGACCAATGTGCGTTCTGCGGATGGCATTCGGGTGCTGGTTTCGGGGTCCCCGCCGTAAATCCCTGCGCCCGGGAGAATCCGTGCGCGATGCACGCCTCCGCCCAACGGGTCGCCATCTGCATGGCCGCGTATAACCCCGAGCCCGAGCTGTTCCGGGACCAGATCGAGTCGATCCGCGCTCAGAGCCACAGCGAGTGGACATGCGTTATCAGCGACGACGCATCGGATCCAGACCGCCGTGCGGCTATGGAGGAGGCGGTCCGAGGCGACGAGCGCTTCCGGCTGCTCGAGAGCGCCGCCGCGCGACTGGGCTTCTACCGTAACTTCGAGCGCGCGCTCGAGGCCGCGGATCCCGCCGCCCCCTACGTCGCGCTCGCCGACCATGACGACCGCTGGTACCCCGACAAGCTCTCGACACTGCTCGAGGCGATCTCCAGGACGGGCGCGCAGCTCGTCTACAGCGACGCGCGCGCGGTCGAGCCCTCCGGTGCCGAGGTCCGCCCGACGATGTGGTCTCCCGACGAGCGCCCGAACCAGTGGACCGACCTGGCCACGATGCTGATCGCCAACACGGTCACCGGCGCGGCGTCGATGTTTCGCCGCGAGCTGCTCGCCGCGGCGCTTCCCTTCCCCGAGCTGCCGGGCAAGCCCTACCACGACCACTGGCTTGCCGCCGTCGCGCTCGCCTCCGGCGAGCTCGACTACGTCGACCGCCCGCTCTATGACTGGGTCCGGCACCCCGAGAGCGTCGTCGTCGGCGAGACCGCCCTGCTGCGCCCGGCGGACTTCGGCCGCCTCGACCTACATCCGATGCGGGCGCTGCGACGCGGCCCGCGCGCGGCTGCCGGCGGGGCGCTCGCCGCCTGGGAGCCCGACGAGCGCGACCAGCTTCGGCGGCTCGAGCTGACCGCGGCCGAGATCTCCTCAAGGCTCGGAGACCGAATCGAGCCCGGCAAGCGACGGGCTCTGCGCGGGATCGAGGCCGCCGATTCGGCCCGTGGGGCGCTCCGCCTCGCCGGGCGCTGGGCGCGCGCCCGGGTCACCAACGGCGCCTCAATGGGGCGCGAGCTGCTGCTGCTGCGGGGAATCGGTGCCCGGCGTCTCGCCCGCCTACGCGGAAGGCCGGCGCGATGAGCGCCGAGGCGCCAGTACCGCCGCCGGACCTGATCGGCCGCGTCGGGGTCGTCGACAAGAGCGACACGGAGATCTTCCTTTGGTCCGGGCAACAAATGCGGGAGGAGATCGACGAGCTGCTCGGCAACGATTGGTCCTGGGAGCACAAGTCGGTGCTCGACTTCGGCTGCGGCGCCGGGCGGCTGACCCGCCACCTGCTCGACGTCGCCGCCGCGGGTACCGAGGTGAGTGCATGCGACGTCGACCCGCAGAGCATGGAGTGGGTGCGCGAGAACCTCGTGCCGCCGCTCGCCGCCGCGCCGACGACCGAGATGCTGCCTCCGCTGCCGTTCAAGCAGGCGAGCTTCGACCTCGTGCTCGCGACCTCGGTCTTCACCCACATCGATTTGACCTGGGCGCCCTGGCTGGTCGAGCTGCGCCGGGTGCTGAAGCCCGGCGGCCTTTTTCTTGCGAGCTTCCTCGGCCCGGCGATGTCCAAGGGAGTCGCCGGCGAGCCCTGGGACGAGGAGCTGGTCGGCGCCAACGTTCACATCTCCAACATGTCGACCAACGTTCTGCACTCGCCTTGGTGGCTGCGCGCGCACTGGGGACGCGCGTTCGAGATCCTCGAGCTGCGCGAGTCGGGCTTCGCGGCGCCCTCTGGCGAGGGCGAGGGTCAGGGGGTATTGCTCGGCCGGCGCCGCGACGTGAAGGTGACCGCCGAGGAGCTGTTCGAGCCCGAACCCGGCGAGCCGCGCGAGTTCTCCGCCGCCGCCCACAACGTCCGCAAGCTGCGGCTCCAGGCCGCACAGCTCGAGGCCCAGCTCCAGGCGGCCGTCCTCGACGCCGCCGCCGCGCGTGAAGAGCTCGCGCGGCTGCGCCGCGAGCGGGGCCAATTGGGACAATCCGAGCAATGAAGAGCACCGAGACCGGCAGCGAGACCGCCCCGCCGCGCGCCTCCGAGGAGGTGCGCGAGGAATTCGAGCGGCTTTTCTACTCGTCGGTCGGCCAGACCTGGGGCGGCGTGCGCTGGCTCGGCGTCCGCGCTTTCAAGCTTCCGCTCGATCTCTGGGTGATGCAGGAGATCGTCGCCGAGACCCGCCCGGAGCTGATCATCGAGACCGGCGTTGCCGAGGGGGAACGACGCTCTTCTACGCGAACATCCTGGACCTGCTGGGTGGAGATGGCCGCATCATCGGCGTCGACGTCGACCTCTCGAAGGTCGACGAGCGCACCCGCAGCCACCCGCGGGTAACGCTGATCGAGGGCGGCTCGACCGACCCCGGCGTCGTCGCCCGCCTCGGTGAAGCCGCCGAGGGCAAGCGGGTGATGATCAACCTCGATGCCGACCATTCCGCGCTCCACGTGCTCGCCGAGCTGCGGGCGCTGTCGGGGCTGGTCAGCCCGGGCTGCTACCTCGTCGTCGAAGACACGATCGTCAACGGGAACCCCGTCGAGCCCGACTTCGGCCCCGGGCCTGGGGAGGCGCTCGAGCAGTGGCTCACGACCGCGCCCCCGTTCGAGGTCGACCGCGAGCGCGAGCGGCTGCTCGCCACCTTCAACAAGGGCGGCTACCTGCGACGCATCGGCGAGCCAGGCGAGCTCTCCCCGGCACCGCCACCCTCATCGCCCGCGACCGCCGAGCCTGCAACCCGCGCGACGTCGGCTCCGGCCGAGCCAAAGGCTCCCCTTGCCGGCGCCGGGCTCGCCGAGACCCGCAAAGCCGTCGCCGAGCTGGTTGAGGACGGATCGCAGGTGCTCGATCTCGGCTGTGGCAGCGGCGAGCTGGCGGCGCTTCTGCGCGAGAAGGGCTGCACGGTGGTCGGTGTCGAGGCCGACCTCGGCCTCGCCGCGCAAGCCGAGGAGATCTGCGAACACGTCCACCGTCGCGACCTCGACGACCCCGGGCTCGCCGACGACCTCGGCGAGAGCTCGTTCGACGCGGTGGTCGGCGTGCACGCGCTCGAGCGCGGCGGCCCGCGGCTACTCGAGGTCGCGCGCTCCCACCTCTCGCCACAGGGGCGGCTCGTCCTCGCGGTCGCCAATGCGGCTCACGCCAGCGCCCGCTTGGCGCTGCTCGAGGGCGAGCTCGAGCGCGTCGCCCCCGGCCGCCCCTACACCCTCGACACGCTCGACCGCGAGCTCGCCGACGCCGGATTCGCCCTGGCGCGGATCGGGCGCGAGCAGTCCGATGCGCCTGAGAGGGGTGGCGCCGGCGACCCGCTGTCCCGGACGATCGCCGCCCGACTCGCCGGCGACCTCGATGCGCGAACGCTGCGCCTGCTCACCGTCTCCTACCCCCTCCCTCGCGCCGACCTCGAGCTGCAGCGCAGCCGGATCACCGAGCTCGCCCGGCGCACCGACGAGCTCGCCGACGAGCTGGTGCGCCTCGAAGGCGCCGAGGCCGAAGCCGCGAATCTCCGCGAGGAGCTCGCCGGCACCAGGACCGAGCTCTCCGAGCGCGAGCCCGAGCTTCGTTCGCTTCGGGACGCGGTCGCGACCAGCTCCTCGCGGGTGCGCGAGCTGCGGGGCTCGCTGACCGCGGCAAGCGCCAAAGCTGAGGCGGAGAGCGCCGAAGCGGCGCGCCTCGGCCTCCAGGTCCGGCGGCTGGAGGCGGAGCTTCAGAGCACCCAGGAAGAGCTCGAGCGCCGCCACCGCGAGGCAGTCGGTGCCGGAGTGCGGTTGCAGCGGATCGAGCAGACGCTTCCGTTCCGCGCTTATCACCGGCTGCGCACAATGCCCCCCCTTTCATGGATCGCCGCCCGCCGCGCCCGCGGCTACTACGCGGAGCTCGAGCGGGCGCGCGACGAGAACAGCTGAGGCAGCGGTGATCGCCTACGGCTGCGTCGTCTCCTCGGAAGACGAATTCCGCACCTACGCGTGGCCCGGCCTCGACCGTTGCATGGAGCCAGGCGACCAGCTCCTGATCCGCAAGGGCGAGAGCTGCATCTACCGTGCTTACAACGACATCATCGCCTCGGTCACCGCCCGTCCCGAACTCGAGGCGCTCGTGCTCCTGCACCAGGACGTCGAGATTGTCGATCCGGATTTCGCGACCAAGGTGCGGACCGCGATGGCGGTCCCCGACGCGGGCGTGGTCGGGGTGATCGGCGGGATCGGAGTTCGCAGCATGGCCTGGTGGGAGAGCGACCTCGCGCTCGGCAGCGTCCGCTGGGAGTGGCTGCTCGGCGACGAGGAGCGGCGCGGGCTCTACCGCGACGAGGAGTTCCGGCTCGAAACGACCGGCCGCGAGGGAGACGTCGACAGCGTCGACGGGCTGATCCTGATGCTGAGCCCGGTCGCGGTGCGGACGATCCGCTTCGACGAGTCGCTCGGCCCGAGCTTCCACGGCTACGACGCTGAAATCTGCTTCACGGCGCGCGCCGCTGGACTACGTGTGGCCGTTGCCGACATAGAGGTCATCCACCACCACGAGATCCGCGCGATGACCGAGCCCGAGGACTGGGTCGAGGCCCAGACCCGCTTCACCCGCAAGTGGGGGCTTTGATCCAGGCACCGTAGGATTGCGGCCGTGCCGTTCACGCTCAGGAACCTCAAGGAGGATCTGGAGGATGTCGGGTCCAACTTCGACGGCTCGCCGGACCTGGAGTTCCGCTTGGCGACTGGGCCGCTGGAGCTCGAGCGATCCGGACTGGGTTACCAACGCGTCCCGCCCGACTATCGCTTTCCGTACGGCCACACGCACAAGCAGCAGGAGGAGGTCTACGTGGTCGTGGGCGGGAGCGGGCGGATGAAGCTCGACGACGAGATCGTCGAGCTCAAGAAGTGGGACGTGGTGCGCGTCCCCCCCGGTACGTGGCGAGGCTACGAGGCCGGGCCGGAGGGCCTCGAGATCCTCGTCATCGGCGCGCCCAATCTCGGCGAGTCTCCGCGCGACGACGTCGAGGGCCGGCGCGACTGGTGGACTGACTAGGGGGATGTCGCACGCCCACGAAGAGGTCATCCGCGAGGCATACAAGGCGATCAACGCACGCGACATTGAGGCGGCGGCAGCTTTTGCCGAGGCATTGACCGATCCCACGATCGAGGTTCGCAGTCGGTTCGCGGGGGTCGAGGGCCGGGTTTACCGTGGACGCGAAGGCATACAGCAGTGGTTCACGGATACCGAGGAGACATGGGAAACCATCGAGCAAACCCCCGAGCGATTCGTCGAAGCCGGGCCGGATCGGACGATCGCAGTAGTTCGCTTCAAGGCGCGCGGCAAATCAAGCGGCGTCGAACTCGACCTGGAGTTCGCGGTGACCTTCACGTTTCGAGACGGCCTGATGGTGAGAATCGACTCCCATCCGTCGCTGGAAACGGCCCTCGAAGCCGCCGGGCAGTCCGAGTAGCGCTTTTGGACGAAAAGGACGAGTCCCGCTAGGTGCGTCCGCGGGCCCGTAGCGCCTCGAGCTCGGCCTCGGCGAGCTCCAGCTGGCGCTCGGCCTGGGCGGCGCGCCCGCGCGAGTAGGTGAGCTCGGCCTCGGCGCCGCGGGCGCGGTCCGACCAGTAGAGGATCTGCTCGACCCAGTCCTTCAGCGTCAGCGTCCCGGTAACCATGCCAAGGTTCTCGGTCTCTGGCAGCGGAGCGTCGGAGGCGAGCCCGATCGTGATCATCTCCTCGCCCGGGGCGGCCGGCTCGAGCTTGCGCAAGCTGGCCGCGACCTCGACCTCGGGGTCCTCGGCGACGAAGCCGATGTCGTCGGTGATCACCGAGCCGAGGTAGACCGCCTGGCGCATCAGCTTCACGTGCGGGAAGCGGTTCCGAAGCGTCTCCTCGAGCTCCTCGCTCGTGTACTCCTTGAGGTGGAACGGGTTCCCGGCCGGATAGACGCCGCGGTTGGGAGACGAGACGGCGAGGATCCCGTCGCGGGCGAGCACGCGCTGGAGCTCGTCGAGCGCGCGCTCGGGATCGGCGACGTGCTCGAGCGCCTCGAAGCAGACGACCAGGTCAAACGCGTCGCGCGGCGTCGGCAGGTCGAGCAGGTCGCCGCCGCCGAACTTCGCATGCTCGCCGAACAGCTCCTGAGCGGCCTTGTAGGCGTCTGCGTCGATGTCGATGCCCTGCGCCGCCAGCGCCCCGGCGCGAGAGAATCGCGGTCCCGTAGCCCATCCCGCAGCCCGCGTCCAGAACCGAGCGCCCCTTCGCCAGCTGGGCCGCCCAGAGGTAACGGGCGAGGTGCTCGGCTTCGATCACCTCGCCGCGCTGGGCGTCGGGGACAAAGCGCTCGGCGCTGACCTGCTCGTTGCCGTTCTCCTCGGCCAAGGTCAGATCTCCCGAGGCGAGACGCGGGCGATGAATACTCCGCGGTCGCCGCTCGTGTACTGGACGTCCGACGCCGGTGGCGGAGTCAGCATCTCGGCCTCGGCGAAGCCCGCTGCGGTGGCCATCTCCTCGACCGCGGCACGGTTCGGGATCAGGCTCATCCGCCCCGGGCCCGAGGCGAGCGGGTTGACCACCGAGTCCTTCTCGAGCTGGACCGCGAAGCTGCCGCTCTCGGCGCCGTCCTGCGCGGTCCAGGGGAGCGGGTCGGCCTGGCGGGTGAGCTGGGTGTCGATGACGCAGAGCGAGCCGCTCATCGCCCGCGCCAGCCGCACCGCGCGCATCGGGTCCTCGAGGTGGTAGATCAGGCCGAGCAGCAGCACGACATCGAACTTCCCGAGCTGTTCGGGGCGGAGGTCGAAGATGTCGGACTGGCGGAATTCCGCCTGCGAGGAGTCGATCCCGTACTCGTGGGCGATCAGACGCGCGCGGCGAATGTTGACTTCGCGCAGGTCGATCCCGATCACCTTCTTCGCACCCCACTCGAGCAGCCGGTGCGAGAACCAGCCCTCGTTGCAGGCGAGGTCGATTGCCCGCGGTCTCACTCCGACTCCGGCGGTCGGAGGGGCGGCTGGCGCGGGAAGCCCGCTCGCGAGGGCCTCGCGGACGTGGTCCTCGATCATCGCCCGCCGGGTTTCGTGGACCGAGGCGAGCATCTCGTGGTGGATCGGCGCGGTCACCCCGGGGCCGATTCGCCACGGGTACATCCACGGGGGATCGGCCTCGAGCTCGTCGGCGAGCTGGGAGGGCAGGGGCCGCTTCGAACGGACGCGCCGCGCAAGCATCAGGTCGCGGAAGCGGCCCAGGCGCGAGCCGGCGCCGTCGGGTACGGGGCCGGGCCCTTCGGTCGTGTCCTCGGCGTCGGGCTCGAGCGCGCGGCGGGTCCTTCGCCCAGGCGAGGAACAGGCCGCGGTCGCCGTCCCCGTAGTAGCTCTGTGCGTCGGGGCCCGGCTCGACCATCTTCGTCTCGACGAAGCCGGCCGCCGCTCCCATCTGCTCGACCGCCTCGCGGTTCGGGATCAGGCTCAGGATCCCGCTCGCCGAGGCAACCGGGTTCTCGTCGGCGTCGGGCTCGGGGTAGGCGGCGAAGCTTGCGGGCGCAAACTCGTTGTGGGTCTTGCCCCTGCCCCACGCCACCGGTGCGCGTTGGCGGGTGAGCTGACTCTCGACCACGCAGAGCCGGCCGGTGAGCGAGCGCGCGACGCGCATCGCCCGCACCGGGTCCTCGAGGTGGTAGATCAGCCCGAGCAGCAGCACGACGTCGAACTCTCCGAGCTCAGAGGGATCGAGGTCGAATACGTCGGCGGTCCGGAACTCGAGCCGCTCGGGGCCGACCCCGAGGTGCTCGGCGACGAGCCGTGCGCGGCGAACGTTGACCTCGCGGATGTCGATTCCGACCACCCTCTTCGCGCCCCAGTCGAGCAATTGGTGCGAGAACCAGCCCTCGTTGCAGGCGAGGTCGATGACGGTGGCCTCGGGTGATTCCTCGAGCACCTCGCGAACCGCCGGCTCGAGCATCGCCAGCCGGGTCGCGTGGATCTCCGGCAGCACCTCGCTGTGGATCGGCGCCACCGTTCCCTCCCCGAGGTCCCACGGATACATCCAGTGGGGCGGGTTCTCAAGCTCCTTCTTCAGCTCCTGCCGCACCTGCGCCGCATCCGTCACATCTCCTCGGCTTCGCGTCCGGCGATGTTCGCTCAGAAGAAAGCTCCCCCGCGGTACTCGCCGAACACGTCGCGCATCGCGCCGCAGACCTCGCCGATCGACGCGCCTTCGCGGAGCGCCTCCTTGATCGGGGGCAGGAGGTTGCCGTCGGCTTCGGCCACCCCGCGAAGCTCATCGAGCTTGGCGTCGACCCTGGCCTGGTCGCGGTTGGCCTTCCACTTCTCGAGCCGCTCGAGCTGGCGCTTCTCGGACTCGGGATCGACCTTGAGGATGTCGACGTCGTCGACCTGGTCGGTGACGTACTCGTTGACGCCGACGACGATGTCCTGCTTGGTGCGGTAGCGCTCCTGGTAGGAGGCCGCCGACTCCTCGATCTCCTTCTGCATGAAGTCGAGCGCCTCGACCGAGCCGCCGAGCTCGGCGACCTTGTCCATCAGCTCCCAGGAGCGCTCCTCGACCTCGTCGGTGAGCGACTCGATGAAGTAGGAGCCCGCGAACGGGTCCACGGAGTCAGCTGCGCCGGATTCATGTGCCAGGACCTGCTGGGTGCGGAGCGCGATCCGCGCCGATCGCTCGGTCGGCAGCGCCAGCGCCTCGTCGAAGCCGTTCGTGTGCAGCGACTGGGTTCCGCCGCAGACGGCCGCGAAGCCCTGCAGCGCGACGCGGATGATGTTGACCTCTGGCTGCTGGGCCTGGAGGGTGACGCCGCCGGTCTGGGTGTGGAAGCGGATCCGCTGCGCGGAGTCCTCGGTGGCGCCGAAGCGCTCGCGCATGATCTTCGCCCACATCCGGCGCACCGCCCGGAACTTGGCGATCTCCTGGAAGACGTTGTTGTGGCAGTTGAAGAAGAAGGCGAGCCGCTTGCCGAACTCGTTCACGTCGAGGCCTCGGGCGAGGCCGGCCTCGACGTAGGCGATCGCGTTGGCGAGCGTGAAGGCGACTTCCTGGACCGCCGAGCAGCCCTTCTCGCGCATGTGGTAGCCGGAGATCGAGATCGTGTTCCACTTCGGGACGTTCTCGGCGCAGTAGGCGAAAATGTCGGTGGTGAGCCGCATTGTCGGCTCGGGCGGGTAGATGTAGTTGCCGCGCGAGATGTACTCCTTGAGGACGTCGTTCTGGACCGTGCCGCGGAGCTTCTCCGCCGGGACGCCCTGCTCCTCGCCGACGAGCTCGTAGAGGAGCAGCAGGATCGCGGCGGGGGCGTTGATCGTCATCGAGGTCGAGACGCCGTCGAGCGGGATCTGGTCGAAGCAGATCCGCATGTCCTCGACGGTGTCGATCGGGACGCCGGTGCGGCCGACCTCGCCGCGGCAGAGCGGGTCGTCGGAGTCGCGGCCGAGCTGGGTCGGGAGGTCGAATGCCATCGAGAGGCCGGTCGAGCCGTGCTCGGTCAGGTAGCGGTAGCGCTCGTTGGTGTCCTCGGGGCTTGCGAAGCCGGCGTACTGGCGCATCGTCCAGAGCCGGTCGCGGTACATGCGCTCGTGGATGCCGCGGGTGAACGGATAGTCGCCGGGCTCGCCGAGCCGCTGCTCGAGGTCGGGTGCGACATCGCCCTCCTCATAGACGGACTCGATCTCGATCCCCGAGTCGGTGAAGATGCGCTCGTCGTCGGGACCGACGAGCGGCGCGATGTAGCGGGCGTCCTGGCCGACCGGGGCCGGCGCGTCCGGGACCTTGCCGTCGCCGGACCCGTTCTCGCCTGTCTTTTGCTGGCTCTTCGCCTTTTGGGCCATGCACGCCCAAGGATACGGACGAACGGCCACCTGCCTGCATTCGAGGCGGCCGCGTCGCGGTACCCTCGCCAGCGATGGAATCCCCGCAACCCGGAATGAACGGGCGCAGCAACGGACTGGCGCCCAAGGCCCCGAAGGAGGGGCAACTGGTGCTGGTCACCGGCGGCGCCGGCTACATCGGCTGCGTGCTCAGCGAGGCGCTGCTCGCGCGCGGCTACGGGGTGCGAATCCTCGACACGATGTGGTGGGGAGAGGAGCCGCTGACCGGGCTCAAGGACCGGGTCGAGCTCGTCACCGGGGACGTCCGCGAGCTGCCGCCGTCGGCCCTCGACGGCGTCGACGGGGTAATCCACCTCGCCGGCCTCTCCAACGACCCGACCGCCGAGTACGACCCGTCGGCCAACTGGCAGATGAATGCACTCGCGACCGAGACGCTCGGCCAGGAGTGCGTCAGCAAGGGAATCGAGCGGCTGCGTCTTCGCGTCCTCGTGCTCCCTCTATGACGGCATCCCCGCCGGCATGCACGACGAGACCGCGGCGGTCGAGCCCCGCGGCGCCTACGCGGAGTCGAAGCACTACGGCGAGCAGAAGCTGCTCGAGCTGGTCGACCAGGGGCTCTGCCCGGCGATCACCCGCAACGGGACCGTCTACGGCCACAGCCCGCGGATGCGCTTCGACCTCGTCGTCAACACCTTCGTCAAGGACGCGCTGCTCAGCGAGCGGCTGCTGCTGCACGGCGGCGGCTGGATGTGGCGGCCGCTGGTCGACGTCCGCGACGCCGCCGACGCGCTGATCTGCCTGCTCGAGGCACCGGCCGAGAAGGTGCGCGGCGAGGTCTTCAACGTCCTTCACTCGAATTACCAGATCCGCGAGCTGGCGATGCTGGTCGCGGGATCGGTGCAGCTGCTCGGCCGCGAAGTGAGGCTCGAGGAGGTGCCGGCGCCGGAGGGGATCAACCGTGACTACGAGTGCTCGAACGCAAAGCTCGCCGGGCTTGGCTTCATCCCCAACCGCTCGGTCGTGCAGGCGGTCTCAGACCTGCTCGAATCGATCGACGTCGACGACCACGAGATGCTGAACGACCCCCGTCACTACAACATCCGCTGGCTCGAGCAGATGCAGGAAATGACGCCGCGGGTGGAGAAATTTGGCTCGGCTCTCTAGAGCAGCGATCGCACTCGGTGTGGTCTCGCTCGCGCTTCCGGCGAGCGCGGGCGCTGCCGCGACGCGCGCCGAATACGTCGCCCAGGCGGACCCGGTATGCGCGGTCGCCACCAAGGAGATCGACGCTGCCGGCAAGGGCGCGCTCTCGAATCTGAAAAAGCTCAAGTTCAAGGCGGCCGCACGCGAATATCTCGCCGCCGCAAGAGCGTTCGATGAATCGATCGCATCGTTGCGGCTGATCGCGCCTCCGGCGGCGGACGCGGCGCTGATCGACCGCTGGCTGCGAAAGCAGAGCGAGACCGCGGCGGTCATCCGGCGCGCCGCCAAGCTCGCGCGCCAGAAGCGGGTTCGGGAGCTCTCGCGCGCGGGCGAGCGCAGCGTCAAGCTGGCGGAGGAGTCGGCGCGCGTGGTGGCCGGCTTCGGCTTTCAGGCCTGCGCGTAGACGAACGGGAGCTCGTCGGCGATCTCGCTGAGCTTCGGGGCGCTGGCATCGCGCTCTGAGGGGATCAGCTCGACGTCGGGCCACTCGATCCCGATCTCAGGGTCGTTGTAGGCGATGCCGCGCTCGAGCTCGCCGTCGTAGTAGGCGGACTGCTTGTAGAGGACGTCGGCGATCTCGCTGGTGACGCAGAACCCGTGCGCGAAGCCGACCGGCGCATAGATCGCGTGCAGGTTCTCGTCATCGAGCTCGTAGGCCTCCCACTCGCCGTAGGTCGGCGAGCCCTTGCGGAGGTCGACGAGCACGTCGACGATCGAGCCACGCCCGCAGCGGACCAGCTTCGCGACCCCGTCTCCGACCTGGAAGTGCATGCCGCGGACGATCCCTTGCGAGGAGCGCGAGTGGTTGTCCTGCACGAACTCGTCGTTGATGCCGAGGTCGGCGTAGAGGTTCTTGCGATAGGTCTCGTGAAAGAAGCCGCGCTCGTCCGGATGGACGGTCGGCTTGATCAGGACCGGACCTTCGAGCCTTGTCTCGAGCTGCTCCACCCGCGGCAATCTAGCGGCGGGCCGCGGACATGCCCTCGTCCGGATCGCCTGAGAACAACGCCGGCGAGCGCTCGGCGATCGCCTCGCGGGCATCGCCGACCGAGAGGTTGGTGAGCGTGATCATCGATCCGGCCGAGAGCCGGTAGCGGGCGACGATCTCGGCGACGTGGGCCGCGCGCTCGCCCGCCTCCGCGACCCGGCACCAGAGGTCATAGTCCTCCCAGCCGTAGATGCGGCGGTCCTCGATGTAGCCGCCGAGCTGCTGCAGCGTCTCGCGGCGGATCAGCGCCAGCGCGTCGATGTAGTTCTCCTCGACCAGCCGCTCGGGCTCCCAGCCGAAGTAGCCCGAGAGACCGACCGGGCCGTTTCGGTCGAACTGCTCGAGGATCCCGTAGGCGAAGGCTGCCTTGGGATCGTTGTCGAGCGCTTCTGTGAGCCGCTCGAGGCAGTTCGGGTAGAGCTCGTTGTCGGCGTCGAGGACGAGCACGTACTCGCCGCGTGCCCTCTCCACCGCCGTGTTGCGGGCCGCGGGAAGGCCGCGGTTGACCGGGTGGCGGACGAGCAGCGCCGCGCGTTCGGGGTTTGCCTCGATCCAGTCCTCCACGACCTTGCCCGAGCCGTCGGTGGAGCCGTCATCGCAGACGACCAGCTCCCAGTCGCCGAAGCGCTGGTCCTTTACCGAGTCAAGCGCGCCGGCGATGTGGCCGGCGTGGTTGTAGAGGGCGCAGATCACGGTTACCTGCGGAGCGGGCCGGTCGTACGAGGGACTCCGACTCACATCCTCGGCCTCGGCATCCGGGGGGATGTCGGCCTCCATCGCCCGGGCACGGCGCTGCAGGTCCATGAGATCGAGTTGGAGCTCCTTGATCGCGCCGTTCAGCACCCACCGGCCGCCGTCTCCCCGATCGGGCGCCGCGGTGCGATAGACGCGGTCGGTCGTCATCCGGGCCCTCCACGATGCGGCGCGCTGGAAACGGTTCGCGACCACCCAGGCTTTCGAGCGCAGGAAGCGGGGCTGCCTGGCGGCCGGGAGCCGCTCGGCGGTTTCCATTAGCCGCTCGGCCGAGCGCCGAAGCGGCATCCGGTCGCGGATCGTCTCGTAGGCGCCGCGCGCGACCTGCCGGCGGCGCGCCTCGTCGAGCGCGAGCTCGACCGCCAGGTGGCCGAGCTCGGGCACCTCTCCCTCGAGGAAGTCGACCCCCGGCTTCATCGGCTCGACGAAGGTCGAGCGCTCGCTGACCAGCGCCGCGCCGGTGTGGGCGGTCTCGAGAACCCGCTGCCACTCGAAGTAGAGATCGACGTCGCGATGCAGGTTGAGCACCACCTTCGAGCGGGCGAGCAGATCGAACTTCTCGTCGCCGGCGACGAAGCTCGGCGATCCGGGGACGTTGGGGCGAGTACCGTCGTAGATCGTCAGCCGGGTGCGGACGCGGCTGAGCTCCTCCGAGTACGAGGAGAGCGCCTCGAGCCGACGGGGGGTCGCGGTGCCGAGGAAGAAGACGTCGATGTCGCGCTCGCGTTGCTCGTCGTAGCGGTCCCAGTGGGTCGAGTAGCCGAGCGGCAGATGCTCGACCGGAAGCCCGATCCGCCGGTATGCGCGCACCGCGAGCATGTTGATGTCGAACAGCGCACCGGCTTCGGCGGCGACCCCGACGTTGAGCCGGAAGTGCTCTCCACCCGGCTGCTCGGCGGTGATGAAGATCGTCCGCGCGAGCATCTCGTCGCCGGGCCAGGCTCCGTTGTCGCGCCCGGTGATCGGATCGACGTTGACGGCGCGGTACTCGTGCGGCGGCAGGAGCACGAACGCCTGCCCGGGCTCGGGCTCGTCGGGGAAACCCTCGAGGCTGATCGAAGCCGTGCCGCCGGCGGCGTTGATCTCAGCGCAGAAGAGCTCTGCCATCTCCTTGAAGAAGGCGTTCTGCTTCGGCGAGACGACGAAGACGATCTCGCTCACGCGCTCTCCTTCCCGCCCTTCGATGCGATGAAGGCGAGCGCCTTCTCGGCACCGCGCCGCGGGCGGTCGAGATCGGCGAGGTTGTGCCCTTCGAACAACGCCGGCGAGCGCTCGGCGATCGCCTCGCGGGCATCGCCGACCGAGAGGTTGGTGAGCGTGATCATCGATCCGGCCGAGAGCCGGTAGCGGGCGACGATCTCGGCGACGTGGGCCGCGCGCTCGCCCGCCTCCGCGACCCGGCACCAGAGGTCATAGTCCTCCCAGCCGTAGATGCGGCGGTCCTCGATGTAGCCGCCGAGCTGCTGCAGCGTCTCGCGGCGGATCAGCGCCAGCGCGTCGATGTAGTTCTCCTCGACCAGCCGCTCGGGCTCCCAGCCGAAGTAGCCCGAGAGACCGACCGGGCCGTTTCGGTCGAACTGCTCGAGGATCCCGTAGGCGAAGGCTGCCTTGGGATCGTTGTCGAGCGCTTCTGTGAGCCGCTCGAGGCAGTTCGGGTAGAGCTCGTTGTCGGCGTCGAGGACGAGCACGTACTCGCCGCGTGCCCTCTCCACCGCCGTGTTGCGGGCCGCGGGAAGGCCGCGGTTGACCGGGTGGCGGACGAGCAGCGCCGCGCGTTCGGGGTTTGCCTCGATCCAGTCCTCCACGACCTTGCCCGAGCCGTCGGTGGAGCCGTCATCGCAGACGACCAGCTCCCAGTCGCCGAAGCGCTGGTCCTTTACCGAGTCAAGCGCGCCGGCGATGTGGCCGGCGTGGTTGTAGAGGGCGCAGATCACGGTGACGCGCGGGGCGGTCTCGGCGTGGGCGGGGCTCGACTTCACAGTCTCCACCTCGGGGAGCGGGCCTTCGCGGTGGCGCTCGGCGGCGAGCCCGTCGAGGCGCCGGCGCAGGTTCATCGCCTCCAGCCTCGCCTTTTTCAACGCCATGATCCCCGCCATAACGCCGTTGTCGGTCCCGCCGGGGGGCGCGAGAATCTCGCGCAGCGGGGTCTCGAACGGCCGCGAGCGGATCCGGCGCGTCGCGCTCCAGCCCGTGGGCAGCGGCCTGTCGGCAACCTCCTCGGCGGCAGCGGCGAGCTTCTCGGCCGAGCGGCGCAGCGGCATCCGCTCCTTGATGAAGTCGAGCGCGCTGGCTGCTATCCGCCGGCGCTCGTCCTCGTCGGTGAGCAGGCGCTCGGCGACGTGATGGATCGAAGCCGGGTGGGCGAAGAGAAGGTGCTCGCCGGGGACCAGCGGCTCGTAGTCGCGCGAGAGCTCGCTGACCACCACCGCGCCGCAATGGATCGCCTCGAGCACCCGCATCCACTCGAAGTAGGGCTCCCAGCCGCGGTGAAGGTTGATCACCACCCGGGTTCGCGCAAGCAGGCCGAGCTTCTCGTCCCTCGCCACAAGCCCCGGCAGCGCGTCGACCTGCGGAAGCTGGGTGTCGGCCATCAGCAGCTGCGAACGGAAGCGGGCCAGCATCGACCCGTACTCGGCGAGCATCCGCACCCGGCGCTCGGTCGCGCCACCGAGGAAGAGAAGGTCGAGCTCGCGGCTCTGGGAGGCGGGCCGCTCCCAGGCCTCGGTATAGCCGAGCGGAAGGTGCTCCGCCGAGATCCCGCGCTCTCGCTGCAGCTTTGCCCCCCTCACATTGATGTCGAAGACGGCGCCCGACTTGGCGGCGATCCGGGTTGCACCCTCGAACCAGCTGGTGCCAGCCTGCTCGGTGCAGATGCAGATTGTGCGCGCCAGCGGCTGCACCGGCACGCCGCTGTGCCCCCACTGGATCAGATGCTCGTGGGGAGCGAGCAAGACGTAGGCGCGCCCTTTTTCCGGTGTCGGAAACCCGTCGCTGAACGCCGTCTTGACGCCGAGCAGCTGCAGCTCACGGCTGAACGCCGAGGCCATCTCCTCGAAGAAACGGTTGTGCATCGGCGCCTGAACGAAGACGATCTCGGTCACGGGCAGGATCGTAGGGCCACCTGCACGGTGGCGTGAAGGCATCCCTACAGTAAGCGCCATGGAACCGACCGCGAACGAGACGGCCGGCGAGAAGGCCCCGGAGAAGGCGATCGATCTCGGCGGGCACCGCGAAGGCCATCCCGAGCGCCTTGACCGCGGCGCGCACGGCAACACGCTGGTCGAGGCCGAGCACCTCGGCCGCTACCGCTGGATCGCGACCCAGGCGGAGGGCAAACGGGTCCTCGACGCCGGCTGCGGGACCGGCTACGGCACCGAGCTGCTCGCCGAAGCAGGCGCGAAGACGGTCACCGGCGTCGACCTCGCCGAGGACGTGCTCGACGCGGTCCGCCCGCGGATGCCAGACAACGTCAGCCTCGAGGCCGCCGACCTCCACGACCTTCCGTTCGAGGACGACAGCTTCGACCTGATCGTCTGCTTCGAGGTGCTTGAGCATCTCGAGCGTCCCGAGGACGGGATCGACGAGCTCACGCGCGTGCTCGCCGACGGCGGCGTGCTAGCGATCTCCTCGCCGAACCACTCGGTCTTCCCGCAGGGCAACCCCCACCACGTCCACGAGTACGTGCCCGACGAGCTCCGCGATTCGCTCAAGCGCCGGCTGGGAAACGTCCGCCTGGTTCGCCAGCACGCCTGGGCCTCCTCGGCGATCCTCGGCGACGACGAGCTCGCCGCCAACAACGCCACGCCGGTCGAGTCGCAGATCTCCAAGACGGGTGCGATCGAGCCCGGCCAGGAGATCTTCACGCTCGCGCTCGCATCCGACGGCGAGCTCCCCGAGGTTCCGAACACGGTCGTGATCGGACCGGCGATCGATCAGAAGGCCGATGTCGAAACCCATCACGCGGTCAGGGAGCACAACGAGCAGCTCTGGGAGCAGCGGCGCCGCTACGAGCAGACCCGCGACGAGCTCGAAGAGGTGCGCAAGCGGCTCACCGAGGCCGAACAGGAGCTCGCCGACCTGCCGGCGATCTACGGCGAGCGGGTCGCGCTCGACGCGATCACCTCATCGGTGAGCTGGCGGGTCACCGCGCCGCTGCGCAAGCTCAAGGCGCTGATCGGCACCGGCGCACCCCCTGCGAGGCGGCGCTTCAAGTCGCTGCTCGCGACCGTGCTCTACAGGCTTCGCAACCGGTAAACGGTTTCGCGGCCACGGGGTGGCCGCTAGAGCTGCTCAGCCAACTGCGGGGCGACGCGGCGGTGAAGCGCGATGCTCGCCACCACTGTGAAGACGAGGATCAGGGCCGGGAAGACGAGCTTCTCGGCACCACCGATCGCGCCGATCGCCGAGGGCGCGTTCGGATCGATCAGCGTGTGCCGCATCTGGGTCATGATCACCGCGAGCGGGTTCAGCATCAGGATGTCCCTGAGCCCTTGTGAGGGCACGTCCTGAATCGTGTAGATGATCGGCGTGCCCCAGAAGAGCAGCTGCAGGACGACCTCGGAGATCGGCCCCATGTCGCGGAACGGGACGTAGAGGTTCGCGAACAGCGACCCGACCGCCGTGCTGAAGATCAGCAACGCGCCGAGCAGGAACGGGAACTGGATCCAATCCTGCTGGATCTCAACCCCGCTGATCGCGAGGAAGAAGATCACCGCGACCATATTGAGGCAGAGGTTGAAGAACGAGCGCAGCGCGATCGAGAGCGGGATCGCCAGCGGCGGCACCGGCACCTTGCGGATCAGCGGCTCGTAGTTGACCATCGAGGTCACCGACTGCCCGACCGTCTCCTGGAAGTAGTTGAACAACACCAGCGCGGTGATCAGATAGGGGGCGTAGAGCGGGGTCGCATCGCCGATCGTGAGGATCTCGGTGAAAGCGACGTAGATGACCCCGAACAGGAGCAGCGGTTTGGCGAGCGTCCAGAAGTAACCGAGCGCGTTGCCGTAATAGCGCAGCTTGAAGTCGGTGATCGCCATCGTCAGCGTCAGCTGCCAGAAGCGGCGCAGCTCCTCTCGCTGTTCGGTGCTGATCACTCGTCGTCCCCGGCCTCGCTGAGCGGCGGCGTTCCGGTCTCGAGGGTGATCTCGCGCGGCAGGTCGGCGGCGGCCCCGGTCCAGTACCTGCCGCTCACCTTGAAACTCTTGAAGTCGAGGCGTATGTCCGCCGGCCGGATCCCCTCGCGGTGCGAGACGCCCGGGCTGATCGTGTAGGTGCCGACGCCGAACGAGTTGGTGAGCTTGATCCGGAAGGTGACGCGCTCGCCCCGCTTGAAGTCGGGGGTCTCGAGCTCGTCCCAGAGCGTGTTGCAGGCAAAGGCGATCTCGCCGTTCTCGCGGTGAAGCTGGATCCCGAACACCGGCTCCTCGATGTCCTTCTTGAACTCGACCGCGGCGGCGAGCACGATCTTGTCGTTTTGCCGAACGGTGTTCTTGCGCTTGCCGTCCGGCCCCTCGACCCAGGTGTCGAGAACCCGGGCAGCGCCGTCGCCGATCCGGCCCACCTCCGAGGACTTCGAGACCTCGGCGTGGAGCTCGTTTGTGGTCAACTCGCGGTAGCGCTCGCCGACGATCTCGGTGTCCCCCTCCTCGACGATCTTGCCGTCCTCGAGCATGATCGCCCGGTCGCAGAAGCGGGTCACCAGGGCCATCGCGTGGGTTACGAGGATGATCGTCTTGCCCTGCAGCTTCAGCTGCCGGAAGGCCTCGAAGCACTTCTCCTGGAAGCTGGCGTCGCCGACGGCGAGCACCTCATCGAGCAGCAGCACGTCGGCGTCGACGTGGATCGCGGTCGAGAACGCAAGCCGGACGAGCATCCCCGAGGAGTAGTTCTTCAACCGCAGCTCGGTGAACTCCTCGAGCCCGGCGAACTTGATGATGTCGTCGTAGCGCTCGAGGATCTCCGAGCGCCGCAGCCCGAGCAGGGTCCCGTTGATGATGATGTTGTCCTTCGCAGGCATCTCCATGTTGAAGCCGACACCGAGAGCGATGAACGGGGAGATGCGGCCCTTGACGTCGATCTCGCCCTCGTCTGGTTGATATATGCCGGCCAGCATCGTGAGCAGGGTCGTCTTGCCGCTTCCGTTGCGGCCGACGATGCCGAGGAACTCGCCCTCGCGGACCTCGAAGCTGACGTTGCGCGCCGCGTGCACCTCCTGCTTGGGGATACGGCGGAAGGGGTGCAGGACGCGCTCCTTGAGCGTCGACTGGCGGTGATGGGGGATCAGGAAGGTCTTGTCGACGCCCTTGACCGAAATCACGGTCCGGGCTTTCGCGAGCTTCTTGCGGCGCGCCTCCTGGGCGCTTTCGGCAGGGTCGAGCCGCTTCTCGACCGTCTTCGGTTGGGCTTCCATGGCGGCTGCGAGGGTAGCTTTTGCTGGGCTTGCCCGCGACGATCCCGACCCGGTCCGTGCTCGGCACGGAAATCGCAGTCACCGACTACGCGGGAACGATCGACCGGATCGAACAGATGGTGTCCGAAAAGGAGCGCGGCTTCATCTGCACGGTCTCCGCGCACGGCCTGGTCGAGGCACAGGACGACGTCGAGCTGCAGATCGCGCTCTCGAGCGCCGAGCTCTGCGTCCCCGACGGGATGCCGGTGGTCTGGGCGCTGCGGGCGCTCGGCGAGAAGATCTCCGACCGCGTCTACGGCCCGACCTTGATGGAGCGCTGCTGCGAGCGTCTCTCGCAGCGGGGAGGCCGGATCTGGCTCTACGGCGGCCACGACGAGAGCGCGCACTCGGCGCTGCGCGACGAGATCGCCCGCCGCTACCCGAGGCTCGTGATCGCCGGCGGCTGGGTGCCGCCCTTCCACGATCTCGACGACCCCGAGCTCGGCGAGGTGGCCGAGATGATCGACCGCGACAAGCCCGACGTCGTCTGGGTCGGGATCTCGACGCCGCGGCAGGAGAAGCTGATGGCGCGGCTGCGGCCGCGAACCTACGCGCCGGTAATGGTCAGCGTCGGAGCGGCGTTCGACTTCATCGCCGGGCGGCGCAGCCAGGCGCCGAAGTGGATGCAGGACCGCGGGCTCGAGTGGGTCTACCGGATGGGGAGCGAGCCGCGGCGGCTCGTGCCGCGCTACGCGCGGGTCAACCCGCGCTTTGCCGCCGCTTTCGCGCGCCAGCTGGCGCGCGAGCGGCGCGGGTCTTGATACCGAGCGAGTTGAGCGCACCGGCGAGCTGATCGGCCGGATCGCGGGCGTAGGGCGCCACCAGCTTCGCCGCCGCTTCGGAGTACTCGGCGCGGCGCGCCGGGGGCATCGTCAGCGCGGCTTCGATCGCGTCAGCGAGCTCGTCCGGCTCGGGGCCGACGACCAGCTGTTCGGCGAGCTCGCGGGCGAGCGGCTCGGCCTCGTAAGCGCCGGCCGACAGCGTCGTGACCAGCGGCACACCGGCCGCCAGCGCCTCGAGCTGCGCGATCCCGTGGCCCTCGAGCCGCGAGGCGGACACGAATGCCGTCGCCCCGATCAGCATCTCGAGGTAGCCCTCGCGCGGCAGCTCCCCCGCCCAGCGGACGCCGGCGGGCTCATCGAGCTTCTTGCCAGCCAGGTATTCCGACGCGGCCTGCTCGTCGATCCCGGTCACGGTCAGCACCGCGTTGCCGCGCCGGTCGCCGAGCCGACTCCAGGCGGCGGCGATCCGGTCAAGGCCCTTGGCGTCGGGCTGCCCCGCGTAGGCGACCACGGACTGGGGAACAACCGGGGCCGCTTCGGCACGCGAAGCGAACGAGGCGGCGATCGGGGTCGGCACCTCGGCGATCCTGTCCGTGATCGGGCGGACTGACTCGCTCGAGCGCGGGCCCATCGTCAGCACGAGATCGGCTCGCCCGAGGGCGCGGCCCTCGAGCCAGCGGTGGAGGGCGTGAAGGCGGCCGGGGTACTGCTCGCCGGCCGGGCAGTCGATCCGGATCGCCACCGGGACCTCGAGCTCGCGCAGGCGCAGGAACGGGAACCGCATCGCGGCGGTCGAGTTGACCGCGATCACCGCCTCCGGCACCGGGCCGTCCTCGTCCAGCGCCCTGTGAAGCTCGCGGCGGGCGCGGCGGGCGACCAGCGGCGCCCCGATCCACCACCAGCGCCGCAGCCGGGCGAGCCGGCCCGGCTCGACCCGGCGAACCTCGTGCTTGACGCCGAGCCGCTCGAGCGAGGCCGCGAGCGCCTCTTCGTTCGCCCGCCAGCCACCGGTGCCGGCGGGGGAGATCAGCAGGACGGCCATCAGAGAGCCATCATCAGGAACCCACCATCAGGAACCCACCATCATCCGGGCCAACCCTTCGACCGCAGGCGGCGGACCAACAGCGGCGAAGCGGCGACCCCGGCCTCGCGCCAGGTCCGCGCGAAGCGCTCGCCGGCGAGGGCGCGGTCGCCGCGCGCCACGGCGACCGCGGTTCCGCCGGCGGCCTTGAGTGCCTTCGGCAGCCCGCCGGCTGCCGAGCGGCGTCCGCTCACCGCCGCCGAGACCCCGCGCCAGCGCTCGCGCCGCGCCAGCGAGCGAAGCGTCATCCGCTCGGGGTCGATCAGGTGCTCGACCCGGACGCCGCCCGCGTAGAGGATCTTCATCCCGGCCTCTTCGAGGCGGACCTCGACGTCGGACTCGTCGCCGAACAGCGGGAACCCCGGCCACGGGCCGCGCGCCGGGTTGAAGCCGCCGACCGAGCGCACCGACCCGGCGCGGAAGCTGACGTTTGCACCCCAGACGTCCTCACCGTCGCGAGGGCTGACCTCGAAGGTCTCAGAACCGCGGTCGAGCAGCGAGAAGGACGTCCAGACCCGCTCGCTGACCCAGGCCGGGGGATCGCGCTGCCAGCGCGGCACGATCGCGCCGCCGATGCAGGCGACCTCGGCCCCCGCGGCGTCCCAGGCGGCGGCGAGCCGCTCGAGCCAGTCGGGGTGCGGGATCGCATCGTCATCGATGAAGGCGACGACGTCGTCGTCGCCGGCGCCGTCGAGCGCGGCGTTGCGGGCCACCGATAGCCCCGGTCCGGCCTCGACCAGGCGTGCGCTGAGCTCGTCGGCGAGCCGGGCGTGGCCCCGGATGTCGGCGATGCCGCTGGCGACGAGCAGCGCCTCTGCGCGGCCGCCGGCCGCAGCGGCCTGCGCGGCCACGGCAGCGAGCGGCTCCCGCACGGCGGCGGGATCGTGGGTGGTGCAGATCGTCGCCCGAATTTTCATCTCTGATCCCATCACGCCCATCGCGGCGAAGCTTCGCAGGCGGCAAACTTGCGGCATGGCAGAGACCGACCAGCTGCTCGCCGCGTTCCCGCCCGGCTCGGGCTACCGGCGCCGCCGCGACCGCGCCTTCGGGCGCGCCGCCGACGCGGTGCTGACCGCTCGCCAGCTCGCGATCGGGCTCGGCCGCGAGATCGACAAGGTTGCTGAGGGGATGCCGCAGCGGCGCGTGCTCGCGCTCGGGGTCTACTCAGATCGCGGCGCGGCCGAGATCAGGGCGGCGGTGAAGCGCCTGCGTCGAACCCGCCACGACCTCCAGGTCGCGCTCGGCTCGCTCGGCGACACCGCGCCGAGGCTCGAGGCCGAGACCGCGCTGACCGAGATGCAGGGTGGCAAGTTCGCGAACCTGAACCGGCTCGCCGAGACCGCGAGCCCGCTCGCCGCCGACTGGGTGCTGCTGATCGACGACGACGTCGAGCTGCCGCGCCGCTTCCTCGATCGACTTCTCTGCGTCGCCGAGGAGCTGCGCCTCGACCTCGCCCAGCCCGCGCTCTCGCGCGACAGCCACGGTGCCTGGGAGGTGAACCGCCGCCGGCCGGCGATGGCGCGCCAGACCCAGTTCGTCGAGATCGGCCCCGTACTGCTGATCTCGCGCCGCGCCTGGCGAGTGCTGGCGCCGTTCCCCGAGGCCGGGATGGGCTGGGGGCTTTGCCTGCATTGGGCGGCGCTCGCCGAGCAGCACGGCTGGCGGCTCGGGGTCGTCGATGCAACCGCGGTTCGCCACAGCCGACCGCCGGCCACCGACTACGACCGCTCGGCCGCCAAGGCCGCCGCCGCCGAGCTGCTCGCGGCCAACGACCACATCTCGCGCGCCGAGGCCGAGCGCGTCGTCGCCAGCCACAGCGGCTTGTCATGACGGCGGCTCCTCCGCTCTGCGTCCGGGGCCGCCGGTGAAGGCCAGTGTCATCGTCCCGACCCGGGACCGGCCCGAGCAGCTCGCTCGGTGCGTGGCCGCGATCGAGGCACTCGACTACCCCGACTTCGAGGTGGTCGTCGTCGAGGACGACGAGGGGCGCGGGCCCGCGGCGACTCGCAACGCCGGCGCGGCCCTGGCTACGGGCGAGCTGCTCGCCTTCACCGACGACGACTGCGAGCCCGAGCCGCAGTGGCTCGCGAGGCTCGCTGCGAAGGTCGGAGAGCGAGCGATCGCCGGCGGGCGGACCGTTAGTGCGCTCACCGATAACGCCTACTCGGCCGCCAGCCAGGCGATCAACGACGCCGTCTACGAGCACTACAACTCCGACCCGGCGCAGGCCGGGTTCATCGCCTCCAACAACCTCGCGATGCCCGCGGCGGCGTTCGCCGAGCTCGGCGGCTTCGACGAGCGTTTCGCGCTCGCCGCCGGCGAGGACCGCGACCTCTGCACACGCTGGCTCGAGCTCGGCGGGACGATCGTCTACGAGCCCGAAGCCGTCGTCCGCCATTCGCACCAGCTCAGTGCGGCCGGCTTCTGGCGCCAGCACTACGGCTACGGGCGCGGCACCTACATCCAACGGAAGCTGCGCGCCGAGCGCGGCGAGGGCTTCGAGCTCGCGCCCTCGGTGAGCTCGGGAATCCTCTCCTCCGCCGCCCGCCAAGCCCTCGCCGAGCGCAAGCCCTCGCGGCTGGCGCTGCTCGGCCTCTGGCAGCTCTCGAACGCGTCCGGGTTCGCGCGCCAGGCGCTCAGCGGTCCTCGACGACGAGCCCGGTGACGGCCCTGTCGAGGAGCTCGAGCAGATCCGAGCGTGGCGTTTCAGGGTTATCCATCCACCAGAGCGCCAGGTTCGCCATCCCCATCGAGACGAACTCGGCCAGCGGCTGCGCGAGCTCGGGACGCAGCTCGAGACGATCGCGCTGGGCGAGAATCATCTCGGCGATCACGTCCCGCGCCCGCGCGTGGACCGCGGCCCGGAAGGCGCGGATCTCCTCGTCACCGCTCGAGTCGCGGAAGAGCATCTTCCACGCATACTGGTGCTCGTTCACGTAGCGGAGCCAATTGTCGAGCACCTGCGGCATGTGCTCCTCGAGCTCGGGGTCGTTCGGGTCGGCGAAGGTGGGCAGGTCGCGCATGTGGATCGCGAGCAGCGCCAGGTAGAGGTCCTTCTTCGAGTCGAAGTGGCGGTAGAGGACCGGCTTCGTCACCCCGGCCGCCGCGGCGATCTCGTCGAGCGTCGTGCGCGCATAGCCGCGCTCTCCGAACAGCTCCGCCGCCGCGGCGACGATCAACTCGCGCCTGTCGGCCGGGGCCATCCTTCGCTTGATCGTGGTCTCCGCCATAAGTTACCCGTGAGTAGCTTATATGCTACGGTGGCCGGACCGTGAGAGCCCCCTCCTACGAGACCGTCCGCAACGTCGTAGCGCTCAGCGTCGTCGTGACGCTGTTCCACTTCACCGACAACTTCATCTACGTCGACGACTACCCGCAACCGGACTGGATCAACGCCGCGGTGGTCGCGATCTCGTGGCCGCTGTTCACCGCGGTCGGGCTCGCGGCGATCTACTTCTACAAGCGCGGCAACCTGGCGCTGGCCCATCCCCTGTTGGTGGGCTACGCCTACACGGGGATCAGCAGCCTCGGCCACTTCCTCTCGGGGCCGCCCGGCGAGCTCACCACCAGGGGGCTCGTTTCGGTGCTCATGGATGGCACCGTCGGCTTCGCCGTGCTCGGCGTCGCGATCTGGTCGATCCTCGCCCACCGGGAGGCCGCAAACGCAAACCAACCCGGATTGGAGACCCGATGAGCAAGACAGTCCATGACCCCAACCAGCGCTACACGCTGACGCTGTCGAAGCGCGGCGACACCGCGATCATCGATTGCGAGGTCGAGCCCGGCGGGGGAGTCCCGGCCCACAAGCACCCGAACCAGGAAGAGAAGTTCACGATCCTCGAGGGCGAGTTCGAGTTCCGCAACGGACGCGAGCGGGTCAAGGTCGCCCCTGGCGACGAACTCACGGTTCCCGCCGGCGCGACCCACTGGTTCAAGAACATCGGCGAGCAGACCGGCCGCCACCGCGCCGAGCTCACCCCGGCGTTGAATGCGGAGGGATTCTTTGTCGAAAGCGCGAGGCTCGCGCAGGACGTGACCCGCTCGAGGCTGCCGAAGAGCTTCAAGGGAGCGGTGCGCGCCGCCCATTTCATCGACCGCTACAAGGACGACGTCGAGCTGTCGTTCCCGCCCCGCTTCATGCTCGCGCCGCTGCTGCTGTTCGCGGATCCAAAGAGCTCGTAGAGCTGGGCCGCCTGGCGGTCGAGGTCGTGGCGGTCGCGGACCGTCTCGCGGCCGGCCTCGCCCAGCCGCGCGCGCAGCCCGGGGTCGGCGGCGAGCCGCTGCAGCGCGGCGCCGAGCGCCCCGCTGTCGCCGGGCTCGACGAGCAGGCCGTCCTCTGAGTCGCTGACCAGCTCTCCTACCGCGTCGATCCGCGTCGCGACGACCGGCAGGCCGCACGCCATGGCCTCGATCAGCACCGCGGGCAGGCCCTCGGAGCGGCTCGGCAGGCAAAAGACATCAGCACCCCGATACAGGTCGAGCACCTCGTCCTGGCCGACGACGCCGGTGAACTCGACCCGATCCGAGATCCCGAGCCGCTTCGCGAGCCCCTCGAGCCCTTCGCGCTCGGGACCGTCGCCGGCGAGGGTGAGCCGGACGTCGCTGCCGACGATCGCCTCGAGCAGCGCCGCCTGATCCTTGCGCTCGACCAGCCTGCCGACGCACAGCACCCCGACCGGATCCGGATTCGCCGTCGCGCCGCCCGCGGTCGGAGCGAAGCGCCCGACGTCGACGCCGAGCCGCACGACACTGATCTTCTCGTCGATGTCCCAGCCCGCGGCCTCGACCGCCTTGCCGCGAGCGTCGGCGCTTACCGCAACCACGAACAGCGCTCGCTCGAGCTTCTCGGCGAGCCGGTTGTCGGTGGCCTCGGCGAACTCGTCGGGGCCGTGGACCGTGATGCTGAACGTGAGCCCCGGCTCGAGCCGCGTGGCGAGCAGCGCCGAGTCGGTGCCTGTGTCGGCGAAGTGGGTGTGTATGTGCTCGATCCCGAGCTCGCGGCAGCGCCGCCAGACCACCACCGCCTCGGCGAAGTAGAAGAGCTGCCAGAGCCTGCCGCGGGGGCCGCGGCCGAGCCGCAGCGCGTGGGCGAGCGTGCCGAAGTAGCGGGCCGGCCTGCGGCCGAGCGCCGCGAGGTGCGCGCCGAGCAGCTTCAGCGGGCCGGCGGGTAGCACCGTGAAGGTCGAATCCGCGGCCTCGCGGTCAGAGTCGGTGATCAGCTCCTCGGCGTGCGGGGGGCGGATCGAGATCGTCTCGATCTCCGCCCCGCGAGCGCGCAGCGCCGAGATCTCGCGTTCGATGAACGCGTGCGAGGCCGCCGGGTAGCGGCCGATCACGTAGGCGAGTCGTGGGCTCACGCGGCCGGGATGATGGCGGGCGGGGCACTACCCTGCTCGCGTGAGCGAGAGCGGCGAGCCCGGCGACAGGTGGCTGCACAGAATGGGGACCGCGGCGGCCAGCGTCGGCAGCGGCGAGCCGCGGCGCCCGCGGGTGCGGATAGCGCTCCGTTGGGGGCTCGGGCTGCTCGTCCTCTCCTTCCTCGTCATCGCGATCGTCAGCCAGTGGAGCGAGCTAGAGGAAAAGGACGTCCGGTTCGACATCGTCTGGCTGCCGCTCGCAGTCGCCATCGTCGTCGCCGTCCACGTCGGCGCCGCCTGGGGCTGGGACATCCTGCTCCGCGACCTCGGCCACAACCTGAATCCGATCCGCGCCCAGATGGTCTGGGGCCAGTCGGTGCTCGCCCGCTACGTTCCCGGCACGCTGCTGATGGTGGTCGGCCGGGTGCTGCTCGCCGAGCGCGAGGGGGTGCCGCGCCGAACGACCGCGGCCAGCCTCGTCTACGAGACCGGGCTCCAGCTCGCCGCCGCGACCCTGCTCGGTTCCTACGCCCTTGTCAGCACCAACGAGTTGAACGACGTCGAGCGAGTACTCGCGCTCGCGTTGCCGCCGGTGCTCGTCGTCGCCGTGCACCCGCGGATCTTCGGGCCGCTGGCAAACCGCGCGCTCGCGGCGCTCGGCCGCGATCCGCTCCCGGCTCTGCTCTCGTTCAGCGCCGCGCTCGGATTGCTCCTCCTCTACGGCGTGATGTGGGCGGGGTACGGGGTCGGCGCCTACTTCGCCGGCCAGATCGTTTTCGACCTCGGCTGGGACGACCTGCCGGCGGTGATCGCCGCGCAGTCGCTCGGCTACACGGCCTCGGTTGTCACCGTGATCTTTCCCGGGGGCCTCGGCATCCGCGACACGGCCTTCGCGCTGGTCCTGAAGCCGGCGGTCGGCAACAGCTTCGCGCTAGCCGCGGTGATCGCGATCGCGGTGCGGCTGATTTCGATCATCGGCGAGATCGTCTACGTCGCCGGGGCGACGCTGCTCGCCCGCCGCCACCCGCCGGCCGGCCCACCGGAGCCGAAGGCGGAGGATCAGCCCTTCCGGGCCGCGACGTAGTACTGGGCGCCGAGCGGTAGCCAGCCGAGCCGGCGCTCGATCGCGCGCAGCCGCTCGCCCTCACGCGGGAAGAAGACGATGTAGGGCGCCTCGACCCGCTCGAGGCCGGCGTCTCGCAGCAGCCCCCGGGTCCGACGGCGCGTGACCAGCACCGCGTCCTCGTCGAAGGCGCACGAGTTGACCGCTTTTCTGGTCAGCGGGTTGAAGGGGTTGTGCTCGAAGATCGCCACCACGCCGCCGGGGCGGACGGTGCGCTGCATCTCGGAGAAGAACGCGGCTCGCTCTTCGGGCGGCACGTGGTGGACGACGCAGATCGCGAACGCGAGGTCGAACTCGCCGTCCTCGTAGGGAAGCGGCTCGCCCGGCTTGCAGGTCCTGTAGCCGGCCCAGGGGTGGCGCTCGCGCGCCTTGTCGACCGACTCGGAGGCGATGTCGACGCCGTGTAGGGCGCCGAGCCGTCCCTCGAGGAAGCGGTGCGTCTCCCCGACCCCGCAGCCGACGTCGAGGACGCTGAGCCTGGCCGGGTCGCCGAGCTGGCGCGCGACGAGATCGACGAGCAGGTCCGCCTTCAGGGAGATGAACAGGTCGGCGGTCGCGCCCGAGAAGGCGATCGAGCGCTCGAGGTCCTCGCGGTAGCTGCTCGCGTACTCGTTGAAGTCGGTCTTCTCGGTCTTCTCACTCACCGCCATTTCTCGAGCAGGTCCTCCTCCCCGACCTCGCGGATCTGCTTCGCGGGCACGCCGACGACGACCGCGCGTGCCGGGACGTCCTCGACCACGACCGCGCCGGCGCCGACGAACGCTTCCTCGCCGACCTCGATCCCCGGGCAGAGGACCGAGCCGCCGCCGATCCGGCAGGCGCGGCGCAGGGTCGGGCCCTCGATCGGCTGCTCGGCGCCGTGACGCGCCATCGTGTTGTCGTTGGTGAGCGTCACCCCGGGGCCGACGAAGACGTCGTCCTCGATCGTTGTGAACGCGGTCACGTAGCAGTTCGTCTGCACCTTGACCCGGGCCCCGATCTCGACCTCGTTGTCGACGACGGTGCCGGAGCCGACGACCGACTTCTCGCCGACGCTGGCGCGCTCGCGGACCACGGCCTGGTCGCCGACGATCACGCCCGCTCCGAGCTTTGCGCCGGCGAAGACGACCGCGCCGGCGAGCACCGCGGCTCCGTCGCCGATCGAGGCGGCGCCGGTCTTCTTTCCGGCCGCCATCGAGCCCTTGGCAAGCACCGGCGGCTTGCCGACAACGGCGCCGTCCTGGAACGTGCAGCCGCTGCCGATCTCGGTGCCGGCGTGGATGACGACGTGGGCGCCGATCTGCGCGTCGCCGGGATCGACCCCTTCCCCGAGCATCAAACCCGGCGCCAGATCAGAGGGCTCCAGCATCGCGCTAACGGTAGTGGTCGAGGATGGCTTCGGCCGCCCGCGGGCCTGCATGCCCGTCCCAGAGCGGGATCTCGGGCGCGGCGTCGGGCGGCGGGCGCTCGAGCTCCTCGGTTGCGGCATCACGAAGGGCCTTCGGATCAACACCGATCAATTTGTTCGTGCCGAGCTCGACCGTGATCGGGCGCTCGGTGCTTGCGCGGTAGGTCAGGCACGGAACCCCGAGCACCGAGGTCTCTTCCTGGACCCCGCCCGAGTCGGTGATCACGAGCCGCGCCTCGGCCTGCAGGGCGACGAACTCGGCGTAGTCCATCGGCGCCAGCATCCGAACACCGTCGCCGGGCTCGAGGCCGACCGCCTCGAGGCGCGCCGCGGTCCGCGGATGGGCGGGAAAGAGGACCGGGAGCTCGCCGGCAAGCTCGGAGAGGACCTCGATCACCGGACGCAGCTGATCGGGGTCGTCGACGACCGCCGGGCGGTGAAGGGTGACGAGCGCGAAGCCCCGCCGCTCGAGGCCGCCCGCTTCGAGCACAGCCTCGCGGTCGACGCCTTCGAGGATCCGCAGCAGGCTGTCGATCATCGTGTTGCCGACGAGGCAGACGCCGTCGCCCTCGATCCCCTCGCCGGCGAGGTTGGCGACCGCGTCCTGGCTGGTGCAGAGCAGCAGATCGGATACGCGGTCGGTGACGATCCGGTTGATCTCCTCGGGCATCGACCAGTCGCGCGAACGGAGTCCCGACTCAACGTGAACGACCGGCACGTTCAGTTTCGAGGCTGCGATCGCCGCCGCCATCGTCGAGTTGACGTCGCCGGCGACGAGCACCGCGTCGGCCTGCCGCTCGCTGAGCTCTGCCTCGACCCCGACCATCACCGCCGAGTCCTGCTCGGCGTGGCTTCCCGAACCGATCCCGAGGTTGGCGTCGGGCGCCGGCATGCCGAGGATCTCGATGAACCCGTCCGAGAGCGCCCGGTCGTAGTGCTGTCCGGTGTGCAGCAGCCGCGCCTGGGCGCCGCCGCCCTCGGCGAGCGCCGCAAGGATCGGCGCCATCTTGACGAAGTTGGGCCGCGCCCCGACCACGGCCAGCAGGGAGATACTCACGCGCGGGAGGCTAGCCGCGCGCCCGCTCCGCCGCTACCAGCGCGACCAGCGCGGGAAAAAGAAGGCGAGGATCGAGCGGCGGCCGCACTTCGGGCACTTGTGGAGCGGCTCGACCGGGGTGCCGCAGCGGCGGCAGGCCGGCTTGTGGGCGACGACGCTCATTGCGTCGCGGAAAGCCTCAGTAGGCGCCGCGGCGGCGCAGAACGGCGGGGATCGTACGCAGCACGATCGTCAGGTCGAGGAACGGCGACCAGCTCTCGATGTAGAGGAAGTCAAGCCGGACGAGGTCGTCGAAGCCGAGGTCGGAGCGGCCCGAAACCTGCCAGAGGCCGGTCATCCCCGGCATCACCATGTAGCGGCGGCGGTGCCAGTCCTCGAGCCGGCCGAAGTCGCGGAGCGGCAGCGGGCGCGGGCCGACGAGGCTCATTTCGCCGCGCAGCACGTTGATCAGCTGCGGCAGCTCATCGAGCGAGAAGCGGCGCATGAAGCGGCCGACGCCGGTGACGCGCGGGTCGTCGCGGAGCTTGAAGGTCGCGCCCGACGACTCGTTCAACGGCTCGAGCTCCTCCTGCAGGTCCTCGGCGCCCTCCTCCATGGTGCGGAACTTGAGGCACGCGAACGGCTGCTCGCCGATCCCCGGCCGGATGCTGCGATGCAGAACCGGGCCGCGGCTGGTGAGCTTGACGAGCAGGACCAGTCCCAGCAGCAAAGGCGAGAGCACCAGCGTCATCAACGCGGCGCCGACGATGTCGAAGGTCCGCTTGGCCACGTAGTCGAGACCCTCGAAGACCGGCGGGCGGAGCTCGAACAGGGGCACGCCCTCTCCGGGAACGAACTCTGCCTGCTGGGCGAGCACCTCCATCGTCGTCGGGGCGATCCGCACCGTGACCCCGTACTGGTGGCAGTAGTCGATCAGCTCGACGGCGCGGTTCTCGGGGAAGTCGGGGTCGGCGATGATCACCTCGTCGACGCGTTGCTCGGCAACCTGCTTGGGAAGCTCGTCGAGGGTTCCGAGGCTCTTCAGGTCGCCCTCGGCGCTCGGCTCGGGCGAGATGAAGCCAACGAGCCTGTACGCGGTGCGGGGGCTGCCCTGAAGGGCGCGCGCGACGGCCTCGACCTGCTCGCCGCCGCCGACCAGGACCGCCCGGCGCCTGTAGCCGTAGGAGTCGAGGACGCCGAACGTCGCCGCCTCGTAGACCCGCCGCAGGCCGCCGACGTAGAG